>NZ_JBNNWL010000002.1:0-580670 GCF_050281025.1 Novosphingobium sp. NPDC080210
GCGGGGCCCGCGCGGGGCGTGGGGCGGGGCGCCGGGGCCCCGCCCGGGACCCCCCACCACACCCCCGTGGGGCCCCCCGGCCAGCCCACCGGCGTTGCGCTCGCGTGTCTCGACTTCGCTCGACACGAACGGAAGGTGGCCGGGGTTAACGATCCCCGAAATCCGGCGCGCGCTTTTCCATGAAGGCGTTGCGGGCCTCCACCGAATCCGCCGTTTGTGACAGCAGGATCTGCTGGCGGTCCTCCAGCCCAAAGGCGTGTTCCATGCTGGCCGCATCGATGTTCAGGTTGAGCGCGTCCTTGGTCAGGCGCAGGCCCATCGGGCTGGTCAGCAGCATTTCGTCGGCCAGAGCCAGGGCCTTGCCGAGCAGTTCGTCATGCGGGACGACCTCGCTGACGAGGCCGCAGGCGAGCGCCTTGTCGGCGTGCATGAACTTGCCGGTCAGCAGGTATTCGCTGGCGACCGAGCTGCCGACCAGGCGCGGCAGGAAATAGCTCGCCCCCATGTCGCACCCGCCCAGGCCGATCTTGATATAGGCTGCGTTCATGCGCAGGTCCGGCGCGGCATAGCGCACGTCGCTGGCCAGCAGGAGAGAGAAGCCGCCGCCGCAGGCCGGTCCTTGCGCGCAGGCGATCACCGGCTGCGGACACTTGCGCATGGCCTGCATGACCGCCGCGATCATCCGCTGGGTCCGCCATCCGGCATGGACCGCGCCGGTATTCCCGTCGCGCTGCCAGCCGGTCAGGTCCAGCCCGGCGCAGAAGGCGCGGCCCTCTGCCCGCAAGACGACCACGCGGACGTCGTGGCGGTGATGGAGGCCGGTGAAATAGTCCAGCAACGCCTGGATCAGCGGCTCGTTCATGGTGTTGAGCCGGTCCGGACGGTTGAGCGTGACGACCTCTACCGCGCCCCGGTTCTCGATGATGATCGGCTGCTGCGCCTGCTGCTCGGCCATGTCCCTCTTCCCTCTGCTGTTTGGTTCACTTGACCGACCAAGCGTGCACTTTGCAAGGGGAAGAGGCGCTGATCGGCGTTACTTTACGTCGAAAGTGACCTTGCCGCTCATTTTGTGGGTGCCGGCTGTCTGCCAGCGCAGGTCATAGGTTCCCGCGCGCAGCGGCTGGCGCAGCGACAGGGTGACGGTGCGGCCGTCCTTCGACCAGGACGGGGTGAAGTTGCGGATCACCATTTCGCCGTGGTTGGCCATGCCGGGCATGGCGGTCATGACGACCGAAACCCAGACCGTGCCCGGCTGCTGGGCTTCGTTGAAAGTGAGGCTGAGGCTGCGCGGCGCGGCAACCTTGTTCCCTTGCGCCGGACTGGCCGCCACCACCTGAACATGGCCGGTGCCAGCGGCGGCCGGGAATGCGACAGCCGACAGGCCAAGCGCTGCGGCGAAGAGCGGGGTCAATTTCATGGTGTGCGTCCTTTGAAGTGCCAGAATTTCAAAACCAGAAGCGGATGCCGGCGACCAGGCTGGTGGCGCTGGTTCCTTCGCCCTTGGCCCGGGCATAGTCGGCGCTCTTGCCGGCATTCCAGCTTTGCTCGACGCCGACATAGGGGGCGAATTCGCGGGTGATTTCATAGCGCAGGCGCAGGCCAAGCTCGGCCTTGTCCAGCCCCGCGCCAATGCCCAGTTCGGGGATGTCCTGTGCCGACAGGGCGATTTCCGCGCGCGGTTGCAGGATCAGGCGCTGGGTGATGCGCTGGTCCAGTTCGCCTTCGACCCTGGCCGTCACGTGGCCGCGGTGCGACAGGAACAGCGCCGCGTCCACTTCGAACATGTAGGGGGCAAGGCCCTGGATGCCGATGACCGCGTGGGTGGTGTTCGGACCGGCCAGGTCCTGCCGCACCCCGGCCTGCAAATCCCAGTAGGGGTCGATGGCCTTGGACCAGAGCGCCCGCACTTCGGCCTGTTCCAGCTCTTCGCCGAATGCCCCTTCGCCTTCGCCCTTGAACCAGAACTTGCTGGTGGTGCCGCCGTAATAGCCCTGCACGTCCCACAGATAGCCATCAGCCCCGTCGCGCACCTGGGCCTCCAGCCGGTCGGCCTGGAACCACAGGACCGGGAAGTCGCCATGCATCTTGCGTTCGCGTTCACGCTCCGCAGCCATGACCTCAGCACCCCAGATGGCATCGGCGGCGCGCGGCGGGCCGCTGCCCGCTTCGGGCGGTGGCGGCGTTTCCATCAGCGGGCCGGGCGAGACATCTTCCGGAGCAGCCATTGTGTGGCCCATCGCGGCATGATCCATGGTGCTGTGGTCCATCGCGCTATGGTCCGGTTCTTCCGGCGGCGGAGCTGCGGGAGCAGGGGCGGCTATGTCATGCCCATGGTGGGAATGGTCCTGCGCAAAGGCGGGGGCGGCAAGCGCGCTGCCGATCAGCGCGGCGGCAAGGATGGCAGTCCGGCTCATGCCTTGTCCTCCGGTCCCATGACCGTGACGATCTGCATCATCCCGCCGTGCATGTGGTACAGCAGGTGGCAGTGGAAGGCCCAGTCCCCCGGTTCGTTGGCGGTCAGGTCGAAAGTCGCGCTCGCGCCGGGCTGGACGGTCACAATGTTCTTGCGCGGCTGGTGCGCGGGCGGCTGGCCGTTGACCAGTTCAAAGAACATGCCGTGCAAGTGGATTGGGTGGGCCATCATGGTGTTGTTGACCAGCTTGACCCGGACCCGTTCCTTCCAGGCGAAGCGGATCGGCACGTCGCTGACGGCATTGAACATCTTGCCATCGAACGACCACATGTAGCGTTCCATGTTGCCGGTCAGGTGGATTTCCAGCAGCCGCGACGGTTCGCGCGTATCGGCGTTCGGCTCCAGCGCGCTGAGCATGCGGTAGTTCAGCACGCGGTGCTTTACGTCGCGCAGGCCCAGGCCCGGATCGTCCATCTTGTCGACCGGAGCCATGGAAACCATGTCGATCCCCGGACCGACCGTGACATCGGGCGGGAGCAGCGAGGTATCGCGCATCGACATGCCGTCCATCGAATGGCTGGTGTCTTTGGCGGCTTGGTGCTCACCATGATCCATCGCGCCGTGGTCCATCGCGCCCCTTGCCGGACCATGGTTCATGCCCATGTCGGCCATGGTCAGCAGCGGCGGATCGCGCAGGGCGGGCACCTCTGCGCGTGCGCCGGGGCGGCTGGTGAGCATCGCCAGGGCCATGCCCGACCGGTCCATGGATTCGCAGACAATGGCATAGGCCTCCGCCCCGCGCGGCTCGACCACCACGTCATAGGTTTCACCCACGGCGATCTGCAATTCGTCGACCTCTACCGGGCGGACATTCTGCCCGTCCGCGGCGATCACGGTCATGGCCAGGCCCGGAATGCGGACGTTGAAATAAGTCATCGCCCCGCCGTTGATCAGGCGCAGCCGCACCTTGTCGCCCGGGGTGAACAGGTATTCCATCCCCTCGTGCGGGCCGCGTCCGTTGGCCAGGTAGGTATAGGTCGGCGCGCTGACATCGGCGATGTCGGTGGGGGACATGCGCATCTGCGCCCACATCCGGCGCTCCTCGCCGCTCATCGGGTACTTGTCGGTCCAAGTGGGCAGCTGGCGGTTGAAATAGTGCTCGCCCGTGCGCAGCCGCTGCATGATGAAGTGCGGGTGAAGCGGAGTAAACTCGCTGAGCAGCAGGATGTAGTCCCGCTTTACCTGCATCGGCTCGCCCGCTGCCGGATCGATCACCAGCGGGCCGTAATGCCCGGTCTGCTCCTGCAAGCCGGAATGGCTGTGATACCAATAGGTGCCGGATTGCCGTACCGGGAATTCGTAAGTGAAAGTCTGGTGCGGCTTGATTCCGGGAAAGCTGACCCCGGGCACGCCATCGAACTGGAACGGCAGCAGCAGGCCATGCCAGTGGATCGAGGTGTCCTCGTCCAGGTGGTTGGTGACCTCGATGCGGACGTTCTGTCCCTCGCGCAGGCGCACCAGTGGCCCCGGAACCGATCCGTTCACCGCCACGCCGTGCCCGCGCCTGCCTTGCACAGTGCGCGTGCCCGCCCTGACGGCCAGGTTGATCACCTCACCGCTGACCTGATCGAATCCCGGACGGATCACGCCGCCGCTGCGGTGCTTGATGCTGTGACCCTGGGCCCAGGCGGGCGCGGCGGCCAGCGCGGCTCCGGCACCAAGCCCGCGGATCAAACCGCGCCTTGAAACGTTGATCAGATCGGACACTGCTTGCTCCTGCTCGGTTTCCGGCATATACAATACCCCCCTAGGGTATTGCAAGCGAGTTGTGCGGGATGGGGAAGAGCAAGCAGGACGCGATCAACCGGTTGAAACGGATCGAGGGGCAGGTGCGCGGAATCGCCCAGATGCTGGCGGACGAACGCTATTGCATCGACGTGCTGCACCAGCTCGCGGCGGTCCGCGCGGCCTTGGCCAAAGTGGAAAGCGCGGTGCTGAAAGACCATGCTGCCTGCTGCGTCAACGAGGCGATTGCCTCGGGCGATGCGGGCGAACAGCGCGCCAAATTCAACGAACTGGTCGATCTGCTGGAAAAGGTGCGGCGCTGACCTCTGCTGCCTGAAAGAAAGGGAACTGTCATGGCCGATGATCTCCACGCCCATTGCGCTCACGATCATCGGGTAACAGACCCGGTTTGCGGCATGTCCGTGGACCCCAGGACCAGCCCGCACCACGCGCAGCACCAGGGCCAGGACTATCACTTCTGCAGCGCTGGTTGCCGGGCCAAGTTCGTTGCCGATCCAGAGCGTTACCTGACCCCGCAAGACCCGGTCGAAGTGCCGGAAGGGACGATGTGGACCTGCCCGATGCACCCGGAAATCCGGCAGGACCATGCCGGGGCCTGCCCGATCTGCGGCATGGCGCTGGAGCCGGAAATGGTCACGGCGGACACCGGGCCCAGCCCGGAGCTGGCCGACATGTCGCGGCGCTTCTGGATCGGCCTGGTCCTGGCCCTGCCCGTGCTGCTGCTGGAAATGGGCAGCCACCTGTTCCCGGCGCTGCACCATCTGGTGCCGATGCGCCTGAACGCCTGGATCCAGATGGCGCTGGCCAGCCCGGTAGTGCTCTGGGCGGGCTGGCCGTTCTTCGAACGCGGCTGGGCTTCGGTGAAGAGCCGCAACCTCAACATGTTCACTCTGATCGCCATGGGTACTGGCGTCGCCTGGGCCTATTCCATGGTGGCGGTCTCGGCCCCCGGCCTGTTCCCGCCCGCCTTCCGCGATGCAGAGGGCGGCGTGGCCGTCTATTTTGAAGCTGCAGCGGTCATTACCGTGCTGGTCCTGCTGGGCCAGGTGCTGGAACTACGCGCGCGCGAACGGACCTCCGGCGCAATCAAGGCACTGCTCGGCCTGGCGCCAAAGACCGCGCGGCGCATCCTGCCGGACGGTAGCGAGGAGGAGGTCCCGCTTGACCAGATCGCCGTGGGCGATCGCCTGCGGGTCCGCCCCGGAGAGAAAGTGCCGGTCGATGGCGAGGTGACCGATGGCCGTTCCGCGCTCGACGAATCCATGGTCACCGGCGAATCCATGCCCGTCACCAAGGCCCAGGGCGACAGCGTGATCGGCGGCACGATCAACCAGACCGGCGCGCTGGTCATTGCCGCCACCCGCGTCGGGCGCGATACCGTGCTGGCCCGGATCGTGCAGATGGTGGCTCAGGCGCAGCGCTCGCGCGCGCCGATTCAACGCATGGCGGACCGCGTTTCCGGCTGGTTCGTGCCGGTGGTGATCGGGGTTGCCGTGCTGGCCTTCCTTGGCTGGAGCATCTGGGGGCCGGAGCCGCGCTTCGCCCATGGCCTGGTCGCCGCCGTGGCCGTTTTGATCATCGCCTGCCCCTGCGCCCTGGGCCTCGCCACGCCAATGTCGATCATGGTCGGAGTCGGGCGCGGCGCGGGGCTGGGCGTGCTGATCAAGAACGCCGAAGCGCTGGAGCGGATGGAAAAGGTCGATACCCTCGTGGTCGACAAGACCGGCACCCTGACCGAGGGGCGGCCCGCGGTTACCGCCATCGTCCCCGCACCGGGCTTTTCCGAAAGCGATCTGCTGCGCCTGGCCGCTGCGGTGGAACGGGTTTCGGAACACCCGCTGGCTCTCGCCATCGTGGCAGCCGCCAGCGCGCGCGGCACTGATCTTCCTGCCGTAGCGGACTTCGATTCCCCGACCGGGCGCGGGGCCATGGGGACGGTCGAAGGCAGGCGCGTGCTGCTGGGCAACGCGCGCTTTCTGGCCGAGGCCGGGATCGACGCGGCGGCCAGCTCTGTCGCAGCAGACGAATTGCGGCAAACCGGCGCGACCGCGATCCTTGCGGCCATTGACGGGCAGTTCGCTGGTGTCATCGCGATTGCCGATCCGGTAAAGGAAACGACCTTCGCCGCGCTGGAGGCGCTGCGTGCAGAGGGCATCCGCGTGGTCATGCTGACCGGCGACAACGGCACCACGGCCCGGGCCGTCGCCACGCGCTTGGGCATTACCGAGGTTGAGGCGGAAGTCCTGCCCGACCAGAAAAGCGCCGTAGTGGAACGCCTCAAACGGGAAGGCCGCGTGGTCGCCATGGCCGGGGACGGCGTCAACGATGCCCCGGCGCTGGCCGCAGCAGACGTCGGCATCGCGATGGGATCGGGCACCGACGTTGCCATCGAAAGCGCGGGCATCACCCTGCTGAGGGGTGACCTGACCGGTATCGTCCGCGCCCGCCGCCTCAGCCAGGCAACCATGCGCAACATCCGCCAGAACCTCGTCTTCGCCTTCATCTACAACGCGGCAGGGGTGCCGATTGCGGCAGGCTTGCTTTATCCGGCCTTCGGCCTGCTCCTCTCCCCGATGATCGCGGCGGCGGCCATGTCGCTGTCCTCGTTCAGCGTGGTGACCAATGCCTTGCGGCTCAACCGGACTTAGCTCTGCACTATGGTGCGGAGATCTCGCTATCACTGTAGGCGCTAGCTGGTTTCAGTTTTGCCCTTTTTGCGCGCTACCCGGTTCTTGCGCGGCGGTACACCGAAGACCTGGCTATGCCACCGGCTGAAAGCGCCGATTGAGCTGTAGCCCAGCATGTCGGCGATGTCGGTGATCCGCATTCGGGGGTTGGCGAGGTACTGGGTTGCCAGCTGCATGCGAGCGCGGTTGAGGAGGCTGGTGAAGCTCTCCCCCTCGGCGTCGAGCGCGCGCTGCAAGGTGCGGACGGTCATGCCCATCGACGCGGCACAGATCTGGACCGATGCGCGACCAGAAGGGAGCAGGAGCTTGATCAGTTGCTCGACCTCCTCTGCCCTGGTCCGCTCCACCGGGTCCATGACTTGTTCAAGCAGCTGTCGCGCATGATGCGCCAGCTGATCGTCCGCTTTCGTATTGGGTCGGTCGAGGTCGCGAGCGGATAGCACTACACCATTGAACTCACTGTCGAACTGTGGACGGCACCCGAAGACGCGCGCATAGATCTGCTGTTCTGCGAGCGGCGGCGCATCATGCGTGAAACAGACGGCGCGGGGCTTCCAGCTCTCGCCCACGGCAGCGGCGCATAGTTTCGCCAGAACGCCAAGCGCCAGGTCGGAGGACTGCCGCCACGGCTCCGGCCGCGAAAGGTGGAAATCCTCCCGCAGGATGACCTCGTCCCCGATCTCCTCGAACTGTAGCACCAGTGTCGAATTGATGCGCGTGCGGAACTCCCGCAGCGTCTCAAGCGATTTGCGCAAAGTCGGCTGGTGCGCGATCAGCAGACTGGTCGCCCCCAGGTTCGCCAGGGTGCGGTTTTCCGCCATGCGCAGGCCAAAGGTGATGCAGCCGGTTACCTCGGCGCTACGTTCCAGCAGGCGGATTGCCGAGCGCGCCGGGATCAACTGCTCGGGATTGATCAGCAGGTCAGCGGCAAGGCCCTGTTCCTTGAGCAGCGGTCGCGCGTCACCGCCCAGAGCGGACATCGTTTCAAGGTAACCGGTCAGTGCGGCCACACGAACGTGGTCTAGCATCTCTCTCACTCCCGCACCGACAGCGCTTTTGAGTGGCGCCGAATGGCAAAACAATGTCACGAAATGCGAAAAAGGCAATCCCCGCCTCGCTTAGGTCTAGGGCAAGATTGGAATGGGGAGAGACGACGTGATGGCCAAGGCTGTCCGCTTTCATACGACCGGTGGCCCGGAGGTTCTGCAGCTCGAGCAAGTCGAGGTTGGCGAACCCGGTCCGGGCGAGGTGCGTATTCGCCACGCAGCCGTGGGCTGCAACTTCGCCGACACCTATTTCCGTTCCGGCTATTACCCGGTCCAGCCGCCCTGTGGCATTGGCGTTGAAGGTGCGGGCACCATCGAAGCCGTCGGCGAAGGCGTGGGCGGTTTCGCGGTTGGTGACCGGGTTGCCTACAACGGCAGCCCGCTGGGCGCCTATAGCGAGGCACGGGTCATGCCGGCTGCGCCTTTGTTCAAGCTGCCGGACGCCATTTCGTTCGAGACTGCGGCTGCATCCACGATGCGCGGGCTTTCCGCGACCTATTGGCTGCTCAAGACCGACCCCCGGCTGAAGGCAGGCGATACGATCCTGCTCCATGCCGCAGCTGGCGGAGTCGGCCTGCTGGCCGTGCAGATCGCCAAGCTGATCGGGCTGCGGGTGATCGGCACCGTGTCCAGCGAGGAAAAGGCCGCAAAGGCCCGCGCGATGGGTTGTGACGAGATCATCTTCTATCGCCGCGAAGACGTGGCCGCGCGGGTCAAGGAGCTGACCGGAGGCGAAGGCGTGCAGACGGTGTTCGACTCTGTCGGCCATGATACCTTTGAAGGCTCGCTGAAATCGCTGCGGCGGCGCGGGGTGCTGGTCGGCTGCGGAACGGCATCGGGTCCGTTCCCGCCGATCGACGCCTTCCAGACCATGCTGCAAGGCTCGGTCTATTTCATCCGTCCTGCCTTCGTGGATTTCTTCGCCGACCCGGTGGAGCGGGCGGAACTGGCCAAGTTCTGGTTCGATCACCTCTCCGCTGGCCGGATCAAGGTCGAGATCGGGCAACGTTACAGCCTTGACCAGTGCGTCCAGGCCCACCGCGATCTGGAAGCCGGCAAGACCATCGGCTCGTCGGTGTTCGTGCTGTGAAGATCGAGCGCCTCACCCAGCACATCGGGGCTGAACTGAGCGGCGTCGACCTGGCCGAAGCCGCGCGGAATGACGATCTGTTCGGTGCGATCAAGCAGGCGCTGCTCGATCACAAGGTCCTGTTCCTGCGCGATCAGGACATCACGCGGGCCGATCATGTCGCCTTCGCACAGCGCTTCGGTTCGCTGGAGGATCATCCCGTTGCGGGCAGCGATCCAGACCATCCGGGCCTGGTTCGGATCTACAAGGACGAGAATTCGCCGCCGGATTTCTACGAGAATTCGTGGCACGCCGACACGACCTGGCGCGAGGCTCCGCAAATGGGTGCCGTCCTGCGCTGCATCGCCTGCCCGCCGGTGGGCGGTGACACGATGTGGGCCAATATGGAGCGCGCCTACGAAGACCTGGCCGACCATATCAAGGAAACCATTGCGTCGCTCAAGGCACGCCATTCGATCGAAGCCAGCTTTGGTGCGCGGATGCCCGATGACAAGCGGCTGGCGTTGAAAGCCCAATACCCCGATGCCGAGCATCCGGTGGTCCGCACCCACCCTGAAACCGGGGCCAAGGCGCTCTACGTCTGCGGCTTTACCACCCACTTCACCAATTTCCACACGGCGGCGAATGTCCGTTATGGCCAGGACTATGCCCCCGGCGGCGCGAACCTGCTGCACTACCTGATCGGCCGCGCGCAGATTCCCGAATACCAGGTGCGCTGGCGCTGGAAGCCCGGCTCCATGGCGATCTGGGACAACCGCTGCACCCAGCACTACGCCGTCATGGATTACCCCCCCTGCGTTCGCCAGATGGAGCGCGCCGGGATCATTGGCGACAAGCCCTTTTAAAGCATCGAGAGGAGAGAACCCATGCAGTTCTTCGACGAAAGCCTGCTTCCCGAATATCAGGATCCGCTGGTCATCCAGGTCGCGCCCTATGCGCCTAGCTTCATGCCCGAGGACAGCGACGACATCCCCGTTACCTTTGCCGAACAGGTGCAGAAGGCCGTCGATTGCTACAATGCGGGCGCCACCGTGCTGCACCTCCATGTCCGGGAGCCCGATGGCACCGGGTCCAAGGACCTCGACCGGTTCAACGAAATGCTCGACCGCCTGCGCACCGCCGTGCCGGACATGGTGCTGCAGGTCGGCGGCTCGATCAGCTTTGCTCCCAAGAGCGAAAGCGCTGCGGCCGAATGGCTGGACGACGATACGCGCCACATGCTGGCCGAGCTGACCCCGGCCCCCGATCAGGTGACGCTGGCGGTCAACACCAACCAGATGAACGTGATGGAACTCATCACCGAGGAAGACGCGGGCGGAACCACGATGTGGGACGTTTACCGCGAAGCCTATACCGAGATGTATTACGACGCCGGTCCGAAGTTCATGAAGGAACACATGAAGCGGCTGACCGCAGCTGGCATCCAGACCCACTTCCAGATTGGTTGCGCCCGCGACCTGGAAACGGTCGAACGTCTGGTTCGGGGCGGGCACTACATGGGGCCGCTGGTCTGCAACTGGGTGTCGATCGGTGGCGGTCACGATGGCCCGAATCCCCGCAACCTGATGGAATTCGTCAACCGTCTGCCGCAAAACGCGGTCTGCACGGTCGAAGGCCTGATGCGCTCGATGTATCCGCTGACGGTCATGGGCATTGCCATGGGCCTTCACGTCCGCGTCGGTCAGGAAGACAACCTGTGGGGCCGCCGCGGCGAGCGCGCCACCTCGGTCCAGCAGATCGAAAAGATGGTCCGCATTTCCGAGGAACTCTACCGCCCCATTGCGAGCGGCAAGGAAGCCCGGGAAATCTATCAGATCGGCACGTTCTATTCGAGCGTCGAGGAAACGCTGGAAAAGAACGGCTGGCTGCCCAACCCGCAGCCCAAGCAGCGCCGCACCAGCATCCGCGCCGCCGCATGAGCGTGACAGTCCTCTTTGTCCCAGGCCTCAGGGATCACGTTGAGGATCACTGGCAGACCCATGCGGCCAAGGCGCTGCCGGGGTCGGTCACCGTGCCGCCGCTGACCGCCGATCGGCTGTCATGCGCGGCGCGGGTGGCGGCTCTGGACGAGGCGCTCAAGGCCATAACGGGCGAAGTGGTGATTGCCGCGCACAGTGCCGGCTGCCTGATGGTGGCGCACTGGGCGCAGCACCACACCCGCCGGATCAAGGGTGCCTTGCTGGCAACGCCTGCGGACGTGGAGAATCCGCTGCCTCCGGGCTATCCGACGCTTGCCGAACTCGAAGAGGGCGGCTGGTGCCCGATCCCGCGCCAGCCCCTGCCATTTCCGGCCATTGTCGCGGCCAGCCGCAACGATCCGCTCGCGGCTTTCTCGCGGGTCGAGGAAATGGCAGCGTGTTGGCAGGCGCAGCTTCATGATGCAGGCGAAGTCGGCCACCTCAATCCACCAGCAGGTTTCGGACCTTGGCCTCAGGGGCTGGATCTGATCGCGGCGCTGGCGCGATAACGGCTTTTCCGGGGAGGGAACATGGCCGGACCGATTGCCCAATCCAGCCACGATGCCGGTCCGCCGCGCGCCACGGCCTATGCCTGGCTGGTCTTTGCGCTCAGCTTTGGCTTGCTGATTTCGGACTATATGGCGCGGCAAGTGCTCAACGCCGTGTTCCCGATGCTCAAGGCGGAATGGACCCTCAGCGACGGCCAGCTTGGCCTGCTGTCCGGGATCGTCGCGGTCATGGTCGGACTGCTGACCTTCCCGCTGTCGCTGGCGGCGGACCGCTGGGGCCGGGTGCGCAGCCTGACCCTGATGGCGATCCTGTGGAGCCTCGCCACGCTGCTTTGCGCGGTGGCATCGGGCTTTCACGAAATGCTGATCGGGCGCGCGCTGGTTGGCGTTGGCGAGGCTGCATATGGCAGCGTCGGCATTGCCCTGGTTGTCAGCGTATTCCCCCAGCGCCTGCGCGCAACCCTGTCGGCGGCCTTCATGGCGGGTGGCCTGCTTGGCCAGGTGCTGGGCGTCGCCATCGGGGCGCAGATTGCTGCAAGCCATGGCTGGCGCCAGGCCTTCTTCGCCATCGGCATTGCCGGTCTGGTGCTGGGCGTGCTGTTCCCGCTGCTGGTGCGCGAGCGCCGCAATCGCGAACTGGCAGGCCTGCCCGCTGCGGTCAGTGCACAGCCGCTGAAGGTGGCCCTGCGCAGCCTGGTGGCAAGCCGGTCGGTCCGCCTGGCCTATGTCGGCAGCGGCTTGCAGATGTTCGCTGCCGGAGCGCTACCCGCCTGGCTGCCTAGCTATCTTAACCGCTATTATGCGCTCCCGGTGGACCAGGCCGGACGCGCGGCAGCCCTGCTGCTGCTGGTCTGCGGCGCGGGAATGGTGCTGTGCGGAATGCTGAGCGACCGACTGGCGCGGGGCCGCCCTGACCGCAAGATTGCCCTGGCCGTGACCTATTGCATCGGCACGGCGGCCAGCCTGGCCCTGGCGTTTCAATTGCCCGCCGGAACGGCCCAGTTCGCGCTGATCGCACTGGCCATGTTCCTGGTAGCCGGAACCACTGGACCCGCCGGTGCCATGGTGGCCAACCTCACGCCGCTGCTTGTCCACGGCACCGCCTTTGCCACTCTTACCCTGGCCAACAACCTGCTGGGTCTTGCCCCCGGCCCGATCCTGACCGGCCGCTTTGCCGACAGTCTGGGACTGCTCGGTGCCTTGCAGCTTCTCCCGATACCATGCCTCGCCGCCGCTGCGGTCTTTGCCCTGATGCGCCGCAGCTATCTTGCCGACCTGGCACAAATGGCCCCTGCGAAAGCCTGAAACATGAATCCGATTGCTGAACGAGCCGGGGCCTATGCCCCCGGTGTCGGCGTTGCGCTGGTCATTGCTGCGGCGGCGACCTTCCTTTCCGAACACTATACCGCACCTGTCATGCTCTACGCCCTGCTGTTGGGCATGGCGTTCAGCTTCCTTACCGAAAGCCCGCGCACCCGCGCCGGGATCGAGCTGTCCTCCAAGCTGCTGCTGCGCCTGGGCGTCGCCCTGCTTGGCCTCAGGATCGGCTGGTCGCAGGTCACGGCACTGGGCTGGCCGCCGGTCCTCATGGTGGTTGCGCTGACCGCCGGGACGATCCTGATTTCCGTCCTGCTGGCGCGCATCATGGGGTTCAATCCGCTGTTCGGGTTCCTGTCGGGCGGAGCGACCGCAATCTGCGGCGCTTCGGCTGCGCTCGCGCTCTCGGCCGCGCTGCCTCCGCATGAGAAGAAGGAACAGGCCACGCTGTTCACCGTGATCGGGGTTTCGGCCTTCTCCACGCTCGCCATGATCGTCTATCCGTTGATCGCCCGCGCTGCCGGGCTGAACGATCACCAGGCCGGTGTCTTCATCGGCGCGACGATCCACGACGTCGCGCAGGTAGTGGGCGCAGGCTACGCCATCGGACCGGAAGCCGGCGACACCGCCACCATCGTCAAGCTGCTGCGCGTTGCCATGTTGCTGCCGGTGATCCTCGTTGCCGGGCAGATCACCCGCTCCAGCGCTCAGCCCGGAACGGCCAAGCCGCCGCTGCTGCCCTGGTTCGTCGTCGCCTTCGCCGCACTGGTCGTGCTCAACAGCGTGATCACGCTGCCCAAAGCCGTGGTGAGCGCTGGCAGCGAGCTGTCGCGCTGGTGCCTGGTCACCTCCCTGGTGGCTATCGGGATGAAGACGCAGCTGGGCCAACTGGTGAAGATCGGGCTGCGGCCTGTCGTGCTGATGGCGATAGAAACCACATTGCTTGCCAGTGTGGTTCTTTTCCTCGTCCGCTTTGTCAGCATCTGACACGAATTGCCAAATTGCTGTCGCCAAATGTGAAATGGCGCGCCGCCAGAGTCCCTAATCGGGCACCATAAGTTTTTGGGGAGGAATGCACCATGACCATGAAAATGGCGCGTTTGCGCGCGCTTGCTCTTGCCACTACCGCCGTGATCGGAATTGCCTCGCCAGCCTTGGCGCAGGACGCACAGAACGCTGACGCGGCAGACAGCACCGACATCGTCGTTACCGCGCAAAAGCGCAGCGAAACCGTCCAGACTGTGCCGATCTCGATCGCTGCTTTCAGTGGCGAGACGCTGGGCAAGCAAAACGTCGTGACCGTGCTCGACCTGGGCAAGGTCGCGACCAACTTCCAGACCGTGCGGTCTTCCAACACCGGTTCGACCCGCATCGGCATCCGCGGGGTCGGCTCGCTGGCCAATACCCTGATCGAACCCAGCGTCGCCGTGTTCGTCGACGGCGTTTACGTGCCCCGCTCCGGCTCGGTGCTGGGTGCGTTCCTCGACATCGAAGGCGTCGAAGTGCTGCGCGGCCCGCAAGGCACACTGTTCGGCCGCAATGCCAGCGTCGGCGCGCTGTCGCTGCGCAGCGCCATGCCAAAGGATGAGTTCTCCGGCGAAGTCACCGGTGAAATCGGGTCGTTCGAGCGCTACAAGCTGTCCGGCCACCTCAACCTGCCGCTGTCGGAAAACCTTGCACTGCGTGTTGCTGGCATGGGCCAGTGGTATCGCGGGCCGTGGCACAACAAGCTGGACGACAAGTATTACGGCGGTTCGGACGACGCTTCGTTCCGCGCCACACTGAAGGCAGACCTCGGCGCGGTAGAATGGGTGCTGCGCGGCGATTACACGCGGATGAACGGCGACGGCGTTGCCAACTTCGATTTCGATCCGGCTTCCGTCAGCCCGGCCCGTCTCGCTTTCCTTCAGGGCGCCTTTGCTGGCGGCCCCGATACCAACCTGACCGACCGCGAGATGAACCAGTTCATGGCCACCGGACTGGTCGATGAAAACTGGGGCATTTCCAGCACGGCGTCGGTTGATCTGGGCGGTTCGACCGTGAAGCTGGTCAACAGCTATCGCGTCTGGAAAAACGATCAGACCGACGGGGACGTGATCTACTTGCCGGTCAGCCTGGCCTCGCGCCGCAGCTTGTTCGATTCGAAGAGCCACAACCACGAACTCCAGTTCATCTCGCCTGAAAAGGAATGGCTGAACGGCAAGTTCGATATGGTCGCCGGCGCCTATTACTTCGAAGAGGATTTCGCGATCGGCGAACTGTTGAACATGGGCAGCAGCTTCTGCGGCGTGCTGGTTCCGGCAGGACCGGGCCGCACGGCTTGCGCCACCTATTACAACACCAACCAGGGCGTTGGCGCGACCGATCAGGACGTGTTCCAGAACGTCAAGAGCTTCGCCGTTTACGGTCAGGGCAACCTGCACCTCGCCGATCCGCTGACGCTTACCCTGGGCGGGCGCTGGACCACGGACAAGAAGAGCGGCACCTATGCCCAGGCATCCAGTCCGTTCACCCAGACGCTGCGGGCAACCGAAGCGCTGACCTTTCCGGGGATCAGCGAGGACCGGTTCACTTACCGCGTCAGCCTGAACTACAAGCCCAATCAGGACGTGCTGATCTTCGCCAATCATTCGACCGGCTACAAGTCGGGCGGCTACAACTCTGGCGGCGGCGTTCCCTCGCTTTCGGTCGTCGATGCGAACGGAAAGCTGGTTTCGACCAAGCGCCTGTTCACCCGCGAAACGGTCAAGAATTACGAACTGGGCATCAAGTCGAGTTGGCTGGACCGCGCGCTCAAGGCGAACCTGACCTTCTACCGCATGGACATTGCCGGCTTCCAGGATCGCGCCTTCGACGGGGTCAGCTTCATTGTGCGCAATGCCGGCAACCTGCTCCAGCAAGGCTTTGAATTCGACCTCGTGATGGTGCCGTCGCGCAACTTCTCGGTGACGAGCTCGATTGCCTACCTCGACTCCAAGTTCACCGATTTCCGCAATGCATCGAACCTGCCTGGCCTGACCGGTACACAGGACCTGACCGGCAAGCCCAACACCTTCTCCCCCAAGTGGTCGGGCAACGTCGCGGCTGACTGGTCGGGAGATATTGGATCGTCGGGCATGCGCTGGGCGATCAATGGCAACGTGTCGTTCATTTCCGACCAGTTTGTCGGCACCGTCAACGACGCAAACCCGCAATCGCTCGCCGATGGCTACGCCCTGCTGGGCGCGCGCATTACGCTGAGCGGGCCGGATGACCGCTGGTCGATCTCTGCCTTTGGCAAAAACCTGGCCAACACCAACTACCGTCCACTCGCGGTCTACCAGCCCCTCGGCGGCGCGCTTGCGCTCAACAATACGGTGTTCTCTGGCAGCACGGCAAACCGCGTCCAGGCTAACGAGCCGCGGACCTACGGCGTGTCGGCAAGCGTGCGGTTCTAAGTCTAACTGTCGCTGTCCTTCCGGCACTCAAGTGTGCCGGAAGGACGCGCCACCGGGCAACTGAGCAGATACATCTTGGAATCGTTGTAGTCGTTCAGAGACCGCCAGCGGTCGATCGCAGGAGCAGAGTGCCAACGCTTTCACCGCCGAGGAGATCGGAAGGCATGGTGTTACGCTTTCTGGTCAAGCGCGGAACCCCTATGCCTACCCTTCGTGTTAGTTAGGTCGACAATCTCCCGGCTCATCAACGAGGGGCAACTTCAGAAGAAGCAGATTGGCGGTCGCACCCTGATATCCAGGAGCAGAATCACCTTGCCACTGGAATGAAGAGCAAAGCGATTGACGAATCTCTCCGAATGATGGCAAGCGCGACCAGCGCACTTGGCCGCAATTAAGCGGGTATAGCATAGTGGTAATGCACCAGCTTCCCAAGCTGGCTAGAGGGGTTCGATTCCCCTTACCCGCTCCATTTTCCTCCCGACAAACCGGATTGCGGCTGCTAGCGTTCCGCCTTCGCAGGAGGATTGCATGGTGGATTTGCTGGGTGCCTGGTCGCTGGTTGAATGCGTCAATTACCGGGATGGAGAGCCGACGCGCACGTTTGGCGATCCGCCGTCGGGGCAGATCCAGTACACGGCCGATGGGCGGATGGGTGCTTTCCTGATGGACCCGGACTGGGCCGCGCGGGGCGCGGTTCCGGCGGACAGTTTTACCGAGTTCTTCGCCTATGGCGGAACCTGGAACCGCGAGGGGGACCTGGTGCGGCACCAGATCCTGTTCTCATCAGTCCCGACCCGCGTGGGCACCGCGTTCGAGCGGCGGGTGCGGGTGATCGATGCCGATACCATCGTGCTGGAAACGATCCCCGAAGTATCGAAATCGGGCAAGACCTACGTCACCTGCCTCACTTGGAAGCGGGTCTCCGCGCTGGCTTAGGCGTTATCGGCGCGGAAGCGGGCGAGGCGCTGGATCGCCTCATCCAGGGTCGCGTCCCGCTTGGCAAAGCAGAGGCGAAGATAGCCAGTTTCCGGGCTCTCCGCGTAAAAGGCCGAGACAGGGATCGACGCGACGCCGACTTCGCGGATCAACCGCTCTGCCAGACGGGCGTCGTCGGCGGGCAGGCCAGATGCGGCCAGGTCGATGGTCACGAACCAGGTCCCGCTGCATGGCAGCACGGCATAGCCCGCGCGGATCAGGCCTTCAGTCAAACGCGCCTTGGCCGCCGCGTAGGTTTCGCGGTGGGCCTGATGCCAGGGCTGCGGCAGGGCCAGCGCCTCGGTCACGGCCCATTGCAGCGGCGTGGCGGTGGTGAAGGTCAGGAACTGGTGCTTTGCCGCAACCGCTGCGGCCAGCGGCGGCGCGGCGACGGCCCAGCCGACCTTCCACCCGGTCATCGAGAAGATCTTGCCCGCCGACCCGATCTTGACCGTGCGCTCTGCCAGGGTGGGAAGCGCAAGGGGCGAGACATGGGGCGTGCCGTCTAAGACCATGCCTTCCCACACCTCGTCACACACGATCCACAGGTCATGTGCTTCGGCCAGGTCACCGACGCCTTCCAGTTCCGCGCGGGTGAGCATGGTCCCGGTGGGGTTGTTGGGCGTGTTGAGGACAATCCCGCGCGTGTTGGGGCCGATCGCCGCTGCCAGCTTGTCCAGCGGCAGAGTCCAGTGCGGCGGTTCCAGGCTGACCAGCCGTGCCGTGCCGCCGGCCCATTGCACCAGGGGCAGATAGGCGTCGTAAAGCGGCTGGACCAGGATCACCTCGTCCCCCGGACGGACCAGCGCGAGCAGGCTGGCGGCCAACGCCTCGGTCGCGCCAGAGGTCACCACCACGTTGTCAGCGCTGAGCGTCAGGCCCTGCTCGCGCGCGTAATAGGCGGCGATGGCGGAACGCAGTTCGGGCAGGCCGCGCATCGGCGGGTACTGGTTGGAATGGGCCGCCAGCGCGCGCTGCGCCGCTTCGACCAGGGCGGGCGGTTCCGCCATGTCGGGAAAGCCCTGGCCCAGGTTGATCGCGCCCAGATCGCGGGCAAGGCCCGACATGATCTCGAATATGGTGGTGCTGGCGGGGCCGGAAAGGCGCTCGGCAAGAGTGATCATGCCCAGCGCCTAGCGGCTCATCCAGCGGCCAGCAATGCCCGCCAGCTGCCTTCCAGTGCTTCCCTGCTGCCCGTGCCGAAGACATGGCGGTCGGGGCGGACCAGCACGGCCTGCACCTCATGCTTGTCGAACCATGTTTCGAGCGCCTGCCGGAACGGCGCAAGGTCCGCCGCTCCCAAGCGGTCCCGGTCCAGCAGCCACGGACCTTCTCCTAGAACCGCGTCGAGCCGCTGGCCCTTGATCACGGGCTGGGGGAAATAGCTGCCCGCGCCGCTGGTCCCGGTCAGGATCGCGCCCCCTGAAACCGGCGGGTAATCGACTGGTCCATCCGGCAGCTTGCCCAGCGCCCTTGCCAGCTTGAACTTCATGTTCCGCACGAATGCGCCCCATCTGCTGGTGATGCAGACGGTGCGGCCCATCATCACGGCCATGTCGATGGTCGCGCGCAGATTGGGCTCGCGCTCCTGCTTGTAGGTATCGAGCAAGCTGTCGGGCGCGCCGCGCACCACGGCGGCCAGCTTCCACGCCAGGTTCATCGCATCGCGCAGGCCGGAACACATGCCCTGTCCGGCAAAGGGCGGGGTCTGGTGCGCGGCATCCCCGGCCAGCAGCACGCGGCCCTTGCGCCACTGCTGGGCAATCCGGGCGCGGAAGGTATAGACGGCCTTGCGCTCCAGCCGCACGGCGCCCTTCACGTTCCACGGCTCCAGCAGCTTGTCGACAAAGGCATCGCTGCTGACCTGTTCGGGCGTCTCCCCCGGCAGGATCATGAATTCCCAGCGGTGCCGCCCCTGGCCCATCAGAACGCAAGTGGTCGGGCGGGCCGGATCGCAGATTTGCAGGTTCACGTCCGGCAGGCGCGAGGGATCGTCGACCAGGACATCGACGACCAGCCATGGCTCTTCGAAATTTAGGTCTTCAAACGCGATTCCGCTGGCCTTCCGCACCGGGCTGCGTGCGCCGTCTGCTCCGACCAGGTAGCGGGCGCGGACCTGCTGCTCGCCCTGCGGCGTGGCGATTGTGGCGGTGATGCCGCTGGCGCCCTCGGCGAAGGATTGCACGTCCCAGCAGCTTTCCAGCCGGGCCTTGGGAAGCTCGGCCAGACGCGCGCGCAGCGCCTCTTCGACCGAGGGCTGGTGGATCATGTTGGCCCCCGGCCAGCCGCCCGGCCCGGTCCGTGCGGTCCCTTCGAAGCGGAGCAAGACCTGGCCGTCTGCGGTCAGGAAGTCATAGCGGTCGGTCGTCCGGCTGGTCGCCGCCACGGCATCGGCCACGCCCGCCGCTTGAAGGATGCGCATGGTTTCGTGATCGAGGTGCGCCGCGCGAGGCAGCGGATAGATCGCGGATTCCTTTTCCGCGACCAGCACCGACACACCTTGCTGCGCCAGCAGGATTGCCAGGGTGACGCCGGTGGGGCCACCGCCCGCAATCAGGACATCGCATTCGATGGAGTTCATGGCTGGTCTGCTCCTGATGGGAGGTGGCGCGGCGTTACAGGATGATGAGCATTCCGTCCGCGCCCACGGTCAGCTGGCCGCGATAATGGTCGCTGATGCCTTCCACGAAGAGGCGGCGAGCGAGGAAGCCGTCGGGATAGGGAATCAGGTGGGTGAGGACGAGGTGCTTCACCCCCGCCTGTTCGGCCTGCTTGGCCAGGGCGACGGTATCGGCGTGATAGGCAATTGTCCGCTCGGTCACTTCGGCTTCGAAATTGCGGCCCAGCGCGCGCAGCTGCGGGATCGCACGGCGGACCATGTGGGTGGCATAGGCTTCGTGCACCACCAGGTCCGCGCCCTTCATCGCATCGAAATAGACCGGGCTGATTTCCGTATCGCCACTGACGAACACCTTCTTGCCGGCATAGCTGATCGTATAGCCCAGCGCGGGCTTCACCGGATCGTGGACTACCACGTTGGCATCAACGGTCACGCCGTCCTGGTCATAGACCCGCACGGTGTTCTGTCCCGCCGGAAACTGGATTTCCATCGGCACGCCCCGCGCCACGGCGCGCGCGGCATTGAGGTGCGGCATGTTGGCGGCGCGATAGCCTTCGTCCAGCGCATAGGCCTGGGTGATCCCGGCGAGCACCTGGTTCATGCCGACCGGTCCTTGAATCTCCAGCGGGGTCTTGCGCCCCCAGATCCAGCTGGAATTGATCAGCGGTCCTAGATCGCCAAAGTGGTCGGAGTGGTAGTGGGTAATGAAGGCGCGGGTCAGCTGGTTGAGCGGCACCTTGTCCTGCGCCAGCGCATGGACCGCGCCGTCGCCCACGTCGAACAGGAACAGCTTGCCGCCTGCTGCGACCAGGGTGCAGGCCTGCGCCTTGGCCGCGCTGACTTCGGGCGAGCCCGTCCCGCACAGCAGTACGCGGATGTGCGAATCGCGGGCGAGGTAGGTCTGATCCGGCTGTTGCTGCAACCGCTGGCGGATAACATGGTCGACCAGCCGGTCCTGGCTGAGGACCAGGGCGCCGACCAGCACTACCGCCAGCGCCGCCACGCCAATCAGGATCTTGCGCTTCATGGCAATCACCCCTCTGCGGTCATGGTGCCTTCGATGTGGCCCAGCTTGTCGATCTCGGTCCGCAGCACGTCGCCCGCCTTCAGGAACTGGCGCGGGTCCATGGCCGCGCCGACGCCGCCGGGGGTGCCGGTGAACAGGCAGTCGCCGGGTTCCAGCGTCATGCCCATGGAAAGATGCTCAACCTGCTGCCAGACGTTGAAGACCAGGTGCTGCGTGTTCGAATCCTGCCGCTTTTCGCCATTGACGTAGCAGCGGATGCCCAGGTCATGCGGATCGCCCAGTTCATCGGCGGTGACGATCCACGGACCCATCGGGGCATGGGTGTCAAAGCTCTTGCCGAAGGACCATTGCGGGGTCGAGTGCTGGGCCAGGCGCTCGGTCACGTCGTTGCCCACGCAATAGCCGAACACGGCGGCCGGGGCATCGGCGGCAGAGACGTGCTTGCCGCCCTTGCCGATCACGGCGACCAGTTCCGCCTCGTAATCGTTGGTGAAAGCACCCTTGGCTATCAGGATCGGATCGAAGGGACCGTTTACGCTGGTCTGGGCCTTGGTGAACCAGACCTGCTTTTCCGGCGTGTCCATCTTCGATTCCGCGATATGGTCCGCATAGTTGAGGCCGATCGCAAAGATCTTGCCGGGGCGCTGCACCGGGGCCTCCAGCTTGACCGAGGCGAGCGGAACGCCGCCGCCCGCTGCGGCCTTGGCCTCCAGCTGGGGCTTCAGCTGGTCCCAGTCGCGGATCAGGTCGATCATCGTGCCGGGAACCCCGGTGTCGATCACGGTGCCATCCACGACGATGCCGGTGCGGGTCTGGCCATTGGCGGTATAGGTGCAAAGCTTCATGCGGGATTTCCTTGTGGGTTGCGGCGCAGCAGGCGCTTCAGCCGCAGCTGCAACGCGGTGACGAATGAAATCAGGCCGGGCGGAGGAGCGACCTTGCCCGCGAACATCGGGTGGGGGCTGCCCCACTGAACGGCCAGCAGGGCGCTCATCGGCAGTTTCTGCGGCGGGTCGGCAGCAGTGAACAGGTCGCCGTCAGTCCAGTGCTCCAGCTCGTTGCCGAAGGGGTCTTTCCAGTAATCGAACACCTGGCTGCCCATGATATGGCGGCCCACACCCCAGGCGGCCTTGCGCTTCCTGGCTTTCAGGTGCTGGTGGCCCAGCATCAGGTCATCCAGATTGGCCACTTCGAAAGCGGCGTGGAGGATGTCCAGCTTGCCCGGAAGCTGCGCCAGGAACAGAGTATGGTGATCAGCGGGCTTATCGCCGCGGTCGCAGCGCATGAAAGCGCCCAGCGGCACGTCCCTCGCCGCTTCCACCTCGTCTGAGGTGAGGAAGCCGAAGCGGTCCTTGTACCACTTTTCCGAGCGGCGGAAGTCGCTGACCTTCAGTACCGCATGGCCGATCCGGCGGACATGGGCCGGGGCCGGATCGAGCCGGACCATCTGGCGCAGACGCGGCTTGGCCGTGGCGGTGTTGAAGGGCTGGTCGGCAAAGGGCTGGGCGGGTTCGGCCTTGGCCTGTCCAGCGACCACTTCGACGCGGTAGCCATCGGGATCGGTCAGACGAACCACGCTGCCGCCGCCGGGTTCGGCCAGCGGTTCGACCGGAACGCCTTCATGCGCGGCCAGGGTTTCCAGATCGGCCAGGCTTTCCGCGCGCAGCCCCAAGGCCAGGAAGCGGGCTTCACCCGGCCCGGTCACATGGATGAAGGGGCGGCCATCGCTGCCCTTGCCGTAAAGGCGGCCCGCCTCTTCAAAGGTTTCCATGCCGAAATCGTCGAGGAATTCGCGCATCGCCTGCAGGTCGGGCGCGGCATAGCGCACGTGGGCAATGTCTTCGATGCGGATCACGCTCACTTGCGGTGTCCTCTCCCTGTCGATCCGGTCGGTGCCGATTCGTTTCTGACTAAATGGTCAAGTAAGGGCAATTGACCATTCGGTCAACTGGGCTATGGCAGATTGCATGAGCGAACCGGCGCACCAACTGAGTCCCCGTGCAGCGCGCACCCGCGCGGCCTTGCTGGCGGCGGGGTTTGAATTGCTGGCCGACCGCCCAATCGATGCCATTGCGATTGATGACATTGTTGCCCGCGCCGGCGTGGCCAAGGGCAGTTTCTTCAACCACTTTGCCGACAAGGCTGGCTTCGCCGCCGAACTGGGCGCTGCGGTTAGGGCGGATCTGGAGCTGCGCGTCGGCGCGGCAAACACGGGCGTGACCGATCCCGTGGCGCGGCTGGCAGGGGGGATGCGCGTCGCGTTGGACTTCGCTCTGACCGAGCGCAAGCGGACCATTGTCATGCTGCGCGGGCTGGAACTTTCGACTGGGCTGGGTGACCGGCTGAACCAGGGCATTCGCGCCGATGTGGCGGCTCTGGCAGCGGCGGGTCTGACCCGGCCCGAAGCAGAGCGCAGCGGCGTGCGCTTCTGGCTGGGGCTGTGCCAGATTCTGCAACTGGGCGCGGTGGAGCGGGAACTGCCGCGCGCCGAAGCGGCGGAGCGGCTGCGTGAAATGCTTGTCCTGGGCCTGACCGGGCTGGGCGTTCCGCAAGAGCGCGCCGTGCGCACGGCCAGCGAAGTGGCAGGGGCGCTTTAAACCTCGCGCAGCTTGATCGGCAGGAACAGGAAGGTCGAAAGCACCAGCAGCGCGACCGCACCCAACTGGATCGGGGCGTAGCTGCCGAAAGCGTCGAAGGTGAAGCCGAAGGCGGTGATGCCCAGCGCGGTCCCGATCCAGCCAAAGCCATGCAGCGCGCCAAAGATCGTGCCGTACTGGGCAATGTCAAAGCGGCGGGCGATGAAGTAGGCGAAGATATCGACCTCTGCACCTTGCAGCAGGCCGATCATCGCGCAGGCCAGGAGGATCGGCCAGGTCAGGCCGGTATCGCCCAGGAAGATCAGGAAGCCCGTGGCCGGCAGCACGGTCATTGCCACGGCCACGCGGCGCGGCTCGAACCAGTCAAGCGCCCAGCCGCCGAACAGCTTTCCCGCGAACTGCCCCGCTGCGAACAGGGACAGGCCAAAGGCGGCGGTCTGGGCGGAAAGGCGTTCATCCTGAACCATGGGGGATAGCTGGCTGATCGTCCCCGAAATGCTGATCGTGGCCAGCACGTTCGCCCCGACCAGCAGCCAGAAGTCGCGCTCTTTCAGGAACGAGGGCCGCGTCGCCCCGATCCCGCTGGCCACCGGGCCGGAGCGCGCCACGGCGGCACTGCGCGGCAGCAGGGCCAGAACCAGCGGCAGGCCGATGACTGAGGCAATCAGCGCCAGGGCGACAAAGCCAGTCCGCCAGCCCTCGATCGCAATGACTTCATGCAGGAACGGCGGCACGAATATGCTGGAAATCGACGAACCGGCAGCCACCAGCCCCAGCGCCTTGCCGCGATGCTGGCGAAAGTGCGCGCTGATCGGGCGGGTCAGCAAGACCGCCGATGCTCCGCCGCCGATCAGGCCGGACAAGGCGATAGCAATCGCCAATCCCGCCAAGCTGTCGACCGTCCAGGCCAGCAACAGCTCAATCGCGGTGAAAATCAGGATCGCACCGGTGAAGACCGGGCGGAAACCCATCGTATCGGCCATCCGGCCCACGACCGGCGCACCGATGGCGGCGGTGATGATCAGGGCCTGGACCAGCCCGATCTCTCCGCGTGACAGGTTCAGTTCCTGGGCAATGGGGATCAGGAACATCGAGAAGGTATAGAACATCAGCGCGATGCCGGTGGCATTGGCGACGGCCATGCTGGCGACGATGCGCCAGCCTATTGTCCATTCGCTTTCCGGTGCGGTTGCAGTCACGTGGCTTGGGCCTTCTCGGCTGGTTCAGGCAGGCGGACCATCAGCACCAGCAGGGCGGAAATGACCAGCGCCGCGATGCCCAGGGCCTGCCCCGGAGCATAGGTGCCGAACAGGTCATAGATCTTGCCCATGCCCAGCAGGCCGCCGACGTTGCCGATCCAGCCCAGCCCGACCAGCGCGCCATAGATCGTGCCATAGCGCGCGACATCAAACCGGCGCCCGACGAAATAGGCGAAGATGTCCAGCTCTGCCCCCTGTTGCAGGCCGATGATCGCGGCAGCGAGCAGCGCGGCGGGCACCATGCCCGAGGTGCTGAGCAGGATGATGAAACCGAGCGCCGGAGCGAGAGTGAGCGCGAACGACACCCGGCGCGGTTCGAACTTGTCGAGCAGCCAGCCGCCCCCCAGCCTGCCGATGAACTGCCCGCCCGCAAAGAATGACAGGGCCAAGGCTGCGACCGAGGCGTCCAGGCCTTCGTCCTGGATCATCGGGGCAAGCTGGCTGATCGTCCCCGCCGTGGCCAGGCTCATCATGATCAGCGACATGGTCAGCAGCCAGAAATCCCGTTCGCGCAGGAACCGCCGGTCGGCTGGCGCGGCGGGCTCTTTCGCACCGATCCCGCTCCCCGCGCGGCCACTGTCCGGGAGCAGCAGGGCAACGGCGGGAATGCCGATGAACACCGAGGCCGCGCCAATCCCCAGAAAGCCCGCGCGCCAGGACCAGGTATCCAGCACCCATTGCAGCACGGGCGGCGCGATCATGCTGACGACCGAGATGCCCACCGCCATCAGGCCCAGCGCCATGCCCCGGTGTTCTCGGAAATGGGCATTGATGGGCCGGGTGAGGACTACGGCGGTAGAACCGATCCCCAGGAAACCGAGCGCCGCGGTCGATGCGGCCATGTGATAGATGCTCGATGCATATTGCGCGATCAGCACATGGATTGCCGCCACGATCAGCGTGCAGCCGAAATAGACCCGCCGCACGCCCAGCACGTCCGTCAGCCGCCCGATCACCGGCGCGCCAATCGCGGCGGTAATGATCATCGCCTGGACCGCGCCCAGATCCCCGCGCGAAACGCCCAGATCTTGCGACAGCGGCACGATGAACATCGAGAAGTTCATGAAGACCAGCGCAATGCCCGTGCCTGCCGCAATCGAGCAGGCCAGGACAATGCGCCAGCCGTGACGGAATTCGTCCGGAATTGCGGACGGCGACAGTGCCATCGCCAGGGCCTGCCGCCTGCTATTCCTCTACCGCGAAAGTGATTTCCGCATGGTCCTGCAAGCGCTTGACCAAGGCTTCGCCCAGCAGGGCACCGGGCAGCGAGATTCCGCCCTCAGCCTTGCAATTAAGCAGGGCAATCCCGGTTTCGGCGATCATCCGGCTGGTCGAGCCATAGCCCGGATCATAGCGGCCCTTCACGCCATAGCGGATGGTCTTGCCGTCCGGCCATTCGCCGATGAACAGCACGTCGTAAAAGCCGTTCTCACGCTCTTCCTTGCTGGGTCCTTCGCCGGGCTTGGGCGGCTTGGCGCCGAACGGGTTCTTCAGCATTTCGGTCATGCCATGAGCCAGCTTCTGGCCAACCTCGCCCGCGCTGGTCAGCACCATCTCGTCATATTTGAAGTCCGCGCCATAGGGGTGGCCGAGCAGGAAATTGGTGCGGTGGACGTTCTTGGTATTGATCGTCGCCATGATGAACGGCGCGGCCCACTTGCCTTCGCTTTCCTCATACTCCGGGACCAGGCCGAGCGGCTGCGACGGCCCTTCGAAGCCGGGCGTCAGGCCGAACGGGCTTTGCAGGATCGCGATCAGCTTGGGGTTCTTGGCAACGGCCTTCATCGTCTCGGTCAGACTGGCCGCCGTCCCGCCAGAGAACGTCCCTTGCATGCCGCGCACCCGGCCTTTCACCCGCGGGGCGGGGCTGCCGTGGCGCGCTTTGGCTTCCTTTTGCAGCATGAACACGCCCAGATCGAACGGGATCGAATCGAACCCGGACGAGAAGGCGATCCGCGCGCCCGAAGCCTTGGCGGCTTCGTGGTACTGGTCGATCATCTGGCGCATCCAGGCCGGTTCGCCGCACAGGTCGGCATAGTCGGTCCCGGCCTCGACGCAGGCCTTCAGCAGCGGTTCGCCATAGAGCTGATACGGGCCGACCGTGGTGACAACCACGCGGGTGCTTTCAGCAAGCGCCTTCATGCTGGCCGGATCGTCCGAATTTGCGGTGATCAGCGGGGTGTCTGCCGGGGCGCCGATCAGGTCGCGCACTTCGGCCAGCTTGGCGGCAGAGCGGCCCGCCATGGCCCATTTCGGGCCTTTCCCCTGATAGTGATGGGCAAGGTATTCAGCGACGAGGCGGCCGGTATAGCCGGTCGCACCATAGACGACGATATCGTACGGGCGGTCTGCCTTGGCAGTCATGCAAGTCTCTCCATGGCCCCGAATCTTGTGCCGGGCATGGACGAAGAAGGCCACAATCCAGTGGCAATGTCGAACTGATTTAAGGTGACGCTACGGCAGGCTTACCACCAGCGGCGGCGCGGGCGGGGGGCGTCACGCGGCGGATGCAGTGCCTCCGCTGCGCCTTCGGCATGGGCGGCGCGCAGTTCGGCGGCGTGGGCGCGCTCCTCTGCCTCGCGCGCCAGCCGCTCGCCGCGCCGGTCGCGCCGCATTGCGTCCACGCTCCACCACATCTGGCTGTGGGCAAAGATCATCAGCAGGCCGCCCATGATCGCCAGGTCGAACAGCAGCATGGTCAAGGCTTCGGGGCTTCCTGGCCGGAAGTGGAACATCAGCGCGACCAGGCCGACAAAGACGAACAGCAGGATCGCCATCAGCCGGGTCATCAGGCCCAGGGCGATGCACAGTCCCGCAATCACTTCGAACGCGCCGACCGGCAGGGCCAGCCCAGCGGGCATCCCCACCGAAGTGATGGTCTGTTCAAACCGGGCCGGGTCCGAGATGATGCCTGCGCCCATGGCGATGAAGATGCTGGCTATCAGGATGCGTCCGATCACTGCGGCAATGGTCGACATGGCAGGCACTCCGCTGGTCCTCTAGGCGTGGAAGCGCGCGAGGGCGGCGTGGGTTCCCGATGTGCCTGCTTTCAGAACCGGTACTGCCGGCTCGCCAGGTCGAACATGATCTCTTCGCTGCCGCCCCCGATCGCCATGACGCGGACCTCGCGGTAGATGCGTTCCACCCGGCTGCCGCGCATGAAGCTGGCCCCGCCCAGGATCTGGCATGCCTCGCGCGCGCAGAATTCCATGGTCTGGGTGGCCTGGACCTTGAGCAGCGCGAAATCGCCCGGGAAGGGATTGCCCTGCATCACGTTCCACGCGCACTGGTCGATCCAGGCCTGGGTCGCCTGGATGCGGCGGATCATGTCGGCCAGCTTGTGGCGGATTACCTGGTTGGTCACCAGCGGCTTGCCAAAGGTTTCGCGTTGCCGCGCCCAGTCCAGCGCGTCTTCGAAGCAGATCCGGGCAAAGGCATTGGCCTGCTGGCTCATCCCCAGCCGCTCGCCGTTGAAATTGCGCATGATCCCGGCAAAGCCGCCGTTTTCCGGACCGATCAGGTTTTCCGCCGGAACTTCGACATTGTCGAAATGGATCGTGGCGGTGTCGCTGGCGTGCCAGCCCATCTTGGCCAGCGGAGTGCGGGTCACGCCGGGCCGGTCCAGCTCGACCAGCAGCAGGGAAATGCCGCCGATGCCGGGGCCGCCGGTGCGCACGGCCAGGGTCACATAGTCGGCCCGCATCCCGGTGGTGATATAGGTCTTCTCGCCATTCACCACATAGGCCGCACCCTTGCGCTCCGCCTTGGTGCGCAGGTTGGCGACGTCCGATCCGCCGCCGGGCTCGGTAATGCCCAGGCAGATCAGCTTTTCACCGGCCAGCACGGCAGGGGCAATCCGGCGCTTCATGTCCGCGCTGCCCATGGCCAGGATCGGAGGCAGGCCGATGCCGTGGGTCATCAGCGAAGCGCAGATGCCGCCCGCGCCGGGGCGGGCCAGTTCCTCCGTCTGAACCAGTCCGTGGAACAGGGTAAAGGCATCGCCGGTGCCGCCGAATTCCTCCGGATAGTTCAGGCCCAGGATACCCGCCTCTGCCGCCTTGCGGTGCAGGTCGCGCGGCAGTTCGCCAGCTGCTTCCCACTTGTCGACATGAGGGGTGATTTCCCGCGCGACGAAAGTGCGCACCGTGTCGCAGACCGCCTCGTGGCTCTCGTCATAATGCGGAGAGCGCGCGCGCCACTGGTCGAACAAAGGTGCTTCCATCGTCTCTTTCTCTCCCGTCGGCGAAGCGCCGAATTGCCAGGTGCTGCCCTGCTGGCGGGGAGTTTGCCCAACGATGGACCCTGAAACAAGTTCAGGGTGACGAAAAGGAAAGCGGCTGACCGTATGCGATCAAAGCTTGGGCAGGGTCACTCCGCGCTGGCCCATGTATTTGCCGCTGCGGTCGGCATAGCTCGTCTCGCACGGCTGGTCGCCTTTGAGGAACAGGAACTGGCACGCGCCTTCGTTGGCATAGATCTTGGCGGGCAGGGGCGTGGTGTTCGAGAACTCCAGCGTGACGTGACCTTCCCATTCCGGCTCAAGCGGGGTGACGTTCACGATGATGCCGCAACGGGCATAGGTGCTCTTGCCCAGGCAGATCACCAGCACGTCGCGCGGGATGCGGAAATATTCGACCGTCCGCGCCAGGACAAAGGAATTGGGCGGAATGATGCAGACGTCGGTCTTTACGTCGACAAAGCTGTTGTCGTCGAAGTTCTTCGGATCGACCACGGCCGAATGGACGTTGGTAAAGATCTTGAACTCGTCCGCCACCCGCGCGTCATAGCCATAGGACGACAGGCCATAGGATATGCACCCGTCGCGCTTCTGATGCTCGACGAACGGCTCGATCATCCCGGAATGCCGGGCCTCGTTGCGGATCCACTTGTCGGAAAGAATCGCCATGGCGCGATTGATTGCCGAACCTGACGGCCTTCGACAAGGTCAGAGCCGGTGGTATTCCCTGTACCAGCGAACAAAGTTGGGGACACCGACCTCGATCGAAGTCGTCGGTTCATAGCCCAGGTCGCTGCGGATCGCGTCGATATTGGCATAGGTGGCCGGAACGTCGCCCGGCTGGATCGGCTGGAAATCGATCTCGGCCTTGCGTCCGCAGGATTCCTCCAGAAGCTCGACCACTTTCATCAGGTGCTCGCTGCGGTTGTTGCCGATGTTGTAGAGCGCGTGTGGCTTGACGCTGCCGCCCGCCTTTTCCGCGCCGTCGTCTGCCGGGGGATTGTCCAGGCAGGCGATCACACCCGACACGATGTCGTCGATATAGGTGAAGTCGCGGTACATCTCGCCCTTGTTGAACACCGGGATCGGCTGTCCCGCCAGGATCGCCTTGGTGAAGATCCACATCATCATGTCCGGGCGGCCCCACGGCCCATATACCGTGAAGAAACGCAGGCCGGTCAGCGGCAGGCGGAACAGGTGGGCATAGGTTTCGCTCATCAATTCGTCCGCCCGCTTGGTCGCGGCGTAGAGCGAGACCGGGTGGTCGACCCGGTCCTCGACCGAGAAGGGCAGCTGCGTATTGCCGCCATAGACCGAGGAGGAGCTGGCATAGACCATGTGCTCCACCTTCCTATGGCGCGCGATTTCCAGCATGTTGACGTGGCCGGCCAGATTGGCGCTGACATAGGCCTGCGGGTTCTCCAGGCTGTAACGTACCCCGGCCTGGGCACCGAGATGGACGATCCGGTCGAATTCCTCGCCGCGCAGCGCGCCGTCCAGCGCCGCCATGTCGGCAAAGTCCAGCTTGTGGAAGGCAAAGCGGTTGCCGCCTGCTTCCCTGATCCGCTTCAGCCGGTCTTCCTTCAGCGAGACCTGGTAATAGTCGTTCAGGTTGTCGATCCCGACCACGCTGTCGCCGCGCGCCAGCAGCCGCAGGGCCAGGGTTGAGCCAATGAAGCCGGCCACGCCGGTGATCAGAACGCGCATCGCAAAAATTCCCCAACAATTTTAGGTGGATAGGCGCTATGCCCTTGTTCCACGCACAAAAACCCCCGGCGATGAGGGTCCCTCTTGAATGCCTAACGCTGCGGCGCCGCAAAAGCTCCTTGTCATATTCGGGACCAGACCCGAAGCGATCAAGCTGTTTCCGGTCGTCGCCGCCCTGCGCGCCGATCCGCGTTTCGCGCCGGTGGTCTGTGTTTCGGGCCAGCACCGCCAGATGCTCGACCAGGTGCTGCACATCGCCGGGCTGGTTCCCGACCATGACCTGGGCTTGATGCGCGAAGGCCAGTCGCTGGACGAACTGACTGCGGCCCTGCTGATCGGACTGGGCCGGGTCATGGACCATGAACGGCCCGCGCGGGTGATTGTCCAGGGCGATACGGCGACGGCCATGGCCGGGGCGCTGGCCGCCTATTACCGGCAGATTCCGGTCGATCATGTCGAGGCGGGCCTGCGCTCTGGCGACAACCACCACCCCTGGCCGGAAGAGGTCAACCGCAAGGTCATCGCTGCAATCGCCAGCCTGCACTTCGCCCCGACCGAAGCGAACCGCGCTGCGCTGCTGGCCGAGAATGTCCCTGCCCCGCGGGTCCATGTCGCCGGCAATACGGTGATCGACGCGCTGCACTGGGTCCGCCAGAGGATCGCGGCGGAGCCAGGGCTGGCCGCCGGGCTGGACGCTCTGGCCGCACGGTTTGCGAGCAAGCGAATCCTTGCCGTTACCTGCCATCGCCGCGAAAACCTGGACGGCGGGCTGGAGGGGATTGCCAAGGCCCTGCGCACGCTCGCCCTGCGACAGGACGTGGCGGTGATCGTTCCGCTGCACCTCAATCCGCAGGTGCGCTCCGTCATGCGGCGCGCGCTGGACCGGCTGGCCAATGTCGCGCTGACCGAGCCGCTCGACTATCCGCACTTCGTCCGGCTCCTGTCCCTATCCGACTTGATCCTGACCGACAGCGGCGGCGTCCAGGAAGAGGCACCCGCGCTGGGCAAGCCGGTCCTGGTCCTGCGCGAAACGACCGAGCGCCCGGAAGGCATTGCCGCCGGAACCGCGCGGCTGGTCGGCACCGACAGCGCCCGCATCGTCAGCGAAGCCGCGCGGCTGCTGGACGATCCTGCGGCCCATGCCAGCATGGCCCGCGCGCACAATCCCTATGGCGACGGACAGGCAGCGCGGCGGATCGTGGAGCTGATCGCCCGGGAGCTGCCTTAGCCCGCGATAAACCGGACCTTGATCTGGGTTGCATTCTGGCCATGATGACGGGGCAGCTGGGCGCTCTGCTCGGCCGCTAGGGGGAGCAGGCCGAATGAACGCACTGCGCATCTATCTGATCGCCGCCTGGACCGTCTTGATCGTCTATACCGCTTTCGTGATCGGGCGGGACGGGCTGGGCCTTCTGCCGATATTCTTCGGAGACATCGCCGCAGGCCATTGGCCGGGCCAGTTCAACGCGGATTTCCTGTCCATGCTGGCGCTCTCTGCGCTGTGGACGGGTTGGCGCAACGGCTGGACCCCGCTGGGCTGGGTTCTCGCCATCATGGCGTTCTTCCTCGGCGGCACGTTCCTGATGCCATACCTGCTCATCCTGCTCCACCGGGAACAGGGCGACATTCGCCGGGTCCTGCTGGGCCAGCGGGCCTGACGCGGAACCGCGCTGCCATCTGGGTAGTTGAGGGGGCATACCTTTGCAGGAGCCCCCGATGCCGCAGAACCGCACGCCCGATCACGATTCCTCCTCCGACGCCCCCGAAGCCCGCAACCGTTCGCAGGATGACGCGCCCGATCAGGCCCAGTCGCTGGCGGACGAGGCCCTGGGCCGGGCGCCCCTGGCCGATGCCGAGGAAAGCGAGCGCGTTCCGTCACGCGGCGTGGACATGGCCGACGCCAGCGGCTCGACCCCGGACGTGGTCGATCACATGAACCAGATGGTCCGCGATGGTCGGATCGACATGGGAGCCTATCGCGGCGAGCGGATGGACGACGATGTCGAACACGGCCTCGGCCCGCAGGGGCTGGAAGACGACTTCCCCCGCGGGATAGAATAGGCGGGGGTAACGGCTACAGGCCGGCGGTGATGAACACCCGGTAGTCCGCGCCCTGGAAGCGGGACTTGCGCGCTTCCTGATAGGCGGGTGATTGATACCAGGCGCGGGCGGCGTCCATGTCCGGGAATTCGACAATCACGCAGCCCGCCGCTTCCGGCCCTTCCAGCGTTTCGATCGCGCCGTAATAGGCCAGCGGCTTGGCCGTGTGGCCACCCATCGACGCTCCGGCCTTGCCCGCATATTCGGCCATGGCGGCGCTGTCGTGCTCGCGCTCCTTGATGAAGACGATGTAGGCGCTCATGTTGTTTCCTCTCCTGAATGTCGTTTGACGCGATCATGCGGAGGGATTGGCCGGGATGCAAGGCTGCTTCCCAACGAACTAGGGCGTGAAGAAAACCCAGGCGCTTACCGCACCGATTGCAACCGCCTGCAACACGGCAATGCCCAATAGCCGCGAGGAAAACGGCTGCTTGCGCGTCTTGTGCCGGAACAGCGCCCGCCCTGCGTAAGCACCGGGAGTTCCGCCAATCAGCGCCAGCCACAGCAGCGTCGATTCCCGAACCCGCCGATGACCACCACGCGCCAAGGCCTTGTCGATACCGAACAGGACCAGCGTCACGAGGTTGATCGCGGCGAGGGCTGCGGCAATGCAAAACGGGGGCACGGTCATCCCATGCCCCCGCTTACTGCGCGAAAGTACGCCTTATTCCGCAGCGTTGATGCCGAACAGGCCCGGTTCCAGCGCGTCGTCGCCGGCTTCGTTGGCGGCACTGATTTCGGTCTTGGCCTTGCGGCGGGAATCGAAGCTGGACCAGACGTCGTTCCAGTTGCCCTTGGTCGCGGCCTTTGAATATTCGGTCGCGCGGGTTTCGAAGAAGTTGGCGTGCTCCACCCCGTTGAGCAGCGGGGCGAGCCAGGGCAGCGGGTGATCCTCGATCATGTAGATCGCGGGCAGGCCCAGCTGGCTCAGGCGCCAGTCCGCGATGTAGCGGATGTAGCGCTTGATTTCCTTGGGGCTCATCCCCGGCACCGGACCCATTTCAAAGGCCAGGTCGATGAAGGCGTCTTCCAGGCGCACCGTCTTCTGGCAGCAGTCGATGATGTCTTCCTTGACCGCCTTGGTCAGGCACTGGCGTTCCGCGCAGAAGGCGTGGAACAGGCGGGTGATGCCTTCACAGTGCAGGCTTTCGTCGCGGACCGACCACGACACGATCTGGCCCATGCCCTTCATCTTGTTGAAGCGCGGGAAATTCATCAGCATGGCAAAGCTGGCGAACAGCTGCATGCCTTCGGTAAAGCCGCCGAACATGGCCAGGGTGCGGGCGATGTCCTCGTCGCTGTCGACCCCGAAGGTGTGCATGTAGCTGCACTTGTCGGCCATTTCCTGGTATTCCAGGAAGGCCGAATATTCGGTTTCCGGCATGCCGATGGTGTCGAGCAGGTGCGAATAGGCGGCGATGTGGACCGTCTCCATGTTGGAGAAGGCGGCCAGCATCATCTTCACTTCGGTCGGCTTGAATACGCGGCCGTAATGTTCGTGATAGCAGTTCTGCACCTCGACATCGGCCTGGGTGAAGAAGCGGAAGATCTGCGTCAGCAGGTTCTTCTCATGCTCGGAAAGCTTTTGCGCCCAGTCGCGGCAGTCTTCGCCCAGCGGCACTTCTTCCGGCATCCAGTGGACCTGCTGCTGGCGCTTCCAGAACTCATAAGCCCACGGATATTCGAACGGCTTGTAGCTTTTGCGGGCTTCGAGAAGGGACATGGACGGCTCCTGAGAATCAAGCTGAGACTATAAGGTGGTGGCGCGCAGCCGGAATGGCAGCACTGCGAAGAACGGTGGAAAATCGCTTTGGCGCGGCCCCTGCCCGCACCGGCGCGAAGCGGGCAGAGGTGCGGGAACGCGGGGCATTACGCAGGGTTGGTAGGGTATCGAGCGTGGGTGCACGGTGCGCCGCGCCAGCAGGAGATTCCCCATGACCATGGACGAAAACAACCGCCCGCCCAATTCGCAGCACAGCGGCACCGGAATGGGGCAGCAGAACCAGAGCAGCCAGGACGGTGCGCAGTCGTTCGGGCAGTCCGGGCAGGACGGCGACCGGAACTTCAGCCAGGCCGGTGAAGGCTTTGGGCAGGCGGGCCAGCAGGGCCAGTCGATGGGCCAGAGCAGCGAACAGGGCCAGGCCGGTGAAGGCCGTCAGGCTGCGATGGGCGGTGCCAGTGGGCAGGCCCAGCAGTTCGAACAGTCCGGCGGGCAGTTCGGAGCCGGGCAGAGCGGCGCGGAAGGCCGCATCGCCGACCAGATCCGCACTCACATGGAAGTTATGGGCGAGGATGGCCAGTCGGTGGGCCGCGTCGACTCCGTCGACGGCGAACGCATCAAGCTGACCCGCGCCGACAGCGAAGACGGCCAGCATCACTACATCCAGTGCAGCGACGTGGCCGGGATCGAGAACGACCAGGTCCACCTGCATGCTGGCGCCCGTCCGCTTCCGGGCAACGACGGCAGCTAAGCGCACCTTCCCCCACCGCGGGGTGAAAGCCCTGCGGAGCGGTGCCCCTTTCCCTGCGGAAGGGGCGCCGTGCGTTTGGGCTGTCGCTACTTCCAGAACCAGCCGGGTTTCAGGCTGCGTTCCTTGCGGTTCTGCCACATCTGGACATAGAGCCACATCCCGGAAAAGGCGAAGAACACCATGGCAAAGCCCGCCAGGGTGAACAGCGCTACGCCGACCGGACCGAAGCTTTCGCCCGAATGCAGGTGATGCAGCAGGCCGATCAGGGCGCGCGGATCGCCCGGCTGCGGCTTGGGCCGGCAGGTATAGTCCGGCGGGCAGATGAAGGCGGGTTTTGCCGGTGCAGCTGCGGCTGGCGCGCTGGACTGACCCGCTTCGATCACCAAGGGGACCACCTGGCTCAGCATGCCGGTCACTGCGATCCACAGCAGGACCACGCCGAAGGTGACCGACAGCCAGCGGTGCCATTTGCGCATGGGGGGAATTCTCCTGAAAAGCGTTGCGAACGATTCGCAACAAGCAGGAAGCCCCCCGCAGTTCAAGCCGCAATTGGTCGCAATTTGTAAGGTGATCTACAATCACTGCCGATTGCCCCCGGGAGGGCCCGGCCGCCATTACTGGCAGGCCAGGCATTCCTCGTAGTCGGTCTGCTGCGCGGCCAGTTCGTACTTGGGCGCATCAGCGGTGTTGTCCGCTTCCACGCCGCCGGCGAACCCGGCGCGCTGGACCGACTTCGAGCGCAGATAGTACAGGCTCTTGATTCCGCGCTCCCAGGCCTGGAAGTGCAGCATCATCAGGTCCCACTTGTCCACGTCAGCCGGGATATAGAGGTTCAGCGACTGGGCCTGGTCGATATAGGGCGTACGGTCCGCCGCGAATTCGAGCAGCCAGCGCTGGTCGATTTCGAAGCTGGTCTTGTAGACGGCCTTTTCCTCGGGCGAGAGGAAATCGAGGTGCTGGACCGAACCGCCCTGTTCCAGGATCGAGTTCCACACGGCCGTGGAATCCTTGCTCTTCGACGCAAGCAGCGCCTTGAGATAGGGGTTCTCGACCACGAAGCTGCCCGACAGGGTCTTGTGGGTATAGATGTTGGCCGGGATCGGTTCGATGCACGCGCTGGTGCCGCCGCAGATGATGCTGATCGACGCGGTCGGCGCGATCGCCATCTTGCAACTGAAGCGCTGCATCACGCCCATGTCGGCAGCGTCCGGGCAGGCGCCCCGTTCCTGCGCGAGCAGCAGGCTGGCTTCGTCCGCCTTGGCCGCGATATGCTTGAACATCTTGAGGTTCAGCGCCTTGGCCATCGCGCTTTCAAAGGCGATGCCCTTCTTCTGCAGGTACGAGTGGAAGCCCATCACGCCCATGCCGACCGAGCGTTCGCGCATGGCCGAATACTTGGCGCGGTCCATTTCGGCGGGCGCCCGGTCGATGTAGTCCTGCAGGACGTTGTCGAGGAAGCGCAGCACGTCTTCGACGAAGCGCTCGTCCTTGTTCCACTCTTCCCAGGTTTCCAGGTTGAGCGAGGACAGGCAGCACACGGCGGTGCGATCGTTGCCGAGGTGGTCGACGCCGGTCGGCAGGGTGATTTCCGAGCAGAGATTCGAAGTCGAAACCTTCAGGCCCAGATCGCGGTGATGCTTGGGCATCATGCGGTTCACCGTATCCGAGAAGACGATGTAGGGCTCACCGGTTGCCAGGCGGGTTTCCACCAGCTTCTGGAACAGGCTGCGCGCGTCGACCGTCGCACGGACCGAGCCGTCCTTGGGGCTGCGCAGATGGAATTCGGTGCCATCGCGCACGGCTTCCATGAATTCGTCGGTCAGCAGCACGCCGTGGTGCAGGTTCAGCGCCTTGCGGTTGAAGTCGCCCGACGGCTTGCGGATTTCGAGGAACTCCTCAATCTCCGGGTGGCTGACATCGAGATAGCACGCTGCCGAACCGCGCCGCAGCGAGCCTTGCGAAATCGCCAGGGTCAGGCTGTCCATCACGCGGACGAAGGGAATGATCCCGCTGGTCTTGCCGTTCAGGCCGACCGGTTCGCCAATCCCGCGCACATTGCCCCAATAGGTGCCGATGCCGCCGCCGCGCGAGGCGAGCCAGACGTTCTCGTTCCAGGTGTTGACGATGCCTTCCAGGCTGTCGGACACCGAGTTGAGATAGCACGAGATCGGCAGGCCGCGATTGGTCCCGCCGTTCGACAGCACCGGAGTGGCGGGCATGAACCACAGGCGGCTGATGTAGTCATAGAGGCGCTGGGCGTGGTCCTGGTCATCCGCATAGGCAGCGGCGACGCGGGCGAACAGGTCCTGATAGCGCTCACCGGGCAGGAGGTAGCGGTCGTCCAGCGTTTCCTTGCCGAAATCGGTCAGCAGGGCATCGCGGGCGTGATCGACTTCGATGGCAAAGCGGCGTTCGTGGATCGCCTTGCTGTCGTCGGCAGGCTTGGCAGTGGCTGCCGCCAGAGCTCCGGCCATGGCCTCGACACCCAGCTTTTCCACCAGCGCTTCGCTGCCGGCATCGCTCTTCTCGGTCATACCCAGTGCCGGGGTGTTCCCCGCCTCCTTGCTTGCGGCCGGAGCCGACTTGGCCATTGCCTCGCCCGAAGGGGTGCCTTCTGCCAGCGCTGCTTCAACTTCGGCCATGCTCGGCTCGTCTCCGTTCCTGAAATCCACGTGTCGCCCCCGTCAATCCTGTCGCTGCGGGGGAATTGCCCCGCCCTGATATTCCATTTCGTTCGAATCGGGCGGCGCCTGCCGATCCTATCCGAACGAGGAGAACAAAACGAGAAAAACCTGCTCTCGTTTCGTCCCCGGTTTTCCTGTCTGAAGTCCTGCCCAAACCCGGAATCAGCCCCCGCTGCGCGGAATCGCGCGCTAAGTAATGAAACTAGGTCTAGTAGGTCCCCCCAGACATCGGACCACTATCTATAGTGCCCGAACCAGATTCGGGCGCAAGAGGGTAAATCCGATACTAACTACCCGGCTGGGGATAGTAATGAAGGTGTGGACATCGCGCGGTGCAGCGACGCGCGGGAAATCCGCCACTCGCTTGCAGTGCAAGAGTCAAAAGCGGAATTGCAAAAAAATTTGTCCGTGCAAACGACGGTCTGGAACGTTGACAAGGATAGAATCGGACGCGGAAATCTTGTTGCGCAAATTGCCCGCCGCAGCGCAATTGGCGAAGCCCTTGCAGGGCCAGGGAAAGCCCTTATCTCGAACCCGTAACCAGCGGAGTCTGACCTGCCATGTTCAACCTGATCGGCGCTCTCATATCCGGGCTTGTGGTCGGTGCCTTTGCCCGCTGGTTCTACCCCGGCGCGGTCGAGATGGGCTGGTTCATGACCAGCCTGCTGGGGGTGGGCGGCGCGCTTGTCGTCGGCCTGTTCAGCAGCTGGAGCACGGGTGAAGGCGTGCGCGAAGGGTTCAGCCGCGCGGGATGCCTGGGCTCCATCCTGGGTGCCATGCTGCTGATCTGGATCGGCCGCATGCTGGGCTGGGGTTTCTAAGCACCAACCCGCCGCAGCGCGTAGGTCATAGCCTGGGTTAGCCCCGGTCTGCCCTCGTCCTACATCAGCCTCAACCGGTCGAAACTGCGGAACTCTGCCTGTAGCAGTGGGGTTGTCCCTGTGTCCGCCACGCAGCGGGCTGACGCAGAGGAGTTTGAACATGGCTAATCAAAACCAGAACCAGAATCAGAACGAACGTGAACGCCAGGCCCAACAGGGCGGTTCGCAGAACAACCAGAACAACCAGGGCGACAAGGGTGGCCAGGGTGGTTCCAATCAGCAGCAGCAGGGCGGCCAGTCCGGCAACCAGCAGGGCGGCGGCATGCAGAAGGACAAGCAGCAGGGTGGAGGTTCGCAGCGCGAACGCCAGTAAACTGCCCGCCGGTTCACCCCGGCAACAGCAAGGCCGCTTCTTCCGGGAAGCGGCCTTTCTTGCACCTGCCTAGGGCACCAGCACCGTATCGCGCGCTTCGTCCAGCAGTTCCGGATAGTCCAGCGTGAAGTGCAGGCCCCGGCTCTCCTTGCGGGCAAGCGCCGACCGCACGATCAGGTCGGCGCATTGCAGCAGGTTGCGCAGTTCGATCAGGTCGGTCGAGACGCGGAAGTGGCCGTAATAGTCCTCCACTTCCTCGCTCAGCAGCTTGATCCGGTGCGCGGCGCGTTCCAGCCGCTTGGTCGTGCGCACGATCCCGACATAGTTCCACATGAACCGGCGGATTTCGGTCCAGTTCTGCTTGATGATCACTTCTTCGTCGGAATCGGTGACGCGGCTTTCGTCCCAGGCGCGGACTGGCGGCGGCGCATCGAAGCTATCCCACCGCTCCAGAATGTCCGCCGCCGCGGCCTCGCCGAACACGAAGCATTCGAGCAGGGAGTTGGAGGCGAGGCGGTTCGCGCCGTGCAGGCCGCTTTCGGTGCATTCGCCCGCCGCATAGAGCCCCGGCAGGTCGGTCCGCCCGGCCAGGTCGATCAGCACGCCGCCGCAGGTATAGTGCTGTGCTGGCACGACCGGGATCGGCTGGCGGGTCATGTCGATGCCCAGGCCCAGCAGCTTTTCGTAGATGTTCGGGAAATGCTCGCGAACGAATTCGGGCGGCTGGTGGCTGATGTCGAGGTGAACGTAGTCCAGACCGTCGCGCTTGATCTCGCTATCGTTGGCGCGGGCCACGATGTCTCGCGGGGCCAGTTCCTCGCGGCTGTCATAGTCCGGCATATAGCGGTGCCCGGTGCGCGGGTTGAGCAAGCGCCCGCCTTCGCCCCGGACCGCTTCGGTAATCAGGAAGTTCTTGACGTCGAGATTGTAGAGGCAGGTCGGGTGGAACTGCATCATTTCCATGTTGCCGACCCGCGCTCCTGCGCGCCAGGCCATGGCGATGCCGTCCCCGGTCGCGCCGCGCGGAGCCGTGCTGAACTGGTAAACGCGCCCCGCGCCGCCGGTGGCCAGAATGGTCGCGCGGGCGGTGTGAGCTTCGACCGTGCCGGTTACTTCGTTCAGGGCATAGACGCCCCAGACCCGGCCAGATCCGGAATAGCGCTCTTCATGACGGCCCGTGATCAGGTCGATGCAGGCGCGGTTCGGCAGCAGGGTGACGTTGGGGTGGTCCTCCGCCGCCTTGAGCAAGGCCGACTGGACCGCCCAGCCGGTGGCATCGGCCACGTGAACGATGCGGCGGTGCGAATGCCCGCCCTCACGCGTCAGGTGCAGCCGCTCGCCGTCGGTGTTGAAAGGCACGCCCAGTTCGACCAGCCGCTGGATCGCATGAGGCGCGCGCTCGATCACGAACTCCACCGTTTCGCGCCGGTTGAGGCCGGCGCCGGCAACCATGGTATCATGGATATGGTTCTCGAACGTGTCGCCAACGTCCAGCACGGCGGCAATCCCGCCCTGCGCCCAGGCCGTCGATCCGCCGGTCAGTTCGCCCTTGGCCAGGACCAGCACTTTCAGCCGGTCCGCGAGAGCCAGCGCCGCAGTCAGGCCAGCCGCCCCGGAGCCGACGATGATCACGTCGTAGGTCATCAGCTCCCCTCCCGCTTGCGGGAGGGGTTGGGGGTGGGCGGTTCCTGGAGCGCAAGCTGTATGGACAAGATCACCCCTTCCACGTTCCCCAGCACTTCGGAATTTGTAAAGTGCAGCACTCGGTACCCCGCTTCTTCCAGTATGCGATCCCGATAGATGTCCCGCTCGGGTTGGACATCGTGCGAATGTCCATCAAGCTCGATAATCAACTTTCTTTCCCGGCAAAGGAAGTCCGCAAAGAAAGCCTCCACCGGCATCTGCCGGCTGAATTTAGCGCCCAGTTGCGATCTGGCCAGATAGGTCCACAGAAGGCGCTCTGCAGGCGTGGCGGCATGGCGTAGTTCGCGTGCTCTAGCGGTGTTGCGAACGCGGAATTTGCCGGTGCCCTCCATTGGCCCACCCCTAACCCCTCCCGCAAGCGGGAGGGGGATTGTCCGAAGATATCACGCCGCCTGGGCCGAGCTGGTCAGGCTGACGAACACGTCCTCAAGATCCGCCTCGCGCGTAGTGACGTCGACGATGTTCAGGCCCATGGCCTGGACCAGCGACAGGACTTCGCCTGCGTTGGTGCGGTCCATGTCGTAGGTGATCTCCAGCGTGTGCTCGCCCACTTTCTCGCACTTGTGGAAGGCGGGGTGTTCGGGGCACTGGCCGATTTCCTGGTCGAGCGTGACGACCACGACCTTTTCCCGGCCCATGGCGATCAGTTCGCGGGTCGGCTTGTTGGCGATCAGCTGGCCGTGGTTGATGATCGCGATCCGGTCGCACAGTTCCTCGGCCTCTTCGAGGTAGTGCGTGGTCAGGACCACGGTGACGCCCCCGGCGTTGAGTTCGCTGACAAGGTCCCACAGCTGGCGGCGCAGTTCCACGTCGACCCCGGCGGTAGGCTCGTCCAGCACGATCACCGGCGGCATGTGGACCAGCGCCTTGGCGATCAGCAGGCGGCGCTTCATCCCGCCCGACAGGGTCCGGGCATAGGCATTGTGCTTGTCGGCCAGGTGGACCTGACCCAGCAATTCCATGCTGCGCCGCGCCGCCTTGGGCACGCCGTAGAGGCCTGCCTGGTTCTCCAGCACTTCGAACGGGGTGAAGAAGGGGTCGAACACCACTTCCTGCGGGACGATCCCGATCGATCGCTTGGCATTGCGGCTGTCGGAGTCGATGTCAAAGCCCCAGATGTCCGCCGTGCCGCCGGTCTTCATCACCAGCCCGGCAAGGATGTTGATGAGCGTGGACTTGCCCGCGCCGTTCGGACCCAGCAGGCCGAAGATCTGCCCTTGCGGCACGTCGAAGCTGACGCCCTTCAGCGCGTGCTTGGCCGGAGCCGAACCAGCCGGGGCATAGACCTTTTGCAGGTCGCGGATGCGGATTGCGGGAGTTTCCATGCGCACCGCTTAGCGGCTGGCCAATCCACCCGTAAAGGTGGATTCGCGATGTTCCGATCCTTCGTAACGTCAATTTAACCATGCTGCTGCAAGGTAATTTCACCGAAAGCAGTCAGGGTTGGTGGTATGAACCGGGGTTCCTTGTCCTTTACGCGTGCTGGCGCGGCATGGTGCTGCCTGGGCGTGGCCGTGGCATTGGCAAGTCCCGGCCTGGGCGCAGGACCGGCAGCAGCCCAGACGGCGACCGGCACCGCACAGGCCGTGATTGTCGAGCCTCTGGGGCTGGTCAAGGTCCAGGACCTGCAATTCGGACGCATCGCCGCCAGTGCCAGCGCCGGGACCATTACCGTCGATGCCAACACCGGAGCCTGCTCGGCGAGTGGCGGGGTTAGGTCCGCCGGGGGCTGCGGCTTTGGCCAGTTTGCCGGACAGGGCGCGCGGCGCCTTACCGTGCGAATCCAGATCCCCGGCACTGTCAGCCTGACCGGTCCGGCCGGATCGACCATGGTTGCCGATACGATCACGTTGGGCGCCTCGCCGGACCTCATCTTCCTGGGCGGCGGCGGAAACGGCAACGGGGCCGGCGGAGCGCCGCGCTATCAGATCACGTCGAACAGCGGCATCTTCACTTTCCGGCTGGGCGGACGGCTCAACGTGGCGGCTGGGCAGAGGCCCGGGCAATATACCGGCACTTTTCCGGTCACGGTGCAGTACCAGTAGGCTGGAAATAGGGCGCGCGCTTTGCTAGGGGCGCATTCCATGATCAACCCGCCCGAAACCGTCACCGTCACCACCACCCGCGTTTCCTGCGATGGCGCCACCGGAATCCGGGGCGGCGCGGCGCTGGGCCACCCGCGCGTCTATCTGGAAATCGACGAGCACGGCTATGTCGATTGCGGCTATTGCGACAAGCGCTTCGTGCTCAAGGGCGGTCCGGCTGACGGCGCCGATCAGGGCAAGCTTCCCGACATCGCCTCTGGCGCCAGCATCTGAACGTCCTATATCGGTGGGCATGACCCCGACCGATCCCCGTTCGCTGCTTTATCGCCAACTCGATCCGGCCCGCGCCCAGGCGCTGACGGCTGAAGCCCTGTCGCGCTGCGACGATGGCGAGCTGTACATGCAGTTCATCGCCAGCGAGACTTTCGCCTTTGACGATGGCCGCCTGAAAACCGCAGATTACTCGCGCGATGCCGGGTTCGGCCTGCGCGGCGTTTCGGGCGAGATGACCGGCTTTGCCCACGCCAACGAGATCAGCGAAGAGGCGATCCGCCGCGCCGGACAGACCTTGCAGCTGCTCGACCCGGCCAAGGGCCAGCCCGCGCCGCCGCCGCGCCGTAACAACCGCCACCTCTATACCGACGCTTCGCCGCTCGACGCCGTGGCCTTTGCCGACAAGGTCAAGCTGCTGGAAATGATCGACGCCGCCGCCCGCGCCCGCGATCCCCGCGTGGTGCAGGTTTCGGCCAGCCTTGCCGCGAGCTGGTCGGTGGTCGAAATCGTCCGCGCCGATGGCTTTGTCGCCGGGGATATCCGCCCGCTCGTGCGCCTCAACGTGTCCATCGTCGCCGAGCAGAACGGGCGGCGCGAAACCGGCTCGTTCGGCATGGGGGGACGGCGGCTCTATGATGACCTGTTCCAGCCCGATACCTGGAACCGCGCGATCGATACGGCCTTGGCCCAGGCGCTGGTCAATCTGGAAAGCGTGCCCGCCCCGGCTGGGGAAATGACCGTCCTGCTCGGCCCCGGCTGGCCCGGCGTGCTGCTGCACGAAGCGGTCGGGCACGGCCTGGAAGGTGACTTCAACCGCAAGGGCACCTCGGCCTTCTCGGGCCGGATTGGCGAGCGGGTTGGCGCTCCGGGCGTCACCGTGGTCGACGACGGCAGCATTGCCGCGCGGCGCGGTTCGCTGTCCATCGACGATGAAGGCACGCCGACCCAGGAAACCGTGCTGATCGAGGATGGCATCCTGAAAGGCTATATGCAGGATCGGCTCAACGCGCGGCTGATGGGCGTTGCGGCCACCGGCAACGGGCGGCGCGAAAGCTATGACCATGCCCCCATGCCGCGCATGACCAATACTTTCATGAAAGCAGGGAACGACGATCCGGCGGAACTGCTGTCGCGGATCAAGAACGGGATCTTCGCCAAGAGCTTTGGCGGCGGGCAGGTCGATATCGTCTCGGGCAAGTTCGTGTTCTCCTGCACCGAGGCTTACAAGGTCGAAAACGGCAAGCTGGGTGCGCCGATCAAGGGCGCGACGCTGATCGGCGACGGTCCTTCGGTCCTGACCCGGGTGACCGGCATCGGCAACGATATGGCGCTGGACGAAGGCGTGGGCGTTTGCGGCAAGGGCGGGCAATCGGTTCCGGCAGGCGTTGGCCAGCCGACCCTGCTGGTCGAAGGGCTGACCGTGGGCGGAACGGCCTAATCTTTCAGCCGCGGTTCAGGTGGATCGGGTAATCTGGCACAAGCGGAGTCAAGGATCATGACCATGCGCAAGATCGCTATTGCAATCGCCACCGGTGCCGCCTTGCTGGCCGCGCCGACGCTTCAAGCCAAGCCCAAGCTTACGCCGCAGCAGCAGCTGGACAAATTGCTGGCTGGCCGCGTTGCCGGGAAGCCGGTCCATTGCATCCCGAATTTCGAAGCACGCGAAATGCAGGTTCTGGACAAAACGGCGATCGTCTATGGCCGGGGCAATACCATCTGGGTCAACATTCCCAGGAACGTTGCCGAACTGGACGACGACGAGATCCAGGTGATCCGCAGCAACGGCAGTCAGCTGTGCGATCTGGACATCGTTCGCACGATTGATCGCGGCAGCCATTTCCCCAGCGGGTTCATCAGTCTGGGTGAATTCGTTCCGTACAGGAAAGTGGCCAAAGCGGCGAATTGAACACCCGACCCTTGAAACAGCAGGCCGTCCGGAGCGATCCGGGCGGCTTTTTGCTGCGTTGCGCGGGCGATTGACTCCGTCCCTGCCTGCTCTAGGGTGTTCACCCTAAACAGGGCGAGTCAAAACGCCCGAACGGGAGAGAATGCCATGGCCAGCACTGCCGCGCTTGAACGTACTGCTTCGCCGATTGCTCCGATCGATGTCAGCCGCGCCGAATGGTACGAGGGCGAGGACTGGCAGGTGCCATTTCGCCAGCTGCGGGCCGAGGCGCCGATCCAGTATGTCCCGGACAGCGCCTTTGGTCCCTATTGGTCCGTCTCGACCTACAAGCCCATCGTCCATATCGAGGCGCTGCCCAAGCTGTTCTCGTCCAGCTGGGAATATGGCGGAATCTCCATTCCCGGCTCGGTCGGAGAGGCGGAGGAGAATGAGCTGCGCACGCCGATGTTCATTGCGATGGACCCGCCGGACCACACTGCCCAGCGCCGCACCATCGCGCCCAGCTTTGGCCCCAGCGAAGTTGCCGAAATGAAGGCAGAGGTTCAGGCGCGCACGGCGGAAGTGCTCGACTCCCTGCCTATCGGCCAGCCCTTCAACTGGGTGGACAAGGTCTCGATCGAACTGACCACCGGGATGCTGGCCAAGCTGTTCGACTTCCCGTGGGAGGAACGGCACAAGCTGACCTATTGGTCCGATATGGGCGGCAATGTCGAACTGATGAAGACGCCCGAGGACAGGGCCCTGCGCAACGCCGCCCTGTTCGAAATGGGCGCGGCTTTTGGCGAACTGTGGCAGCGCAAGTCAGCCAATCCGGGCAAGGACCTGATCTCGGTCATGCTGCGGTCCGATGCGATGAACCACATGAGCCAGGAAGAATTCATCGGCAACCTGATCCTGCTGATCGTCGGCGGCAACGATACCACCCGCAATTCGATGTCGGCCTTTGCCTGGGGCCTGAGCCAGTTCCCCGATCAGCGCGCCAAGCTGGAGGCGGACCCCTCCCTAATTCCCAACGCGGTGCAGGAACTGATCCGCTGGCAGACGCCCTTGGCCCACATGCGCCGCACGGTGATGGAAGATACCGAGATCGAAGGCGCGCAGATGAAAAAGGGCGACAAGGTTGTCCTGTGGTACATTTCCGCCAACCGCGATGAGAGCGTGTTCAAGGACGCCGACAAGGTGATCGTGGACCGCGAAAATGCCCGCCGCCATCTCTCGTTCGGTTATGGCATCCACCGCTGCGTCGGCGCGCGCGTTGCCGAATTGCAGCTGACCACGCTGCTGGAGGAAATGGGCAAGCGCCGCCTGCGCGCCAATGTGATCGAAGAACCGGAGCGGGTCGCCACCTGCTTCGTCCATGGCTACAAGAAGGTCATGGTCGAGCTGTCGCACACCTGATGAAGACCCGGGACCGGATCGTCGAAACCGCGCGCGCCCTGTTCAACGAACAGGGGTATGGCGCGGTGACGACTGCGGCCCTGGCTGCGGCCTGCGGGATGGCAGAGGGCAACCTGTGGTATCACTTCAAGACTCGGCGCGACCTGCTGGATGCGCTGGGGGAGCGGTTCGCCCAGAGCATCGAGGGGCGGCTGGCGTTGGAACCGGGCAGCGATCCGGTTGGCAGCTATGCTCGGCTGCTCAACGCGGTGATGCTGGAATTCCGGCACTTCCGCTTCCTCTACCGCGACCAGCGATCATACGGCGAGCATGGGCAGCCGGTCGCGGCGCGCGCGCCTGACTGGATCGAGCGGACCTATGCCCAGATCGAGCAGCACCTGGCTGCTCTGGTCGGTGCGGGGCTGCTGGATTGGCGACTGGAACGCCTGCGCGACCTGGCGATCAATGCCACGATCATCCTGCGCTATGGCCTGGACCACTACCGCGAACTGGGTGAACCGACCGCTTCCGGCACCGGGGCCGTGCGCCGCACGCTGCTGCGGCACCTGACCCTGTTCGAGGATCGGCTCGACCCCGCGGCCGCTCAGCGGCTGCACCGCGCGATCACTGCGATAGAGGCCGAAGCGCTGGCAGCCTGATGCCGGCTCGGCTATGCGCGGGCTATGAACCAGAAGCCCATCCTCGTGCTCACCACTGGCGGCACGATCGACAAGAACTATTTTGACGCCCTGTCCGAATACCAGATCGTGGACAGCGGCATTCCCGCGCTCTTGGCAGAGGCGCGCGTTGCCCTGCCGATCCGGGTGGTCGAACTGATGCGCAAGGACAGCCTGGAACTGACCGACGCGGACCGCGCCCTGATTGCCAGCGCGGCGCGCGAAGCACCGGAAACGCAGATCGTCGTGACCCACGGTACCGACACAATGACCGAGACGGCGAAAGTGCTGGCGGCCGAGGTTCCGGGCAAGACCATCGTCCTGACCGGCGCGCTCAGCCCCGCGCGCTTTGCCGAAACCGACGCGCCCTTCAACCTGGGCATGGCCTTCGCCACCGCCCAGGTCGCCGCGCCGGGCGTATGGATCGCCATGAGCGGCCAGGTGTTCGACGGGCTGAAAGTCAGGAAAGACCGCGCGGCGGGGAAGTTCGTGGCGATTTGATCTCTGGGAAGAGGTCCGAACCGATATCTGTTAAATCGGGTCCGCCAATATTATGAATGAGATGCTTGAACTGGTTCAGCGCATATTCTCGAAACACGAACTCAGGTAAGTCAGGGTTAATCTTTTGGCCAAGTGAATTAATGACGGCCCGCCATTCTTCAAGCAAAACTGGAATGGTGTGGGGGATGACTTTTGCTCGCTGGAAAATATCCCTTCGCTTTTCGAATATATTAACATGTGCGACGGATTGGTTTCGGAGAGTTAATAAGCCCTGAGCCCGTTTCCTGATAGTGGTCAGCTGATCAATGAATTTACGATCTTCCGGGAATCGGGACTTGTCCATTACTCTTCGGTCATTCGCTAGATCCCACAACGATATTCCACTGCTCGAACTGTCCCAGATCAACGCGCACCGGATAACCATGCTGCTGAAATGTGCGCTGCTATCGAGGAGAAAGAATTCCGGATAATTGTTTAGAGTTTCTAGGATGAGCGGTCGCGTTTCTTCACCCTCCAAAAACCACCAAACATCATAATGCATGCGAGCGCGTATTACATGCTCGCCCAGAATGCGAATTTGCTCTTCAGGCGAGAGCTTCTGACTCTGCATTTCCGCTCATCGGCTCCTTGCGTCGCCGAGTAAACCGGGCGGATGTCCCCCGGATATCCGCTTGTTCCGGTTTACTCCCACTCGATCGTGCCGGGCGGCTTGGACGTGTAGTCATAGACCACGCGGTTGATGCCCTTGACCTCGTTGATGATCCGCGTGGCGACGCGCGAGAGGAAGGCGGCGTCGAAGGGGTAGATGTCGGCGGTCATGCCGTCGGTGCTGGTCACCGCACGCAGGGCGCAGACGCTGTCATAGGTGCGTCCGTCACCCATCACGCCCACGGTCTTGACGGGAAGCAGCACGGCAAAGGCCTGCCAGATCGCGTCGTAGAGGCCGGCGTTGCGGATTTCCTCAAGGTAGATCGCGTCCGCCTTGCGCAGGATATCGCAGCGCTCGCGCGTGACCTCGCCGGGGATGCGGATCGCCAGGCCCGGCCCGGGGAACGGATGGCGGCCGACGAAAACTTCGGGCAGGCCCAGTTCGCGGCCCAGTTCGCGCACTTCGTCCTTGAACAGTTCGCGCAAGGGTTCGACCAGCTGCATGTTCATGCGTTCCGGCAGGCCGCCGACGTTGTGGTGGCTCTTGATCGTCACCGACGGCCCGCCGGTGAAGGAAACCGATTCGATGACGTCCGGATAAAGCGTGCCCTGGGCCAGGAAGTCCGCCCCGCCGACCTGCTTGGCCTCTTCCTCGAATACGTCGATGAAGGTTTTGCCGATGAACTTGCGCTTGGCCTCGGGATCGGTGACCCCGGCCAGCCCGTTCAGGAACAGGGCCGACACGTCCTTGTGGACCAGCGGGATGTTGTAGTGGCCCTTGAACAGCGAAACGACCTGCTCCGCCTCGCCCAGGCGCATCAGGCCGTGGTCGACGAACACGCAGGTCAGCTGGTCGCCGATGGCTTCGTGGATCAGCACGGCGGCAACCGCGCTGTCGACCCCGCCGGACAGGCCGCAGATCACCTTGCCCGTGCCGACCTGGGCGCGGATTTCTTCGATCTTGGTCTTGCGGAACTCGGCCATGGTCCAGTCCCCGGCCAGGCCGCAGACATGGCGGACGAAGTTCTTCAGCAGCTTGCCGCCATCGGGGGTGTGGACCACTTCGGGGTGGAACTGCATCGCATAGATGCGCTTTTCATCGTTCGCGATCACGGCATAGGGCGCGCCGGGGCTGGCCGCGACCGGGCGGAAGCCGGGGGCGAGCGCGGTCACCTTGTCGCCGTGGCTCATCCACACCTGGTGCTTTTCGCCTTCGGCCCAGAGGCCATCGAACAGGACGCAGCGATCCGAAATCTCGATAAAGGCGCGGCCGAATTCGCCGCTGTCCCCTTGCAGCACTTCGCCGCCCAGTTGATGCATCAGGGCCTGCTGGCCATAGCAGATGCCCAGCATCGGCAGGCCGCTGTCCAGGATCGCGGCGGGAATGCGCGGGCCGTTTTCATCCAGCACCGATGCGGGACCGCCCGACAGGATGATGCCCTTGGGCTTGATCCGGGCAAAGGCGGCTTCGGCCTGGGTGAAGGGCGCAATCTCGGAATAGACCCCGGCTTCGCGCACGCGGCGCGCGATCAACTGGGTTACCTGGCTGCCGAAATCGACAATGAGGATCGAGTCTGAGGGCTGAATGGTCATGGCTGGCCGATAAAGACGCGCGCGCAGGCTGGCAAGGGCGCAGCGACGAAGCAATCCAAGGCGGTTAAGGTCTGCCCCGGATTGCTTCGCAATGACGAAACGCCAGTGCGCGCCCTACCGCGCCTTGGCCGGAACCCGTTCGCGCAGTTCGGTCTTGAGCAGCTTGCCGATGTGGCTGCGCGGCATCTCGTCGATGGCGTAGAGTTCGGCGACGCGCTGGGTCTTGCCCAGGCGGCTGTTGGCCACGGAGCGGATGTCCTCCAGCGCGTCTTCGCCCACGTCCGGTTTCAGCACCACGAAGCCGACCGGGGTTTCGCCCCAGGATTCGCTGGGCACGCCAACCACGGCGGCTTCGGCGACGCGTTCGTCCTTGAGCAGTTCCGCCTCCAGGTCGATCGGGAAGATGTTGAACCCGCCGGAAATGATCACGTCCTTGGTCCGCCCGACCAGTTCGACGAAGCCATCGGCGTCTACGCGGCCAACGTCGCCCATGCGCTGCCAGGTCGAGCCGTCCTCCGGGTCGATCCAATAGCCTTCGCGGGTCTTTTCCGGCTGGTTCTTGTAACCCAGCATCATGGTGGAGGACTTGCCGATCAGCTCGCCCGCCACGCCCGGTGGTACTTCGTTGCCGTTCTCGTCGATCACTTTCAGGAAGTGGCCGGGCGCCGGCTTGCCCACGGTGTGCAGCTTGTCAGGGTGTTCATGGACCGGGAAGATGCAGGCGACGCCGCCCTCGGTCATGCCATAGATTTCGATCAGGCCGCCGGGCATCCGCTTCAGCACTTCGCCCTTGAGGTCTGCCGGGAAGGGCGCGCTGGTGCAGTACTTCATCTTCATGGCCGACAGGTCGAAGTCGTCGAACCGGTCGAACTGCATCAGGCGGCGGTACTGGACCGGGACCAGCATGGTGTGGGTGATCCGCTCATCCTGCGCGCGTTGCAGCCACTTTTCGGTGTCGAACTTGCCCATGATCGAAGCGCAGCCGCCCGAATACATCGTCGGCAGGAACACGGCCATGGTGGTGTTCGAATAGAGCGGGGTCGAGGTCAGGGTGCGGCTGTCCTTGCCGTAATTGAGCGAGGCGCGGAACGTCATCTGCCGCCAGCGCATCCCGTGGCTATGGACGATCCCCTTGGGAATGCCGGTCGTGCCGGAAGAATAGATGATGTTGAACGGGTCGTTCTCGGCCGGTTCGAACGGCGCGGCCTTGGTCCCTTCCGGGGCCATGAAGGTGTAGAGTTCTTCGTCCAGCACGATCTGGCTGGCAATCGGCAGCGTGAAATCGCCCAGTTCGTTTAGCTTCGCCCGGTCGATGAACAGGTGGATCGCGCCCGAATCGGCTGCCATGCCGGCCAGCTGTTCCGGGCTGGCGCTGGTGGTCAGCGGTGCAGCGCAGCCCCCTGCGCGGATCGCGGCCAGGAAGACCAGCGCATATTCGACCGTCGAGGTGCCCAGGATCGCCACGGCCTGGCCGCGCTCCAGCCCATCGGCCTGGAGCCGCGCGGCAATCCGCTCAACCAGGGCGGCAGTCTCGCGCCAGGACAGCTCGGTCGTACCGTCATAGAGGGCCGGTGCATCCCCGCGAAACTCGCCCCAGGCCTGGATCAGCCCCGGGAAAGAGCCGAATTCGGCATCAAGTTGCACTGCGGGATCGCTGGCCATCGGTCATACCTCTCGATTTATGGATTCGTTTCCCGTTGCTTTGCGCAACTGGTTCTTCCTGTCCAGTCCGGGCTGGTGCGGAACCGTCCATCGATAAGGAAATTGCCAGAGTTGCATATTCTGCAACGGGTGTGACCCTGTTTGCACTGGTAATCTCTACCAGTTTGCTTATGTTGCAAGTGCGAACTGAGTTCGCCAATGCAACAGGAGGAAATCCCATGCGCAGCATCGCATCCGTCGTGCTGCCGATCATCGCAGCCGCTTCTTTCAGCGGCCTGATGTTCACCGCCACGCTCGCCTGAGCTGGACCGGGTCGGCACACTCCCAAAGCAGCAAAGGGCCGCGAAGCGCTTGCTTCGCGGCCCTTTCTGTGTCCAGCAGCCGGCTTACTTGCTGCTGAGCACCTTCACCAGATCGTAGAGGTAATCGCGTCCGGCATAAAGCGAGCGGATCTCGATCCGTTCGTTCAGGCCGTGGGTGCCGTTGCCGTCGGGATCGGTCCAGGGACCGGGCACGCCATAGGTCGGGATGCCGGTTGCACCCAGATAGACCGCGTCGGTCGCGCCCGTGGACATCGACGGAATGACCGGGATGCCGGGGAAGTGCTTTGCTGCCAGCTTTTCCATCGGGCCGACGATCTTGGGGTCAAGCGGCGGAGCCTTGGCAATCGGCTTGTCCTTCACCCGCTCCTCGATCTTCACGCCGGGATTGCCGATGGCCTTGGCCAGGGCCGCGCGGGTCTCCTCAGCCGTGCGGCCGGGGAACATGCGGCAGTTGATATTGGCCGTCACGTTCTGCGGCAGGGCATTCAGGGCATGGCCACCGTCGATCAGCGTGGCGACGCAAGTGGTGCGCAGCATGGAGTGCAGCATCTTGTCCTTGTTCACCACGGCTTCGGCGGCGCCGTCCGCCGGATTGGCCGAAAGCGCGGCCATGGCCTTGCCGGTTTCATCCTTGCGCATGGCTCCGGCCTTGGCGAAGAAAGCCTTGGTCGTGTCGTTGAATTCCAGCGGGAATTCATAGTCGCGGATCTTGGCCACGGCGTCGGCCATCGCATAGATCGCGTTCTCGCGGACCGGCTGCGATGAATGGCCGCCGGGGTTCGTGGCGGTCAGGGTAAAGTCCTGGTAGGCCTTTTCGCCGACCTGGATCGACTGGACCAGCAGGTTGCCCTTGCCGTCGGAGCGGCCACCGCCCCCTTCGTTGAGGGCGAATTCGGCGTCGATCAGCTCGCGCTTGTTCTTGGCCAGCCATTCCGCGCCGTTGAAGGCGCCGCTGGTTTCCTCGCCGCAGGTCAGCGCCAGCTTGATCGTCCGCTTGGGCTTGTAGCCAGCCTTGGCAAAGCGGATCAGCGTATCGGTGTAGATCGCGGCTTGCGCCTTGTCGTCCACCGTGCCGCGCGCATAGAGGTAACCGTCCTCCTCGATCAGGGTGAACGGATCGCGGACCCAGTCCGAACGCTTTGCTTCCACCACGTCGAGGTGGGCCAGCAGCAACATCGGCTTGAGCGACTTAGACGTGCCCGGATAGACCACGACCAGGCCGCCTTCCTTCGGGAATTCCGGCACGGCGAACAGGGTCAGCTGGCTGTCCGGCACGCCTGCCGCCTTCAGCCGCGCGGCCATGCGCTCTGCCGCCAGGGTGCAGCTGCCGGCGGAAAGGGTGGTATTGGTTTCAACGAGTTCCTTGTAAAGCGCGCGGAATTCGGTCTGGTCGGCGCGGGGCGCGGCGGTTTGGGCGACAGCGGCGCTGGCGATAAGCGACACGCCCAGCGCCAGGCTGGCAAGCATTTTCATAGATGGGACTCCCTGACTTGTCGGCCCCAATGAAGCAGGAATTCCCTGTGGATGGAAGGGGGCGAAAAGGGTTCCGAAAACGCGCCCGTGTGCCTATATGCTGGCCATGTCCGAAACACCTGAAAACCAGCCCAACCAGAACGCCTATGGCGCGGAATCGATCAAGGTCCTCAAGGGACTGGACGCCGTGCGCAAACGCCCCGGCATGTACATCGGCGATACCGACGACGGTTCGGGCCTGCACCACATGGTGTTCGAAGTGTCCGACAACGCGATTGACGAGGCACTTGCGGGTCATTGCGACCTGGTGCTGATCGAACTCAACGCCGATGGCTCGGTCTCGGTGGAGGACAACGGGCGCGGGATTCCCACCGGAATTCACCCGGAAGAAGGCGTTTCCGCCGCCGAAGTAATCATGACCCAGCTGCACGCCGGGGGTAAGTTCGAAAACACCTCGGACGACAATGCCTACAAGGTTTCGGGCGGCCTGCACGGGGTCGGCGTCTCGGTGGTCAACGCCCTGTCGGAATGGCTGGAGCTGACCATCTGGCGCGATGGGCAGGAACACTGGATGAAGTTCGCCCACGGTGACGCGGTCGAATCGCTGCGCGTGGTCGGACCGGCACCGGAAGGCAAGAAGGGCACCCGCGTGACCTTCCTGGCCAGCACCGACACGTTCAAGAACGTCACCGAATTCGATTTCGACAAGCTTGAGCACCGCTACCGCGAGCTGGCCTTCCTCAATTCCGGCGTGCGGATCCTGCTGCGCGACAAGCGGGGCGAGGAGATCAAGGAACACGACCTCTACTACGAAGGCGGCATCGCGGCTTTCGTGAAGTGGCTGGACCGCAACAAGCAGGCCCTGCTGCCCGATCCGATCGCGATCAGTTCCGAACGCGACGGGATCGGCATCGACGTGGCGCTGGAATGGAACGATTCCTACTACGAAAACGTCCTGTGCTTCACCAACAACATCCCGCAGCGCGATGGCGGTACGCACCTGGCGGCCTTCCGCGCGGCGCTGACCCGCACGCTCAACAGCTATGCCGAAAAGTCCGGCCTGCTGAAAAAGGAAAAGGTCAACCTGACGGGCGAGGACATGCGCGAAGGGCTGACCGCCATCGTCTCGGTCAAGCTGCCTGATCCCAAGTTCTCGTCGCAGACCAAGGACAAGCTGGTCTCGTCCGAAGTGCGTCAGCCGCTGGAAAGCCTGATGGCGGACAAGATGACCGAATGGCTGGAAGAGAATCCCGCCAATGCCAAGGCCGTGGTCGGCAAGATCATCGACGCTGCCGCTGCCCGCGAAGCCGCGCGCCGCGCTCGCGAACTGACCCGCCGCAAGGGCGCGATGGACATTGCCAGCCTGCCGGGCAAGCTGGCCGATTGCCAGGAGCGCGATCCCAGCAAGTGCGAACTGTTCCTGGTCGAGGGCGATTCCGCAGGCGGCTCGGCCAAGCAGGGCCGCGATCGCACCACCCAGGCGATCCTGCCCCTGCGCGGCAAGATCCTGAACGTGGAACGCGCCCGGTTTGACCGGATCATCTCGTCCAAGGAAGTCGGCACGCTGATCCAGGCAATGGGCACCGGCCTGCGCGACGAGTTCAACCTGGACAAGCTGCGCTATCACAAGATCGTGATCATGACCGACGCCGACGTCGACGGCGCGCATATCCGCACCCTGCTGCTCACCTTCTTCCACCGCCAGATGCCGGAAATCGTCAAGGCCGGGCACCTCTTCATTGCCCAGCCGCCGCTTTACAAGGTGAGCAAGGGCCGCAGCGAAGTCTACCTCAAGGACAATGCCGCGCTGGACCGTTACCTGGTCGAAGCCGGTCTGGCGGGCCGCGTGCTGGAAACCGCCAGCGGCGCGCGCAGCGGGCAGGATCTCGAAGCACTGGTCGAACACGCGATGCGGATGCGCTCGCTGATGGGCTTCGTTCCCCGCCGCTATGACCCCGCCGTGGTCGAGGCGATGGCCCTGGCCGGGGCGCTGGAAAGCGGGCTCAGCCACGACGATCTTCTCGCCGCACTGCAAGTTGCCGCCCAGCGCTTGGGTCTGAGCGATCCCGAAGCACGCTGGAGCGTGATGATCGAGGAAGACGCCACGATCCGGTTTGACCGCGTGTGGCGCGGCGTGACCGACGTGCGCCGGATCGAAGCCGGGTTCCTGACCAGCGCCGAAGCGCGCAAGTTGGCCCGCCTCGCCGCTGAACAGGCCGATGCCTATGCCGGCAGCGCGCGCCTGGTCCGCGCCTCCGCCGCCGTCGAAGAGCCGGTGGAAACCGAAGGTTCTGCAGACGATGCAGAGGTCGAAGCCGCGCCCGTCCGCCTTTCCGCCGACGGTGCGATTGGCGGCCCGACCGCGCTGCTTGAGGCCGTTCTGGCCGCAGGCCGCAAGGGCCTGTCGATCCAGCGCTACAAGGGACTGGGCGAAATGAACGCGGAGCAGCTGTGGGAAACCACGCTGGACCCGGAAGTCCGCTCGCTGCTTCAGGTCAAGGTGGAAGACGCCGACGTGACGGACGAAATCTTCACCCGCCTGATGGGCGACGTGGTCGAACCGCGCCGCGACTTCATCCAGGAAAATGCGCTGAACGTGGCTAACCTGGACGTTTGATCCCGATTGGCAGAAGTGGAGTGCCCCTCAGGCCGTTCGTGGTGAGGAGGGCCTGAGATCGCAGATCGAAGGCCCGTCTCGAACCACTGCATTTGCATGCTCTCCTTCGAGACAGCCCCTCAGCTTGCAGCTTCGGCGCTTCCTCAGGACGAACGGGGGAGTGGAGCGGTTAGGCCTGAACCGTTTCCGGAAAGAATCGGGCCACCACCTCGCGCGCCAGTCGTGCGGGGCGCAGGGTTTCGGCGTCGATGCAGCACCAGCTGGACTTGACCTCGGCCAGGACTTCCTCGCCGCGCAGGATCACCGTTTCATAAAAGGCCCGCGCGCCCTGGACCTTTTCCAGCAGGACCTTGGCAATCACCTCGTCGCCCAGGAAGGTCGGGCGGCGATAGGTAATCTCGTGCTTCAGGGCGACCCACAGGTGCGCGGCGACGGCTTCCGCCGGAGCCAGGCTGCGCCAATGGTCGATCACCGCTTCCTGCACCCATTTCAGGTACGAGGCGTTGTTGACGTGGCCCATGAAATCAATGTCGGCAGGATCGACAGGAATCGGGAAGTGGTGCGGGACAGGCTTGTTCACACTTGTGTTAGTAATGATTCGCAGTCACTTACGCCAGTGCCGCGAGCCAGTCCGCCTTATTTCTAAGCTGCTCTGAGGCCGCTGACCGCCTTGGCGCCCCGGTCTGTCGCGGAAAGTCCATCGAACACGGCATCGATGATGCGCGCCAGCTTGTCCGTGGTGAGGCGGTGCATGACCTGTTCCATCGCGCTGATGTTCGCATAGACGCTGACCATCTGGTTGATCAGGCTGAGCGCTTCGTCGACCGACAGGCCTGCGAAATATCCATCTGCCATGGCCTCGCCAATGATCTCGGCCAGGTAATGATCGCCCAGGTCCACGTAGGACCGGATCAGATCGAAATTCTCACGCCCGATCTCGATATAGGTAGAGAAGGCAACCGGATCGGCCTCCCACTCGGCCTTCATCAGGGCGAAGCGGCGGGCGAAGAATTCGAACATCTTGCGGCGTGGCGGCAAGTCGCTGCTTACCACCTCTTCCATGATGTCCACCTTGGGCTGGAACCAGCGCTCCGCCACGGCCTCGATCAAGGCCTCCTTGCTGTCGAAATAGCGATAGAGACTGGCCGGAGACATGTTCGCGCGGGCAGCGATTTCGGCAATGGTCATGGCGCTGCTGCCACGCTCTTCGATCAGGGCAATCGCCAGGTCCACCAGACGCTCGCGTCCAGCATCGAGATCGGTCTGCGGCCGGGCCATATGACACTCCCAATCGTTATTGCCGCCCATATAAATGCAATGCCGATTTTTTCAAGAAACCGTATTGTCATAATAATACGCCCCACTTGCAGCGCCCTGCCCATCGGCTAGGTGTCGGCCATGATTCACGAGCCGCTTCGCCCTGCACGATTCGCCCGACTTGCCACTCTCGCGCTGCTGCCGCTGCTCGCCGCCTGTGCACAGACGGGCGGGGTCCAGTCTGCTGCCCATGCGGAAGGGCTGGTGACGGTCGGCATTCTGGCAATCAATGACTTCCACGGCGCGCTGGAACCGCCGCGCCTTTCGCTGACGGTGGCGGACGGAAAGGGCGGCACGGTACAGGTTCCGGCTGGCGGCGGCGCCTTCCTCGCCTCTGCAATCGACGCCACCCGCGCCCGATATGCCCACAGCCTGACCGTATCGGCGGGCGACCTGATCAGTGCCTCGCAGCTCGCCTCGTCGATCTATCTCGACGAGCCGGCGATTGGCGTGGCGAACCGGATAGGGCTGGATTTCAACGCGGTCGGCAATCACGAATTCGATCGCGGCCGGGAAGAGCTGCTGCGGATGCAGAATGGCGGCTGCGCCCAGCATACGCCGCGCCAGCCCTGCGCAGTTGAGCCGTTCAAGGGCGCGCAGTTCCGCTTCCTTTCGGCCAGCACGGTCACCGAAAGCGGCAAGACCCTGTTCCCCCCCTACATGATCCGCACCTTTGGATCGGGCGCGCGCAAGGTGGAAGTCGGTGTAATCGGCCTGACACTGAAGGAGACCCCCAGCCTCGTCTCGCCCGGCGGGATCAAGGGCCTGCGCTTTGAGGACGAAGCGGACTCGATCAACGCGCTGGTGTCGGAACTGAAACGGGAAGGCGTCGATGCCATCGTCGTCCTGATCCACCAGGGCGGACAGCAGGGCGAGGGCGGCCTGCCGGACACTTGCGCCGGCTTTACCGGAGAGATCCGCCCGATCCTGGACCGGCTCGACCCGTTGGTCGACGTGGTCGTTTCAGGCCACACCCATCGCTCTTACATTTGCGAATACGGCCAGCTCAATCCGGGCAAGCCGTTCCTGCTGACCAGCGCGGAAAAGAGCGGGATGATGTTGACCGACATCACGTTGGAAATCGATCCCAAGGCAGGCCGCGTCGTCGCCAAGCGCGCGCGCCAGGTTGCGGTGCAGTCACTGCCCTATACCGGCGGGCGCGGCGCGGTGAGCAATTCGGCCGTGATCCCGGTCTTTGCCCCGCGCGCCGATGTTGCCGCCTATGTGAAGACCTATACCGATGCGGCCAAGGCGTTCTCTTCGCGCAGCGCTGGCCTGCTGGCCGCACCGGCTTCGGCCCGCAACTTGGCCATGCTGATTGCCGATGCGCAATTGGCAGCGACCCGCAGCGCCGGGGCGCAGATCGCCTTCATGAACCCGTTCGGCGTGCGTGCGCCGCTAACGCCGGGTACAGGCGGGGCGCTGACCTTTGGCGACATCTATGCCGTCCAGCCGTTCAACAACACGCTGGTCACGCAGAGCATGACGGGCGCGGAACTGAAGGCCGTGCTGGAGCAGGGCTTTGACGCGAACGGTCCGGAACAGGCGCTGATCCCCTCGGCTGGGTTCAGCTATGTGGTCGACAAGTCGCGGCCCGTGGGGCAGCGGATCGTGTCGATGATGCTGAACGGCCAGCCGGTCGATCCGAACGGCATGGTCCGCGTCACGACCAATTCGTTCCTCGCCCAAGGCGGCGATGCCTTCACAATCTTTACCGCGCAGCGTACCGCGCAGATCGGGGTAAGCGACCTTGAAGCGCTGGAGGCCTGGCTGAAAGGCACCACGCCGCGCGCCGTACCAAGCGAGGAACGGGTCCGAGAAGCGCCCTAGGCGGCGCGCTTGGGCGGCCAGGGAATGAAGGGGGAGGTGCGCGCGATATAGTCGGCGTACTTGTCTCCGCGCTTCTTCTTCATCCCTGCTTCCAGCAGCGCCGCGCCCGACCACTTGGTCAGGGTAAAGGTCAGGAACAGCGGCCCCGGCAGGGTATAGAGCGCATAGTTCCAGCCGACCCCCGCACAGCACAGCCAGATGCCCCACCAGGCGGCGCAATCGCCGAAGTAGTTGGGATGGCGGGTATAGCGCCAGAGGCCGGTATCAAGGATCTTGCCCTCATTCGCCGGATCGGCCTTAAACCGGGCAAGCTGCCAGTCCCCCGTCCATTCAAAAAACACGCCCAGCAGGTAAAGGGCCAGTCCGGCCAGAGCCACAGGCGGTAGCGGACCCGATCCCGCGTTGCTGGCGAGGATGCCCACTTGCGCCGGGCTGGAAACCAGGAACAGCAGGACCGCCTGGCCCAGCCAGATCTTGGTCAGCGCGGCAAAGGCAAAGCGCCCTGCCTCCCGGTCCTTTTTGAGGATGCGGGCATAGCGCTGGTCCTCGCCCTCGCGCCGCCAGCGCCGCAGCAGATAGATGCCCAGGCGAAAGCCCAAGGCGGCGGTCATCGCCATGATCAGCGTCGTCAGCGGTCCCGCGCCCGGCCCCAGCTGAAGCCAGCTGACCACGGCGAGCATCGCCATGCCCGCGCCCCAGAAGGAATCGATGAACGACACGTCGTTGATCCGTACCGAAATGGCCCACAGCGCCAGGACGGCGGCAAGCAGGATGGCGGCATTCAGCAGCAAGGCATCAAGCAGCATGTTTACGGTCCTTCAGCAATGCGGCGGCCTGGGCCTCCAGCGCCTTGAAGCGGCTCTCGTCCGGCAGGACCGAGCGCAAGTAGGCCGCGATCTTGGCCAGGTCGGCGGCGTAGTCCCCACTGGGCCACAGCGCCGGGCCAAAGCCCAGCCGCATGGTCGCGTTGCACACCCAGGTCGGGACAATCGGCACGCCCGCCGCCTGGGCAATGTGGTAGAAGCCGGACTTCCAGGTTCCATCCGTGGTGCGCGAACCTTCGGCGGCGACAACCAGGGCCAGTTCGTCGCGCCGCGCGAATTCGGCGGCGACCTGCTCGACATAGTTGGCACGGCTGCGCCGGTCGACCGGGATGCCCCCCATGTCTTCCATGAAGCGCTTCATCGGCCAGCGGAACAGCGTGTGCTTGCCCATGAAGCTGGGCTTGATCCCCATTTCATGGGTCGCGCCGGTAAAGAACACGAAGTCCCAGTTGGACGTGTGCGGCGCGCCAGCGATCACGAACTTGCGCGCATCGGGCAAAGCACCTTCCAGCTTCCAGCCCTTGGCCCGGTAAATCAGCAGGATGATCCAGCGCACCAGACGCGACATCAGGGAAGGCGACCGACCTGTTCCCAGCATTCCCCGTTCTCCCCTTGTCGGCGTGCCTTTTGGCATCAGCCGAACCCCTTCATAGCCTGAATTTTCAATAGCTGAAAAGCTGGCCAATCGGGAATGGGCGCCGGGACTTGTTCAGGGCGCGCGTTTGCGGATCAGGTAGCGATAGACGCCGAGCAGATTGATCCCGAGCATGATGACGTTCTGCACGCCGATCCCTTCGGCATCGCGCTGGCCAAATCCCCAGAGGATCAAGGCGATGGAGGCCGTGACGAACAGGACGAAGGCCCATCCGGTCACGCGTCGGCCCAGATCAAGCGCGACCAGCGCCGCCGCGATCACGCTGGCTGCTGCGCCGTACCATTGCAGGATCTGGAGTAGCGTGTCGCTCACTGTCGGAGGGTGACCGATCGCGCCGGGCGGTGCAACCGGCGAAAGGCTCAACCCGTCGCGCCTAGAAACCAACCCCGCGCGGCCAGCCGGGCGCGGCCAGACCCATCACCTTGAACAGGCTGCCCATCTCGTCCTCGGCAACCAGTCGATTCCGGGCACTTTCGATGGCCTCGGCCTGGTCAGGCGCAGCCTCGGCCAGGGCCCTGGCGCGGGCATCTATGCCCAGCGCCTGCAACCACGCGCCCTGTTCAACGGTCCCCAGCCAGCGGCAGCCCCGCGATTCGGCGACGGGCGCGAGGGTGGCGAAATCGACCAGGGCGGTCAGGTCCGCCTCGCCGGGGTTGATGAAGGGATCGACCTTCTGGTGAGCGCGAACCGCCTGCAAGGTGGACCCGTTCTGCACGCTGTCGTGGCCGTAATCGATGAACAGCGCCGCGCCGCCCTGCTGGACCAGTCGGCCCGCCACTTCATAGACCACAGCCGCCGCGCCGGGGCAGGTTTCGATGATCGTGCCGGGTTCAGCGGCGCGCCGCGCCTCGGGCACGGCGGCATCCATCGGCTGGCTGCCGGCGATGCAGATGAACCGCTCCCCTTCGGGTACGACCATGCGTTCGCGCCAGCCCTCTGCCGTCTTGACCAATTGCCGCACCGGCAGCGCATCAAGGAATTCGTTGGCGACCAGCAGGATCGGGCAGCGACCGGGCACGGTGGACAGGTCATGGTGCCAGCGCGCCTGCGGCAGGTTGGCCAGTTGCAGATGCTTCAGTTCGGGCGAAGTTTCGACCAGGTGGACTTCCGGCTCCAGCCCAAAGCGTTTTGCCACGCGCAGCGCGTCACTGGCCAGCGTGCCGCGACCGGGGCCGAGTTCGACATAGTGAACCGGCTGCGGCCGCCCCGCGTTGATCCACATATCGGCCAGCCACAGGCCGATCAGTTCGCCGAACATCTGGCTGATTTCCGGCGCGGTGATGAAGTCGCCCCCGCTGCCCAGGGGATCGCGCGAGGCGTAGTAGCGCGCGTTCGCCTCGCCCATGTAGTGCATCAGGCTGATTGGCCCCGTATTGGCAATCAGCCGCCGGAATACCGCCGCCAGGGATTCCGGCGCTGTCTGGTCGCTCATTGCGGAGCGCGGGCCGTGCTGTTCAGTTCAGGGCGGATCAGGGCGCGGACCACGAAGAACAGGCCGATCACGATCAGCGGAATGGTCAGCCACTGGCCCATCGACAGCCCGGTCTGGCGCGCGAACTCCTGAAGCTGCTCGTCCGGCTCGCGGAAGAATTCGACCACGAAGCGGCCCAGGCCGATCCCCATGGTGAACAGGCCCGCCAGCAGGCCGGGACGCCACCGGGCCCGGGTTTTCCAGAACAGCGGGATCAGGATGATCGCCAGCAGTAACCCTTCCAGCAGCGCTTCGTAAAGCTGGCTGGGGTGGCGCGGCAGTTCGCCCGCGCCGGGGAAGATGATGGCCCAGGGCACGTCCGGCCCGGCCACGCGGCCCCACAGCTCGCCATTCACGAAATTGGCCATGCGGCCGAACAGCATCCCGAAGGGCACGGCCACGGCGATGTAATCGGTCACTCGCAGGAACGACAGTTTGTTCCGCCAGCATACCCACGCAATGGCTATCGTCACGCCGATCAGGCCGCCATGGAAGCTCATCCCGCCGTTCCACAGCTTGATCAGCTCTCCGGGATGCGCCCACAGGCTTGGAATGCCGGTGTCTCCGCCGGTGTAGAACGTGGCATAGCCCAGACGTCCGCCCAGGATCACGCCCAGGGTGCAGTAGAAGAACAGGTCATCGACATGGCGCTGCGCCAGCGGCGCGCCGGGTGCCTTCACCGCCTTGGACGTGTGCCAATAGGCCAGCAGGATCCCGGCCAGATAGGCCAGGCTGTACCAGCGCAGGGCAAAGCTGCCGATGGTGAAGAGATTGGGGCTAAGTCCCAGATCGTTGAAGTGGATCGGCGCGTTTCCTGCGGCTGCGGCCAGCGTTGCAAGCGATAGTGACAGCAAGTGCTCAACCCCTTAGACATTCTCTGGCCCGGCGGGCGCTTCGGCGCTGCTTGTGGCACAGAGCCAGCCGGGAAACAAACCCCGGCAGACCCATGGAGAGTTTTCGGGACAGGCGCGAGAAGGGGCGCGGCTGTCCTGGGGCATAAAGACAAGAAGGATGCCGCATGCGCACCGAACTCGACAATGCGCTTGATGATGTTGTTGCCCGCCTGACCGCCCCCGGCGCCATGCTGGAGACGGTTCCCTTCGAACGCTATGGCCGCCAGTTGCCGATGCTGAAGAACGCGCCGTCCAGCCTGCCGGTGCTGTTCGAAATGTTCTGCGCCCAGCACGGCGACAAGGAATTTCTGGTCGACGGCGAAATCCGCATGACCTTTGCCCAGACCTATGCCGCGGCGCGCGCCGTGGCGGGCGCGCTGGTCGCCGGACATGGCGTGCAAAAGGGCGACCGGATCGGGATTGCCGCGCGCAATTCGACCAACTGGATCGTCGCCTACATGGCAACCTTGATGGCGGGCGGCTGCGTCTGCCTGCTCAACGGCTGGTGGAGCGGCGAGGAAATGGCCGCCGGGATCGAACTGACCGGCTGCACCATTGTCCTGGCGGACCAGCAGCGTGCCGACCGGATTGCCCAGCTTGACGTCGATACGAAGGTGATCCTGTTCCAGCATGACTGCGCCTGGGAACAGGGCCTGGCTAATGTCCTGGGCAATGGCGGCGGAGCGGGCACGCCGCTGCCCGCGCTGACTGGCGACGACCTGGCGACGATCCTTTACACTTCCGGCTCGACCGGCCTGTCCAAGGGGGCCTGGTCCGATCATCGCGCGGTGACCCAGGCGGTGTTCTCCTATGTCGCGCAGACGCTGACGATCCTGACCATGCTGACCGAAAAGGGTGAGGCGCCCTCGATCCAGCCCTGCACCCTGGTCAACGTGCCGCTGTTCCACGTGACCGGCGAAGTGCCAGTGTTCCTGCAATCCTTCGTCATCGGGCGGAAGCTGGTGCTGATGCCGCGCTGGGACGCGGAAGAGGCGATGCGGCTGATCGAGCGGGAGAAGGTGACCTATTTCGTCGGCGTTCCGCTGATGAGCTTTGAAATCGCCACGCATCCGAACCGCGACAAGTACGACCTGTCCAGCTGCACCTCGTTCGCGGCGGGCGGTGCGCCGCGCCCGGTGGACCATGTCCGCCGGATCAAGGATGCCCTGCCCCACGCCTTCCCGCTGCTCGGCTATGGCCTGACCGAAACCAACGGCGCGGGCTGCGGCAACCTGAACGAGAACTACCTCAACAAGCCCGGCTCCACCGGTACGGCGACCAAGCCGCTGATCGAGATCGGCATCCTGGATGACGCCGGAAAAGTCCTGCCCGCCAACACGACCGGCGAAGTGGCCTTCCGCTCCATCGTCAATTTCGGCGGCTATTGGGAAAACCCCGAAGCGACCGCTGCGGCCATCACGGCCGACGGCTGGTTCCGCACCGGCGACCTCGGCTATCTGGACGAGGACCAGTACCTGTTTATCGTTGACCGCAAGAAAGAGATCATCATTCGCGGCGGCGAGAACATTGCCTGCATCGAAGTGGAAGAGGCGATCTATGCCCATCCCGACGTGGCCGAAGCCAGCGTGTTCGGCCTGCCGGATGAGCGCTTTGGCGAGCAGCCCGCAGCGGTCTTCGTGGTCAAGGAAGGCCGCAGCCTGAGCGAGGAACAGCTCAAGGAATTCCTGCTTCAGCACATCGCCCCGTTCAAGGTGCCGGTGCGGCTGTGGCAGGAAACGGAAAACCTGCCGCGCCTGGGCACTGAAAAGGTTGACAAGCGGACCCTGAAAGCCCGTTACCTACCAGTGTGGGAAGCAGAGCAGAAACTGGCCGGGTAACCGGTTCGCGCATCGTCCATCAGCGCGCGGTGATCGATCGCCGCGCGCTGGCTGGCGCCATCACCGAACTGGTCGAAGCCGAAGGGGCGGCCAAGGCGCGGCCCAAGGTGGTCGAGCTGCTGCGCGGCGCTCTTGCCGCAGGCCGCGCCGAGATTGCGCGGCGCCTGGCCGAAAAGCCCTCTGCCGGACATATGAGCGCGGAGGCCCAGGCCTTCCTGGTCGACCAGCTGGTGCGGCTTATCCACGACCATGTCGTGGGCGATGTCTATCCGGCAGCCAACCGCTCGTCCGGCGAGCGGCTGACGATCATGGCAGTGGGCGGCTATGGCCGGGGCGAAATGGCGCCCCATTCCGACGTCGACATCGCCTTCGTCACTCCGATCAAGCAGACGCCGTGGTGCGAGCAGGTGATCGAGGCGATGCTTTATTTCCTCTGGGACCTGGGGCTGAAAGTCGGCCACTCCAGCCGCTCGCTCGATGAAACCGTGCGCATGGCCAAGGGCGACCTGACGATCCGCACCGCCATGCTGGAAGGGCGCTATGTCTGGGGCGACCAGGCCCTGTTCGATGAGGCCCAGCGCCGGTTCTGGGCCGAAGTGGTGGCCGGGACGGAGCGGCAGTACGTCACCGAAAAGCTGGCAGAACGGAACGAGCGGCACAAGCGGCTGGGCGACAGCCGCTATGTCGTTGAGCCCAATGTGAAGGAGGGCAAGGGCGGGCTGCGCGACCTGCACACGCTCTACTGGATCGGCAAGTATATCCACCACGTTCGCGATGCGTCGGAACTGGTCGGCGTCGGCCTGCTCAGCCCGGCGGAATACCGCGCGTTCCGCAAGGCCGAGGATTTCTTCTGGGCCGTGCGGTGCCATCTCCACACGATCACCCGCCGCGCCGAGGACCGCCTGACCTTTGACTTGCAGCGCGAAGTCGCGGCGCGGATGCAGTTCGCCGACCGCCCGGGCAAGAGCGCGGTCGAGCGGTTCATGCAGTACTTCTTCCTCCAGGCGAAACGCGTGGGCCACTTGACCGGCCTGTTCCTGGCCCAGCTGGACGATCAGTTCGCCAAGAAGCAGCCCAAGGGCCTGCTCGCCGGGTTCCGGGCGCGGCGGCGTATGGTCAAAGGCTATCCGGTCTTCGGCGGGCGGATCAACGTGCCGAGCGAAACCTGGTTTGCCGAAGACCCCGCGCGCCTGATCGAGATTTTCGTGCTGGCCGATGCCCATGGGCTGGAGCTGCACCCCGATGCCATGCGCCTCGCGGTCCAGGATGCGCGGCTGGTCGATAGCGTACGCACCGATCCGCGCGCCAATGCCCTGTTCCTGGAACTGCTCACCAGCCGCAACGATCCCGAAAACGCGCTGCGCTGGTTCAACGAAGCGGGCGTGTTCGGCCGCTTCATTCCCGACTTTGGCCGGGTCAATGCGCAGATGCAGTTCGACATGTACCACCACTACACGGTGGACGAGCACACCATTCGCGCGATCGGCCTGATGGCCCGGATCGAAAAGGGCGAGATGAAGGCGGACCATCCGCTGGCGACAACGATCGTCCACAAGGTGGTCAACCGCCGCGCGCTCTATGTCTCGGTCCTGCTGCACGACATTGCCAAGGGGCGGCGCGGCGACCATTCGGTGCTGGGAGCCGAAGTGGCGCAAAAGCTGTGTCCGCGTCTGGGCATGAGCGCGGAGGAAACGCGGCTGACGGCATGGCTGGTTCGCGCCCACCTGCTGATGAGCGCGGTCGCGTTCAAGCGCGACCTTTCCGACTGGAAGACGATTACCGACTTTGTGACGCAGGTTCAGTCGGTCGAGCGGCTGCGGTTGCTGACCATGCTGACCATCGTCGATATCCGCGCGGTCGGTCCCGGCGTGTGGAACGGCTGGAAGCGCCAGCTGATCCACGAACTCTACGAAGCCGCTGAAGAGCGCCTTCGGCTGGGCCACGTCCAGCGCGGGCGCAGCGAGCGCATCGCCGCCAAGCAGAAGGCCGTGGCCGAACGCCTGGGCAACCAGGCGGGCCTGGTCGAAACCTATGCCAAGCAGTTCAACGATGCCTACTGGATTGCCGAGCCGGACGATGTGATCGCCAGCAACCTCAGCCAGCTGGACGCGGCGCAGGGCAAGGCGCTGGACGTGCGGACCGAATATTACGCGGCGCGCGGGGCGACCCTCGTCACCGTCATCGCTGCCGACCATCCAGGCCTGTTCTACCGCATCGCCGGGGGCATCCACCTGGCGGGCGGGAACATCATCGACGCGCGCATCCATACGGCGCGCAACGGCATGGCGGTCGACAATTTCCTCGTCCAGGACCCGCTGGGTCGTCCCTTCTCCGAAGAAGACCAGCTTGCCCGAATCGAAACGATGATCGGGGACGCCCTTGGCGGACGTATCAAGCTGGTGCCGCAGCTCGCCGCGCGGCCCCTCGCCCGGCCGCGCGCCGATGCCTTCGAAGTGCGTCCGCAGGTCGAATTCGACAATGCCGCGTCAAACCGCTTCACCGTGGTCGAAGTCAACGCGCGGGACCGTCCGGCCCTGCTCAACCGCCTCGCCCGCGCCCTGTTCGAAGCCAAGCTGATGGTCCATTCCGCCCACATCGCCACCTATGGCGAGCGCGCGGTCGATACCTTCTACGTCACGGACGTGCTGGGCGAAAAGGTGGAGTCCGGTTCGCGGCTCAAGGGCGTCGAGAAGAAACTGCTCGAAGCGGCAGAGGATCAGACGGTGGACGTGGCGGCGGCCTGATCAGGCTTTGGCCTGTCCGGCAAACTGGTCATAGGCTTCGACCGCCTGGGCCGCGTACATCAGGCTGGGCCCGGCGCCCATGTAGATGGCGAGGCCCATCGTCTCCATGATTTCCTCGCGCGTGGCGCCGTGTTGCATGGCGGCCTTGGCATGAAAGGCAATGCACCCGTCGCAGCGGATCGCAACGGCGATGCCGATTGCCAGCAGTTCCTTGGTCTTGGTGTCCAGCGCGCCGCCTGCCGTGGCCGCAGTGGCCATGGCGGAAAAGTGCTTCATCACCTCCGGGCTGCCCAGGCGGACTTCCTTGATCGCGGAAGAAAGTTCCGCCGCCATGGCTGGCCAATCCTTGTGCATGGTTTCGCGCTCCTTACCGCGTTGCCGCTTCGATCTTGTTTGCAATGATCCAGGTGACCGGGATCGAAACGATGAAGCCGCAGACAGCGGCAAGGGCCAAGGGCTTCCAGCCTGGCAGGCCCATGGTTAGAACAGCCGTAACGGCCATGCCCATCAGGGTGGTCATCACGACGGCGTGAATGATGAAGAACAGTTTGGACACAGGAACCCCCTGACAGTCAAATATCAGGATGGACTAATGTAGCTGTGTCCGGTGTCCTTGATTCCCATCAAAAGCAGAGGCGCTTGCGGGCTTCAAATGTTCATCTGATCCGGCGGTTCGCGCAGGCGCTGCTTGCGCAAGTGGCGGTGCCAGCCGTGGGCCAGGCCGATCAGCGCAACCAGCGCGGTCAGCATCAGGACCACGCCGGTCGCCAGATATGCGGCCATGACCCGCCAGGCGAAGACCCCCAGGAAGAGGACTCCGACCGCCGAGGCCAGATAGACGGGGCCGCTGACTGCTGTTTTCCTGATCACGTCCGGAAAACAGGCGGCCCCGCGATCTGTTCCGCGACCGGGCTTAGCTGATCAACGCTTCGGCGATCTGCACTGCGTTGAGCGCCGCGCCCTTGCGCAGATTGTCCCCCACCACGAACAGAGCCAAGCCATGGGCCACGGTGGGATCGTTGCGGACGCGGCCGACGAAGACCGGGTCCTGGCCCGTCGCGTCGAGCGGATTGGGAACTTCGGTGACGACCACGCCAGGCGCGGAGCCGAGCAGTTCCAGCGCACGCTCCACGCTGATCGGGCGTTCGAACTCGGCATTGATCGACAGGGCATGGCCGGTGAAGACTGGTACGCGCACGCAGGTGCCGGACACGGGCAGGCCGGGGATTTCCAGGATCTTGCGGCTTTCGTCGCGCAGCTTGATCTCTTCCTCGGTATAGCCGTCCTCGGCATAGACATAGTTCAGCGGCACCACGTTGTGCGCCATCGGCACGGCCCACTTTTCAGCCTGGGGCAGCAGGTCCTGATGGCCGCCGGTTGCCAGTTCACGCGCCTTGTCGCCAACATGAGCGATCTGGCGCGCCAGCACGTCGATCCCTTCCAGGCCGCCGCCGGACACGGCCTGATAAGTCGATACGACCAGCCGCTTCAGTCCGGCTTCGTCATGAAGCGGGCGCAGGACCGGCATGGCGGCCATGGTGGTGCAGTTGGGATTGGCAACGATGCCCTTGGGCAAATTGGCCAGTGCGTGCGGGTTCACTTCCGAAACGACCAGCGGCACGTCCGGGTCCGAGCGCCAGGCCGACGAATTGTCGATCACCACGGCTCCGGCTGCCGCCGCCTTCGGGGCAATCGCCTTGGAGGTCGATCCGCCTGCCGAGAACAGCACGATGTCCAGACCGGAATAGTCGGCAGTCGCCGCGTCTTCGACGGTTACGCCGTCCACCACCTTGCCGGCAGAGCGGGCGGAAGCGAACAGGCGCAGGTTGCCGACCGGGAAATTGCGCTCGGCCAGGATCTCGCGGATCATGGAGCCAACCAGGCCGGTGGCGCCGACGATGCCGACGTTGAGTTGCTGTCCGGGGGCGAAACGATGAACCATGATGATGCTACTCCTTCAAATTGGGAGAGCAGCGGGGTTCAGTTGTTCCTGTAAAGGGTGCCCCGCCTGCTCGTGCGGGGCGGGTTGTCCGGGTGCCTTAACCGCGCACCGCCACAACCGTTCCCGCCGAGGCGGTCGGTTTGGTGGTAATGGTAATGGTCGTCAGGCTGGACATGGTCCGCGCCCCTAGCGGCGGCTGCGCGCAATGGCAATGCTTTTCTTGCTGCGCCTGCGAAAGATTACTGCGCGGCGTCCTTCAGGCGGGCAACAGCGACACACCATTTCGGAGGGCGGCATGCCGCGCAGCAACGAAACTGGCTCCCGGCGTCGCGCAAGCAAGAAAGGCCACGATCAGCGAATCGAGCAGCAAGACCGGCCAGTCGAGCCAAGTCGGGGTCAATCCAATGGCCAGATACCCTAGCGCATAGTGCATGGCCATCAAGGGCAGCACGCAAACGAGAAGATAGGCGACCGTTCGCCAGAACGAACCGGACATGAGCTTGATCGAGTGCAGCGGACCGATTTCACGATTACCGAGAGGCCAGGCAACGGCCCAGGCGATTAAGTACAGTCCGAAAATCGACCAGACGCTGTTCAGCGCCGGGCCGATGATCGCAGCAAACTTGCCATTCAAACCAAGCAGCGTGCCAAGCGGCGGCCCGAACATGGCGAGTGCCGTTTGCAGGGCCATGAGAGCCATGAGGACCAGCCACAGACCAAACGCGGGGGCCTCTATGCGTGCGGCCTTTGCCCGGTCCTGAAAGGCCATAAGACGAACGAACCAATAGGTCGGAAGGGAAAGCGACAGAACCTTGGCAAAGCCGAAGATCATCCGCATCGGATCGTCCGCCGCCGCCTTTGCCGCTGCGCGGCTTTCATACATGCCCGCATTCATCTCAACGATGTGTTGAGCAAATTCGACAAACGCCGGGATCACAAACAACAGCGGCAGCAGGAAAAATGCTTTCCAGGCGTTAGCGTATACTTCCTTGATATCCTGCCACATGGCTCGATCCGACATTATTCCTTGATATTAAAAGGAATAATACCGAATTGAATAACTTCAACCAGTGATTGTGATTGCTTGAAATTATCCTGCGGCAGCAGCAAGTCGCGCCTTGGCTGCGTCCTTGCCAATCAACCGCAGCAGCGCGGACATGTCCGGGCCGTGGTCGCGGCCGGTCAGGGCCTGGCGCAGGGGGAGGAACAGCGCCTTGCCCTTGCGTCCGGTGGATTCCTTCAAGGCGGCGGTCAGGGCGGCCCAGTCCGCGCCTGTGGTTTCCAGCGCGGCGGCGGCCTCTGCCAGGAACTCCCGTTCGGCCTGTTCCTGCGGCGGGGCGGTGATCGGTCCGGTGACGACCTGCCACCAGTCCGCCGCTTCGCCGATGTGTTCCAGGTTCGGGCGGATCGCTTCCCAGGCCTGCTCGCCCATGCCCTGCGGCAGGAGGTGTGCGACGCGGGCGTAAGGTAGGCGGTGGACGATCGCGGCGTTGACGCGGTGCAGCTCCGCCTCGTCAAACCGGGCCGGAGCGCGGCCAAAGCGGGAGAGGTCAAAGGTGGCGGCGATCTGGTCCACGTCCAGTGCGGGATCGACCGGATCGGAGGTGCCAAGGCGCGCCAGCAGGGTGATCAGCGCTTCGGGCTCAATCCCCTCATCCCGCAGCGTCGATAGGCCAAGCGAACCAAGCCGCTTGGACAGCTTGCCCTCGGTCCCGACCAGCAGCGCCTCGTGCGCGAAGCGCGGCGGCTGGGCGCCCAGCGCGGTGAACATCTGGATCTGCGTTGCCGTATTGGAAACGTGGTCCTCGCCGCGCAGCACGTCGGTCACGCCCATGTCGATGTCGTCGATCACGCTGGGCAGCATGTAGAGCCAGGAGCCATCGGCGCGGCGGATCACCGGGTCGGACATCTGTGCCGGATCGAAGTGCTGGGCCCCGCGAATGCCGTCGTGCCAGTCGATGGCTTCATCGCGGTTCAGCAGAAAGCGCCAGTGCGGCTTTTCGCCGGATTCGGCCTTGGCCGCATGGTCCGCCTCGGTCAGGTTCAGGGCGGCGCGGTCATAGATCGGCGGCAGGCCGCGTCCCAGCAGCACCTTGCGCTTCAGGTCCAGTTCCTGCGCGGTTTCATAGCAGCGATAGACCCGGCCCGCTGCGACCAGCCGCTGGAATTCGCGCTCATAGAGGTCAAAACGCAGCGACTGGCGCTCCTCGCCATCCGGCACGATGCCCAGCCAGGCCAGGTCCGCGCGAATCGCCTCGACATAGTCCTCGCGGCTGCGTTCAGCGTCGGTATCGTCGATCCGCAGCATGAAGCGGCCCCCCGCATGGCGGGCCAGCAGCCAATTGTGCAGGGCGGTGCGGACATTGCCGACATGAAGCTGCCCGGTCGGGCTGGGTGCAAAGCGCGTGATAACCGTCATGCCCGGCCCCTTAGCACCGCAAGCGGCTTCGCACAGCCGCTTAAGCGCTGCGGAACGCGTTGGTGATCGGATAGCGGCGGTCGCGCCCGAAATTGCGCGTGCCCAGCTTGACTCCCGGAGGAGCCTGGCGGCGCTTGTATTCGGAGAGGTAGAGCAGGCGCTCGATCCGGATCACGGTGTCCCGCTCAAACCCTTCGCTGACCAGTTGGTCGACGCTTTTTTCGTGTTCGACCAGGCCGTGAAGGATGCCGTCCAGCACCGGGTAGGGCGGCAGCGAATCCTCGTCCTTCTGGTCCGGGCGCAGTTCGGCGGAGGGCGGGCGGGTGATGATCCCTTCGGGCATGACCGGCCCGTCCGGGCCCAGGCCGATGCGCGGCTTGAGCCGGTTGCGCCATTCGCTGATCGCAAAGACGGTCATCTTGTAGGCGTCCTTCAGCGGGTTGTAGCCGCCCGCCATGTCGCCATAGATCGTCGCATAGCCGACGCTCATTTCGCTCTTGTTGCCGGTGGTCAGCAGCATCGGGCCAAACTTGTTGGACAGGGCCATCAAGGTCACGCCGCGAATGCGCGACTGGATGTTCTCCTCGGTCAGGTCGACCGCGCGGCCCGCGAAGCTGCCGGCCAGCATGGTGTCGAACGCCTCGACCGCCGGAGAGATCGGGATCGTGTCATAGCGACAGCCGATCATCTGCGCGCATTCGGTGGCCAGATCCAGGCTGAGCTGGCTGGTATAGCGGCTGGGCAGCATCACGCACCACACCCGGTCCGGGCCCAGGGCATCGGCGGCAATCGCGGCGCAGATCGCGCTATCGATCCCGCCCGACAGGCCCAGGACCACACCCGGAAAGCGGTTGCGGTCCACATAGTCGCGCAGGGCCAGGACCATCGCGCAGTAAATGTCTTCCGGATGGTCGGCCAGCGGCGCAATCTCGCCCGCGTCGCAGCGCCAGCCGGTGGCGGTGCGGGTCCAGCGGGTGGTCACTTCCTGCTCTTCCCAGTCCTTCATCTGGACTGCCAGGGTGCCGTCGCCATTGATCACGAAGCTGGCCCCGTCGAACACCAGTTCGTCCTGCCCGCCGACGCGGTTGACATAGGCCAGCGGCAGATTGTTATCGACTGCGCGGCGCTTGGCCACGCCGTCGATCCGCAAGGTATCCTTGTCGATCTCGTACGGGCTGCCATTGACGCAGAGCAGCAGTTCGGCGCCGAATTCGGCCAGATGACGGCACACGTCCGGGTGCCAGATATCCTCGCAGATCGGCAAGCCGATCATCACCCCGCGAAACACCACGGGTTCCGGAAGCGGGCCCGACTGGAACAGCCGCATCTCATCGAAGGTGCCATAGTTCGGCAATTCGTGCTTGAGCCGGATCGCCGCGATCTTGCCCTGGTCCAGCAGGGCGACGCCGTTGTGCAGGTTGCCATCAACGACGAAGACCGAGCCGACCAGCATGGCCGGACCGCCGTCGGCCGTGGCCTGGGCCAGCGTTTCAAGCTGTCCCGCCGCTCGCTCGATCAACGCCGGTTTCAGCACCAGGTCTTCGGGCGGATAGCCGATCAGCTGCATTTCCGGGAAAACGATCAGGTCCGCGCCGGCGGCCCGCGACCGTTCGCGCGCCGCCAGCATGGCGGCGGCATTGCCAGCAATATCGCCGACGGACTGGTTCAGCTGGGCAAGCGTGATGGATAGCGTATCGACCATTTGTCTTTCCTAAGCGCTGCAGCCGCGTTAGCCAATGCGCAACAGGAGAGGAAAAATGTTCGAACAGGCTTTTGCAAATGCCAATCTGCCCGGCGTCGTCGGGATGATCGTGGATCGCGACGGAGTGCGTTTTTCCAGCGCGCTGGGCGTGACCGATACCGAAAGCAACCGCCCGGTTGCGGAAGACACCCCGTTCCAGATCGCTTCGATGACCAAGGCGCTCGCTACTCTTGCCGCGATGCAGCTGGTAGAGGCGGGACGGCTGGACCTGGATGCACCGATTGGCGATCTGGTGCCGGACCTGGCCAATGCCCAGGTGCTGACCGGGTTTGACGCGGACGGAAAGCCGCAGCTGCGCCCCGCCGCGCGGCCGGTGACCCTGCGGCACCTGCTGACTCACACGGCAGGCCTGGGCTATTTCTTCATCCACCCCGAAGTGCTGCAATATTTTTCCGCCGTAGGAATGCCCGCGCCCGGTTCGCTCGATTCGATCCGGATGCCGCTGATGTTCGATCCCGGCGAGCGCTGGGAATATTCAGTCGGGATCGACTGGGCCGGCTTGGCGGTTGAGGCGGCGACCGGCGAAAAGCTGGGCGATTACATGGCCGAGCATGTCTTTGCCCCCCTGGGGATGACCGGCACCGGATTTTACGATGCCCTGCCGGAAGGCGCAGCGCAGGTTCACGTGCGGGATGAAAGCGGCGCTCTGAAGGTGCAGCCGATGTTCCTGGGCGGCGGCGAGTATCACAACGCCGGGGGCGGCCTGATCGGCACGGCACCGGACTATGCCCGCTTCGTCCGCGCCATGCTGCGCGGCGGCGAGCTGGATGGCAAGCGCGTGCTGCGCGAGGAGACCGTGGCCGAAATGGCGCGCAACCAGATCGGACCGCTGCGCGCCGGCGCCATGGGCACCTCGATGCCGCACCTCGCCCAGCCCTATGACACCTTCCCCGATCAGCACACCGGCTGGGGCCTGGGCTTCCTGATCAATCCGGAGCAAGGGCCGCATGGGCGCGCACCGGGGAGCCTGGCCTGGGCGGGGATTTTCAATTCCTATTACTGGATCGATCCGCAAAGCGGTGTGGGCGGCGTCATGATGAGCCAGCTTTCCCCGTTTGGCGATCCGGGCGCCTTGGCGACCTTCGGCGCGCTGGAACAAATGGCCTACGCCGCGCGTTGAACCATTTGCTGGGGAGATTTGCACGCCTTGTCGCGCAGCCGGTTGGCTTGCGCGCAAGGTCGGCATATCCTCCGAACCCAAGATGACCCGACTGAAACGCGACGACCCCGCGACTCTGAACAGCAGCCTTGCCCCGCGCCGCTCGCCTCTGCTCCGGCGGCTGGGAATGATCGTGGCCGGCACCGCCGCCCTTGCCGGGATGGGCATGGCCTATGGCAAATTGTCAGGGACGTCCGCCGCGCTCAGCGATGCAGCGATAAAGCCGGCCCAGGCCAGGACGCCGCGCAAGGCAGCCAATTGCGCCCCCCGACCGGAAGCCCTGCAACAGGAAATAAACCGCATTGCCGCCTCGTTCCAGGGCAAGGTCGGCATCGGCGTCACCCAGGCCGGGTGCGACTGGGTGGTCGGCGCGCGGCAGGACGAATTTTTCCCGCAGCAGAGCGTATCCAAGCTGTGGGTCGCGCTGAGCGTGATGGACGCGGTCGATCAGGGCAAGGTCCGGCTGGACCAGCCGCTGACCCTGCGCCCGGAGGACCTGGTGGTTTTCAACCAGCCGATGCGCTGGCGCTTGCTGGAAGAAGGTTCGCTGACCCTGCCGGTCCAGACCCTGCTCCAGAATTCGCTCTCGCTGTCGGACAACCTGGCCAATGACAAGCTGCTGTGGACCGTGGGCGGACCCGATCATGTGCGGGGCCTGCTCAAGGAGCGCGGGCTTGAGGGCATCCGCTTTGGCCCCGGCGAACGCCTGTTGCAAAGCGCGATTGCCGGACTGCAATGGACTCCGGAGCTGGCCCAGGCCCGCAATTTTGACGACGCGCGCGAACGCTTGCCGCTGGAGCATCGCCAGGAACTGCTCGCCCGCTATGTCGCCGATCCGATGGACGGTGCGACCCCGGCCGGGATTTCCAAGGCGCTGGGCCAGCTGGCCATGGGCGATCTGCTCTCCCCCTCGGCGACGCAGGTCATGCTGGACATCATGGCCCATTCGCGCAGCGGCCCGCGGCGCCTCAAGGGCGGCGTACCGGCGGGCTGGAAGGTCTATCACAAGACCGGCACCGGACAGGAACTGCGCGGCCTGGCCACGGGCTATAACGACGTGGCGGTGTTCGTTGCGCCGGACGGAACCTCTTACGGCGTGGCGGTGATGATCGGCGAAACCCGCCAGCCGATTCCGGTGCGGATGGAAATGATGCAGGCCGTATCGCGTGCTGTTGCGGCGGCGCATGATTCCGCGCGGTCCAGTTAGAAAAGCCCCAGCCCGTTTCGCAGCAGTGCTTCGAGACAGGGCCTCAATCTGCGATTTCGGCCCTTCCTCAGCACGAACGGTGTGGGGGAGGAGCTTGCCCCGCAGCGCTATCACCTCCTTGCCGTTCGCCCTGAGGAGCCTTGAAGCCGCAGGCTGAAAGGCGTCTCGAAGGGTTGGTGCAGTGCCCAATGAAAAAGCCCCGCCGGATCGCTCCGGCGGGGCCTTTCGCTTGCCCGGGTGGGGCGAAGAGGTTTACTCTTCGCCTTCCGCCGCTTCGGGGTTCAGGTATTCGCCCGCATCGGCGTCGGTGCCGTGGGTTTCACCTTCGACCACGGCCAGCGGATCATCACCGATGGCTGCTTCCGGTCCCTGGGCCAGTTCGGCGGCATGTTCTTCTGCCGCGCTGTCGGGAGCGATCAGGCTCTCCTGCAACTTGCGGTACGAAGCGCGCAGAGCGGCGTCGCGGCTGCTTGCGGCAACGCGCAGGCGGTTCATGCCGGCACCGGTGCCCGCCGGGATCAGGCGGCCAACGATGACGTTTTCCTTCAGGCCGATCAGGCTGTCGCGCTTTCCTTCGACCGCCGCCTGCGTCAGCACGCGGGTGGTTTCCTGGAACGATGCGGCAGAGATGAACGAGCGGGTCTGGAGCGAGGCCTTGGTGATGCCCAGCAGCACCGGCTTGCCTTCCGCGGGCTTCTGCCCCGGGGCCAGCTTGCTGTTGTACTCGTCCATTTCCTCACGGTCGACCTGTTCGCCGGCCAGGAGCACGGTGTCGCCACCGTCGGTGATTTCAACCTTCTGCAGCATCTGGCGAACGATCACCTCGATGTGCTTGTCGTTGATCTTCACGCCCTGCAAGCGGTAGACTTCCTGGATTTCGGCGACGAGGTATTCGGCCAGAGCCTCAACCCCCAGCACTTCCAGGATGTCGTGCGGATCGGGCGAACCGCTGATCAGGTTGTCACCCTTCTTGACCCAGTCGCCTTCCTGAACGTCGATCACGCGGCTCTTCGGGATCAGGTACTCGATCGGCTCACCCTCTTCCGGGATGATCGCGATCTTGCGCTTGGCCTTGTAGTCGCGAACGAATTCGATCCGGCCCGAAACCTTGGCGATGATCGAATTGTCCTTCGGCTTGCGGGCTTCGAACAGTTCGGCAACGCGCGGCAGACCGCCGGTGATGTCGCGGGTCTTGGCGGCTTCGCGGCTGGCACGGGCAAGGATGTCGCCAGCTTCGACCGCCTGGCCGTCTTCGACCGACAGGGTGGTGCCCGGCGCCATCATGTAGCGCGCGGCTTCGCCCGAGGCGTCATCCAGCAGGGTCAGGCGAGGACGCAGGTCCTCCTTCTTCGAACGGCTGGCAGAGCGGTTCTCGGTCACCACGCGGCTGGACATGCCCGTCGCGTCGTCGGTGACTTCGGTCAGCGTCTTGCCGTCGATCAGGTCCTGGTACTTCACGATACCCGGCTTTTCGGTGATCACCGGCAGAGTGAAGGGGTCCCACTCGGCCAGGCGGTCGCCTTCGTTGATGATCGCGCCATCTTCGTGCAGCAGGTGGGTACCATAGGGCACGCGGTGAATGGCGCGCTCGCGCCCTTCGCCGTCGACCACCACGATTTCGCCGTTGCGAGCAAGGCTGAGGCGGCGACCACGCTTGTCCGTGATGGTCGGGATGTCGCGATAGACCACGGTGCCGTCGCAGATCGCTTCGAGGTGCGACTGTTCGTTGACCTGCGCAGCGCCACCGATGTGGAACGTACGCATGGTCAGCTGAGTGCCCGGTTCACCGATCGACTGAGCGGCGATGACGCCGACAGCTTCACCGATGTTGACCGGCGTACCACGTGCCAGATCGCGGCCATAGCAGGTCGCGCAGACGCCCTGTTCGGCCTCGCAGATCAGCGGCGAGCGGATGCGCGCGGCCTGAACGCCGGTCGCTTCGATCGCAGCCACGGCGGCTTCGTCGAGCAGTGCGCCCTTGGCCGCAACGACATTGCCGTCCTTGTCGACGATGTCCTCGGCCAGGGTGCGGCCCAGGATGCGTTCGGCGAGGCTGGCGATGGTGGAACCGCCCTGCACGATCGAGCGCATTTCCAGCGCGCGTTCGGTGCCGCAATCCTCGACCACCACAACGCAGTCCTGCGACACGTCGACCAGACGGCGGGTCAGGTAACCCGAGTTCGCCGTCTTGAGCGCGGTGTCGGCCAGACCCTTGCGGGCGCCGTGGGTGGAGTTGAAGTATTCAAGAACGGTCAGACCTTCCTTGAAGTTCGAGATGATCGGCGTTTCGATGATTTCGCCCGAAGGCTTGGCCATCAGGCCGCGCATCCCGGCCAGCTGCTTCATCTGGGTTGGCGAACCACGCGCACCCGAGTGGCTCATCATGTAGATCGAGTTGATCGGCTTCTGACGGCCCGTTTCGGGGTCGACCGGGCTGGCCTTGATCTCGTCCATCATGGCGTTCGCGACCTGGTCGCCGCAACGGCTCCAGGCGTCGATCACCTTGTTGTACTTTTCCTGCTGGGTGATCAGGCCGTCCTGGTACTGCTGTTCGTAGTCAGCAACCAGGGCCTTGGTTTCCTCGACCAGCGCTTCCTTGCTGTCCGGAATGATCATGTCGTCCTTGCCGAACGAGATGCCGGCCTTGAACGCGTGACGGAAGCCCAGGGCCATGATCGCGTCGGCGAACAGGACCGTGTCCTTCTGGCCGGTGTGACGATAGACCTGGTCGATAACGTCACCGATTTCCTTCTTGGTCAGGACCTTGTTGACCACGTCGAAGGGAACGGTGTGCGACTTGGGCAGGCATTCGCCGATCAGCATGCGGCCCGGCGTGGTTTCGAACCGCTTCAGGTACTGCTGACCGTTTTCGTCGGTCTGCGGCACGCGTGCGATGATCTTGGAGTGGAGCGTGACCGCACCCACTTCCAGTGCCTGGTGCACTTCGGCCATGTCGGCGAACATCATGCCCTGGCCCGGCTCGTTCTCACGGTCGATCGACAGGTAGTACAGGCCCAGGACCATGTCCTGCGACGGCACGATGATCGGCTTGCCATTGGCAGGGCTGAGGATGTTGTTGGTCGACATCATCAGCACGCGGGCTTCCAGCTGGGCTTCCAGCGAAAGCGGCACGTGAACGGCCATCTGGTCACCGTCGAAGTCGGCGTTGAAGGCCGAGCAGACCAGCGGGTGCAGCTGGATCGCCTTGCCTTCGATCAGGACCGGTTCGAACGCCTGGATGCCCAGACGGTGCAGCGTCGGCGCGCGGTTCAGCAGAACCGGGTGTTCGCGGATCACTTCGTCCAGGATGTCCCAGACTTCCTTGCGTTCCTTTTCGACCCACTTCTTCGCCTGCTTCAGGGTCATCGACAGACCCTTGGCGTCAAGCCGCGCGTAGATGAACGGCTTGAACAGTTCGAGCGCCATCTTCTTGGGCAGGCCGCACTGGTGCAGCTTCAGTTCCGGACCGGTCACGATGACCGAACGGCCCGAATAGTCGACGCGCTTGCCGAGCAGGTTCTGGCGGAAGCGGCCCTGCTTGCCCTTCAGCATGTCGGACAGCGACTTCAGCGGGCGCTTGTTGGCGCCGGTGATGACGCGCCCGCGGCGGCCGTTGTCGAACAGGGCGTCGACGGCTTCCTGCAACATGCGCTTTTCGTTGCGGACGATGATGTCCGGCGCGCGCAGTTCGATCAGGCGCTTCAGGCGGTTGTTGCGGTTGATGACGCGGCGGTAGAGGTCGTTGAGGTCCGAGGTCGCAAAGCGGCCACCGTCCAGCGGCACCAGCGGGCGCAGTTCTGGCGGAATGACCGGCACGACGTCGAGGATCATCCATTCCGGGCGGTTGCCGGATTCGATGAACGATTCGACCACCTTCAGGCGCTTGATGATCTTCTTGGGCTTGAGCTCGCTCTTGGTCGTGGCGAGTTCTTCCAGCAGGTCGACCTTTTCCTGTTCCAGGTCGAGGCTCATCAGCATGTGCTTGACGGCTTCGGCCCCAATGCCGGCGGAGAAGGCGTCTTCGCCGTATTCGTCCTGGTATTCGTACAGTTCGTCTTCGGTCAGCAGCTGGTACTTTTCAAGCGGGGTCAGGCCCGGCTCGATCACCACGTAGCTTTCGAAGTAGAGAATGCGCTCAAGCTGCTTGAGCTGCATGTCGAGCAGCAGGCCGATGCGGCTCGGCAGCGACTTCAGGAACCAGATATGCGCAACCGGCGCGGCCAGTTCGATGTGGCCCATACGCTCGCGGCGGACCTTGGTCACGGTCACTTCGACGCCGCACTTTTCGCAGACGACGCCCTTGTACTTCATGCGCTTGTACTTGCCGCATAGGCATTCGTAGTCCTTCACGGGACCGAAGATGCGGGCGCAGAACAGGCCGTCGCGTTCCGGCTTGAAGGTGCGGTAATTGATCGTTTCCGGCTTCTTGATTTCGCCGAAGGACCACGAACGGATGCGTTCGGGCGAGGCGAGGCCGATCTGGATCTGGTCGAAGGTTTCGGGCTTCGCCATCTGGTTGGTGAACTTGGTCAGGTCGTTCATTTCTTCACTCCAGTTCCCCTCCCGCCTGCGGGAGGGGTTAGGGGAGGGCATGTTCAGTCTGGGGAGGTGCTTGCCCTAACAGGCCCTCCCCCGGCCCCTCCCGCAAGCGGGAGGGGGGAGTACGGTCGCCCCCTGTGGGGGGGCGGGATGCCTATTCGGCAGCCTCCGCGAAGTCGCCGTCGTCCTCGTCGGTCAGGCTGGACAGCTCGACGTTGAGGCCGAGGCTGCGCATTTCCTTCACGAGCACGTTGAAGCTTTCCGGAATGCCGGCTTCGAAGGTGTCGTCGCCCTTGACGATCGCTTCGTAGACCTTGGTGCGGCCGACCACGTCGTCCGACTTCACCGTCAGCATTTCCTGCAGCGTATAGGCGGCGCCATAGGCCTGGAGCGCCCAGACCTCCATTTCCCCGAAGCGCTGGCCACCGAACTGCGCCTTGCCGCCCAGCGGCTGCTGGGTAACGAGCGAGTAGGGGCCGATCGAGCGGGCGTGGATCTTGTCGTCGACAAGGTGGTGCAGCTTGAGCACGTACTTGTAACCGACAGTCACCTTGCGGTCGAAGGCTTCGCCGGTACGGCCGTCGAACAGGGTGACCTGCCCGCTTTCGTCCAGCCCGGCCTTGCGCAGCATGGCGGAAACGTCTGCCTCGACCGCGCCGTCGAACACCGGCGAACCCATCGGCACGCCTGCGCGGACGTTCTGGGCCAGTTCGATGATCTGGTCGTTGCTGCGCGCCTCGATCTCTGCGGCGTAGTTTTCGCCGTAGATGTCGAGCAGCACTTCCTTGACCGCCGACGGAGCCTCGACCGCGGTCGGGTTCGGATTGGCTTCGCGCCAGGCATCCAGCGCGTCGCCGATCTTCTTGCCCAGGCCGCGCGCGGCCCAGCCCAGGTGGGTTTCGAAGATCTGGCCGACGTTCATGCGGCTCGGCACGCCCAGCGGGTTGAGCACGAAGTCAACCGGAGTACCGTCTTCCAGGAAGGGCATGTCTTCAGACGGCAGGATGCGGCTGATGATACCCTTGTTGCCGTGACGGCCGGCCATCTTGTCGCCCGGCTGCAGCTTGCGCTTCACCGCGACGAAAACCTTGACCATCTTGAGCACGCCCGGGGCGAGTTCGTCGCCGCGTTCCAGCTTTTCCTTGCGGTCCTCGAACTTCTCCTGGATCGCCTTGACGGTCGCGTCGTACTGGACCTTGACCGCTTCGAGCTGAGCCTGGACCTTGTCGTCGGCCACGGCGAACTTCCACCATTCGTGGCGTTCGACTTCGGACAGGTTCTCTTCCGAGATCGTGTCGCCCTTCTTGAAGCCCTTCGGTGCGGCTGCGGCCACCTGGCCGATCAGCATGTCGCGCAGACGGTTGTAGGTGGCGCGATTCAGAATGCCACGCTCGTCCTCACGGTCCTTGGCGAGGCGTTCGATTTCCTCGTTCTGGATCGCGCGGGTACGGTCGTCGATCTCGATCCCGTGACGGTTGAAGACGCGAACGTCGACAATCGTACCGGCAACGCCCGGGGGCAGACGGAGCGAGGTGTCGCGCACGTCGCTGGCCTTTTCGCCGAAGATCGCGCGCAGCAGCTTTTCTTCCGGGGTCATCGGCGATTCACCCTTCGGGGTGATCTTGCCGACCAGGATGTCGCCCGGATGCACTTCGGCGCCGATGTAGACGATGCCCGCTTCGTCGAGGTTGCGCAGGGCTTCCTCGCCGACGTTCGGGATGTCGCGGGTGATGTCTTCCGGCCCAAGCTTGGTGTCGCGGGCCATGACTTCGAATTCCTCGATGTGGATCGAGGTGAACACGTCGTCCTTGACGATGCGTTCGCTGATCAGGATCGAGTCTTCGTAGTTGTAGCCGTTCCAGGGCATGAACGCGACGAGCACGTTGCGGCCCAGGGCCAGTTCGCCCAGCTCGGTCGAGGGACCGTCAGCCAGGATGTCGCCAGCCTGGACCACGTCGCCCACCTTCACCAGCGGGCGCTGGTTGATGCAGGTCGACTGGTTGGAGCGTTCGAACTTCTGCAGGCGGTAGATGTCGACGCCCGACTGGCCGGGTTCGATATCGCCGCTGGCGCGGATCACGATACGGGTCGCGTCGACCTGGTCGACGATACCGCCGCGCAGGGCGGCAATCGCCGCGCCGGAATCGCGCGCCACGGTTTCTTCCATGCCGGTGCCGACGAACGGCGCTTCGGCGCGGACCAGCGGCACCGCCTGGCGCTGCATGTTCGATCCCATCAGCGCGCGGTTGGCGTCGTCGTTTTCCAGGAACGGAATGAGCGAGGCGGCAACCGAAACCAGCTGCTTGGGCGAAACGTCCATCAGCGTCACGTGATCGCGCGGAGCCATCACGAATTCGCCGCTTTCACGGGCCGAGACCAGTTCTTCGACGAACGAACCGTCAGCGTTCAGCTCGGCCGATGCCTGGGCAACGGTGTGCTTCTGCTCTTCCATGGCCGACAGGTACACGACTTCGCCGGTCACCTTGCCGTCCACGACCTTGCGGTACGGGGTTTCGATGAAGCCGTACTTGTTGACGCGGGCGAAGGTCGACAGCGAGTTGATCAGACCGATGTTCGGGCCTTCCGGCGTTTCGATCGGGCAGATGCGGCCATAGTGGGTCGGGTGAACGTCGCGGACTTCGAAGCCGGCGCGTTCGCGGGTCAGACCGCCCGGCCCAAGGGCCGAAACGCGGCGCTTGTGGGTCACTTCCGACAGCGGGTTGGTCTGGTCCATGAACTGCGACAGCTGCGACGAGCCGAAAAATTCACGCACCGCAGCCACGGCCGGCTTGGCGTTGATCAGGTCGTTCGGCATGACGGTTGACACGTCGACGCTGCTCATGCGCTCCTTGACCGCGCGTTCCATGCGCAGCAGGCCGACGCGGTACTGGTTTTCCAGCAGTTCGCCAACCGAACGGACACGACGGTTGCCGAGGTTGTCGATGTCGTCGACTTCGCCCTTGCCGTCCTTCAGGTTCACCAGTTCCTTGACCACGGCGAGGATGTCCTCGGTGCGCAGAGTGGTGATGGTGTCTTCGGCGTCCAGGCCCAGGCGCATGTTCAGCTTGACGCGGCCCACGGCCGACAGGTCATAGCGGTCCGCATCGAAGAACAGGCCTTCGAACAGGGCTTCGGCGGTTTCGCGCGTCGGCGGTTCGCCGGGGCGCATGACGCGGTAGATATCGGCCAGGGCGTGGTCGCGGTCCGGGGCCTTGTCAGCCTTCAGGGTGTTGCGGATCCACGGACCGGTCGAAATGTGGTCGATGTCCAGCAGTTCCAGCTGGTCGATCCCGGCCTTGTCCAGCGCGTCCAGGTTTTCCGGGCTGACTTCGTCGCCCGCTTCGATCCAGATGCGGCCGGTGCTTTCGTCGATCAGGTCGCGTGCGGAATAGCGGCCGAAGATTTCCTCGGTCGGGATCAGCAGTTCGCTCAGGCCGTCCTTTTCCGCCTTGTTGGCGGCGCGCGGGCTGATCTTGGTGCCGGCGGCAAAGATCACTTCGCCGCTCTTGGCGTCGACCATGTCGAACGCCGGCTTCTGGCCGCGCCACTGTTCAGCGACGTAGGGCAGGCGCCAGCCGCCTTCGCCGCGCTTCCAGGTCACGGTCTGGTAGAAGTGGTTGAGGATGCCTTCGTCATCCAGGCCCAGAGCGTGGAGCAGGGCCGTGACCGGCAGCTTGCGCTTGCGGTCGATACGGACGTTGACGATGTCCTTGGCGTCGAATTCAAAGTCCAGCCACGAACCGCGGTAGGGGATCACGCGGGCGGCGAAGAGGTACTTGCCCGAAGAGTGGGTCTTGCCGCGGTCATGGTCGAACAGCACGCCCGGCGAACGGTGCATCTGCGATACGATCACGCGCTCGGTGCCGTTGACGATGAAGGTGCCGTTCTCGGTCATGAGCGGCATGTCGCCCATGTAGACGTCCTGCTCCTTGATATCGAGGACCGACCGGGTTTCGGTTTCGGCGTCGACTTCAAAGACGATCAGGCGCAGCGTGACCTTCATCGGCGCGGCATAGGTGATCCCGCGCTGGCGGCACTCGGTGGTGTCGTACTTCGGGTCTTCCAGTTCGTAGTGAACGAAGTCCAGCTCGCTGGTACCGGCAAAGTCGCGGATCGGGAAAACCGACCGCAGCGTCTTTTCCAGGCCCGAGACGTAACCGACCGAAGGATCGGAACGCAGGAACTGTTCATACGATTCGCGCTGAACCTCGATCAGGTTCGGCATCTTCACCACTTCGTGGATGTCGCCGAAGATCTTGCGGATGCGCTTCTTGGCAGTCGAGCGCAAAGCTGCGGCTGCGGGGGTGGAAGCCGTCTTGGCCATGGGAGGGTCTTGCCTCTTCGCTAAAGTGCCGGAAATCCGGCGATGAATCTTGCCACGCGCGGCGTGTGGCGATCCACCGGACGACAAAAAGGCCGCATGGCAATCGCCCCCGATTCGGGAAGCGGCCCGCAGCCTGTCGCGTCAGATGGAAAGTCCGCCGCTTCCTTCCTGGCCCGGCCCCCGCGCATGGGCCGTGCTTGCTCGAAGCTTCGGTCTTGGGAGGGGCTATAGGCGCAGGGGGTGCTTGAGTCAAACCCGGTTGGGGTGTCGGATCGGCGAATAGCCGGGCTGTCCAGTCAATCCGGCATGAATTCCGGCGCCCCGCCACGACCCTTCAGAAAACGCCCGGAATCATCCGCCAGCGGGTATTCTTCGAGAATTCCTGATAGGCCGGGTCCAGGCCCAGCAGCCGCTCTTCCGCCAGGAGGCGCAGGGTCTGGCTCCACCAGGAAACGACATAGATCGCCAGGTTCAGCAGCGACGGCATCAGCAGGAAGATGCCGATATGGGTGACCAGGTAGCCCGCGTACATCGGGTGCCGGACAAAGCGATAGGGGCCGCTGATCTTGATCCCGCGGTTCGCCGGGGCAATGCCGAAGCTGCGGCGCAGCGACAGCTTCGCCCAGACCTGGAACAGGTTCCCGAACAGGACCAGCGCGATGCCAAGCGGAGCCAGCGCTGGCCAGGGATTGGGGCCGGGCATGATCAGCAGCGGTCCGGCCGTTGCGGTGATGGCCAGCATCCAGTCGCCCGGGCGCACCGAAATCGCAGTGGTCGGACGCCGGATCAGTACGAAAAGCATCACCGAGGTTTCGGCAATCAACAGCAGCGGGGCGAGCGGGTTGGCAGAAGTCCAGACGCGTTCCACAAGAAACACCCAGAGGACGACGATGGCCACCTGCTCGATCCGGTCGAGACGGGCGGGAGTGAGCCAGCGGGTTTGCGCGGGTGCAGCTTGTTTGGTCATGTGACAGGCAATGGCAGGCCATGGTTAAGATCGGGTTGCGGCAAGCGCGTATATCGAATGACGGTCCATCAAATCTTGACTCTCGCGCCGATACCGCTAATGGCGCGGCCCTGACCGGGCGTTCGCGTCCGTTCATCCGTCCGAGACAGCTGCCGGGGGCTTCCCCCTTAATTTGCAGCCTAGACGGGGACAGAGAAATTCCGGCCCGCGCTTTTGCCTCCGTGCATTTGCCAGGGTTTGGCCTGGCGTTTCACGCGCCCTCCTTCCCCATCGCACGGACTCGCCCATGGTGCATCAGCATCATGGACAAACGTAGCCGGCCGCGAAGGGAGCCTCTCCCCAGCGGTCATTTGTGAAGGAGTAAGGCATGGATCGTTCGCAGAAAGCCGAATCGGTCGCATCGCTGAACGAAGTCTTCAGCCAGGCCGGCGTGGTGGTTGTCACCCGCAACCTGGGGCTCACCGTGGCTCAGTCCACCGAGCTGCGCACGAAGATTCGTGAAGCAGGCGCGACTTTCAAGGTTGCGAAGAACCGTCTTGCCAAGCTTGCCATCCAGGACACGGACTACGTCGGCATCGGTGATTTCCTCACCGGACCGACCGCACTGGCTTCTTCGGAAGATCCGGTCGCAGCGGCCAAGGCCGTTGTCGAGTTCGCCAAGGCCAACGACAAGATCGAAATCGTTGGCGGTTCGATGGGTACGCAGGTTCTGACCCCCGAAGGTGTCAAGGCGCTCGCCTCGATGCCGTCGCTGGATCAGCTGCGTTCCACCCTCATCGGGCTGGTCCAGGCTCCGGCCACGAAGATCGCCCAGCTGTCGACCGCTCCGGCGGCCAAGCTGGCCCGCGTCTTCGGCGCCTACGCCAAGGAAGCTGCATAAGACGTTTCGTACGATTTACCGGAGTCAGGGGTTTCCCGCTCCGGCCACCAATTAGGAGTGAAACATCATGGCTGATATCGCCAAGCTCGTTGAAGAACTTTCGAAGCTGACCGTTCTGGAAGCTGCTGACCTCGCCAAGGCTCTGGAAGAAGCCTGGGGCGTTTCGGCTGCTGCCGCTGTTGCCGTTGCTGCCCCCGCTGCTGGCGGCGGTGAAGCTGCTGCTGCAGAAGAAAAGACCGAATTCGACGTCATCCTGGCCTCGGACGGCGGCAACAAGATCGCCGTCATCAAGGAAGTCCGCGCGATCACCAACCTGGGCCTGACCGAAGCCAAGGCGCTGGTCGAAGCGGCTCCGAAGGCGATCAAGGAAGGCGTTTCGAAGGCCGAAGCCGAAGACATCAAGACCAAGATCGAAGCCGCTGGCGGCAAGGTCGAAGTCAAGTAAGCTTCGCTTCGCATTTCGCGAAACAAGGAAAGGGCGGTCCTGCGGGGCCGCCCTTTTCGTTTGTGGCTTTAACGCTGCCCTCGTCATCCCGGCGCATGCTGTCTCGTCACCCCGGCGAAGGCCGGGGCCCAGCACTTGAGCAGAACGCCGTCGCAAGGCGACGACGTTTTTGCAGGACTGGGTCCCGGCCTACGCCGGGATGACGACGGTGCGGCTGACGAGATAGTGCGCTCTGGACCCCGGCCTGTGCCGGGGTGACGGACAGGGACGTTAAACTTACTTCAGCGTCTTGAGATATTCGATGATCGCCTTGCGCTGGGCTGGATCGGACAGGCCGGCGTAGGTCATCTTCGTGCCCGGAACGACCTTCATCGGGTTGGTCAGATAGGTGTCCAGCGTGGCATCGTCCCAGGTCAGGCCTGCCTGCTTCATCGCATCGGAGAAGGCATAGCCCGGAATTTCGCCCGACTTGGTGCCATATACCCCTGCCAGGCTGGGGCCGATGCCGTGCTTGCCCGGTTCGACCGCGTGGCAGGCGGCGCATTGGGCGAAAGCGGCAGGCTGGCTACCGGCATCGGCAACCGTGGCAGCCGGGCTGGCTTCGGCCGTGGTCGAAGGGGCCGATCCTTCTGCCGCCTTGTCCTCGGGCGGGGAGCCGCAGGCGGACAGCGCGAGGGCTAGGGCAGTGGCTGCGGCAACAGGAATAAGGCGCATCGGGTGGGTTCCTTCCGAACGTGAAACTTGCCGCAATCTTGCCTCCAACCGCGCCCGACGGGAAGAGCAATTGTCGCAAGGGGCGTTGCCTTTGTCGCAGGAGCCGTTGCACGCGGCGCAAGGCGCTCTGCAAATCTCCGTAGCTGTGCAATTCCGCTTGGAGCGCGGGCCGCCTCCGCCTATCCCGGCGCGCTTATGGCTACTGCCTTGAACCAGGACCTGCGCCGCACCGAAATGCGCGAAACGCTGCTGCTCGCCGCGCCGCTGGCGGCTGCCAATCTGCTGCAGATGCTGATCTATGCGATCGACGTGATCTTCGTGGCGCGGTTGGGCGAGACCGCACTGGCGGCAGCCTCGCTTGCGACCACCCTGTTCGGCCTGATGATGTGGTGCTTTTCCGGTCTGACCGGGGCCTGCGCGCCGTTGATTGCCGCAGAGCTGGGCCGCCGCGCCCACGCCGTGCGGGAAGTGCGCCGCACCCTGCGCATGGCGCTGTGGCTAGCGGTCTGTTGCGGCGTGGTCGGCATGATCGTGGCCAGCCAGGGCGAGGCGATCCTGCGGCTGACCGGGCAGGACGCGGAGGTATCGCGCCAGGCGGGCCGGTTCCTCGATATCCTGCTCTGGGCCATGATCCCCAATGTCATGGCCAGCGTGCTGCGCAATTTCGTCTCGACCCTGGGCCGTCCGATCTTTGCCACGGCCATCACCGTGCTGGCCATCGTGGTCAATGGTGTGGGCAATTACGCCTTCGTCTTCGGCAACCTGGGAGCGCCCGCGCTGGGCCTGGATGGCTCGGCGATTTCCAGCGTGATTACCTCGCTGGCGATGCTCGCCGCCTATGCGCTGGTGATCGTAAGCGACAAGCGGATGCGGCGCTACCGCGTGTTCGGGCGGTGGTGGCGGCCCGAATGGGCGCGCTTTGCCGATGTGGTGCGGATCGGCCTGCCGATTGCCCTGATCATCCTGGCCGAGGGCGGGCTGTTCTCCAGCGCGGCCTTCCTGATGGGCTTGATCGGCAAGGCGGAACTGGCCGGACATACGGTCGCGCTGCAAGTGGCCGCGCTCGCCTTCCAGATCCCCTTCGGCATCGGGCAGGCCGCGACGATCCGGGTCGGCTATTTCTATGGCGCGGGCGATCGCGAGGCGATTGGCCGGGCGGGGCGCGCCGCGCTGATCCTCGCGCTCAGCTATATGGCGCTGCCCGCCGCGCTGATGATCCTGGCCCCGCTGTTCGTGCTGCAACTCTACGTCGATCCCGCCGCGCCACAGAATGCCGCGATGGTCGGCCATGCGGTGCAGTTCCTGATGGTCGCTGCCGCCTTCCAGCTGTTCGACGGAGTCCAGGCGGTCCTCGCCGGAGCCCTGCGCGGACTTCAGGATACGCGCGTGCCGATGATCTTCGCGCTGACCGGATACTGGCTGTTCGGCTTTGCCACTTCGGTCGTGCTGGGCTTCTTCACGCCGCTGAAGGGTCTGGGCGTGTGGTTCGGCCTGGCCGTGGGGCTGGTGGTGGTTGCCGCGCTGCTCTATCACCGCTGGCAGCGCCGGGAATCGCTGGGTTTGCTACCGGCTGCAACCTTCTGAAATTTTTCCTGCCGGACTCGCCTTGACGGGGGATGAACGCGCACCCATATGCGCCGCGCTGGCACTCTCAGGCAGAGAGTGCCAAGAGCTTTCAACTGTCATGTAGAGAGGACATCCACATGAGCTTCCGTCCGTTGCACGATCGCGTGCTTGTTCGCCGTGTCGAAGCCGAGGAAAAGACCGCAGGCGGCATCATCATCCCCGATAGCGCCAAGGAAAAGCCCGCCGAAGGCGAAGTCGTCGCCGTGGGCGCCGGCAACAAGGCCGAAGACGGCAAGGTGACCCCGCTGGACGTCAAGGCCGGTGACAAGGTCCTGTTCGGCAAGTGGTCGGGCACCGAAGTGAAGATCAACGGTGAAGACCTGCTGATCATGAAGGAATCGGACATCCTCGGCATCATCGGCTGAGCGACATCCTCCTCCCTTTCAATCTGAATACTGAAGGAACTGAACAATGGCTGCCAAGGACGTGAAATTCGGCCGCGACGCGCGTGAACGCATTCTCGCTGGCGTCGACATCCTCGCCAACGCTGTAAAGGTTACCCTGGGCCCCAAGGGCCGCAACGTGGTGATCGACAAGAGCTTCGGCGCTCCGCGCATCACCAAGGACGGCGTTTCGGTCGCCAAGGAAATCGAACTGAAGGACAAGTTCGAGAACATGGGCGCCCAGATGCTGCGCGAAGTCGCCAGCAAGGCCAACGACGCTGCCGGTGACGGCACCACCACTGCCACGGTTCTGGCCCAGGCCATCGTGCGCGAAGGCATGACCTCGGTCGCGGCCGGCATGAACCCGATGGACCTGAAGCGCGGCATCGACGTGGCCGTTGCCAAGGTCGTCGAAGACCTCAAGGCCCGTTCGACCCCGGTTGCCGGTTCGTCGGAAATCGCCCAGGTCGGCATCATCTCGGCCAATGGCGACCGTGAAGTCGGCGAAAAGATCGCCGAAGCCATGGAAAAGGTCGGCAAGGAAGGCGTGATCACCGTGGAAGAGGCCAAGGGCCTCGAATTCGAACTCGATGTCGTCGAAGGCATGCAGTTCGATCGCGGCTACCTGTCGCCCTACTTCATCACCAACCCGGAAAAGATGACGGTCGAACTCGACAACCCGTACATCCTGATCCACGAAAAGAAGCTGTCGAACCTGCAGTCGATGCTGCCGGTGCTCGAAGCCGTGGTCCAGTCGGGCCGTCCGCTGCTGATCATCGCGGAAGACATCGAAGGCGAAGCCCTGGCCACCCTGGTGGTCAACAAGCTGCGCGGCGGCCTGAAGGTTGCTGCGGTCAAGGCTCCGGGCTTCGGCGATCGCCGCAAGGCCATGCTGCAGGACATCGCGATCCTGACCAAGGGCGAAATGATCAGCGAAGACCTGGGCATCAAGCTTGAATCGGTCACGCTGGGCATGCTCGGCCAGGCCAAGAAGGTCTCGATCGACAAGGACAACACCACCATCGTCGATGGCGCCGGCGGTGCGGACGACATCAAGGCCCGGGTCGAGCAGATCCGCGCCCAGATCGAAACCACCACCAGCGACTATGACCGCGAAAAGCTGCAGGAACGCCTGGCCAAGCTGGCTGGCGGCGTTGCCGTGATCAAGGTTGGCGGTGCGACCGAAGTCGAAGTGAAGGAGCGCAAGGACCGCGTTGACGACGCGCTGCACGCCACCCGCGCTGCGGTGGAAGAAGGCATCGTCCCCGGCGGCGGTACGGCTCTGCTCTACGCCACCAAGGCTCTGGAAGGGCTGAAGGGCGCGAACGACGACCAGACCAAGGGCATCGACATCGTGCGCCGCGCGATCATGGCTCCGGTCCGTCAGATCGCCGAAAACGCCGGCCATGACGGTGCGGTCGTTTCGGGCAACCTGCTGCGCGAAGGTGACGAGAACCAGGGCTTCAACGCTGCGACCGACACCTACGAAAACCTCAAGGCCGCTGGCGTGATCGACCCGACCAAGGTCGTCCGTACCGCCCTGCAGGACGCTGCCTCGGTTGCTGGTCTGCTGATCACCACCGAAGCTGCCATCAGCGAAAAGCCCGACGACAAGCCGGCCATGCCGGCCATGCCGGGCGGCGGCATGGGCGGGATGGACTTCTAAGTCCCGCACGCTGTCTGCGAAACGAAACGGGCCGGGGGAGAAATCCTCCGGCCTTTTTCCATGTAAGCAATTAATGCTAGTTTTCCGCCATTCCTGAGAGGAAATAGGCAGCTTCTCGCGCGCAGAGTGCAGTTCGTCGCGCAATGCTTTGAAGGTGGGAACCCGTTAGCCAAACAGAAAGCATGTCTGGCCTATCGAGCAACACGTGAAGACGGGATTCATCTCGAAGCTGGGTTCGCTGGTTCTGGCCAGCGCACTTTTGGCACCGCTGGGAACGGCCCAGGCCAACACCACGCTGGAGTCGGAATTCGACCGCGCGTTCGTCTCGCCCAGTTCGGTCAAGAAGGCCCTGCCCAAGGTTTCGGTCAAGCCGCTGGCCAAGCCGGTTGCGGCAGCGGATTCCAAGGCCAAGGCCCTGGTCCAGACGACCAAGAAGCTGGACGTCCGCCCCAATCAGCCCACTGTCCGCCGCTTTGTTCCCTATGGCCAGCCGCGTTCCTTCGCCTCTGACTTCGAAGCCCGCCTGTACAATGCGGCTGATGGGTCGAATGGCCGGATCGGCGTTGCCGTGATCGACCTGGGCACCGGACGCACCGTTTCGGTTCTGGGCGACACGCCGTTCCCGATGGCTTCCACCAGCAAGATCGCCGTTGCCTCCACTTTCCTGGACGGGGTGGACAAGGGCAAGTGGACCCTGGACGACAAGTTCCCGCTGATGATCCCGGTCGGTTCCGCACGCTTCTCGGGCAGCAAGGCTCCGGTCCGTCCCGGCGAAATGCTGACCGCGCGCCGCCTGATCGAACTGGCGCTGATCAATTCCAGCAACCCGGCCACCGATGCCCTGCTGGCCGCGGTGGGCGGTCCGGCAGCGGTCAATCGCTGGATCAAGACCACCGGTGTCGAAGGCATGCGGATCGACCGCGACATTGCCACCCTGGTGCGCGACGATGGCGAGTTTGATCCGGCCCGCACCGTTGACCTGCGCGACAGCGCGACCCCGGTCGCCATGGCGCAGCTGCTTTCGGGCCTGTTCCAAGGCCAGTGGCTTTCGCAGCGCAGCCGCGCTTTCCTGCTCGGCACGATGGAGCGCTGCGTGACTGGCAAGCGCCGGATGCGCGCCCTGCTGCCTAGCGACGCGCGCATTGCCCACAAGACCGGCACGCTTAACAATACGGCCAGCGACGTCGGCATCATCCAGGCTCCCGATGGCCATGCCTATGCCGTGGCGATCTATGTGACGGGGCAGGGCGGCAAGCCCAACCGCGACGCCCGCATCGCCTCGATCGCGCGAACGATCTACCAGGCGAACGAAAGTCACCAGGGCGGCAGCGCCCAGCTTAGCGCCAGCCGCTAATCCGCCCGCATCCCGCGCGGCTTGACCGCAGTGGCCGGATTGCCGCGATAGACCGTATCGGCCTGTGCATTTTCAAACAGCGCGCCCCGCGCCGCCAGGACCGCGCGTTCGTGCATGGTCACGCCGGGTCCGACGAAAGCTTCGGCGGCGATCCAGCATCCCGCCGCGATCCGCACCGGGCGCAGCACCAGCTGGAAATGCGGATCGCGCAGATCGTGCGAACTGGCGCAGATGTGCGCGCCTTGGGACACCACCACGCCCGCGCCGATGCTGATGCGCCCCTGGTTGTAGAGCCGGACGCGCGGCCCGATCAGGCAATTCTCACCCAGCTCCAGATTGGCGGGAAGCCAGATCACGGCACTGGCATGGACCCGCGCGCCGCGCTCCACGCGTGCGCCAAAGGCCCACAGGACCAGCCGCCGCCAGCCATGCAGCGGGGGCGGGGTAAAACGGCACAGCACCAGCCAGGCCAGGCCCCAGACTGCCCGCAGCACGCGGTTGCCGAGCGAAAAGCTGGGGCCGCCCTGCATCGGGCGCGCGGTCCGTGCATCAAGCGGCTCGCTCATCTGGTGGCGCTCCGGTTGATCAGGGCGGCATAGGCGCGTTCCCACTGGCGCGCGATGGCAGAGCGGGAGAACGGCCCCAGGGCCAGCCGGTTCGCGGCGTGCGCCATGCCCAGCCATTCGCTTTCGCCCATGGCCAGCGCGCGGTGCAGGGCCGCGGCGATCCTCTCGCTGTCGGTCCCGCAATCGATGGCGGCGCCGTGATCGAAGCCCAGGGGCAGGTTGCACTCGCTGCTCATCAGCACCGGCGTACCTGCGGCCCAGGCGTCGAGAATCGCGACAGGCAGGCCTTCGCTCAGCGACGGCAGGACCATGAAGCGCGCTTCGGCCAGGAGGCGTGCCTTGTCTGCCCCGAATTGCGGGCCGACAAAGCTGATGCTGGACGGCGCGCCGTGGAGTGCATGGTACAGCGCCGCCAGATCCTCCGGCGCGCCCCATCCGGCGATGACCAGCCGCGCTTCCGGCGGGCACAGGCCGCGCTGCTCCAGCATGGTCCAGGCGCGGACCAGGGCGGCCAGGTTCTTCTTGGGATGAATGCGGCCCAGATAGAGGATCATCGGCGCGCGTCCGGTCGTGGGGCGTGGCTCTGGTTCGGGGCCGGGGTTGGCGATGACCAGGCTGGCCTGCCGCCGCGTCTCGCTAGCGATGTCTGCGGCCTCTTGCCGGGTCAGGGCGTGGAACGCGCTGGCTCGGCGCCAAGAGCGCCGTTCGTAGCCAAGGCGGGCGAGGGCCTTTTTCCACCGCCCGCGCCTGGTGATCCAGGGATCGAGCATGCCGTGCGGGCTGATCACATAGGGCCTGCCGCTGCGCATGGCCCAGGCCGAAGCAGCGTGCGACGGGTACATCCACACCCCGTGCAAGTGCAGCAGGTCCAGGTCTGCTGCATCCAGCACCCTGCCCAGATGCGGCGCAAAGCCGATCATCTTCGGTCCCAGCACGCCGACATGATGCAATTCGCACCCGGCAAAGCGGTCTGCATCGTCCGCGCTGTGCGCATCGCGCAGGGCAATGACCACCGGCTCCGCGCGCAGCCCGCGCAGCAGTTCCGCATGGGCGGAAATCGCCTCAAACACGCCGCCGCCCAGCCGCGAGGCAGATGCCGTGAGCAACCCGATCCGGCGCCCGGCGAGGTCCCGTGCAGGAGGCGGGCTCATTGCAGTGCTGCCCTGTTCCGCCGCGCCGGACCGAAGGAGGCGAAAACCAATACGTAAAGGACTAAAGGATAGGCGTTGAAGTTGAGGAAGCGGTCGTTCAGCAGCCACGGCACGAACAGCGGCACCAGGGCGAGCAGGCGGCGAGGATCCTTCCGTACGGCAACAACCGTTGCAGCCACGAACAACCCGACCAGGCCCCAACCCGGCATCCCGTATTGCGAGATCGCATAGAGTGCCCAATTGTGCGGTTGCAGGCCCCCGACCCGCGCGGAATGGCCCGGGCCGGTGCCGAGCAATGGCTGCTCCGCAATGACGCGCAATGCCTCCAGCCAGTGCTGATCGCGCCCGCTGAGTCCCGATGCACCGCCGCGATACTGGTCTTCCACCAGGAACACCGATTGGGTGACGAAATCGATCAATGCGGCGATCGTCCCGGCTTCGCCTTCGATCAGCAGTGTCAGGCAGGCCAGCAGAGCCAGAGTGACGGCGACCCATGCGGTGGTTCGCCAGCCCAAGCGGGTGCCGGAGCGGACCAGGAAATAGCAGATCACCGACACGATGATCGCAAGCGTCGCGGTCCGCGATTGCATCAGGTAGGTGCAATAGAACGACGCCGCGGCAAGCGCGATGAAACTGCGGGGGCGCAGGGCAAAGGCCGCCACGACCAGGGTCGTGCTGATTAGCTCTCCGCCCAGGTTGGGATGGGTTCCGGCAAAGAACTTGTAGCGGTCACCTGTCGCTTCGATGATTCCGGCGGATGTGCTGGCGATATAGCCCGCGCACATCAGCGAGCCGGACAGGGCCATTCCTTTGGCATAACCGGCAATGTCGCTGCCGATGATCGCCAGCGTGACCGCGATCGACAGAACCACCGCGAGCGGCTGCACGGCGTCGATCAGCGCGGTATCATTGACCGAAGAGGACAGGACGACTGCAAACAGGGCCGTCGCGGCAAAAGCGGTAAATCTTCCTGCCGCCCGGATGGAGCCAACCGACGGGAGGAGCGCGAGTTTGAGTGCCAGGACCAGGGCATAAAAGGCCACTTCGCCTGCTCCGGAGACCAGATAGATGCAGGAAGAGGAATCCAGCGCTCCGGCAAGGACGGGCCGCGACAACCAGCCGGGCAGGGGCCTCTGCCGCGCTAAGGCGCGATCATGCCCGAATCCAGTGAAGCTGCGCGCTTCGGCCATGCTGTCCCCTGAAACCAGGGACCGTCCAGCCTTCACCATGAAGGACCGGAGCGGATGTGAACCCTGTCAAGCGTTTGGCATATAAGTAAAAATTGTGACTTGTCACTTGCCTAATACGGCAAGCCACTTAGTGCCAACTGCGGTGGAACAACAGGAGGTCGCACATGGCTGTCAGACGAATCGCGTTTGCGTGGGAAAGCTTTGGCCCGTCACATCTCGACCGGATCGAGGCGGCGGCCGCAGCGGGATGGAGCGTAACGGCGATCGAGTTCAGCCCCGCCAGCAGCGAATACTTGTGGGAACAGGGTGAACTGGCCGGTGCCCGCAAGGTCACCCTGACCCGGGCGGACGAGCGAGTCGGCACGATCCGGCTGGCCTGGCGACTGTTTCGCGCGGTGCGGCGTAGCGGATCGGACGTCGCCTTTCTGAGCCACTACAACGAATTGCGGGTGTTCCTGGCGGCCGTGCTGCTGCGCCTTGTCGGTTGCCGGGTCATCACTCTGATGGTCAGCAAGTTCGATGATTATCCCCGCTTGCTATGGCGCGAAGTGGGCAAGGCGCTGATGCTGGCACCTTATGACGGAGTTCTGGTGGCCAGCCGCCGGACTGCGGACTATATGCGCTTCCTGGGATTCCGTCGCCGTCCGATCGCAAATTCGCTGGATTCGCTGGACCTCGCTCGGCTTCGCCGTCTCGGCACTGCGGAAGAAGCCGTTGCCCATGCCGACCGCGATTTCCTGATCGTCGCGCGACTGGTCGAAAAGAAGAACCTCCACTTTGCTCTGCGTGCCTATGCCGAATGGACGCGCAACGCGGTTCATCCGCGCAGGTTGCGGATCATCGGCTATGGCCATCTGGAACCGGAGCTGCGCGCCCTGGCCGGAGAGCTGGGTATTGCGGACCGCGTGGTCTTCATGGGCGTCGCCGAATCCGCGCAGGTCTGCCAGGCGATGCGCGACGCGCTTTGCCTGATCCTGCCCAGCACCGAAGAGCAATTCGGCTTTGTGGTGATCGAAGCGCTGGCCCAGGGACTGCCGGTCCTGGTTTCCGCCAACGCCGGAGCGGTCGATGAGTTGATCGACAATGGCGTCAACGGCTGGATCGTCGATCCTTATCGCCCCCAGGCGCTGATTGCTGCCATGGCGCTGCTGGACCGCGACGAGACGGTCTGGACCAAGGCGAGCGAGGCGGCCAATACCACTGCCGAGCGGGGCGACGTCCGCCATTTCGTCTCCGGCGTCGCCGCCCTGCTGGGCCGATAGGACCGCTGCTGGCTAACCCTGCCGCGCGATCAGGCCGGGGATGGCCGCAGCAATCCCCCTGGCCAGGCGCTGGGCCAGATAGCGGTGGCCTTCGATGGTCGGGTGGGTCATATCCGAACCGATTGCCCAATCGCGGTTGCCATCGCCCACCACGGTGCCCTGGCGCCCTGTGCCGAAGAACCAAGGGTCGGTCAGGTTGTCGATATAGGCCACGTTGCGCGGATACTTCGCTGCCGCCGCTGCCTTGGCTGCCGCTATCTTCAGGTCGCCAGCCGTGGGGGTGGTGGGCGCAATCGGGCCGGTCATGAAGATCAACGTATCGGGCCGCGCTGCCAGGACCGTATCCAGCCAGCTCTCCACCGCCGCCTGGACCGCTGCCTCGGTCAGCGTGGCAAGGGAGCTGTCGTTGAGCCCGCCTGTTTCGACAATCACGTCCGCCGCCGCTGGCACGACGTCGATTCCCACGCGGTCGTTGAACCAGTTCTTCGTCTTGGGCGAGGCAGGAGTAAACCAGCCGCTACCGCCGACGTTGGACACCCAGGTATCGGCCTGTCCCAGCAGGTCGGCCAGGATATAGCCATTGCCTGCGGTTGCAGCTCCCTCGCGGCTGGCGCTGTCGACCACCGTCGTGACCATGTTGTCGCCGTGGATCAGAACCCGCAGCCCATCCGGTTGCGGCCAGGGCGATGGGCGATAGGCGTTGGTTGTCCTGACTCCGCCGAAACCGGCGTTCTGGATGAATTCCAGCTCATAGTGCCGGGTCTTGCGGTGCCGGTCGCTGCCATCGCCCCAGGTGATCGGGATATAGCGCATTGCGCCAACGGTGGCATCGATCCCCAGCGCGCCAAGCCGGACGTATTTCCCGTCCACCTTCAGGCGGAACCCGCCATTGGTGTTGAGTGGATCGCAGCGCACATAAAGTTCAAGGCTCGGCGCATCGAGAGCAAAGCGCACCCGTCCGCTGCCAAGTTCGTCGGCCATGGGATTAGTCCCGTCGCCAGCGCGGGTAGTGACCGGCTGATAGACGGTGTTGAGCGGAAACGTCGCGCCCGCCACCCGCCACTCCGCACCGACAAACGTGTACTTTTCGGCATGAATCGGCGCACCTGCCGCCGCCACTTGCCACAACGTGCCTGTAGCAATGGTGCTGCTAGCACTATTCGAGCCGATACTGGGAATTGCGACCTGACTATCCAAAACCTCACGAACCGCAACATGGTCAATAGAAGATGCTGCGGAGCCGTTACCAGCGAAGCCAATGAAGGATAGGGTGTCATTCGCCACAAAGTGGAATTGAAACGACCCGCTCCGCGTGCGGGGGGTCAGAGATATTGCGCCTTGCTGCGCGGGGCCATCCCACACACCACAGAAAACATTTCCGTTAGCAATTGCGGTCGCCACATAAGTGCGTCCCGGCACCGTCGCGATGGCCTGCTCGGCAAAACCGGAACTGACGGCCAGGTTCAGCAGGCCGCCGGAAATGGTCACTCCGGTGCCCTTGGTCCAGGCCGTGTCGGTGTCGAAAGTGCCGTTGGTTACCAGGTTGGGACCAAAGCCCCCATCGGGCAGGGCGGCGCGGGCCATGCTGGCGCGCAGGGCATGAAGCACCTGCAGCCGCTTGCGCCGGGCGGTCTCGGCGGCAGAGAGGCCGCGCGCGATGATATCCACCCCCATCTTACTGCTCGATCCGATAGGACAGGGTGCCGCCGGTCAGCGCGATGTTCAGGTAAAGCTCGGCTCCGCTGGCGCCTTCCTCCCACACCGCTTCGCAGCAATTGCTGGTGTAAGTCGCAAAGGGTTGCCCCGCCACGGTCAGCGGCAGGCGCGTCGCCCCGCCATCGACCGAACGCAGGACGCGGACCGTTCCGGTCCAGGTGCCGGACAGCGAGAGGATGACCGGGCTGGCGCTTGTCAGGGCAAAGGGGCCTGCTGTCGCGGGCCCGGTGGCCGTGCCCTCCAGGGGTGCTGAGGGGGAGCTGCCCTGTACGGTTACAGGCAGCGGCGCGGAGCTTGAAACGGGGGAAAGCGTGGCATCGGCCTGGGTAAAGCCGATGGCTGCCAATGGGGCAAATCCGGCCGGAGCCGAAACGGGCAAGGGGGTGGGCATGGACATGTCTCCTGAAACAGAGACGCAAGCAGATAACCAAAATGGTTCGTGTAGGAAAATTGAAATATCTGAAATGGTAAGCAATCTTCAGGGTGCCAATTGGCCACGCTATCGGTTAAGCTGCTGAAAATGCAGGTCGCAGTATTCCATCCCGGCACCCAGCACAGCTGGCAGACCGCCTATGCCTTGCAGCAGCTTGGCCTGCTGGAATGGTACGCAACTTCGATCTTCTACAAGCCGCACGAATGGCCCTATACGCTGGAACGTGTGCTGCCCCGGCACCTGGCGCAGCGGCTTCATGCCGAATTCCGCCGGTTCAGCCACCCGGGCCTTGATCCCGCGCTGGTCCGCACCGGCGGAATGGCGGAATGGGCCGAGCGACTGGCGGCGCGCGCCGGGTTGGGGCGCCTCTCGGGCTGGATCGACCGCCTGGGCAATCGCCGCTTCGTGGATCAGATCGCGGCGGAGATCCGTTCGAAGCGTCCGTTTGCGCTGTGGGGCTACAACGGCTCGTCGCTTACTTCCTTCGCCTTGGGCAAGGCAGAGGGGCGGCGCTGCATCCTGGACCGGACCAATGGCGACTTCGCGGTCTACAACGCGATGATGGCGGAAATAGCCGACACTTATGGCGACTGGTTCAGCGAGGCGCAGCGTGCAATTCCCGACCGGGTGATCGCGGATGACCGGCAGGAATATGCCTTGGCCGATGCGATCCTGGTCGGCAGTCCATTTGCGGCCAGCACGATCCGCCAGGCCGTGCCCGATCCGCAGGTTCAGGCAAAGCTGCAAGTGCTGAACTACTGCTATGACGAGGCCTTGTTCGAACGGCTTGGCCCGCCGGAACCCACCCCGCGCGACCGGCCGGTCCGGTTCCTCTTCATGGGCCTGGTAATCCCCCGCAAGGGCATCCAGCACCTGCTGGAAGCCATCGCCCGCATTCCCGCCTCCGCCGCAGAGCTTACCGTGGTGGGCAACATGCAGATTCCGCGCGACGTGTTCGCCCGTTATGCGGACCGTGTAACCTATCGTCCCACCGTCGCCCGCGCCGATGTTCCGGCGATCATGGCCAGCCACGATGTGCTGGTCCTGCCCACCTATTTCGAGGGAGCGGGCATCGTCCTCTATGAAGCCCTGGCAGCCGGTTGCGGCCTGATCCAGTCGGATCGCTGCGCCATGGCCGTCACGCCGCAGACGGGTATTCTGCTGGACCGGCTGGACAGCGACGCGGTCCATGCCGCGATGATGACCGCGATCGAGGACCGTGACCGGCTGAACGGCTGGCGGGCCGCAGCCCAGGCCGAGGCCCGGAACTATAGCTTTGCCCGATACCGCCAGAACATCGGCGCGTTTCTGACCCGGCTCGAGTCCTAGCCCCGGCGCAGGAAGCGTCCGGCTTCGCTCCGGGCTTCGCCGGCCAGCGCCATGACCGTGCGGTACAGGTCTGGCGGTCTGGCCCAGTGGTACAGGCCAAAGCGCAGGACGATGATCAGCATGACCAGGTCCACAGCCGCCATGGACAGCGCGGCGGCCATGGTCCCCAGCCAGTGCCCCAGCGCAAGTGTGACAAGTACCGCCAGTGCTGCCAGGGCAACCAGCGCGGGCGCAAAGCTGGCCTGCCGGTTGATGGCCAGCATCAGGTTGGACACCGGGTTCCATATCCCCCCGCACAGGGCGGACAGGGCAATGGCCCACATCGTCTCGCGCGGGACGGTGATGTGTCCGGCTGACCAGGTGTGCACGATCCAAGGTCCCGCTATCGCCAGCAGAAGGGCGAAGCCGACGGCAATCAGGGTCGCCACTGTCAGGACCAGTGCAAACATCCGCAGCACCCCGCGCTGGTTGCCGCGCGCACTGGCCGCACCAAATTCCGGAATCAAGGGGTGGGCCAGGGCCTGCGAGAGTTGCAGGCCAATGCGCGACAGGGTCCGCGCTGCCACGAAAGCCGGAACTGCCGCTGCACCTGCTGCGGCGCCCAGCGCTACGACCTGTCCCTGCAACAGCAGCGTCAGGCCCATCGGGATGGCCATGGCCGCCAGGGCGGGGCCGATCAGCTCGCTACGTACCGCGCGATTTCCGCGTCGCAGCCCAGGCAGCATCCCCGTTCGCAGGCGGGCCGCGACGATGAGCCCGATGGCCGTGCCCATCCCTCGCCCGACGAGCAAGGCCATGGCACCCGCTGCAATACCGTCACCCAGTACAACGACGATCACCAGCAGGCCGTTTTCCAGCAGCAGAGTGAAGGTGGACAGCAGGGAGCCGAGAGCGAAACGCTCGTTGCTGCGAAACACGGCCAGCACCAGGCCATTGCCGATGATCAGCACGGCATAGGCCGCCAGGCAAACGAGGGCCGTGCGCAAGTGCGACGGATCTGCTCCCGAGCGGAAGGATAGGGCCAAATCCGGCACCAGCAGGGCAGCGGCTCCTGCCAGAGCCATGATCGCAAGGCCTGCGACCAACACCACCTGGCTGGCACTGTGCAAGGTAACCCGCGCCGCCTCGCGCTCGTCCCGCGCGATCTGCATGGTCATGCGCACCGTGGCTGCTGTGGCAAAACCCAGGTCGCTGAGCAGCAGGATGGCGGGCAAGGTGGCCAGCATGGCCCAGACGCCATACAGTTCCAGCCCCCAATGCGCGGCGAGAATGGGAACGAGCGCCAGTTGCAGCCCCATGCCAACCACCCGGTCGAGCATGTTGGCGCCGATGCCCAGTGCGACGCGGCGGCGGCTCAGAGCAGCAGCCCCAGCTTGGCGGCGAGCTGTCTTACGCCGTCGCGCACCAGCTTTGCCCCGCCGCGCCGGGGAACGGCGCAGAGCTTCCCCGCCAAGGTGCGGAAATGATCCGGGTCCAACTCGGTCGGAAAGCCGCGCCGTGCCAGATGCCGGTATAGGTCGCCCAGGCCATAGCGCTTCTCGGCAGGCAAGTGCCACAGCGGCAATGCCTGGTCGCCGTCAAGCGCGGTATGGTGGACCGGGCTGGTCCAGATCCGCTTTATGACATCCTGCGCATCGGCGACCGGCGCTTGCAGCAAGGCAAAGGCAATCGAGTAGACGTGCTCCTCGGTCAGCACCCCGGCGGCTGGCCCTTGGCCAGTCATCGCCTGCTCCAGGATTTGCGAAAAGACTGCCCGGTGGCTTTTCCAGTGACCAGGGCGGGTTGCAAACAGCTCTCCGCCGAAATGCGGTGGCGGTTCGGGTGAATTGCCCGACAGGGCTCCGGCAATTTCACCCATTTCCCGCCGGCTCAGTCCGTTGATCGGTTCATCCGGTGTGCTGTCCACCACGTAGCCGGCAAACTGGTTCCGGTCGAGCAGCGTCCAGAGCGGATCGAGTGGTGCGGTGACCAGAACGTCGCTATCGACCAAGGCAAAGCGCAGGTCATCCGGCTCGTCCTCCAGCGCGTTCAGCACGTCGAAAAAGTAGAGGACATTGCCCCAGGCCGCCGTGCGCCCGGCCGGAAGGCGCGCTGTCAGGGGAACGTGGCGGAATTCGACCCCGTATCGGTCGAGCACGGCCGCAAGGGCGATGCCGTCGATGCTGGGCGGCGCAACGTTGCAGAACAGCGCCAGTCGCTGGGCTGGATTGGTGATCCGCGCACTGGCGAACAGCGCGACCAGGCAGCGCCAGTAAACAGCCTGGACTCGCGGGTCCGCCGAACTTCCTCCTGCCGAGGGAAAGATCGTCCCTTCATGCGCGGCATCGGCTATGAAGCCGGTCGCAAGCAGGGAGGGAAAAGGCTTAGTATTCACCAGCTTGCGCTAGACCGGAAACCGGTCATGGCGCAAGTGGTCAGGCTTGCGTCCTAGCGGGTCGGGACCGGCGCGTCGCCGGAATAGTCATAGAAGCCCCGCCCGGCCTTGCGGCCCAGCCAGCCGGCCTCGACATATTTCACCAGCAGCGGGGCAGGGCGATACTTGGAATCGCCGGTCGTGTTGTACAGCACGCGGACGATGTCGAGGCAGGTGTCGAGCCCGACGAAGTCCGCCAGTTCCAGCGGTCCCATCGGATGATTCAGGCCCAGGCGGCAGCCCTTGTCGATATCGGCGATGCTGGCCGTGCCCTGGCCCAGCACGAAGACCGCCTCGTTGATCATCGGCAGCAGGATGCGGTTGACGACGAAGCCGGGTTCGTCCTCAGCCTGGACCACTTGCTTGCCCAGGCTTTCGGCAAAGGCGCGGGTGCGGGCGACGGTTTCGGCGCTGGTGGCCAGACCGGGGATCACTTCGATCAGGCCCATGACCGGGACGGGGTTGAAGAAGTGCAGGCCGATGAAGCGCTGGGGATCGGGCGAGCTGGTCGCCATGCGGGTGATCGGGATCGAGCTGGTGTTCGAGGCCATGATGGCATCGCTGCGCAGCACCTTGCCCGCCGCTTCAAAGATCTTGCGCTTGATCTCTTCCTTTTCGGTCGCCGCCTCGATGATCAGGTCGGCATCGGCCATGGCCCCATAGTCGCCAATCGGCGTGATCCGGGCGAGGGCCGCTTCGGCATCGGCGGGGGTGATCTTGTCGCGCCCGACCAGTCGGGTCAGCGCCTTGTCGATTCCCGCCTTGGCCTTTTCCGCCAGAGCGACGTCCACGTCGGAGAGGAGAACCTTGATTCCGTTCTGGGCGATGGTCTGGGCAATGCCCGAACCCATTTGTCCGGCCCCGATGATCCCGACGATGCGCATAAGTCCCGCTCCTTCGCACTTGCAGCAAAGGCGGCTGGTTAGCGGGGATCGCAGGTTCTGGCCAGAGGTTCTTTTGCGCTAGCGGTTCGCGCCTGGAACCCACAGCACGTCGCCCGATCCGGCGGCGTTGATCGCGCGGGTCAGGACAAACAGATAGTCCGAAAGGCGGTTGATATAGGCCAGCGCGGCGGGGTTGGCAGGCTCGCCAGCGGCCAGGGCGGTCATGGCGCGTTCGGCGCGGCGCACCCCGGCGCGGGCGACATGGACCCGCGCGGCGGCTTCGGAGCCGCCGGGCAGGATGAAGCTGGTCAGCGGCGGCATCGCCTCGTTCAGCGCGTCGATCCGGCTTTCCAGCCAGTCGACCTGGCCCGGAACGATCCGCAGCACCATTTCCGACGGAGCGAAATCATCACCCGGCGTGGCAAGGTCGGCGCCCAGGTCAAACAGGTCGTTCTGGATGCGGACCAGATCGCGTTGATAGTCGGGCAGCGCGTCCAGCGCCACGACGGCCAGGCCGATCGCGCTGTTCGCCTCGTCCACCGTGCCGATCGCTTCCATGCGCGAATCGTGCTTGGGCCGCCGCGAGCCGTCCACCAGCCCGGTCGTGCCATCGTCACCCGTGCGGGTGTAGATCTTGTTGATCTTGACCAAGTGCGCTGCGCCTTATTTCTGATTGGCGAAGAGCAGCAGGGCAACGACCAGGATCGCTGCGGCCTGATAGAAGATACGGCGGAACATCAGCTTGTTCTGTTTCAGCTGCATGTCGCTGGGACCGCTGCCTTCGGGGCGCTCCAGTTCAGCCTTGGTCGTCGCCATGAAGGCAACGATGCCGCGGATCAGGGTGATCAGGGTGAGCAGCATCAGCGCGCCGATCACCACGAAAAGAAACGAGTTCATGCCTGTTGTCCTACTCCGTGCCCCAGCGAAAGACCAGCAGGTAAGCGCCCCTGCCGCAAGTCTTCTGCCAATGCCGTTCCATCCGCGCCTGCCAGACGCAGGTCGCGCAGCGCGGGCGATCCGCGCCGCTTGGCCAGTTTGCGCCCGTCCGGTTCGACCAGCAGGGCGTGGTGGTGCCAGACCGGCACCGGCAGGTCCAATAGGGCCTGAAGCAGGCGGTGCACACGTGTCGATTGGAACAGGTCCATGCCCCGCGTGACCAGGGTGATGCCCTGCGCCGCATCGTCCACCGTGGCGGCCAGGTGATAGCTGGCCGGGGCTTCCTTGCGCAGCAGCACGATGTCGCCAAAGACTTGCGGGTCGGCTTGCTGGACCCCGGCCAGTTCGTCGGTCCAGGTCAGCGGTCCGGCCAGAGCGACTGCCTTGGCCATGTCGAGCCGCCAGGCCGCGCCTTCGGGATCGACCGCGCGCTCCCGACAAGTGCCGGGATAGAGCGGGCCATCGGGGCCGGACTGCCGCGCGGCGGCCAGCACTTCGCTGCGGGTGCACTGGCAGGGATAGAGCAGGCCCATGGCCTTCAGCCGCTCTCCCGCTTCGGCATAGGCGGCAAGTCGGGTGGATTGGTGCAGGACCGGTCCATCCCGGTGCAGGCCCAGCCATTCCAGGTCGGCGAGGATTTCCGGGATCAGCTCTGCCCGGCTGCGGGTGCCGTCGATATCCTCGATCCGCACCAGAAACTCGCCGCCGCGCGCCCGCGCCAGATCATGTGCCACGACGGCGGCATAGGCGTGGCCCAGGTGGAGCAGGCCGTTGGGGCTGGGGGCAAAGCGGGTGCGGACAGTCACGCCGCGCTTGTCCTGTGGATTGCGCGGCAAGGCAAGGCTTGACGCGCCAAGTGCCGCCATGTTCTTCTCTGTCCCATGAGGTGTAGTCATACCGTCATGTCCGGTTGCTACCGGAGGCCATGCTCAAGTCGGAGCTGATCGAGCGCGCGGCCCGGTTCCGTAGCGCAGCGGAGGACTCCTCCCGGCACCTGTCCGATTGTCCTGCGCTGGTGCTCAATGCGGATTACACGCCGCTCTCCTATTACCCGCTCAGCCTGTGGCCGTGGCAGACCGCGATCAAGGCCGTGTTCCTGGAACGAGTGGATATCATCGCCAGCTATGAGCGCGAGGTGCATTCGCCCAGCTGGTCGATGCCGATCCCTTCGGTCATCGCGCTGCGCCAATATGTGAAGCCCAGTGAGCATCCGGCCTTCACCCGCTTCAACCTGTTCCTGCGCGACCGCTTTACCTGCCAGTATTGCGGCAGCCCGCACCAGTTGACCTTTGACCACGTCGTCCCGCGCCGCCTGGGCGGAAGGACCAGCTGGGAAAACGTCGCCACGGCCTGCGCGCCGTGCAATCTGCGCAAGGGCGGGCGCACGCCGCAGCAGGCCAACATGCCGCTGCTGCTCAAGCCGATCCGCCCCACCACCTGGCAATTGCAGGAACGGGGGCGCGGCTTTCCGCCAAATTACCTGCACGAAACCTGGCGCGACTGGCTTTACTGGGACATCGAACTGGAAAGCTGATCAGAGCGTCAGCGTGGCCAATTGCACCAATGCTGCAATGAGAGCCAGGACCAGCGCCACCCACACCCGCGGGCCCATGTAGGCCGAAACCCGCCGCTGGGTTGGAAAGCTGAACGTGGTGGGGATACCCAGCAGCTTGTAGGGATGGATCTCGTGAAAGAACGGATCGCTGGCCATGGCGACCAGGTCGCGGCGGCTGCGATAACGCATCAGGCCAAAGATCGACCAGCCGGGATCGCCCTCGACGTTCCAGGCGTCGATATAGGGACCGACCTTGGCCCCGACCATGCCGGGGTGCCCGCCGCGGCGCAGCAATGCCTTGACGAAAGGATCGCTGTAGCGCCGCATCATGGAATAGCCGGAAACCTGTTCGCCGGTTTCAGGATGGGGCACCATCCCTTCCTCGATCTTCACCAGGTTGAGCATGACGAATTCCTTGCCGTCATCCTCCTCCAGAAAGCGGCGCAGCACGGCGGGATCGTTGCCCCCGGAATACCTGCCCTGGACCTGCGCGAAAAACGCGTCGATCTCGGCCTTGGTCAAGGGACCGCGCCAGTTGTCATACCACAGCCGAAACAGCACATAGAGCGCCAGCGCGCTCCCCCAGATCATCCAACCGCTCATCGCAGCTCCTCCCGTTTGGGACAGTCTGCGCAAAAAGAGCCGGCATTGCCAGTGCCAATTTGTGCCTAGAAAACCAAGGCGACTCCAGGCGGGCGCAGGCCACCGTCGCGGCCATAGACGTCAGGGCGGAACGTGACGCGGCCCTGTTCCGGCATGGCCGTCAGGTAGGTAATGTAGAGCGGTACGATGGTCGGCAGTTCGACGCGGGTTTCCGGGTTCTTGGACTTGGGCAGCGACTTGCCCAGCAGCCAGCGCCCCAGCTTTTGCGCATCGTCCAGCCGGACGCAGCCATTGCTGAACTGGCGCGCGCTCTTGGTCAGCAGGTCGCGCTCTGGCGTGTCGTGCAGATAGATCCCCTGCGGATTGGGGAACATGAACTTCACCGCGCCCATGAAATTGCCGGGGCCGGGCAATTGCCGCACGCGGATCGCTTCCTTGCCCGCCGCGACGGCCTGCCAGTTGACCTTGCGCGGATTGAGTACGGCGGCGTCGTCTTCCCAGCCTTCCAGCACTTCATAGCGGTTGGCCGCGACATAGCCCGGGCCCTTGGTTATCACCTTGTGCGTGATCCGGCTGGGAACCAGGTCGTCCGGCATGTTCCAGTACGGATTGACGATGGCATAGCGCAGGAAGCCGGCCATTTCAGGCGTCTGGCTCTTCGCCGCGCCGACCACGACCTTCATCGTGTCGCTGACGTTCGGGCCGTCGAACATCCACAGCCGCGCGCTGGCCGCGTCGATCAGCACCCAGCGGCCGCTGGGGATCGGCGGCAGAGCACGCAGCCGCGCCAGGTTGACGGCGGCGGTGCGGGCCTGGTTCGGTGTCATTCCGCCTGCCGCCAGCGAGGCGCGAAGCGGGGCATAGAACGGCGTCATCCAGCCCATCGTGCGGACATAGTCCTCCACCGACGGTGCTGCCGCCAGCGCGCCCAGCGCCGCTGCCGCCGTGGGTACGACGGGCGCAAGCGCCTGCGTTTCGTACAGCATTCCGCTGCGCGGCGCCTGACGCAGGGCCTGGACATAGCGGACATAGCCCGAGGACAGGGCAATCTCTGCCTTGGCCAGGCGTTCGATCGAACCGTCCGCGGCATTATCGATCGCGTCGGCAATCTTGCCGGGCTTCAGCTTGCGTGGGTTGAGGCCGTCCAGCTCCGCACTTTCCATCGCCGCCACCAGAGCGGTCGCAGCGGGGGAAATTCGACCGTCCTCGTCGATCCACAAGGGACGGTTGCCGCGCGCCGCGTAGATGCCGCGCAGTTCCTTGGGCAGGCGCTCGCCGATCTCCTGCCGCAGGGCGCGCTCGCCCGACAGTGCGGTTGGCGCTGCCTGCACGCGTGCGGGCATGAGCCCCGGTACAATCAGCGCCAGGGCACCAAGCGCGAGCAGCCAGGGCCGCCCGCGCTTGCCGATCAATTTGAAGTACGCCCCGGACAAGGCTTAACCGCGCTCGCCCGAACGATAGGCCGTCGGCTGGACCACCGGCGCACCTTCGTAATAACGCCCGTCGCGGTAATAGCCGTCGACGCAGCCGTCGTTGTTGGCATCGGCCCAGATTGCACCGGCCAGACCGCCGACCACGGCCCCGATCACCGCGCCTTCCAGCAGCGAAGCGCCCGTTACCGCGCCTACGCCAAGGCCAGCCGCACCGCCGACCGCTGCACCCGTTGCGGCAGAGCCGGTGACCGACGGACAGCGACGCGTGGTGTTCGCAGCCATCTGCGCATTGGTCGGCTGACCTTCGTAATACTGGCCGTTGTAGGTATAGCCGTCCGCGCGGCCGTCGCCGTTCCGGTCGGCCCAGACTGCGCCGGCCAGACCGCCGACGGCCGCACCGATTGCTGCGCCGGTCAACAGGTCACCGCCAGCAATCGCGGCAACGCCGGCACCGCCAGCAGCACCAATCGCGGCGCCCGTTCCGACCGTGGCCAGAGTGCGATCATCGTTCATCGAGGAACAGGCGCTGAGCGGAAGAGCCGCAGCGCTGAGAAGGATCAGTATCTTTTTGGACATGGGTGACTCCTTTGAGACACGCCGTGCGACGCACGGGGGCCGGCGTGCCGGAATATTGGTCCCGCATGGAGTGAACGCCGACCTTCTGGCGGGGTTGCTATGGCCCGTGCTGATCGTCGCGTTTTTCGAGCGACTTATCGGACGGCCGCCAAAGCCTTCTGCCGCCGGCGCTGTACGGAAGAGCCCAGGCCGATGGCCTCACGGTATTTGGCCACCGTGCGACGGGCCAGGTCAAACCCGCGTTCCTTCAGCAGGTCGACCAGCGTGTCGTCAGACAGGATCGCCTTGGGGTCCTCGCCATCGATCAGGATCTTGATCGCGGCCTTCACGGCATTGGCGGACACGGCGCCTTCTCCGTCGGCAGAGGCGACGCCGGAAGTGAAGAAGTACTTCAGTTCAAAGGTTCCGCGCGGACAGGACAGGTACTTGTTGCTGGTCACGCGGCTGACGGTCGATTCGTGCATCTGGATCGCTTCGGCCACCGCGCGCAGGGTCAGCGGGCGCAAGTGCGAGACGCCGTGGAGGAAGAACCCTTCCTGCTGCTTCACCACTTCGGCGGCGACTTTCAGGATTGTCTTGGCGCGCTGGTCCAGCGCCTTGATCAGCCAGTTGGCATCGGCCAGCTTGTCCGACAGCCAGCCGCGCGCCGCCTTGTCGTCGCACGATCCGCGCAGTTCGAGGTAATAGGGGCGGTTGATGACCAGCCGGGGCAGTGTCGCCTCGTTCAGCCTGATGTCCCAGCCGCCATCGCTGCGCGGGCTGACCAGAATGTCGGGCGTGACCGGATCCCCGCCGCCGCTGGAAAAGCGCAGGCCCGGCTTGGGGTCATAGCCGCGCAGTTCAGCCAGCATGTCGGCAAAGTCTTCGTCGTCCACCCCGCACATCCGCTTCAGCCGCGCCAGTTCGCCGCGCGCCAGCAGGTCCAGGTTGTCGAGCAACTTGGCCATGCAGGGGTCATAGCGGTCCGCCTCGCGCGCTTGCAGGGCCAGACATTCGCCCAGATTGCGCGCCCCGACACCGGTAGGGTCCAGCGACTGTACCAGGGCCAGCGCCTGCTGCACCTCGTCCTCGCCCACGCCCAGTTCGTTCGCCAGTTCGCCGGTGGTAGCCACCAGGTAGCCGGCCTCGTCCAGTTCACCGGCGATGTGGTGGGCGATGAAGGCCAGTTCGGGATCGCGGGTGACCGCGCCGATCTGCGCATGCAAGTGATCGGCCAGCGTTTCCGGGCCTTCGCCGCGATCTTCGATTCCCGGTCCGCTTTCGCCCGGTGCAGAGCCGGCATCGGCGCTCCAGTCCCCGGTATCGCGGTCGCGGTCCAGCGCGGCCGGATCGATGTCCAGCGGGCGGTCGTCGTCGGCCCGGCCTTCGGCAATCAGCTGGTCCGCGGGGGAGCTTTCCAGGCTGGTGCGGCGCAGTTCGCCGGGTTTCAGTTCGACCGTTTCAGGCGCGGGGCTGCCGCTGCCCAGATCGAGCAGGGGATTGGCTTCCAGCGCCTCGCCAATGAAGCCTTCGATTTCCAGATTGGACAGCGCCAGCAGCTTGATCGCCTGCTGGAGATGGGGAGTCATCACCAGCGACTGGCTTTGCCGAAGATCAAGGCGCGGCCCAAGTCCCATGGTCGCGCGGCCTAGAGCGTAAAGCCTTCGCCAAGATAGAGACGGCGCACGTTCTCGTCCGCGACCAGTTCTTCCGGACTGCCGGCAAACAGCACCTGCCCGCCATAGATGATGCAGGCGCGGTCCACGATGTCGAGCGTTTCGCGCACGTTGTGATCGGTGATCAGCACCCCGATGCCGCGCTGCTTGAGGTCTTTCACCAGATCGCGGATGTCGCTGATCGACAGCGGGTCGATCCCGGCAAAGGGTTCGTCCAGCAGCATGATCGAGGGATTGGCCGCCAGAGCGCGGGCAATTTCGCAGCGGCGGCGTTCACCGCCTGAAAGCGCCATGGCCGGGCTGGAACGGAGCCGGTCAAGGCCGAATTCGTCCAGCAGGCGCTGCAATTCACGCTCGCGGGTTGCCGGGTCCGGCTCGGCCAGCTCCAGCACGGCGGAAATGTTCTGTTCCACGGTCAGGCCGCGAAAGATGCTGGTTTCCTGCGGCAGGTATCCCAGCCCCAGGATCGCGCGGCGGTACATCGGCAGGGCGGTGACATCGATCCCGTCCATCAGGATGCGGCCGCTGTCCGGCTTGACCAGGCCCATGATCGAATAAAAGCACGTGGTCTTGCCCGCACCGTTCGGACCCAGCAGGCCCAGGACTTCGCCCTTGCCCACCGACAGGGAAATGTCGGTCAGGACGGCGCGCTTGTCATAGGACTTGGCGATCGAGATCACTTCCAGGCCGCCCTGGGGGATCGGTTGCATCGCCTGGGTGTTGGGCGTGACGAGGTGCTGGACTTCGCTCATAATGGCACCGTTGGTAGGGCCGCTTTCCGGCCTCGGCAAGCGCCGTTGGTCGAATTTGGCAGGTTTCATGCATAGCCTGTCGCATCCCATGCTTAACAGGTCTTGATCGTTTCGGACTTCGGTGATTTACTCAGTTGCAAGAGGGGATTGAGAGGACAGGACCATGGCCAAAGCATGGGGCGGGATTGCACCGGCGTCCACACGGGCGAAGCCAGGTGACTGGCGCAAGCGAATGAGCGACAACATCGCCTATGCGCTGCTGGTCTACACGGTCCTGCAAATCTTCGTGACCATGAGCATGCTGGAACGCAAGGGCGGTTCCCTGCTGCCCTATTTCGCCCTGATCATCCTGGTCGCCGCGATCATTCCGGCCTGCCGCCGGTTTGAAAAGCGCTGGAACCGTTTGAGCGACGCCCAGGCAGCCGATCCGCAGTTCGCATCCTATTACCGCCGGGATCAGCTGTGGCTGTGGGTGATTGCCGTGGGCATGCCCTTTGCGGTGTCGGGCCTGTTCTTTGGCATGGCGCGCCTGCTGGGCTGATTGCTTTCTGACCACGAATGCCTAGATCGGCGGCTCTGCCAAAGGAGACGCCTGACTCATGCTCAGCCCCACTGCCGCCCAGGACCGCGCCGCCGCGCTGATCGACTTCGCGCGAGCCGCCGGAGCCGACGCTGCCGATGCGGTCTATTCCGGTTCCTCTTCCGAAAGCGTCGCGGTGCGGCTAGGCAATCTGGAAGACGTTGAGCGTTCCGAAGCGGAGCATCTGGACCTGCGGGTATTCTGCGGGCGCCGCTCAGCCTCGATCGGGTCAAGCGACCTTTCCGACGCCGCGCTGAAGGAACTGGCCGCCCGCGCGGTCGACATGGCCCGCGCCGCGCCGGACGACCAGTATGCCGGGTTGGCTGACCAGGAACTGCTGTTCAAGGGGCCGTTCCCCGAACTGGACGTGGCCGACCCGCGCGAGCTTTCCCCCACCGACCTGCGCGAACGGGCCCTGGCAATCGAGGACGCGGCGCGCGCTGTCCCCGGCGTGACCAATTCCGAAGGCGGCCATGCCAGCCTCTCGGCGCGCAATTTCGCGCTAGTCACCAGCCATGGCTTTGCCGGTTCGTTTGGCGGCACCATGCACGGGGTCAGCGCCACGGCGATTGCGGGCGAGGGCGGCAACATGCAGCGCGACTATGCCTGGCGCATCGCGCACCATCTGGAAGACCTGCCCGCCTTGGAAGAGCTGGGCCGCTTGGCCGGGCAGCGCGCGGTCCGCCGGATGAATCCGGGCCGGGTGAAGAGTGGGCCGATGCCGGTGGTGTTCGATCCGCGCGTCGGCGGTTCGCTGATCTCGCACCTGTGCGGCGCGATCAGCGGCAATGCGATTGCCCGCCGCGCCAGCTTCCTGCTGGGCAAGGAAGACGAACAGATCTTTGCGCCCACGATCTCCATCCATGACGATCCGCTGCGCCAGCGCGGGCTTTCATCCCGGCCCTTCGACGGGGAAGGGCTGGCCACCGCACCGCGCGCCCTGGTTCAGGATGGCCGCCTGACCGGCTGGCTGATGGACAGCGCCGCCGCACGCCAGTTGGGCGCGGCGCCGACGGGTCATGCCGTGCGCGGCGCAGGCGGCTCGCCCGGTGTCGGCACCAGCAACGTCCATCTCGCGGCTGGCGAGGTGAGCCTTGCTGAACTGATCGCGGATATCGAGGAAGGCGTCTTCGTGAACGAATTGATCGGGCACGGCGTCAACGGCGTGACCGGCGACTACAGCCGCGGCGCTTCCGGCTTCAGGATCGTGAAAGGTGAGATTGCGGGGCCAGTGGCCGAATTCACTGTGGCCGGGAACCTGCTCGACATGTTCCGGCAGCTGTCGGTCGCCAACGATCTGGAATGGCACCGCTCGCTCAACGTGCCGACCATCCGGGTCGACGGCATGACGGTGGCCGGAGACTGACCGAAGGGGGAAGTGCCCCCTCCCGCCGCAGGGAGGGGGTAACAGGGTTCAGGCTTCGAGCGACTTCTTGTAACGCTCGATGCAGTCCAGCACGATCTGGCGCGCTTCCTGGGCGTCGCCCCACTTGCCGATGCGGACCCACTTTTCAGCTTCCAGGTCCTTGTAGTGGGTGAAGAAGTGCTCGATCTGCTGCAGCACGATCGAGGGCAGGTCTTTGCGCTCGCCCACGTCGGAATAGTACGGGAAGGTCGAATCGACCGGCACGCAGATCAGCTTTTCATCGCCGCCGTGCTCGTCTTCCAGGTTCAGCACGCCAATCGGGCGAACGCGGACGACGCAGCCCGGGACGAAGGGCGAGCGGGCAATGACCAGCGCGTCCAGCGGATCGCCATCGTCCGACAGGGTGTGCGGGATAAAGCCATAGTTGGCCGGATAGCGCATCGGCGTGTGGAGGATGCGGTCCACGAACAGCGCGCCCGATTCCTTGTCGAACTCGTACTTAACGGGTTCGCCGCCGACCGGCACTTCGATGATGACGTTAAGGCTCTCGGGCGGATTGTCGCCCACGGGGATTTTTTCGATACGCATAGTGGGCGCGCCAATAGCCGCCACATTGTTGCACCGCAACAGCGACCAAGGTCGATTGGCGAATAAATCAGCCCAGTGCGTTGATGACGAAAGCGATGACGCCGATGTTGAAGGCAAATGCCCCCAGGCTGTGAACCAGTGCCAGGTGCCGGATGCGCGGCGAAGTGATCGGCACGTCGGAAGTCTGGAAGGTCATGCCCAGGGTAAAGGCGAAATAGGCGAAGTCGCGATAGTCCGGCGCGCCCGCTCCCGGAAATTCGATCCCGCCATGATGGCTGCGCCCCTCGTCGCAGCCGCAATAATAGAGGTGGGCATAGTGCAAGGCATAGACCGCATTGGCGAAGAGCCAGGCCAGGGCCAGCGTTGCCATCAGCAGGGCCATGGCGTGCGGATTACCCGCCCGCGCCGCCCACAGTTCTCCTGAAATCGCGGCCATGACGACTGCCGCCAAGATCGTTGCGACCAGCAGGATCAGCGTGCGGTTTGCGTCGTTCTCATCCGCATGGCGGCGCATGTCCGTCACGGCGAACCCCTTCATCAGGGGCGCGAGCGAGAGCAGGAACAGCGCGGCGGCCAGATCGAAAGCGATGATCAAGGCGTCCTGCCAACTCGCCGCGGGATAAGCCGCGCGCCACAGCACGAAGCCGCCGATCAGCAGAGTGCCGAACAGGACAAAGCGGGGCGGGGCGATCCGGTTTCCGATCGTTTCCCCCGCCCGCGCCATGGTCTTACTTGCTCCTCTTGGCACCCGGGCGCTTGGGCATCAGCAGCAGGTCAAGCCCGGTCGGGGCCTTGCCCGGTGCCGCGCGTTCCAGCCAGGGGTAGCGCAGGCCATCCTTGTAATCGATCGAGATCGTCTGGAACCGGGTGCCGCGCTGGACCAGCAGTTCCAGCGGGCCGCCGGTCTTGGCCGCAGTGACCGCTTCCTTCAGCGCATCGGCTTCATAGGTGTTGCCGTTGACCGCCAGCACTTTCGCTCCTGAAACCAGACCGGCGTTGAAGGCCGGGCTGTCCCACTGGGTCGACGTGACCTTGCCGTCCTTGTCCACCACGATCCCGATGGAATAGGTCAGGTTCAGGACCTTGGCGTCGGCAAAGCGGGCCTTGTCGTAAGGGTTGGGTTCTTCCTTCCAGGTCAGGCGATAGCCGCCCTTCTCAACCCCGCCCAGCGGCGCGGGCTGGCCCGGCGTGTTGATCCGGGTGTTGATGAACCCGGCCCAGTCATACGGCGCAAGCGCGTTCAGCTTGGTGATGATCTCGTCCACCTCGAAGGTCAGCTGGCCATAGTCGCCATCGTTCATGCCAAAGAACGCCTTGGCGAAATCGTCGATGCTGCGCTTGCCGCCGGTCTTTTCGCGCAGGATCTGGTCGATCTCCAGCCAGATCAACGCGCCTTCGGTGTAATAGTCCTCGTTCCGGGCGAGCGATGCAAAGGGCTTGGGCTTGCGATTGGCAAAGATCGGATCGTGGCCGGTGTCCTCAACCGAGCGCCAGCGGCGTCCCGGCTGGGTGGCAAAGTTGCCCGCCCAACTGGCCAGCATGCCCAGCACCTGGTCCTTGCCCTGAAGCCCGGAACGCGCCGCCAGGACCGTGCCCCAGAACTGGTCCTGCCCCTCATAGGTCCACAGCAAGTCATCCTGCATCGGCTGGCGGTAGTCCGGCGTCCACAGCCGCGCCGGACGGCGATACTTGCCGGACCACGAATGCGCATATTCGTGCGGCAGCAGGTTGCGGTCGAACTCGTACTTGTCCCACTCCAGGAAGGCCCCCGGTTCCAGCTGGTTTTCGCTGGAGCGGTGATGTTCCAGGCCGATGCCGCCCATCCGGTCGGTCAGGGCGAGGAGGAATTCATAACGGTCGAAATGGTTCGCGCCAAAGGCGAGCCGCGCTTCGGTGACGAGGTTGCGGTGCAGTTCGACCTGTTCCGGCTTGGCATTCAGCTGTTCCGGCTTGTCGGCCACGACGTTCAGCGTGACGTTCTGGCCCAGATCCCATTTGCGGAAGTACTTGCCCGCGAAGATCGGCGAATCGACCAGCACCTCATAGCTTGTCTCGCCCCAGGTCAGCTTGTTGCCCTGCTGCTGCACGCCGTTCAGCGCGGCAGCGGCGGTCCAGCCTTCGGGGATCATCACGCTGGGGACGACCTTGATCTGGCGGACATAGTGGCCCGCTGGATAGAGGCTCATCTTCTCCCACTGCAGGTTGAGCATTTCCTGGGTCATGGTGATGCGCCCTTCGGCGCTTTGCAGCGGGCTGGTGTGGATGAACTTGGCTACCACTTCCTTCGCACCCTGCGGCACGTCGACGTGGAAGGCAAAGACTTCGACCGGATCGCGCTTCCAGCTCAGCTTCTGGCCATCGGCAAAGAATTCAAGGTCGACCAGTTCGGCCAGCGGTCCGCGCGGGCTGTGGTTGCCGGGCAGCCACTGCGGCATCAGCACGGTCAGCTTGCCCTTGCCCGGCACGACCGGGATCGTCTGCGTGACGCGGTAAACCCCGCGCGTCACGTCGGTCGCATCGATATCCAGCCGCATGGTTCCGCCCGGATAGGGCGCATCCACGGCGTCCGGCACGTTCTGCGAAAGCGGCACGGCGGCGGGCGTCGAAAGGGTGGAGGAGAAAGCCGGCGCGCCAAGAGCGAGCGCCAGCACGGCGAGAGCAGTCCCTGTCATCTTTTTCATAGGATCAAGGTTGTGACGGCAAGCTGGCGGGGGTGCAAGTTTCGCCTGCCCCTTTTCGACGGAGAGCTAACGCGGTAGGGGCGAGCGCCATGAGCACGCCACAAGCCATCCGCGGAACCCAGGACATCTTCGGCCCCGAAGCCGAGGCCTTTGCGCATGTCGTCGAAACGTTCGAACGGGTGCGCAAGCTGTACCGGTTCCGCCGCGTGGAAATGCCGGTCTTTGAAAAGACCGAAGTGTTCAGCCGCTCGATTGGCGAGACGACCGACGTCGTGTCCAAGGAAATGTACTCCTTCGAGGACCGCGGCGGCGAATCGCTGACCCTGCGCCCGGAATTCACGGCGGGCATCTGCCGCGCCTTCCTGTCCAACGGCTGGCAGCAGCACGCGCCGCTCAAAGTCGGCACCCACGGCCCGCTGTTCCGGTACGAGCGCCCGCAAAAGGGCCGCTATCGCCAGTTCCACCAGCTGGACGCCGAAATCCTGGGCGCGGGCGAGCCGCAGGCCGATGTCGAACTGCTGGTCATGGCCGACCAGCTGCTGAAGGAACTGGGCATTGCCGATGGCGTGACCCTGATGCTCAACACCCTGGGCGATGCGCCCAGCCGCGAAGCCTGGCGCCTTGCCCTGATCGACTATTTCCGGGCCGTGAAGGATGAGCTTTCGGAAGATTCGCAGGACCGGCTGGAGCGCAATCCGCTGCGCATCCTCGACAGCAAGGACTCGCGCGACAAGGTCTTTACCGAGGCTGCGCCGAAGATCGACGATTTCCTCTCGGACGAGGCGCAGGACTTCTTCGCGCGCGTCACCGCTGGCCTCGACGCGGCAGGCGTCGCCTGGACTCGCGCCCCGGCGCTGGTGCGCGGGCTGGACTATTACCGCCACACCGCCTTTGAATTCGTCACCGACCGGCTGGGCGCGCAAGGCACTGTGCTGGGCGGCGGGCGCTATGACGGCCTCATGGAAAGCCTGGGCGGGCCGCACACTCCCGCTGTGGGCTGGGCGGCCGGGATCGAGCGGCTGGCGATGCTGGTTGCCGATGCGGGCGCGGTGAAGGTCGATGCGCTGGACGTGATGCTGGCGATTGAGGACGATGCTGCGATCGCCTTTGGGACCAAGGCGCTCAAGGCGCTGCGCAGCGCCGGAATGTCGGCGGACATGATTGCATCGGGCTCCCCGCGCAAGCGGTTTGACAAGGCTTCGAAGGCTGGCGCGAACATCCTGGTCGGCGTGACCTGCCGCGATGGCAAGGTGGTCTGCAATACCCGTTCGTCGGGCTATTCGCAGGATGCCGTGCGCGTATCGGCCTTGCTGGAATCGCTCGAAGCGTGAGCGTCTCTGACGCCCGTCTTGCCCAGATCGCAGCGCGCTTTTCCGAACTGGAGGCGCGGCTGGCTTCGGGTACGCTGGAGGGGAAGGACTTCGTCGCCGCCAGCCGTGACTTTGCCGAGCTGGAGCCGGTGGCGCGGGTCGCTGGCGAAGTGGCTGCCATGCGCGGCGAGCTGGCCAGCCTGGCCGAGCTAGACGATCCCGAAATGCGCGAACTGGCCGAGGAGGAAATCTCCCGGCTGAAAACGGAACTGCCCGAGGCTGAACACCGGCTGGCCATTGCCATGCTGCCGCGCGATGCGGCGGATTCGCGCTCTGCGATGCTGGAAATCCGCGCCGGGACGGGCGGGGACGAGGCCGCCCTGTTCGCGGCGGACCTGCTGCGGATGTACGAACGCTATGCGGCTGAGCAAGGCTGGCGGATCGAAGTGGTCAGCGCCAATGCCAGCGACATCGGCGGCTTCAAGGAAGTGGTCGCGCAGATCAACGGCAATGGCGTGTTCGCCAAGCTGAAGTTCGAAAGCGGCGTCCACCGGGTCCAGCGTGTGCCGGTTACCGAAAGCGGCGGGCGCATCCACACCAGCGCCGCGACAGTAGCGGTCCTGCCGGAACCTGACGAAGTGGACGTTTCGATCGAGGACAAGGACCTCAAGATCGACGTCTATCGCGCCAGCGGCGCGGGCGGCCAGCACGTCAACACCACCGATTCGGCGGTGCGGATCACTCACTTGCCCACCGGCACGGTTGTCACCTGCCAGGATGGCCGCAGCCAGCACAAGAACAAGGAAAAGGCGATGCAGGTGCTGCGCGCTCGCCTGTTCGAAGCCCAGCGCGAAGCAGCGCAAGGCGAGGAAGCGGCAGCGCGCAAGGCCATGGTCGGCTCGGGCGACCGGTCCGAACGCATCCGCACCTACAACTTCCCGCAAGGGCGCGTGACCGACCACCGCATCAACCTGACCCTGCACCGCCTGCCGGAAATCCTGGAAGGTCCGGGCCTGGGCGAACTGATCGACGCGCTGATCGCCGAGGACCAGGCCAAGCGCCTGGCCGCCCTGGGCGAGTGAGTGCGATTGCCCGGCTTCGACAGGCTCAGCCTGAGCGGGGTCGTTGCGGCGCGGGTTCATTCCCGCTCCGCCTGAGCTTGTCGAAGGCCCGTCCATGACTGCGGGGGAAGCTATCCGCGCAGCGGCGGAGCGGCTGGCGGCGACCAGCGATACCGCGCGGCTCGATGCAGAAGTGCTGATGGCCCATGCTTTTGGCGTGACCCGCTCTGACCTGCTGCTACGCCACATGCGCGATCCGGTGCCCGATAGCTTTGCCGCATTGGTAGAGCGGCGGGCGGCGCATGAACCGGTCGCCTATATTGTCGGCAGCCAGGACTTTTTCGGCCTGACCTTTGCCGTTTCCCCCGCCGTGCTGATTCCGCGAGGGGATAGCGAGGTGCTGGTCGAAGCGGCGCTGGCGGCGCGGCCTGATGCGCGGCGGGTGCTGGACTGCGGAACCGGTTCGGGCGCGCTGCTGCTGGCGGTGCTGTCACACTTGCCTGCTGCCGAGGGAATCGGGATCGACCGCAGCGCGGAGGCCTTGGCCGTGGCGCGGGGCAACGCGGAGAACTTGGGGCTGGGCCACCGGGCCGAGATGCGTCTGGCCGATTGGGACCAGGCGGACTGGGCACTGGCGCTGGGCCAGTTCGATCTTGTTCTCGCCAATCCGCCCTATGTGGAGGAGGCGGCGGAACTGGACCCGTCGGTCCGCGCGCATGAACCGGCAGGTGCCTTGTTTGCTGGGGAGGAAGGGCTGGACGCCTATCGGGTGCTGATCCCGCAATTGCCGCAGCTGCTTACCCCGGGCGGCGCGGCCCTGGTTGAAATTGGCCACACCCAGGCCCCGGCCGTGGCGGCGATTGCCGGGCAGGCCGGATTTGAATCGCGGCTTCACCATGACCTTGGCGGCAGGCCGCGCGTGCTGGAATTGCAGATTCCCCTTGGCAAGGGGAATGGGAGCGCCTAAGTCAGGGACAAGGCCAGCGCTGGACCGCCTTGTTGTCGTGTCCCGCCGGCTGTTTCCAACATTTGCGTTTCGGGCCACGGCCACGGCCTTCCCGCTTGCAGATGTCGGAACCCGGATTGCCATGAGGTGCCCGGGTATAGCGTCATGCGGCCGCACAGTCCGGCGAAGCCAGGCGGGCCGCGCATTAGGGAAACGTACCCCTTGAACAATACTCGTGGGAATAACCGTCGGCGCGGCCGCGGTAATCGCCAGAACGGTGGCGGCGGTCAGCAACTCAACCGGATCGACAGCCGGGCGCGCGGCAATGCCCCGCAACTGCTGGAGAAATACCGCAAGCTGGCGCAGGATGCCCACTTGAACGGCGACCGGGTCCAGGCAGAATACTACCTGCAGTTCGCCGATCACTATTTCCGCGTCATCGCCGATCAGCGCCAGCGCCAGGAAGAGCAGCGCAGCCGCCCGCAGGGTGAGCGCTGGCAGGACGATGGCAGCGAAGGCGACGATTCGGGCGATTTCGCTGGCGCGGGCGATTTCCCCACTTTCGAACAGCCCAGCTTCAGCCGCCCCCCGCGTGAAGAGCGCCCCCGCCGCGAAGAGCGTGAGGAGGCATCCGAGCGGAGCGACGAAGCGCAAGGCGAAGAGGGCAGCGAGAGCAACCCGTTCGAACCGGCCGAGAACCCCTTCGTCCGTGAAAACCGTCCGCGTGGCGGTCTGCGTCCGCGCCGCGAACGCGATGATCGCCGCCCGCGCCGCGAAGAACGCGGCGGCGAGAGCGATGAACCGGCAGGTCTTGATCCGGCTTCGCTCCCGCCTGCAATCTCGGTTGCAAGCGACAGCGATGCTGGTGCTGAGGCCGAAGCGCCCAAGCCGCGCAAGCGTGCCCCGCGCCGCAAGCCTTCTGCCGGCGATGCCGGTGAAGCGCTCGAATCGGTGAGCTGATCTTTCAGGTGATGCACGCGGTGCGGCGGCTTCTGGCCCATCCGCGCAAGCTGGCCATGGCGCTGGGCGCCGTGGCCGCCATGGGATTTGAACCGCTCGGGCTGTGGCCCCTGGCGCTGGCTGCACTGGCTCTCCAGCTGGAACTGATCGGCCGGACGGGCGAAGCGCGCGAGGCGTTCCTGCTTGGCTGGCTGTTCGGCGCGGCCCATTTCATCGTCGGACTGAACTGGATCGTCACCGCCTTTGGCTATCAGGCTGCCATGCCCGCCTGGATGGGCTGGACTGCGGTGACCGGTCTTTCGCTTTACCTTGCTGTCTGGCCGGGCCTTGCCATGCTGGCCGCCTGGTGGATCGCGCGCGGCAACCGCTATGCCCTGGCTCTGGCCATGGCCGGGTGCTGGACCCTGGGCGAGTGGCTGCGCGGCTGGGTCTTCACCGGCTTTCCATGGAACCCGCTCGGCGCGATGACCCTGGTTTCGGAGGCTGACCCGCGCCTTGCCTATCTGGCGAAGGGGCTGGGAACCTATGGCCTGTCCGGGCTGGTCATGCTTCTCGCCGCCGCCTGGATGGTTGCGCTGCATCGCCGCAGGGCGGACTGGCGCGGCGCGGTGCTGGTCCTCGCTCCGCTGGCCCTGTTCCTGATCCCGACCGCGCCCGAACGGCGCGAAGGGACGCTGCCTTACACGCTGGTCCAGCCCGACGCGCGGCAGGAAGACCTGCACGATCCGTCCCGTTTCGAAGCGACCTTCCAGCGCGCGATGCGGCTGAGCCAGGCACGGCAGCCCGGCCAGACGCGGATCGTGCTGTGGCCGGAATCGGCCCTGCCGGACTATCTCCAGCCCGGCTATCCCGCTGGCTGGTATGCCTCGACCACCTATGCCGGCGATCCCTTGCTAGCGCGCGAGCGGATCGGGCGGTTGATCGGACCGGGCAGCTTGCTGATTACCGGGAATGACCGCCTGGAACTCGAAAACGGCCGCGTGGCGGGTGCCCGCGCCGGGATCACCGCGATTGACGGACAGGGCCAGATCCGCGCCACCTATGACAAGGCGCATCTGGTGCCATACGGCGAATATGTCCCGCTGAAATGGCTGCTGGTGCCGCTCGGCATTGACCGGCTGGTGCCGGGTGACATCGAATTCTGGCCGGGTCCCGGACCGCGCACCATCGAGCTGGGCGCCTGGGGGCGGATCGGGATGCAGCTGTGCTATGAAATCATCTTTCCGGGCAAGGTAACCCAGCCCGGCCACCGCCCGGACTTCATCTTCAACCCGTCCAACGATGGCTGGTACGGGGACTGGGGACCGCCGCAGCACCTCGCCCAGGCGCGGCTGCGCGCGATCGAGGAAGGGCTTCCGGTCCTGCGCTCCACCACCACCGGGATCAGTGCCGTGGTCGATGCCGATGGGGTTATTCGCGAATCGATCCCGCTGCGCACGGCCCAGCGTCGCGACGGGCTGGTGCCCCCTGCCGCAGCCCCCACCTGGTTTGCCCGTGCAGGGAACGCGCTATCGCTTGGGTGGGCGATAATTCTTCTTGGGCTAAGTGTTATTGCGCGCCGCCGCCAGCGCGGCTAGAGAAGGTGACATAAAGCTTCCTTTATATGGGGTCTCCATGCGCACCGATTACCTGTTCACTTCCGAAAGCGTCTCCGAAGGGCACCCGGACAAGGTTTCCGACCAGATTTCAGACGCTATCGTCGATCTGTTCCTGGCCAAGGACCCCGAAGCCCGCGTCGCCTGCGAAACGCTGACCACGACGCAGCTGGTCGTGCTGGCCGGTGAAATCCGCTGCAAGGGCGTGTTCGAAAATGGTGAGTGGGCGCCGGGCGCGAAGGAAGAGATTGAGCAGGTCGTGCGCCGCACGGTCCGTGAAATCGGCTACGAACAGGACGGCTTCCACTGGGAGAAGCTGGAATTCATCAACCGTCTGCACGGCCAGTCGGCGGAAATTGCCCAGGGCGTCGATGCCGGGGACAACAAGGACGAAGGCGCGGGCGACCAGGGCATCATGTTCGGCTATGCGACCGATGAAACGCCCGATCTGATGCCCGCCACGCTCTATTACAGCCACAAGATCCTGGAACGCATGGCGGCAGACCGTCATTCCGGTGCGGCCCCCTTCCTGGAGCCCGACGCCAAGAGCCAGGTCACCTTGCGCTATGAAGGCAGCCTGCCAGTGGCCGCGACGGCTGTGGTCGTCTCCACCCAGCACAAGCAGGGCTATTGCCTGACCGGCGAGCATGCCGATCCGGCCAAATATGCCGAGCTGGAAAGCTATGTGAAGCGGGTGGTTTCGGAAGTGATCCCGCCGGTGCTGCTGCGCGACACCAAGTATTACATCAACCCGACGGGTGCCTTTGAAATTGGCGGTCCGGACGGGGATTCGGGCCTGACCGGGCGCAAGATCATCGTTGACACCTATGGCGGCGCGGCCCCCCATGGCGGCGGCGCCTTCAGCGGCAAGGACCCGACCAAGGTCGACCGCTCGGCCGCCTATATCACGCGCTATCTGGCCAAGAACGTGGTCGCCGCAGGTCTGGCGACGCGCTGCACCATCCAGATCGCCTATGCCATCGGCGTGTCCGAACCGCTCTCGCTCTATGTCGATACGCATGACACGGGCACAGTGGCGGAAGACAAGATCGAACAGGCGCTGCTTTCCCTGCCCAAGCTGGGCGGCCTGACCCCGCGCGCGATCCGCACGCACCTGGGCCTGAACAAGCCGATCTATCGCAAGACCGCGGCCTATGGCCACTTCGGGCGCAAGCCGGAAGGGGACCTGTTCCCGTGGGAGCGGCTGGACCTGGTCGACGACCTCAAGGCCGCGCTGGGCTGAACGAAGCTACTACCTTCGTCATTGTTTGGCATTGCTGGCAATGACGAGGGGTAGGGCGCTCAACCGCACTTGGAATAGCCGCAGGGCAGGCACTTGTTGCAGCCTTCCTCGCGGATCATGCCGGGCGTTCCACACTGCGGGCAGCACGGGCCTGATGGCGGGGCACTGTCCGGAGCTGCCGTTGGTTGTTCCAGTTCCAGCGGCAAGTCGATCTGGCCCGGCGCGAACTGGCGCAGGTGGGTTTCGATGATGTCGCCGATGGCTGCCAGGATTGACGGGACATAGCGCCCGTTGGTCCAGGCCCCGCCGCGCGGATCGAATACGGCCTGCAATTCCTCGACCACGAAGTTCAGGTCACCGCCGCGCCGGAAAACGGCGGAAATCATCCGTGTCAGGCCCAGGCTCCAGGCATAGTGGTCCATGTTCTTGGAGTTGATGAAGATCTCGAACGGGCGCAGTTCGCCATCGATCTCGGCATTGTTGATCGTGATGTAGAGCGCATGGGCGCTGCCCGGCCAGCGCAATTTATAGGTCGTGCCGTGCAGCACCGGATCGCGCGGCGGCGGGGCGATGGACTGCGGCGCGGCCTCCGGCACCTTGGGCGCTTCGGTGGAGAGGACCGACCCGGTCACCGCATTGGGGCGATAGGTGGTCATGCCCTTGCAACCCTGGCGATAGCCTTCGCGGTAGACGTCGGAGAAGGCTTCGAAAGTGATGTCCTCCGGGCAGTTGACTGTCTTGGAAATCGAACTGTCGATCAGGCGCTGGGCAGCGGCCTGCATGGCGACATGGTCTGCCGGAGCCAGGGTCTGGGCGCTGACGAACAGGTCTTCGGGCGGCGGGCTGTCACCATTGAGTTCGCGCCAGACGCGCAGCGCGTGGTCGTCCACCTCTTCGAACCGCGCGGTGCCGTCGGGCTGGAGGATGCGGCGGGTGTAGTGATAGGCAAAGACGGGCTCGATCCCGGATGAGACATTCCCTGCGAGCAAAGAGGTCGTGCCGGTTGGCGCGATGGAGGTCAGGCAACCATTGCGCAGGCCATGCCGGGCGATCAGCCCGCGCGTTTCATCGTCGAGCGCGAGCAGGCCAGGCCGGTCCAGAATGGCCGGATCGTAGCAGGGAAACGGCCCCTTCTCCTTCGCCAGCAGGGCCGAAGCGCGGTAGGCAGCACGGCGGATGGCCGCCAGCCATTGCTCCATCCGCTCTACCGCTGCCGGGCTGCCATAGGCCAGCCCGCAGAACAGCAGCGCGTCGGCAAGGCCGGTGATGCCTAGGCCGATCCGCCGCTTGGCCTTGGCCTCGGCCTCCTGCTCGGGCAGCGGGTAACCGGTGATGTCGATCACGTTGTCGAGCAGGCGGATGGCGAGCGTGGTCACCTCTTCCAGTCGCGCCGGATCGATGTCCACGCCGGGCTGGAACGGGCGCTCCACCAATGCCGCCAGGTTGATCGAACCAAGCAGGCAGGCGCCATAGGGCGGAAGCATCTGCTCGCCGCAGGGGTTGGAAGCACTGATCGTCTCGCAATAGGTCAGGTTGTTCGCCTGGTTGACACGGTCGACGAAGATCACCCCCGGTTCGGCATAGTCATAGGTGGCGCGCATCAGCCGGTCCCACAGCTCCTGCGCGGGCAAGGTGCGATAGACTTCGCCGCCAAATTGCAGCGGCCAGTCCGCCCCCGCATCCAGCGCGGCCATGAAGGCATCCGTGACCAGAACCGAAAGGTTGAAATTGCGCAGCCGCGCCGGATCGCGCTTTGCCTCGATGAAGTCCAGAACGTCGGGGTGGTCGATGCGCAGGCAGCCCATCATCGCCCCGCGCCGCGCGCCTGCCGATTGGACCGTGCGGCACATCGCGTCCCAGCAGTCCATGAAGGACAGCGGGCCGGATGCATCCGCGCCCACGCCTTTTACCGCGGCACCCTTGGGCCGGATGGTGGAGAAATCCATGCCGACCCCGCCGCCCTGCTGCATGGTCAGCGCGGCCTCTTTCAGGTGCAGGAAGATGCCGCCCAGATTGTCCGGGACCGTGCCCATCACGAAGCAGTTGAACAGGGTGACCGCGCGGCCGGTGCCCGCCCCGGCCAGAATGCGCCCGGCGGGAATGAAGGTCAGAGTCTCGATCGCTTCGGCAAAGCGCTGTTCCCACACCTTGCGCTGGGCGGGCTTTTCGTTGGCGGCCACGGCCTGGGCCACGCGCGCTGCCGTGGCGGAAAAGTCCGCATCGCCTGAGCTATCCGGTGCGCAAAAACGGTACTTGGCCTCCCAGATTTCCCGGGCAATCGGTACTTCAAGCGGCATGGACACCTCGCGATCTGCGTGATCGGTTTAGGCCCGCGACTCCTCATTGAATTGATAATTATCAACCGTAACCGTTCGTCCCCAACTATTTCCGGTAGTCTGCCGTAACCACTCCCGCTGCGGCCAGTTCCGCTTCGTGCGCTTCTTCGCGCCAATCCTCGGCCAGGGCCTCGGCCTCCCACTGACGCATGGCGGGATGAGCCAGGACATGATCGACCCAGGGCTGCCCCTCGCCAACGTTCAGCCCATAGGTGCGGATGCGGAAAGCAACCGGGGCATAGAACGCGTCGGCTGCGGTAAAGTCAGCACCCGCCAACCATGGACCGCCAAATCGTGCCAGGCCGGTTTCGAACAGTTCGCGCACCCGCTCTACATTGCGGCTCAGGCCCTCGCTCATCGGCTTGGGGGTGACGCGCACGCCGACGTTCATCGTGCAATCGTTGCGCAAATGGCCGAACCCGCCGTGCATTTCACAGACTGCCCCTTGCGCGAAGACGCGGGCCTCTTCCTCTGCGGGCCAGACACCCTCATGCCGCTCCCCCAGGTACAAGGCAATGGCAAGGGAGTCCGCAATCGTCCTGTCGCCATGGATCAGCACCGGCACCTGACCGGTGGGGGAAAATTTGCGGAAGTCCTCGTAATTGTCGGCCTTGGTAAATGGCTCGAACCGCTCCGCGAAGGGAATGCCCAGCGCCTTCATCAGCAGCCAGGGACGCAGCGACCAGCTGGAGTAGTTCCGGTTTGCGGTGATCAGGGTGTAAGTCATCTCTGCACCCTATGACAGCGGCTTAGCGCCGGCAATGGCCGGCTCGGCATGGTCCGGCCAGAGGCTGAGCCGGGGCCGCCTGCCATCGAGGAACAGCGCGGTCAGCATGATCACGCGGCACAATTGTTCGAACTGATCGGGATTGGCCACCACGGTCCCGGTATCCAGTTCCTCGATCGTGCAGCGAAAAATCCACTGGATGAAGCGGTCGATATGGCCCACCCCCCGGTCCACTTGCAGCGGCATCCGGCCCTGCCGCTCGAACCAGCGGCGGAACATGACATAGTGCTTGCGTTCGTCGGCGCGGTGCTTTCCCACCTCGGCAATGAAGGCGTGGTCGTCCGGGCAGTGCAGGCGCACGGCTTCGAGCACGCGGTCAAGCGAGGTGTAGCCGCGATATTCGTTGTAGAGGTAGATCGAGGCCAGCACGTCCAGGTAGCGGGTCCGGAAAGCTGGCCTCAACATCGGTTCTACTCCAGCGTTGCAGTCAGGCCCGAAACGGCTTCGGCAAATTCCTCGCGGAAGTCCTGGACGACCTGGCGGCACGACCGTTCGGCCTCTACCAGGCCAACGCCTTGCCCGACGAAATAGCTAACGAGGTCACGGGCCTGTTCGTTCCCGTTGACCACCGCCTTTTCGATATGGGCAAAGCTGGGTTCTGAAACCATGCCCATCAGCGGCATGGGCAGAGTGCCGGGACCCTGCGGATCGTCCCAGGCTTCATGCCACGCGGTCTTGAGCTGGCGCGCGGGCTTGCCGGTGCGGGCCTTTGAACGGACCGTGTCGCGGCTGCGGGCCTCGATCATCTTCTGGCGGAACGTGGGGCTGGTTTCGGCCTCGGGCGTGCAGAGCCAGACCGACCCGCACCACGCGCCTTGCGCTCCAGCGGCCATCATTGCCGCCATTTGCCCGCCGGTCATGATCCCGCCTGCGGCCAGGACTGGGATGTTGTGCCCGCCAGCCTTCAGCGCGCGGACCACTTCGGGCACCAGCACCAGGGTCGATACCTCGCCGCAGTGCCCGCCCGCTTCGCCGCCCTGGGCGACGATGATATCCACGCCCGCCGCCGCCTGGCGCAGCGCGTGTTCCTTGGCGCCGACCAGCGCCGCAACGGGAATGCCGCGCTTCTTGCCCTCGGCAATCATTTCCGGGGGAGCAATGCCCAGGGCATTGGCGATCAGCTTGATCGGATGGCGAAAGGCCACTTCCATCAGCTTCTGCCCGTTTTCCGGGGTGATCCCGGCCCCTTCGCGGATGCGGGTCTGCTGGTCCGCCGGGATCTGCACGCCGTATTGGCCCAGCAGGTCGGCGGTGAAGCGCTTGTGCTCCTCCGAAATAGCGGCGGCGCGTTCGGCATTGCTGGAAAAGCCCGTGACGCGGGCATCGACCGTTTCCGGCACCAGCACGTCCACGCCATAGGGCGCGCCATCGATATGGGCGTCGATCCAGGCGAGTTCTTCCTCGAACTGTTCAGGGGTATAGGCTGCGGCGCCGAACACGCCAAAGCCGCCCGCCTTGCTCACCGCGACCACGACGTCGCGGCAATGGCTGAAGGCAAACAGCGGAAAGTCGCAGCCGACCATGCGGCACAGGTCATTGTTCATGGTGTCAGCTCCGCGGCAGGGTAACGGGACCACCGATTTCGATGGCTTTCACATAGGCCGGGCGAGCCTTCAGCGCGGCAAGATAGCGGGTGAGGTTCGGACGGCTGGCCAGCAGGTCCAGCGTCTCGGCATGTTCCAGCAGGTATTCCAGATTGATGTCCGCGCCGGTGAAGACCTCGCCGCACAGGAAGCTCTTGCCCTCCAGCTGGCCCTCGATCCAGTCGAGCTGCTTCTTCAGTTCCGCGTCCATGAAACCCAGCGCGGGTTCGGCCAGTCCCAGGCGCGGGCCGAGCAGGCGCATCAGCATGGGCATGCCCAGCGTACCTTCGGCAAAGTGCAGCCATTCCAGGTATTCGGCGCGGCCATCGTCCGGCGGCAGCAGTTTGCCGCCGCCGTGGCGGTCCACGATATATTCGATGATGGCCGAGCTTTCGACCATGACCCGCCCATCGACTTCCACCGCCGGAGCCTTGCCCAGCGGATGGACGTCATAGAGCGAAGGGGGGGCGCGAAAGTCCGCGCCGCGGGTGTGCTGGACCAGCTCATAGGGCAGGCCCAGCTCTTCCATCAGCCAGATGATCCGTGTTGAGCGCGATATCTTCAAATGGTGCACACGGATCGTCATCTGGCCTGTCTCCCTATGTTATATAATGGGCTGTCGTCCTGGCCTTGACCTCGTCCGCAGAAACGCCCGGGGCCAGTTCGATCAGCTTGAAGGGCGAAGTGTGGTCCGGCCGTTGGAAAACCGCAAGGTCCGTTATGACCATGTCGACCACGTTGCGGCCCGTCAGCGGCAGGGTGCATTGGGGGATGAACTTGGGGCTGCCGTCCTTGGCGCAGTGTTCCATTACCACGATGATCTTCTTCACCCCGGCGACCAGGTCCATGGCGCCGCCCATGCCCTTGATCATCTTGCCCGGGACCATCCAGTTGGCGATGTCCCCCGTTTCGGACACTTCCATGCCCCCCAGCACGGTCAGGTCGATCTTGCCGCCGCGGATCATGGCGAAGGACTGCGCGCTGTCGAAATAGGCCGAATGCGGCAGCTGGCTGATCGTCTGCTTGCCGGCATTGATCAGGTCAGCGTCGATTTCGTCCTCGGTCGGGAAGGGGCCGATGCCCAGCATTCCGTTTTCGGATTGCAGGGTTACGGTCATCCCGGCAGGGACGTGATTGGCCACCAGGGTCGGAATCCCGATCCCCAGGTTGACGTAGTAACCGTCGCGCAGTTCCTGCGCGGCGCGGGCGGCCATCTGGTCGCGGCTCCAGCCCTGGGCAATGTTATCGTGCTTGGTCATCAGCCGACATCCGTGGTGCGAGTGGTGCGGAATTCGATCTTCTTGTCATAGGGGCTGCCATCGATGATGCGGTGGACATAGACCCCGGGCAGGTGGATCGCATCGGCGTCAAGCTCGCCCGGCTGGACAATCTCTTCCACCTCGACCACGCAGACCTTGCCGCAGGTCGCGGCGGGGACGTTGAAATTGCGCGCGGTCTTGCGGAACACGACGTTGCCGGTGGTGTCCGCCTTCCATGCCTTGACGAGGGCGAGGTCGGCGAAAATGCCTTCTTCCAGGATATATTCCTGGCCGCCAAAGACCTTCGATTCCTTGCCTTCGGCCACCAGGGTGCCGACCCCGGTCTTGGTGTAGAAGCCGGGAATGCCGGCCCCGCCAGCGCGCATCCGCTCGGCCAGGGTGCCCTGCGGGCAGAATTCGACTTCCAGTTCGCCCGAAAGGTACTGGCGTTCGAATTCCTTGTTCTCGCCCACATAGCTGGCGATCATCTTCTTCACTTGCCGCGTGCGCAGCAGCTTGCCGATGCCTTCGTTGTCGATCCCGGCATTGTTGGAGGCAAAGGTCAGGTCCTTCACGCCGGAATCGCGCACCGCGTCGAGCAGCCGTTCCGGAATGCCGCACAGGCCAAAGCCGCCACAGGCAATCAGCAAGCCGTCTTTCAGCAGCCCATCAAGAGCGCTGGCGGCATCGGGGTAAATCTTCTGCGCCATGGTTCCTCCCACTAGTCGAAACAGGACCTAGCCTTGTTCATCTATCCCGACTAATGATTGTTTCTTTCCTGAACCGATAAGCAACTCTTATGCGTAAGTTGGCCATCTATCACCTGGAAACCCTGCTGTGGATCGCGCGGCTGGGTACGTTCCGGGCGGCGGCGGAGCGGCTTAACACCACGCAGCCCGCGATTTCAGCCCGGGTGCGGGAGATCGAAAGCCAGCTCGGCGTTGAAATCTTCCGCCGCGAAGGGCGCGGCGTGGTGCTCACGGCGCGCGGACGGCAACTGGTCCAGGATTGCGAACCATTGCTGGCGGGTTTTGAGCGCGCCCTGATGCAGGCCGGCGACTATGCCGGGGCGACCGGCGTGGTCCGGCTGGGCGCGGGAGAGATTGCCGCCTCCAGTGTGCTGCCCGGATTCGTGGGCGAAGTGGCGGGCGACTTGCCCGGCGTGACGCTGGAAATCGAACTCGACCTGACGGCCCGGATGCTTCAGCAATTGCTGGCGGGGACTCGCGACATGGTGTTTCTGGCCGGGCCGGTGGCCAGCCCGGGCGTTCGGGCGCAGCCCATCGGGGCGGTTTCTTTGCGCTGGCTGGCTTCGCCGCAGGTGGTTGCTGGGGGCGGATTTGCAGAGCCCTTGCCGGTCTGGTCCGTCGGCGCCCATTCGCCGATCCACCGCGTTTTGCAGGACACATTGGCGGGCGGATTGCCATGCCGCTCCGTCAACATCTGCAACAACGTCCAGACGATGATCGGGATCGTCGCCGCAGGCGCAGGGGCAGGCCTGTTCCCAGCAACCATGGTCCGCGCGGCAATGGCGGACGGACGCTTGGTCGAGGTCCTGCCGTCCCCGGCTCAGACGATTCCGTTCGAAGCGGCTATCCGCGCAGGAGAGCAGGACCCCTTGATCCTGGAACTGTTCCGCCGTGCGGGCGGCCTGGAAATTAGCTGAGCAGGTCGATCCCCAGCACGCCGGACAGGTCGGCCAGTGCCTGTTCGCCGCTGGTGACCTTGATCGCGTGCATTCCCAGCTGTGCTGCCGGCTTGCAGTTGATGCCCAGGTCATCAAGGTAGATGCACTGCGCCGGTTGCAGCCCCAGGTGGTCGCACATCATCAAGTAGATGCGCGGATCGGGCTTGCGCACTCCGGCCTTGGAACTTTCGATCACATGCTCAAACCGGGCGAAGACCTGCTCATAGGCGTCGCGCTTGTCTCCGCTGCGGGCCATGCCCGCGCCGTGTCCGGCCGGTACGTTGTTGGTGATGCAGGCTAGGCGGTATCCGGCCCCGGTCAGGGTATCGAGCGCGCTGACCATGGCCGGACGGATCGAGCCGGACAGGACCGCCAGAACCGATGCGCCATCCAGGGCATGGCCCAGCGCTTCCGCTTCGGCGGCGAACAGCGCGTCGAATCGCGCGGCGTCGATCTCGGCCCGTTCGAACAGGGCCCAGGCATTGCTGTCGGGATTGGTGGCATTGACCTTGCGGACGAAATCCTGCGGCAGGCCGCGTTCCGCTTCGAGCCGGTTGAACGCCTCGAACGGAGAGGCGGTAATAACCCCGCCGAAATCGAAAATAACCGCCTTGTAATCCGCCTGAGCCACGCCTCTTCCCTTTCCAATTGTTGCCACGGCACTGGCCTATCGCCGCATTCTTGGCAAGGTAGACTGCAATTGATGCAGGTCATGTTTTAACGTGGTAGGATGAGATAGGGGTTTACACGAAAGGGAGAAGATTGATGCGCTCCATTCTTGTACAGGGCGGCCGCGATACGGCCATGACCGCACGGCTCGATACGGCGCTGGACCTGGCCCGGGCCCATGAAAGCCACATTACCGTTGCCATCGACACGCCGATCGACAGCTTCGTGACGGTCGACCCCTACGGCGGCACCTATGTCGCGCGCGAGGCGCTGGATGCTGCGCTTGCGGCGGACGATGCGCTGGCCGATGCCTTTGCCGGGCGGCTTGAGAATGACGACGTTCCGTTCGACATCGTCCAGTTTGAAACCCAGCCGCTGGAAGCGATGATCGCGGCGGCGCGGCTGGCGGATCTCGCCATCGTCTCGCGCACCTGCGGCTATGCCGGTGATCTGGCGATTGACGCGAAGTGCCCGGTCCTGGTCCTGCCCTCGGACAAGCGAATCGGCTTTCCGCTGAAAAGCGCCTGCATTGCCTGGGACGGCAGCGACGAGGCAGCCATGGCTCTGCGCAGTTCCACGCGCCTTCTGTGGGGCTGCCCGGAAGTCCACGTGCTGACCGTGCTGACCGAGAAGCCGCTGGGCTTCCCGCCGACCGACGCGCTGCGCTATCTCTCGCGGCATGACATCAAGGCTGAACTCCACGAACTGGAAAAGGCCGGTTCGATTGAGCAGACGCTGGCCGGGGCGGTCTCCAGCCTGGGCGGCGAATTGCTGGTGATGGGCGCATTTGGCCACAGCCGTCTGCGCGAATTCATGTTCGGCGGGGTGTCGCGTTATTTCCTTGAACTGGAAAATGGCCCCGCCCTGCTGATGGCGCACTGAACCCGCGCCAAAGCGAAAGAGCCGATTTTCCGGATGCCGCAGCGCCATTGTGCACTGCGGCATTCGTATGCGTGGGCCCTGTCCCAAAGTGCAGGTTCGGACCAAAGGTGATTAGGGAAACGCCCGTATTTCTTGAAATTTTGCGCCAAAGTGAATGACTGTTGCATATTTTGCAACGTGAAATGATCTTTTCGCACTTGCACAAAAGCGCCTGATCGACCACTTAGAGCCTGCCTTTCAGGCATCCTCTCCCAAAACTTCCCAAGGCCGGGTCGGAAACGACCCGGCTTTTTTTTATCCGGATTTTGGGCGCGGGACCCCCTTGTCGGATGGCAGGCGCGCACCGGTTTGAAATTGCCGCAACCAGTTCCTAGCTGTGACGTTCATAGCAGGATGGGACTTTCATGGCCGACATTTCCACCATTCCCTCGGTAAGGCTGCAGGTTGCCGCCGCCCGCCAGGAAGAAAGCGGCAACGGTTTTGCCCGGTTGCCGCGCAGCGCGCTGTCCGCCCTTGGCGTGACCGAAGGCGACGTGATCGAGATCGAGGGCAAGCGCTCCACCACCGCGCGCGTCATGGCTGCCTATGCCGAGGACGAAGGGCTGGAAGTGATCCGGCTCGACGGTCTGCAGCGCGGCAATGCCGAAGCCGGTTCGGGCGATCACGTTCAGGTGCGCAAGGCGGAAAGCCGGCCCGCGCAGCGCGTGGTCTTTGCCCCGGCGCAAAAGGAAATGCGCCTGCAAGGGCCGGGACAAGCGCTCAAGCGCAATTTCTTTGGCCGCGCCCTGGTCGCGGGCGACATCGTGGCCACGGCCGGCCAGCAGCAAGTCCGCGACATGCCGCCCGAAGTGGCGCGGATGTTCAACGTGCCCGCCTTTGCGCTTACCCAGATCCGCCTGACCGTGGTTTCGACCGCGCCGAAGGGGATCGTGCACATCGACGAGAGCACCGAAGTCGAACTGCGCGAGGAATTCGAGGAAGCCCGCGCCGGTCGCGGTGATGTCAATTACGACGACGTCGGCGGCATGGGCGACACGATCCGCCAATTGCGCGAGATGGTGGAACTGCCGCTGCGCTATCCCGAACTGTTCACCCGCTTGGGCGTCGATCCGCCCAAGGGCGTGCTGCTCCACGGGCCGCCGGGAACGGGCAAGACCCGCTTGGCGCGCGCCGTGGCGAATGAAAGCGACGCAAGCTTCTTTGCCATCAATGGCCCGGAAATCATGGGTTCGGCCTATGGCGAAAGCGAAAAGCGCTTGCGCGACGTGTTCGAGGAAGCGGCCAAGTCCGCCCCCTCCATCGTCTTCATCGACGAGATCGATTCGATCGCACCCAAGCGTTCCGGCACTCCGGGCGAGGCGGAAAAGCGGCTTGTGGCGCAGTTGCTGACCCTGATGGACGGGCTGCACAGCGGCTCCAACATCGTGGTCATTGCGGCCACCAACCGCCCCGACGCGCTGGACGAGGCGCTGCGCCGTCCGGGCCGGTTCGACCGTGAAATCGTGATCGGCGTGCCGGACGAAAGCGGCCGGCGCGAGATCCTGGGCATCCACACCCGGGGGATGCCGCTGGCCGATGGCGTGAACCTGGACGAACTGGCGCGCACCACGCACGGCTTCGTCGGCGCGGATATCAGCGCCCTGTCGCGCGAGGCGGCGATGGATGCGGTGCGTCGGATCATGCCGCAGCTCGATCTTGAAGCGCAGACGATCCCGCCCGAAGTGCTGGAAAATCTGAACGTCACGCGCGAGGATTTCCTCTCCGCGCTGAAGCGGGTCCAGCCTTCCGCCATGCGCGAAGTCATGGTCGAAGTGCCCAACATCGGCTGGGCCGACATTGGCGGGGCAGACGATGCGCAGGACTTGCTGAAGGAAGGGATCGAACTGCCGCTGAAGAACCCGGATGCCTTCCGGCGCCTCGGTATTCGTCCCGCCCAGGGCTTTCTGCTCTATGGCCCGCCGGGCACCGGCAAGACCCTGTTGGCCAAGGCCGTAGCAAAGGAGAGCGAGGCGAACTTCATTTCGATCAAGTCGTCCGATCTCCTTTCCAAATGGTACGGCGAAAGCGAACAGCAGATCAGCCGGCTGTTCGCCCGCGCCCGGCAGGTTGCACCTTGCGTGATCTTCATTGACGAGATCGACAGCCTCGTTCCTGCTCGCGGTTCGGGATCAAACGAGCCGCAGGTGACGGCCCGGGTGGTCAACACCATGCTGGCGGAAATGGACGGTATGGAAGAGCTGTCTTCGGTCGTCGTGATCGGGGCAACCAACCGGCCGGGGCTGGTCGATCCGGCACTGCTGCGTCCGGGGCGGCTGGATGAGCTGGTCTATGTCGGCACCCCCGATGCCGCCGGGCGCGAGCATATCTTGAAGATCCACACCCGCAACATGCCGCTGGCCGATGACGTCGACCTGCGCGGCATCGCTGACGAGGCGGAGCGCTTCACCGGGGCGGACCTGGAAGACCTGACCCGCCGCGCCGGGATGATCGCGATCCGCGCCCGCGGGGCCCAGGTGGACCAGGTGACCGGGCAGGACTTCCGCGAAGCCCTGGCCGATTCCCGCGCCACGGTGACGCCGGAAATGGAGGCCGAATACCTCAAGATGAAAGGCGAGCTGAAAAAGCGCGCCGCCGCGATCAATCCCAATCCGGTGGGCTTCCTCGCCCCTGGAATGGTCAATCCGACGCGGGAGAGGAAGCACGGTTAGGGGTGCTCTCCATTGAGTGAATCGCAATCCAGGGCAGTTTAGGCGGCCCTGGATTGCTTCGTCGCTACGCTCCTCGCAATGACGAGGTGCGGGAATGGAGTGCCCCAAACGCCGGTCCCCCTGAGCTTGTCGAAGGGTGTGTTGGCCGACCCGGCTTCGACAAGCTCAGCCTGAGCGGAGCGCGGGAAGCGGTTCTGCCTGCCTTTCGTTCCTTTGCCCCGCGGGCACATTGCCAAGTTTCGCGCAGAGAACGCAGAGAGCGCAGAGGCGCGAATTCTCTGCGTCCCCTGCGTCCCCTGCGCTCTCTGCGCGGATTCCTTTAATCCGTTCGTCTTGAGGAGGCGGTGAAGCCGCAGGCTGAAGCGCCGTCTCGCGTGCCTGCTGCGACAGAGAACCCTTTGCGTCCTTTGCGCCTTTGCGTGAACTATCCCTGGCTTCGACGAGCTCAGCCTGAGCGGAGTGAGTGAGTGCGCCTCCTAACCCCGCTCACCCTGAGCTTGTCGAAGGGTGTGTTGGCCGACCCGGCTTCGACAGACTCAGCCTGAGCGGTGGTTTATAAAGGGGCCGTGTTACTTTACGCCTGATCGCACAGCGCGTGGGGCATGTTTTCCCGCAGCCATTCCAGCATGGCTTCGCGCATGGCCGGGCGCAGACGGGCGAGGGCGGTCGGTCCCGCCGCGCTCATCACCAGTTTCAGCTCGACCGAGCCGACCTGGACTTCTGCTACTTGCAGCGATCCGGTGCGCTTGTCCCAGTCCGGATTGGCGGCCAGCAGCGCTTCGTAGGCTTCGCGCATGGGCTGGATCGGATGGCCGGGCTTGATCGGCAGGACGACCGAACCGTTGATGCCGCCGCCCGCGCGGGTCCAGTTCTGAAAGCTGCCGTCCAGGAATTTGGCCGTAGGGACAATTACGCGGCGCTCGTCCGCCGTGCGGATCACGACGTAGCTGAGGCGAATGTCCTCGACCCGGCCATTCTCCCCTTCGACCACGACATAGTCGCCAATGCGAATCGGCTCGGTAATCGCGATCTGGATTCCGGCGATCAGCGATTTGAGCGCGGGCTGAGCCGCGACGCCAAAGGCCAGCGAGATGACCCCGGCAGAAGCGAGCAGCGTGGTCCCGATGCTGCGTACCGCCGGAATTCCGAACAGCACCAGGGCAACGGTGATGAAGACGATCACGAACCCCGCAGTGCGCGAAAAGATCGCGATGCGGGTGCGGCGGCTGCGCGCGGCCATTTCGTCCTCGTAGGTCGCCGTGCGTGCCTCCAGCGCTGCGGCGAAGGCCTTGACCAGGGTGAACAGCACCCACCCGAACAGCGCCGGTTCAACAAAGCGTCCGGCGATGTGCCAGGCCTTCGCGATCAGCGCATTGCCCTCTGCGGCAACCGAAATCGCCACGGCGACCATCAGGAACAGCACCGGGCGGCGGAGCCTCGCAAAGACCAGATCGTCCACTTCGGAAGCGGAAAACCGCGTCGCGCGGTTCGCAACGGCGAAGATGACGAAATGCAGCGCAATCGCCACGCCGACAGCAATGCCGCCGTGGATAGCCGCGCGGGTCAGGGCGGCGGACCAGTCGATTACCGTTTCGGCGGCGGGCAGGGCGGCGCTGATGGTCATGGCCGGATCAGTGCGCTGCGCCCCATGACGCCCCGGTGCCGATTTCCACGCCCAGCGGCACGGTCAGCTCGATCGAGGGGCGCGCGGCCCCTTCCATCACGCTGCGGATTACCGCGCTGGCTGCCTCTGCATCACTGGCGGGCAGTTCGAACACCAGTTCGTCGTGGACCTGCAGCAGCATCCGCACATGGCCCAGGCCCGCAGCTTCCAGGGCGGGCATCATCCGCACCATCGCGCGCTTGATGATGTCGGCGCAGGTGCCCTGGATCGGCGCGTTGATCGCGGCGCGCTCGCTCCCCTGCCGCTCGGCCTGGTTGGGCGAGCCGATGCGCGGGAACCAGCATTTTCGGCCAAACAGCGTCTCGGAATAGCCGCATTCCCGCACCTGGCCGAGGGTATCGTGGATATAGCGCTGGATGCCGGGGAAGCGCTGGAAATAGAGGTCGATGATCGCCTGCGCTTCTTCGGGCGGAACGCCCAGCCGTGCGGCCAGGCCCCAGCGGCTGATGCCGTAAAGGATCGCGAAGTTCACCGTCTTGGCCCGCCCGCGGGTGTCGCGGTTGACCTCGCCAAACATCTCCTGCGCGGTGCGCGCGTGAATGTCCTCGCCCGCGGCGAAGGCTTCTTTCAGTTCCGGAACGTCAGCCATGTGCGCGGCGAGGCGCAATTCGATCTGGCTATAGTCAGCGGCGAGCAGGACATTGTCCGGCTCCGCCACAAAGGCATCGCGGATCTGGCGGCCCAGCTCGGTGCGGATCGGAATGTTCTGCAGGTTCGGCTCGGTCGAGGAGAGCCGCCCGGTCTGCGCGCCGACCAGCGAGTAACTGGTGTGAACCCGGCCCGTCTGCAAATTGATCGCTTCCTGCAAGGCTTCGGTGTAGGTCGAGCGGAGCTTGGACAGCTGGCGCCATTCCAGCACCTTGGTGGCGATTTCCGCACCTTCCCCGGCCAGACCTTCCAGGATCGCCTGGTCGGTCGAATATTGCCCGGTCTTGCCCTTGCGCCCGCCCTTGTATCCCAGCTTGTCGAACAGGATTTCGCCCAGCTGCTTGGGGCTGCCGATAGTGAAGGGCTGTCCGGCGAGGGCGTGGATCTGCCCTTCCAGCCGGCCAATTTCTTCCGCGAAGGTGGCCGACAGCGCGGCGAGCCGTTCGCGGTCCACCTTGATCCCGTGGCGTTCCATCTGCGCCACGACCGGGACCAGCGGGCGGTCCACCCGCTCGTAAATGCGGGTTGCGGCTTCGTCGGGCAGGCGGGGTTTGAGCAGCCGGTGCAGCCGCCAGGTCACTTCGGCGTCCTCGGCGGCATATTCGGTGGCGCGGTCCAGCGGCACTTCACCGAACGGGATCGCCTTCTTCCCGCTGCCGCAGATGTCCTTGAAGGTCAGCGTGGTGTGCCCAAGGTGGCGGGTGGAAAGCTCGTCCATCCCGTGCCCGCCCCCGATCCCGTCCATGGAGCGTCCGGCATCGAGATCAAAGCTCATCACCATGGTATCGTCGATCGGCGCGACATGGATGCCGTGACGGGCCAGGATATTGAGGTCGTACTTGCAGTTCTGCCCGACCTTCAGCACCGCATCGCTTTCCAGCAGCGGTTTCAGCATGGCCAGGGCGCGGGCCTTGTCCACTTGCATCGGACGTTCGGCGAACATGTCGGTCCCGCCGTGGCCCAGTGGGATATAGCAGGCATCGCCTGGCCCCAGCGCCAGGCTGATCCCCGCCAGGTCCGCGCGCATCGCGTCCAGCGCGCTGGTTTCCGTGTCAAAGGCGACCATGTGCGCCGCCATGGCGCGGTCGATCCAGGCCTGGAGCGCGGCTTCGTCCTGAACGCAGGCATAGAGCGAACGGTCGATGGCGGGCAGGGTGGGAAGCGGCTGGCGGTCGCTGCCGGCCTTTGTTCCAGCGGCTGCCGTAACCGGCTTGGCCGGATTGAGCTGAGTCGGCCGATCCGGGCTGCCCTTGCCGTCGCCCAGCCGCTTGAGCAGCGAGTGAAAGCCATGCTCCGTCAGGAAAGCCGCGAGCGGATCGGGCGGGATCGCGCCCAGCTTGAAATCGTCCAGCGGCATGGGCAGCGGGCAGTCTTCCTTGAGCTGCACCAGCACCCGGCTGAGCCGCGCCATTTCCGCATGTTCGATCAGGCTTTCGCGCAGCTTGGACGGCTTCATCGCGGGCGCGGCGGCAAGCGCGGCCTCCAGGCTGCCATGTTCCTGGATCAGCTTGGTCGCGGTCTTCGGACCGATCCCGCGAATGCCCGGCACGTTATCGACCGAGTCCCCCATCAGCGCCAGCACGTCCCCCACCTTTTCAGGTGGCACACCGAACTTCTCGATCACTTCGGGCACGTCGATCCGCTGGTTCTTCATCGTGTCCAGCATGTCGATGCAGGCTTCCCCGCCGCCTTCGGCCGGCTTGCACTTGCCGACCAGCTGCATCAGGTCCTTGTCCGACGAGACGATGGTGACGTCCCAGCCGCGCTGCGTGGCGGCGCGGGCATAGGAGGCGATCAGGTCGTCGGCTTCCAGCCCGGTTTCCTCGATGCACGGCAGGCTGAAGGCGCGCGTGGCATCGCGGATCAGGGGGAACTGCGGCTTCAGGTCTTCGGGCGGGGGCGGGCGGTTGGCCTTGTACTGATCGTAGATATCGTTGCGGAAGCTGGTGCCCGAGGCATCGAGAATCACGGCCATGTGAGTCGGCCCGTCCGCCTTGTTCAGGTCGTCGGCCAGTTTCCACAGCATCGTGGTATAGCCGTAGACCGCGCCGACCGGCGTGCCCTGCGGATTGGTCAGCGGCGGAAGGCGGTGATAGGCGCGGAAAATATAGGCCGAACCGTCGACCAGATAGAGATGCTGCTTGGGCTCCATGCGCCATTGCCTAGCAGGGTGAAGCGGAGAGGGTAAGGCCCCCGCCGCAGCGCGGTGTGGACTGCCTTTGGCCCGCTGGGGCGCGATGCGACTCGTCGTGTTGTACGCACAGTTCGCTTGCATCGCTGCCAGAACGACACTAAACGACCGGCGAAGTCTACCTCATAGGTAGGCTTTCCGTGCAGCTTTCCGAGCCAACATTGGCAGGGGCGCTGTGCGTGGTCCACACGCTTTTAAGGATTTTGATTCATGCGCAAGATCATTCTCGCTGCTGCCGTTGCCGGTGCTGCTCTCACTCTCTCGGCTTGCTCGAAGGATGCTGACGATGCGGCTGCAACCGCTTCGGATGCTGCCACCGAAGCTGCCACCGACGCCGCTTCGGCTGGCGCTGAAGCTGCCGACGCCGTGAAGGATGCTGCTGCTGAAGCCGCTGCCGCCGCTTCGGGCGCTGCTGACGAAGCTGGCGACGCCGCCGAAGGCGCTGCCAAGGAAGCTGCTGCCGCTGCTGACGAAGCCGCCAAGAAGATGTAATCTTCGCCTTTGGGCAAGGATTGATCGGGGCGCGAAGGGCATTTCCTTCGCGCCCTTTTCTTTTGCCCGCTTGACTCGTTTAATCGCGCGATTAACTCTTCGCTCCAGCCAGGGAAGACTGGCGGGAGAGAGAGCTTGAGCATTTCCTTGTCCGACGGCCTGGCCGCAGCCCTGCAGCGCATTGGCTTGCCTGCGCCCGAGGGGCTGGAGCGGCTTTCCGGCGGGGCCAACATGGAAAGCTGGCGGTTCGTTTCAGGTGGGGAGACCTGTGTTCTGCGCCGTGCCCCTTCGCTGGAAATGATGGCGGGAAGGCCGATGGATCACGCGGGAGAAGCGGCCCTGATCCGAGCGGCGCGTGCTTCCGGCGTGATGGCGCCAGAAGTGCTGGTCGAATTGAACCCCGAAGACGGGATCGGTTCCGGCTATGTCATGCGGGCCATTTCCGGTTCGCCTGATCCCAATGCCTTCTTGGCCGAAGCCGATCCGCCCGTCGCTATCCGCGACATCGCCCGCGAACTGGTTGCCACGCACCGCACCGATTGCACCGGATTGCCCGTGCCGGTGATGGATACGGCAGAAGCGCTGAACGAACTGCGCACGCGGTTCCTGGCTTATGGCGGCGACCGGCCGATCCTCGCCCTGGCGCTGCGCTGGCTGGAAGCCAACATTCCGCCGCCGGTTGCGCCCAGCCTGGTCCACGGCGATTTCCGCCTCGGCAACCTGATGTTCGAACACGGCCGGGTGACTGGCGTGCTCGACTGGGAACTGGCCCATCTGGGCGACTGGCACGAAGACCTCGCCTTCGGCTGCATGACCGTGTGGCGCTTTTCGCGGCCCGACCGGCCCGGTTACGGCCTGACCACGGTCGAGGAACTGGCCGCAGCCTATGAGGAGGCCGGAGGAGGCAAGTTCGATTCCGAACGCTTCCGGTTCTGGACGATCTACCGCACCTTCTGGTGGGCGCTAGGCTGCCTGCAAATGGGCGGGTTCTGGCGGGCCGGGCATGACCGCTCGGTCGAGCGCGTCGTGGTGGCTCGGCGCACTGCGGAGCAGGAACTGGACCTGCTGCTGCTGCTGGAGGACCTTGCGCCTCAGACGGAGCGCGAGCGCCCGCTCCCGCCCGCCCTTCAGCCGATTCAACCCGGTTCGGGCGAACCAAGCGGGGCGGAAATCCTGACAGCCATTTCCGAATGGCTGAATAGCGACATCAAGCCGCTCGTTTCCGGGCGGGGCAAGTTCGACCTGGCCGTGGCGCGCAATGCGCTGGGCATCGTCGCGCGCGAGATCGAGCAGCGCCCCGTCGCTACCGATGCTGCTCTCTCCGCCGACCTGCTGGCGGGCAAGGCCGACCTATCAACCCCCGGCCTGCTGGCGCGCCTGCGCCGCATGGCGCTGGACAAGCTTTCTGCCGACATGCCGAAATACCCCGCCCTCGCTGCGGCGCGGGCCCAATGGGAAGGAAACTGACATGGATTTTGCGCTGCCCCAGGACCTGATTGCCTATCTGGCCGAGCTTGACGATTTCATCGCGCGCGAGATCAAGCCGCTGGAGGAGCAGGACGACAATATCCGCTTCTTCGACCACCGCCGCGAATGGGCCCGCACCGATTTCGAGAACGGGGGGCTGCCGCGCCACGAATGGGAAGCCCTGCTGCGCGAAGCCTCGATCCGCGCGGACAAGGCCGGGCACTGGCGCTTTTCCGCGCCGAAGAAGTACGGCGGCAAAGATGGCTCCAACCTGTGGATGGCCGTGATCCGCGACCGTTTTGCCGCCAAGGGTCTGGGCCTGCACAACGATCTGCAGAACGAACACTCGATCGTCGGCAATTTTCCTTTCGTGGCCATGTTCGAGCATTTCGGCACGCAGGAGCAGCAGGACGAGTTCATCCTGGGCGGCTTTGCCCGCGAGCGGCGCACGGCCTTTGGCCTGACCGAGCCGCACCACGGTTCCGACGCGACCCACATGGAAACCCGCGCGGTACGTGAAACGCGCGATGGCGTTTCGGGCTGGCGGATCGACGGGGAGAAGATGTGGACCACCGGGATGCACGTGGCCACGCACTGTGCAACTTTCGCGCGGACCAGCGGCAAGGACGGCGATGCCAAGGGGATCACCTGCTTCCTGGTGCCCAATCCGACCGAAGGCCTGGTGATCGAGGAATACCTGTGGACCTTCAACATGCCGACCGACCACCCGCGGATCAGCTTCACCAATGTCTGGGTGCCGGATAGCGCAATCCTCGGTCCGGTCGATGGCGGCCTGGCGATTGCCCAGTCCTTCGTCCACCAGAACCGCATCCGCCAGGCGGCCAGCTCGCTGGGCGCGGCGACCTACTGCGTGGAAGAGTCGGTGCGCTATGCCCGTGAACGCAAGCCGTTTGGGCAGGAACTGGCCCGCAACCAGGCGATCCAGTTCCCCTTGGTTGAACTGGCCACGCAGTGCGAAATGCTGCGCACGCTGATCTACAAGACCGCCTGGGAAATGGATCAGATGGAGCACAAGGAGATCGAGCACAAACTGTCCGACAAGATCTCGATGTGCAATTACTACGCCAACCGGCTGGTCTGCGAAGCGGCGGACCGGGCAATGCAGGTCCACGGCGGGATCGGCTATTCGCGGCACAAGCCGTTCGAGCATATCTATCGCCACCACCGCCGCTATCGCATCACCGAGGGGGCGGAAGAAATTCAGATGCGCAAGGTTGGCGCCTACCTGTTCGGCTACCTGGGGCCGCGCAAGGCGCTCTATCAAGGCGGTTGAGGGCGTCAGGCGCGGGCGCCGACTACCCGGCACAGCCGGAGGAGGCGCCCCGACGCTCGCGTGAATGCGGGTGTCGCGCAACCGTTGCAGTATTGTCACAAAGACTGAAATTCGACGCGATCCCATGTCGATGAAGCGGCATGCGGCCGATCTGCACGCTATAGATGCGGCAGATCGGCTTTTGCCGACCAAAAACAACAGGGGTTCGAAAATGCGTTCCACTTACCGTTTCGCGCTGCTTTCCACGCTTTCCGCCTTTGCCGTGGCCATTCCGGCCCAGGCGCAGGAAACGACGGAAGACGACAGCGCCCAGACTATCATCGTCACTGGCACCCGCGCCGCTGCGCGCACGGTTGAGAACTCGCCGGTACCGGTCGACGTCCTCACCGGCGATGCGATCACCGAAGGCGGGCAGGTCGAAACCAACAAGATCCTGAACAAGCTGGTCCCCAGCTTCAACTTCCCGCAGCCGGCAATTGCCGATGGTTCCGATGCGCTGCGTCCTGCCACGCTGCGCGGCCTTGGCCCGGACCAGACCCTGGTCCTGGTCAACGGCAAGCGCCGCCACGTTTCGGCCCTGCTGAACATCAACGGCACGGTCGGACGCGGCTCGGCTGCCGTCGACATGAATGCGATTCCGGCCCTGGCGATCGAGCGAATCGAAGTGCTGCGCGACGGTGCGTCCTCGCAGTATGGTTCCGATGCTATCGCCGGCGTGATCAACGTCCGCCTCAAGACCGCCAGCGAAGGCGGCAAGGCCGTAATCTCCTATGGCAAGTACGACACGACCATTTCGGGCGTGGACAATGTCACCGGACTGGTAACTTCGGGCGGTCAGCCGCAGCGCATTGCCAACGACACCCGCTATTTCCAGGCCACCGTCGATGGTGAGCGCAAGGTCAGCGATGGTGAGAGCTACTCGGTTGCGACCAACGTCGGCCTGCCGTTCTTCGGCGTGCAGGATGGCTACATCAACCTGACGGCGGAATACCGCCATCGCGGTTACACGAACCGCCAGGGTTATGACCTGCGGCCCAACTATATCCGTCCATCTTCGACGACCTGGGACCCGCGCGAGTTGACCTTCAACCGGCTCCAGTTCCGCTTCGGCGATCCCCAGGCTGACGATTTCATCCTGTTCGGCAACATGGCTGCTCCGTTGAGTGAGTCGCTTGAACTGTATGCCTTTGCCAGCTTCAACCAGCGCGATTCCGTCAGCGCGGCAAACTATCGCCAGCAGAGCGCGGCGGCCAACCGCGACTGGTCCGTGCTCACGCCGTCGACCTCGCCCAACGACGCCAACTTCGTGGGCCTGACCCCGGACGGCTTCCTGCCGTTCATTGAATCCGACCTGTCCGACGTGGCAGTGACCACGGGGCTGCGGACCACTTCGGGCGAATGGAACGTCGATGGTTCGCTCTCGCTGGGCCGCAACGCGTTTGACTACCGCGTCGAAAACTCGCTCAACACCAGCTTTGGCCCCGCCAGCCAGCGCAGCTTTGATGCTGGCGGCCTGCGTTATCGCCAGATCATGGCCAACCTGGACGTCAGCCGTGAATTCGATGCCGGCTTCGCCAAGCCGCTGACCCTGGCCTTCGGTGCGGAATACCGCAACGAGCGGTTCCAGATCCGTCCGGGCGAACTGCAGTCCTGGGCGATCGGGCCTTACTTCCGCGCTTCGTTCGCCACCACGTCGGCGAACTGCACCACCGAAGGCGGTGTCTATAACGGGACGACCGGCATCTGCTCGTTCCCGGGCCGCGCCGCCGGTGCCGGTGCGCAGGGCTTCCCGGGCCTTCCGGAAAGCAGCCGTACCGATGCCAAGCGTGACAGCGTGGCCGGTTATGTCGAACTCGATACCGACATTGCCGCCGGGTTCAGCACCACGGTCGCAGCGCGCTATGAGCACTATTCGGACTTTGGTGACACGCTGACTGCGAAGTTCGCGACCCGTTATGAATTCGCTCCGGGCTTCGCAGTGCGCGGCTCGGTTTCGAACGGCTTCCGTGCGCCTTCGCTGCATCAGCAGTACTTCACCACTACCTCGACCAACTTCATCGGCGGCGTGCCGGTGGATATTTCGACCGTTGCGGTGAACAGCCCGGTTGCCCGTGCCCTGGGTTCGAAGGACCTGAAGCCTGAAAAGTCGCTCAACTTCTCGGGCGGGTTCACGGCCAATCCGTTCAGCGGCCTGACCCTGACTGTCGACTACTACAACATCCGCATCAACGACCGGATCGTGCTGACCGAGAACCTCGGCGCAGCGGGTAGCGGCACCACGGCGGTCAACAATGCAGTCAAGGCCGTGCTGGATGCCAACGGCTTCCAGTCGGTCGGCGCGGCTCGCTTCTTCATCAATGGCCTCAACACCCGTACCCAGGGCGTCGATGCCGTGATGAACTGGCGCCTGCCGTTTGAAGGGATCGGCAAGTGGTCGTTCACTGCGGCCTACAACTATAACGATCAGAAGATCCTGAAGTACAAGAACGAGCTGGGTTCGCTTGCCGCGATCCCCAACCTGATCCTGTTCGGCCGGGTGGAATCGATCCGCTTCACCGAAGGTCAGCCGCGTGACAAGGTTGTGCTCAGCCTTGATGGCGATCTGGGCAAGTTCGGCATCACCGCCCGCACCACCCGGTATGGCAAGGTCGTCTCGCCCGGCTCCGCTGCGCCGCTCGGCGCCGATGCCACCAGCCTGACTGCCTATGGTCCGGACGACATCTTCCTGAACGCCAAGTGGATCAGCGATCTGGAACTGCGCTACAAGCCGACCGATGCGATCAGCATCGCGGTGGGTGCGGACAACCTGTTCGACGTCTACCCGGACCGTTCGCCCTGGGGCCTGCGTCCGGCGTCGGTTGGTGGATCCTATCCTGCCAATCAGCAGTACATTCCGTTCTCGATCTTCTCGCCGTTCGGCTTCAACGGGCGCTATCTCTATGCCCGCGTGGGGGTCGATTTCTAATCGCCAAATCCACGATCAAATCCAGCGGGCGCCGGGGAACCGGCGCCCGTTTTGCTTCAGGACCAAGGTTCCAGCACCAAGGGCTCGATCGAAAGATCCCGATCGGTGGGGGCGAGCCACAAGGTAAGGTACTGGCCCGGACAGGCGCCATCGACGTGCAGGCTGGCTTCGAACCTCTCCCCTTCGGGTTGCTGTTCAGCGCGCAGCGGCGTTCCTTCACCAAGCTTGCAGGCCAGCGTGAAGAAAACGGCATTGGCTGCAGCGCCAGAGGGGGACTTCGCAGTCCAGCTCAAGCGGTAACGGCCCGGCGCAAGTGTCAGCATTTGCCATAAGACAGCGCGGCTCGAGGAAGCGGAAACCCGCGCGGTCATTCCGCTTCCAGGCGGCCTGTTCGTTTGAAGCGCGACGTCACCCGCCCCGATGGGGTTCCAGTCGAATGGAGCGGTCCGGAGGATTGTGGCGATCTGGGCAAAACCGGCGTCTGCAATCCCCGCAGAAGAACGCGGGCAATGCACGGCCCAGAGTTCTTTCGCCGCATGAACATCAGCCGCAGCCACCAGACTACCGACCAGGGGAGTGATGGTTTCGCAGCCCAGCCTTGGACCAGGCATGGTTACCAGCACCTCGGACCGGTTGAGCAGAACTGGCGAGGGCAAGTCACTTGCCGCGAATGTGGCCAGCCACGATGGTCGCAGCGCCAGGCGTTTGCCCAGCGCAGCACGGCCTTCTGCGCTCGCTTCGAACCGGGCAAGCAGCATATCGCGGAGCGGAAAGGCCGGATCCTGCCGGAGCAGCGCATCGAGGCGCGTGGCAGCCAGGTGCCAATCACCCATAAGGAGCGCCTGATCGATGAAATAGAGCTGCGTAAGTGGATCGCGCCAACCGAACCGCGCGGCGACGCGAAAGGCACGGTCGGCCAATGCGTGCTCGCCAGAAGATAGCAGGGCTGCCCCCAGCAAGGCGGCGGAGCGGGGGTCGACCGGATCGAACAGCACCGCCTGCCGGGCAGCAGCGATGGCAGGAGCATGGTTTTCCTCCCCTAGCGCCTCTGCGGCTTGGGCGCGGAGGGCGCCTGGGCCGAGGGTGAAGGAAGCGGTCTTTGCCATGGACGGGTGGCGCGCCGCCAGGCGATCAATGCCGCTGGACAGTGCCAGAGCTGAAAAACCCAGCACGCCGGCCCAGACATACAGGCGGCGCCAGACCTTCTGCCCCATCAGGCAGCAGTTCCTCGCCGATCATAACGGTAATAGTCGTATCCCGCGTATTCGGAATAGCGATGACCGGCTTTCGCTGGATCAAACATCGTCAAGACCGCGCCAAGCAGCACGGGGCGCATGGCGCGCAGGCGCCGCAACGAAGCCTTGAGTGAGCCACGGCGGGCCCGTTCGGATTCGATGATAAACACCACGCCATCGGCCAGGGCCGAGATCATGGGTGCGTCGGCCAGGCCCAGGATCGGCGGACTGTCAAAGATCACCACGTCGAATTGCGGGACAAGTTCGCCGATCAGTTCCTGCATTCGGGGCGATGCGATCAGTTCGGTCGGGCTGGGGGGAACCGGACCCGAGGTAATGACGGCCAGATTGTCTTGCCCGGACGGCTGCACCACGCGCTCCAGGCTGTCCTGCCGGGTCAGGAGGGTAGACAGGCCTCGGGCATTGTCCAGTTGCAAGTGCCGGTGAAGCGCGGGACGGCGCAGGTCGACATCGACCAGCAGCACCTTGCGCCCCATTCGCGCAAAGCCGCGGGCCAGTTCGCAACTCGTGGTCGTCTTTCCTTCCGACGGCTGCGAACTGCTGACCAGGATCGTTCTCGGCAGGCCGTCGCTGGTGGAATAGAGCAGCGCGCTGCGCAGGGAATTGTATCCCTCGCTGATCGGAGACTTGGGATCCGCCAGTTCGTCCTTCGGCGATTGCGAGGCGCGGGGGATGACGCCGAGCAGCGGGAGTTGCAGCTTGGTTTCGATATCCTCAGGCACCCGGACGACGTCGTCGAACTGGCTGCGCAGGTACGTTGCGACTGCGGCCAGACCCAGTCCGCCGATCAGGGCCAGGGCCAGGTTCTTGAGCAGATTGGGCGACGACGGCGCGGTGGGCGGGTCGGCTCGATCGATGATCGTGATGTTGCTCGCACTGATTCCGGCCGCCGCGTTCAGCTCCTTGTAGCGTTGCAACAGCCCGTCATAGAGCGCGCGGTTGGTATCCGCCTCGCGCGCCAGCAGATTGTATTGAACCGAGCGGTCCTGTTCGCCCAAGGTAGCCGCCTTCAGCGCGTTCACTTGTTCGCGCAGTTGATTTTCCGCCGCCAGGGCGGCTTCATAATCGGCGCGGGCGGCGCTGCGCAGGTTCAGCGCGGCCTGGTTCAACTGACCGTCGATCACTTTGATCTGCGCCCGCAATTGGCGCACTGCGGGATGCCCTTCGAGGTGGCGGGTGAGTTCATCATCCAGCTTGGCAGACAACTGGGCGCGCTGGGTGAACAGCGATTGTACTGCCGGGTTCTGCATGGCGTCGCGGTCGGCCAGCAGCGGCTTCGCGCTGACGGCCTGGAGCCGAGCCTGGGCCGCAATGCGCTCGGCATGGGCTTCGGATGTTGCGGCATTCAGCTGCATCAGACTGGCTGAGGTGACGCTCGATCCGCCCGAAGCGTTTTCCTCGGCAGAGCCGTTTCCGGTCCCGTCGCGCGGCCGGATCAGGCCAGCGGTGCGGGCATAGGCATTCAGCTTGCGCTCCGAATCCTCAAGCTTCAGCTTCGCATCGCGCAATTGGCCAGACACGAAATTGCGGGCATAGGACGAACTATCATAGCGCTGTTGCAGTGCGGCCTGGATGAATTCCTCGGCAAAGGCATTGGCCACCTGTGCCGAAAGGGCGGGGCTGGTGCTTTCGAAAGTGATCGTGGCAATGCGCGAATTGCGCGGCAGCTTGACCTGCAGGTTTCCGCGCAGCAGGCCCAGCGTCAGTTCGCGCCTGGCAGCTGGAGACATCTCCGCGCCGGGCGCGTCCACTTCCATCTGCTGGTAAAAGGTGGCGTTTCCTTCCAGGCGCAGCCGCCGCATGACCCGTTCGGCCAGGGTACGGCTTTTCAGAACGTCGATCTGGGTTTGCAGGAAACGGTCGGTATCCCAGCCGTTGTTGGCCACCTGGTCCGTCTCTACTTCATTGCCAAGCACGCGCTGCGATTGATCGTTGATCTGGACCGAACTGGTCGCGGCATAACGCTTGGTATCCAGCAAGGTCGCTATCAGGGCGAGTGCCAGAGTGGCGGCCAGGATCGTGCCGATGGGGATCAGGTTTGCCCGAATTGCGGCCAGCAGGTGGCGCAGATCCACGATGGGGCGATCATGCTCGGCAAAATGGTCGTCCTGCCCAGTCTCCGGGATTGCCGCTGCGGGTTCCGGGCGGGATGTATGGAATGGCATCGTCGAGCGCCCCTAGAACTGCGTGAACACGTTGAGCAGCGGGGCTGCCTGCAGAATGTCGCGGTAGCCCCCCTTCAGTGAGGAATAGCCCACGACGACCACGTCGCCGGCCAGGATCTGCGGATCGGGCGATCGTCCGGAGCGAATCGCGGCTAGGTCAAACCGCGCGCCCATCCGCCGGCCTTCAACCATGCGAAAGACGATAACCTCGTCCAGCCGGGCGACATTGGTGGGGCTTTGCGCGCGGGCGATGGCCGAGAGCAGAGTGTCGTCGGGTGTGATCTTGTACACGCCGGGCATCTTCACCTGCCCTTCCACCGCAACCGTCTGTTCGCGGGGCGTCACCAGCGCCACCACGACCTGGGGATTGCGCAGGAAGTCCCGACTCAGCCGCTCGGCAATGACGCGGGACAGCTCAGGAGCGGTCAGACCGGCCGCCAGCACATCGCCCGCCAAAGGCAGCTGGATACGGCCTGCGTCGTCCACCTGGACCTTGTCGTTCGACAATTCCGGTTCCTGGAAAACCTGCACGCTGATCAGGTCGCCGGGACCGATGCGGGTCATCTGCCGTACTGGCGCGGCTTCTTGGGGCGGCACGACAGCATAGGCGGCATCGCCCTGCGCAAGGCCTTCTGAGCGCAAGGTGGACTGGCACGCACAAAGCGCGGCGCAGGCCACGACCAGCACCAGCAGGCGCGGAACACTGTTCACTGTTTACGACTCCCCGAGCGACCAAGGCCTGGCTCTTGCGCCGGGAAAAGCATCCCGGCGGCAACTGCGGCCAAGGCGGCTAATGCCATGGAACGTAAGGGATAATCAACCAGCGAGTGCAGCCAGAGCAGGGACAGGGCTCCGCTGCCGAACAGCACTTGCACCTGCTGCGCGGCGCTTCCCTGGCGCAGTCCGTGCAGCGCTGATCGCACCAGCACTGCGCCGATTGCCAGCAACACGATCAAGGCGGGTAGCCCCCCTTCGATTGCCAGTTCCAGAAAGTCGTTATGCGCCCGGTTCGGGCTGGTGGGATCGAGCACCTCCAGGCGCTCGGCGGCGATCATCACGGGAACGAAAGTGCCCTGTCCGGATCCGGCGGGCCAGTATTGCAGGCCTGCATAGACCGCGTCTCGCCACAGCTCGGGCCGAAACTCCCGCTCCAGCGTGAAGCGGTCCAGCACGGTCGCCACCACGCGCTGTTCGCGCAGCAAGACGAGGGCCATGGCCAGACCCGCGAAGGTCGCGGCAAGGCGGCCAGCCGGCTTGCGCCAGTTCAAGGGCTCGCTGGCCCTCAGGATCAGGAATTGAAACGCGACCAGGGGCAGCACCAGTGCCAGCCCCGTGCGCGATCCTGTGAGGAACAGCCCCACGGCCAGGGTGGCGTTGCCCGCCAGGAGGGTGATCCAATGAACGGCCCTGAACCGGATCAAGGCTGTCGTGGCCAGCATGGCGGTCAGGATCAGGTCGGCGGTGCTGTTGCGGTTGGCCTGAAAGCCGGTGAGCCAATGTTGATCGGGATGAAAGAACCGCAGCGGATTTTCCGCAGTTCCTTGCATTTGAACTGCGCCGACAAGCACGGTCATCAGTCCGGCCAGGGCAGAGACGGCAATCATCCCCCACCGCGCCGAAACATCGAGAGTGCTGGTGATGATCAGCATGGCCAGCGCGGCCACGGCACAGAGCAAGCTCGCCACGGTGCGATGCGGCGAGAGGGAAAGCGGGCGCCAGGTGTCCGCGGCCTGGACCAGATCCAGCGCTACCACTTGCCCGGATCGCCCGCGCAAGTGCTGCCATAGGCTGGGGGGCAGCGGCACGAGCTGGACGAGGTGCAGGGCAATGACCAGGCCTGAAATCCACCACACCGGTCGCGGAACCCGGGCCAGGCCATCCGGGGTCATTGCCACCCATGATCCGAAGACCAATGCTGTCACCAGTTGCAGGATAAGTTCGGAAAGGGGCGCTGGAGATCCCCCGCCTCCGATCAGCAGGGCAAGGCCAAGCAAGACAGCGGCACAAACCGGACCCACTCCACCCCGGGTGGTCATTGTCACTGCCATTGCATTCCCGTTTCGCCCACGCGCCTGCATCGCGCAGATCGCGCACTAGCATCTGAAACTTAATGGAAAAAGGGGATCCTATTCCGACTTGAGTGCCAGGACAGCTGGCACCTGGAGCGATGCCGGCGCGCAGTTGGAGAGCGGCGAAATATCCATCACGATCCTGCGGCGCAGGCTGGTTTCGGGGTGAGTCCTGGTCCTCCGCGCATAGCGGTAGAGGCCGCTGGCCAGATCGGGGCGAAAACCGGCACGGCAGGCCAGAACCGCGCCAAGGGCATCGGCCTCCAATTCCTGGTCCGCGCTGTGTCCGTGGTGACCCAGATAGAAATGCGCGATCTCATGCCCGGCTAGCAGGGCAAATTCGTCCAGCCCAAGCCGCGTGATCGCCGCCGTGGTAAACTGGATCTCCCCACCCAGTTGCCAGGCATTGACCTGGCTTCCCGCCTTTATCGAAAAGCGTGGCATGCATTGGCGGACCTGGCCGTCTGGGTCGTGCGAAGTGCAATCGGGCTTGCCCGTTCCGGCTACTGCTGTCGCTACCTGCAAGTAGTTTTCCCAGCGCGGTGAGCCGGATTCCTGGTAGCGAACATATTCGCTCGCAAGGAAAAGGGCGGCGGTGTCCATCTGCGCATCTCATGTTCGATTCCAGCCCGTGCATGGCTGAAATTGAACAACGCGCGATGATCCTGCGCCTAGGCGGGTTCACCTAGACCGGGAGGCCGGCAGGGCAGGCTGAGCAGGCGGACTCAGCCCGGGCTGTCGCTGGAGCCACCAGCAGCAGCTGCGCCCGCAGCTCCAACCGGCACCGCCACGAGCGGCAGCAAGTTCGATGCGGGAGCGAATGCGGTGGGCGTTTCGGACGGTGGCGGCGCACCGTCGCATTTCTTGCTGCGAAGCACGCTTTTCACGATTGCTTCGGCGGCGCCATTGTCCTTGGCCGAGCCGGTCGTCACGGTGCAGAGGCAGCTGCCGTTAGCATTTTGCAGCCGCGTGATGTTGGCTGTTCCTGCGGCGCCATTGCGGACGAGCTGGACACGGCACGTGCCGCTTGAACCGTTTTTCGCAATTTGCCGGATTGCTGCTCCGTCGGGAGGCAGGACAGTTTTGGAGCGCGTGCCTTCGGCCGATGCAACACCGACACCGAGCAGGGCGAAGCATGCCGCGGCAGCGATGAGTTGCGAGGACACCGATATGAACTCCGTACGACCTTTTTTTTCGCCGTTAGCACAGATTCGGCAAGAGTCCATAAGGATAACAAAAGGATAAGTGGGGGTGTGGCCTAATAGGCTTTGTGATGGATCAGCACTTTCAGCGTGGCGAAGACGATTGCAAGGTCACGCCAGATCGACCACCCGCTGAGATATTCGAGGTCGGAGCTCAGCCGCCTTGCCAGGTCGCTTTCGTGATCGGTTGCGCCGCGCAGTCCGCGCACCTGGGCAAGGCCAGTCAGGCCCGGTTTGAGGGCGTGACGGGTCCAGTATTGATCGTCCACTTCCCAGAACAGCTTTTCCCCGGCCTGCGAGCCCAGTGCGTGCGGACGGGGACCGACAATCGACATTTCCCCCTTCAGCACATTCAGCAGCTGCGGCAGCTCATCAATGCTGGTGCGGCGGATCCAGCGGCCAACCCGCGTCACGCGGCTGTCGCCGTGCCGGGTCGAGGTTTCTCCGTCCGGGTCTTGCCGTGCCACGGCCATCGAACGGAACTTGAACATCATGAAGAACCGGTTGCCCCGGCCGACGCGGCGCTGCGCGAACAGGACAGGACCGCCATCTTCAAGCCGGATGGCCAGGGCAACAAGCAGCAGCAAAGGGGCCAGCGCGATCAGGCCCAGCCCTGCCCCGGCCAGATCGAATGCCCGCTTCATGGCGCGGGCGCGCAGTCCCAGGGGGCCGACGGAAACACGCAGGAAACCCTGCCCCATGGCGATCCGCGCGCCTTGCGCCCCGAGCAGCGAGACGGCCTCGTCAAGCACTTCGCCTTCGATGTTGGCACCGCGCAGGATCGTAGCCCAGGCCAGGCGTCGCTCCGGCGGGCAGCTGATCGTGACGCGGTCGACGTGGCGGAGCAACTGACCAATCCGGTTGAGCGAAACCGGATCGTTCAGTGCCGGCGCGATCCCCAGGTTTGCGGCGTCGACCTGGTATGCATGCGGTGGCTCTACCGGTGGGCCGTCGTCCCGGATGACCAGCTCGTTGATCACCCTCCCGCCGCAACGCGCCGCGACAAAGGAGCGCATCTGCAGCCGCAGGCACAGGATCGCCAGCATGGCCGCGATCAGCCCCGAACCGACCAGAACGCGCGAGAGGCTGGCGCTCGACTTGGTGTAAAAGGCCAGGAACAGGACAGTTGCTAACGCTATGGCCAAGGCGACCACTGCCCGCGTCGCGCCTGCCCAGGCATTCTCCAGCGTGTGCAGGGAATAGGCCCCGTTGTAGAGTGCAATGGTCAGGAAGACCGGCAGGAGCATTTCCGCAATCTCGCGCGACTGGCTTGCCCCGGCTTCGCCCAGGTAGAGCAGGCCGGTCAGCAGGAAACCGGCGAATATCGCGGCAATGTCTGCCAGCAGCAGGGCGAGATAGCATTGCAGGCGGCGCCGTTCGAGCGGCACGACTCCGGGCAGCGCCAGATCGGCGCCGGCCAAAGCGCTACCGGGCAGGAACCCGGTTGTGACATGCCTGTTCATTGCGACTGCGACGCCGTTCTTGCGATCCCGGTCTGTAGGATGACCAAGATTTCCCGTCCGGGCAAGCGGAGATTAAGTAATTACCTTTATTTTCAACCGCGTGGCGCAGCGGCGCGGGTTATTTCGGTCAGGCCCTGGACCAGCAGCAGTTCCGCATTCTGGCTGTTGGCAAGCAGGGCGCGGTGCAGTTCGACCAGCTTTTCCACCAGCCGGGCGAGCCGCTTGCCGCGCCATTTGCGGAGCTGCACGCCCAGTTCGCGCTCGTCCTTCCAGAACACCCGCCGCGCGGCCACTTCGCTTTTCAGCAGGGCCTGGACATCGCCGCGCGGGCCTAGTTTCCCGGCCAGCTGCGCCAGTTGCGCCGCGCGCCGTTCAAAGGCCAGCAGCACGCCGACCGGGTTCAGGCCCAGTTCGCGAAAGCGGTGCAGTTCTGGCCCAAGCTTGGCCGTCTCCCCGGACAGGACCACGCTGACCAGCGAGGCGAAGCCATCGTCTTCGGTCCGTGCGCCGATGGCTTCCAGGGCTTCGGCATCGGCATTCTTCGGACTTTCCGGACTGGCATCGAGGTAGAGCGCGAGCTTGGTCACTTCCGACTGCGCCAGCCGCGTATCCAGCGCCGCCGCCCGCGCGATCCGCTCGGCCAGGTCGCCGCCCAGGCGCAGCCCAGCGGGCCCCGCCATCTGCCGCACGCTATCGGTTACGCTGCGCAGGTCCGGCGGATAGAACATGGCAACCAGGCCATCGGGCCGATTGGCGAGCAGCTTGGCCGTGCGGGATTTGTCGGTGGCACTGGTCGCCACGATCAGGACCGGACAGCCTTCCACTTCGCCGCCAAGCAGGGTCTGGACCGCATCGTGGACTTCATCGCCAGAGGCGCGCACCCAGATGTGGCGGCTTTCCCCGAACAGCGAGGTGGAGCGGGCCTCGTCCCCTAGCTTCACCGGATCGCGCCGCAGTTCTGCGCCGCTCAGTTCGATCCGCTCGCCCGGATCGGGCAGCAGGGCGGCGATGGTGTGGGCGGCATCGTTGGCACCCGCTTCGTCGGGACCGCAGAAGAAGAACACGCGCGCTTCCTGCGCCGCGCGCGGGGCGAGGGCCTTGAAATCCTTCTGCGTGGCTTTCACTGGCCGCCGCTGCGCAGCTTGAGCGCAAGCCGCGTCACGATCCGGTCCGCCACTTGCCGCGTCAGGTTTTCCAGCGCCGTGTTTTCGGCGGCAATCGTGGCATATTCGGAACTGACGACGTCGATCCCCGCATCCGACCCAGCCGTGGCGTCGAGCACGATTTCTCCGCTGGAAAGGTCCACCAGTTGGTAGCGGGCGCGCAGGGTGCGGCGTTCGCGCGCGACCGTGTCATCCGACAGCAGGCCAAGCCCTTCCAGCTTGTCGTCCAGCCGCACGTCGAGCCGGTACTGCGCGCCGCCGCCCGTTGTGCCTGCGCCCAGCCGGTCAACCAGCGCATTGCGCATCAACCAGCCGGACTTGCCCTCGATCGGCGAGACTTCGATCCCCGATAGCCCCTGCGCCACGTTTCCGGCCGCGCCGCCGGAATACATCGGCTTCAGTCCGCAGGCGGACAGCAGCAGGGCAAAGGCAAGAGCGACGAGCCGCATCACGCCACCAGGTTCACCAGACGGTCGGGCACCACGATCACCTTCTTCACAGCCTTGCCATCCAGCGCACGCTGGACCTTCTCGCTGGCCAGTGCAAGCGCCTCAAGCTCTTCCTTCGGCGTGCCCTTGGCGACGGTCACCGTGTCGCGCAGCTTGCCGAGGACCTGGATCGCGATGGTCACTTCGTCTTCCACCAGTAGGGCGGGATCGACCGGCGGCCACGGCGCATCGGCGACCAGACCCTCGCCGCCAATGGCGGTCCAGGCTTCTTCCGCGAGGTGCGGCATCATTGGCGAGACGAGCAGCAGGAGCACGCGGATCGCGGCGGAGCGGCTGGCCGAGGGGGCGGCCTTGTCGATCGCGCTGGCCAGTTCATAGATCCGCGCCACGGCCTTGTTGAAGGACAGGGCGGCAATGTCGTCGCTAACGGCGGCGACGGTCTGGTCGCGCTTGCGGTCCAGCGCCTTGTCCTCGCCAGTGGCGGCGGCGTCGTATTGCCCGAACAGGCGCCACAGGCGCTGGACGAAGCGGGCGCAGCCTTCGATCCCCGCCTCGGACCAGGGCAGGTCGCGTTCCGGCGGGCTGTCCGAGAGCATGAACCAGCGCACCGCATCGGCGCCGTACTGGGCAATGATGTCATCCGGATCGACGACGTTCTTCTTGCTCTTGGACATCTTGATGACGCGGCCGATCTCGACCGGCTGGCCATCTGCCTTGAGTGTGGCCGCTTCGCCGCCGCGGTCCACTTCGGCCGGGCTGAAATAGACCGGCTGGCCATTGGCCGGATCGATCCGCGAATAGGTCTCGTGCGTCACCATCCCTTGCGTGAACAGGCTGGCGAAGGGTTCCTTCACGTCGATCAGACCGATGTGGTTCAGCGCGCGGGTCCAGAACCGGGCATAGAGCAAGTGCAGGATCGCGTGCTCGATCCCGCCGATATATTGCTCGACCGGCAGCCATTGCTTGATCACTTCGGGATCGAACGGGCGGTCGGACGGCTGGCTGGCAAAGCGCAGGAAGTACCACGACGAGTCAACGAACGTGTCGAGCGTATCGGTCTCGCGTTCGGCCGGTTGGCCGCACTTCGGGCAGTCGACATGGCGCCAGGTCGGGTGGCGCAGCAGCGGGTTGCCGGGGTTCTTGAAGTCCACGTCCTCGGGCAGGGTGACCGGCAGTTGATCCTTGGGCACCGGCACCACGCCGCAGCTTGCGCAGTGGATGAACGGGATCGGCGTGCCCCAGTAACGCTGGCGGCTGACGCCCCAGTCACGCAGGCGGTACTGCGTTTCGCCGTGGCCCCAGCCGTCGTGCGTGGCCTTGGCAATGACGTCGGCCTTGGCCTGTTCGACCGTCATGCCGTCAAGCCATTCCGAATTCACGATCCGGCCCGGCCCGGTATAGGCGACGTTGCCGCGGAACACCGGGTCGGTATCGTCCCCTTCCGCGACGACGCGGGTGACCGGCAGGTCGTACTTGCGCGCAAAGTCCAGGTCGCGCTGGTCATGCGCCGGACAGCCGAAGACCGCGCCGGTGCCATAGTCCATCAGCACGAAGTTCGCGACATAGACCGGCAGGTGCCACGACTTCTTTAGCGGATGCTCCACCGAATAGCCGGTGTTGAAGCCCTTCTTCTCCGCCGTTTCCAGTTCCGCCGCCGTGGTCCCGCCCTGCTTGCACTCTTCGATGAAGGCGGCGAGTTCCGGCACGGTTTCCGCGATCTTGCGGGCAAAGGGATGGTCGGCGGCAATGGCGACGAAGCTTGCGCCGAACATCGTGTCGGGCCGCGTGGTATAGACCTCGATCCCCTCGGTGCTGCCGGGGAAGCGGAAGGTGCACTTCAGGCCCTGGCTCTTGCCGATCCAGTTTTCCTGCATCAACCGGACCTTTTCCGGCCAGTTCTTGAGCTCGCCCAGGCCCGACAGCAGATCGTCGGCGAACTGGGTGATCTTGAGGAACCACTGGTTCAGCTTGCGCTTTTCCACCAGCGCGCCCGAGCGCCAGCCGCGCCCGTCGATCACCTGTTCGTTGGCCAGCACGGTCATGTCGACCGGGTCCCAGTTGACCGCCGATTCCTTGCGATAGACCAGGCCCGCGGCATAGAGGTCGAGGAACAGGGCCTGTTCCTGCCCGTAATAGTCCGGCTCGCAAGTGGCCAGTTCGCGGCTCCAGTCCAGCGCAAAGCCCAGGCGTTTCAGCTGCGCCTTCATGTTGGCGATGTTGTCGCGCGTCCAGCCGCCGGGGTGGACGCCCTTTTCCATCGCCGCGTTTTCCGCCGGCATCCCGAAGGCGTCCCAGCCCATCGGGTGGAGCACTTCAAAGCCCTGCATCCGCTTGGTCCGGGCCAGCACGTCACCCATGGTGTAGTTGCGGACGTGGCCGATGTGGATGCGGCCCGAAGGATAGGGGAACATCTCCAGGACATAGCTGCGCGGCTTGGGCGAGCTATCGTCAGCCTTGAAGGTCTGGGCCTGGTCCCACGCGGCTTGCCAGCGCGGATCGGCGCTGGCTGGATCGAAACGGTCGGTAGTCATGCCTGCCGCTCTAGCGCCTCAGCATTCCGGCGCAAGCCGGGATCGCTGAAGCGGAGCGGGTTTGAGGCGCGGGCGGCGCGCCCCGGGGGATCAGTTTCCGGCGGAAGCCTGGCGGCGCAGGTCGCGCGCGCGGGTCAGGATCACGTCTTCCAGCTTTTGCACCGTGGCGGCCGCGACCGGGGCTTCGACCCAGTTGCCGGCCTGGTTGACCTGACGGCTGGCGGCGACGCGCAGGGCATCGGCGCGCAGGTCCTGATCCAGGATCGCCACCGAAACCTTCATCCGCTCGTTCGGATTGTTCGGGTTGGCGTACCAGTCGGTCACGATCACGCCGCCGTTGCTGTCCGTCTGGAGCAGGGGCATGAACGACAGGGCTTCGAGGCTGGCGCGCCAGAGGTAGGAGTTGACGCCGATGGTCGTCACCTTGCTGGCGGCGAGATCGCCCTTCGGACGGTCCTTCCCTCCGCAGGCGGCGAGCGAAAGTGCGGCCAGGGCCAGGAACCCGGCGCGGGCAGCGGTGCCCAGGATGCTCGCTTTGGGGGAAGTGCTGGCAGTCATTCGGTCCATCCGGTTCTGGTTTGCGTTTCGCCAGCGCGGCTTGCTGGTGCGCTGCCTCTATAGCTTAGGCGGGCGGCGCGGCAAGTGCGCTGTGCGGCGCTATAACCGGCTGACGGCTTGAACCACGGCTGAACGGGCGGCGCGGACCGGCCCGTTAAGCTGGAATTCAGAGCTTCGGGGCCATTTCCCCTCTTGGACTGGCGCGCGTTTTGCGCGACAATCAGGCTATGGGAGCAGACCCGACCATGAAGGCCAGAGCGGCACAGACCAGGCGCAAGGGCGGCAATGCTGCCGGTGCCGGGCTGCTGCTCGTCGCCGTCGGGTTGCTGGCCCTGCCATCTGCGGTCCTGGCCTTTTCCAGCCGGTTCGATTCGCTCCAGATCGGCTCTCCGATCGTCGACGGCGGGTTCCAGCCAGCCGTGGTCGATCCGCGACTGGCCCGCTCCATCACGGTCCGCGCCTTGTCCAAGGACCGGACCTTCCGCTTTACCCCCGCCGCAACGCCCAGCCGCCCGGACGGCGCGGTGACCGTGGCGATCCGCGTCGATGGCCGCTCGCTCGCCATGCGTTCGCGCGGGGCGGCAGCCCAGGCGCAGAGCGGGGGGCTGGGCATTGCGCCGAGCGCCTACAGCCTGGGCGCGGCGCGCGGCTATCGCAGCTTTGCCCACAGCGCGGCGCCCAGTCCGGCGCCGCAGTTCCGCTCGGTCGAGATGCCGGACCTCGCCTCGTTCCAGCCGCGCGAACCTTCGGCTGGAAAGCCGTCGCGTTTCACGCCGCGCGTCGAATTTGACGAACGCGAAAAGACCGGACGCAGCCCGCGCACCTTTGAACAGAGCGATCAGACCGTCGGCGTTGGCGGGGCCTACCGCGTCACCCGCAACCTGGACGTGACCGCCGGGGTGCGCGTGACTTCGGATCGTGACCGCCTGCTGCCGCTGACCGACGGCAAGCAGGACAACCAGGCCGTCTACGTCGGGACGCAGTACCGCTTCTAGTTTCCCGCGCGAAATAGCTATGCAGCCCGCTTGCCGGGAAACTGCCCGCAGCATAAGCATGCCCTAGCGGAATCATTCGCATGGGAAGGGAAGCATATGGCGCGCGTGGCAATCGTAACTGGCGGAACCCGTGGCATTGGCGAGGCGATCTGCCAGCGCCTGCAAAAGCAGGGCCACATTGTCATCGCCAACTATGCCGGGAACGAGGAAAAGGCCCGCGCCTTCACCCAGCGCAATGGCATCCCCGCGATCCGCTGGGACGTGGGCGACCACGAAGCCTGCATCCACAACTGCAACGACATTGCCGCCGAATATGGCCCGATCGACATTGTCATCAACAATGCCGGGGTCACCCGCGACGGCGTGCTCCACAAGATGACCTTTGACGACTGGAACGAGGTCATGCGCATCAACCTGGGCGGCTGCTTCAACATGGCCAAGGCGACCTTCCCCGGAATGCGGGAACGCGGCTGGGGCCGGATCGTCAACATCGGCTCGATCAACGGCCAGGCCGGGCAATATGGCCAAGTCAACTATGCCGCGGCCAAGTCCGGCATCCACGGCTTTACCAAGGCCCTGGCGCAAGAGGGTGCGAAGTTCGGCGTGACCGTCAACGCGATTGCCCCTGGCTATATCGACACCGACATGGTCGCCGCCGTGCCTGCGCCGGTGCTGGAAAAGATCGTCGCCAAGATCCCGGTCGGCCGCCTGGGCCACGCCGAGGAAATCGCGCGCGGCGTTGCCTTCCTGACCAGCGACAATGCCGGCTTCGTCACCGGTTCGACCATGAGCATCAACGGCGGCCAGCACATGTACTGACCTGTTGGAAGAAGTTGACACAGTTGACACCCTGTCCACTTATTCCAACGCCAGTTTTGTGCCGGAATTCAGCCATTTCCGGCAGTCCGCGCGTGCTTGTTCGTGTCCGGGAAAGGAAAATTCCGGCGCGCTTCAACCAACGATTTCAAAGACGCGCCCTTATCGCAGGATTGGGCGAGGTAGGAAAATTGCTGGTGCCACTTCGCTTCGTCACCCCGGCGTAGGCCGGGGCCCAGACCAACCCATAAGGTCGAGCCGCTCTGCGGCGGATCTTGTCCGGACTGGGCCCCGGCCTGCGCCGGGGTGACGGGACGGGTTTCGCGCATGGGCCCTCTAAGGCGAAGATTTCGCGCAGAGAGCGCAGGGGACGCAGAGAAAGAGAAATTGCACCTCTGCGCTCTCTGCGCTCTCTGCGCTCTCTGCGCGAAACTTGCCAGTATGCGGTCGGCGCGAAGGTATGGAGTGTGGCACCCCGCTCAGGCTGAGCCTGTCGAAGCCGGGTTGGCCAAGACACCCTTCGACAAGCTCAGGGTGAGCGGGATTGGAGTTACCACCACCCATCCCCGTTCAGGCTGAGCCTGTCGAAGCCGGGAATAGTTCGCGCAAAGGCGCAAAGGGCGCAAAGGGTTCTCTGTCCTCGGAGGCACGCGTGGTTCACAGGTTGCGTTTGACCGATGCCGTGGAATGGAAGGCTGCATAACCGCAAACCCAACTCCTTCGCGCCTTTCCTTCTTCTTTGCGCCTTTGCGTGAATCCTTCCAGGATTGCCACCACACGCAGCGGCGAAGGAGAAAGCCTGTCCAGCCACCCTGGATTGCTTCGTCACTGCGCTCCGCGCAATGAGGAGGGGCGCACTGATCCGTTCGTGGTGTGGAGGCACCGAAATCGCAGATTGAGGAGCCGTCTCGAACCACAGCGCCAAACGCCGTCCTTCGAGACGGCGCTTCAGCCTGCGGCTTCACCGCCTCCTCAGGACGAACGGACTGAAGGGTTTCGCGCAGAGAGCGCAGGGGACGCAGAGAGTTGTACCTCTGCGCTCTTTGCGTTCTCTGCGCGAAACTTTCCATTGTGCCGTCGGCGCGAATGAATGGAGTGTCGCACCCCGGTCAGGCTGAGCCCGTCGAAGCCGGGTTTGGCCAACACACCCTTCGACAAGCTCAGGGTGAGCGGAGTTGAAGTTCGCACCGACCAGTCCCGCTCAGGCTGAGCCTGTCGAAGCCGGTCGGCAATGCGCAACTGCCGGGTGACGGCGCCCCGCAACTCGCGCTAAGCATCACTCCATGACCACGCCCTATCACCCCCCGCGCAAGCGTTCGGTCGAGATTGCCGGACACAAGACCTCGATCAGTCTCGAACCGCTGTTCTGGGAATTGCTCAAGCAGGCGGCGCAGGCGGAGGCGCTGCCGATCAGCGCGCTGGTGGCGCGGATCGATGCGGAGCGGATCAAGGCGCCGGTGCCGCCAGGCCTGGCGGGAGCCATCCGGCTGTGGCTCGTGGCCTGGCTGGCGGCACGGATCGCGGCTTAGCGCTTGCCCATCGGCGGCGGGTCGCTGGCGGGGAAGCTTTCGTCCACTTCCTCGTCAACCTTGTCCCACTCCGGCGGATCGCTCCGCATGGCGTCGGGGCCGGCGTTGCGGACCGGGGCGAAGCCGTCGGTGCTTTCGCCCGTGGCAAAGGCTACGGAATCGTCGCGCGACTGGTTGTTTTCGTAAAACTTCCAGGCGGCGTAGGCTGCGACGCCAAGCGCCGCCATCTTAAACAGGGCCATGTTCGTTTCTCCTGACCCCCTCCGCCCGGTTTAACGCGCCGGGCGGCTTGCGGTTCAGGCCGCGCAATCGCGCCGGGCTTAATCCCCGCCGATCCGTTCGATCTGCGCGCCGACCAGCGCCAGCTTTTCCTCAAGCCGCTCGTAACCACGGTCGAGGTGATAGAGCCGGTGGACCTGGGTTTCCCCTTCGGCGGCGAGGCCAGCGATGACCAGGCTCATCGAGGCGCGCAGGTCGGTCGCCATGACTTCGGCCCCGGTCAGCTTGCCTACGCCGTGGACTACGGCGGTACGGCCCTTGGTTTCAATATGCGCGCCCATGCGGTTGAGTTCGGGGACGTGCATGTAGCGGTTTTCAAAGATCGTCTCGGTCAGGACCGAGCTGCCTTCCGCCAGACACAGCATCGCCATCAGCTGCGCCTGCATGTCGGTGGCAAAGCCGGGGTAGGGGGCCGTGGCAAGCGTGACGGCCTTCATCTTGCCGTCGGAAGCGACCACGATCCCGCCGTCCTTCGGCTCGACATGGATGCCCGCATCGCGCAGCGCCTGGACGGTGGCGTCCATTTCGTCGATCACCGCATCCTTCAGGAAGACTTCGCCCCCGGTGATCGCGGCGGCGCAGGCATAGCTGCCCGCCTCGATCCGGTCGCTCATCACGCGGTAGGTGGCGCCGTGGAGGCGCGGTACGCCGTGGATCGTCAGGTCGCTGGTGCCGATCCCTTCGATCTGCGCGCCCATGGCGACCAGCAGGCGGCACAGGTCGACGATTTCCGGCTCGCGTGCGGCATTGTGCAGGACCGAGCGGCCATTGGCGAGGACGGCGGCCATCAGCGCGTTCTCCGTCGCACCGACCGAGACGACCGGGAAGGTATAGCGCCCGCCGGGCAGGCCGCCGTCCGGGGCAATCGCCTTGACGTAACCGGCGGCCAGTTCGATCTGCGCACCGAAGGCTTCCAGCGCCTTCAGGTGGAGGTCGATCGGGCGGTTGCCGATGGCGCAGCCGCCGGGCAGCGAGACGGTCGCCTCGCCCATGCGGGCCAGCATCGGGCCGAGCACCAGGATCGAGGCGCGCATCTTGCGCACCAGTTCATAGGGCGCGACCGTGCTGGTGATGCGCGGCGCTTCCAGCGTCATGACGCGGCCGAAATCCTCAGGCCGACTGCCGGCAATCGTGGTCGAAATGCCGAACTGGTTCAGCAGGTGCTGGAACCCGTCGATGTCTGCCAGGCGCGGCAGGTTGCGCAGCGTCAGCGGCTCGTCGGTCAGCAGCGCGCAGGGCAGCAATGTCAGCGCGGAGTTCTTCGCGCCGGAGATCGGAATGGTGCCGGAAAGAGCCTTGCCGCCCTGGATGATGATCTTGTCCATGGGCAATCGATTTAGCGGGATTCCGCCGCGCGGCAACCCGGGCGGGCGGCAAGCGTTGCACTCGGCAGTGGAAACCGCTTTAACACAGGTGCAACAAGAACATGATCAAGAGCAGGAATGTCTGAAATTTCTCCCCGCAAGCCGATCCGCAAGGCGGTGTTCCCGGTGGCCGGCCTGGGCACGCGATTCCTCCCCGCGACCAAGGCCATTCCCAAGGAAATGCTCCCGATCATCGACCGTCCGCTCATCCAATACGCGGTTGACGAAGCGCGCGAGGCGGGGATCGAGCAGCTGATCTTTGTCACGGGCCGGGGCAAGACCGCGATTGTCGAGCATTTCGACATGGCGTTCGAGCTGGAAACCACGATGAAGGACCGGGAAAAGGCGCTCGACGTGCTGGAGCCGACCCGGATCCAGCCGGGCAACCTGGTCGCCGTGCGCCAGCAGGTGCCGCTGGGCCTGGGCCACGCGATCTGGTGCGCGCGCGCCATCGTCGGCGATGAACCCTTCGCGATCTTCCTGCCGGACGAACTGATGATCGGCACGCCCGGCTGCATGAAACAGATGGTCGAGGCTTACGAAAAGGTCGGCGGCAATCTGATTTCGGTGCTGGAAGTGCCGCAGGAGGAAGTGTCCAGCTACGGCGTGATCGCGCCTGGCAAGCGGGACGGCGACCTGACCGAAGTGACCGGGCTGGTCGAAAAGCCCCGGCGCGAGGAAGCGCCCAGCAACCTGATCATCTCGGGCCGCTATATCCTCCAGCCCGAAGTCATGCGCGTGCTGGAAAAGCAGAGCGTCGGCGCGGGCGGGGAAATCCAGCTGACCGACGCCATGGCGCAGATGATCGGGCAGCAGCCGTTCCACGCGGTTACTTTCGGCGGCAAGCGCTATGACTGCGGGAGCAAGGCCGGCTTCGTCGAAGCGACCCTGGCCATCGCCTTGCAGCGCGAGGACATGGCAGACGAAGTCCGCGCGATTGCCCAGCGGCTGCTGGCCGAGGGCTGAGCCGTCCCCGGCATGACCCTGATCCTGTTCAACAAGCCGATGAACGTGCTGTCGCAGTTCACCGACAAGGGCACGGCGGGGTCGGCGCGGGCGACTCTGTCGGACTATATCGACCTGCCCGGAGTCTACCCCGCCGGACGGCTGGACCGGGACAGCGAAGGGCTGCTCCTGCTGACCGGCGATGGCCGCTTGCAGGCGCGCATTGCCGATCCACGCTTCAAATTGCCCAAGACCTATCTGGTGCAGGTGGAAGGCGATGTGACCGAAGCGGCGCTGGAGCAGCTGCGCCGGGGCGTCTCGCTGAACGACGGGATGACCCGTCCCGCCAAGGCGGAGCGGATCGATCCGCCCGCGCTCTGGCCCCGCGATCCGCCGGTGCGGTTCCGCAAGTCGGTGCCGGATTGCTGGCTGCGCCTGACCATCAGCGAAGGCCGCAACCGCCAGGTCCGCCGCATGACCGCCGCCGTGGGTCACCCCACCCTGCGCCTGGTGCGCTGGGGGGTGGGTGACTGGACGCTAGAGGGGCTGGCGCCTGGGGAGTGGCGCGAGGGGGGGTAAAGTAGTCGCTTCGCGGTGGTTTTGGCTAGGACTGGGCCCCGGCCTTCGCCGGGGTGACGAGAGGCCTCACGGCTGCGCCCCGGCCTGCCAAGGTGACGGTTGTTTTTTTCGTCATCCCGGCGAAGGCCGGGACCCAGCCCAGCACAAACTTCAAAACAGCTGATCGTACAAATCCACCCACCCTGGATTCATCTCTTCAATCAAGCGCAGCTTCCACAAGCGCTTCCATTCCTTGATCCGCTTTTCGCGCGTGATCGCGGCTTCGATCTCTTCGTGCCGTTCAAACCAGACCAGCAGCTTGCAACCATAGCGATCAGAAAATCCACCGAAGGTTCCCGCCTTGTGCTGGGCAATCCGGTAAGGCAGGTCGCTGGTTACGCCCGTGTACAAGGTGCCATTGCGCCGGCTGGCCATGATGTAGACAAAGCCGCCGCGCTCCATTTCGCCTCCCGAGGCTGCTTTTCGAGGATACCAGAATTTTAACAATAAGATAGAAGCTCCTCCATCACCCCGGCGCAGGCCGGGGCCCAGCCCGGACCACCAGTCACAAGCCTGCAATATGGCCATGACACCTTTCGAATCATGGACAAAGCAACCACGCAATTCGACTGGATCGGCTGGCTCTCCACGGTCCCCGGAATCCCCGCTGGTTGGGGCGAAGCCCCGGCCGGAACCTCGCCCGCGACCGCGGTGGTGCAGTTTGAACCCTGCGCCGAAGCTGCGGCGCGGGCCATGGATGCCATGCCGGAGCGGAAAGCCGCCTAAGCTGCCTTGAAGCGGATCGGTACGGTCTTCAGCCCGCCGACGAAGGTGCTTTTCGCGCGCTTGGGCTCTCCGGCCAGTTCGACGCTGTCGATCCGGTCGAGCAGGGCTTCGAACAGCAGGCGCATTTCCAGCCGCGCCAGGTGCAGGCCCAGGCACTGGTGCGCGCCGGCGCCAAAGGCGATGTGGCGGTTGTTCTCGCGGGTCGCGTCGAAGCGGCGCGGATCGGGGAACTGCGCGGGATCGTGGTTGGCCGCGACATAGTTGATCATCAGCCAGTCGCCCGCCTTCACCGTGACATCGCCGAACTGGGTATCCTCGGTCGCGGTGCGCATGAAGTGCTGGACCGGGCTGGTCCAGCGGATCGCTTCCTCGACGATTCCCGAAACCAGGCTGCGGTCGGCCTTGACGCGGGCGAATTGTTCCGGGTCCTGTGCCAGGGCGAGCATGGCCCCGGCAGTGCTGGCGCTGGTCGTGTCATGCCCGGCGGCGGCAACGATGATGTAGTAACCGGCGCGGTCGCGCGCGCTGATCGGCTCGCCGTCAATCGTCGCCGTGGCGAGGATCGTCGCCACGTCGCTGGTCGGATTGGCGCGGCGCTGGGCCGCCAGCCCTTCGAAATAGGTTTCGAACTCGGCCACGGCGCCAAACACGATCTGGCTGATCTGTTCGGGCGTGAGGCTGGCCATGCCGGTCTTGTTGAGGTCTTCGTCCTGCCCGCCGAACATCTGCTGGGTCAGGAACAGCATCTTCGGCTCGTCCTCTTCCGGCACGCCCAGGATCTGCATGACGACATGCAACGGATAGGGCGCGGCAACGAGCGGGACGAAGTCCGCCTCTGGCCCCGCCGCCACCAGCCGGTCAGCGGTCTTGGCTGCCAGTTCGCGAATCTGCGCTTCGATCGTGCGCAGGTTCTTCGGCATGAACCAGTCCTGCGTCAGGCGGCGCAGCTTGGGATGCTTGGGCGCGTCGAGCACGACCAGCGAGGAGACGAGGTTCGGGCTTTCCTCACCCTGCCGCGCGGTCACTTCGCGGGCCAGGGCCTCGCCCGCCTTGTTGGTGAACACGGTCGCGCGCGGCGCATTGAGGAAGCGGGCATTGTCCTTCGACACCCGCATCGCATCGTCATAGCGGGTGAGCAGCCAGAACGGATCGTGGTCCCCGGTCGGGCTTTCGATCCGCACCACCGGCGTTTCGGCGCGCAGCCGGTCGAATACATCCAGCGCGGTGTTCCAGTCGGCATAGGACTTGGGATCGATGACGGCAGCAGCATCCTGCGGCGAGGCAACGGGTCCGGTCATGGCAGGCTCTCCCTTGTTTTATGCGCCCTGCGGCCTTTGCGGCCTGTCAAAGCCTTGCGTTCGGTCGGTCAGGCAGCGCTTTGCTGGGCCTTTTCGTAAGCTTCCTTGTACTCATCGCGCAGCAGCCGCTTGTAGAGCTTGCCGGTCAGTTCGCGAGGCAGCTGTTCGCGGAAGTCGATCTGGCGCGGCATCTTCACGCGCGACAGCTGGCCGGACAGGTACTCGGTCAATTCCGCTGCCAGTTCCGGCGTTGCCTCGCCCATGTCCATGGGCTGGACCACGGCCACCACGCGCTCGCCCATGTCGGGATCGGGCGCGCCGATCACGGCGGCATCGGCCACCTTGGGGTGGGTGACGAGCAGGTTCTCGATCTCTTGCGGGTAGATGTTCACCCCGCCCGAAATGATCATGAAGCTCTTGCGGTCGGTCAGGAACAGATAGCCGTCCTCGTCCATGTAGCCCACGTCGCCCAGGCTGGACCAGCCGTGCTTGTTGCGGCTTTCGGCGGTCTTTACCGGGTCGTTGTGGTATTCGAAGCTGGGCAGGTTCGGGTCCGACGGTTCGAAGAACACCTGTCCTTCGGTGCCGCGCGGCACTTCGTCGCCGTTCTCGTCGCAGATGTGCAGGATGCCGGACAGGGCCTTGCCGACCGAGCCCTTCTTCTTCAGCCATTCCTGGCTGGTGATGAAGGTAGAGCCATTGCCTTCGGTCCCGGCGTAATATTCATACAGCACCGGACCCCACCATTCGATCATCGCCTCCTTGACCGGCACCGGAATCGGGGCGGCGGCGTGGATTGCGCATTTGAGGGTGGAAACGTCATACTTCTTGCGCACCTCCTCCGGCAGCTTGAGCATCCGGACGAAATGCGTCGGCACGAACTGGCCGTCGGTGATCCTGTACTTCTCGATCGTGGCCAGCGCGCCTTCGGGGTCGAACTTTTCCATCACCACCACGGTCCCGCCGATCTTGTGCACGGTCATCGACCAGCGCAGCGGCGCGGCGTGATAGAGCGGGGCGGGCGACAGGTAGACCGCGTTCTCGTTGATGCCATAGGCCATCATCGCCAGCTGGACGAGGACATTGGTTGCGTCGATTGCCGGGTCTTCGGGCAGGGGGATCTTGACCCCCTTTGGCCGTCCGGTGGTGCCCGAGGAATAGAGCATGTCCACCCCGGCTCGCTCATCGGCAACCGGAGTGGTCGGCATGGCGGCAATCGCGGCCTCGGCGGACATTTCCCCGGGCGTGTCCATGCGCAGCTGGGCCACCTGCGGCGCCAGCCGGGCCACTTCGTCCAGCGTGCCCGCCAGGTAGGCCGAGCCGAACAGCAGCTTCGCGCCGCTGTCTTCCAGGATATAGGCGATTTCGGGCGGGGTCAGGCGGCTGGAAATGCCGACGTAATGCACCCCGGCGCGCTGGAACCCCCAGGCCAGGCAGAAGAACCACGGATGGTTTTCCATGCACAGGGCAACCGTGTCGCCCACCTTGATTCCACGCGCGCGCAGCAGCTGGGCCACTTGATTCGAGCGGGCATCCAATTCGCCATAAGTGATGGTTTCACCACTGCCGGCCATGATGATTGCCGGCTTGGCCGGATTGGTCTGCTTGTGGATCGAAGGATGCATTGTGAATCACTCTCCTGACGTGACTGTTTGCCACTTGGCGGAGAGTTTAACCGCCCGATTAAACGGTGCAAGGAAGAAGTGCGGTGCCCTGGCCATTCTTGGGCACCCGGCTTCGACAAGCTCAGCCTGAGCGGGGTTTGAAGCCATGGCCCCGCGTCATTGCGAGGAGCGAGGCGACGAAGCAATCCAGGGCGGCTGGGGGGTACGCATTCCGTGCGGCGCGGCGTGTGTTGGTAAGGTCCGAATGGTTCGCGCAGAGAACGCAGAGGACGCAGGGAGGCTGCCACTCCGCGTCCTCTGCGTCCTCTGCGCGAAATCCTTTGATCCGTTCGTCCTGAGGAGGCGGTGAAGCCGCAGGCTGAGGCGCCGTCTCGAAGGACGGCGTTCGGGGCGGTGGTTCGAGACGGCCCCTCAATCTGCGATTTCGGTGCCTCCTCACCACGAACGGATGAGGGTGCCCCTTGTCATTGCGGGGAGCGCAGCAACGAAGCAATCCAGGGCGGCTGGGGATGGTTTTTCCTTCGACGCTGGTTTGCGGCCAAGTCGGAAAGATTCACGCAAAGGCGCAAAGAAGAAGGAGGCGCGAAGGGGTTGTGTTTGCGGCAAGGTGGCGCTCATTCCTTTGTCCGGTCAAACGCATCGGAGCGATGACGTGCCTGCGGCGACAAAAACCTCCGCGCCTCGCTTTCTTCTCCGCGTCTCTGCGTGAACTATTCTTCGGCTTCGACAAGCTCAGCCTGACCGGGGTGAGTGGTGGCAGCGTCGACCAAACGCTCACCCTGAGCCTGTCGAAGGGTGGGTTGGCCTGCGCGAACTGCGGGCAAAGAAAAAGGCGGCAGTGCCGCCTTTTTCCCAGCATCCTCCCGGAAGCCAACCGGCCCGGGATTCTGCGCCCGGTGCCGGACGTAATCCTTATTCCGCTTCGTCGTCCCCGCCGCCCATGATGACCGGGGTGTTCGAAGCCAGCATCGTGCCGGTGCCGTTCATGTAGGGGATCGGGTTCACGGCAACCCCGGCAACGCGCACTTCATAGTGGAGGTGCGGGCCGGTCGAGCGGCCGGTGGAACCGACGTAACCGATGATGTCGCCCTTCTTGACCTGCTGGCCGGCGGCGACGTTGAGGCGCGACATGTGGCCATAGCGGGTCTGCAGTTCGCCGCCATGTTCGATGGCGACATAGAGGCCATAGCCCGAGAACCAGTCGGCGCGGCTGATGACGCCGTCTGCCGTGGCATAGATCGGGGTGCCGATCGGCATGGCCAGGTCCACGCCCTTGTGAGCGCGGCGACCGCCGAGGACCGGGTGATTGCGCATGCCAAAGCTCGAGCTCAGCGAAGCGCCGTCAACCGGCATGCGCGAGGGGATCGAAACCTTGGCCGGGCCGAAGCTGGGAATGGCGATGCCGGCGGCAGGAGCAACGGTGCGAACGGGGGCAATCGCGAGCTGGCTGGTGCTGTCGTTCGACTTCCAGCCGTTGAACAGGCGGCGGAATTCCTCGTCACCGGCCTGGGGAGCCTTGGCGGCCTGCTGAGCCCGCAGCGGTGCGGTGACATCGGCATTGGCGGCGCTGTTGGCGAGTGCCGGATTGGCAAAGGTCATCGCGGCAATCGCGGCGACAGTGCCGGCGATGCTGCGAACCTTGGCAAAGAACGAAACTACGACCACTCAAACTACCTTATTCTGCGCCCCGAAATTCGGGGTTTGCGAACCCTGTTGGCCGAAACGGGAACCATTCCGGCAACTGATGTGTTGAGAGGTCGGTAAGCCCCCCGCCGTCTCGAGAGGGGGCCTAGCCGCGCTTAACCCGCCTGCACAACCCCGGCGTAGAAAGAGCGCGGTAAACCGGCTTCAAGGCGCGCCGAGTCGTTGAACGGAGGCTTCAGCGTGCCTGCGAAGTGCTGCGCAACCAAGCTTTTCCATAGGTTTTCCGGGCATTCGGTTCGTCGCTGCGCCAGGGCGATGAAATGTGTTGAACCGGTGCGAACGTGGGTAATTTCATCGTCAAGGATGCGACTCAGGATTTTCGCGCCGCGCGAATCACCTGCCGCCCGGACCCGCTCCAGGGTGGCCGGGGTGACGTCCAGCCCGCGCGCTTCCAGCACCATGGGCACGACGGCCAGCCGCGCGGCCACGTCGTGGGCTGTGGCGCGGGCTGCGTCCCACAGGCCGCTGTGCGCCGGAAGCACGCCGTAATGCGCGCCCATCCCGGCCAGGTGCCGCTCAATCAGCGCGAAATGCATCGCCTCGTCCGCCGCGACGGTCAGAAAGTCCGAGACGAACTGCCGTCCCATCTGCGCGCCGAACCGGCCCGCCATGTCCAGCGCCAGGTCAATCGCGACGAATTCGATGTGGGCGAGGGAATGCCACAGCGCGATCCGCGCCCGCTCCGATCCGCCGCGCCCGCGCTTGGGCATCTGGCTGGGCGGCAAGAGCTGCGGCGCGGCGGGGCGGCCCGGCTCTTCCGGCATGGCCAGGTCAAAGGCGAATTCCAGTTCGCCCTTGCGCCAGGCCCGTACCAGCGCCCGGGTCTGCATGACCTTTTCGCGCGGATCGCTTTCCAGCAGGGCAGCGCGAATCGCCGCGGCAACCGTTCTCACAGGGCCCTCATCAAAGGGCCCGCGCAGCCTCAAGCACTTCGGCGGCGTGGCCCTTGACCTTCACCGGGCTCCACACCCGCGCGACCTTGCCATCGGCTCCGACCAGCACGGTCGAGCGGACCATGCCCATGTAGGAGCGGCCATACATCGACTTTTCGGTCCAGAACCCCAGCGCATCGGACAGGCCGCCTTCTTCCGGATCGCTGGCGAGCGGCGCGGTCAGGCCGTGCTTGGCAATGAACTTCTCGTGCTTTTTCGGCGGGTCCTTGCTGATCCCCAGCAGGGCCGTGCCAGCCTTGTCGAAATCATCCGAAAGGGCCGAAAAGTCGAGGTTTTCGGTGGTGCAGCCGGGGGTGTCGTCCTTGGGGTAGAAGAACAGGACCAGCTTCTTTCCGGCAAAGTCGGACGGGCGCACGGCAGAGCCGTCGGGCGCGGTCAGGGCAATGTCGGGCAGGGTGTCGCCAGGGGCAATGCTCATCGATCGATCTCCAGTTCCTCGCCGAAGGTTGCCTGCCACGCGGCGGCCACCACGCGGCGCGATTCGGCCAGCTTTTCGGTCAGGCAGGTCCAATCGCCTTGTTCGCAGGCGCTGGCAAGCACGGCGCGTGCCGAAGCGGGCGGTTCTTCCCCATCGGGCATGAGCAGCCGCGCCGCGACCAGGAACCGCGCCTGGGTGCGGTGCGCTTCGCAGATCGCGGGATCGAGCTTGCCCGCCTCGGCCAGTGCGGCCAGCGCTTCCGGGATGGCCGGAGTCAGGCCGAGATGATCGCGCAGTTGCAGATAGTGGGTGATGAATTCGATATCGACCAGCCCGCCGCGCGCCAGCTTGATGTCGAGCGGCGTCCTGGCCGGTTTGTGCTGGGCCATGGTGGTGCGCATTTCCAGCACGTCGGCGCGCAGCTTGGCCGGATCGCGGTCCATTTCCAGGACTGAGCGGATCACCTGTTGCAGGGCAGCGCGGCCCGCTTCCGGTCCGTGCAGCACGCGGGCGCGGCCTAGCGCCATGTGCTCCCAGGTCCAGGCGCTTTCGCGTTGATAGCGCTCAAACGCGTCGATGCTGACCGAGATCGGCCCCTGCGCGCCGGACGGACGCAGGCGCGTGTCCACTTCGTAAAGCGCGCCTTCCGCCGTCGGCACCGACAGCGCTGCGACCACCCGCTGCGCCAGCCGGTTGAAATAGAGCGTTGCGCCCAAGGGCCGCGCGCCGTTGCTTTCGGACAGGTGATCGCCGGTGAACAGGAACACCACGTCCAGGTCGGACGCATGGGTCAGCACGCCGCCGCCCAGCCGGCCATAGCCCATGATCAGCAGGTCGCCGCCGGGAACCTTGCCGTGCACCCGCTCGAATTCGGTAGTCGCGGCGCGGGCCAGCACGGCCAGCGCGGCTTCGGCGACGCGGCACAGCGCCTGCCCGACCTCGATCGGGTCGCGGCTCCCCTCGATCAGCTGCACCCCCAGCTTGAAGCGCATTTCGCCGACGCGGCGGCGCACCCGGTCGAGCAGGCGCTCGTAATCGTCGTCCGCTTCCCCGCGTGAAAGCTGGGCGATCAACTCCTCGGTCGAACCCGGCAGGTCAAAGGCCGAGGCGTCGATCAGCGGGTCGAGCAGGTCGGCCCGGCGCGCCAGGGCATCGGCCAGCGGCGGCGCGAGGCCGAGGATGCGGGCGAGCAATTCGCCCAGGGCAGGCCGCGCCTCCAGCAGGCGGAACAGGTTGACCGCGCTGGGCAGATTGGTCAGCAATTGCTCCCAGCGCAGCAGGGCGCGCTCCGGCTCCGGCCCCTTGGCAAAGGCGGCGAGCAGGGGCAGCAGCATGGCATCGAATGCTTCGCGCGCGGCATCGCTGCGCAGGGCGCGCAGCTTGCCCGAACGCCAGCCCTCGATCTGGTCGCACAGGCCTGCGGGATCGGCGAAGCCCAGTTCGGCCAGCTTGTCGCGCAAGGCCGCGCCCTCCGGTGCGGGTACGGCGCGCGACGGGCTTTCTTCCGCATATTGGGCGATCAGGCGGTCATAGCGACTGCCGACCCGCTCGGTGATTTCCTCCAGTTCGGCGACCAGTTCTGCGCCGTGCGCAAATCCTTCCAGCCGCGCGACATTGTCCAGCGCGGCGGGATCGGTGGGGAGCGAATGGGTCTGCTGGTCGGCGACCATTTGCAGGCGGTGCTCCAAGGTGCGCAGCCGGTCATAGCTCTCGCCCAGCACCCGCGCGTCCTCGGGGTCGATCAGGCCCGCTTCGGCCAGGGCGTCGAGGCTTGCCCGCGTGCCCCGCAGCCGCAGCGAGGGGTGGCGCCCGCCGTGGATCAACTGGTGGGTCTGGGCAAAGAACTCGACCTCGCGAATCCCGCCGCGTCCCTGCTTCACGTTGAAGCCGGGGCCGGGGCGCGTCGGGCCGGTGTGGTTGGCGCGGATGCGCTGGGTCAGGCGGCCAATCTCGGCAATCGCGCCGAAATCAAGGCTGCGTCGCCACACGAAGGGGCGGATTGCGGCAAGGAAGCTCTCGCCAGCGGCAATGTCTCCGGCACAGGCGCGGGCGCGGATGAAGGCGGCGCGCTCCCAGGCGAGAGCCGAGCTTTCGTAATGCGACAGCGCCGCTTCATAGGGGATCGCCAGCGGGCTGACTTCGCTGGCCGGACGCAGCCGCAGGTCGACGCGGAAGACATAGCCTTCGTGGTCGACGTGGCTCATCAACTGCATCAGCGTGCGGGCCACGCGCTGCGCCGCTTCGCCCGGCTCGTCCCGCTCGCGCCGGGGCAGGGTGGCCGGGTCGTAAAGCAGGATCGGGTCGATATCGGACGAATAGTTCAGCTCGCGCGCGCCGTGCTTGCCCAGCGCCAGGGCAATGAAGCCGGCGGGTTCGGCATCGGGCACGCGGGTGCGGATCGCGGCGGCAATGGCCGCGTCCATCGAGCGGTCGGCAAAGTCCGACAGTTCCTCCACCACGCGCGCCAGCGGGAAGGCCCCGGCCAGGTCGCCGATCCCCAGCGCCACGGCCAGCGCACACTTTTCCCGCCGCAGGGCTGCGCCGGTATCCGGCGCGTCCTTGCCCGCAGCCTTGGCCCAGGCCATGGCCTGCTCGCCCTTTCCGGCGGCGAGCAGCTCGGCCAAGGCGGGGTGGCGATCCAGTCCGGTGGACAGGAACGGGGAATGGGCACGGGCCCGGTCAAGGGCGGAGGTCCAGTTGGCGCTCATCACCCAGCGCCGATGCCGCTTTGTGTCCGGGCAATCAAGTCGTTCGTCGGAACGGCCCTTGCGCGGGAGCAGGGGCTTTGCCAGACAGGCGCGCAATCCAACCCCCACAGATCAGGTTTTCCCATGACCCCGACCGCCAAGACGCTCGTCTCCATTGCCGCCCTATCCGCTGCCCTGTCCGCTGCCGCTGTTTCGGCCAGCACGGCCAAGGACGCCGCCTTTGCCATTCCCGCAGTGGCCGCGCCGCAGATCTCGGTCGAAACGCTCGATTCGATCACGCGCGAACTGTCTTCCGACGCTTACGAAGGCCGCGCCCCGGCCACGGCGGGTGAGGACAAGACGGTCGCCTATATCATCAAGCGCTTTGCCGAGGCCGGTCTGCAGCCGGGCAACAAGGGCAGCTGGACGCAGGAAGTGCCGACGCTGGAAATCACCGGGTCGAACTATACGCCGCTGACGGTCAAGGTCGGCGGACAGGCGCTGAGCTTTGCCTATGGCAACGATTACGTGGCGGGTTCTTACCGCGCCGTGCCGGAAACCCGCCTGGCCGATGCGCCGCTGGTCTTTGTCGGTTACGGCATCAATGCCCCGGAACTCGGCTGGAACGACTATGCCGGGATCGACATGAAGGGGAAGATCGCGGTCATCCTGATCAACGATGCGGACTATGACGCCAAGGACGAAACCGGCCCGTTCAAGGGCAAACGGATGACCTATTACGGCCGCTGGACCTACAAGTTCGAGGAAGCGGCGCGGCAGGGCGCGGCAGGCGCGCTGATCGTGCATGACACCTTCCCGGCGGCCTATGGCTGGAACGTCGTCCATTCGAGCTGGAGCGGCGCGCAGCTGTTCGTTCAGTCGGCCGACAACGGCATGAGCAACACCGAAGCCAACGGCTGGATCCAAAAGCCGGTGGCCGAAGCGATCCTCAAGGCATCGGGCCAGGATCTTGCCGCCCTGACCGCAGCGGCGCGGCAGCAGGGGTTCAAGGCCGTGCCGCTTTCGGCCACGGCCAGCTTCGGCTTTGACAATGCGGTGAAGAAGACCGTCAGCCGCAACGTGATCGGCATTCTGCCGGGCAAGAAGCGCCCTGACGAATATGTCCTCTACACCTCGCACTGGGATCACCTGGGCCGCTGCAATGCGGACAAGACCGGCGACGATATCTGCAACGGCGCGGTCGATAACGCGACCGGCATTGCGGCCATGACCGCCATTGCCGAAGCCAACGTCAACGCCGGTGCCGCCGACCGCAGCCAGGTGTTCCTGGCCGTGACCATGGAGGAATCGGGCCTGCTCGGTTCCAAGTTTTATGCCGAAAACCCGGTCTATCCGCTGGCCAGGACGGTTGGCGGGGTGAACATGGACGCGCTCGCGCCGGGTAGCGCGGCCCGCGACATCCAGGCGACGGGCGGCGACAAGTCGGAACTGACCGCCTACGTCAACCGCGCGATGAAGGACATGGGCCTTTACCAGTCGCCGGAAGAAAGCACGGAAAAGGGCTTTTACTACCGCTCCGACCATTTCAGCTTTGCCAAGCTGGGCGTGCCGATGTTCGCGCTGGGCCGGGGCAGCGACCTGGTCAAGGGCGGCAAGGAAGCGGGCCGCGCGGCGGCGGAGCGTTATACGGTGAACGACTATCACCAGCCGAGCGACGAATATGATCCCAGCTGGGACTGGAGCGGCCCGGTGCAGGATACGGCGCTGTACTATCGCCTGGGCCGGATGCTGGCCATGACCACGCATTGGCCGAACTGGCACAAGACCGACGAATTCCGCCTGATCCGCGACAAGAGCCTGAGCGGGAAGTAAGCGGATGACCGGAACGACCGTGCGGATGCCGCCCGAATGGCATCCGCAGCAGTGGCTGTGGATCGGCTTTCCCCACGATCCGGTCGAATGGCCGGGCTTCCTGGGGGCGGCGCAGGAACAGATCGCGGCTTTCGCCAGCGCTGTTGCCGATAGCGGACAGGAAGTGCGCCTGATCGTGCGCGACGAAGCGAACCGCGCTCGCGCCGCATCGCTTTGCTCGGCGGCGGTCAAGCTGGAAGTGCGCCGCTATGGCGATGTCTGGCTGCGCGACACCGGCCCCTTGGTGGTGCAGCGCGAGGGCAAGGCGCTGGGCCAGCGGTTCGGCTTCAACGGCTGGGGCGGCAAGTACCTGATGGACGGCGACCAGGAAATCGGCGCGGAACTGGCCCAAAGCGCCGGCCTGCCGGTCGCCGCTGCCGACTGGGTGCTGGAAGGCGGCGCGCTGGACTGCGATGGGACCGGGCTGGTCGCCACGACCGAGCAGTGCCTGCTCAACCCCAACCGCAACCCGCAGCTGTCCCGCGCGGAAATCGAGGCGCGGCTGGCGCGCGACCTGGGCTTTGACCGGGTGCTGTGGCTGGGTGACGGCCTGGTCAACGACCATACCGACGGACACGTCGACAACCTGGCCCGCTTCGTCGCGCCCAATGTCCTCGCCCTGCCGCGCGCGACCGGGGCGGACGATCCCAATGCGGCGATCTATGCCGATGCCAAGGCGCGGGCCGAAGCAGCGGGCGTGACCGTGCGCGAAGTCCCCTCGCCGGGCCGGGTGGAAACGGACGGGCGGATCGAACCGGCCAGCTACATGAACTTTGCCATCACGTCGAAGCTGGTGGTCGTGCCAACCTATGGCACCGCCCACGACGCGGACGGGGTGGCGGCCATCGCCGAACTGTTTCCCGACCGCGAGGTAGTGGGCATCCTGGCCGATGCGGTCCTGGCCGGCGGCGGCAGCTTCCACTGCGCCAGCCAGCAAATGCCGGTGATCTGAACCGCAGCGGCGTGAACCAATCCGGCTTCGACAGGCTCAGCCTGAGCGGAGTTAGTGGGGCAGCCTTAAAAACTCGCTCACCCTGAGCCTGTCGAAGGGTGTGTTGCGTGGCCTGGCTTTGACAGGCTCAGCCTGAGCGGGGGTTTGGGACGCAGCTGCGGCCAGCTTGCGCCGCCCCTTTGCGCCCTTCGCGCCTTTGCGCGAACCCTGCACCCGTCACCCCGGCGCAGGCCGGGGCCCAGTTGGCTTTGCACAAGGCCGAAGCGATGGACCAGAGGTTGACTTCCGCACGCCCGCAACATAGTTTCAGTTGAAACCAGTGTTGATTCCGGGAGCTTCCTTGCCATGGCCGACCTTTTCGAAAACCCGCTGGGCCTGGATGGCTTTGAATTCGTCGAGTTCTGCGCGCCGGAAAAGGGTCTGCTCGAACCGGTCTTTGCCGCCATGGGCTTTACCGAGATTGCGCGCCACCGATCGAAGGACGTGACGCTGTGGCGGCAGGGCGACATCAACCTGATCGCCAATTACGAACCGCGCAGCCCGGCTGCCTATTTCGCGCAGGAGCATGGCCCTTCGGCTTGCGGCATGGGCTGGCGCGTGCGCGATGCGGCCAGGGCCTATGCCGCCGCGATCGAACGCGGGGCCGAGCCGGTTGAAAGCCGCACCGGGGTGATGGAACTGCGCCTGCCTGCTTTCCGGGGGATCGGCGGTTCGATGATCTACCTGATCGACCGCTATGAAGGGCAGGAGCACGGCGACCTGTCGATCTATGACATCGACTTCATCTACCACCCCGGGGTGGACCGCCATCCGGTCGGCGCGGGGCTGAAGCTGATCGACCACCTGACGCACAACGTCTATGGCGGGCGCATGGCGCACTGGGCCGCGTTTTACGAGCGCATCGCCGGTTTCCGCGAAATCCGCTATTTCGACATCAAGGGCGAATATACCGGCCTGACCAGCAAGGCGATGACCGCGCCCGACGGCAAGATCCGCATTCCGCTGAACGAGGAAGGCGCGGGCGGCGGCGGCCAGATCGAGGAATACCTGCGCGCCTATAATGGCGAGGGGATCCAGCACATCGCCTTTGCCTGCGACGATCTCTACGCCGCCTGGGACAAGCTGCAGGCCTTGGGCACGCCCTTCGCGCCCGCGCCGCCGGTCACCTATTACGAGATGCTGGACGAGCGCCTGCCCGGCCACGGCGAGCCGGTGGACGCACTGCGCCAGCGCGGCATCCTGCTGGACGGTTCGACCGAGCACGGCGATCCGCGCCTGCTGCTCCAGATCTTCAGCCAGACCATGATCGGCCCGGTGTTCTTCGAATTCATCCAGCGCAAGAAGGACGAAGGCTTTGGCGAGGGCAACTTCACCGCCCTGTTCAAGTCGATCGAGGCCGACCAGATCCGCCGCGGCGCGCTGCAAGTGGAAGGGGCGGAACAATGAGCACCGCCCCCAGCCTGAAGCGCATCCACCACGTCGCCTATCGCTGCAAGGACGCGAAGGAGACGGTGGAATGGTACCAGCGCGTGCTGGGCATGGAATATGTCACCGCCTTCAGCGAGGACAAGGTGCCCTCGACCGGCGAGGACGATCCCTACATGCACGTCTTCCTCGATTGCGGGGGCGGCAATGTCCTGGCCTTTTTCGAACTGCCGCAGCAGCCCGACATGGGCAAGGATCCGAATACCCCGGCCTGGGTCCAGCACCTCGCTTTCGAGGTTGAGGACCTGAACGCCTTGCTGGCGGCCAAGGCTCATATCGAGGCGCAGGGCGTGGACGTGATCGGGCCGACCTATCACGGCATTTTCCGCTCGATCTATTTCTTCGATCCGAACGGGCACCGGCTGGAGCTGGCCTGCAACATCGGCACGCCGGACCAGCACGCCGAACTGCGCGCCATTGCCCCGGCGATGCTGAACGAATGGGCCGCCACCAAGCGCGCCCCGCGCCACGCCGCCTGGCTCCACGAAGACCCGGCAGAGCGCGGCGACACGTAGGTTCGGTTTCCTTGTCGGGCTGGGCCCCGGCCTGCGCCGAGGTGACGATAGTTACCAGCCCCGTCACCCCGGCGCAGGCCGGGGCCCAGCCCGATAGAAACAATTCCGCAACCGCTTCGAGACGTAAAGCCCTTTCCAAATCCCGCGCCCGCGCTATGGGCGCAAAATGGGTTTTGGGATGAAACTGGGGGTAGTGTTGGCTGCGGCGCTTGTGGCGCAACCGGCATGGGCGCAGCGCGCGGGGGAAAACGCGGCAACGCAATCGAGCGATGCCTTTGGCCGCTCGGTCGGGCAGGACAAGTCCGGCCTCTATTCCAGCGACGACGTGCGCGGCTTCAATCCGGTCGATGCGGGCAATGTCCGGCTGGAGGGGCTCTATTTCGACCAGGTCGACAAGCTTTCGACCCGCCTATCGGATGGCAACACGATCCGGGTCGGCCCGGCGGCGCTGCGCTATCCGTTCCCCGCGCCGACCGGCCTGGTCGACTATTCGTTGACCCAGCCGCGCGGGCTTGCCAGCTATAGCTTCAACCTGGAAGACGGCGGGGCCAGCAACGGCGGGATCGGCGGCTCGTTCGAATTCAAGCAGCCGCTGGATGGCGAGCGGCTGGGCCTGTCGGGCGGGTTCGGCTGGCGCAACGCGCATCGCTGGGAAGGCGGCTATGCCAAGTACCGGACCGTGGGGGCCACCTTGGGCTGGCATCCGACCGACCGCGTCAGCGTGCTGCTTTTCGGCGGCGCCTTCTTCTTCCGCAGCGACGAGGCGCGGGCGACCTATTACCCCGCAGCTCCTGAACTTCCTCCGCAGCTGCCGCGCGGGATCGACCTGAGCCAGCCCTGGGCGCCGCGCAATGCGACCAACTGGGCCTATGGCGCCGTGGTCAAGGCGCCGCTGGGCGGCTTCGGGCTGGAAGCGGGGCTGTTCTACAACGGACGGACGCAGGACACGACCTTCGCCGACCTGCTGTTCGGGGTGCGCAGCGATGGCAGCGTGGCGCGGCGGCGCGTGATTGCCGATGGCAACAACCGCGATGCCTCGCTGTCCGGAGAGGCCCGCCTGATCAAGCAGTGGCAGCACGGCGATATCAGCCACCGCCTGATCGCCAGCCTGCGCGGCCGCGCCCGTGACCGGCGCTTTGGCGGCAGCCAGTCGCTCGACCTGGGCCCCAGCACGATCCTGGCCCCCGATATCCGCCCAGAGCCGAGCTACACGCTGGGCCCGAAAAGCTTCGATACGGTGCGGCAGCTGACCTGGGGCGCGTCCTATTCGCTGGTCCGGGCGGGCCACTTCGGCTTTGACGCCAGCATTTCCAAGACCAGCTACCGCAAGGCGATCGACTTTGCCGATCCCGCGCTGAACGATCCGGAGACGCGCGAAGGCCCGGTCATGTGGAATGCGGGAGGGACCGTGAACCTGACCCGGCCCCTGTCCTTCTATGCCGGGATCTCGCACGGCATGGAGGAAGCCCTTGCTGCGCCCGAAGTCGCAGTCAACCGGGCCGAAGCGCCCCCGGCAATCCATACCAGCCAGGTCGAAGCCGGGATCAAATATGCCTTGTCGCACCAGCTGACGCTGATCGCGGGCGGCTTTTCGATCACCAAGCCCTATTACAACCTGGACCCTGCCTCGCGGTATCGCCGCCTGGGTGACCTGCGCAATCGCGGGGTCGAACTGTCGCTGACCGGGCAACTCTGGCCGGGCCTGACGGTCGTGGGCGGAACCATGCTGCTCGACCCGCGCATATCGGGCGAAGCGGTGGAATCCGGCCAGATCGGACCGCGTCCGGTGGGCCAGATCCGGCGGCGCTCGGTCCTGACGCTCGATTGGCGCGAGGGCCAGGGCCATGGGCCGCTCTCGCTCGACCTGTCGCTGGAAAGCCTGTCGAGCCGCACCGGCAATGCCGCCAACACCCTGTCGGCACCGGCGCGGGCCGTGCTGAACCTGGGCGCGCGGTATCGCTTCAAGCTGGCCGGGGGAACCTGGCTGGTCCGGCCGGTCCTGCTCAACGCCTTCGACAAATATGGCTGGAACGTGTCGTCATCCGGCGGCTTCACCTATATCCCGCCGCGCGCCGCGACCTTGCAGGTTATCGCCGACTACTAATCGCGCGCGGACTTGGGGTGCGGTTTCCGGATAAAACAATCTACACCGGACGCGGCAGGGCGGTGGTGGCTTTCATCTGCTCCATCGAAAAGCTGGAGCTGACGTCGGCAATGTCCGGCACCGCGGCGATCAGCTTGCGGTAGATCCGGTCATAATGGGCAATGTCGCGCACCACGATCTTCAGTAGGTAATCGACGTCCCCGGCCATGCGGTGGCACTCGCTGATTTCCTCGATCCCGGCCACGCCCTTGCTGAAGGCCTCCAGCCAGGCCGGATCGTGGCGCTGGGTGCGGATCGAGACGAATACCGTGGTCGCCAGCCCCAGCTTGGCCGCATTCAGCAGGGCGACGCGGCGGGCGATGATCCCGCTATCCTCCAGCCGCTTGATCCGCCGCCAGCAGGCATTGCTGGACAGGCCGACGCGTTCCCCCACTTCGTGCACGGGGAGCGAGGCATCGTCCTGGACCACGCGCAGGATCGCCCAGTCAATCGAATCAAGTTGCGCCAGATCGCTATTCATTGGGAGAATCTAACCGCAGGAATGGCAAATGGCCAGAAAAACGGCGATGAAATCGCACTGGCCATGCGGCATACCTGTGCTGGCAACAGAGGGAAGTCGCATGGATCCGGTCAAGCTGTTTACCGAACACCCCGCCAGCGTGGGCGAAAGCTATGGCGAGCACCTGGTCATGGCCAGCGGGTTCGGCTTGCGGATGATCGCGGGCGGGATTGCCTGCCTGATCCACGGCCTTCTGCCGTTCCTGTTCGTCAAGACCGGCAGCGCGCAGATTGCGCAGCTGCACGACACCATGGTCGCCAATCGTCGCCGCAAGCCGCTGCCTGCGGTGCTGGACTTCGTGATCTAAAGCAGCAGGACGGCAAAGCCCAGGGCGCAGGCAAAGCTGGCCAGAGTGGCCGTCGCCACCGGCACGACCGAGCGCCAGCCCACTTCCAGCAGCAAGTCCATCCGGCTGCGCATGGCCGTGGCGGTAACCGCCAGCAGCAGCAGCGTCTTGGACGCGGTCAGGCCCGTTTCGGCCACTGGCGCCGGAACCGGGATCAGGCTGTTGAGCGTCACCACGCCCAGGAAGGCGAGGATGAACCAGGGCAGGGCCAGCCGCCGCCACAGCGGTTGCTCCGCACTTTCGTTTGATGGTCCGATGGCCAGGCTGGTCAGGGCGACCAGCGGGGCGAGCAGGGCCACGCGTGCCAGCTTGACGATGGTGGCCTGGCTGCCCGCCGCGTCGGAAAAGGCATAGCCGCCGCCGATGGCCTGGGCGACATCATGAATCGAAGCGCCGATCAGGAACCCGGCCTGCGCATCGCTGAGCGATAGCTGCGCGGCGAGCATCGGATAGATCGTCATGGCCAGGGCACTGGCCAGCGAGACGCCGACCAGGGTCAGTGCGAATTGCGCCTGGCTCAGCCGTTCCTTGCCGATCACGCCATAGAGCGCGAGGGCCGCGCTCGCCCCGCAAATTGCGGTCGCCCCACCAGAGAGCAACCCGGCATAGCGCGATTGCCCGGCAAGGCGCGCACCGGCGAGGCCCGCCAGCAGCGTGACCGCCATGACCGCCAGCAGCGCGATGAACGGCGCCACGCCCAGCGCGCCGATCTGTTCAAAGGTCACTTGCAGGCCCAGCACCACGATCCCCCAGCGCAGGCAGGTGCGCGAGGCAAAGTCGAGTCCCGCATGGGTGCGCGGGTCTTGCGATACGAAATTCAGCGCCAGCCCGACAAGCAGGCCCAGCAGGATGATGGGAAAGCCGTAATGGCCGGACAGCCAGGCCGCAGCGGCAGCGGCCACGCCGCACAGGGCCAGACCGGGGAACAGCGGCGGGCGCTTCTTCTTGCCGCCAGCCGCTTCGCGCGCGGCCAGTTCCATTTCGCCGAACAGGTCACCGCCGTGGGGCAGGTTGTCCCAATCGACCGTCTTCAGATTATGCTGCATCACTTCCCCGCATGGCCGGCTGAAGGCCGGTTCTGTCCTGCGGTGTCATATGCCAAAAACAGCGGGATGGCAAAGGCCAATCCCGCTGCTTTTGCATGGTCCGCTCAGTGGTCGCCCAGGCCCTTGTCCTCGTTCGCCCGCTTGATCACGTAAAGGCGGATCGCCTCGATCTGATCGGGGTTGAACTGGTCCTTCCAGGCCACCATCCCGTTCTGCTTGAGCAGGCCGTCGTGAACGATTTCCTGCCACAGCTTGGGATTGTTCAGCGCGACCGAGTGGCGCAGGTCCGGGTTCAGGGCCCCGGCCACAGCCGAAGCGCCGTGACAGACCGAGCAGCTGTTGGTGTAGAGCTTTTCGCCCAGGGCCAGTTGCTGCGGCGTGCCGGACGGCGGCGGGGGATCAAGCTTGCGCTCGGCGCTGGGCGGCGGCGCGGGCAGCTGGCCCTTGGCGCCCAGCTTGAACACGACCAGGCGGCTGATGTTCGGCGTGATCTTGCTGGTTACCAGCTTGCCTGCCGAAACGTCCCACACGCCGCCCCAGCCGACCAGCACGGCGACATATTGCTCGCCGTCGATCGAATAGGTCATCGGTGCGGCCAGAATGCCGCTCTGGGCGTGGAACGACCACAGTTCCTTGCCGGTATCGGCGGTATAGGCCTTGAAGTCGCCCAGCGCAGTGCCCTGGAACACCAGGTTGCCCGCCGTGGCCAGCGTGCCGCCGTTGGTTGGCGTCTGCTGGGGCACGCGCCACTTCACCTTGCCCGCGACCGGATCGAAGGCGACCAGTGCGCCAGTCATCGCCTTCTTGGTGGCGGCGCGGACATTCTTGTCTGCCGGCAGGTTGCCCGCCGTTGCGTCGATGCCCAGCTGGAAGCCGGTCTTGCCCGGTTTCCAGTCCGGATCGTGGGCATAGACCTGCGGGGTATTGTTGGTCGGGATATAGACCAGCCCGGTCTTCGGGCTGTAGCTCATCGGCGTCCAGCTATGCGCGCCGACCGCGCCGGGGAAGCCCAGGAACGGCTTGCCGGTGCGCTCGTACTGCGCTTCGGGATTGACGATCGGGCGGCCCGTCTTGGGGTCGAGGCCCTTGGCCCAGTTGATCCCGTCGACAAACGGATTGCCCGCGATGAAGGCCCCGGTCTTGGCATCCAGAACGAAGAAATAGCCGTTCTTTGGCGCGTGCATCACCACGCGGCGGGTCTGCCCGCCGATGTTGAGGTCGGTCACGGTGATCTGCTGGTTGGAATCGAAGTCCCAGCGGTCTTCCGGGGTTTCCTGGAAGTGCCAGACATATTCGCCCGTATCCGGCTTCACCGCGACGATCGAGGCGGTGTAAAGGCTGTCGCCCGCGCCATCGGTGTTGCGATAGGCCGGGTTCCACGGTTCGGCATTGGCCGTGCCGAAATAGACCAGGTCGGTGACCGGGTCATAGGTGATCGAATCCCATACGGTGCCGCCACCGCCCAGCTTCCAGAAATCGCCGCTCCAGGTCTTGACCGCAGCGTCCAGGTGCTTGCCGTCCTGCGGCTTGGATGGGTCGCCGGGTACGGTGTAGAAGCGCCAGGCCTGTTCGCCGGTCTCCGCATCGAAGGCGGCCAAGTAGCCACGGGTGAAATATTCCGCCCCGGCCGAGCCGATCAGCACCTTGCCCTTCACCACGCGCGGCGCGCCGGTGATCGCCATGTGCGATCCTTCGGGGATGGTCAGCTTGTCCCACACGACCTTGCCGGTCTTTTGATCCAGCGCGACCAGGCGGCCATCGAGCGTGCCGACATAGACCTTGTTGCCATACAGCGCGACGCCGCGGTTGACCGCGTCGCAGCACACGTCGACCAGCTTTTCGCGCGGCACCTTGGGGTCATAGGACCACTTCAGCGCGCCGGTTTTCGCGTCATAGGCCTTCACCATCGACCAGGCGGTGGTGATGTACAGCACCCCGTCATGCATCAGCGGGGTCGCTTCCTGTCCGCGCGCCGTATCCAGGTCGGCCGACCAGGCGAGGCCAAGCTGGCCCACGTTCTTGTCGTTGATCTGGTCCAGCGGGGAAAAGCGGGTTTCCGCGCGGTCATAGCCATAGGTCAGCCATTCGCCCACCGGCGGCTGGGCAATCATCGCATCGGTAACGCCCTCGGTCGGCGGGGCGGAAACCTTGTTCCCGCACGCAGCGAGTGGCAGCAGCGCGGCGAGCGCGAGCAGTTTCAATCGCATTCCAGTCCCTCTCCTCATGCCGGCCTTGGGGCCGGTCAGTCCGGTCATCCGTCGTGACGGTCCCCATCGGACCGGCCCGGCGAATTCGCGGCTATCTTGCATGGAGGTTGTGCAGGAATCGAGTCCATAAATGCAACTTATTTCGCGCCCTGCCCGACGTGTCCGAACGAGCGGGTTGAGATCGCCCGGCGCAAGGCTAAGCTTGCCTTTGGATGGGGCGAGGAGAACACCGATGTGCGATGAATTTACCGCAATTGAGGAAGAAACGGCCCTTGCCGCCAAGGGTCTGAGCCGCCGCGAATTTGCCGCGATTGGCGCTGCCGGGGTTCTGGCCGCCTGCACCGGGACCGAGTCCGAGGCCAAGGGCCGCGCCCTGACCGAGGCGATGGTTTCCGTGCCCACGCCTGATGGCACTGCCGATGCCTTTTTCGTCCATCCGGCCAAGGGAAAGCATCCCGCCGTGATCCTGTGGCCCGACATTGCCGGCCTGCGCGAAGCTTACAAGGAAATGGCGCGGCGGCTGGCGGCGGATGGCTTTGCCGTGCTGGCGGTCAACCACTACTACCGCGCGGCCAAGGCGCCCTTGCTCTCCACCATGGCCGAATGGCGCAGCCCGGCGGGGCAGGAAAAGCTGAAGCCCGCGATTGCCACCCTGTCGCCCGCCAATACCGTGCGCGATGCGGGCGCTTTCGTGACCTGGCTGGACGGCCAGCGCGCGGTGGACAAGCGCCGTGGGATTGGAACGCAAGGCTATTGCCAGACCGGCTCCTTCGCGATCCGCAGCGCGGCTGCCCTGCCGCAGCGGATCAAGGCGGCGGCATCGTTCCACGGCGGCGGGCTGGTCACGGACAAGCCGGACAGCCCGCACCGGCTGTTCCAGCAGAGCCAGGCCGGGTTCCTGATCGCCATTGCCCGCAACGACGATGCCAAGGCCCCCGCCGACAAGGACGCCCTGCGTGCCGCTGGGCAGGCTTCGGGCCGTCCGGTCGAGGTGGAAGTCTATAACGCCGATCATGGCTGGTGCACGCTGGATGCGCCGGTCTACGACAAGGCCGAAGCAGACCGTGCCTGGGCGCGATTGCTGGCGCTGTACAAGGGGTTGTGAGGCGGGGCGAGGTGTGAATGGCCTAGCGTTTACACCCGTCACCCCGGGCTTGACCCGGGGTCCCGCTTTGACGGTGGGCTGGGAAAAAGCGGGACCCCGGATCAAGTCCGGGGTGACGTTGTTTTGAACCGTTCCTCAGCGCCTCTGTGATCTCAGCGCTCTCTGCGCGAACCCCTTCCATCCGTTCGTCCTGAGGAGGCGGTGAAGCCGCAGGCTGAAGCGCCGTCTCGAAGGACTGCGTAAAACGCCGTGGTTCGAGACGGCCCCTCAACCTCCGGTTTCGGGACCTCCTCACCACGAACGGGGTTAAACCAAAACCTGCTCAGCCCTCCATCCGCGGAAACACGCCCAGGCCCTTGTCCGTGCCGCACAGCCGGTCCCAGAAGCGGAAGTAGAGGCCGTAATTGCACCGGTAGCGGTCATGGTGCAGCTGGTGGTGCGTGGCGGTGATCAGCCAGCGCCCGGCGCGGCCATGGACCAGCCAGCGGGGGAACATCTCCCAGCCCATGTGATTGCTCACCCCCATCAGGGTCATGACCAGCAGCAGCGCCATGACCACGCCGCTGTGCAGGGGCAGGATGAAGACCAGCGCCGGAATGACGAAAGCACCGGTCAGCGCCTCGCCGGGGTGAAAGCTCATCGCTGCCCAGGCGGTGGGCGGGCGGCTGTCGTGGTGCACGGCATGGATCGCCCGGAACACGCGCGGGGCGTGCATCCAGCGGTGGGTCCAGTAGAACCATGTGTCGTGGAGGAACAGGCAGAGCAGGAACGATACCGGCATCCACCACAGCGGATAGGCGGCCGCATCGTCATAGATCCGGGTCCAGCCCCGCGCTTGCCAGCCCCAGGCGACGATCCCGGCGGGCAGGCCATAGATCACCGCGCTGGCCAGCGACCAGCCAATCTCGCGCCGGATCTGGGAGGCAAGGCCGCGATGCAATCCGGGGAAGCGCCGCGTCCCCAGCCATGCGAACAGGCCGCTGGTCGCCAGATAGCGCAGCGCCACGATTGCCACCATGGCCAAGGCCGCAAACAGGGCCGCGAGAATGCCGGTGCCTTGCATCACTGCCCGACTAGCATCCGCCGCCGGTCAGGGCGACTGGTCCCTTGGGGAAGGCCTCAGGCAAATTCCTCGGTGTCGATGGTCGCCTGCATGGCGGGGCTGTAACGCGGCCCGGCGACCGTCTCGCGGTTGATCAGCGAGTCCAGCTCCGCCGCCAGTTCGGCACTCATCTGCCAGTCCCAGCGGGCGATGTTCTCTTCCAGGTGCGGGATCGAGGCGGTGCCGGGGATCGTGACGACATGGTCGCCCTGGGCCAGCACCCAGGCCAGGCTGAGCTGCGCCGGGGTTACCCCTTCGCGCGCGGCGATGGCGTTGAACCGGTCGATCAGGGTCAGGTTCTTCGGCCAGTTTTCGGCATTGAAGCGCGGCATGGTGCGGCGCAGGTCCTTCTCGGCCAGGGCATCGACATCGCGCACCCCGTTCGCCAGCACGCCGCGCCCGACCGGCGAAAAGGCTACGAAAGCGATGCCCAGTTCGCGGCAGGTGTCCAGCACCGCGATTTCCGGATTGCGCGACCACAGCGAATATTCGGTCTGGACCGCAGCGATGGGTTGAACCGCATGAGCTTCGCGGATGTGCGCGGCGGACCATTCGGAGACGCCAACGCTGCCGACTTTCCCTTCGGCCACCAGTTCGGCCATGGCGCCCATCATCTCGGCAATCGGCACCTTGGGATCGAAGCGGTGCATGTAGTAGAGATCCACCCGGTCGGTCTGGAGCCGCTGGAGCGATGCGTCGATATTGCGGCGGATCGCCTCGGGCGAACAATCGATCCCGCGGCTGGGCCCATCGACCACGATGCCCATCTTGGTCGCCAGGAAGAACTGGTCGCGCCGACCCTTCAGGGCATTGCCAAGCAGGGTTTCATTGTGGCCCAGCCCATAGATATTGGCCGTGTCGAGGTGGTCATAGCCCAGGTCCAGCGCGCGGTTGAGCAGCCTTGTGCCGTATTCCTCGTCGCACCGGGGGCCATAGCCCCAGGACAGCGACATGCAGCCCAGGCCAATCGGATTAAGCGGCTTTCCGGCAATCGAACGCGCGGCGGTCATTTCTGGCAATTCCTTCGAAACGGGCAGGGCTGCGGCTTAGTAGATCGTATAGCCGCCGTCGATCACCATGCTGTCGCCGGTGTGGAAACGCGATGCGTCCGAAGCGAGATAGACCGCGATCCCGGCAAAGTCCTGCCGCTCGCCCCAGCGGCGCATCGGCACGCGGCCGATCACCTTTTCCTCGAACTTGTCCCAGCCCTGCAAGCGGGCCGTCATGTCCGTGGTAATCCAGCCCGGCAGCACGGCATTGGCGCGGATGCCATAGCGGGCATATTCTACCGCCAGTCCCCGGATCAGCCCCAGGACGGCGGTCTTGCTGGCGGCATAGGCCTCGTTCGCCGGAGCGCCGTGAATGGCCGAGGTAGAGGAGGTGACGAGCAGCGATCCCCCCGCATCGCCCGCTCCGGCGCGGTCGATCATGTGCCGCGCCGCCTCGCGGAAGGTCCAGAACACCGCGTCGAGGTTGACCGTCATAACCCGGCGCCAGCCTTCGGTGGTCTGCTCATGGAACGGCGCGCCGCCGCCGATCCCGGCGTTGGCCGCGCAAAAGTCCAGCCGGCCAAAGCGTTCGATCACTGCGGCAACGCCTTCGACCACGGCCTGTTCGCTGGTTACGTCGACCGACTGGACCAGCACTTCGCCGCCCAGCGCTGTCAGCACCTGCTCCGCTTCGGCGTTCTTGGCCGGGTTCTGGCCCCAGATCGCCACTTTCGCCCCCGCTGCCGCCAGCCCTTCGGCCATGCCCAGGCCGATCCCGCCATTGCCGCCTGTAACCAGTGCGACCTTGCCGGTCAGATCGAAGGGGGTGAATGCCATGGCCAAGTCCTCTCATCCGTTTTGATTTGAAACCAAGCTTAAGCGGGCGAGTGCCTTCTGCAAGACGGTTTGTGCAGTTGGTCGGGTTTACCTTGCCGCGTCCTTTGCGGGTGCTAGGATGCTTGCCAATCAACTGCTTGGAGTTTTTGGGCATGGGCGGCGTACTTCTTATCCTGCTGGGCGTTGTCTTCGTTTTCCTGCTGATGGGCGTGCGCGTGGTGCGGCAGGGCTATGTCTATACGATCGAGCGGCTGGGCAAGTTCACCCTGGCCGCCGAACCGGGCCTGCACGTCATCATTCCGTTCATCGACCGGGTTGGACACAAGGTGAACGTGATGGAGCAGGTGCTCGACATTCCGGGCCAGGAAATCATCACCAAGGACAATGCCATGGTCGGCGTCGATGCCGTGGTGTTCTTCCAGGTGCTCGACGCGGGCAAGGCCGCCTATGAAGTGGCGAACCTCTATGTCGCGATCATGCAGCTGACGACCACCAACCTGCGCACCGTGATGGGCAGCATGGACCTGGATGAGACCCTGTCCAAGCGGGACGAGATCAACGCCAAGCTGCTGGTCGTGGTCGATCACGCGACCGCGCCCTGGGGCGTGAAGATCACGCGGGTCGAGATCAAGGACATCCGCCCGCCTGCCGACATTTCCAATGCCATGGCCCGCCAGATGAAGGCAGAGCGTGAAAAGCGCGCCCAGATCCTTGAGGCAGAGGGCCTGCGTGCGGCCGAAATCCTGCGCGCCGAGGGCGAAAAGCAAAGCCAGATCCTGCAAGCCGAAGGGCGCCGCGAAGCCGCCTTCCGCGATGCCGAAGCACGCGAGCGCGAGGCTGAAGCAGAGGCGAAGGCCACCACCATGGTATCGGAAGCCATTGCCGCTTCGGGCACCCAGGCGCTCAATTACTTCGTGGCGCAGAAATATACCGATGCGGTCTCCGCCTTCGCCACGTCGCCCAATGCCAAGACCATCCTGTTCCCGGTCGAGGCGACGCAGCTGATCGGATCGCTGGGCGGGATCGGCGAACTGGTGAAGGATGCCGTGTCCGGTGATGGAGCGCGCAAGTGAACTGGCTGGACAGCGGGATCGAACCGCACTGGATCTGGCTGGGGCTGGGCCTGCTCCTCGCCATCGGGGAAATGACCATCCCCGGCGTGTTCCTGATCTGGATGGCCGGGGCGGCGCTGATTACCGGCCTGTTCGCCTGGTTCGCCCCGGCGGGGATAGCCTGGCAAGTGCTGCTGTTCGCGGTCCTGTCGATCCTGTTCGTCTTTACCGGGCGGCGCTGGCTGCGGCGACACCCGGTGGAAGCGGCTGATCCGCAGATGAACCATCGCGGCGCGCGCGCCGTGGGCGAAACGGTGGTGGTGAGCCAGGTAATCGCGGGCGGGCAGGGCCGCGTCCGGCTGGGCGACAGCGAATGGCTGGCCAAAGGGCCGGACGCGGAACCCGGCACCCGGATGCGCGTGACCGGCGCCGACGGCGTGGTCCTGCTGGTGGAGCACTTGCATTGAGCGTTCTCGTCATTGCGAGGAGCGTAGTGACGAAGCAATCCACAGCCGCATAAACCGGCTTCGACAAGCTCAGCCTGAGCGGGGTGGGAGAGGGGGCGGATAAGCGAAAAAGCGCGCGGTCTTTCCCGCCATCGTCACCCCGGCGCAGGCCGGGGCCCGGTTGGCGCAGCGCGGCCAGCTTTAGAACCGCCAGGTGCAACGGGTTCGCGCAGAGAGCGCAGGGGACGCAGAGAAATCGCCCCTCGGCGTTCTCTGCGGCCTCTGCGCGAAACTTCATTCATCCGATCGTTGCGCGGAGCGTAGTGACGGGAACTGCGCAGTTCCGTTCCCTTACTGCGACATTGCGACAAATCTGCGATTAACCCCGCGCGCCATTTGCCCTATGGGAGGCGGGCAGGCCGGGCGAAGCGCCCGCCGGGAGGAATGACGAACACCTTATGGCACGAAACGATTTCCGGCGCAGTCCGCCCCCACCGCCGCGCCGTGGCCGGGCGGAAGAGCCCAGTTCCTCTGCATTTGGCCGCCTGATCCGCCGCCTGTTTGTCTGGGGTGCGTCGCTTGCCCTGCTCGGGCTGCTGGCCCTGGCCGTGGCGGTTGGCCTGACCGCGCAGTCCCTGCCCGATTTCGAAGAGATCAAGACCACCCAGAGCGAGCAGATGATCGTCGTGCGCGCCCGCGATGGCACGCAGCTCGTCTCGCTGGGCCCCAGCTATGGCAAATGGGTGCCCTATGACCAGATCCCGCAGGTGATGAAGGACGCGATGCTCTCGACCGAGGACAAGCGGTACTACAGCCACGTCGGAATCGACCCGATTGGCCTTGCCCGCTCGTTCAAGGTGCGCCTGGAAGAAGGCAAGTGGAAACAGGGCGGCTCCACCATCACCCAGCAATTGGCGCGCACGGTGTTCCTCAACAACTCGCGCACCTTTGGCCGCAAGCTGCGCGAAGCGGTGCTGTCGCTGGCGCTGGAATGGAACTTCTCCAAGGACCAGATCCTGGAGCTCTACCTGAACAAGGTCTACTTCGGCGGCGGCGCCTATGGGATCGATTCCGCCAGCCGCAAGTTCTTTGGCCATCCCGGGACCGAGATTACCCTGCCCGAAGCCGCGATCATCGCCGGCCTGGTCAAGGCACCGTCCCACTACGCCCCCACCGCTGATGCGGAAGCAGCCGTTGGACGCGGCACCGTGGTGCTGGGCCTGATGGCCACCAATGGCAAGATCAGCCAGGCCGAGGCGGCCTCCACCGACCTGACCAAGATCAAGTTCGCGCAGGAGACCGGACAGAACTCGGTCCGCTATTTCACCGACTGGGCATTGCCCCAGCTTGACCTGCTGCTGGGTGAGACCGACCAGCCGATCGAGGTCTGGACCACGCTGGACGTCAAGCTTCAGAACGAGGCGACCAATGCGATCCAGAACAACGTGCCCAAGGGCGCGCAAGGCGCCATGGTCAGCATGGACCGCGACGGCGCCGTGCTCGCGCTGGTCGGCGGGACGGACTATGTCACGTCGAACTACAACCGCGCCGTCAATGCCGTGCGCCAGCCGGGTTCGGCCTGGAAACTGTTCGTCTATCTCGCCGCGCTTGAGGCAGGCTATACGCCCAATGCCGAAGTGATCGACGAGCCGGTGACGATTGACGGGTGGAGCCCGCGCAATTCGACCGGTGACTTTGCCGGCAAGATCGACGTGCGCACCGCCTTTGCCTATTCCAAGAACACGGTCGCGGCGCAGCTGGGCCAGGAAGTGGGCTTTTCCGCCGTCGCGGCCATGGCCAAGCGGTTCGGCATTTCCACGCCGATCTCCACCGTTCCCTCGATGGTGCTGGGCACCAACGAAGTGCGCCTGATCGACATGACCCGCGCCTTTGCGTCGATCTCGGCCAAGGGCGCGGCGGTCGAACCCTATGGCATCGTCAAGGTGACGACGACCGACGGCAAGGTGCTGTACCAGCGCCAGCGGCAGGGGACGAGCGCGCTGGTCCCGGCCTATGTCGCCTCGGGCATTACCGACATGCTGCAAACCGCCGTCTCCATCGGCACGGGCCGCGCGGCGCAGATCGGGCGTCCGGTTGCGGGCAAGACCGGCACGACTACGGCCAACAAGGATGGCTGGTTCCTGGGCTTTTCCAGCGGCGTGACGACCGGCGTGTGGATGGGCCGCGACGATGACCGTCCGGTGCCCGGCCTGCAAGGCGGCACGGCCCCGGCCCGGGCCTTTGCCAGCTTCATGAAGGCCGCCGTCGCGAACCGTCCGGTCGAAAAGTTTGAGACCGATGCCACCCTGCCGGCCTGGCAGCTGGAACCAGATGATGAAATGCTGATGAGCGGCGCGCCCGAGGACTATTACTACGTCGACGAACAGGGCGACCTGGTGAACCCGGAGCAGCCCGCCGAAGTTCCGGCGGAGCGTCCGGTGCCGGACAACCGCAGCCAGTCACCGGGCCGCGCGCCGCCTGCTGCCAACGAGGACTTCCTGAATGAAGCGACCGGGCGGGTCCGGCCTGCCGAACGGGCCCGGCCCAACTAGCGGCTGATATTCCCGCCCCGCCGAAGCGCCGCATTTGATGTGCGGTCGGCTTCGGCAGGTGCGGGCCTCTGGTTAGCCGATGCGCAGCGCGATGTAGAACAGGCCCTGCTGACCAGGGCGCATCACTTGAAGCGTGACGGTCGGGCGACCGGCGCTCTTCGCCTCGCGCACCAAGCGGTCGAGTTCTTCCGTGCTGTTGACCGGCACCATGTTTGCCGAAACCACGATGTCGCGGCGCTGCAAACCGCGATTGGCGGCATCGGAAGCTGGGTTGACCCCGGCAATGACGACACCCTTGGTCGAACCCGGTACGCCCAGCTGGCTGGCATAGTCAGGGTTCATGGTCAGAACCTTCAGTCCCAGCGCTGCTTCCGCCAGTCCTTCGCCCTGGCCTTGCGGGCCTTCGAAGGGATTGGCCTGAGGCTGCGGATCGAGCGACTTGGCCAGTTCCTGCTGGTTGGGGCGCTTGGCCACCACAGCGTAGAGCGTCATGGTCTTGCCGCTGCGCAGCACCTCGATAGGAATGCGCGTGCCCGGCGCGATGTCGGAAACGATGCCGGACAAGGTGCGGTCAGGCGTGACTTCCTGGTTGTTCACCTTCATCACGATGTCGCCCACCTTGATCCCGGCGGCGGCAGCAGGCTGGTCCGGCTGGACCAGGCGCACCAATTCGCCGCGGTCATGCGGCAGGCCAAGCGAGTCCGCGATTTCATCGGTCACCGGCTGGATCGAAATGCCCAGGTAGCCGCGCTCGATTGCCTGGCCCTTCATCAGGCGCTGGACGATCGGCTCGGCCGTCGCGCTGGGTATGGCAAAGCCGATGCCGATATTGCCGCCGCTGGGGGCGACGATCCAGTTGTTGATGCCGATCACGTTGCCGGCCATGTCGAACATCGGCCCGCCCGAATTGCCCGAATTGATCGAGGCGTCGGTCTGGATGTAGTGGTCATAGGCGCCGGTGCCGGTGTTGCGGTTGACCGAGCTGATGATGCCCGAAGTTACCGTGCCGCCGAGGCCAAACGGGTTGCCGATGGCAATGATCCAGTCCCCGGCGCGGGCCTTGGTCGAATCCCCGAACTTTACGAAGGGCAGGGCCTTGCCCGCGTCGATCTTGAGTACGGCAATGTCCGATTCGGGATCGCGTCCGGCAATGCGGGCCTTGTACTGCCTGCCATCCGACAGCTTGACTGTGATTTCATCGGCCTGACCTTCGCGGTCGAGGCTGATCACGTGGTTGTTGGTGACGATGTAGCCATCGTGCGACACGACGAACCCGGAACCGACCGCTTCGGCCACCTTGGCCTGATTGCCGGCGCCTCCCGGCAGCAGGTTGCCAAAGGGCAGGGCGGCCAGCGGATTCTTTACTTCGACCTTCTGGCGCACGGCGATGTTCACCACGGCGGGCTGCAATTGCTGGGTCAGGTCGGCAAAGCTGGCCGGAGCGCCCGCACGGGGCACGATGGTCCGCATCTGCTCTGCATCGTTCTGGGCGACCTGGGCTCCGGCGGGAATACCGCCAACCAGCGATAGCGCGGCGCCTCCCAGAAGCAGCGCCGAAGTGACACTGTATACGTACTTCACGTGGCTCGTTCCTCTTTGCGTTGGAATCTGTCCCTTGTCGGGCGATTCACGATATGGCTCATGAATGGGAATTGAACGTCCTATTTGCCACCAAAGTGTTCAAGATAGCCGCTGTCCGGCGGCAGGACGATGGTGACGGTGTTCTTGCGCTTGGGGTCTCCATAAAGCTCGTCATAGCTGCGCATGGCGCGGTAGAAGCTGTAGAATTCCGGGTCCTGGTCGGCGCTGCGCTTGCGCCGCGCGGTGGCCTCGGCCTCTGCCGCCGAAGTCACGGCCAGGGCATCGTTGGCGCTTTTCACCTCGATCTCGGCCAGGGTCGCTTCGTGGCGCTGCTCCATCCGGTCATAGGCCGAAGCGAGCGAGCCTTCGTCGAGCGCCAGCCGCGCGATGCGCAGGTCGACCACTTGCAGCCCGTATTGCCGCACGCCGGCATCCAGCGCCCGGCGCATTGCCTCGTTCGCCCCGCCCGCACCCGGCTGGGCCACGATCACCGCGTTGCGGCTGCCCACTTCCTGGTCGAGCAGCGGGGGCAGCAGCGCCTTGAGCTGGTCCTCGGTCTTGACCGCAGAGCCGAGCGTTTCGGACAGCTTGACCGGGTCGATGATGCGATAGGTGACGTCGGTATCGGCCAGCAGCCATTGCTGGTCCGCCGTCCTGACGCGCTTGGCGGCCAGGCTGTAGGTGACCAGTCCGCGCGGCAGGACCACCATGCTTTCCACCAATGGAATCTTGGCGACCAGGCCCGCGCCGCTCGGCCCGGTCGGGCTGAACCGGTTGATCACGCGGTTGGGTTCGCCCAGCCGCTCGATCACGGCCTGTTCGTTTTCGGTGACGACGCTGATCCCTGATACGCCCAGCAGCAGCGCGACGATCAGGGCGAATACGCCGGGACGGAAATGACGCAGGGTGCCGGTCATGTCACTGCCCTCCCTGCGGCGCGGGCTTTTCACCCGAGGGAGAGGGCGGAGGCGGCGGCAGGGTGACGCCGGTCCCGGCATTGCCGATCACCACCTGGTTGTTGCGCAGCACGCGTTCGATGGTCTCGTAATAGATCCGCTCGCGCGTGACGGCGGGAGCGATCTTGTAAAGCTGATAGGCCTTGTCGAACGAATTGGCCTCGGTCTCCGCCGCATAGCGGATGCGGGCGGCATAGGCGACCGCGGCCTCGTGGTTCTTGCGTGCGTCCTCGTTCGCCTTGTCGATCTTCTTGAAAGTCTCGGCCAGGCGGGCGGGGGGATTGGTCGAGGTCACTTCGATTGCGTTGACCGTCATGCCAGCTTTCCAGGCATCCAGTACCCGCTGCAAGCGACCGGTCACGCGCTGCTGCAATTCGGCCTGGTTCTTGCCGCTGCGCAGCTCGTCAAAGGTGAATTCGGCCACCCCGGCGCGGATCGCGCTCTCAGCCAGGCGGCGCAGGGCCGCTTCGGCATCGCCTTGGGCAAAGCTGTAGGCCGCAAGGTCGCTGATCCGCCAGCGCACCAGCGAGCGGACGTCGATCAGTTCGCCGTCGCGCGTCAGCATCAGGGTTTCGGCTTCCTTATCCGGCAGCATCAGCACCTGTTCGCGCCCGGTTTCATGGACGGTGACCTGCTGGATCGGCCAGGGCAGGGTCAGGTTCAGCCCTGCGCCCAGCGTGCCGGTATAGCGGCCCAGCGTGGCCACGACCCCGCGCTCGTTCGGCGCCAGGACATGCAGCGAGGTGGACAGCAGCCAGGCCGAAACCACGCCCAGCGCGGCCAGGCCCAGCATCCCGCTGCCACCCATGCGAAAGGGCGAGCGGACGCGGGCGCTGCGTTGGCGCAGAATGTCGTCCATCCGGGCCGAGCGGCGCTGCGCGCTTTCCTCTGCCGGACTGTGCCAGGGGTTATGGGCCGGGGTTTTCTCCGTCGAGGTCTTTTCCGGAGGCGCGGAATGGCTGGGGCTTTCGCCCTGGCTGACCGGGTCCGGCTGCGGGTCTTCGCCCTTCTTCCTGCGCCGCTTTGGGCCATCGCTTTCGCTCATGGACCACACTATAGGGGGGCGCGGCGCAATTAACAGGGTGGCCGATGCATTTTTCCTTGCCAGGATCGCACGAAACGGGTTTCGGCACAAAGCCATGAGCAATCCCGATGACACCCCCGCTGCCCTGCGCGCTGCCCTGCCGCCGCTGGCGCAATCCCGCCTGCAATCGCTGCGCCTGAACCAGGGCGTCGCCATTGTCGTGATCGACGCGGGCGGACTGGACGCGATTGAGCGCGAGCGGCTGGAAGTGGCCGTCAAGGAAGCGCTGGCCGGTCAGCCCGACGTAACCGACGTGCGCGTTGCGATGATGGCGGACAAGCCGCGCCGCCGCATCCTGGCCGTGGGGTCGGGCAAGGGCGGCGTGGGCAAGTCCACCGTCTCCACCAACCTGGCGGTCGCGCTGGCGCGGCTGGGGCGCAAGGTCGGGCTGGTCGATGCCGATATCTACGGCCCGTCGCAGCCGCGCCTGCTGGGCAACGAGGGGATCAAGCCCCAGGCCCGTGCTGACAAGCTGATCCCGGTGCCCAGCGAATGGGGCGTGCCGGTGCTGTCGATGGGCCAGCTGATCGAACCGGGCAAGGCAATCGCCTGGCGCGGACCGATGGCGGGCAATGCCCTGGGCCAGTTGATCGATGCCGACTGGGGCGATGTCGATACGCTGATCGTCGACCTGCCGCCGGGCACGGGCGACGTGCAGCTGACAATGCTCCAGCGGCACAAGCCTGCCGGGGCGGTGATCGTCTCCACCCCGCAGGACTTGGCGCTGATCGACGCCAAGCGCGCGATCCAGCTGTTCGAAGTGGGGCAGGTGCCGGTCCTCGGCCTGGTTGAGAACATGGCCGGTTACGCCTGCCCGCACTGCGGCGAAGTGTCCGATCCGTTCGGCAGCGGCGGGGCAGAGGCGGCGGCGGGCGAACTCGGCCTGCCGTTCCTGGGGCGGATTCCGCTGCAAATGTCGATCCGCGCGGCCAGCGATGCCGGCACCCCGCCCGCTGCTGGCGACGGGCCGGAGGCAGAGGCTTTCGCCGCTATCGCGCGGCGCGTGGCAACCTGGCTCGACAATCAATAGCAAGGGCTTAAGCTGGCGGCGCAAGGGACGGGGTGGCCAATGCGTTTCACGCGGCGTGGGGTCTTGATCGGAGCAGGCATAACCGGCGGACTGGTTGCCGCCTGGACCCTTGCGCCGCGCCGGTTTCTGACGCCGCTGCCTGCGGGCGAAGGCGAATTCGCTTTTGATGCCTGGCTGAAAATCGGCACGGACGGCGTGGTCAGCGTGGCCGTGCCCGACGTGGAAATGGGGCAGGGGATTACCACGCTGATCCCGCAAATGGTCGCTTACGAACTGGGCGCGGACTGGCGGCAGATTGCGGTGGAGCCTGCGCCGGTCAGCGGCGCCTATGGCAATGCGCCCCTGGCTGCGGCCTGGTCCTCGCTCTGGCTGCCGCTGGGGTCCGCTCTGGCCGATGAACCCGATAGCCTGCTGGCCCGGCGCTATGCCCAGAACGAGGCTTTCGTGGCGACGGCAGAGGGCACTTCGCTGGCCGCGCACGAAGCCGCCGCCCGCGCCGCCGCCGCCAGCGCCCGCGCCGTGCTGGCCATGGCTGCGGCAGAGCGCTGGGACGTTGCCTGGGAAGAATGCGACGCGCAGCAGGGCTTCATCGTGCATGACAAGCGCCGCCTGTCCTTTGCCGAGCTGGTCGCCGAAGCGGCGGAACTGACGCCGCCCGATCCCCCGCTGCCGCGCGCCCAGCCGCCGCAGGAACGCGCCGCGCAGTTCCCGGCAGGCGCGCCGCTGCTCGCGCCCCGGCTCGACCTGCCGAGCAAGGTGGACGGGACCTATACCTTCGCGGGCGACGTGCGTTTGCCCGACATGGCCTATGCCGCGATCCGCCATGCCCCGGTGGGCGATTGTGCTTTGGTCGGGTTCGATGGCGATGCGGCCAGGGGCGTTCCCGGTTTCCTGCGCCTGGTCGAAAACTCCGGCTGGCTCGCCGCCGTGGCGACGAACTGGTGGGCGGCGGAGCGCGCGCTGAAAGCGGCCATGCCGCGCTTTCGCGTCAGCGACCTTGCCGATAGCGGCAGGATGGCCGAGCGGCTGGAAACCGCGCTGCGCCGGGGCAAGGCGAACCGTGTTGCCGACGTAGGCGATCCGGACGCGTGGCTGTCCGAAAAGTTTGAACACGTCGCACGCTACAACATTGCCCCCGCGCTCCATGCCGGGCTGGAAACGGCCTCGGCCACGGCGCGGGTCGATGGGAACAAGGTAGAGATCTGGGCGGCAAGCCAGGCGCCGCAAGCCCTGCGCCAGGCCGTGGCGGGTGCGCTGGGCGTTCCGGTGGACGGGGTCGTGCTCTATCCGATGCCCGCCGGGGGCAGCTTCGATGCGCGGCTCGATGCGGAGCACGCGGTTCAGGCGGCGCTGGTGGCGCGCGGGGCGGGCCGGCCGGTGCAGCTGATCCGCTCGCGCTGGCAAGAACAGGTCGCGGGCCTGCCGCGCACCCCGGCGCGCGCCGTGCTGGCCGCGCGCACTGCGCCCGATGGCTCGCTGACCGCGCTGAAGCTGCGCATTGCCATGCCCGCCACCATGCGGGAATTCGGCGCGCGGCTGCTGGATGGCGCTTCGCGGCGCGAAGCATTGGATCGGCAGGACGAAAGCGACGCGCTGGCCATGCGCGGCATGGTGCCGGTCTATCAGGTGCCGCATCTGGTGGTGGAACACGTGCCAGTCCGCATCGACCTGCCCACCGGCCCGCTGCGGGGCAATTCGCATGGTATCGCGGCTTTCCTGATCGAGACGTTCATGGATGAACTGGCCGGGCGGTCCGGGCGGGAGCCGCTGTCCTATCGCATGGCCATGCTGGGACACGACCTGCGCCTCGCCAATTGCCTGCAACGTGCCGCCACTCTGGCCGAATGGAACGGCGGGGCCATGGGCACCGGGCAGGGGCTGGCGTGCTATCGCATGGAAACGGCGGGGCGCGAGGGGCGGATCGGCCTCGTCGCCTCGGCCCGGCGCGACGAGCGCGGCATCCGCGTGGACAAGCTGACCGCCGTGGCCGACATCGGCCGGATCGTGAATGTCGACATTGCCCGCCAGCAGATCGAAGGCGGCCTGATCTTCGGAATGGGGCTGGCGACTGGCGCGGCAACTTCCTTCAAGGACGGGTTGCCTGCCAATGGCAGACTTGGGATGCTGGGCCTTCCCATGCTGAGCGATTGCCCGGAGATTGAAGTGGATTTCATTGATAGCGAAGCCGACCCGTTCGATCCGGGCGAACTGGGGGCGATCATCGCCCCGCCCGCGATTGCCAATGCCCTGGCCTCGGCCGGAAGCGAGCGTCTGCGCACCTTGCCGCTGACGGGGGCGGGCCAGTGACGACGTCAGCCATTCTGCCGCCGAACCACCCGCCGGTCAAAACGCCGAAGCTGGGCGTGCTGCTGGTCAACCTGGGCACGCCTGACGCGCCGACGACCGGCGCGGTGCGGCGCTATCTCAAGGAATTCCTGTCCGATCCGCGCGTGGTGGAAATCCCCAAGGCGGTCTGGTGGCTGATCCTCAACGGCATCATCCTCAACGTCCGCCCGCGCAAGAGCGCCCATGCCTATCAGCAGGTCTGGACCCCCGATGGCTCCCCGCTGGCCGCGATCACCAAGGCCCAGGCTGCCGCCCTGCAAGAGCGGATGGGCGACCGGGCCACGGTCAGCTGGGCCATGCGCTATGGCAATCCCTCGATCGGTGACCAGCTGGAGGCGCTGAAGAACGCCGGGTGCGACCGCGTTCTGTTTGCCCCGCTCTATCCGCAATATTCCGGGGCGACGACTGCCACGGCGATCGACGCGCTGGGGGCCAAGCTGGCGAAAATGCGCTGGCAGGCCGCGATCCGCACCCTGCCGCCCTATTACGACGATCCCCTGCATATCGAGGCGCTGCGGGCCGATACGGCGCGGCAGTTGAAGGCGCTGGATTTCGAACCCGAAGTGCTGCTGCTGTCGTTTCACGGCATGCCGGAACGCACCTTGCACCTGGGCGATCCCTATCACTGCCAATGCCGCAAGACCGCGCGCCTGCTGGGCGAAGCGCTGCGCGGCGAATTCCCGAACCTGCGGATCGAAACGACCTTCCAGTCCCGCTTTGGCCGCGCCAAGTGGCTGGAACCGGCCACCGACGATGTCCTCGCCGCCGAAGGGGCCAAGGGCACCCGGCGCCTGGCCATTGCCGCGCCCGGCTTTTCCGCCGATTGCCTCGAAACGCTGGAGGAGCTGGCGATCCGCGGGCGCGAGCAGTTCGAGGAAGCGGGCGGCACCCATTTTGCCGCGCTGGATTGCCTTAACACCTCGGCTGCTGGCATGGACATGCTGGAAGCGCTGGTGCGGCGCGAATTGAAAGGATGGACTGACTGACCATGCCCGGCCTGAACCCCGCGATAGACCCGGACGGCTTGCTCGAATTCTCGGTGGTCTTCACCGACCGTTCGCTCAACCACATGAGCCAGCGATTCCAGCAGGCGATGCGCGATATCCATGCCGGACTGTGCGAGGTTTACGGGGCAGAGCGGGCCGTGGTCGTCCCCGGCGGCGGCTCCTATGCGATGGAAGCGGTTGCGCGCCAGTTCGCCACCGGCAAGCGCGTCCTGGTGATCCGCAACGGGTTCTTCTCCTATCGCTGGAGCCAGATTTTCGAAATGGGCGCGATCCCCGCCAGCGAGACCGTGCTCAAGGCGCGCCGGGTCGGCAATGCCGGACCGCAGGCGCCCTTCGCGCCGGTGCCGCTGGACGAAGCGGTCGCCGCAATCCGCAGCGAAAAGCCCGAGGTCGTCTTTGCCCCGCACGTCGAAACGGCCAGCGGGATCATCCTGCCGGACGACTATGTGAACGCGATTGCCGAGGCCGCGCATGAGGTAGGCGCGCTGTTCGTGCTCGACTGCGTGGCATCGGGCTGCGTCTGGGTGGACATGCGCGCGCTGGGGGTCGACGTGCTGATCTCGGCCCCGCAAAAGGGCTGGTCGGCCTCGCCCTGTGCTGGCCTGGTCATGCTGAGCGAAGCCGCGCTGGAAGCGGCGCGGGCCGGCAAATCGACCAGCTTTGCGATCGATCTGGGCAAGTGGAACGCGATCATGGAGGCCTATCTGAACGGCGGCCATGCCTATCACGCCACCATGCCGACCGATGCCCTGATGCAGTTCCGCGATGCCATGCAGGAAACCAAGGCTGCCGGTTACGAAGCCTTGCGCGCCGCGCAGTGGGAACAGGGCAATGCCGTGCGCGCCATGCTGGCCGCGCGTGGAGTCCAGTCCGTCGCCGCCGAGGGCTTCACCGCGCCGGGCGTGGTGGTCAGCTTTACCGACGATCCCGAAGTGCAGAACGGCAAGAAGTTTGCCGCCATCGGCTATCAGATCGCGGCCGGCGTGCCGCTGATGGTGGACGAAGGGCCGGACTACAAGAGCTTCCGGCTCGGCCTGTTCGGGCTGGACAAGCTGAAGGACGTTCCGGCCAGCCTGGCCCGGTTGGAAACGGCATTCAACGCGGTCTTCTGACCCGAACCAAAGGACGCGTGAAATGGCCACGATGCCGCAACAGGCTTCACCCTATACGCACTGGTCGCAGTCCCAGCCGCCCGGTGCGCTGGATCATATTCCCGGTGAAAACGGCCTGCCCATCGTCGGCAATACCTTCAGCCTGCTGGCCGACCCGATCGGCTTCAGCAACCGGATGCGGGCCAGGTATGGCAACGTGTTCCGCAACCGTGCCTTCGGGCGCAATTCGGTCCTGCTGTTCGGGGCCGAGGCAAACGAGCTGGTCCTGTTCGACCGCGACAAGCTGTTTTCCAGCGAACAGGGCTGGGGGCCGGTTCTGGATCAGCTGTTCCCGCGCGGCTTGATGCTGCTCGATTTCGATCACCACCGCGCGGACCGCCGCGCCCTTTCCATCGCGTTCAAGCCTGAACCGATGCGGCACTATTGCGGCGCGCTCAATTCCGGCATTTCGGCGCGGGTCGAGCAATGGCGCGGGCAGCGGCTGAAGTTCTATCCGGCGATCAAGCAACTGACCCTGGACCTAGCTGCCGACAGTTTCCTGGGGGTGCCGCTGGGACCGGAAGCGGACGCGATCAACAAGGCCTTTGTCGACATGGTTGCCGCCTCCATCGGGGTGGTACGCAAACCCTTGCCCTTCACCGCGATGGGCCGGGGCGTGGCCGGGCGCAAGTTTCTGCTGGAGTACTTCACCCGCGAAACCGAAAAGCGCCGCGCGGCAGGCGGCGGGCAGGACATGTTCAGCCAGTTCGCGACCGCCACCCATGAAGACGGTTCGCTGATGCCGGTCGACGAAGTGGTCGATCACATGATCTTCCTGATGATGGCGGCGCACGACACGATCACCTCGTCGGCTTCGTCGCTGGTGTGGTTGCTGGCCAAGCACCCGGAATGGCAGGACAGGCTGAGCGCGGAACTGCTGGCGGTCACCGGCGGCGAAGGGCGTCCGCTGGCCTATGAGGACCTGGGCAAGGTCAGCCTGACGGAAATGGCCTTCAAGGAATCGCTGCGCCTGATCCCGCCGGTCCCCTCGCTGCCGCGCCGCGCGCTGCGTGATTTCGAATTCGGCGGATACCGCATTCCGGCCGGAACGGGCGTGGGGATCAGCCCTGCGGATGTCCACATGGACCCGCGGCACTGGCCGGAGCCGGAAAAGTTCGATCCCATGCGCTTCACCCCGGAAGAGGTGGCCAAGCGGCACAAATATGCCTGGGTGCCGTTCGGCGGCGGGGCGCACATGTGCCTGGGGCTGCACTTCGCCTATATGCAGGTAAAGGTGCTGATGGCCCAGATTCTCACCCGCTACCGGATCGAGATTGCGCCGGGTTACGAACCCAGGTGGCAGGCCTGGCCCATTCCAAAGCCGCGCGACGGCTTGACCGTAACCTTCACGCCGCGCTGATCTAGAAATCGATCGCGATGCCCTTTTTCACCCAGTCGCCATAGCGGGTGGGGGACAGGCCATCGGGTTCCTCGCCTTCCTTCGGCTCGGCCGGAGCGGGGGCGGGGTCATTGGTCCAGTGGGCGGGCTTCTGGAAGTCCTGGGGACGCTTTGTGGCGCGCTTGGTCATGGGCTTTCCATGCGCCCGCTGGCTCTTGAATGCAATTGTCTCTAGGGGCAGGCGATGGACATTCCCGGTCATCCCGCGCGCAAGGGCGCGCTCAAGCTGCTCGACGCCGTTCTGCGCCGGGGCGAAACGCTGGACGTTGCCGCCCATGCCGCCTTGCAGGGCCTGCGCAGCGGGCCGGACAAGGCGCTGGCCCGCGCGCTCGCCAGCGAGGTGCTGCGCTGGTTGACGGACCTTGATGCGCTGATCGATTCGGCCACGCGCCAGCCCTTGCCCGACGATGCCAAGCCGCGCGCCGCGCTGCGGATCAAGCTGGCCGGCTGGCTGCGGCTGGATACGCCGCCCCACGCGGTAATCGCCACCGGCCTGCCGCTGCTCAGCGGCGGTCCGCGCCGCCTCGCCCACGGGGTCTTTTCCACCCTGGTCAAGCAGGGCGCGAGCCTGCCCGCCGTTCCGACCCTGCCCGCAGCGGTGGTGGAGCGCTGGGGCGCGCAGGCCGACGCAATTGCCACCGGCCTTGCCGTGCCGCCGCCGCTGGACCTGACGCTGAAGGATGCGGGCCAGACCGCGCACTGGGCGGAGCGGCTGGGCGGTACGTCGCTCGCCCCCGGCCATGTCCGCCTGCCGCGCGGCACCGCGGTCGAGAACCTTGAGGGTTACACCGAAGGCGCCTGGTGGGTGCAGGACCTGGCCGCCAGCCTGCCTGCGCGCCTGCTGGGACCGGGCGAGGGCCGCCGCGTGCTGGACCTCTGCGCCGCTCCGGGCGGCAAGGCGCTGCAACTGGCGGCCATGGGCTGGCATGTGACGGCAGTGGAACTGAGCGCCAAGCGCGCCCAGCGGATCGAGCAGAACCTGAAGCGCACCGGCCTTTCCGCCGAGGTGGTGATCGCCGATGCGCTCAAATGGGAACCGGCGGAGAAATTCGACGCCGTGCTGCTTGACGCGCCCTGCACCGCCACCGGCACCTGCCGCCGCCATCCCGACGTGCTGCACCGCATCGGTCCGCGCCAGATCGCGGAAATGGCCGAACTGCAAAGCGCCCTGCTCGCCCGCGCGGCGCAGTGGCTGGGGCCCGGCGGGCGGCTGGTCTATGCGGTCTGCTCGCTGGAGCCGGAAGAGGGTGCGGCCCAGGCCGAAAAGGTCGCGCTCGCCCCCGATCCGATCCGCGCGGAGGAACTGCCGCAGGGACTCGCCCCGACCGAGCAGGGCTGGCTGCGCACCGATCCCGCCATGCTGGGCGAAGCGGGCGGGCTGGACGGCTTCTTCGTGGCGCGATTTCGGGGGTAGCGCTCGACCCCGGGGCCAAAAAAACCCGCTCAGGCGGAGCCTGTCGAAGCCGGGGAATGGTTCACGCAGAGGCGCGGAGCAAAAAGGGAGGCGCGGAGGTTCAGGGCCCTGGCTTCGCTCGCCGTGTTCCCAGTGCCTTTAGCGCGCGGAAAGAATGGGAAACGGCAGAGCCTAAAGCGCAACCCCTTTGCGCCTCCCTTTTTGCTCCGCGCCTTTGCGTGAACCAATCCGAGTTTGCCTGTAGGCGCAGCGCTGGGTGGAATGCGCATATCGCGCCGCCCTGGATTGCTTCGTCGCTGCGCTCCTCGCAATGACGGAATGAAGTTTCGCGCAGAGGGAGCGGAGGGGCGTTTCTCTGCGCTCTCTGCGCGAACCCAATCAAATTCGCTGGTTCCAGCTAAAAAGAGCCTTCGACAAGCTCAGGCGGAGCGGAGCAGATTTTTACCCAACCCCGCTCAGGCTGAGCTTGTCGAAGCCGGTTTTTGCGGCCCTGGATTGCCGCGTCGCTGGGCTCCTCGCAATGACGGGGTGAATGAAGTTTCGCGCAGAGAGCGCAGAGGGCGCAGAGCGGCGTTTCTCTGCGTCCTCTGCGCGAACCCAATCAAATTCGCTGGTTCCAGCTACAAACAGCCTTCGACAAGCTCAGGCGGAGCGGAACAGATGTTTACCCAACCTGCTCAGGGTGAGCGGCGCGTTTTGGGGCCGCGCAACTTACCCCTTCAGCTTGTCCGCAAAGCCCTTTTGCAGCTTGGCCAGCTTGGGCGGGATCACGGCGAGGCAATAGGGGTTCCGCTGCCCTTCGCCCTGCCAGTATTCCTGGTGATAGTCCTCGGCCGGATACCACTGGGCCGGGCCTTCGATGGTGGTGACCGCCTGCTGCCCCGGATGCACTTCGTTCCAGCGGGCAATTCCCGCCTCGGCTTCGGCGCGCTGCTCCTCGTCCAGCGGGAACAGCGCGGTGCGGTACTGCGTGCCGATGTCGTTGCCCTGGCGGTTGAGCTGCGTCGGATCATGGGTGCCCATGTGGATGTCGAGCAGGTCGGCATAGGAGACCACCGCAGGATCGAATTCGATGCGGATCGCTTCGGCATGGCCGGTGTCGCCGCTGCACACCTGCTTGTAGGTGGGGTTTGCGACCGTTCCGCCGATATAGCCGCTTTCCACCGCGCTGACGCCTGTGATCGAGCGGAATACCGCTTCGGTGCACCAGAAACAGCCGCCCGCGAAAATTGCCTGTGCCATGTGGTCCTCAATCCTTCCTCTTTGGACACGAGATAGGAACTGCCGCCGCGCTTGTCATCGTGTCCTTTGGCACTAGTTTGCAGGGCATAAGTAATTCCCCGGGAGAATACCGATGCGCCGTTTGATCTTGCCCTTCCTTGCCCTTGGCCTCAGCCTTCCCGCCACTGTCGCCGTGGCCGCGCCCGACAAGGAGGCCGCGCCCAAGGTGAACGCCGAACTGGCCGCTGCCGTCGCCAGCCCCCTGCGCGACAAGGACCGCGCCCGCGATACCTATCGCCGCCCCGCCGATACCCTGGCCTTCTTTCAGGTCGCGCCGGACATGAAGGTGGGTGAATATGCCCCGGGCGGCGAATGGTACTCGCGCCTGCTGGGCCTCTACCTCGGGCCGAAGGGCAAGCTGGTCGGGCTCTATTTCGATCCGACGTCGGGCGCTTTCACAGAGAAAACCCAGCAGGGCATCCGCGACGGGGCTGCGAAATATGCCTCCGACATTGCCACCTGGTCGGGCCAGCCCGCCGAGCGCTTTACCGCCTATACGCTCGATGCCGTTCCGGCGGCGGAGAAAGGCACGTTTGACCGCATCCTGATCATGCGGATGATGCACAACCTGATGCGCTGGAACATCGCCGACCGCGAGGTCAAGGCCATGCGCGACCTGCTCAAGCCCGGCGGCATGGTCGGGATCGAGCAGCACCGGGCCAAGGCCGACGCGCCCTACAGCTACACCGATGGCAGCAAGGGATACCTGCGCGAAAAGGACGTCATCGCCTTCATGGAACTGCACGGCTTTGACTATGTCGGCAGCAGCGCGGCGAACGCCAATCCCAGGGATCCGGCCAATTGGCCCGGCGGCGTCTGGACCCTGCCGCCGGTCATGTCGGGCGCGAAGGACGAGGACAAGGCCCGGCTTCTGGGAATCGGAGAGTCTGATCGGATGACGCTGCTTTTCCGCAAGCGGCCGTGATGCTAGGGCGGCGGCATGAGCACGCTTACTGTCGCCGCCCTTCAGCTTCCCCTCGGCTCGTCTGACGAGCAGGAGAATATCCGCGCCGTTTCCGCCCTGGTCGAGGAAGCGGCGGCCAAGGGCGCGCAGGTGATCCTGCCGCCAGAGCTGTTTTCCGGCCCCTATTTCTGCAAGGTCGAGGATGAGGGCCTGTTTACCCTGGCCCGCCCGGTGGCTGACCATCCCTCGGTCCAGGCCATGCAGGCGCTGGCGGCCCGGCTGAAGGTGGCGATCCCGACCAGCTTCTTCGAACGCGACGGGCAGCATTATTACAACACGCTCGCCATGATCGGCCCCGACGGCGCGATCATGGGCACTTATCGCAAGAGCCATATTCCGGACGGCCCGGGCTACGAGGAAAAGTACTACTTCCGTCCGGGAAACGACGGGTTCAAAGTCTGGGATCTGTTCGGGCACAAGATCGGCGTCGGCATCTGCTGGGACCAGTGGTATCCCGAAGCGGCGCGGGTCATGGCGCTGCTGGGGGCCGAAGTCCTGTTCTATCCCACGGCCATCGGCTCCGAACCCTATGACGCCGATCTGGACACCAGCCGGATGTGGCGCCGCGCGATGATCGGCCATGCCGTGTCGAACTGCATGCCGGTGATTGCCGCCAACCGCATCGGGACCGAGGACGGCCAGCGCTTTTACGGCCATTCGTTCATTTCGGACGAATGGGGCGATTATCTGGCGGAATACGGCGCGGAGGAAACCGGCGTGCTGGTCGCCACGCTCGACCTGGCACGGGCGGCCAAGCACCGCGCCGGCATGGGCTTTTTCCGCGACCGCCGCCCGCAGCTCTACACCCGGATCGCGCAGGACATCTGACGTTTTGGTGCAGCGCTATCTGATCGCGCTGGGATCGAACAAGCGCCACCACCGCCACGGCGCGCCCGCAGGCGTGCTGGCAGCGGCGCTGGACGCCCTGGCGGCGCAGGGCATTGCGGTGCTGGCGGCAGCCCCAGTGTTGCAATCCGCTCCGCTCGGTCCGTCACGCCGGCGCTATGCCAATTGCGCGGCGCTGATCGAGAGCGAGCTTGATCCGGAAGAACTGCTGGCCCTGCTCAAATCCACCGAGCGCCTGTTCGGCCGCCGCAGCGGCGGGCAGCGCTGGGCCAGCCGGGTGCTGGACCTCGACATCGTGCTGTGGAGCGGCGGCGCCTGGTCATCGCCTGACCTGACCGTGCCACACAAATCCTTTCGCCAGCGCGACTTCGTCCTGCGCCCGGCCCGCGCCCTGGCGCCACTGTGGCGCGATCCCATCACCGGACTTTCGCTAAATCACCTCCACGCCCGCTTGACCCAGCCGCGCAGGCTCCGTAGGTGAGGCCCCCTTGGTGAGGGCCCTTAGCTCAGTCGGTAGAGCAACTGACTTTTAATCAGTAGGTCGCTGGTTCGAATCCAGCAGGGCTCACCATATATTCAAAGGTCTGCGGAAATTTGGTGGCGTCGCCTTTGCCCAGAGCGGGCATCTGCTGGACATAAGATTGCTCTTGCCAGCCCCCGACTACCCCGAACCGCATCAACACCCCCGCAAACCTTCTAGTCCTGCCGGGTAGGCCGCGCCGGGTGCGCACCCTTCCTGATGCCCAGCGTTCCTGGAAATTTCCGGTAAGCACTCGCTTGTGGCGGGCGGATAAGCCCACTGCCAATGGCGCCCCGCCGATGGCGAAGACAAATTGCAACAACGATTTGCAGCGACCCGGGCTGCAGATGAAATTTACATTTAGGTGCTAAGGCCTAAGCATTGTTGCAACAAAACCGACTGGCAAGCCTTCAAGCCTTTGGGGGCCATGCTGACCGGAATGCGGATGGGCTGTCTATGCAGAATGCAAGTTTTACCGAAGACCGCATTGCCCGGGCCCGCAAGAGCTTCACGACGAGGCGCGTCGATTTTACCGATGTCAAAGGGCTGCTGCGATCGGCAAAGCCCGCTGCGGGAGATCTTGTTCTTGCCCGTGTCGAAGTGATCGGCCAGCACGCCCGGCTGGAGGAACATCTGGGGCGGCGTGCCAAGTTGTATCCGGGCGATGAGATCATCGTGGCCTATGGTGCGCGCTACGCTCCGGATCAGTTTGAAGCCGAGGTGCCCGCCGATCTGTCCCCGTGCGATCTTGTCGCCGGGGGCGGTGTGGCGGCGCGGGTGCTTAGCCGGCACTCTCGCATGAGCAAGGCGACCCGGATCAGCCCCGTCGGACTGCTGCTGGATGCGCAAGGGCAGACCATCAATCTGCGGCATTATGCCTTGCCGGAAACCACCACCGTGCCTGACATTTCGCCGCGCGTCATGGCCGTGGTGGGCAGTTCGATGAACGCCGGAAAGACGACCACGGCAGCGGGTCTGGTTCACGGCCTGGCGCGCGCTGGGCTGCGCGTGGCAGGCATCAAGGTTACCGGAACCGGATCCGGGGGCGATCTCTGGTCCATGGCGGATGCGGGGGCCGAATGGACACTCGACTTCACCGACATGGGTCATGCGACCACTGCCGGTCTGCCCGAAGCAGAAGTCGAACGCATTGCCACGGGCCTGGTGCGCCACACGGCAAGCCTGGGCGCCGATATCATCATCCTGGAAGTTGCAGACGGCCTGTTCCAGCGCGAAACCGGGGCCCTGGTCGGATCGCATGGTTTTCATCGCATGGTTGACGGCGTTGTCTTCGCCGCGGGCGATGCCCTGGGGGCGATCGGCGGGATTGAATGGCTGCGTCAGCGCGGCCTGCCCGTGATTGCATTGTCCGGCCTGCTGACTGCATCCCCGTTGGCCATGCGCGAAGCGGCCGCGCATTCCGAGGTGCCGGTCATGACCCTGACCGAGCTGCTGGACCCGCATTCTGCCACGCGCCTTTGTTTCGGCCATAGCCCGCAGCACATGGCGCAGGTTGCATGAAACTCAGCAAGTTCCTGCGCGCAAACGGCCTCTCGTTTGTGGCCTTGCTTGCTACGGCGACGGCACACGCCGGCGCTGCAATAGGCCTTGCCGCTGGCGTGCATGGGATATTCGACAGGCTGGCAGGAAACGGAGCCGCCGCGGCTCCGCCACTGCTCCATTCGGCATTGCCCGCCATCACGGCAATTGCCGTGCTGTTCGTGACGACAGTGCTGCAACGGCGACTGTCTGACGGTATCGGCCTGGCCTATGCCCACGCGGTGCGGCTTCGCCTGTTTCGGCAACTGCTCAAATCCTCCCCTGTCGGGGCCGGGAAGCGCCGGGCCAGCCTGCTTCTGCCGTTCGTTGGCGATCTTGCAGCGGTGCGCCAGTGGGTCGGCGACGGGATTGTCCGACTGGTGCTGGGCACGCTCATTTCGACTCTGCTGGTTATCTACGTCGCCCTGCGGCACCCCGGGCTTGCCGCGACATTTGCCGGTACGCTGGCCATCCTTGGGCTGGCCGCCTGGTTCGTGCGCGGGCCGCTCGACCGGGCTACGCGCAGCGTTCGCAAGTCGCGCGGCCAGCTCTCCACCTTTGTCGCTGGCAGGCTGGATGCAGCAACCACTGCTGAATCCATGGGGCGGAGCCGCAGCGAGACAAGGAAGCTCGCCCGCCGCTCGGCCAGGCTTTACGAGGCATCGATCCGCCGCGCCTGGTTTGTCGGCGTGTTGCGCGCCCTGACCCAGACCAGCGCCCCCGTGCTGCTGGTCCTGGTCCTGATTGCCGGAGCGCAAAACGTGCGCGCGGGGACGATGTCCGCCGGGGAAGTTCTCGGATTGATGAGCCTGGTCTCCGTCATGGGCCAGGCTCTGCACGATATGGGCCGCGCGCTTGAGCTGTATGTGCCTGGCCGCGTCGCCTTGCAACGGATCGCGCGGCTGATGGCGCGGCGGCCCCGGGCACCTCACCGTCGCGCCAGGGGCAGGACCAACGGGCCTGGCCTGGAAATCGAGAACCTGATCGTTCCGGGACTGGTCAAGCCGGTTTCCCTTTCCGCCCTGCCCGGCGAAGTGATCCTTGTCGAGGGCAGCTCGGGAGCGGGAAAATCCGCCATGCTTTCCGCCCTGGGCCGTATTTCGGCGCCGTCCGCCGGCACCATCCGGATTGACGGCATGGACATTGCGGCGCTTGCGCCTGCGGAGCGCCAGCGCGTGCTGGGGCTGGCCGGTTCGGCCGTCCCGCTGCTGCCGGGAACTATCGGCATGAACCTGAGATACCGAAGCCCCGGTGCTTCGCATGGCGAGCTTCGGGCACTGGCCGAGCGTCTTGGCCTTCTGCACCAGGGGCGTGGTCTGGACAGGACCTTGAACGACCCCCGCTTTGACCTGTCCACTGCGGAATACGAAGCCTTGCTGATCGGCCGGGCCATGGTCGGAGAGCCCCGCCTGCTGCTTCTGGATGCGGTAGACACGCGGCTATCGTCCGCCGTCCTGGCGGAGGTTGCGGCAACGATCGCGCGGTATCCGGGAATCGTGATCATGGCCGCGCGAAGCACGCAGCTGCGCCAGACGGCAACGCGCATCTGGAAGTTTACCGATGGGCAGTTGCAGGACTTGGTTCACCGCGCTTCCGATAATGTTGCGGCACTCCACCTGCCCGGGATGACCCGCCCATGATCTCCCTGGTTCAGGCCGCCTGTCCCCACTCGGCAAGGAAACCGCTGGTTCAGCCATTGCCAGCAGGGCAGGCGCTGTATCGCAGCGTGGCCGGGCAACCGACCCGCGAGTACTTCCTGTACATTCCGCAAAGCCGACCGGCAGCGCGCCTTGTCGTGCTGATGCACGGGATCTCGGAAAATGCCTGCGAGCAGGTCCTGCGCTTTGCTCCCGAGGCGGAGAAGGCCGGAGCTGTGCTGGTTGCGCCGCTGATGCGCCGGGCCATATTCGGGCAGTATCAGCAGCTGATCGATCCTCGGCAAGGGATCCGCGCGGACCTGGCGCTGGAGGACATTCTGCACAGCGTCCGACTGGACATCGGACTCGATGCCGCCCCCTTCGATATGTTTGGTTTTTCAGGGGGTGGGCAGTTCGCGCATCGCTTCGCCCTGTTGAACCCGCGTGCGGTGCGGTCTTGCGTCGTCGTCGCGCCCGGATGGTTCACATTCCCGGATGATCAGGCGCCCTATCCCGCGGGCCTGGCCCAGGTGCCCGATTGCTTGCCGCCGCTCGATGAAGCGGCAGTGTGCACGATCCCGTTCCACGTCATTGTGGGCGACCAGGATACCGCCCGCGACGCATCGCTGCGCCGATCGGCCAGGCTGGACCGCCAGCAGGGCAGGACGCGCCTTGAGCGGGCGGAACGTTGGCACCAGGCCATGCGAGGCTGGGGTGCGGATCCGCGCAGCAGTCTGACGATCCTGCCGCAATTGCGGCACAGCTTCGCCGGGGCGGTACGCGATCACGGCCTCGCCGCGCTGACTTTCCGGCTGTTTGGCTGACACCTTTCTTCAACTTCACCGAAAGCAACAGGGAGTACCTTCGTGACCTTTTTCAATTCCACCTGCCGCGCCGTGTTGATGGCCGCTGCTGGCTGCATCGCGGCTGCCAGCCCGGCCCTGGCAGAAGATGGGCTTTCCTTTGACAGCGACGGAGCAACCCTGGAAGCGGGCCCGGTCGAGCTGACTCTGGGCGGCCGTCTGCACCTGGATGCGATGACCTATGACAGCGGCGCCGTTAATGCCAGTGACGCCGCAGTTCGCCGCGCCCGGCTGGAGCTTTCCGGCAAGATCACCGATGCTGTGCGCTTCCGCGTCGACCGGGAATTCGCCGGTACCGATGGCTGGCGGAACGCCTGGGTCAGCCTGCGGCCGGCCAAGGGGCTGGAGGTCACGGGCGGCAACTTCACCGTGCCCTTCAGTCTGGAAGAAGCGCAAAGCTCCAACGCCATCACCTTCGTCGAGCGGTCGCCCATCAGCGCGCTTGCTCCCGGATTCGGTCTGGGCGTGGCTGGCAAGGTGGCACAGGACAACTGGACCATCAGCGGGGGCTACTTCGACGATGCCCTCGACGATGCGGACGGGCGGACCAAGGAACGCGGACGTGGCTTTGCCGGACGCGCCACTTTTGCCCCGCTGAAGGCACGGTCGCAGTTCCTGCATCTGGGCGCGGCCTATGAACACCGGTCGTTCCGCGCAGATGAAGTGCTGCGTTTTTCCTATGGCATGGGTTCGAACCTGGCGCCTAACCTGATCACGACCAACACCATCGCGGCCCCGTCCAAGCTGAACAGCGTGGGCGTAGAAGCCGCCTATGCCTTCAAATCGCTGCAAGTGCAGGGGCAGTTCGTTTCCACTTCCGTGTCGCGGAACCTGGCGCCGGAACTGAACTATGGGGCCTGGTATGGTCAGGTGAGCTGGATGCTGACCGGCCAGAAATATGGTTATTCCCGCGGCAGCGGCGCGCCTTCCGGCCCGACGCTGGGGAAGAAGGGCGGCGTCGAACTCGCGGCGCGCTATGGCCAGCTCGACCTCGACGATGCCTCGCTTGACCGGGGGAAGCTCTCCTCGCTTGCCCTGGGTGCGACCTGGTACATCAACCGTAACCTTCGGCTGATGGCCAATTACGTCCGGTCAGAGCGCACGGACACGCTGGTTTCCGGGGACCGCTCGGCCGACCTTGGCGTGGCGAGGTTCCAGGTCGCGTTCTGACGCGCGGAGCAAGCTGGTACCGGGCCCGCGCGGTCCGGTACCACGCGCTCTGAACTGCATATTTTTCATGGCCTTTGCAGAGGCGCCAGAGTAGTGAAACCGACAATGCTGGACCGCCGCCGCTCCCTCAAGCAGAGAACAGCGATCTCTGTAGCTGTCGTTTTCTTGCAGCTGGTCATGACGGTCTTTTTCCTGTTCGATCTGGTGATCGATGTTCGCGCAGGGCCGCTGAGCGTTCACTTTCTGTTTGAATGCATTGCCGCGCTCGGCCTCGCGGCGGGCGTCGTGCTTGGCGCCTTCCAGATCCACTGGCTGCTGGAGCGCGCCCGCGAGGACGAAAATGCTGTTGCGACTGCCAAGGGCGCGATGAGCGACCTCATATCCATCCGGTTCGCCGAATGGCTGCTGACCGAGGCAGAGGCTGACGTCGCGCTGTTCGCTCTTCAGGGTTTCGGGGTTTCCGAAATCGCAGAGCTGAGGAATTCGGCGCCGGGAACGGTCCGCGCCCAACTCGCCAGGGTCTATGGCAAGGCAGGGGTGAATTCGCAGGTAGAGCTCATGGCCTTGTTCACGGATGACCTCGTCGGCCGGTTCGTCAACTAGGCTTGGGCCGCTGCGGGGCGAGGGCTGCGCAGGCCGGCGATGAAGACCAGCGAGGCCGCCACGCCGAATGCGCCAGCGATGACGAAGGCGGGCATATAGGTGCCGGCCTGTTCGCGGATCACGCCTGCTCCAAAGGCGGCAACGGCGGCTCCGATCTGGTGGGCGACCAGGATCCACCCGAATACGATGGTGCCATCGACGGGTCCGAAGGATTCGTTGGCCAGCCGCACCGTCGGCGGGACCGTGGCGATCCAGTCGAGGCCGTAAAATATCGCGAAGATGGTCAGGCTGACCGTGTCGAACTCGATGAACGGAAGCGCGATCAGCGACAGGCCGCGCAGGCCGTAATAGATCGCCAGCAGGCGGCGCGGGTCGTGCCGGTCGGTCAGCCAGCCCGAGGCGGTGGTTCCGATCAGGTCGAAAAAGCCCATCAGCGACAGCAGGCCTGCCGCCGCGACCGGAGCGATGCCGTGGTCGCCGCAAAAGGCGATCATATGGGTGCCGACCAGGCCATTGGTGGTCAGGCCGCAAACGAAGAAGGTTCCCGCCAGAACCCAGAACACCGGCTTGGCAGTGGCCCGTCGCAAGGCTTCGATGGCGAGCCAGGGGCTTGCCGCCTGCTTGAGTTCGGGCGGCGGGGGGCTGTCATGCGTTTCGCCAAAGCGGCGGTGGCCCCTGGCTTCGGGGCGTTCTGGCACCAGCAGCGCCACCAGCGGGATCAATGCGGCGCAGGACAGGCTGACCGCAAGGGCAACCGGACGCCAGTCGATCCCTTGCGAGAGCCAGGCCATGAAGGGCAGGAAGACCAGCGCGCCGGTGGCCGTGCTCGCGCTGAGAAAGCCCATGACCAGGCCCTGGCGCGTGGCGAACCAGCGATTGACGACGGCGGCCCCCAGGACAGAGGCGACCGCGCCCGATCCGATGCCCGACAGGACGCCCCAGGTCAGGACGAAATGCCACGGCAGGGTCATCCACTGGCTGGCAAAAGTGGCGGCGGCCATCAGCGCCAGTCCGCCCATCATGGTGCGCCGGATGCCCAGCGACATCATCAGGGCCGCAGCGAAGGGGCCAACCAGGCCGTAAAGCAGGATGCCCACGGCGGCCCCGAACGAGATCGTTGCCCGGTCCCAGCCAAAGTACAGCTCCAGCGGCTGCATCATCACGCCGGGGGCAGAGCGCAGCCCGGCCGAAAACAGCAGGGCCAGGAACGTGACCGCCACGACAAGATAGGCGGGATGGGGAAGGCGGCGGATCATGGGTGGCGGCTATCCTGCGGGATCGCCGCTGCCCATAGGCAAATTCGGAAGGTGCGTCAGCAGTCCTTTTTACCCCTCCGCCGCCTGACGAGGCCGCCACGTCGCCTGCGCATTGAAACCATGCCCTGCCATGCCCAACTTGTTGCAAGGCGTTTGCAATCTATGGCGCGCCGCCGTGGCTTCGGGCAGAACGGCAAGGCAGTGCAAGGCAAGGAGCAGCAGGGATGGATTGGGCAAAGGTGGTTCAGCTGGCCAGGGGCGCGGACAATCCGGCGCCGCGCCGCGTGGAAAAGAGCGAGTCCGAATGGCGCGCGCAGCTTGGCCCGGATCAGTTTCAGGTGACCCGTCTGGCAGGGACGGAGCGGCCCTTTTCCAGCGAGATGTGCAGCCTTTTCCAGCCCGGCCTTTACGCCTGCGCCTGCTGCGATACCGAGCTGTTCGACAGCACGACCAAGTTCGAAAGCGGCACCGGCTGGCCCAGCTTTGGCGCGCCGGTGGCCGATGGCGTGATCGGCTATCACCTCGATGAAAGCCACGGCATGATCCGGGTCGAAGTAACCTGCAACGTTTGCGACGCGCATCTGGGCCACGTATTCCCCGATGGTCCGCCGCCGACGGGTCTGCGCTATTGCATCAACGCCCTGTCGCTGGAGAAGATTTCCGCCTGATGCTGAATTTCGACCATAGCCTGGCGCGCGAGCTGGACGGGTTCTACGTCCCCTGGCAGGCAGCCCAGCCGCCCGCGCCGCGCATGGCGGTGTGGAACGCCGCCCTGGCCGAGGCTATCGGGCTGACCGAAACCGATCAGGATCAATTGGCGCGGTGGTTTTCCGGGGCGGAGGAAGTGCCGGGATCGCAGCCCCTGGCGCTGGTCTATGCGGGCCATCAGTTCGGGCATTTCAACCCGCAGCTGGGCGATGGCCGCGCGCTGCTGCTCGGCGAAGTGATCGCGCCGGACGGGGCGCGGCTGGACCTGCAATTCAAAGGCTCTGGCCCCACGCCCTATTCCCGGCAAGGGGACGGCAAGTGCGGGCTGGGGCCGGCCTTGCGCGAATACCTGATTTCCGAAGCCATGGCCGCGCTGGGCGTGCCGACCACCCGCAGCCTTGCCGTCGTGCTGACGGGCGAGGGGGTCTGGCGCGAAACGCCGCAGCCAGGGGCCGTGCTGGCCCGCGTCGCATCCAGCCACTTGCGTGTCGGCACCTTTGAATGGGCCGCCGCGCACAAGGGGCGCGAAGCCGTGGAGCAATTGGCGGACTATGCGCTGAGGCGCCATTTCCCGGAGCGGCTGGGCGAGCGCAACCGCCCGCTCGCCCTGCTGGATGCGGTGTGCGAAGCGCAGGCCGCGCTGGTCGCCCGGTGGATGAACCTCGGCTTCGTTCACGGGGTGATGAACACCGACAATGTCACCATCAGCGGCGAGACGATCGACTTTGGCCCCTGTGCCTTCCTCGATGCCTATTCAGCCGGGCAGGTGTTCAGTTCGATCGACCGGCAGGGCCGCTATGCCTTTGCCAACCAGCCGGTGGTGTGCCGCTGGAACCTCTACCGCCTCGCCTCGGCCCTGATCGAGGCGATTGTCGAAGTGGACGAGGGCGACAACGAAGCGGCCCGCGTGATGCTGGAACAATGGGGCGCACGCTATGACCGCCACTGGATCGCCGCGCTGCGGCCCAAGCTGGGCCTGACCCTGGCCGAGGAAGGCGACCTGGCACTGGGGCAGGCCCTGTTTGCCGCACTGGAGGGACAGGGGGCAGACTTTACCCGCCTGTTCCGCGCGCTGGGTGCCTCGCTTGAGGAAGGCTATGGCGCGGTTGCCGCGGAATGCACCGATCCTGCGGCCTTGCAGGAATGGTGGAACCAGTGGCAGGCCCGTCTGGCGCGCGAAGCTGCCCCGGCAGAGCAGCGCCGCGCCGCGATGGATGCGGTCAATCCGCTCTACATCCCGCGCAACCACTTGACCGATGCCGCGCTGAAGGCGGCAGAGGGCGGGGACTTTGCCCCGTTCAGCGAGCTGCTGGACGTCGTGACCCAGCCTTTTGTCCGCCGCGAAGGGCTGGAGCGGTTCGAACATGGCGCGCCTGCCGGAACGCCGCCGCACGTCACCTATTGCGGGACGTGATGGCGACCGGGCGGCGCACCCGGCTGGGCGTGCTGGCGCTGGTCGCGCTGCTGCACGTCGCGGCGATCCTGGGCCTGATCCGCGCTTTCGCGCCTGACTTCACGAGCCAAGCGGTCGACAAGGTGCTGTCCACCTTCACGGTAACGATCACTGCCCCGCCTCCTCCACCGCCGCCTCCCGCGCCCGAACCCAAGGCAGCCGGGGCCGAAGGCGCGGCGGGGAAGAAGGCGGTGCCCAGCGCTGCGAAAGCGCCGGAGCCGAAAATCCCGATTGCGAAGGCGCCTGCGCCGAAAGCCAGTTCAACCGGGTCATCCGTCACCTCTGGCGCGACCAGCCAGGGCAATGGCACTGGCGCCGGGGCCAGCGGTGAGGGAACGGGTGCGGGCGGTTCGGGCAGCGGACAGGGTAGCGGCGGGGCCAGCAAGGCGGTCCATATCTCTGGCCAGATCAACAACGCCCGCGACTTTCCGGTGCCAGAGGGCGGGCGCGAGGCGCGGATCGGCAAGTCGGTGATCCTGGCGCTGACTGTCGCCCCGTCGGGCCGCGCCACGGCCTGCCGGGTCTATCGCTCCAGCGGCTTTCCTGAAACCGACGCCAAGGCCTGCACGCTAGCGATGCAGCGCCTGCGCTTCAAGCCCGCGACCAATGCCGCGGGCGATCCGGTAACTTCCACCTTCTACTGGCAGCAAAAGTTCTTTTTCTGACGCGGCCGATCACGGCTGCTGCGTGATGCGCAGCATGGACGTGTCATAGCCCAAGGCGCGGACCCGGCCGATCAGTTCGTTCAGCCTGGCCTGACCCGGCGTGGCATCGCGGCTGAGTATCCACAGGTAGCGCCCGGATGGCTCGCCAACGATGGACCAGGAATAGTCGTCCGCGTGGTCCAGCACCCAGTAATCGCCATAGAACGGGCCGAAGAAGCTGACCTTCAGCTTGGCATTGGTGGCCGGGTCGACGATCTTGGCGCGCCCCTTGGCATCCTTGATCGTGCCATCCGGCTTGCGGCAGCGGTTGAGCACGGAGATCATGCCATCCTCGCGCCGGGCATAGTCTGCCGATACGCCTTCGCAGTCCTTCTGAAAGCCCTGTTCATAGCGGGCCAGTTCGTACCAGCGGCCCAGATAGCGGCTGATCTCCACCGGCTTGGCCGGTTCGGGCACAGCGCGGTTGCCGACCGGATGCTTCGAAAAGACCGTGGCGCAGCCCGACAGGGCAAGGACGCCAAGGGCAAGGGCGGGGATCAGCAATTTGCGGTTCATGGGACTACCTTTGTCTGCCTTTGCCTGAACATAGGAATGCACCGGGCTTTTCACCAGCACAGCCTGCGGCTAGCCTTGGCTTCATGATCGCACAGACCATCCAGCTTGCCCTGGCCCCGGTGTTCGTCCTGGTGGCCGTCGGAAACATCCTCAACCTGCTGTCCAGCCGCCTGGGCCGGGTGGTCGACCGCTCGCGCAAGTTGCAGGAAAAGCACGTTCACGTTGAAGGGCGCGACCGCGATGAACTGGTCGCTGAAATCCGCATGATCGACCGCCGCATCTTCCTGATCACCCGCGCGATCCGCCTGATGGTCATCAGCGGCCTGTTCATCGGCACGACGGTGGCCGTGCTGTTCCTGGAGGAACTGGTTAAGCTGAACCTGCAGCGCGTCGCGGCGGCAACCTTCCTGATCGCGGTCGGGCTCTTGATGTGGGCCCTGGTCCTGTTCCTGCGCGAGACGCAGGTTTCAGCCCAGCAACTGCGCATTCCCCGGATGTACCTGGAGCTTTGACAAGCGAGCGGCGCGCCTTTGCGCGAGCGTTACTTCAGCAGCTTCTGCCCCTTTTCCGCAATCACGCCGCGGATCATCGGCTCGACGAAGGACAGCGCGGGCGGCAGGTCCAGCTGGAAGATTACCGCCTCTTCCTCGACGTCGATCACCGTGTTGATGGCTTGGCCCATGGCCTTGACCGCCATGGTCATGCGGTCCTCGCCCGGCCAGTCCACGGTCACGTCCGCGCCGCCGGGGATCAGGCCTGCCGCTTCGTGGCTGCGCGCCTTCAGGCGGCGCTTGGCCTCTTCCTTGCCCAGTTGGTGAGGGATCGGCACGCGCATCAGGTGTTCTCCTTCGGCGCGTCGATGGCGTCGCCGTATTTGTAGTCGAGGTAACGGGTGGTGATCGCCAGGTTGTCGATCGCGCCGGCGGCAAGCTGCCGGGTGACGCTGTCGATCTCGGCGCTGATCTTGCCCAGGCTGTCGGTCAATTGCTGGTCGGGACTGGCGCCCGCATTGGCCTCTGCCCGCAGGTGGCGGGGGATCGAGGTATAGGTGGAGACCAGGCCGGGCAGCGTTTCGCCCACCAGTTGCCGCACGTCGCGCGCGGCGGGCGCATTGGGGTCCAGCCCGTCGAGCTGCTGGCCCAGGGCATCCAGTTGCAGGCCGATGTGATCGACCAGTTGCACCGCCGGTGCGGGCAGGGCAGGTCGCTGGCTCTCCAGCCACAGTTCGGTGCGTCCGACCAGCGATCTGACATCGCCCTTGGAGAGCGAATCGCGGGTCGGCACCTTGACCTTGGGCACCACGGCAAAGGCGGTGACGGCGGCGAAGATCGCCAGCATGGTGACGATGATCCCGCCCCAGCCGATCCCGTCAATCACCACGCCCACGGCCATGGCGGCGAACAGGATGCCGAGCACGGCCATGGCCGCGCGCTTGACCTGGCGCAGCGCGTGCTGGCGTTTCAGCGCAGCAGAGCGCCGTCCAATGGAGTTGCGCCGACCGCCTGCTCGCTGGTCATGGAGCGAGCGGCGCGCGGCGGTCAGGATTTGATCCGACCGATGGGATTCGCCGGCCATCAGATCCTTCCCCCCTGGGGGAGGTGGCAGCCCGGAGGGCTGACGGAGGGGGAATGCCATTCCGCCCCGCCTGCCAACATGCCCCCTCCGTCCCGCCGTTGGCGGTCCACCTCCCCCAGGGGGGGAGGATCGAAACAGGACGTCATGATTACCCCTCCAGGCTCAGCAGGCTGGGCGCGTCGCTGGCCACTTGCGCCTGGTTCGCGCCTTCGGCCCGGGCGATATAGCCCTTGGACTTCTCGACCTCTGCCGAAAGCGTGGTCACGGTCTGCTTCATGCTGTCCAGCGCCTTGACCTTGAACGTGTCGATATTGTCCATCGTGTCATAGATGTTCTGGAACGCGCGTTGCAGCGTTTCGAGCGGGATCGTGCTGGACGAGGCCATTTCGTGGATCTTGCCGGTCTGTTCGCGCAGCAGGGTGCCGGTGGAATCGATCAGGCCCGCCGTGGTGGAATTGAGCGCGGTGACCTGTTCCAGCACCAGCCGCTGGTTGGCCATGGCCTGCGATACGGTGACCGCCGTGCGCAGCGCGGCGACGGTAGTGGTGCTGGCGCGGTCCACGCCCTTGACCAGTTCGACGTTGTTCTTCTTGACCAGGTCGAGCGCGAGATAGCCCTGCACGGTCACCGCCATCTGGGTCAGCAGGTCTTGGGTGCGCTGACGGACATAAAACAGCGCGCTTTCGCGGATCGCCTTGGCCTTGGCCGGATCGGTCGCGTCCAGCTCGGCGGCGGTTTCCTCAAGCTTGGCATCGAGCGTCCTGGAGATGTGGATCATCTGCTCAAGATTGCCCATCGCCTCCCACAGCTTCTGCCGCTCAACATCAATCGCGGCATTGTCCATCAGCAGCTCATCCTTGCCCGAGCTGAGGTGGTTCAGGATCGCCTGGATGTGCCCCTGCGCGCTTTCATAGGACTGGAAATAGCGCTTCATCGAATTGCCGAAGGGGATGATGCCCAGGAATTTGCGCCCCTTGGACAGCTTGCCCTGCTTGCCCGGATCGAGCGTTTCGACCGTCTTGCGCAGTTCGGCCAGATTGGCGCCGACGCCGGAATCCTTGTCCATCGCGCGGACGGGGCGATCCAGGAAGCGGTTGGACATCCCCGCTGCCGCCATGATCTCCTTGCGGCCCATATTGGTGATCTGGTCCACCTTCTTGCCGAATTCGGGCGAATTGGCATCGGCGGAAACCAGATCGGCCACGAAGGCATCGACCTTCTCTTCCAGCTTGGACCTGTGCTCCGGCGATACCGGAACCAGCCCTGCGGCCTTTTCCGCTGGAACCACGGGTACGGGATCGGGCGGCGTGAGCGTCAGGGTAGGGGCTTCGGTTCCGGTCGGCGTGGTGGCCATGGCAGTCGTTCCGTATCCTTGCAAAAACGATGCTGCCAATGTGGGACTACCGCCCGCGCTATGCAAGCTGTATTATGCGGGCAATACGGGTTGGGGATCAGGTGCCAACGTCAAGGGTCACGGCTTCTGGGCCCGGATTGGGTTCAGGCCGATTGGGTGCCGGGGCGGGCGGCGTCACCGGGCGTGTGTCAATCGCGTCGACCGGCCTGACGGCAGTGGAACCGGAGGCATCGCGCGGTCTTACCGCACCCTTGTCGATTGCCTCCCGCGTGAGGTCGAGGATGCTGGCCGGGGTGCAGATCATTTCGTGATCGGTCAGCTGGCGGATCGCCACATCGAAAGTCAGGCCCTGCGTTGCAGCAATGGCGGTGCGGTGCGTATCCAGCGCGCGCATGGTCAGCCCGCGTACCGAACTGATATTGTCGGCGTTGAACAGGAACTGTTCTTCATAGATCCTGAGGCCCGCATTGGCGAAAGTCGTGCCCGCGGCCAGAAGGGCAAGATAGTCGCTTTCCTCTCGCTCGGACGAGAAATTGACCACGGCGAAGACGCTGGTGATCAAGGCGGTGACGGGGGCGATCAGGCTTCGCGTCAGGCGGGTCTTTTCCTGCGAGGCGCCCTTTTGCGCGAAGTAGTCATTGCAGCGGACCTTGACCAAGGTGAAACCGCTTTCCAGCATCGCGCCGGCTTTTTCCGCGTCGGAGGTATCGGCCAGGGAACGGCAGACCTGCCGGGAGAAGTTGAGTTCCAGATTGCTGAGCGGACCGCCTCCAGCCCTTGACGGGCTGGACGTGAAATTGCCCGCGCTGTCGCAAACCCCGTTCGGTGCGGAAGGCGAACCATCGACATGGGCAAGCCGCACCGGCATCGCTGGACCCTTGATTCCAGGCGTCGCACAGGCCCCCAGTCCCAGTGCGAGAAGCGACACCATCCCTGCCTTTGCGAACCGCATGCGCCCACCTCCCCTCGAATCGAATGTTGTTTCGATTCAAGGGGTTGTAAGGCGGGCTATGGTCCGGTCAAGCGGGCGCCAGCTTGCGGCAACCGCTTCAGGCCGCCAGCTTGATCGGCTCGATCTCGCCCGAAAGGTACTGCTTCTTGGCCTTGGCGCGGCTCAGCTTGCCGGAGCTGGTGCGCGGCAGGGTGCGCGGCGGCACCAGCTCGACGATGGCCGAATGGCCCAGGATCGAGCGGACCTTGTCGCGGATCGTGTCGTGCAGCTTCTGGCGTTCGACCGGATCGGACACGCGGCAGTGGACCAGCACCGCGACGGACTCTTCGCCGGTTTCCGTCTCGACCGAGAAGGCCGCGATGTCGCCGTGGTTGAAGCCGGGCAGCTGTTCCACGGCCCATTCGATGTCCTGCGGCCAGTGGTTCTTGCCGTTGATGATGATCATGTCCTTGGCGCGGCCAACGATGAACAGGTAGCCATCGACCAGATAGCCCATGTCGCCCGTGTCCAGCCAGCCATCCTGCATGCAGGCCTCGGTTGCTTCCGGGTCGCGGAAATAGCCGACCATGACCGACGGGCCCTTGCACCAGACCTTGCCGATGTGGTGATCGGGCAGGACATGGCCGCTCTCGCCCCGGATCTCGATCGCCATGTCCTTCACGGCCTTGCCGCAGTTGACGATGGCGCGGTAGCGGGCCGGGCGTGACAGGTCGCGCGGGGTGCCGGACAGGCGCTCTTCCTCGACCAGTTCGACGCGGATGCCTTCGCCCGGCGGCATGATGGTGACCGCGAGGGTCGCTTCGGCCAGGCCGTATGACGGCAGGAAGGCGCTGGCCTTGAACCCGGCCGGGGCAAAGGCATTGACGAAGCCCTGCATCACGTCGGGCCGGATCATGTCTGCCCCGTTGCCGGCAATGCGCCAGCGCGACAGGTCGAACCGTTCGGCCACGTTGCTCTGGCTCGAAATGCGGCGCGCGCAGATGTCATAGCCGAATGTGGGCGAATAGGAGCACGAGGTGCCCGGATTGCGGCTGATCAGGTCCAGCCAGGCCAGCGGACGGCGGGCGAAATCCTCGGTCTTGAGGTAGTCGACCGAGATCTGGTTGGCGATCAGCGACAGGAAGCAGCCGACCAGGCCCATGTCGTGATACCACGGCAGCCAGGAAATGCAGCGGTCGGACTGCTGGATCTTCATCCCCTCGCTATGCCCGGCCAGGTTGTTGAGCAACGAGGCATGGGTCACGGCCACGCCGTGCGGGAAGCGGGTGGAGCCGCTGGAATATTGCAGATAGCAGATGTCGTCCGGCTGGGCCTCGGGCAGGGCGCAATCGGGCGCTGCACCGGTCGCGAAGTCTTCCCAGGTGATCCCTTCGCAGCCCTGGCGATCGGCCGCAGCCTTGGTCATTTCCGCGATTTCGGCCGGATAGAACAGCACCTTGGGATCGCTGCTGGCCAGCTGGACCGCCAACTGGTCGATATAGGCTTCCTTGCCGCCGAAGCTGGTCGGCAGGGGCAGCGGCACGGGCCAGGCCCCGGCATAGACGCAGCCGCAGAACAGGGCGGCAAATTCCGGGCCGGTTTCCGCGATCAGGGCCACGCGGTCGCCCTTCTGGATGCCGTGGGCAACCAGGCGGCGCGCCATGTCGAGCGCGTCGTCACGCAGCTCGCTATAGGGATAGACCCGCTTCAGCGTACCGCGCGGATCGTGGAAATTCATGCCCCGCTTGCCCTGCGCGGCATAGTCCAGCGCCTCGTTGAACGTGGCGAAGTCGGAAAAGCGGCGGGGCAGATCGTCTTCGTTGGGCGTCGGTACCAGCGTGACGCCAGCATTCGGCTCCAGGACAGAAGCATCGGTCATGCGTAAAAAGCCTGTTCTTTCAATGCGCTTCGCCGTTAATTCGGCGTAAACGCGCAGATGCACCAAAACACGGGTCCCTGTAGCCCGCTTTTACAGGATTTTCCAATCGGGGCACAGTGTGGCACGATTATGGCCGATGACTGGCGGCAGGATGAACAAGCGCGGCGAAAAACGCCTTCCCCAGCCGCTGGATAGCGCGCGGCTGGAAGAACTGGCCCTGGCCTATGTCGCCCGCTTTGCCACCAGCGCGGCCAAGCTGGAAGGCTATCTGGCCCGCAAGCTGCGCGAGCGCGGCTGGGAAGGGGAAGGGGCCGCGCCGATTGCGACGCTGGTCGAACGCTTCGTCCGCGCCGGCTATGTCGACGATCTGGCCTATGCCCGGGCCAAGAGCGGCAGCCTGCTGCGGCGCGGCTATGGCCAGCGGCGGATCGGCCAGGCGCTGCACGCCGCCGGGATCGACGAGCAGGTCCGCGATGAGGTCCGCGTCAGCAAGGGAGAGGAGCGCCGCGCTGCCCTGGCCATGGCGCGCAAGCGCGGCTTTGGCCCGTTCGGACGCGCCGAGCCGGATCGTCCGCAGCGCGAAAAGCAGATCGCGGCCATGCTGCGCGCCGGTCACCGGCTGGACAGCGCCCGCGAATTGGTCAATGCCGCGACGCAGGAAGCCGCGCTGGAATGGGCCGGTCAGGGCGAAGAGGACGAATGATGCGGGGATATCTGCTGGGCGCAATCGCACTGGTTCTGGCTGCCTGCTCGCCCGGTGCCAGCGATGCCGCGCCGCAATCGACGCAAGCCGCGCCAGCGGTTCACCCGGTTTCCGGCCTGCCGGTCGTTCCCCTGAAAGTGACCAGCGGCAGCAAGGTTCACCAGTTCCGGGTCGAGCTGGCCCGCACCCCGCAGGAACAGGCCAAGGGGCTGATGTTCCGCACCGAAATGGGGCCGGACGAGGGGATGATCTTCCCCTTCGATCCCCCGCGCGGGGCCAGTTTCTGGATGCGCAACACGGTGATCCCGCTCGACCTGATCTTCGTCGCCCCCGATGGCCGGATCAGCAACATAGCCGCCAATGCGATCCCCTATGATGAAACCCCGCTCTATTCGGACGGAGAGGCCAAGGCGGTGCTGGAATTGAACGGTGGCCGTGCGGCAGAACTGGGGATCAAGCCCGGCGACCGGGTGGAGTGGTAGACTGCTCGAAAAAAGTGCCTGGCAAACCGGCTTCGACAGGCTCAGCCTGAGCGGAGTTGGTGGGGCGACCTGGCTTTTGCCTCTTGAGACGACATTGCCCCCGCTCAGCCTGAGCCTGTCGAAGGCGTCCGGCTCTTTGATCCATCCCGATCCGTTCATCGCGGCGCCGATTTTTCTCTTCGCAAAGGCCCGAAATGGCCCGGCCACCTTGCGCGCGGGGGGCAAGAAAGGCTAACGGGCGCCCATGGGATTCTTCGGCAAGCTCTTCACCTGGTGGAACGGCGCGACCGTCACCACTTCGCTCAATTCCGCGCTGACCGGTGAAAAGGTCGGTACGGACGCGCAGGGCAATACCTATTACCGGGCCAAGAAGCCCTATCCGAAGGGGCATCCCTTTGCCGGCAAGGAACGCCGCTGGGTGATCTACAACGGCGCCAACGACGCCAGCCGGGTGCCGGCCGAATGGCATGGCTGGCTGCACGGCTCGTTCGATGGCGTGCCCGAATCGAACCTTCCGCCGCCGCGCATTTGGGAGACGGAGTTTTCCCCCAATGCCACCGGCACGCCGAACGCGCACCGCCCGCACCGCGACCGGGACCGCCAGGACACCGCTTACGAGGCCTGGTCGCCGGAAGCCTGATGCGCTTTCGCCTGCTCCTGCTGACCGCGCCATTCGCGCTGGCCGCCTGCAACGGCGGTGACGGAGCCGATCCCGAAGCAACCGAAGTCCCGCAGGAAGTGGCCGGACAGGCCTCGGCCAGCCAGGTCGTCGAAAACGAATATGGCACCCCGGTAAAGGACCGCGTGGCAACGCTGGGCCTGCTCAACAAGCGCAACAACGTCTTGCAGGACGTCGTGCTCAAGACGGGTGAGGCCAAGCGGATCGGCAATGTCACGATCAAGCTGGCCACCTGCGAGCGCAGCCTGCCGTGGGAGCGTCCGCCCGAAACAGGCGCTTTCGTGCAGGTTTTCGTCGAAGAACGCGCGGCATCCGATCAGCCGCTGGCCTGGCGCAAGGTCTTTTCCGGCTGGCTGTTCAAGAATTCGCCCGGCCTCAACGTGGTCGAGCATCCGGTCTATGACGTCTGGGTGAAGGACTGTGCAATGAAGTTCCCGGGCGAGGAGGACAGCCCCGCCGCCGCCGCATCGCCCAGCAGTGCGGCAAAGCCCGCCGGCAGCGAAAGCGCCGCGCCGGAAGCGTCGGCATCGCCTGCGGCCAAGCCTTCAGCCAGTCCCGCGCCCAAGGCAGCAGCCCCGGCTCCTGCGCCCTCCGTCGATCTTTGAGCCGCGACCAGCCGCTCGACATATTCCGCCTGGCTGATTTCGACTGCGCCCATCGTGGCCAGGTGTTCGGTCATGAACTGGCAATCGAGCAAGCGCGCCCCGGCCCGCTTCAGCGCGGCAACCAGCCAGGCGAGCGCCACCTTTGACGCATTGGGCATCCGGCTGAACATCGATTCGCCGCAGAACACGGCGTCAAAGCCGACCCCATACAGCCCGCCGACCAGGTGCCCCTGGTGCCAGCATTCGATCGAATGGGCTGCGCCTTCCTCGTGCAGGTCCAGATAGGTCCGCTCGATTCGGTCGCTGATCCAGGTTCCCCCCGCATCGCGGCGCGGACCGGCGCATTCGCGGATCACGGCGGGGAAAGCGGCGTTGCAGGTGACTTCGAAAACACCTTTTCGCAGAATCTTCGCGAGCGAGCGCGAACAGTGGAAGCCGTCGAGCGGCAGGATCGCGCGGCGGCGCGGTTCGACCCAGAAAATCTCGGTATCGTCGCGCGAATCCGCCATCGGGAACAGGCCGGTGCGATAGGCCATGAGCAGCATATCGGGATCGATCGGCGGAGGAGGGGCGGGAGCGTGCACGGCAATTCTTTTTATGGACCCTTGCGACACGCTTGTCATCTTGCAGTCTTGCGACTAGAGCGCCTTCCGCCTGCAGGAGTGTAGCTCAGTTGGTAGAGCATCGGTCTCCAAAACCGAGGGCCGCGGGTTCGAATCCTGCCACTCCTGCCAAGCACCGCTTCCATCCAGACCGAATGCCGCGATGCCCGATGACGCTTCTCCAGTGCCGTCCAGCCAGCATCGCATGAGCGCGCGTGGGTGGCTGCGGGCTGAACCTAACCCCACCGAATTCCTCTGGGTCGGCCTGTTCCTGGCGCTGCTTTCCGCGCTGCCGGTGCTGGTCGCCACCTATCCGCAGATGGTCGACTATCCGGCGCACCTGGCGCGGATGCACATCATGCTGACCCGCGACAGCAGCCCGTTCCTGCAGGAATATTACGGCTTCTCGTGGCGCTGGATGGGCAACCTGGGGGCGGACATCCTGGTCTGGCCGCTGACCTGGTTCGTCAGCCTGGAAACGGCGGGGCGGATCATGGCGGGGATCATTCCGCCGCTGACCGCCATGTCGATCCTGGCGGCGGAGTGGGCGGTGCGGCGGCGAATCGGCATGGCATCGATGCTGGCCTTCGCCTTCGTCTGGTCGCCTTCGGCAATTCTCGGCTTCCTCAACTTTGGCCTCGCCCAGGCGGCGGCGCTGTTCGCCTTTGCCCTGTGGGTCATGCTGGACGGCAAGCCGTGGCGCGCGCCGCTGTTCGTCCCCATCGGGATCTTCGTCTGGCTGGGCCACGTGTCGGGCTGGGGCATCCTGGGCATTCTGGTTTTCGGCTACGAATGGTCGAAGGACAAGTCGTGGCGCGCCTTCCTGGCGCCCTGGCCGCTGTTCTTCCCGTTCCTCTCGCTGATCCTGGGCGACAATCCGGGCAAGCCACCCAGCTATGGCCCCGCGCCGCAACTCTACAAGTGGGCGATCTGGAAACAGGCGATGCGCGGCACGTTCCAGTGGGTCGACTATGCCATGACCATCGCGGTGGTCGTGCTGATGGCTGTGTCGCTGTTCTTCAGGAAGTGGGACGGCAAGCTGGGTTGGGCCGCGATCATGATGCTGGTCTCCTCGCTGGTCCTGCCGCGCCATATCTTCGGCGGCGACCTGGTCGATGCGCGGATGATCTCTGCCGGACTGATGGTCGGCTGCTTGTGCCTTTCATGGCGCGCGCCGCGCTGGGTGATCCTGCTGGTCCCGGCGGTCTTCCTGTTCCGCCTGGGCTATACCACGGTCGACTGGCACCGCGATTCGCGCGAGACGGCCGAGGCACTGACCGCGCTGGAGGGCCTGCCCCAGGGAGCCAAGGTGGCCAGCTATGTCGTCACCGAGCGAAGCGAATGGGGCTTCAACGGCAAGGAACACATCTGCGGCTATGCCGTGGTGCGGCTGGACGCCTTCACCAATTGCAACTTTGCCCTGCCCGGCATTCACATGATGACGATCAACGGCGGCGGCCCGTTCTTCCGCGATCCGTTCCACCGCCTGAACCACCGCACCGGGCGCAAGATCGACATTTCCGACTACAGCCCCGCGCTGTTCACCGATTACCTGTGGTACGTGGGCCAGACCTGGCCAGTGAAGATTCCCGAAGGCTATGTCGTGGAGCGCAGCGGGCGGACCTGGTTCCTGGCAAGGCGCGTGGCACCGGCCAAGCCGCAGCCCTGACCGGCGATCAAGCCGAGCCTGCTTGCAAAACCGCGCCCGGATGGCTAAGTGCGCATTCGTCATCCGACATCGGAGATCATCGCTGCCCCTCCCGGCCAACCAGGGCCGGGGCGGCGCTGTCCCCTAGGCGGAAGACACGAGGCATTTCAGCAAGGCGAGTGAGCGAAAGATGGCCAAGTTCAATCCCGGCGAATTCATGCGCCAGGTACAAGCCGAAGCCCGCAAGGTGGTTTGGCCCAGCCGTCAGGAAACCGTGACGACCGCGATCTTCGTGGGGATCATGATGGTCATCCTTGCCCTGTTCTTCCTCGGCGTCGATTCGGTCTTCGGCAAGATCGTTCAGTTCCTCCTGTCGCTGGCCTGATCGGCCCGGCACGCAGCATAGAGATTTCCCATGGCTCGCTGGTACATCATCCACGCCTATTCCGGCTTTGAGAACAAGGTGAAGGAATCGATCCTTTCCGAAGCCGAGCGCAAGGGGCTTGAGGCCCTGGTCGAAGCGGTCGAAGTGCCGCACGAAACCATTACCGAGGTCAAGCGCGGCAAGAAGGTCCAGGTCGAACGCAAGACCATGCCCGGCTATGTCCTGGCCAAGCTGACCCTGAACGACGACGTGTATCACCTCGTCAAGAACACTGCCAAGGTCACCGGTTTCCTCGGCCCGAACGGCAAGCCGCAGCCGATTTCCGACCGCGAAGCCGCGCGCTATTTCGGCGCCCGCGATGCCGCGGCGGCAGAGCCGAAGAAGCACGTTTCGGTCGATTACGAGATCGGCGATTCGGTCAAGGTTCTGGACGGTCCGTTCAGCACCTTCACCGGCGTTGTCGAAGAGCTCGACTTCGACAAGAACCGCGTCAAGGTTTCCGTCTCGATCTTCGGCCGCGCCACGCCGGTCGAACTGGACTTCGACCAGGTCGAACTGGTCAAGTGACGGCACCGTTAGCCGTCACCTGAAACAAGATCAGGTGACGGGAGCGGCAATCCGGGGCGTTTGACGCTCTGGGCCCCGGCCTGCGCCGGGGTGACGAAAAGGGGCGTCGCGCGAGCCAGAGCCCACACGTCACCCTGAACTTGTTTCAGGGTCCATCGGGCCGGAAGCACCTGTGCGTGCCGGAAGAGGCCAAGGACGCTGCCTCGCTTGCTCCAGGGATCGGTAGGGATAACCGCGCCATGGACCCTGAAACAAGTTCAGGGTGACGGGGTTTGCGGAGTTTTGTTGCAATTGCGCGCGTCTTCGCCTAGGCGCGCGCCTTCGCTTTGGCTTGCCGGGGCGATTCCGTGCGGGAGATGGACTTCGGCCCATCGTTTGACCGCTCACTCTGCGGCTCCTTTTCGGGGGCCAACAGGAAGAAAGGAGGCCCATCGTGGCCAAGAAAATTGAAGGCTATATCAAGCTGCAGGTGCCCGCGGGCTCTGCTACCCCGTCGCCGCCGATCGGTCCGGCGCTGGGTCAGCGCGGCGTGAACATCATGGAATTCTGCAAGGCGTTCAATGCCGCCACGCAGGAAATGGAAAAGGCCATGCCGATTCCGACCATCATCACGGTCTATGCGGACCGCAGCTTCACCTTTGTCACCAAGACTCCGCCGGCTTCGTTCCTGATCAAGAAGGCCGCCAACCTGAAGTCGGGCTCGAAAGAGCCGGGCAAGGTTTCGGCCGGAACCATCGCTCGCTCGAAGCTCGCCGAAATCGCTCAGACCAAGTTCAAGGATCTGAACGCGAACGACATCGAACAGGCCACCAAGATCATCGAAGGCTCCGCCCGTTCGATGGGCCTTCAGGTTGTGGAGGGCTAAGAACATGGCAAAGCTGACCAAGAAGCAGAAGTCGCTGAACGAAAAGCTGGGCGACAATCAGCAGCACTATGGCGTCGAAGCCGCTATCCAGCTGCTCAAGGATCTCAAGACCACCAAGTTTGACGAAAGCCTGGAAGTCTCGCTGAACCTGGGCGTCGATCCGCGTCACGCCGACCAGATGGTTCGCGGCATGGTCGTGCTGCCCTCGGGCACCGGCAAGGACGTCAAGGTTGCCGTCTTCGCGCGTGGCGACAAGGCTGAAGCAGCCCTGGCCGCCGGCGCTGACAAGGTTGGCGCCGAAGACCTGCTGGACGACATGCAGGCTGGCAACCTGGACTATGGCCGCGTGATCGCCACGCCGGACATGATGGGTCTGGTTGGCCGCCTCGGCAAGGTGCTGGGTCCGAAGGGCCTGATGCCGAACCCGAAGCTGGGCACCGTCACCCCGAACGTCGCTGAAGCGGTCAAGGCTGCCAAGGGCGGCCAGATCGAATTCCGCGTCGAAAAGGCCGGGATCATCCACGGCGGGATCGGCAAGCTGTCGTTCTCGAACGAAGCGCTGAAGGCCAACTTCGAAGCTTTCGTTGACGCCGTGGTCAAGTCCAAGCCGTCGGGCGCCAAGGGCAAGTACGTCCGCAAGGTCGGCCTGTCCTCGTCGATGGGCCCGGGCCTGAAGATCGACCTGGCGGAAGTGCAGGGCGCCTAAGCGCCTTACGCTGCCAAAGGCATGAAAAAAGGGCCGGGGAGCATATGCTCTCCGGCCCTTTTCCTTGGGCGCACCAGGGAGGTCAGTACGCCTGTTCAACCAGGTTGAGCGATTGCGGCGGAAGGGCAATTCCGGCCTCCGCGCCGTTGCTCCAGACCAGCTGGCCCACGATCGGATCGAAACCGGCGAAATCGACCGTGACCTCGGCACCTTCCGTGTTGCTGAAAAAGGCCCCTGCCACCCGCAGGCCGCTGGCGGAAACGTCCTTGACCTGAACCGGGGCGCCGCTGACGCTGATCGGGCTTGCGACGGGCTGGGGATAGCGCGGTTCGGCGCGGTGGTCTGCCGCGCGCCTGAGCATCTGGCCGATCCGTCCGATCAAGCCCTGGCCCGAAGGCTGCTTGTACCGTTGCAGCGGCGATTGATCGGCAGCGGCGATGCCGGAGAGAATCTGCTGGCGACGGGATTGCTTCGGCGGCGCAGGCGGCGCTGGCGCAACTGTCACGGCACCTACTGCCTCGCTTGCCTGCGGCATGAAGCGCGCCGCGACAGCGGGATGCAGCGGGGTGATGAATTCAAGCCCCATGCGCGGCCCGCACTTCCACGCGAGGTTGACCGGAAGGCTTTCCAGCCCCGGCAGGCGCACCCAGATCTGGGCATCTCTGCGGAACAGGACCGGGCCTTCCAGCTGGCAGCCGAATGAATTGAAATCGATCAGGCGCGCTGCGACGGCATTGCGGCCGCGCTCACGCATGAGCACCTCTATCCCGACGGGCGCGCGGTCATGCCGGCGGCGCTCATCCTGCGGATTGTCGAGTTCGGAACTGGTCGTCACGTCACACTCCAAAGCAATGGACTTCGGTTGGTGCGGCCCGTTCTTGTTGCTGTCACTTTGCCCAGCAATCTGCCCACTGCAAGTGCTGGTTTTGCCTTGTGCCACAATGGGATGAACAGGCATGGTTAAGTTAAGATTGCGGCGTGTTAACTGTCCGCGTCCAGGTCCTCGTGCGATCCCGCATTGTCCTTCAGCGGGGTGATGAACCACAAGGTTGCCGCCGTGATGACCGCCAGGGCCACGGCCACGTCCAGGCTGCCCAGGCCAACGGCCACGCCCACGGCGCCGGTGATCCACAGGCTGGCGGCGGTGGCAGTGCCCTTGACCGAATCCCCGCGCCGCAGGATCGCGCCGCCGCCGATGAAGCCCATGCCGGTGATCAGCCCTTCGACCACGCGGGCCAGGGCTTCCGGGCTGGAGGCGGTCACCGGCTCGACCGCCTGGACAAAGCCGCAAGTGGCCACGGCCACCAGGGGAAAGGTTCTGAGGCCCGCGCTGCGCTCTTCCAGTTCGCGGTTCCAGCCGATGGGCAGGGCGAGCACATAGGCAATCAGCAAGGCCAGGCCGTGCCGCGCAATGTCCCATCTGGCTGGATCGATCAGGTCCGACATTCCGCCGATCAAACGGCGGGCGCGGCGGATAGGTTCCGCTGCGCGGGCGCGATCAGCGCGCTACGGCCAGGTTCGCCGCGCTATAGCATTCCACGACATAGGCGAGCGGCTGGCCATCGGGCAGGCGCAGCAGGGCGCGGTGGATCAGGATCGTGTCGGGCGGGCAGAAGTCGGCGCGGCCGCGTTCCTCCAGCAGCCGGACCCGGCGAAAGCCGAGCGGCGCGGCGACCTTGCCGAACGGCGTGTCGCTTTCGGCCAGGGCGCGGTTCATGTCCGGGGTCAGCCGCGACGGAGCGAACCAGTTGTAGGCTTCGGACAGGATCGTATCCCCGCAAGCGAGGCGGACGTGGCGATAGCCCACCGGCTCCTGCTCCTTCAGGCCCAGCATGGTGCGCGTTTCGGGTGCCGCTTCGGTGCTGCGGCCGACCACGCTGGCGCGGATCGAGGCGGCCTGGGCAATGCCGTGCCGCTCGCACCACTGGCCCAGCGCGGCAGTGGCGCTGTCCTGCGAGGCCAGAACACGCTCAAATTCTTCGATCGTGGCGGCGGAGGTAGCCGCGGCCCCCATCAGCGCCGCGACCAGCAGCGGATCAGACACCGCCGGGAACAGCCTCGCGCCCCAGGGCACGCAGGCCGGTGCTCAAGGCGTCGCAGCAGGCTTCCAGCACGGCGGCATCGGTGGAGCGGACAACGAAGTTCGCACCAACCCGGCCTTCGCGGAAGAACGGATAGCTGCCGATGGCGCAGCCGTCGTGATCCTGCTCGGTCTTGCGCAGCAAGTCGGCGATCTCGCTCTCCTGGACCCAGGAGCCGATGGTCTGCGACAGGACGGGCAGGCCCCCTTCCAGCGAGCCAGTCAGCGCGTCGAGCATGCCTGCGGTGATCGAGGGGACGCCCGCCATCAGATAGACGTTGCCGATCTGGATGCCGGGCGCGCCGGACATGCGGTTGGGGATTAGTTCCGCGCCTTCCGGCACGCGGGCCATGCGCAGCCGCGCTTCGTTCAGCCCGCCGCGCGGTTCGTAGTATCGCTCCAGGATCGCGCGGGCTTCGGGGTGGATCACCACGCCCACGCCAAAGGCCTCTGCCACGGCGTCCACCGTGATATCATCGTGGGTCGGGCCGATCCCGCCGGTGGTGAAGAGGTAGTCGTTGCGCGCGCGCAGGGCGTTCACCGCTTCGACAATCGCCGCCGTATCGTCGGCCACGACCCGCACTTCGGACAGGCGGATGCCCTGGACGTTGAGCCAGGTGGCAACCTGGGCGACGTTCTTGTCCTGCGTGCGGCCCGAAAGAATCTCGTCGCCAATGACGAGCAGGGCGGCTTTCCAGATGCGGGAAGGTTCGGTCATGCGTTCGACTTAGGGCGGTGCGCCCGCTTCGACAAGCAGGGCCGGGGCGGACCGGCTAATTTTGATCCTGTCCGCCCCTGGTCCCTTATGACTCAGTTGACCAGTTCCCGCGCCCGGGTGAAGTGCAGCACGCCATCGTCAATCGGCGCCTGGCGCATGTCGATCCGGTCCTTGCGGTATTCCTGGTTGAGCCGCCACGGCAGGGCATGGGCATTCCTGGGCATCAGGTGCTTGCCGCGCTGGATATAGCCGGAGGAGAAATCGAAGATGTCGTCCACTTCCGGTTCCTCGCCCGGGGCCATGGCCGGGGTGGCGGCAACCGCGCCAATCGCGTCCATCTGCTTGAACAGGCGGGTCAGGTATTCGGCGATGATGTCCACCCGCAGGGTCCAGCTGGCGTTGAGATAGCCGAACACGCCCGCCATGTTGGGCACGTTGGAGAACATGCAGTTGCGGTAGAAATAGGTCTGCCCGAAATCGACCGGCTTGCCATCGACCGCCACGTTGATCTTGCCCGCAAAGGTCATGCGCAGGCCGGTGGCAGTGACGATGATGTCGGCATCGAGGTGCTTGCCCGATTTCAGCTTGATCCCCTTGGCATCGAAGCTGTCGATCTGGTCGGTCACCACGCTGGCCTTGCCCTGGTTGATCGCGCTGAAGAAATCGGCATCGGGCACCAGGCACAGGCGCTGGTCCCACGGATCATAGGGCGGGGTGAAATCGGCGGCGGAGTAATTGTCGCCCAGGTGGGCCTTGAGCTGCGCAGTCAGGTAATCCTTGACCTTTTCCGGAGCGCCGCGCGCCCGCTTGAACATCAGGTCCTGCATGAAGATGTTCTTGGCGCGGGTCAGGGCATAGGCCAGCTTTTCCGGCAGGAAGCGGCGCAGCAGCTTGTTGAACCCGTCGCGCGCCGGACGGCTGACCATCCAGGTCGGCGTGCGCTGCAACATGGTGACGTGCCCTGCGCCGTTCAAAGCCATGGCCGGAACGATGGTGACCGCCGTCGCGCCAGAGCCGATCACCACCACCTTCTTGCCCTGGAAGTCCATGTCGCCCGGCCAGAACTGCGGGTGGACGATCTGCCCCTTGAACTTGTCGCGCCCGGCAAAACCGGCGTCATAGGGATCGTCATAGTCGTAATAGCCCGCGCCCAGGAACAGGAAGCGGCCCTTGTAGCGGCTGTGCTTGCCATCGGCGGTTTCGGTCACGACGGTCCAGGTTGCGGTCTTGCTGTCCCAGTCGGCACTGATCACCTTCTGGCCCAGCCGCATGGTCTGGTTCAGCTCATACTTGTCGGTGATCCGGTCCAGATATTCCAGGATCGAGGGGCCATCGGCGATGGACTTTTCGTGAGTCCACGGCTCGAACGAAAAGCCCAAGGTGTGCATGTCGCTGTCCGAACGGATGCCCGGATAGCGGAACAGGTCCCAGGTGCCGCCCAGCCGCTCGCGCCGGTCGAGCATGACAAAGCTCTTGTCCGGGCATTCGCGCTTCATGTGGACAGCCATGCCGATGCCGGAAATTCCGGCGCCGACGATGATCATGTCGAGGCATTCCTCGATCGGTGTGTGGGCGTTCATCGCTCCGCTTCTCCCAAGTCAATTTACATTTATGTCAGCAATAACCGCTTTCACGCGGGATTGCCAGCATCATGCCGCTTTGGCAGACCATGGCAATGCCGATCATTGCCGCGCGCCGCTATGCCGGTGGAAAGCCGTCCGAAAATTCGCTGCCCGTCAATGGGCAGAGCCGCACCGCGCTGGACAAGGGCAGTTTCGACTGGATCGGGCTGGCCGATCCCACGGCGGAGGAGATGGAGCTGGTCCGCGCCCAGTTCGGCTTGCATCCGCTGGCGGTGGAAGACGCGCTCAACCCCACTCAGATGCCCAAGATCGAAGTCTATGGGCAGCAACTGTTCATCGTCGCGCGGACCGCTGCGGTGCAGGAGGGGGAAAACATCGCCTTTGGCCAGACGGCGATTTTCCTCGGCCACGATTTCATCGTCACGGTCCGGCTGGGATCGACCCGCGCTCATTCCGCCCTGCGCGAACGGCTTGAGATCGATGCCGAGCGTCTGGCCGAAGGGCCAGACTATGTCGCCCACGCGGTGCTGGACTTCATCGTCGACGGGTTCCTGCCGATCCTGGAAAAGTTCGAGGATTCGGTCCAGACCATGGAAGAGAACGCGATCGAGCAGTTCCCCGAACCCTCCACCATCCGCCGCATCTTTCGCCTGCGCCGCCAGTTCCGCCGCTTCATGCGGATCGTCGGGCCGATGGAGGAAGTGTGCGAGCGGCTGACCCACACCGAACTGCCGGTGATCGATCCTTCGGCCCGGATCTGGTTCCGCGACGTGCTGGACCACGTGCGCCGCGCGCTCGCCCGGATGAACGGGCTGCGCGATACTCTGGCCAGCATTGTCGAAACGGCGAGCCTGCTCGAACAGCACCGGCAGGGCGACATGACCCGGCAGCTGGCCTCGTGGGCCGCGATCCTGGCCGTGCCCACGGCGATTGCCGGAATTTACGGAATGAATTTCGATTACATGCCGGAACTGCACAGCCGCTGGGGCTATCCTGCTGTTCTTGCTGCGATTGCCGCGATCTGCGGCGGGCTGTGGCTGCGCTTCCGGCGGATCGGCTGGTTGTGACCCGAGCGAGATAATCGTGGACGGGGCAAGACTGCTGTAGCGAATCTGTCTTACTCCTGTCATTGCGCTGTCACATTTGCGCAAAGAGGGGTTTGCCATGTTCGGTTGGTTCCAGCGGCTGCTGCCGCATTCCGGGGATTTCTACGTCCTGTTCGAAAGGCATTCCGCTGCGATGACCGCAGCCGCCGATGCCCTGGCGCAGCTGACATCGGGACAAGGCGACCGCGCGGCTCACTTGCGCACGATCCGTGACCGGGAACACGATGCCGATGAAGTGATCCGCGAAACGCTGCACGAAGTCCGCCAGACCTTCCTGACGCCGTTCGATCGCGGTGCGATCACCGCCCTGATCGGCGCGATGGATGACACCATCGATGAAATGAACCGCTCCGCCAATGCCATCGAGCTGCTGGAGGTAGAAACCTTTGACCCGCAGATGCGCCAGATCGGCGTCCTGGTCCAGGATGCCTGCCGCCTGATCGGCGAGGCGATGCCCCTGCTGCGTGATGTCGAGCGCAACGGCCACCGTCTGCACGAATTGACGGCCAAGCTGGTCAAGCTGGAAGGCGAAGTCGACATCCTGCACGACACCGGCATGAAGAACGCGTTCCAGGCGCAAAAGGAAGATCCGGACCCGCTGGCCTTCATCGTCAAGCGCGAGATCTACAAGCATCTTGAGCGGATTGCCGACGCCTTCGAAGACGTCGCCAACGAAATCGACAGTCTGGTCATCGACCACGGCTGAGGCCGTCACTTTTCAAGGAGAACGGCAATGCATGAGCTTGCCTTTCCGTTGCTGGTCGGCCTGGTCATCATCGCCCTAGCCTTCGACTTCCTGAACGGCCTGCACGACGCGGCCAATTCGATTGCGACCGTGGTCTCCACGCGGCTGCTCTCGCCCGTCTGGGCCGTGGTCTTTGCCGCGTTCGGCAACTTTGCCGCCTATTGGCTGGTGCCGCTGCACGTCGCCGACACGATCGGCAAGGGGATCATCAACAAGGACATGGTCACGCCCGGCGTGGTCTTCGGCGCGTTGATCGGCGCGATGTTCTGGAACGTGGTGACCTGGCTGAAGGGCATCCCGTCCAGCTCCAGCCACGCGCTGCTGGGCGGCCTGCTGGGTGCGGGCATCGCCCACGCCGGCCTGGGCGCGGTGGAAAGCAAGAAGACGCTGGAAACCATCGCTGCGATCTTCCTGTCCCCGATGATCGGCTTTGCGCTGGCCATGCTGATGGTCCTGATCACCTCGTGGCTGTTCAAGGGGTTCCAGCCGCGCCGGGCCGAAGGGGTGTTCAAGACACTGCACCTGTTCTCCAGCGCCGCCTATTCGATCAGCCACGGCGGCAACGATGCGCAGAAGACGATGGGGATCATCGCCGTGCTGCTCTATTCGACCGGGCATATGCAGGGCGAATTCCACATCCCGACCTGGGTGGTGATTTCCTGCTATCTGGCGATCTCGCTGGGCACGCTTTCGGGCGGATGGAAGATCATCAAGACCATGGGGACCAAGCTGACCAAGCTGAACCACCATACCGGCTTCAGCGCCAGTACGGCGGGTTCGGTCGTGGTGTTCAGCGCCAGCTACCTGGGCATCCCGGTATCAACCACCCACGCCATTACCGGCGCCGTGATCGGCACCGGCGCCGCGCGCAAGGCCAGTGCCGTGCGCTGGGGCGTGGCGGGGCGCGTCGTCACGGCATGGTTCATCACCATTCCGATGAGCGCGGCGGTGGGGGCGATCTTCTATACCCTGACGCGGATTTTTACGCACTGATCGGCAGGCTGGGCCACATCTCGGCGATCTCGCCGCCGTCATAGACGGCAAGGTCGCCGAATTGCAGGAACAGCGCCTCGCTCTGGTCGGGGCGCAGGAACACTGTATCGTCAGGCCGCAGCGCGATGCGGTTCGATCCGGTCAGCAATTCCTGGTTGGAACTGCGCCCGAACAGCCGGGAATATTCCAGCCCCGGTGGCGAGACGGGTTTGGCCAGCCAATGCCCCCCGTGGATGAAGAACCCGCGCTGGCTGTTCCGGTCCCACCAGTGCGTCGCGCCGGAAAAGGCCTCGATCCCCGGCAAGGCCTGGTCGCTGCTGGCCTTGATGACCGGGGTGGCGATGAAAGCGGCGGGCACCAGGTCGGCCAGGTCGTCGTAATCGAAGTCCCCCGGCTTGACGAAAGCCGAACCGACCGAGACTTCATTGGCTACGGTGCCTTTGCAATGGCGCCGGAAAGTGGGGCTGCCCGCGCTGTTCAAAGTCAGCGCCGCCGGGTCCAGCCCATGCTGTCGCAACACGCCGATGGCCGTGCGGTAAGCCTGCTGCGCATCGCGGTAGGCACTGTCCGTATCGGGCATTTTCGGCACATGCGGCTCATAGCCCATCAAGCCAGCAACCTGCACGCCCGCCGCCTTGGCCGCCGCCACGGCCGCTGACAGGGTTTGCGCGTCGGCAAAACCGCCCCGGTGCAGGCCGACGTCGATTTCCAGGCTGGCGCGCAGGGTGATGCCGCGCGCCTGGGCCGCCGCCGCATATTGCGCCAGGCGTTCCGGCGTATCGATCAGCCATTGCACCCGCGCGGCGGTTTCGGCCCCGGCCTTGTCCGCCACCCGTGCAAATTCGCTCACCGGCAGCGGTTTGCCCATCAGGAAGTCGGCCATGGGGTGCAGCGGCAGCAATTGCAGCAGCATCTCGGCGCTGAACACCATCAGGCGCTGGGTCGCCATGCCGGTCATCACGGCTTCCAGCAAGCGCGGGGAGGGGAGCGACTTGGCCACCACGCGCAGCGGCAGCTTTGCTCCGTCAACGCTGGCGCGCACGGCGCGGACATTCGCCTCCAGCCGGTTGCGGTCAATCACCAGGGTCGGGCGGTTCAGTCCTGCGCGTTTCAGCGCCTGGGCCAACTGGCTGAAATAGGGATCGTGCATTCCGCCTCGCTCCTCCGGTCGCAGCGCCAGTGTGCCAATGCCAGCCAAGGCCAGCGCGCCAGTGCCGATCAGGACCAAGCGGCGGCTGGGCATGGGATGAAATCCGGATCAGAACGCACTTCAGCCATCCCCGAACACCCGGCGCAGGAAGGGGTTCATCATCCGGCCCGCCGGATCGACCAGGCGGCGCACCCGCGCGGCCTCGCTGTACATCGGATAAAGCGCCTTCAGCTCTGCCGCGCCCAGCGAATGGAGCTTGCCCCAGTGCGGCCGTCCGTTCGCCTCGCGCAGGACAGGTTCGACCAGCTTGAACATCCAGTCGTGGTCGTCCTTGTACCAGGCGTGGACCGCGATCGATCCGCACTCGCGCTGGTAGAACGGGGAGAGCCAGGCGTCGTCTGCCGCGATGATCCGGGCTTCAATGGGAAAGAACACGTCGCTAGCGCCGCGCTCGATCCGGGCCAGCACTTCGCGCAAGGCATCGACCTGCTGGTCGATGGGCACGTGGTATTCCATTTCCTTGAAGCGAACCGGGCGTTCGTTGGACAGAAGTTTCCAGCTTTCATCGACGGCCACTTCGGGCGGGATGTCTGCCATGGCCGCCTGCGCGGCCTGCCTGCGGATGCGAGGCGTGAATTCGAACAGGTCGCGCAGCCCCTTCAGCTCCATCAGCGTCTCGGCATCCTGGTCGGGGCCGCGCGGGCTGACCGGTTCGCTGGTTTCGTCATGGGTGATCAGCGCGGACTTGCCGGTAAAGGGCAGGATCAGGAATTCGGCATTACGGTGCCGCTCGGCCAGGCCCGGCCATTCATGCAGCAGCTGCTCCGTATCGACCAGGCTGACGACCTTTTTGACCCGCTGGAGCGGACGGTTCTGCAAGGTCACTTCGGACAGGACGCCGAACGCGCCCAGCCCGACGCGCGCGGCGTGGAACAGGTCGGGCCGCTGGTCGCGGCTGCACTCGGCGACCGTGCCATCGGGCAGGACCAGCCGCATTGCCATGACTTCGCCGTGCAGCGCAGTCATGCCCTTGCCGGTGCCGTGGGTGCCGGTTGCCATGGCGCCGGCCAGGGTCTGCTTGTTGATGTCCGGCAGGTTTGGCATTTCCTGCCCGATCCCGGCCAGCAAAGCGCCCAGCGCGGAAAGCCTGGTTCCGGCCCGCACCGTGGCAGTCGTTGCCTCCGCATCGTGGCTGACCAGCCCCTGCAAGCGGTCAATCGACAGCAGCGTGCCCTCGGTCGGGACCAGCGCGGTAAAGCTGTGGCCAGAGCCGACCGGCCGGATCGGTCCGGTGGCGCGCGGCAGCAGCGCCGCCAGCTCGGCTTCGCTGGCGGGGGCCGCGCGAGCGGCGGGATAGGCGTGTTCGTTTCCGGCCCAGTTCGACCACAGCGCACGGCCCTGCGCGTCGATGGGGGCAGGCTGCGGCGGTTCGCGGTCCAGCAACACCCGGCGCGAGGCCAGGCCCGCTCCGGCCAGGGCGATCAGGCCAGCTCCGCCCAGCAGGACCTGCCGCCGCGCCGTCACTTGGTCGCCCCGTCACGCCCTGCCATGAAGCGGATCAGGGCCTTCAGATCATCCGGCGTGCATTCAAAGCACTGCCCGCCGGCCGGCATTCCGCCCTTGCCCTGGATCGCGGCGGCGAGCAGCGCGTCCTCGCCCAAGGCCCAACGTGGGTCCCACTGGGTGCGGTTGCCGGTCAGCGGCGCGAGCGAATCCTGGACCGTATGGCAGGCCTTGCACGAACCGGCATAAAGCTGGGCAAGCCGCTGATCCTGCGGGACCAGCGCGGCGCTTTGCTCGGCCGTCAAAGGCATGGGCGGCGGTTCCGCAGAGCCGCAGGCCCCCAGCACAAGCAATGGCGCGATATGCAAAAGCCGCATGATTCTCACCCGGTCCCCCGGAGAGCATCATGCGGCCTGCATCAATTTGCGCAAGAGGCATTGTCAGTGCCAATACCTGCGGTCGGTCAGTGCGCCTACAATTCGCCGTTCGTGGTGAGGAGGGTCCGAAATCGCAGATTGAGGACCCGTCTCGAACCACTGCGCTTTACGCAGTCCTTCGAGACGGTGCTTCAGCCTGCGGCTTCAGCACCTCCTCAGGACGAACGGATCATTTGGTCAGCTTCAGCCCCAGCGGCGCTGCGTGCCGTTCGGCTTCTTGCCTGCAGGCTTGCGGCGCTGTTGCTGTCCGCCTTGCTGCGCACCTTGCGGTTTGTCACCGCGCGGCGCCTGGCCAACCGGGCGCACGGCATCGCGGTGCAGCTTGACCGGACGTTCGGCGCGTTCGCCGCGTTCGCTGCGGTCACGGCGGAAATCGCCGCCGCGCTGGTCCGGGCGGGCCGGACGAGCCGAGCGATCATCCCGGCGCGGGGCCGCAGCAGCCCGCGCTTCGCGATCTTCGGAGGCCAGCGGATCGAACTGGGGACCACGCGGAGCCGTGGCGCGGCGGTTGTCGGCCATCCGCTCGTTGCGGATGTACTGATCGCGCGACTGGCCATCGCGGCTCTGCCCGCCATTGCTGCGGTTGTTGTTGGGACGCGGGGTGCGGCCACGCTGGCCGCCGCGCGCACCGCCCAGGCCGCGCGCATCGCGTTCCTCGCGGCGGGCGTCCTGCTCCATTTCCGCCGGGGTGCGACGGGCCGGAGCGGGCAGGCGGGCGGCTTCTTCCTTGAAGTTATCAGGCAGCGGCGCGCGGGCCAGCGTCACGCCGGTCAGGCGCTCGATATCGCGCAGATAGGCCTTCTCGTCCGGAGCAACCAGGCTGAGCGCCACGCCATCGGCACCGGCGCGGGCGGTGCGGCCAATGCGGTGAACATACTGTTCCGGCACGTTGGGCAGTTCATAGTTGAACACGTGGCTGACGCCTGAAACGTCGATCCCCCGTGCGGCAATGTCCGTGGCGACCAGCACCGGAGTGGTGCCCTTGCGGAAGGCGAGCAGGGCAGCCGTGCGCTGCGCCTGGCTCTTGTTGCCGTGGATCGCGGCGGAGTTGACCCCGGCAGCGTTCAGGTGACGCACCACGCGGTCGGCGCCGTGCTTGGTCCGGGTAAAGACCAGCGCGCGGTCAATCTCGCCCGAGGTCAGGCCCTTCTTAAGGCTGATGCTGAGCAGGGCCTGCTTTTCCGCCTGGTTCAGGAACACGGCGTACTGTTCGACGCGCTCGGCCGTGGTGGCCTGCGGCGTCACTTCGACGCGCACCGGATTGTGGATGAACTGCTTGCCCAGATCGGCAATCGCCTTGGGCATGGTGGCCGAGAAGAACAGGCTCTGGCGTTCCTTGGGCAGCAGGGCCGAAATGCGCTTGAGCGGGACGATGAAGCCCAGGTCCATCATCTGGTCGGCTTCGTCGAGCACGAAGATTTCGACATTGCGCAGGGTCAGGGCGCGCTGGTCGATCAGGTCGAGCAGGCGGCCTGGCGTGGCGACCAGGATATCGCAGCCCGGAACCAGGGCGCGGGCCTGCTTGCCGACGGGGATGCCGCCGAACACGCACTGGACCGACAGGTTCAGGTACTTGGCATAGCCGCGCATGTTCTCGGCAATCTGGGCGGCCAGTTCGCGCGTCGGCGACAGGACCAGCATCCGGCACGAGGCATTGCTGCGGGCCTTGGGATTGGCGGCCAGGCGGTGGAGCGAGGGCAGCGAGAATGCGGCGGTCTTGCCGGTGCCGGTCTGGGCAATGCCCAGCAGGTCGCGGCCTTCCAGCAGAGCCGGGATCGACTGGCGCTGGATCGGTGTGGGTTCGGAATAGCCCTTGGTGTCAAGCGCACGGATCAGCGGCTCGGCCAGGCCAAGGTCGGAAAAATAGGACATGAAAAATCTCTCAAATGAGCCACGCGCGCACGGGAAACCGCACGAGACGAAGCAAGGTTCGTTTCGATGCGACCCTGCGTGAAGAAGGTGGCTTCTGGTTCGGATCGACCGGGCAATCGGGGCGGCCATCCGGGAAGGGAGGCCTCACGCTGCGCCGAATTACCGTGCGGGATAGGCCCGCAGGTCCGGTCGTGTTGCGCCGCCTTTATGCTGCATTGCGGAAGAAAGCAAGGAAATTGCGCGTGGGGCAATCCGGCTTCGACAAGCTCAGCCTGAGCGGGGGCGGGGGCTACGCGGTTTGGCCGCTCACCCTGAGCTTGTCGAAGGGCGTTTGGCGTTACCGCCCCTCGATCACCCCGAACAGGTCGTGCGCATCGGCGTCCTCGACGCGGACCTGGACGATGTCGCCCGGCTGCAAGCCCTCCGGAGCATCGCGCAGGAATACCGCGCCGTCGATTTCAGGCGCATCGGCCTGACTGCGGCCGGTAGCGCCGCGGTCGCCGTCTTCGTCCGGTTCGCCCACTTCGTCGATGATGACGGGCAGCAGGCGGCCAACCTTGGCCTGAAGCTTGGCTGCGCTGATCGCCTCGGTCTTGGCCATGATCCGGGCGAAGCGTTCTTCCTTCACCTCTTCCGGCACGGCGCCGGGCAGGTCATTGGCCGAAGCGCCTTCGACCGGCTCGAACCGGAAAGCGCCCACGCGGTCCAACTGGGCTTCATCCAGCCAATCGAGCAGGTACTGGAAATCGGCCTCGGTCTCACCGGGGAAGCCGACGACAAAGCTGCTGCGGATCGCGATGTCCGGGCAGATTTCGCGCCATGCCTTCAGCCGCTCCAGCACCTTGGCCTCGTTCGCCGGGCGCTTCATCGCCTTCAGAACGGAGGGCGCGGCGTGTTGGAAGGGAATGTCGAGATAGGGCGTGATCAGCCCCTCGGCCATCAGCGGGATCACCGCATCGACGTGCGGGTAGGGGTAAACGTAGTGCAACCGCACCCAGGGCCGCGTGCCGTCGGCGCTGCGCAGGCCGCCCAGTTCGCGGGCCAGATCGGTCATGTGGGTGCGTACCGGGTGGTCCTTCCACGTGCGTTCCTCATGCCGCACGTCGACGCCATAGGCGCTGGTGTCCTGGCTGATCACCAGCAGTTCGCGGGTACCTGCCGCGACCAGCTTTTCCGCTTCGCGCAGCACCGCGTCGATCCGGCGGCTGGCCAGCTTGCCGCGCAGCGAGGGGATGATGCAGAACGAGCAGGCGTGATTGCAGCCTTCGCTGATCTTGAGATAGCTGTAGTGGCGCGGGGTCAGCTTGACGTCGGTCTGCGGCACCAGGTCGATGAACGGGCCCTGGGTCGGCGGCGCGGCCTGGTGCACGGCCTCAACCACGGCTTCATACTGGTGCGCGCCGGTGACGGCGAGGACTTCGGGGAATTTCGCGCGGATCAGTTCCGCTTCGTTGCCCATGCAGCCGGTGACGATAACCCGGCCATTTTCGGCAATCGCCTCGCCAATCGCGGAAAGGCTTTCCTCTTTCGCGCTGTCCAGAAAGCCGCAAGTGTTGACCAGGACCACGTCGGCCCCTTCATAGTCGGCGGACATGGCATAGCCATCGGCGCGCAGCTTGGTCAGGATGCGTTCGCTGTCGACCAGCGCCTTGGGGCAGCCAAGGCTGACCATGCCGATGCGCTTCTGATCGGGAATCTGGGTGGGAATTTGGGATGCCATGGGGGCGGCCCCTTACACTGTCGCGCGCAGAAGTGCTAGGGAAACGAAATGCGGATCGAGATCACCAAGGGCGAGCGCGCGGACCGGATCCGCGTCAACCGGCCCGATGGCACCGTGCTGGACTATGCCATGCCCAAGAAAGGCCCGGTTCCGCATGACGCGGTTCATTACTTCGTCGAGCGCGTCCTGGGCCTGACGGATGCCTTCTGGGGCATGATCGCGCGGGGACTGCATCCCGATGCCATTGCCGAACAGGCCAAGGCAGCGGGACACGCCAGCGCCAAGCGCGCCGCAGTACCCGATGCCAGCATCGTCGCACTGCTTCAGGCAGAGCGCCTGGTGGAATGTTTCGAGGCCGACCTTTGGGGCGGGGGAGGCGACGCGCAGGCCCTGATCGCCATGGCGCAAACCGCTTGCGATTACTCCCACGTGCCCCTGCCGGGGATGGACGCCCAGGGTGCCGAGCGGATCCGGTCGGACATCAATGCTTTTGCCGCTGACTGGATCGCCGCGCCTGGCGGTCACGTCGCGGCCTTGGAGTGGAATTGACCATGGGTCCGATGAACTGGTTGGGAGTGTTGCTGGCGGCCCTTGCGGCGGCGGTTGTCGTGGCGCTGTTCTGGCGCGGGCGGATGCCCTGGGGTGCTTACGCCCTGGCACTGCTGCCGGCCTTGATGCTGGGCCATGCGCTGGCGCGGATCGGGCCGGAGAAGCTGGCCATGAAGCCGCAGCTCTATTTCATGCAATCGGGCGGATTGGCACTGGCCTTTGTTCTTCCCGCAGTGTGGATGCTGGGCCTGAAAAGCGGCGCGGCGCGGGGGGAGATGGTGCGCGACAGTGCCGCTTTCCTGCTCGCCTACCTGGCCATGGGGCTGGTGTTCTTCGCGCTGGGTTGATCACCCGGTTGCGACGATGGTGACAACCACGTCGCCCGCTTCCAGCCGCTGGGCATCGGCTTCCCAAAAGCCGATTTCACGCCCGCCGCGCACGACCCGCAGGCCCCTTGTGCCCGGGCCAAGGCTGTCGAGCGAGCGACCGACCTCGTCCGCCGTGACGGTTCGTTCGATCAGCTGGACCTGCCCGCCCACCGAGGCGAGGTCGGACAGGTAATCGCTGACATGGGTTCCCTGGGCCGAGCCGGCCAGCAGCAGGCCGGTAAAGCGCACCGGGTTGATAACCGTGTTCGCGCCCGCTTGCTGGGCCAGGTCTTCGTTGTCCTCCGCGCGCACGACCACGCTGATCGGTACGCCGGGAGCGAGGTGCCGGGCCGTCAGCACAATCAGGATCGAGCTGTCGTCGCGCCCAGCGGAAACCAGGATGCTGCTGGCCTTTTCGATGCGCACCGCGCGCAGGTTTTCGTCGCGGCTGGCGTCGCCTTCCAGCACGTTGCAGCCCATGGCTTCGGCTTCTTCCAGCCGCTCCGCGCTGGGATCGACCACGACGATGCGCTGCGGATCGGTGCCGCGCTCGATCAGTTCGCGGACGGCTTGCGAACCGCTGATGCCAAAGCCCAGAACCACGTGATGGCCCGTCAGCCGTTCCTGAATGCGCCGCATGCGCCACGCCTCCCAACTGCGTTTGATAAGGAAATTGTAGGCCGTGCCCACGAATATGAACAGCACCAGGACGCGGATCGGAGTGACGATTGCCGCTTCGACCAGGCGCGATTGGTTGCTGACCGGGGTAATGTCGCCAAAGCCCGTGGTCGTGATCGAAATCATCGTGAAATAGACCACGTCCAGAAAGCTGACGTGGCCGTCATAGCTGTCCTTCAGCCCCTCGCGGTCAAGCCAGTGGACCAGGATCACCACGGCGATCAGGACCATGGCCGCCGACAGACGCAGCGTCACGTCCGCCCAGACCGGCAGCGGGATGTTGCGGCGGAGCGGCTTTGACCGGCGCAGGGCCGACAGCTGCGTCATCGCCGCGGCAGGAACTTCGCCGGATCAAGCGGCACGCGGTTGCGCCGCACTTCGAAATGGAGCTGCGGTTCTTCCGCCAATCCGGTGTCGCCCACCAGTCCGATCCGTTCGCCAAGCTTCACCTGGTCGCCCTCCTTCACGGTCACCTTTTGCAGGAAGGAATAGGTGGTCGTCCAGCGTCCGCCATGAAAAAGTATCACGGTCAGGCCATAGGCTTCGGGGCCCTGGCCTGCGAAGATCACCTTGCCCGCCGCACTGGCGCGCACGGCGCTGCCTTTGGGGGCGAGCAGATCCAACCCTTCGTGCAGGCCTTCCTTGGCCTCGGCGCTGCGGAACGGGCGGCGCACCTTGCCCGGCACCGGCCAGGCCAGCTTGGGCGCGGGCGTATCGGCCAGGGCTTCGGCTTCCGCAGCGGGTTTGGCGGGGGCTGCTGGCGGCGCGCTCTGCGCGGCATGGACCGCCTTGGCCACCGTCGGGATTGCCAGCTTTTGCCCGGTCTTCACCGCCTCATCCGGCTGCATCGCATTGGCCGCGGCGATGGCCGACCATGGCACGCCATAATCCAGCGCGATGGAAAAGCCGGTTTCGCCGTCTTTGACCGTGTGCGTGCGGCGGCGCGGGATCACCAGTTTCTGCCCGGCCTTGACCAGGTACGGCTCTTTCAGGCCGTTCGCTTCGATAATCAGCACGCGCGGAACCTGCGCACGGTTGGCGATCCCGCCCAGCGTTTCGCCGGGCTTGACCACATGCTCCGTCGCGGTCCTGGGGTCGCTCGCCTTGTCCTGGGCCAGCAAGGGGGGCGCGGTCAGCACGCCCGCCAGTGCCAGCGCACTGATGGCGAGCCGCTTCATCCGCCGTAGCGGCTGGCCAGATCGGCCAGCGAGGGATCATGGGTGAGGTCAAGTTGCAGCGGCGTCACCGAAACGTATCCGTCCTGTATTGCTTCAAGGTCGGTGGCATGCCCGGGCGTATGCTCAATCCCATGCAGGCCGAACCAGAAATAACGGTAGCCTCTGGGATCGGTTCCTTCGACCACCGATCCGCGTGCATAGTCGTGAAACCCTTGACGTACAACGCGAATTCCGAACACGTCGTCTGCGGCGACAGGCGGAAAGTTGATGTTGACCAGGGTGCGCGGAGCAAAGGGCGCGTCCAGCAGCGGGGCAATCGCCTTCGCGCCCCAGGCCTCGGCAGCGGCGAAGGGCACTGCATCGCCCATCCCCTCGCGCGAATAGACCTGGCTGAGCGCGATCGAGCGAATGCCCGCCAGCGCGCCTTCGACGGCGGCGGAAACGGTGCCGGAATAGGTCACGTCGTCGCCCAGGTTTGCGCCCCGGTTGACGCCGGACAGGATCAGGTCCGGCGCGGCGGGCATGACCTTGCGCAGCGCCATCATCACGGAATCGGTCGGCGTGCCGGACACGGCAAAGCGCCGCTCCGAATATTGGCGCAGCCGCACCGGCTGGTTCAAGGTGAGCGAGTGGCCCGCGCCGGATTGTTCCTCTGCCGGGGCGACCATCCAGATATCGTCGGAAAACTGCCGCGCGATCCGCTCCAGCACTTCAAAGCCGGGGGCGTGGATGCCGTCGTCGTTGGTCAGAAGAATTCTCATGCTCGCTCGCCACTTTCCTGTTTCGTCTTTATCTCGTCACCCTGAACTTGTTTCAGGGTCCATCGCGCCCCCAAAAGGCGGAGCGCAGTCAGGCAATCGCCGCCCGATGGGGGCGGTGAGCTGCCAGGTCCAACTCCCGGTCGAACCGCAGTATGGACCCTGAAACAAGTTCAGGGTGACGGTAAGTTATTGCCCGAGGGATTGCACGCGATTCAGGCCGGCATCAACCGCTCGATCCCGCCCATGTAGGGCAGCAGCGCCGCCGGGATGGTGACCGAGCCATCGGCTTGCTGGTAATTTTCCAGCACGGCCACCAGCGTGCGACCCACGGCGAGGCCTGAACCGTTGAGCGTGTGGACGAATTCCGTGCCTTTCGCGCCTTCCGGGCGGTAGCGCGCGTTCATCCGCCGCGCCTGGAAATCGCCGCAGTTGGAGCAGGACGAAATCTCGCGGTAAGTGTCCTGGCCCGGCAGCCAGACCTCAAGGTCATAGGTCTTGCGCGCGGTGAAGCCCATGTCGCCAGAGCACAGCACCACCTTGCGGTAGGGCAGTTCCAGTGCCTGAAGCACTGACTCCGCCGCTGCCGTCATCCGCTCATGCTCCGCCGCGCTGTCTTCGGGCTTGCAGATCGCAACCAGCTCGACCTTTTCGAACTGGTGCTGGCGGATATAGCCGCGCGTGTCCTTCCCCGCCGCGCCCGCTTCGGACCGGAAGCACGGGGTGAGGGCGGTCAGGCGGATCGGCAGGGCGCTTTCGGCCAGGATCTGCTCGCGCACCGAATTGGTCAGGCTGACTTCGGCCGTCGGGATCAGCCAGCGCCCGTCGGTCGTCTGGAACAGGTCTTCGGAAAACTTGGGCAGCTGGCCGGTTCCGAACACGGCTTCGTCGCGGACCAGCAGCGGCGTTGCGGCTTCGGTAAAGCCGTTGGTCGTGGTCTGGTGGTCCAGCATGAACTGGCCCAGCGCGCGTTGCAGCCGCGCCATCTGGCCGCGCAGGAAAGTGAACCGCGCGCCCGAAATCAGCGCGCCGGTTTCAAAGTCCAGGCCCAGGGCCGGGCCCAGGTCGGCGTGTTCCTTGGGCTGGAAGTCAAAGGCGCGCGGGGTGCCCCAGCGCAGCACTTCGACGTTCTGGCTTTCGTCCTCGCCGGGTGGGACATCTTCGGCGGGCAGGTTGGGATAGCGGGCCAGGGCATCGGCCAGCTCGGCCGAAAGTTCGCGGTCTTCCTGTTCCAGCTGGGGCAGGCGCTCCTTTAGCGTGGCGACTTCGGCCCTCAGCCGCTCCGCCTCGTCCTTGTCGCCCCGGCCCATGGCGGCACCGATGGCCTTGGAGGCCTCGTTGCGCTGGTTCTGCGCTTCCTGCATGGCCGTCGCCACCGCGCGCCGCGCCGTATCGAGGTTCAGGATGGCGGCGGAGACAGGCTCCACCCCGCGCCGCGCCAGGGCAGCGTCAAAGGCGGCAGGATTTTCGCGGATCAGCTTGATGTCATGCATGGTTGCAGGCCTATGCCCGCAAGCGGCACCGCTTTCAAGGATCGGAGCAAAGGAGAGTGGGAATGGTGGGCGCGACAGGGATTGAACCTGTGACCCCACCCGTGTGAAGGTCTAGCGTGTGAGGTAAAAGCCCTGCAATATGCGTGTCGCTTCACACAAAAGACCACATTTGATGCACGGATTTGCGTTTTTCTGCTGACCAAACGCTGACCAGTGCATAGTGCTTCGCACATCTGCATGGTGTTTCTCTACCATGCAAAACGGTCTGTAAAGGGGGTTTGCTGACCACTTGCTGACCACTTGCTGACCACTGCTGACCACTGCTGACCACGCTCTGCTGCTGGAAGGCGGTCCCCATTTCCCCAACATTCGTGTTCGTCGCGCAGGACCACAATCTCCCAGGTCCGTCATCATTCTCTCTTGACTGTCTAACGCTGCATGGTAAGCAACACACACTCACTCACCAGAGCACAGAGGCAAGCAGCATGCAGGATTTCAAAGCACCCCACCAAGTCAAATTCGATCTGCCCGGCACCGCAGCCGAGCCGGTCGAAACTCCGAGCCAGAAGCTGACCATCACCCGCCGCCGTAACCCGGTGTCGCCAGACTTCCTCGATACCGGTATCGGCGAACGCCTGCGTGCCCTGCGGGTCGCGGCCAACCTGACCCAGACTGACCTGGCAGCCAAGATCGGCTGCACCAGCAGCAGCGTCTGCGACATCGAGACCTCCAAGTCCACCAACCCGAGCATCGGCAAGATCCGTGCGCTGGCCGCAGTTCTCGGCGTTCACCCTGCGCAGCTGCTCCTCAGCGAGGAAGAAATCTCCGAAGTGCTCGAAGCGCGCTGCCCGAACTATGCCATGGTCGGCAACTCCACCGTTCTCGACATGGCCACCCGCCTCGATGCGGTGATCGCGGAACAGGTCAACGAGCAGGTCCGCGAACGAATGGCCGCAGCGATGGCGGCTCTCGGAATCGAAGGGGTCTGACATGCAGCAGACCTTCCCCGAAATCTACAAGCGCGACAGCAAGGGCAAACTCCGCGTCTGGTTCATGGAACAGGACGGCGATCGCTATCGCACCTTCGACGGTCTCAAAGACGGCACCGTCAAGTCGAGCGAATGGCGCGTCGCCCAGCCGACCAACGTCGGCCGCAGCAACGAGCGTGACGGGGTGGCCCAGGCGACCTTCGAAATCGAGAGCGCCTACGGGAACAAGCTGACCCGCGAATACCACCGCACGATCGAGGCGACCGAGGGCGGGGCGCACTTCTTCAAGCCGATGCTGGCTGCCAAGTATGAAGGCTTCGAGCCGGGCTTCGCCCAGCCCAAGCTCGATGGCATCCGCGCGATCGTCACCAAGGACGGCGTGTTCTCCCGCCAGGGCAAGCCGATCCCCGGCGCCCCGCACATCCTCGAAGCCCTGGCCGGCGTGTTCGCCAAGGCTCCCGACCTGATCCTCGACGGCGAACTCTACAACCACGCGCTCAAGGACGACTTCAACGAACTGGTCAGCCTGATCAAGAAGGCCGCCCCGTCGCCCGAACGCGAAGCCGAGATCCGCGAGAAGGTCCAATACCACATCTACGACTGCCCCAAGCCGCTCCCGTTCGGGCCGCGTTCGAACTTCGTCTCTGCGCTGGTGACCGCGATCAACCATCCGGCGATTGTCGCGGTGCCCACCGTGGCGGTTCATAGCGAGGGCGACTTCGACACCCACCACGGCGCCTGGCTGACCGAGGGCTACGAAGGCTCGATGTGGCGCTGCCCGACGACCCCCTACGAACAGAAGCGCTCGAAGTCGCTGCGCAAGCGGAAGGACTTCGACGATGCCGAATTCGAGATCGTGCGGATCGAGGAAGGCGAGGGCAACTGGTCGGGCGCAGCCAAGCGCGTCGTGTGCTGGCTCCCCGGCGCTGACCGCAGCGCAGGCCCCAATGACACCAACACCTTCGAGGCAGGACTGCGCGGCACATATGCGGCCAACCAGGCTCTGCTGGCCGACGCTGCCAACCAGCGCGTCGTGACCATTCGCTACTTCGGCTTCACCCCCAGCGCCGTGCCCAAGCCGCGGTTCGGTGTCGCCACCCAGTTCCACGGAAAGGAGAGAACCCTGTGAAACCCAAGTCCCCTGCTGATCTCGCTTTCGAGAACGCCCAGATGCGCGAAGCGCTCAACCTGATTCACCGCCGCGCTCAGATGTCGCGTCCCAACGGCACGACGGTCGTGCTCGACCGGATCGCAGTCGCGGGCCTGACCGGAGAATGCCCGCACCAGGCCGCAGCCCGGCCGAAGCAATAAACCCCAGCAAGAAAGCACAAGTCCAATGAACATTCTCGAAAAAGCCCTGTTCTTCGTGGCTGCCCAGCGCGGCGCGATGAAGAACTACACCGTCCTCTCGGACATCGAAGACGCCCTGCACCAGCACGGCCTCTACCCCGACACCCCGGAGAACATCGCCCCGACGATCGAACGCAATCTCGAAGCGATCACCCAGCTGGCCAGCGCGACCGGCAAGGCCATGGCCCAAGCCTACATCGACCGCACGGTTGCTCGTAGCGTCCTGGAAGACATCATCGAGGAAGCCGACTCGGTCGCCAAGCCCAACGGCACGACTCGCAAGCTGCGCCGGATCGCTTCTGAAGGTCTCGAACTGCTTACCGATGCCGGCAAGGATTCCGCCGAAGCCGAAACCGCAGAAGCCGCATAATTCTTTCGTTTCCGCATAGTGCAGGGTAATTAACACACATGCATCATCCAAGCTCTCGCGTAGAACTGCATGCCAAGACCTTCACACATGAAGGGCGCCAGGTTCTCGCATACCTTTACCGGGACGACAGCGACGCATTGTGCGTGGCCCTGCAGATGTGGGTTGCAGCCTCTGACGAGCAGCTGCGCGCGGTGGTCAACACCGAATGCGACGAGGACACGATCCTGTGGTTCTCGCAACTCGATGAAACGACCATCGCCGCAGCGCTCGACGGAACCGGCCTGGCCCAGACCATCACCCAGATCGAGGCGGCGCTGTCATGATCCAGGGCATCGCCTCGGCGCCCAAGGACCGCGCGATCATGGTGATCGAGCAGGACGGCACCCACGTCGAAGTGCGCTGGCAAAGCTACAGCGAGCGCGGCGAGACCCTGTGGGAAGGCTGGTGCTACGTCGATCCGATCCTCGCTGAGGTCTCGCCTGAAGGGCCAGCTGACCCGCTCCACTGGTATGACAAGCCGGTGCCGGGCCAGAAGCCCAAGGCCGGGCGCAAGGAGCCAACCCGCGAGGAATGGCGCGAGTGGGTCTCCCGCAATCATTACATCGTCGATGCCGATTACCGCGGCTTCCCCGGCACCCCGGCGCAGGCGGTGGCCATGGCGCGAGTGGGCTTCAAGCAGCCCAACCACTTCATGATCGTCAACGTCCAATTGCGGCAGTTCGCCGAAGCCTCGGGACTGCGTCCGGTCACCATGCGCGCCGACACCGAGATCGAGATCGCCGACACCGTCCGCTCTTACGCCGCGCTGTGCCCCGTCATCCGTGAGCAGAGCACCGGCGAAAATTTCCTCATCACACCCGATGGCAAAATTGAACAAGTGAGAATCCCCTAATGGAAGACCTTGCCCGTGAAATCGTCGCCGAACTCGAACCGGCCGAAGGCTGGATGGCCGAAGAAACCGAAGGCATGCTGATCACCGCTGCCAAGGACATGCTCGACGTGATGAGCGCCGACGACGTGGTCGAGACCATGGCCACGATCATCGTCGCGATCCGCGCAGACTGCGAATGATCATCCGCGCTTGCCCCCGCGTCCTGGTCTATGGCGGCCGCGACTTCAATGACGCTGACCACGTCGGGTTTATCCTCGACGTGATCCGCAAGCGCTACGGCATTGCCGTAGTGATCGAGGGCGAGGCACCCGGTGCTGACACCCTGGCGCGCGACTGGGCACAGCTGATGAACATCCCGGTCGAACCCTACTTTGCCGAATGGCAGCTGTTCGGTCCCCGCGCCGGGACGATCCGCAACGCCCGGATGCTGCGCGAGGGCAAGCCGGACCTCGCGGTCGGCTTTCCCGGCGGCCGCGGCACTGCCGATATGACCCGGCGCCTGGCCGAAGCCCGCGTTCCGACCATGCTCGGTTGCTACGCCGGCGAGCAGGTCCGCTGGACGCTCAAGCAGAACAATTCTCTTGCACCCGCAGTGCATGTCAAGTAACACACACTCGAAAGGGTAACCACATGATCAAACCACTGATCGAACGGATCAAGGACGCGCTGCTGCTCTACGGTTTTGCCGTGATCGCGTTCTGGCCGGAAATCTTCATCGTGCTGGCGGCGGTGTTCTTTGCCGGCGTCGTCACCGCCATGGGAGGCGCGCTGTGATCACCGGCCCTGTCATCGCCACCTACAGCCGCGGCTACTTCAACTTCGCCGATCCCGACGCGACCCCGCTGGAGATCCTCGACATCGCCCGCGGGCTGGCCAACACCTGTCGCTACGGCGGTCAGATCGGCCGGTTCTATTCGGTCGCCGAGCACAGCGTCCACGCCTCGCACCTGGTTGCCGAGGAACACGCATACGCCGCGCTGATGCATGACGCGACCGAAGCGGTGATCGGCGACATGGTCAAGCCGCTCAAGGAAATCCTGCCTGACTACCAGGCGATCGAGGAGCGCATCGAGGCCAGCATCTTCAAGACCCACGGGGTGCCCAATCCGCTGCCCCAGGCCGTCAAGGTCGCCGACATCCAGATGCTGATCCTCGAAAAGGAACAGCTGAAGGGCAACTTCGACGAGTGGTCGTGGTGCCAGGGCGTGCCGCGCCCACAGCATCGCCGTCTCGAATGCTGGACCCCGGCCGAAGCGTTCAGCCGCTTCATGGCCCGCTACAGCCAGCTGCGCGGCAGCCTGGCCCAAGGAAACTGACATGACCACGATCGTCTACCGCCACGGCATCCTCTATGGCGACAGCCGCGCTTACACCGGCAGCTGCGCCCCGATGGGTCAGAAGAACAAGGTCTCCCGCCTGAGCGACGGCACGCTGGTCGGGGTTTCGACCGGAACGCCGGGATCGAGCGAACGCCTGATCGCCTGGCTCGAAAGCCTGGTCGAGAAGCACGGCGGCTTGCGTGGGATCGACTGGGAGAGCGCCCACAACATCCGCGACCTCGGCAAGTTCACGGTGCTGGCGGTGCTGGCGCAGGGCGAAGCGCTCCTGTTCGAGAACAGCCTGTTCCCCTCGGGCCCGATCAAGCATGACTACTACGCGGTCGGGTCAGGGCGTGACTTCGCGCTCGGGGTGTTCGCCCACGGCGGCAGCGCCAAGGACGCGATCAAGGTCGCCTGCCAGCTTGATGTCTGGTCGCAGCTGCCCGCCACCGGGCTCAAGCACGACGGCCACAGCCTCACGGTCGAGGGGTAAGCCATGCGTGATCCGCGCTGGATGATCGGACACACCCTCGAAGGGCTCAAGATCCTCCACGCGGATCGCATGCCCGAAACCCAGTCCATCCGCGTGACGCTGGACCTCAAGGGGCTGGCCTACAAGCACGGCGCCACGGTGATCGAAGACCTTGGCCAGGCGCTCAGCGAAATCGGCCACAAACCGTGGTTCGTCGTCTCGATCGACGATCACGGTGTCGGCATGGGTGACCGCCTGATTACCCAGGAAGTGTGCGACACCATCCAGCGCCTGGTCCAGCGGTCTGTCGAGATCGTGATGGCCCAGCACGTCGAATATGCCGAAGTCAGCCTCGACAAGATCGCCGCCGACCTCGCTGCTGCCCAGCTGGCCGAAGAACCCGCCGCTGCTCTTGTCGGCGGTTTCTAGGAAAGAACACCCATGCGCATCAACAAAATCGCGGCCGGCCTGGTCTTACGCAAGATGAACGAAAACACAGACGACATGAGCGAATTCGAGTGGCTGCACAGCACGGCAGCGCCCGCCAAGCCCCGCGTCGGCAAGGAGCTCTATGACCATGCGCTGGAACACCAGCGGCGTGAGCAGCAGCGCAGGCAAGCCGCGGCCGAAGCCAAGCTCAACCAGCAGCTGCAGGAACTCGCGGAACACGAAGCCCGGCGCGACGAAGCCGCCAACCACCCACTGAACCAGTTCTAGGATCTCACCGCTCCCTTGCGCTGATTAACGCGGCGCAGCCGCGCGGCGGTCACTTTTCGGGTTCGCGCGATGGGGCGAATGGAAGGGTAGGGCGTTTCCCGACCGCGGCGCCTGGCCGGCGTCAGCCGGCAGGCGGCAAGGCGAGGGCTTGCCCGCAAGGGCGAGGGCACCAGGGGTGCTGGTGACATGTCACCCATCGGTCGCTGGTCCACCTGGCTGCATGGTCCGCAGGTCCACCTGTCCACCTGGTCCGCAGGAAGCCTTGGTCCCTGGAGACCTTGGCACCTTGGGCACCTGGATGATTGGCACCTTGGGAACAGGGAGACATTGGGGCTCGTGGAGCGCGTGGGGCAATGGAAGGGGTGGAGAAAAGGGAACGCCGGCGGATAGGCGGCATCCGGGTCATGCAGGAAAAATTTTTCTAGGACTTCGTGCTTGACGCGAGTCGCACGGTTGACAAGTGCAGCGCGACTCGCGGTGTGCATGTAAGGTGATTCGCACAAATGAGAACAAAAGCGATACTGCTCAAATATCGGTTCTAAGCGGTGCTAGAGCGCGCAAAAGAAAGCGCGCTAGTCTGGTATAGACTAGCGCGCTGGAGACGCTGAGGAGCGCTTATTCTGCCCCGGTCAGATAAGCGACTCGCTTACCTTTAGCGCTAGGTGCGCAAAGACCATTGCAATCAAGCAAAGCGCTGCACTTGTCAGAGTCATGGGCAGGTCACCGCGCGAGTCTGCGATAAGAGTCACCGCACCAAAGAAAAGCGAAAGCACAAGCGAAGCAAAAGCAGCAATTGCGAGAAATACCGAGTCAGACATAGCGCACCTATTCACTAGAGAAGGGGAGGGCGCGCTAAGTATAGCGCGCCCCGTTACTTATTACTTGCGGAATGCAGTGTTAAAATCTGCAAAGAAAGCGTGATCGCGGTGCAATTCAATCCCACCGCGGCTGCGATTCTCGCAATTGACAATCGAGCCAAGCCCCAGAACATCCAGGACATTTCGCGCTTGGCTCGACTGGGTGTCTTTCCCACCGGAGATAAATGCGTGCTGATAGTCCGCAAGGTAGGAAGCGAGGTCCGAGTCGTTGACAATCTGGCTAAAGTCCAGATTGCTAAGGAAGTTTTTGTTCGTGGCGTTGCTAATCGCACCGTCAAAAGCGAGCGAGCAAAAGACAAAAGCCTTCATGACGTTTTCAATCTTGCGCTCCCCCAGCACTGCAAAGCGCGACAGTTCCACGATTTTCTTGAGGGCCTTGGCGTTAAACATTTTCGTGGCGCTTACCTTGCGTTCAATGACGCCGGCAGCGGTGACATTCAGGGCGCAGAAGAAACGCGCCACCGCCACCTTATTGGCAAGGACCGCGTTGCGATTCTTCGCATAGGAGGACGACGAGTCCAGGGCGGCAGCCCCTTCGAAAGTGTCGCGGCGGGCGAACGATTCTTCGATTGCGAGGATCATGGCATCCACGCGGTCCTGGGCGATTGCGTTGCAAGTGTCGCGGAACGAAACTTCGACGGCTTTGGTGTTCTTGCGAGTCATGAGAGTGTCTTTCTTTCTAGCGTTGCACCGCACCGCTGCGGTGTGACTCCTTTAGACACGCGATTCGCGATTCGCACAAGGACAAAACAACACACACACATGGAAAAAAATCACACCGGAAAATGCGTTTTTCCTTTGCGCGAATCGCTCGAATCTCCTAGTCGCGCGCCCCTGCCGGCCAGCGCTGGCGCGCGTATGTGCGCACACATGCGGACGCCCAAGCCAAGGCAGGAGCAAGGTCCATGGCACGGCACGCTATATCGCTGCCCAGCCGTATCCCGCGGCAGCCCACCAGCCGTATGCCAAGCAGCAAAGCAGTCCATGGGCCCCAAGCCCCATATCCATCCACCGCCGTATCCCATGGGCTCCGAGCACTCCCACGAAAAAACCCGCCGGGACTTCCCACCGGCGGGCTTCTTGGCTCAGAACTTCTTCATGGAGGCTCTCCTTAGTGGACCGTGTAGGCAACGATCAGGTTGTCGGCGATGGAGCGCACCGCACGATCGAACAGGCGGCCCATGATGGTGCGGTCGATCGCGATCGTGGCAGTGCCATGCCGGTCAACCGCAAGGGTGAAGGGCTTGCGGTAGATCGCGCCCTGCTCGGTGCGCATCAGCGCTTCGCCATACCAGGCATGAACCCCGTTATCCTCGTGGCAGGGCTGGTAGCCCAGCTGCTCGATCACCAGGCGGGCTTCGCCCAGCGCCATGGTCGAGACGGTCACCCCGGCGGCGACTTCGGGCAGGGGATTGGCGTCCAGGCGCTCGAACTTGAACTCGGCCATCATCAATTCCTTTCGCTTCTCTCTCTGCAAGCACCGCTGCTTGCATGTGTGTTGTCACATACACGACGAAGGAACGCAAGCGGCTTTTGACCGAAGCGTGTAGGCAAGTTTCGGACGCCTGGGGTCCATGGACGCCTGGAGCCTGCGGACGCCTGACTGTCCTGGAGTCCATGGACTATCCTGGCACGCGCCAAAACGCCGGCAGGGGAGAGAAGACCCTGCCGGCGTCTGCCAGGAATAGGGAGACTCCTGGCGGCGGTTATTCGGCGTCGCGGCTCCACACCCACAGGCGCATGGCCTTGCCGGTGAGAAGCCCGCGGGGACGAACCCCATAGTCGTCCTTGTAAAGCTCGGAATAGGTCTCTGCGATCCACGGGTCAGTGAGGCTCCCGGAGGCTTCGGGGTAGAGCCCCTCCAGCGCCTTGCGGATGTGGTGGTAGGCGCCCCGCCGGGCGAACTTCTCGACCAGGCTCGCCTCGAAGATCCCGTCGCCCAGGACGATCAGCATGGCGGCCGCCTCGTTGGGGTCGCAGTTCAGTTCCCAGTGGCTGTCGATGCACTTGATGCCATCGGCGAGCGCCAGCGCATCGTCGAGGGTGCGCGTGCCCTGCATGTAGAGCGCCCACACGGCTTCGCCATCGAGTGGGGGCGGCGGCGGGGTATCATCCCCGCCATCGTCGTCCTCGCCGTCGTTGCGCTCGAAATAGTCGGCGCACTCCCCGCAGTGGCCCGCGAGGGTCACCGCGTAGGCGTCGTTGCAGTGGATGCAGGTTTCGTCGGCTGCGTGGGTCATGATCTTGAACTCCTTTCTCGCGCGGTCACCGCTGACCGCATGTGTGTCATAGCAGAGCGCGCGAGCGTGTCGGGTGGCTTCTGCCTGGAGGGCTTGGAGTGCTTGGGCCTCAATCGACCCGGCGGATCTCCTTGCACGCCGGGAACTGGTCCTCTTCCATGGCAACCAGGGTCTTGCCCTCGCTACCTTCGCAGCCAAAGCCAACCAGGAAGCCGGGCTTGATGATTTCGCTCTCGGCAAGCTCCCACGGCTCCAGCGCTGCGGGGTTGGCAACCAGGGTTCCCCGGTGGATCACCTTGATGCCGATCCAGGCATTCTCGCGGGCATCCTGCTCCTGGGCACGGGCATAGCTGGCCCCGGTGGCGGCGGTCAGGCCGCCAAGGCAGAAAGCGAGCACGGGGATGAAGAACTGGCGCATGGGAAAACCTTTCAGCCTGGCAGCGCGGCGACGGCCAGCGCGATGAGGGGGAACAATACGGTGATGGCGCCGAGCACCTTGGCGAACTCCGCGGCGATCAACCGGCGCTCGCAGGGGGTGGCAGTGTGGGGGCGTTCCCCACACTGCACGTCGAAGAAGGTGCGCTTCACTTGGCGGCCCGCCGAGCAATGCGCTGGCGGCGGGCGGCGCGTTCGATCTCACGGTCGAGATCGCGGCTCGAACCCAGGTCCACCAGACCGGCTGCGAGGGCGTAGGCGACGCTTTCGTTCTTGAGGGCTTCGACGTTCATGACACATTCCTTTCGTTTCTCTAAGCAAGCACCGCTGCTTGCATGTTTGTTATGCAACACGCACCGAGTCGCAGCAAATGGCTTCATGGTGGGTTTGCAGATGGCTTTGCCACGCATCCCCATGGCGCCCCGCACTCCCATGAACCCCACGCGCTCCCATGGGCTCCCACCAGCCCCAAGCCCATGCGCACCTGCATTCCATGGGTTCCAGCGCTATATCGGCTCGCCGCCGTATACAGATCCAGGTCCAGCCGTAGCTACCCAGCCTTGGCGGCGCGGTATTCCAGCTGCTCGATCTCGCACACCGCATCCCAGGCGTCGCAGAAGTGCCCCAGCCACTTGAACTGCAGCGGCGTGACCTCCTCGGCCATCAGTTCGTCGGCGCTCATGCCGGGGAGACCCTCAGCCTTGAGCCAGTCGCCATAGATTTCGCTGAGCGCGGCCATCATGCGGGCCGAGGGCGTGGTGCAGAGCGTGGTGGTCGTCATGGCTGGTCTCCTTCTCGCATGGTCACCGCTGACCATGTGCGTGTAATGCACCATGCAGAAAAGGCATGCAAGCGGGATCTGCCTGGGATGCAAGAAGCCGCGCAGCGCTGGTGTGGTGCTGCCCCGTGCCCATGGGAGCTCATGCGTGCCCATGGGCCCATGCTCACAGAAGCTCCCTGAGCATAGGGCAGACCTTCGCGCTACCTCGATACCTAAACACCGCCCCAACGCGCTGAGCGTGCTCCCCTGGTCAAATTTTGACGTGTCTGACCTGCGTGATCATCACCGCGATCACCAGACATTCCCATCAGCCCCATGCTGACCTGCGTTCCCATGGGCGTCATGGTCTCGCTCGTGCCCATGGGGAAGGGGAGTGCCTCGGAGTGCCTGGCTGCCATGGACTATCCTGGGATGCCTGGACTCCATGGGAACCCATGGGCACGCACCGCCACAAGAAAAGGCGCCAAGGTTGCCCCTGGCGCCTTCCCACTTTCGAGGTGGTATGGCTTAGACCATCACGGCTGCACGGAACATTCCATAAAACGGATTGGCAAGATCGAGCACCACGGCGTCGCGGGCACGCTCTACGCTCGTGATCCGCCCCAGCCCCAGGACATCCAGCACGTTGCGCGCCTGGGAGCTCTGGGTCTCGGCCCCGGTGGACATGCTCTTGTGGCGCAGGTCGTCGAGGTGATCGAGGATGTCCTTGTCGGCGATGAACGAGCCCAAGTCCTTGTTGCCGAGGAAGCGCTGGTTGAGGCGGTTGGTGATCGGCACGCCGGGCTGCTTGTCGCTGGCGATGATGGCGCAGGCGATGAACGCCTTGGTCACCCGCTCCAGCTTGCTGCCCATCCCGCAGGTGAACTGGGCCAGCTCGACGATCTTCTTGATCGCCTTGGCGTTGAACATCTTGCCTTCGACCGCCTGCCGCTCGAACACCCCGGCGGGGGTCAGGTTCAGCGCGAGGAACATCCGCGCGACCGCGATCTCGGCGCTCTCGACCTGGCGCTTGGCTTTCTCCCAGCTGGTCGCGCCGGTGAGCACCAGACCCTGGGCGAGTTCGAACTGGTGGCGGCGTTCGAGGCTTTCCTCGATCTTGGCGCGCATCAGGTCCACCTCGTCGGTGCTGTAGCCCAGCGCGATATCCTTGAGGGTGGCGATTTCATTCTTCTTCTTGAGGCTGACTGCCATGTGACTTACTCCGTTCTTTCTCGATCAGCACCGCGCTGTCGATGTGTGTCGTTATATACAGGACCGGAACGCTTGTCGGGTGGCTTCGCCTGGTGGCTTGACGCGATCAGGACTATCCATCAGCCAGGGAGCCCATGCGTGCCGCGTGCCCAAGAGACCCATGGGCTCCCATGGCACAGATATCCCCATGGGTGAGGGGCCATGGGATGCGGGCTCCCATGGGTGCATGGAGTTCCAGCTGACACCAGCGATCCGCGCCAAGAGCTCTATATCGGCTTCGCGCCGTATCTATGGGAGTTCGTGGGCGCCATGGGAGAAGGGGGAGGTCATGGGGCTCATGGGTGTCCATGGGCGGGGCGCAGACAAGCAAAAGCCAGCCAGGGGGTTCCTGGCTGGCCTTGCCCCCACCGACGTGAGCGCTGATAGGACCGCGGGAGAAAGAATAACACCGCTTGCGTCCGTCGCCCACCGGCAGTTCGGTCTGGTCTATATGGGTGCGTTGCCCCTAGCGGTCAACCGGCGGGAGATCCTCGTCATTGACCGGGGAGAGCCACTCGATCTCGGGCTCGGCGTGCAGGATGCCGCCGTCTAGCAGGCTCGCCGGGCCTTTCTCGGCCAGCTTGAGTTCGGCTGCGACCCCGCGGCGGGCAAGGGTGCGCAGGGCATCTTCGAGCCGGGTCAGCTGGAGAATGTCGGCTTCGGTGTTGGTGCCGCCATTCTCGACATGGTTGATCTCGCAGGCTTCGAACCCGGCATCGAGGCAGTCGGCGAGCATGACCAGCTGGTTGGGGGTGAGCAGCATGATGGGCGAAATTCCTGGTTCTTGTCTCTAGCAGTCACCGCGACCGCTGTTGATGTTGTGTTAGACGACACACGCACGGCGTGCAAGTGGCTTCGTGCGTGCCTGGAGCGCATGGACTGTCTGGGAATGCCTGGGAATGCCGGAGCGCGGGATACTCCTGGCCACAGGAGACCCTCTTCCCATGGGCGCCCATGGAACGGCCAACCCTCTCGGGTGTTGGGGATACGTTTCCCCATGGGGCAGGTGGCTTCCTGGCTGCATGGGGCTCATGGCTTGATTGATCCATGGCAATGACTTTTCATGCGCCATGGCAAAAGGGTGGACTCCGCGGGCGGTTATGGATGAGCCGTTTAGCCCCCGCGGAGCCCCAAGTTTGCCTGCCACCTCGCGTGACAGGGGTTTGCCTGGACGTATTCCGGGGTCATAGGGTTAAGACGCCCGGACAAACCAATGGGGCTTAACCTCTGATGGGTCGCGTGGTTCCATGAGGACCGGATAATTTTTAATCCACATTAGCGACACATTGGGGAAGTGTATTGTAAGAATAATACACCCACGCGCAACCTTGGCCAAGCGGGGCCATGGGGATGCCTGCAACCGTGGCTGTATGGGTGTGTTAGTGCAGTGCTACACTCCGAGGAGTCCGTGGCGCATGGCGTGCTTGGCCCATGGGCGGGGCAGAATGCTTGGATTTCATGGGGCTAATGGTAGCGTGGATATGCGCGAGGCAGTGTTTTCGCTCTCGGCGCGCGAAATCCCCTGGTCTTGATCCTCACCACACACCCCACGAGCTCCCATGAGGAAAGGGGTGTCATGTGCCATGAGGAAAGACACTCCATGAGGGGAGGGTGATCCATGGAGGAAGGGGTGCCATGTGCCATGAGGAAAGACACTCCATGAGGCGATGCTTCTCTATGGGGAATGCTCTCTCCCATGGGTCGAGTTATCTCCGGTATCGCTCATATGGCTAAGCCACCCACGGGGTCTGCTTCCCTCATGGATGGCTTACTGCTCATGCCTATCACACCGCTCGGTGGTATAGGGCTTTGCTCTTGGTCGGGGCTTATTGCGATTTGTCGCGAGTGGCTTTCAACGCTTCGAGCCGCTCTAGGTTCGGGATCGCCGCGTCGAGCCAGGTCTTGAGCATTTTCAGCCCGTGCAGGTCGATCTCCATCACACTGCTGCCCAGCTTGTCACCCTCGCCGACACCGACCTTGCCATCCATCGCGTCGATCATCAGGGCATTACCCTCGGCGTCCTCGATGATGATGCGGATATCTCCGTGGGTGGTAATCGAAGTCATGGGCATCGCGGGTCAGTCCTCTCGTTTGTAGCGGCGGCGCTTGCCTTCGCGGTGGTCGTCATAACCTTGGGCGTAACCCATGGTGTAGAGCGCGCGGCCGGCGAGATACACCACCAGGACGCCGAAGGCGACGGCGATGAAGTTGTCGGTCATTGGGGTTCTCCCTTGGCCTGGGCAATCGTCCGCTTGATCTTGTCGCGGATCGCCGGGCTTAGTGCTGCGGTTCCCAGGGTCAGGGCACCGTCAAACTCATGGGCGTCGAGGACGTATTGCAGGGTCGCCAGCATGTCGGGGGCGGCTTTGATCAGGCAGGCGTCGGCGTCGCTCGTCTGGATATGGCTGGCTCCATAGTCACCGCCGGTCTCCTCGATTGCCAAAACGTCTGGGCCATCGCCATTCAGATCACCGATCAGGCGGCCATCCTGCCAGTCCCACGGGCCAGGGGTGTGCTTGTTCATTGGGGGTTAGCCTCCAGGTCTGCGATGAACGCGGCCATACCGCCGTTGAACAGGTAATCCTCGACGTCGTCGGCTTGCTGCACGAACTCCTCGGGAACGAAGGTCACTTCGAGGGCATCGAGGCCGAACCAGCTGCCGTCTGGGCTATGGGCGTAACCGATGCCTTCCTCAACCGGGTTGACGGCGACGAGGACCGACACGCCGGTGATCGCGCTGCGGTTATCCTCGGCGTGCGGGCTTACCGGCGCCCAGCTGGTGAACTGCTCGACCGCGTGGGCGGGACTGTCGGCGTCGAACGTCACCATGTCGTTGTCGGCACCGTAGGTAATGAGGAATCGTTCCATGGTGGTCACTCCCAGTTGAAGATGCGGTGGGCGAGGGCGCGGCCACGGTCGTAGGCGTCGTCCAGTTCGGTATACCAGCCATTGATCTTGCGGCGCATGGGGTCAGCCCAGGTGAAGCCGAGGCGGTATTCGGCCATGCCCAGCAGCCAGGCGAAGAAGCGGCTGCGGGTGCGTTCGGTGAGGATGGTCAGCATGGGGTTTGCTCCTTGGTTTCTCCGGTGATGGCGGGGCTGGCGAGCAGATCCTGGATGTCCTCGACAATGTCGTAGAACAGCGCCGCGATGTTATCGGGCACCCCTGGCAGGTTGCCTCCCTCGGCAGCCTTTGCTTGCACTCCGCGAAGGATCGCGGTCAGCGACGGGTGGATGATTGGCTTCATTGGTCAACCTTTCTCTGGGTGAGCACCGCTGCTCGTCATGTGTGTTATCTAGCTTGCACTCCGCTTGGACGCAAGCGGGCAATGGTCGAGCGTGAAAGTGCCATCAGGATTGCGGATCACCGTCTGGCGGCGGCGGTCTATCATGGCGAAGTAGCTGCCACACTTGGTGCGCCGGCGGATTGGCAGCGGCGGTGTGGTGGTGTTGTCTGGCAGACGGATCGGATGGCTGCCCCAGGTGCCCGTGGGTCTGCTCATGCGAACAGCCCATAGAGCGGATGGTCGGCGAGCGCCGCGGTGTCGATCGGGGTTTGGGCTGCCTGCTTGTAGTGGGGATGCGTGGCGAGGAAGCGGAACCCAAGAATGTCGTCGGACTGGTGGCCGGTGTCGTCCCAGACGAACCAGCCAAGGTAGTTCTGGTTGGCGTCGCCATCGCGCAGATGCACCATCACCACGTCATGCGGGTGGGCGTCGGGCACATTGGGGGCGGTGTGCAGGGTATTGCCCGCGTTGCTGATCCATGGACCGTAATTGTCCTCGTGGTAGGGAGTGAACTTCGGCGGATCGCTGGGGCCGGTCATTGGCCTTCTGCTTTCAGATGCTCGTAGCGCCGACGCCACTCTGCCTTGCACTCCTCGCGGGTGTGATCGGCGTAATAGCCATCGCGCTCCATGCTGTCGGTGACGGCCTCGAACCGATCCTTGGCTTTTGGGTCGAAGTCGGAGTTGAAGGGTGCGGGGGGATTCTTCCAGGCGTGGTCAAAGCCGCCGAGGTAGCCGGTATAGGTCTTTCCCATCAGTTCTTGCCCCCTAGCGCCGCAGTGATCGCATCGTTGGCGGGGTCCACGCCATAGACGACGTGCATCAGGTAGAGCATGGAATGCGACATCCCATAGACCGGGTGACGGTGCTGACCATGGGCATTGGGAACGCCGCGGAGCGTCTCCACGTATTCCTTGGCGACTTCGGGCAGTTCCCGCTGGAGCATGTGATCGAGCCTGGGGTTCACTGGCTTTCCTCCAGGTCGGCGTCCCACAGCTGGAGCGAGACGGCTTCGCTGGTTTCTTGCCCGAGCGGGTAGCCATCGACGATCACGCCGTCGGCAGTGCGCTTGATGTAGAGGCTCCACTTGCCCACTGTGAGCCACACGCCGGGTTCGTCGGGAACAAGGTGGGCAATGAAATCGGTATCGCCCTCTTGGGTGATCAGTGCCATGTGGTTTCTCCTCGCAGCACCGCGCTGCATGTGTTCTTGTTACAATGCGTCCTGTTGGCACGCAAATGGGCAATTAATTGAAATTCTGGCTTTGCGTTTCTTGCCCGTCGTCCCGATCGAGGTAGGCGACCCAGCTGCGCAGGCCCGTGGACATGACCGGGTCGCGCCCATGCTCGGCGCGGAATGCCTGCACGGCGCCGTAGTGGAAGGACGTGTTGGTGGTGTAGCGCTGGTCGGCGCGCTGCGGCCAGATCGCCCACTGCCGCTCGAACCAGGCGCGGGTTTCCTTGTCGCCGGTGGCGTAGTGGTGCCAACCATCACGTTGGTTCTCGCTACTCATGGCTGTTCTCCATCTGCTTCTTGGCGTTACGAGCAGCCGCGCGGCTGCGCTTGTCTGGGATTCTGCGGGTGCGGCCGACCAGTCGCAGGCTGCGCGCGACCGGGTTCTGGCGGGTGGGGTGGCGCTTGTCGGTCATTGCCCGTGCCGCCGCATGAAGTTGTCGAAGATCCGCTGCTCGTCGGCGGTGAAGTCGGCGTGCGTGAGGTCGAGCGGGGTGCCCAGGTGTTCGAGTAGCCCCTGGGTGAGGCAGGTGTAGTCCTCGGAGTAGCCACGTTCGCCCGGCTCCCCATCGGAGAACTGCCACTCGGTCAGACCACCGGGCTGCCCTTCGACGAACCCGCTGGTCTGACCCTTGACGATCCAGATTTTGTCCATCTTCATGTGCATCACTCCTCGTCGGTCAACCGCTGACCGTGTGTGAGTCGTTTACTATGCACCTTTGACGGACGCAAGTGGCTTCAGCTGTATTGCACCACGACATGCCAACCGATCTTGTAACCCAGCTTGTCCTGGTTGAGGCCATGCTCGGTGATGAACGCCGCGATCTCTGCCACGGCAGCTTTGTCTGTGGTGGTTGGGATGCTGACCGTGTGTGGTAGCGCACCGTTGTCACCAGCCCGCGACCGTGCGTAGACCTTGCCCACGGCGCACCAGTTGCCGTCCATATGGTCGCCGATCACCGCGACGCCATCGGGCAGTTCGGTGTCGTAGTAGCCGCAGCCATGATCTTCGAACAGCTTCTCGGCGGCTTCGTCATCGAAGTAGCCGGGGTAGGGCAGGATCACGCCAAGCATGACGTAGGTGGTGATGTGAAGGCTCATGGCGCCACCTCCGGTTCGAACTCGGCGTTGTAGTAGATGCTGTTGGCATACTCCTCGTCACCCGCTTCATCGACCAGATAGCCGGTGACTTCCTCGGCCTGCTCGTAATGCATGAAGCAGGGCACGCCGCGCTCCTCGACCTTGGCAATCTCGCCCTCGTAGGTGCTGGCGATGCTGTGCTCGTGGATGGGGTAGTTGGAGCTATAAGACAGGAACTCGTCGGCCGCCTTCATGGCTTCCAGCTGGCTCTCGGCATCGACTGCCACCTTGATCCGTATCACGTCGTAGCGATGCACGTAATATCTTGGCATTTCAGTCTCCTATGCGATTTCTGGGACGAAGTAGCGGGCGGCTTCCGGCGTGTTGCTCCACTTGTAGCGAACGCGGGAATGGCCATTGCAGGAGCGCACCGTGTGCTTGGCTTCCTGCCCATGTGTGCGCGCGAAGGCGTCGAGGAACTTGCCGGCGTCACAGTCCTCTTCGAGGAACATGTGGCCTTGGTCAATGTAGGAGTAGACCGAGAAGTCCGCGGCCTTGAGGCCCACCTCCTTGATCGAGGCAGCTGGCACCTTGAGCCAGCCGTGGCCGGGGTCGGTATAGGCGATGAAGGTCCGCTTCATGTCAGGCTCCCTGGCGTTCTTGGAGTTCGGCGACGTGACGCAGCGCGGCGTGCGGGTCGTAGTAGACGAAGCCGTTGGTCGAGAGGTTCCAGCCGCACTTGGTCACGGCGATCCCGTTGGTGCCGAGGTCACCGTTGGCGATCACCTCGTAGCCACGATCTTCGAGCCACTTGCGTGCGTAGCTGGCATCGAGGTCGGCGCAGCCCTGGTAGTCCTGCTCGCGGAGGAAGCCAGCGTCGCGCTGGTTGCCGGTGGGATAAGCCGCGTCGATGTGATCCTGGATCGTTTTCATCGCATTCCCTTTCTCTAGCGCTGTCACCGCGACCGCGCTGCATGTATGTCGTTTAGAATACACGTAGCGCGGACGCAAGTGGGCAATGCAGCGGGTTAGAGGCGATCGTTGATGATGCCAGCGCACTCGGAGAGCAGGCGCATCGCTGGGCGCAGGTCGCGCGAGTCCCATGCGAACACGACCTCCGTGCCATTCTTCACGCCCATCAGGTAGGCGTCCGCGAAGCGCCGGTAATCGTCCGTGGACTTGAGCATGATCGAGTATTGGGTGTCGCCTCTCTTTAGGCTGGTAGCGTTGAAGGCGCGGTCGATCACGACGGACTGTTTCTCGCCGTTCTCCATGAAGAACATCATCAGCGACAGGTTGACCTTGCCGCCGCTGGTCAGCAGGATCTCGGACGGCGGGAGTGTGAAGCCAAACACCGAACCATTGGGGGCGCGCAGGAGGTTGAACTCCATGCTGCCGTCCTTGCCGACCAACATGCAGACGTTGGCCCCTTCCTTCGGCTTGATGATGGTGTAACGCCCATAGGTGTCGTAAACCTCCAACTCGGTGGCCGCCACCGCCGGGGCGGCACCGAGGCTTGCCGCAAGCAGCAAGGCAGCTTTCGCAAATCGCTTCATAAATGTCCTTCCTTTCAACTGCTTGCAGGTTACGAGCGCGGTGTGATGGAAGCAAATGGGCAGTGCTACTTCGCGCCCCACATGCGCAGCTGGCTCTCGGCGCACTGGCGTAGCCGTGGGACAGCTGCCGCGATCCCATCGAGCGTGAAGCCGCCGATGAACAGCCCCGCGTTGCTGCGCAGGGCGAAGGCGTCGGACTTCTGCACATCATCAAGGAAGGCGCTGCCATCGGCGAATGATCCGGTGAAGAACACATTGCCGCTGTTGATGTTGATTTGGGCGCTGGGCAGCTGCCAGCTTTTATTGGGGCGCAGGCTATCCCCATTGTCGAACAGTTCGATGCCCACTGCCGTGCCGTTGTCAGCCAGCTTGCGGCCCTCGTTCTTGGTCGCGAAGATCACCGTCGCCATGTCTTGCTCGGCGTCCCAGCCAAACGCCAGGACGATGCCGAATGGACTGCCCAGGTCAGTCTTGCTCATATGACAGGCGGTGCTGCCCTCGGAATAGCGGATGTTCCACCCCTTGACCGTATCGAAGGGGATTACCTCGGTGACCCGCGCCATCGCCGGGGTGGAGGTTGCTGCGAGTGCCAGAACCAGCGCGGCCTTTACGAAGCCTCTCATGATTTTCCCCCTCACCAGACGTAGCCTGGGTTCATTTCTTCCACGTCGCTCCACTGGCGTTCCGTGACCACGCGGCCGAAGTAGTTGACCGTGTGGTAGCCAGGCACCACGTAGAGCGTCCCGTCACAGTCAACGAGCGTCCAGACGTTTCGTTCCTCGATGTCCTTGGGAAGATCTTTGTGCTCCCAGATCATGTTCCCATCGGGGGAGTCCACCGGACCATAGCGGCGCTCGAAAACGTCGGCGCTGCCGGCGCGGCGGCGGGGTTTGACTTCGACTTGGCTCACCAGAGAATCTCCACTTGTTCGACGTTGGCGGGGTTGAAGAAGACTTGATCGCCGTGGGGGTCGTCCCCACCCAGCCAGCGCCGCAGCACCAGCTTTCCATCGGCGTAGGACGCGACCACCTCGACATGCCTGCCGCTGACCAGGCGAACCAGCAGCGTGTAGCCAGCGCCGCCATGCTCCTCGCGATTGGCGTGTTCGATCGCCTGGCGGATCGGGTCGATCACAACGCCACCCCGCGCTGCTCGAAATAGGCTTCGTAGGCGTTCACCTCGGTAGGCACCGTGAAGCCTTCGGCCTCGTGGCTGTAATTGAGGTAGCCGCCGGCGTTGACCACGCCGAGCAGGAAGGCGTCGAGTTCCGCCTGGGTAGCGAACTCGTAGGTGGTGGCTTGGTCACCGGGTTCCGGCACCGCGCCCCACAGGATCGTGACCTTGTGGCTCATGTCTTTCTCCGTCGCAGCACCGTTGCTGCATGTGTGTTATCGGTGACTCGCTGCGTGGAAGCAAATGGCTAAAACAGACCGAACAGTGGGTTCTCGCGCATTTCATCGAGGCTCTTGTCGGCAGCAGCGCGGGCGGCGCGCTTCTCGGCTACTCGTTCAGCAGCGGCCTGGCGCTTTTCCTCGGCGAGCTCCCACGGGTCGTTGACCGGGATGCCCAGGCACTGGGTGTGGAATTCCTGATAGGTCATAACCTTCACCCCGCGCGCCGCGGCCTTGACCGCCTTGGTCGTGTCGAAGCGCGAGGCGACCAGGATGTCGGCTTGCTCGGCCTTCTCGGTGTAGCTGAAGCCGGATGCAGCCGCGAGGCGCTGCCACTCGTCGCGGGTGACCTTGCGGCTGCCAATCGTCCCGGCGCCAGTGAAGCAAACGGTGACCTCGTCCCACCAGTCGAGGCGGCGCGGTGTGTCGCAGCGATCATCGAGAGAGTAGGGCAGTTCCCACACTCGGTCAGGTTCGAGGACGTTGAAGTCCTTGACCATGTCCCATTCGCGCCACAGATCGACCGCCTGGTCGCGGTTCTCGGCGACCACGAACAGGTCGAGGCTGTCACCGTCCTCGGTGCTGCGCTGGATCATGTAAACCTTCATGGCATTCACCTTTCGATTTTAAGCGTCTCTGAGCGCGTGGACTGATTTTGCGACCACCGACCAGCAAGCACCTGCCCAACGCGCTGTGCGACCACCGCTGCGCACCAGCCAAGCATCGTGCGGTGCATGGTGACGCAGCAGCGCATCAGAACATTCCAAACAGGGGATTGTCGGCGACCGCTTCGCTGATCTCTGCCCGGCGCTTCCTGGCGTCGGGGGTATCGACCACGATCTTGGCCTCGGCCATCAGTTCAGCCAAAGGATCGAAGTTCTCGACCTCTTCCCAGCCGGGCGCGTAAGCGAAACCGGGAAGGCGGCTGCCATCTTTGTTGAAGCTGACGCCGCCGCTGCCCCACTGATCATCCAGGCCCACGCGCACCCAGCCTGACTTGTCGCAACGATAGACCAAGTAGACCTGGCGCTTCGTCGCGACGAGGCGCAGCGGCAGGTTCCAGTCGATCACTGCTCGTCTTCCGGCTTTCCGTGCCAGCGCTTGAACCACACGAAGTAGGCGGGGCCGAGCGACAGCACGATGTCCACGGCGTGATCGTGAACGAAGTCCGACCCCGCGCCGAGCACCGTGAGGACGCTGGCGAAGATCAGCAGGTTGATGGCAGATCGCTCTGACCAGGCGTAGGCGGCGAGCGCCAGCGCGACGAAGATGGCGCTACCACTCATAGGATTGGAGCTCGTCTACGTCGCCAGCATCGCAGTCGAGGCAGAGCCAGTCGCAGCCCCAGCCCCTGGCGAACTTGACCACCTCGATCAGATCCGTGGGCAGCTTGGCCGCGGCTTCAGGATCATCGAAGGCGTCGTGAATGTAGAAGAACCAGCCATACTCGCCCTTCGGGTAGATGGAGAGCCCATCGAAGTCGCACTCCGGCTTCACCCCGTCCTGCGGTGCGGCCAGGTAGGCGTCGAGGAGCAGGCTCGTCTCCTTGGTGACATGCACCGTGGAGAGCGTGAGCATCTTGGCGATGTCCATTACAGGTCATCCTCTTCAAGCGCGAAGTCGCCGTCGTCGAGACACGGGCCGACGATGGTGATCGCGGGGGAGAGGGTGACGCGCGCCTTCTCGTCGCACTCGCGCATGTTTTCCATGATCGTTTCGAACGGGGTGCCGTCCACGATGCCGCCTTCGCAGACTTCCTCGCCGACGTTGATCAGGTCGGTGACTACGAGGCGGCGGGCTGCCTCCTCGCTCTCGGCGAAGATGTAGGCGGTGCCGACGATGTTCACGTCCACGCGGAACATGCGGATGGGGGTCTCTTCAGCCATCAGAACATCCCCGTGCCGGCGAACTTCGCGGTGTCGGGCGTTGCGCGGATGGCAGCTGCTTCGGCTGCGCGGCGGGCAGCGCGCCCAGCAACAACCTGCGCCACCACTCCAGCGGTGGTCATTTTGTAGGTGCGGCCGTCACGCAGGCTCTCGGCGCACAGCGGATACTTGGGGCGCGAGGACTTGATCGCCGTGAGACGGTAGCGAACGCCGCCCATGGTGAACTCCGCACCGTAGTCCTCGGGTTCCAGACCGTAGAAGCGGCACTGACGGGCGAACTCCTGGGCAGCGGCCTTGTCCACCGCAGTCGGGTCGGTGCTTTCCACCTTCAGCTTCACCAGCATGTCGGAGGTGCCGAGCGTTCCGCCAGCGGTCGCGAACTTGACCCCATACTTCGCTTCGATCGGCGCAAGCGCCGCCAGCATATCTTCGGTGATGAGGCGGTAGCCTTCACGCGAACCAAAACCCTGGAACATCGTCAATCTCCTCTTTGTCGGTCAACCGCGACCGGTAAGTGTGTGTTATGAGCAATGCAGCATGGACGCAAGTGGCGAATACTTATCGTGTGTTTGCCCACTCGATCGCTGCACCGCTGGCAACCAGCACCGCGGCGAATGCTGCGGCCGGCCACAGGCTGGCCCAACCGAGCAGGCCCACGGCCAGGCTCAGCGGGAAGGCGACCAAGCTGACTGCCGCGGCTACGCTGGCGTAGGCGGCGACTTCAAGGCGGCGCAGCTTCATCGTGCGCTGGCGCCAACAACTCCTGGTCCCTGGCTACAGCTTTGATGTGGCATATATGCTCCTGTGTGCGTGTGTGCTTGTTCGATTCGCAATGTGTCGCAGCGCGACCCCGGATGCAAATGGCTAGAACAGCCCGAACGCGCGCATGTCATCCGCATGGCGTCGCTCGATTTCTGCCACGGCAGCGAGGAACGCGCGCTCGGCTTTCACGTCACGCTGCTGGCGATCTTCGCGGTCCAGGTGGGCCAACTCGATTGTCTCCTGGAGGCAGGCTTCCGACGCCGCGCTCCAGATCCTCACGTAATTGGTGACGGTCTGGCCAGTCGGCTTGAGGGCGTTCAGCATCAGGCGCTGCTCCTCGATGTAGAGCGAGGCGAATTGGGGATCGAGCGCGACGATGCCCGTCACGTTGTCGATGATGTCGGCGCACTTGATCGCCTTCACCCCGAGGTGCGCCTGAGCCATCTGGTCGCGGTAGCGCGCCTTGCGTTCGGCGCGGTTCTTGCCGCCGGGGCTGGTAAGGAACTTCACGTCGGTGAGGACCGTGCGGGAGATTTTCTCAATCTCCGAGGGGTGCAGCATCGTGCCAAAGAGGTTCTCGTCCTCCAGGCAGTCGTGCAGCAGCGCCCCGGCGAGGAAGCGCTCGGTCACGATGCCGAAGGATAGCAGCTTCTCGGCGACACGGATCGGGTGCTCGATGTAGGGCTCGCCGGTGTATTTGCGCTTCACGCCTTCGTGGTGTGCGCGGGCCAGGCGTTCGGCCTTGAGCGCGATGGGCTTGTCAGTGAGGGAAATCTTCATTGCGCTGCTCCGTTTTGCATGTGTGTCATAGCGCATGACTCGACAAATGCAAAGTGGGCAACGGTGAAGCGATGCTTAATCCGTCATGCCAGGGCCCAGAGCCCTTCTGCGTTCTGGAGAACTATCCCGCTGGTGGAACCTTCGAGCAGCGCCTTGAGGCTGTCGATGCCAGGACTTCCCTCTGCCGTGTGGCGGTCGGTCATGTCCTCGAACTTGCGGAATAGATGCGCCTTTCTGATGTGCCCAGACTTCAGGCACAGACCTACAGCTTCCTCGGGGCTGTCAGCCACGACGAGGCACGCCTTGTAGTTCCTGTTCCACACCGAGTAGAGACGCTTTGTCATGGCCACGGCATCCATCCGCGGGCCCCCTGTTGCTGGTAAAACCCCATTCCACAAAGTCGCACAGAACTGGGGTTTCAGCAAGGGCACATATGTCGCGGCGATCACCCGAAGTGTCCGAATAACGGATTGCTGTGCAGGATCTCGCCTTCGACCAGTTCGTCCACGTCAACATCGGGCTCACCGAGCCAGCCGGTGATATGTGCGCGGACCTCCTCGACGGTCATGGTGGCGCCCAGCGTGTTGCCATTTCGACCTTCGCGCAGGACGATACCGCGCCCCATGACCTTGTAGTGCTCACCCATCGCGAAGCCGCAGGACTGGCCGCCCATCAAGCCCTCTTCATCGACGTAGATGAAGTGGTGGCCGCTATCCGTGAACGGGTAGAACGGCTCGACCAGCTGGCAGCCAATCACCTCGTAGTAGGCGCTCAAGGTGTCCTCGATTTCGCGCTCGTAAACCGTGCGCGCGTAGGGGTCGATTACGACCGTGCGGAGCATCTTGGCCATCAGCGCGACTTCACGCTGAGGGAGGTGGCGGTGAGGTCGATCATAATCTCCTGTGCGCCCTCGTTGATCGCTGCCTGGAACGCCGACACGTCGATCGGCTCGGCGAAGTCGTCACCACCGCAGACCAGGCGGTCCAAGTCCCAGGTCTCGCCCTGCTTGGGGTCGTGGAACTCGGCATACTTGACCACCACGACGTCCTCCGGGGCCTGCTTGCCAGTCTTCTGGCTCTCGGCCGCCGCGCTCATTAGGTAGACGCCGCGATCCTTGACCAGGAACACCGAGTGGCGCTCGATCGGCTCGCCATAGCAGGTGCCCGGCGCATGGCTGGCGGCATGCTCGACGATGGAGCGCAGCGTCTCATCAATCTTGAATACCAGTCGTCCCATTGACTTTCTCCTTGCAGTCTTGTTGCGTTGCAGGTGTGTCATGTAACATGCGCCGGGTGGAAGCAAATGGCTTCAGAACTGGTGCAGCCCCTCGACCATCTTATCCATCACCGTCGGGGTGGCGTCGATGATCTGCGATGCCGCGCTGTGGTAGGTTGTGGTCGGCACCTTGTGGATGTCCTCGTCGTAAAACTTGATCTCGGCGAGATCCGAGAGGAGATACCAGTCGAGCGAGGCGGGGTTGCACTGCCACGGCGTCTGACAGCCGATCCAGGCGTCGCGCGTCTCGTCCCACAGGTAGAGGTATTCCTCGAAGATCTCCGCGGCAGCCTCAAGGTTGCTGAAACGCTGGGAGTAGAGTTCCTTGTCGCCGCGATCGCGCATGTAGAAGAGGCACATCTTGTGGCGAGGGTCAGCCCGCACGCCGTCCCAGTCGATGTGGCCTTCGGCAGTCTCCGGGAAGTTCATCACCCAGTTGAAGTCGTGCTTCTTGCCGACAACTTCGCCGAGCACCGACATGTCGCCCCTGGCGATCATGCCCTCTACTTTGGCCTGGCTCTGCCAGTGCTCGTGGAGCATCCGGCCGTTGTGGGCGAAGTAACCGTCGCTGTGGCAGTAGATCAGTTCGAGCGAGCCGTCGGTGCGCTTGATGCCGATCCGTGAACGGGTAGCCATATTCTTTCTCCTACTTGCGAATCTCTAGTCGCTGTTGTGTCATTACACATGCAGTTAGAGGCGCGCAAGCGGGCAAGCGGTGGGTTGTGTCAGCGAACGATGTGGAAGCTGGCCCGGCGCTGGGTGCGATTGGGGAGGGGAAGCTGGCGGTTGAGCGCTGCCTCGGCATCGGCGAGGAAAGCCTCTTTCGCGGCCCCTTCCAGCGGGGCGGCAATTATCTCGATGATCTGGCGGCGGATGAGCCGCTGCTGAACGATGCTGGGCATGCCCTGTCTTGGGCGGGCCACGCATTATCGTCAATGCGCGAACGACGGGCTGCCCTCGAATATCGCTATCTCGGTGGCAGCTTTATAGTCCGACTCTGACAACGAGCGCCCCGTGGAGGTGCGGCGATGGTCGATAGCCTGCTGAACTGCCGCGTCAAAAGCGGCGCTCGGATTGGCAGCTTTGACGCGCTCGACGAACGTCTCCACGGCATAGTCCCCGTCCACGTAGAAGATCACGGTGTAGGGGTTGGACTTGGGACTAGCGGACATAGCTGATCTTCCTCGTCATGCGCCGCACCTTGTCGCGGTAGGGACGCTGGGGGTCGCTGGGCGCAGGTGCAGCGCTCGTTTTCACCTGACCGCACAAGGGGCAGGGCTTCGGCGCCGCACTCACGCTGCCTCCTCGATCTTCAGCTTGACCGGCTTGATCGCGGTGCGGGCGTTCTCCAGCGCCAGGGCAGCGTAGTGCAGCTGGAGCGCGAGGGGCATGGCGGCGAAGCCATCCTCGAAGCTGATCGCCTGCGTTGTGTAAGGCGCTTCCCGAGGAGCGGGAACAGTCGGGAGGGGGGCTGGTGCCTGCTCCTCATGCCCCTCGGGAAGCTCTCCGACCGGCGGCACCACGGAGACAACGCCGCCCTGTCGAAGCTGATGGTTCTCGTCCCACAGCGCCTGGACGTAGGCTTTGAGCCCGTCATGGTCGGTGGGTATGTCGATGCGCTCGAAGTTGGGGTCGAGGGCCTTGGCCTCGGCCTGGGTGCTTTCGAGACGGGGGCCGCTTTCGGTGTTGGCGCGGTAAAACTTCACGCCGCGTTCTCCTTGGTGAACATGTTGGCTTCGAACGCCAGCACTTCGGCCAACGCTTTTGTCGCATCCATGATTTGCTCGCTGGTCACTTTCTTGCCCAGCGGCACCCACTGGTAGTGGCAGGTGCTGCACTCAAAGATCGTGCCGTGGCCGAGCAGGGCGCCGGTGTCGAAGTGATTGTGCGCGGTGCAGTTGGGACACGCACGCCCTTCCAGATCGCCCCACTCGTGGAGGATTTCCAGTTCCTCGTGATACCAGTCGATCAGGCTCCCGTAGGAGGTGAAGCGCTCCGGGTCTTCGTCCCAGCAATTGTCGGTAATGACCTCGTATGCCGCCAGCTTGAGCGCCGCGTCGCGGTTGGGCGCAATGACAATATCGCAGCGGCCGCCGCCGTCGAAGTCGCGGTAGCGCGCCTCGAAGCAAAAGGTTTTCATTCCTCTTCCTCCTCCACCTCGCTGAAGCCATCGACGCAGAACTCGCCGGCGCTCACCGGCCAGGCGGGTTCACCTTCGTCCTTCATGATGATTTCCCACGCGGTGACTTCATCTTCGCTGGGCGAGCAGCTGGTTTCGACGTAATGGTCTGCCGCTTTGCGCGCCGCGTTCTCGTCTGGCGCTTCAACGGTGACGGTGATGAACGCCTTCACGTCCACGGTGTAGCGGGGCATCAGGCGTCCTCCTCGACCGGGTCGCCAGTGAGCAGGTAGACTTCCTCGGCCTCGACCACTTCGGAGACGAAGTGCGGCTCGATCGCGGCACCACACTGGTAGCGGTAGGCATCGGAACCGTCGATCATCACGCCGGTGCTGTGGTCATCCAGGCAGCCAGTGTCGAAGTCGAGGCAGTAAACGTCCACCCGGTAATCGCAGCTGGCGCCCTGGAGCACCCCGCCGCTGATGTTGGCAACGACCTGCGGGGTAACCACTGGTGCGCGGCTTATCGCGTCGATGGGATTGGTCCCGGACCTCACTGCCTCAAGCAGCGCGTCGCGGCTGATAAGATCGCTCATTGCTTTGTCTCCGGTTTGTGTGTGTCATTAGTAGCGCACACCGCGCAAAAGTCGAATGGGCAATGACCACTCGACCTTGGGTTAGATGCCCATGTAGCGCAGGCGCTCGTTGAGGACTTCGTTGACGCAGGCGCGGTCGGTCCAGAACAGGCGCTGGCACTTCGCATAGGGGGAGTTGGGGTCCATCCGCGTTTCCTGGTAGATCAGGTAGAGGACGCCCATCAGCGCCAGCGCCATCAGGATGATGGTCGTCTGCTGGCTGCGGCTCATGTCCTTCTCGACGATGCGGAACTCGTGGAGATCCTCGTCACGCAGTTCAGCCTTGGGCTTGGGGTCGTCCACCATGTTCATTTCTGGCTCCTCTTTCATGTGTGTTTGGTTAGGCCCGCGATGCCACCTACGCAATATCCCGTGCGACGGGTTGAGTGCGCACCGCCAGGATGTCCTCGGGCGCGACGGTGAAGCTGTCGGTAAAGTTGGCGGCCAGGACCACGGAGTGATCCAGCTGCTCGGTGATCGCCGTGACGTAGATCGAGTGGCGGATGCCGGTGATCCAGATCCACACATGGCAGCCCTCGTCGAGGGCGCGCTTGATCTGGATTAGCTTGAACTGGGGTGCGGACTTCACTTGTCTTCCTCTCTTGCGAGTGTCTGGCGGGCAATGTCTTGCGCGTCACCTTCGCCGTCTGCGATCGCTGACAGCGCCTCGGACAGCCTGGCAATCTCGGCCAGCAGTGGAGCGCATGCTTGGTGGCGGTGGTGAGCAAAGTCTTTCGCGCAGAGATACTGCCAGTCTCCGTCAAGCGGACGGCACAACTTCCATATTTCCCAGTTGGCGGCACCGTTGAGCCGTGCCGCAGCGTCCATGTCGATCTGCTCAATTGGCATCGCGGGCTCCCTTGTATTGACGCAGGACTTCGTCGCATTGGCTCATAGGGCAAGAGATAACGGGCGGATTGGCACTACCGCAGTCCCCATTACACACAGGGCAGCCGTAGGACCGCATCTGCCTCAAAGTATGCGCCAGCGTCTCGGCCAGCGCCTTGAACTTGGCGAGTTCGGCATCTTGTTCGGCGCGGGCAGATGCCCTCTCCGCTATGGCATCGAGTATGCCGAGCACTTCGGAAACGTCGCGCTCATGCTGGCCCCAACTCTGACCATCTGTGGGCAGCCATTCGAGCAGGCGATCCGGCGCTGCCAGGTCAACCAGGACGGCATCCTGCGCGATCAGGTTGTCCATTGCTTTCTTCCTCGGTATGAACCCACAGGTGCATTCCCACGGATACTGGTCAACGTGCCAGCCACAGTCCTTGGCATGGCCGGTGGGCGTGAGGTGGATTTCACTGGTCATGGCTGGCTCCCAAATTCCCGACTGCCGACTTCCAATCACTGAGGGTTGCGCGGGCGATTTCACCGCCGTCCTCGCAGATGGCCTCGTCGGTCTGCGGGCATACGACACCCCATGAAGCGTAGAGGGACAGCGCCCACCGCAGCCGCTCAATCTCCGCGACCTGGCTCTCGGCCAGCTGGATCAGCTGGCGTGAGGTCATTGCGCCAGTGCGCTCGAACACATCCATTTCGCGGTGTGCCTTGTCGATCAGTTCGCGCGCCTCAGTCATGGCTGGCTCCCCGCAAGCCCAGCGAATTGCTGACAGTGCCAAAGCCTGCCCCGAAGCCATCGGCGTAACCGTAACCGAAGCGGTAGCCGTTACCGTAGCCGTTACCGTGCCCGTTGCTGTATCCGGCACCATCGGCGTAGCCAGCGCCGTCGCTGTAGCTGGCGCCGTCGCCGGCACCTGAACCGTCACCGTCACCGGTGCCGATGGGCGCGAAGGTGGCGGGGGTCATTCAAGCCCCCAATTGTCGCCCACCGGAACGCAGAACACTTCGGCCCCAGCGGGTATATCGACGTTAGCAATCTCGCGAAGGTCGGCCTTGGCAGCCTTCGGGTCTGCGATCATGCCTGCAAAGCCGATGCTTTCCCACTTGAAGACGTGCAGTGCGTTCGCCAGGCGGATGCGGCCGTCCTCGCGGGTAACGTCGCCGGCGAAAATCCAGCCGCGGTCAACCACGACTACGGCGCGAGTGCCGGTGGGGCGGTCAGGCGCGCAGTTGGCGTCGGTCATAGTTCTTCCTTTCATTGTCCAGTGTGATGGGCGTTGCGCAGGAAGGCTTCTTCCCGACCTCGTAGCCCAGAGAGGCAAGCTGCGCCCGCAGCCGCCACGCTCGTTCTTCGGCTTCGTCGTCGCCGGTAGCCTTCAGCGCCTCGACCAAGGGGTCGGGCTCGCCGATGATGAAAGGGTGAAAGAAGCCGACCGCGTCCTCGGGCAGGCCGCCATCAAAATACTCCAATATCGTGTCGCTGACTTGCTGCCGGAGCGCGGCCATTTCTTCCAGCAGGGCGCACATGGCTTCAAGCGGTCCCGCATTCTCGCGGGTCAGTTCAGGGGTTTCCCAAGGGAACGACCCGTTGGTCTTTGTAGTCGCCTCGTTCAGGCGACGGCGCGCTTCTTTTAGAATGTCGGTCATTTCGCTCACCCGAAGGCTCCCCACAGTGGATTGTCCTGCAACGCGACGGCGTGCTGCTCGTAGGCCACTTGGCGCTCGAACGGATTTTCGATCACCCCAGTCGCCAGGTTGGGCGGCGTCGCTGACATGCACGCCAGCACGGCCTTGAAGGCTTCGACGTTCTCCCACAGCTTGCCGCTGAAGGTTCTCTGCGCGGTGTCCACCGGTATCGAGAAGGTGCCGTTATCGAGGTTGAAGCGCACCGGGAGCGCCTTCCAGCGGACACAGGCGTAGCGGCCCTTGCCGGGGTAGGCTTCGCGCGGGAACAGCGTCATGCACTCCGGCTTGTTGCCATTGCCCACCGAGATCATCGCCAGGATCTTCTCGGGGTCGGGGTCAAGCCGCTGCATCTTGAACATCCAGGGCTGCCAGTCGAACAGCGAGTTCCAGGTGTCCACGCAGAAGTGCTCGCCCTGCATGTTGCGCAGGATGCGGCAGTAGTTGCCGTTCTTGTTGACCAGCACCAGGGGCGACTCTTGCCAGTCGCTGCGGTGGAAGTGGAACAGGTGTGTGGTGTCGGACAGCGAGACCTGCTTGGGCCCGCCGTTGAGGTCGATGAAAGCCATCACCTCGTCCTTGTCCTCCTGTCGGATCATTTGCTTTCTCCTCGGTCAACCGTTCGACCGTGTGTGTGTTACTTTGCACAGTGCAGAGATTCGCGCAAGTGGGCAATTGCGGTGCTGTCGTGGTGGTGAAGTGCGGTGCGAGATATGCTTGGATCGTCGCTCTCGCGGTCGCTCAGCGCGTTGGGAGCGCGTCTAGGTGTCAAGGTAGCTGACCGCGCTAGACGCGCTCACAAGCGCTTATTTCAGCATCAGTGTGCCGTGGTCTGTCGATTGTGGACCATGAGCAGCGTGGCGACCTTGTCGAGTTCGACCTGGCCCCAGCCACCGACGCTGTCGTCGTCGATGGTGTCGCGCCCATACATGCAGTGCGAGGCCGCCTGCATGAGCAGTTCATCAGCGGCCTCGGGGTGAAGATCGAACCACGTCGTCATGGCGATGAAGCAGCGATCGCCGGCACGGGCAACTTCTGCCACTGCTTCCAGTGCCTCGTCCTCGAATACCATGAGGCGCTGGGTGATCAGCATCGCCGCGAAGGTCGCATGCTTGTCCTCGGGCAATGCTTCGATCATTTCGGCCACCATGCGCAGGTGGTCGGCGTTATAGGCCATGAAACGCTGGGTCATGCAGCTTCCTTAGCATCGACGGGCAGCTTGAACATGGCGTTAAGCTTGCTGCGGTCGATTGCGGGGAGGCCGCGCTTCTTCTCGACCGCCGTGCCCATCACTTCTTCGACAATGGGCATCACTTCGGGCCAGGCTGCCTTCAGCTGCTCGACGGTGTTGCAGGAATAGACCACGGCGCGGGCGTCGCGGTGGACGGCATTGCGGGTGTCTTGGATTTCCCGCTTGCGCTCCTTCAGGGCCTCAACCTGCTCAAACAGATCCTCGGGGCAGGTGTCCTCGAAGTTGCCGCTGCGTGGTTGGGGGCGCTCGAAGTTCATGTAGAGGGTGAACCAGCTGCCAGTTGTCAGCTTCACGTTCACGCTGCGGCAGGTGTAGATCATGCCGGGCATCTGCTGATTCAGCTTGTCCGCGGCCTTCTCGGTCGTCTCAGGCATGCGGCTGCGGTAGACTGCCAGGGCCAGCTTGTCCTCGTCTGATGCGAGGGCATTCTCGCTCTCCAGCATGGCGCGATGAACCAGCCCGTTGACGATCTTGTCCCGCTGATAATTCTTGAGTCTCATGTCATCCTCGATTCGGTGGGTGTGTTTCGTTTAACACGAATGGGGCAGGATACAAGACCCTGCCCCACCCGGAGTGACATCTTACGCGGACAGCTGGACGAGTTCGTCCACCAGACCGGCATCCGCGATAACCAGTTCGCGGGTGTTGGTCGCGTCGGGGACCACCATCCCCAGCGCCTTGAACAGTGCAGTCATTTGCTGCGACTGGGCGCGGGCAGTGCCATCAGACAGACCGGCGCTGCGGAAGGTTTCGACCAGCGTCTTGGCGCTGATGTTACCACGGGCCTTGAGGGCCTTGACCGCGTCGGCAGTGTAGCGTGACAGCTTCTTGCCCGTCTCGACCGCCTGGATCACGTTCTGCGCCTTCTCGATCACCTTCTTGGCGTTGAGGGCATTCAGGTTGGTGTCCAGCGCTGCCTTGTCGATCGCCGCAACATCGGTGAATGCGCGGGTCGGGACAGGTGCAGCCTTCGGGGTCGAGGACTTCTTCGCCTTCTTGGCAGAGGGCGGCGGGGTGCTCGATGCGGCGTCCGCTTCAATCTCTGCGAGGGCCGCAGAAATGTCGGCGTCGTCCACTTCGAGCCCTTCCATTGACTCTTCCTCGGTGGCGGCGGCGGGAGCGATTTCTTCGCTTTCGCTGGTGGCGCTGACTGCATCGGCAATCTGCTGTTCGCCATTCAGTTCGGCGTCGATCATCGCTAGTGCCGCAGCCACCGCATCATCGTTGGTATCAGTCGCGGCTGCGACGGTTTTTACGTTGCGCTTGTTTCCCATTTTCGTCTTGCTCCTCTTGTTCATCGCTACTTGCTTGCGATGCATTTGAGGTAGACTCGTCGCCGGTTGGAAGCGAATGGCTTCCGGTGTCTGCGTCGGTGGGTTCGTCACTTGCCACGACCTCGGTCTGGGGCTCGCTCGAAACTGCGGTTGCCTTGTCCCAGGCGTTGGTCACACCGACCGCGATGGCTTCGAGGACTTGGTAGTGGCCGTCGCCGAAGGAGAGGTCGTCGTTGGCGAGGACGGCGCGAATCTTGGCAACGATCTCGCCCACGGCAGCGTGACGCTCGTCCGCATCGCCGTGCACGGTGATCGTGGCCAGGCCGTCTTCGTAGGTCAGGCCCTTGATGTCGAGGGACTCAATGAAGGCGCCGCCAACGGTGCCTGTGCCAAACTGAACTTTCACTGGATTTCCTTTCTTATACGGCACTATTGCCTTAACTCTTTCGTATGCGTGTGATGCCGATACGCTCCAGCGTTCCGCGGTGCGCGCGGGCGATCAGGCTTCGCGTAGAGATCCCCACCCGCGCTGACAGCGCAGCGTATCCAATCACTGTCTCGCCATTAATTGAGAAGACAGCCGTATTGCTCTTGTTGAGCGCCTGCTCCTTGCGTGTTGCCCACCGACAGTTTGCCGGTGAGTAGTCGCCGTCGTTGTCATTCCGCTCTATCGAGAAGTCGCGCGATGGACGCTCGCCCATATCTTCAAGAAACGCCTCAAAGCTCTCAAGCCAGCGGTCACACACCTTAATGCCCCTGCCGCCGTAGCGACGATAAAGCCTGTTGGCCGGGTTGGTGCAGCGTTGTTTCATTGCCTGCCATACACTCCATGTCGGATCGGTGGTGCGACCATGGCCATGCGTAGTGCCACGACTATGTCGGCACTTCTGACAGCTGCCGTTTTTCGCAATCTTGGCGTTTATGGTGGAGATGTTTAACTCCACCTTCTCGCCGCACGAACATTGAGCCAGCCACCGTAAACCATTCTTGCTGTATGGGCCGTCTATGATCGTGAACCACCCAGCAGACATCCCTACAGATATGTCCTTCGCAGTGATCATGGCAGCTTGAACCATCCCAACCTTCGGGCCGCGAAAAAGCAATCAGCAAGGCATTGAACGTCGTATTGGGCAGCGTGCGCTTTGGCGGGGTCGTATTCGACGTCCAGGCACTCGGCGAGCTCCTGGAGCTTGGGGTTCTTGCCCAGCGGGGTAGCGAAGCGCCCTTCGGTCATGGTGTCGAACTTGATGGGGAACGTGACCGGTGCGCCGACCCGCCGACACTCCCGCTCGATGAAGTCGAAGTCGAAGAAGTGGCCGTTGTGGGCGACCACCGCGTAGGCGGTGTTGATGGTGCCGCGGATCAGCGGTGCGACAGCATCGAACAAAGGCTCGTTCTCCAGGTCGGCGAGATTGATGCCGTGGGTCTTGAACGCCTTCTGGTCGATCTTGCGCATCGGATTGCAGCGCCAGGTGTAGGTCTTGAGGTGGGCTTCGGTGTCGAGGTCGAACAGCATGGAGCAATGCTCGATGATCCGGTGATCCGGCTCGTTGAGGCCCGTGGTTTCAATATCCAGGAAGTTGACGATGCGCTGGGTCACACCCGTTCTCCTTCAAAGGCTGCCAGACGCAGGCGATTGCCGGTGACGGTGGTGCGTTCGCACGGCATCACTTCAGCCTTCGCCTGCGCCTTGCTGTGTGCCTCGATCACGAGGCCACTGATGGGGAAGCGATGCCCAGCCTGGTCGAGGGCGAACACAGTGCCCACTTCCATGTCGAGCATCCCGCCGGTGACGCTGGCCATATGTGCGGCCAGCGCCTCTTCGAGCAGGTCGGTGGAGACCGACACTTCCATCAGCCGATGAACCCGGTCAGGTAGGCGTCGATCAGTTCGACGATTTCGACGATGGCGAAGCCGATGAAGGTGCCAACGGCGAGACCGCCAATGCAGGGCACGAGCCATTCTTCGATCAGGAAGCGCATGTTCATGCTGCCACCTTCACGGTGGTGTCGAGGCCGAACTCGGTGATCATGCCATGCACGAAGTCCATGCGGTCCTCGATGGTGTGGGTGGTGCGGCGGATTTCGTCCCAGAACAGGTCGAGATCCTCGTCGAACAGCATCCCGCGGCAGAGCATGTGGTGGTGCTCCTGGTAGGCTTCGTTGAGCGGCGGCTTGCCGTCCTCGACCATGAACTGGATGCCTGGCGGAACCAGCAGCACCATGTCGAACATGCGCTCGGTGTCCAGGATGGCGCGCTGCACCATTCGCATCGCCTCACCCTGCGACCACTCCTCACCAGCGTAGGCGGTAGCGTCGGCCAGCATGTAGGCAGCCACGTCGAGCGGGGTGCGGTCGCTGACGAACGACTTGCCGCCCCAGGTGTTGTTGTCGATGGCATTGATCAGGCTCAGGTAGATTGCCCACTGCATCGACACGCCGGTGTTGTTGCTGTCGCCAAGCGACCCGTTGTGGAAGTCCAGCCGGTTGTCGCGCGCCATGTCGAACTCGAAGTCCTTGACGATTTTGCTCGCCGGGCTGTCCACGAAATTGAGGCCGTATTCCTCCGCGACAATCTTCGCGAGGGTCGTCTTGCCCGAGCGGTGCGCTCCGCAAAATCCAATTCTCATTACTGCTTACTCCTGATGTGTGTTACTTACCATGCACTCACAGCAAGTCAAGTGCGAGGGTGGTCCAGGTTTCAAGTTCCAGGTCGGTGCTGCGCAATTCCTCGACCGACATCATCCGCAGATCGCCCAGCGCGTGCTCGGCTTCAGCCTGGAAGTATTCGAGGTTCACGCCTTCGTGGTAGCCTTGCTTGTCGAGGTCGAGCAGGAACACGAGGCCCAGGTGAACGCGGTCCACCGGGGTGGCGTCCCAGCGCAGGAAGCCCAGCCACTGGAAGTCATAGCGCATCGACACGATGCCCAGTTCTTCCTTCAGTTCGCGCTGCGCACCGCGCCGGGCAGTCTGCTCCACGTCGATGGCGCCGTCCGTGCCCCAGACGAAGTCCTCGGCGTCGATGTGGCCACCCACACCGATCGAAGCCTTGCCGTGCAGACGGGTCTCGCCGCCGGTCGGGGTGCGCACGTAGGTCAGGTATTCATCGCCGCGCTTGATCAGCACGTAGGGGATGATCTGGAGGAACGTCTCGTCGGTCTCCAGCTGGGGACGCGGGCCAGCCCATGCGGCCGGGATTTCCATCAGCGGCAGTTCGCTGAGCGGGGTAGCGCCAAACGGGATCGTGTCCACGTCTGACGCCTTCACCGCGAGGATGGTGGCGGTCTTGCTCATGCTTATACCTTTCCGTTGATGGCGCTGACAGCTTCATATCCGTCGTCTGCCAGCTGCTTGGTCACCCCGGCGAAGAAGTGCGGGGCGTATGCGCTTGCGTGGGTCAGCATGGTGACGGCCAGGCGGCGGATTTCGAGGTCGGCGTATTCGGTGCCGCGCAGCGACAGGATGTGGCGCAGGGCCCGCAGGTTGGTGGTGAACAGCAGCCGGGTTTCAGCTGCGTTGGGGAGCAGCGCGCGGGCAGCTTCGTTGGCGCGCTTCTTGTAAGCGGTGGCGCCCTTGTAATCGCCGGCGGCGTGCATTGCGCCCAAGCGCTCGGTCAGCAGGTTCTGAAGATCCTGGTAGTTCTGGAGGGCGAGGGCGCAGCTGCGGCGGAACAGCAGCATTTCGGGGTCGTTGTCGGGGTCTGCGTCGGGCTTCAGGATCGGCGGGACCACGAAGCGAATGTCCTTGGCATCGACGTAGCGCTGGCTCTCCTGGCTCACGGCAGTCCCGGCGCGGTGGCGGATCAGTTCGTGGGTCAGCGCACGCGACACGCCGGTGATCTGGAAGACGATGCTGGCGTGTTCGAAGATCGAGCCGTGCCCTTCGTTGATGACGTTGGAGATATATTGGTCCTGCGGCCGGCCGGCGCCCCACGAGCGGTAGCACTGGCGGCCACCGAACTCGGCAATATCGTCACCGTTCCCAGTCCGGTCACCCACGCGGTAGAGCATTTCGCTCAGCGGGCTTCCCACACGCTCGGCTGCATCTTCGGCACCGGACTGGGCAATGGCGCTATCAAGACCTTCGAAGGTCATGACGGTGGTGGCAACGATTGAAACTTCCGGCTGAAATACCAGACGGTCCAGGGTGATTGGCATGGTGGGGAAACCTCTTTGCTGTGCGAATCATGTGTGTCACTAAACACAAGAACTCACTAACAGCACGACTCACCTTGCGCAAGCACCAAATCGACTGGAATTCTCAATATGGCGGGAACTTTTTACGAAAATACATCAGACCAATCCCCGACTGTCGCCGCTTTGGAGTATTCTGTCGCCTGGCGTTCGAAGAAGTTGGCGTGCTCGATGCCGACCGCCTGACTGTCCACCCAGGGTAGGGGGTTGGGTGTTGCTTCGAACAAGTCTGGCTCACCCAGCGCACGCAGTCGCAGGTTGGCGACGTAGCGGATATACGCCTTGAGCTCGGCGCGGGTCAGACCCGGCACGTCACCCGCCTTGAACACCAGATCGACGAAGCGATCCTCGTTCTCCACGACGGTGGCACACATTTCACGAATGCGCTTGGCGAGGACTGCACGGTCGATCTCGGGATGCTCCGCGAGGTAGGCGTGGTAGAGCCGCATGATCCCTTCGCAGTGCAGGCTCTCGTCGCGCACGGACCAGCTGATGATCTGCCCCATGCCCTTGAGCAGGTTCTGCCGCGGGAAGTTGAGCAGCACCGCGAAGCTGGCGAACAGCTGCAAGCCTTCACCGAACGCGGACACCCCGGCGAGGGACAGTGCAACGTCGATCGGGCTCTGCGGGTCGAAGCCGCGCATGAAGTCGTGCTTGGCCTTCATTTCCTCGTAGTCGAGGAAGGCATGGTATTCGGTCTCGGGGAGCCCCAGGCTGTCGAGCAGGTGGGAGTAGGCGGCGATGTGGACCGTCTCCATGTTGGAGAAGGCGGCCAGCATCATGCCCACTTCGGTCGGCTTGAACACCGACTGGAAGATCCGGTGGTAGCAATTCTGCACGTCGATGTCCGCTTGGACGAACATGCGGAAGATCATCACCACCAGACTCTTCATCACGGGGTCCAGCTGGCCGAACTCCTTGATGTCGTCGGCCAGGCTGACTTCCTTGGGGAGCCAGTGCAAATTTTGCTGCGTCTCCCAGAAGTCGTAGGCCCACGGATACTGGAACGGCCGGTATGCCTTGCTTGCTTCGGTCAGGCTCACTTGAGCACCTCCGCGATCAGCACGATGATGCCAATGACGGCGGTGACAACGCCGACAGCACCGAGGAACATCATGGTCAGGGCCAGCTTGATCCCGCTGCGGATCGCCTGGTCGAAGTCGAAGTCGTGTCTCATGGGTCAATTCACCGTAGGTTTGCGGGCGTTGCGGGGGTGGATGTAGTGGATCGCTGCCGGGGTCTCGGCGGCCTTGCGCCAGTCCCAGATGAACCAGGCGTAGCTGTGTCGCGGGCTGCCCTTGCTGCCCTCGATCCAGCGGGGCCGCTTGGTCACGCAGATTTTCATGGCGAAGGCCGGGTGCCCCTCGAACAGGTCGGCGCGGCCGGTCGAGGCCATGTCGTATTCGTTGCGCAGGAACATCGCGACCAGCCCGCCGCGGACATGGGTCAGCTTGAGCGCGTGGCGCACGAACTGCTCGGGCATGTCGTCGAAGTAGGGCGGGTTGGTGATGATCGCGGGGCGCGCAGCGAAGTCGTCGCACACGTCGGTCACGGCGCGGGGCAGGGCTTGCACGTCGAGGAAGTTGAACCCCGGCGACCCGTAACCCCGGTTGTGGAGGTCAGAGGATACGACAGCGCGGGCATAGCCAAGCAGACGCTTGGAGATATGACCCTCACCGCAAGCGGGCTCCCAGGCGGCGTGGTTCGACAGGTCGATGAAGTGCGCCAGGCAATCGACGTTTTCTGGCGGGGTCGGATATAGGTCACCCTCGCGGCGCTCGTATCCAGAATGGCCGAGCATCGCCTTGTCGCCGGTCAGCGTTACAGTTTCAGTTCCCATTGGTGTGTTTCCGATGATGGTAGCGGGCAGTGGGAGCGGTCACTCCAAAGGCCCTTGCGATCTGCGAGTAGTTCACGCCGGTTTCGGCCATGCGGGCGATCTCCGCGCTGTCCTCGGCGGTGATCTTGATGTGGCCATTGCCGGGGCGGGAGGACTTCGAGCGGCCCTTCGCTGCACAGTCGGCCATGTTGTCCGCGTGTGTGCCCAGTTCCAGGTGGTTGGGGTTGACGCACTGGCGAACATCGCACTTGTGCATCACATGCATGCCTCCGCATGACCCTTTGACCAATTCGTAGGCTGCACGGTGAGCGCCAACGATACGTCCGTTGAGTCTGAAACTGCCGTAGCCAAGACGGTCGATAGACCCTTGGAAAATCCAGCAATCGTCCGCGCCCTTGACGTCCGTGTTGTTGAACAGCCGTGCGGCGTTCTTCAACGTCGCCACCGGGATGTTCAGTGAAGCGCGCATCACAGGCTCCCGTTTGCGACTGCGACGATTGCCTCGGCCTTGCTGCGCGCTGCCCACGACACGTTCTGGTCGGTCTTGGTGGCGCCAGCAGACGAGTAGGGGATCACACGGGTCAGAGCAGGGCGGGCATCGGCACCGCTTGCATCAGACACACCGAAGGCGTTGCCGGTGTCGCGCACCGACCAGGGGCCTTCACCGTGAAGGGTGACGTCGCCGATACCAGGGACGGGGAAGGTGCGCGGCTCAGCCATTGGTCGCCACATCCTCTTCGGGGCCGTATTCCGCGGCGATCGCCTCGTCGGTGATCATCACGGCGGCCAGCAGCACGGCAGCGAAGGCTATCATGCGTTCGCGCAGCGCGGGGCTGGAGTTGCTGAAGCCGGCGCTGTGGGCGATGTTCTTGGCATTCAACATCACGGCACCATCACCAAAGTCCTGGCGTGCTGCGACCGTGCGGAGGGTGGCTTCGGCAACGGTCTGGATGACTGCTTGTTCTTTCATGGTTCCTCGGGTGTTTGGTGCGTGTGTGTTACATAGCACACACGCACCCTAAGTCAAAGCAAATCAGTGAGGCGCAGGCTCACTGGCACGAGTGGCATTCCATGTCCTCGGTATAGGCCGGGGCCGCCTGTTCGATCGCCGGAGCGGGCAGTTCGCCTGCGGTGTTGCCGACTGCCATGGCCTTCGAGACGGTGCGCGAACGGACATAGTAGAGGCTCTTGAGGTCGCTCTCCCAGGCCAGCTTATGGACCGTGAACAAGTCCTTCTTGTGGACGTCGGCGCGCAGGAACAGGTTCACCGACTGGGCCTGGCACACGTAGGGCGCGCGGTCAGCGTGGTGACGCACGACCCAGCGCTGGTCCATTTCAAACGCAGTGCGGAAGGTCGCCTTCTCGATCGCGCAGAGGAACGGCAAGTGCTGCACCGAGCCGTCGTTGATCGTGATCGACTGCCACTGATCTTCGGTCCAGCGCTCCTCATCCTTGTCGAGGACGCCGGCGAAGGTCGGCTGATCCTTGACCATGAAGCGAACAGTCTTGTTCATCGCTTCGAGGCTGTCCCGCAGCTGATGGTAGCGCTGGCGCAGCTGCTTATCGAGGTAGGGGTTGCGCACGTTGAAGCTGCCCGAGAGTGTCTTCTGGGTGAAGCTATTGGCCACCCACGGTTCACCGGCCGGCGAAGCACCGCCGCAGATGATGCTGATCGACGCGGTCGGCGCGATCGAGAACATGTGCGTGAGGCGGGCCGGGGGCAGGCTCGGGTCGAGTTCGCGGGCATCCTTGCTGTCGGGGCATTCCCCGCGCTCGGCGGCCAGCTTCTTGTTGACCAGTTCCGCGGTCTGGGCGAGCCAGGTCCACAGTTCCATGTTCAGCTTGGCGGCGTGCTCGCCTTCGTAGGGCAGTTCCTTCGATTGCAGGTAGGAGTGGAAGCCCATGATCCCGCCACCGACGCTGCGCTCACGCATCGCTGCATAACGCGGGCGTTCGAAGCCGCGCATGTCCTCGGTCTTGCGGATGAACACTTCGAGGACGTTGTCGAGGAAGCGCAGGAAGTCCTCGATCAGCTGGACGTTGTCACGCCACTGGTCCCAGGTCTCCATGTTGAGGCTGGACAGGCAGCACACCGCAGTGCGCCACTCGCCGAGGTGGTCGGGGCCGGTGTGCAGGGTAATCTCGCTGCACAGGTTGGAGGTCGAGACCTTCAGTCCGAGCGCCTGGTAGATCGCGGGCAGATTGCGCGACACGTTGTCCGAGAAGATGATGTAGGGCTCACCCGTTTCGAGGCGCGTCACCAGCAGCTTGATAAGCGTGGTCTGGGCGTCGATCACCTTGACCACTTCACCGGTCTTGGGGCTGCGCAGTTCCCACTGCCGCTTCTCTGCGGTATCGGCCATCGCCGCTTCCATGAAGGCGTCGCTAACCAGCACGCCGTGGTGCAGGTCGAGAGCCTTGCGGCGCGGGTCACCACCCGACGAGGGGCGGCGGATTTCGAGGAACTCTTCGAGCTCGGGATGGCGGTCGTCGATATAGGCGGCTGCCGAACCACGGCGCAGCGAACCCTGACTGATCGCAAGGGTCTGGGCGTTCTGCCAGTGGATGAACGGAATGATCCCGCTGGTCGTGCCGGTCAGCGATCCGGCGATAGGTTCGCCAATCGAGCGGACGTCGCCCCAGTAGGTGCCAATCCCGCCGCCCTTGCAAGCGAGCCAGATGTTCTCGCTGATCGCTTCGCTGATCGAGTCCATGCTGTCCCCGACGTGGTTGAGGAAGCAGCTGATCGGCAGACCGCGATCGAGGCCAGAGTTGGTCAGCACCGGGGTGGCAGGCATGAACCACAGCTGGCTGATGGCGTCATAGACGCGCTGGGCGTGGCCGTCGGCGCTGCCCCAGATGATTTCATCGGAGTTGGCGCAGGCAACCCGCGCGAACAGATCCTGGTAGGATTCACCCTGGATCAGATAACGGTCCCGCAGCGTTGCCTTGCCAAACTCGGTCAGCAGGCTATCGCGGGCATCGTCGATCTGGATCGTTACCGACCGATCGCCAGACGTGAAGGAAAAAGGGCGCACTGTTGCGCCCGCGGACGACGCCTGGCCGGCTGCGGTCATGGGAAAACTACTCCTTGGGTATTGGTTCGTGTTGGGACGCTAATTCTAGCTGGTCATATGTGTGTTGTCTAGCATGCAGTCAGCCCACAAGCGAAAGAAGCACGCCTGCCAACTGCCGGAACTGTTCGCTGTCGATCGCGGCTTTCACCCCGGCGATCGCGTCGGCCTGATGCTCCATGGTCTTGGTCACGAAGCGGTCGCCGACCTTGATCTCCCAGTCGTTGGCCGCCTTGCTGGTGTTCCAGTGTTCGGAGCCGCCAACCTGCTCGGTCAGCGCGACCGCCCAGCGGACAATGTCTTCCTTGTCGGCGGTCGCAGTGCCGGCGGTGGCCAGCTTCACTTCGCGCGGCGAGACTTCGATGATCGGCACCGGGAGCGAGGCAAGCAGGCCCACCGAGATACCGAAGGCGTAGCATGCGCTGGCGCTCTGGGCACCAGAGGGGATTTCGCTGCTGGCGATCTTGATCCCGTGCTTGGCGATCACCCCTTGCAGGGTCTTGGCGATGCTGCGGGCGCGCTCCAGGGCGTCGCTGCTCTTGCGCACCTTCTTGTTCTTGGACGGGGCGGTGACGATCGTGCCGTGCTCGATCACTTGCTGGATCGTGCGCGTCTGGCAGTCGATCACCGCGACCACGTAGCCGGTGTTTGTAAGACTTGGATCTAGTCCGAGTATCGTAATAGTAGTCATGCGTGCTTCCATTTCTCGGCCGGCCGGGTGAACTCGACCATCAGAAGGTTCCAAACAGGGGGTTGTCGGTCATGGTCTCGTCAGACATTTCAGCCTTCTCCTCCTCCTGGGCTTTGGCGAAGCCCGCTTCGAGGATCGGGTGGATGCTGTCGTTCTGCTTGATCGCCGCGACCAGGGCGGCGTCGAGGTTCTTGACGAAGTCCCGCTCGTCGAGCCGCGCGGCGGTCTCCATGTAGATGTCGGGGATCGACGCCACGATGTCGTCCCAGTTTACTTCAATGAACTCGACCTGCTCGTTGCCGTTGCGCACCAGCCCATCGACCGGGATCAGCCGGAACAGCAGACCGTCGCGCTTGCCGAGCCGCACGATGTCGGTGTTGAGCCGGGTGCCGACCGGGACGTTGCCCTTGCGGTAGCCCTTGCCGGCGATGTGCTGCGAGGCGAACAGCGGGATCGAAACTTCAAACGGTCCCTGCGCACCGACGCGGATGAATACCCGCGCCAGCCGCACCAGCTTGGCAATCTCGGTGGATTTCGCGGCAGCGGCGACAAGGGCGGGGCTGGGCGCGGCAGTCGCCGGCTTCTTCTTGGTCTTGGTCATGGAAATCCTACGATACGGTGACGGTTGCCCGTCCGTTCTTCTTCTCGACCAGCATCGACTGGCGTGCGTAGTGGGCGATGTCGTTGTGGCTGATGATCAGCACGGTGCCGCGTTCGCGCGCCTTCTCCTCAAGCACGCCCATCAGGCGTTCGAGGCCGGCGGCGTCGAGTGCGTCGTCCACCTCGTCACCGAGCCACAGCTCGATGTTCTTGGCGGCGCGTGCTGCGACCAAGTCCTGCAGTGCCAATGCGCATGCCAGCCGCACCTTGCGCTTCTCCCCGCCGGAAAGGGCGTTGAAGCTGGGCGCGCTGCCCTGCTTCTCGACCGTGACGGAGAACTTCTCGACCATCCGCCCCTGTGACTTGGTTTCCGTGATCGTCGTCCAGAAGGCGTCGATCGCGCCATCGGCCAGGCTGCCGAGGTAGTGGGCAGTGCGGTCGTTGAGGTAGGGGGTCGCTTCATCGAGCCGGTGGGCACGCACCCCGGCAGGGGCATAGATGTCCACCACGGCCTGCGCGTAGGCTTCCACTTCGGTCGCCTCGTCACGCTCCACCCCGGCCTGGCGCATCACTTCGGCGCGGTCGAGGATCTCGGCGTTGGTCTTGTCGATCAGGTCAGCATAGGGGTTCTCGGAGGTCATTTCCGCCTTGAGCCGTTCAGCGACGCCAGTGGCGACCTGCTTCAGCCGGGCGATTTCAGCCGCCAGCGCGTTGAGCAGCTGGAGCTCGCGCTGCAACGCCTTGAGCCGGTCGCCTTCAGCCGACACGTCGGTCATGGTGGCGCGGTGGGCGTCGAGCGCAGCCGTCGCGTTCTGCAACAGCTTCTCGGCCTTCGGCACCTTGGCCTTCGCATCGGCAACCCGCGCTGAGGCTTCCTCGAAGCGGGTCTTGTGGGCGTCGAGGTCACGCTGGGCAGCCGCGATCACCGAGGTAAGCTGGGCTTCCTCGATCGGCCTGGCGCAGCTTTTGCAGGGCGTGCCGACCGAGTTGCGCACGGCCTCGACCTTGGCTTCGGCGGTGCGCACCTGTTCCAGCGCGGTCTTGACCGAGCGTTCCTCCAGGGCGACGCGGGTGTTCGCCGTGGTCACCGCTGAGGCCGCATCGTTCTTCTCGCCGAGCAGCAGTTGCTCACGCTGGCGTTCGGCAGTGACGGACGAGATCCGCTTCTCGCACAGGGCGATGCCCTGCTTGACTTGGGCTGCTTCGGCCTGGTCGTAGCTGGCTTCGGCCGACTTGAACGCTGCAAGCGCGTTCTGGGCTTCGACCTTCAGCTTCTGCAAGCGATCTTTGTGCAGCGTGTCCCAGCGGTTCATTTCATCGGTCAGACCGGTCAGAGACGCTAGGGAGTCTTGGTGTCGCTGGTGTGCGCGGTCAAATGCGATCTGCGCTTGAGCGCGCTTGTCAGACGCTTCCTTGAGCTTCGTGCGGGCGAGCTCGTAGGCGGTGGTGAGCACGTCCACCCCGGCAGCCTGCTCGACCAGAATCTTGAGTTGCCGGTCGGTCATGCGCGGGATGTCGGGGATGTTCTCCTGGCCGGAATATACCGCCGAGTTGAACACCGCTTCGGAGCAGCCAAGCAGGCGCTCGATCGCGTCCTGGGTCAGCGCAGCCGTGCCCTTGGTCTGGTCGATCCAGTCCTGAGTGGCCGGGTCGAACTGTTCCAGGTGCAGGGTGTTCTTGTGCTTGGAGTGCTTGCGGTGGCGGGTCACCCGGTAAACGGTGCCATCGTCGTCGATGGTGATCGCCACCCGGCAGTTCTTGCCTTCGGCGGTGTTGACCACGTCGTCAGCCCCGACGCCGCGGGCAGTCGCGCCCCACAGGCACCAGCTGATGGCGTCACCGATGGAGCTCTTGCCCGAGCCGTTGCTGTCCGCGCTGGTCTCGTCGTTGTTAACCCCGGAGATATGGACGAGGCCGATCGCGTCGAGGGAGAACTGCGCCTCGCCAATGGCGAGGAAGTTCTGGATCTCTACTTGGGTGAACTTCACTTATTCGTCTCCCACGCTGCGCGCTTGAGTCAGGATGGCCAATGCGTCCTGCGCAATGCGGCGCTTGTCGAGGCCAGGGGCCTTGGTGTGGTGCAGCACGTAGTTGGCGACCGACACTTCCAGTGTCATGTTGCCCGCGCTGCTGCTCATGGGGCGCACCACGTCACGTTTCTTGGACGAGTGATCGACCCAGCCGAGCGCGCCAGCCTGTTCGACCGCCGCATGTGCAGCGGTCAGGGCTTTCGCGTCGGCGTCCTTGAGGCGCAGCCGGGCATAGTTGCCCTTGAGCGCCTGCGGGGTAATCTCGGACTCGCTGTCGATGTTGACGAACTTGGGCGCCTGGCTCTCGTGATGCTCGACGCGGTCGTCGTGGACGATCAGGAACCCAGCAAGGGTTCCAGGATCGCTCCAGCACTGGTGCGAAGTGCTGCCGATTGAAATAACCGACCCATTTTGGAAGACGCTGTGTGCATGGTAGTGCCCAATGAACACTCGTCGATAACCCCACGCTGCACACTCGCTGGGATCAAGGCCCAGATCAGGTAAACCTTTTATCACCCCGTTCAATGGGGCGTGGATGATCAGGTCATGCTGCTTATCAGCGAAGTTAATAGCCTCGGCACGGAGCTCATCCAGCTGTTCTATCCAAGGTATCATCATCACGTCGCCGAATAGCGACGGTGCTGTTACGGCAGTGAAACCTGCTATCTCATCCAGCGCCTGCATAGAGTTGCCCAGCTTGGTTGAAGAGGCTGTCGAGAGATCGTGATTGCCAGCAATTGCGAAAACCTCGACGCCGGACGCACACACCTTGCGCATGGTGTCCATCACGGGGTTCAAAACCTCGGGGTTCACCTTGCCGCGGACGTGAAATGTATCCCCGGCCATGAAGAGGCGTTTACCGCCAGCCTTCAGCAATGCTTCTGCTTGGCGCTCGAACTCATCAAGGATGATGCGCAGCCGACTATTGACGCCATCGCAGTTCGTCTTCGAGAATTGTGACCAGTCATGGAAATGATGGTCAGATGAAATGCTGTAGGGTGTCATCCGTTCACTCTTGCCTTGCCTGCCTTGATGCGATTGATGGTTGTTTTGTGAACTGGGAACTTGGCGACGAGGTCTCTCGTCGTGAATCCGGCGCTCGCCAGAGCCTTTATCTCTTCAACCTGCCGACTAGTTAGCTTCGCCAGACTGTTATTCTCGCCACTGCGAGCCAGCGCGCACTTGCGGCGATGCTCTTCTGTCTGCGGTCCTGTCTTTCGACCCATCTTCGCTGCGCTAATGGCGGCGCAATGTTCAGGAGTGCGAGGGGTATATTTTTGCCCACGCTTAGATTTGGATATCCTCGCTCGCCTTTCAGCGGAGAACACTACGCCAGTGTTCGACGCTGCTATACGCGCCTTACTCTCTTCAGAATGACGCTTGTTTCTATTACCGCCACTCTCAAGATTATACCCTTGTGGCGAGCGGGAGTTCAAACGCTCCACCCAAGCCTGTTCAAGACGATCCAGGGCCTCTCTATCCTTCGCACGACCCAGAACCTCCCACACAAATGCGTCGGGACCGTTCTTGAGGAGCGCCTTATGGAAGATGCCCTTATTGCGATCTGTCCTGCGACAGTGGCGAATGTGCTCCTTGATGCGCACTTCCAGTGCGCGCGCCGTCTGTCCAACGTAACACATGCCGTTGATCTTATTTCGCGCCAGATAGACGATCATTTGCGACTCCGCACGAACGAGCGCCAGCCGTTGTTGCGCGAGGGCGTGAAGCCCACGTCGCACAGCCCGGCTTCGCGGTTCATCTTCTTGCCGGCCATCTTGGCCTTGTGGAGCTCCTTGCGCTCCGCGGCGGTGATTTCGTTACCGACGCGCGCCATCAGCCTTGCCCCAGCATGGTGCGCTCGATGATGATCACGAGGCGCACGAGACCGTAGAAGATGGACATGTAGATCATGGCGGTCAGCGCAAGCGCCAGACGATGGACGTTACTAAGGCCCATCATTTTCTTGAGGAATGACATTCGCGCTCCTGTTTGTGTGTGTCGTTCTCTATGCACTAGCGCGGTCTTTCTTGATTTGCAAGTTGGGACCAAGACTCGCTCGTAAAAAAAGTCGCCAGGGCAGCAGGCGATGGGCCCGGCCCTGCCAGTTGGGGCGGCTGCGACCTTCGGGATGATCCAGCAGCGTGTCGATGGGGACGACGAAGATGCGGCACAGTTCCTCGACCACGACCATGACGTTGACCACGCCGTAAGTCTTGGCGCGCTGGAGCAGGATGCGGTCAACGCCGATGAATGCCTCGTCGGCCTTGATCGCGTCGTTGAGCGACTTGTGCTTGCCGCGCCAGATGTCGCGGCCGTTCTGCTCGACGATCAGCACGCGCTGCCCAGAGGGCGCTTCAAGGATCTTGCCGATTGTGCGCGGGCTGACTTTCAGCTTGCCGATCCGCTTCATGTTCGCCGAGATCGGACGCAGCAGCCGGCTCAGGCTCGCGGAGAAGATACACGGCGGTAAGGGTTGTGGTGGGCGTGATGATACGCGGGCCGTAGTTTCGCTTGAGCCAGTCATGCAGAATGTCCTGTGCGTCCTCCGCTGGGGTCTCCAGCATCAAGTGGTTGGCCTTGGCATGGTGTGCCAGGATTTCGTCGATCGGCCCGGCGATCGTGGTGAGGACGCGGGCATGACCGAAGATGGATTTCTCGCGGACTTCGTAGAGGGCGATTGTCTGGCCCTGCGACAGTCGCTTGGGCCAGGCTTGACCGACCCTGATGGTATTGAAGAGGCGATCCATGCCGACCTTCCCCACGAAGGGGATGGCCGGCATGAACGCGGAGCAAGCGGTAAGCGGGGCGAGCTTGCAAACCAGGTGGCCACAGTGGTCACATGGGATCTTGCCCGCACCGGAGATATATTGACCCTGTGCGTTGATGCGCAGCTGGCGGGTGTCGGTGTCAATCATTTGTTTCAGTTACCATGCACCAAATCGCTTGTCTCTTGGCTTGTGGTCAGACGAAGTGGTCGCGGATGATTTTGCGACAGGCCCATGCTTCATCGTTGCCCGCATCGAGCAAGCCGACAAACTCCTGGCACCAGGACACGTCGTGCTCATCCTTCAGGTAGCGCTCGTAGTCGGGGAGATTGCCGACCAGCTGCTGAAGGACGCGCTTGAGCCGGCGGCACGCGCCATACCAGCGATGGTTGGGCTGATCGTAGGCGGGCAGACCTTCGATGATCTGCGGCGCCGGTTCGTCCCATTCGAGCACCGGGACGCCAGCAGCGACGTCGGCGGGCAGGGTGGTGGTGACGTTCATGCGCCTGCTCCCACCTTGCGCTTGCCGGTCTCACGCTTGAGCATGCGGCCCATCATGTAGCAGCTGCCCTCGGTGGTCGCGAAAACATACACCAGACCGACCAGAGCGACCTTGAGAAACGAGCCAGTGGTCAGCGCAGAGAACAGCACACCGAACAGACCCACCTGAATGGTGAACCACACCGCGTTGGACGCCCAGCTGCACTTGCGGTGGTAGGAGACATCGGCGCTGTTGCGCGAACGGCTGACCGCAGTGAACGCCATGTTCTGGATGAAGGCTGCTGCCGCGAGAAGCGGCAGCAGGACGTAAAGGGGAAGGGTTGCCAGGTCAGCCATTGTGCTTCTCCGCCAGGTCGATCAGCTTGTCGATGCCGGTGGGATCAGCGCTCACGGCAGCGATGAAGTTGTCCTTGCCCTGGATGCGCTTGCCGTCCCAGTTGAACCAGGCGCCGGTCTGGATGCCTTCGTCGGTCAGCACCTTGGCGCCCAGGTGGTCGATCATGGTTTCCGCCACGTCGATGTAACCGGTGCCGTCTTCCTTGTATTTGAAGAACCACGACGCCTTGAGGAACGCGCGGTGGGTCTTGTTCTTGACCGTCTCGGCTGTGACCTTCTGACCGATCACTTCCTTGCCGTCCTTCTCCATCGAGCGCGACAGGAACAGGCGGGCCGACGAGTAGAATTCGAGGCTGTCGCCGCCGGGGGTGTAGCGCGGGTCGCCATAGACCACGCCGGGCTTGGTCCGCATCTGGTTGAGGAAGATGCAGATGATGTTGTTCTCCTCGACGAAGGTGGCAAGCGGCGGCAGTTCAGAACTGGTGGCCATGGCCAGGGCCAGCTTGTCCTTCATGTTGCGGCCCTTCGACAGGTCGTGCTCCAGCATGGCGGCCGGAACCATCGCGTGCAGCGAGTCGAACACGATCGCCAGCGGGGCTTCGAACGGGATGATGTCGGCGGTGCGGATCGCGGTCATCCAGTCAATCGCCTTGTCGATCGACTCCTCGAAGCAGCGCGGCTTCTTGTAGGTGAAGATGCCATCGCTGATGTCGCCACCGAAGCTCTGGAACAGGTGGGGCATGAAGGTGCGCTCGTGGTCGTGGAACGCAGCTGCGCCGCCCATGCGCTGTGCTTCGCGCATGACGTGCTGGGCGATCAGCGTCTTGCCCGACGAGGACGGGCCAGCGATTTCGTAGATGCGGGCCGACTTGAGGCCACCGCCGCGGTATTTGCCCGAGAGCGCGTGGTCCACGTTGGGGACGCCGGTAGAGAGGAACAGGCCGTTGTCTTTCTGTTCGTCGCTCTTGACGCCGCCCTTGGCCAGCGCGCCGGCGAGGCGGGATGCAAGGTCACTCATTGCTTGGGGAACTCCTTATCGAGGGTGATGAAGGGCTGAAGGAAGCGGTCCATGTCCTTGAGGACCGAATGAAAGGCGTGCTCACCGCAGAACTGCTCGAACCCGGCCCGGTTGAGCGGGGCATGGGTCAGGCGCATCTGCTTGGGCGCGGGGATCGAGGGGTGCGCCAGGTCCATGAGCTCAAGCGCCCAGTCGAACCGCGCCTGGACGGCGGGGTCGGTGTGCAGGTTGAGCATCTTGCTTGGCATTTTCTTGCCGTGGTGCAGGAAGTAGCGGTCCTGCGCCTCGTCGAGCGGGGTGTTGAGGAAGCTGCGCACGCAGGGGAATACGGCGAGCAGGTCTTTGGCACCCTTTTCTCCGATCCCGGTGTTGGGCTTGACGTTGTCGCCGCTGTCACCGTGCAGCCCCTTGGCGTGAACGAAGGCCAGCGGGTTGGCGAAGCCGGTGAAGGTCTTGAAGTCCTGCTCGTTGCACTTGCGCTCGGGTTCGGACTTGTGATCGACCCACACGACGCCCGGCTGCACCAGCTGGAGCCAGTCCTTGTCGCCGGTGATCAGCGCGACACCGTCGCCCTTGGCCACTGCATCGCGGGTGAGGATCGCAGCGAGGTCGTCGGCTTCCATGTTGCCGGCGATCAGCTGGCGCAGGCCGAGCAGGTGACAGGCGCGCACCATCGAGGGCATCTGCGCCTTGTAAGCGGCTGCGGCCGCCAGCTTGTCAGGGGTGTCCTTGCGGTTGCCCTTGTATTCGGGGAAGCGCTCGAAGCGCCAGCTGCGACCGTCCCACAGCACCACCGGGGTAGCGTGGGTGCGGTTGCGCAGGATCAGGTTGAGTGAGCGGATCAGGCCATAGATCGCAGTGGTTTCCTGACCGCCAGCGTAGAGCTTCTGCTGCTTGGCATTGCCGTGGTTGGCGGCGTGGCCAACCGAGTTGCCGTCGATGTAAGTGCGGAAGCCCATGGTAATCCCTGAAAATAAAGGCGGGGAGAGTTGCCCTTGTCTCTCCCCGCCACACTTGGGCCGGCGTGGTGGTGGGCACCGGCAATCACTCCTGCCCCCGAAAGGGCAGGAGCACCTTCGATTAGCCGTTCAGCTGGGCCAGGATGGCTTCCAGGTCAGCTTCCTCGACCGAGGCGGCCGGGGCGGCGGGAGCCGGAGCCGGTGCCGGAGCCGGTGCAGGAGCCGGGGTCGGTTCCGGGGCGGCTGCGGCTTCGTTCACGATCTCGGCGATCACCGCGTCCTCGATGTCCTCGACCACCGAAGTCACGGCAGCGGACGACATGGTGTTGGTCGCGGCCGGGGCCGGGGCCGGGGTCGGTGGGGTGTGATGCGACAGAGCACCAGCCGGGATGGTGGTGGTGATGCCCACCGCACCGTTGACGCGGCCCAGGAATTCGAGAGCCTTGGCTTCGAGCCCTTCGACCTGCGATTCAATCCATGCGTCGAGGTCAATGACCTTTTCGAGGATCTTCTCGGGCAGCGGCATCTTCTGCGGGGTGACCTGGAAGGTGTAACGGGTGTCGATGCCCTGACCGGTCTTTTCCACGGTGAAGACGTGGCCGGTGTCGAGCGCCGCAAGGTCGTAGTCCGGGTCAGCCTCGGACCAGATCATGAACTGGCTGAGGATGGTGTCGAACGCCGTCTCGCTCATTTCGACCAGGACGGGCTCGGTCGGCGACTGGTCCTTGTCGTCAAGGATCAGGGCGTTGAACACGAAGCGGGTGCCAGCCAGCATGGACTGGTAGTGCTTCTTGGTTTCATCATCCGGCGACTGGCGCATGGCGTCGAAGATCAGTTCGCGGATCGGGTCGCTCGGCTCGTCATAGGTGATCGAGCGGTCGATGATCCCGAAGAAGCTCTTGCCGTCGAAGCCCTTCAGATAGGTCTTGCCGAACTTGCGCTCGAACGGGACCGTCTTGTCTGCCGAGAGCGGCAGGATACGGAACTTGGTAACACCGGCCTTGAACTTGTAGGTCTTGAGACCCTTCGAGCGGTTGGCCGCAATACTGGAGCGACGCGCCATGACGCGATCGCGGGCACTCATTCCACCAGACATAAAAAACTCCTTACTTGGTGTGTGTCAGTTGTAACGCATTGCAGAGAAAAAGTCTCTTGGCTTATGACCCTGTGCTCGATTCGCCAGGGATGCTGCCGCCGCCCCGCTGTGCGCGGCGCTGCCGGTAGTTGTTGATGGCGTCGGCGTCGGACGAATTGATCCGCATCGCCGACCGCATCTGCTCGGTCGCAAGGTGGCCGAGGGACTTGAGCATGTCGCGCCGGGTGCGGAAGGCATCGGCGGCCACCTGGCACACCGTCTTGACTTCATCGGCGTGCAGCTGGATCGCCAGCAGGCGGGTCATGCGCGGGTCAGTGAACACTGCCGCCTCGACCATTTCCGCCGTTACTCGTTCGGGCTTGCCGCCCTCGGCCTCGGCGATTTCGAGTGCGGCTTCGGTCAGCTTCTTGCGGTGTTCCTTCTTGAGCATCGCTTCGGTCGCCTTGACCAGGTTCTCGATGCGGGCAGCCTGGGTGCGGGCTGAAGCGGCGCGCATGCTGTAGTAGGCAGCGCGTGCTGGCAGGGTCCGCATGGCTTCGTTGAGGTCGTTGAGGTCTGCACCGATTTCCGCGGTGAAGGCTTCGACGTCGATGAACTCCTCGATGTGGAGCGGGTTGCTGTTCGGTTGGGTGCTCATGCTGTCTCGCTTCGTTGTGTGTGTGTCATAGCGCATGCACTTGAGGTCAGCAAGCACTATCTTCGAGGAGGCTCTTGGCTTCGGAGAAGATTTCTGTGAGGCGGTCAGCCTTGCCCGCGTCGTGGTAAATCTGGGTCGGCTTGAAGCCGATGATCACCGTCGCGTCGAGGTTGGCGCTGAACGCCTTGTGGCCGATGTTGTCTGCCGGGCGCTTGATGTCCGGGAAGAACGTCTTGATCACCGTGGGGCCGAGCAGCACGATCACCGGCGGCTTCATCACCGCGACTTCGCGTTGCAGGAACGGCAGGCACTGTGCGACTTCGGCGTCCGGGGGACTGCTCTCGCCCTTGGCCAGCGGCCGGCGCAGCAGCCAGGTCCAGACAGCGTCCTCGACGTTGAGGCCGGCGGCATGCAGCGACGGAGCCACGAAGGTCTTGTAGCTGTATTGCGCCTTGAGCTCCTCGAAGTCGTTGAACGGGGCATCGAGGATGATCATCAGCTTGGGGTTCTTGCCGATGAAGCAGTTGACCGCTGCGGGGAGCAGCTGGGCCATGTCCTTCTCGATCGCTTCGAGGGCATCGACCAGCATGTCGTCAATCTCCACCACGCGGTCGGCCACCACGCCCTGATCGGCGATCGCCGGCATCAGTTCGATCTGGTCCTTCTGGCGGCGGGGATCGGTCGAGGCGATCTGGCCTGGCTCGATGCGGGCGAACGCACCCACGCGGTCGAGGTTGTCGATCCCGCGGGCGTTGACCGACTTGGCCGGGACGCGCGCCTTGAAGTCCTCGATCGAGACGAACCGGCCGGGGCCGAACGTGGTCTGGGTCGTGACCTTCTTGCTGCCGCGGCCAGAGGTCTTTTCGATGATCGTCGGCTCGGTGGACTGGCGCTCCTTGATGATCGCGGCGGCACCTTTCTCGCTCACGCCCATGACGACGTTGAGCGGGGCGGCGATGATCACGTCGTTGAGCGGCTCGAACTGGTGGGTCGAGATATTGATGTCTGGCGGGATGATGCGAATGCCGTCCTGCGCCGCCTGCTTGACCAGCACCGTCAGCTTGTCGTCCTTGGTCGTGCCCATCTGGGCGCAGTAGAACTCCACCAGATAGTGCGCCTTGAGCCAGGCGGCCTGGAACGCGATCAGGGTGTATTCGACGGCGTGACTCTTGTTAAAGCTGTAGGCCGCAAAGCCTTCAATGTCAGACCATAGCCTTTCGGCTTCAGCCATCGGCATACCATCGCCATTCGGCGTCGCGCTGACAATCTTCATACACTGCCCTTCATAATGTTATCGAATTGGGTCTTCGAAATGCCAAACTCCGCGACGAGATTCTTGCGCAGTTCGCCGGCAAGCCTGCGTCTACGGACCTCTTCTCGCTGCGCTTTGTCCAAGACCGTCACCTTCTTCGACTTGGTGATTGGCCCAGGATCTTTCGGTCGATCTTCTCCAGTTGTGATCTTCCAGACAGTGGGCTCCGCAACACCAAAGTGCTCGGCGAGGGCGGCCAATGTCTCTCCAGCTGCGCGGCGAGTGCGCATCTCATTTACGTCGGCCATACTTAGGACAGAGCCGCCATGGTCAGATCCATAGACCTTGGTTCCATGCTTGATTGAGTCCTCGACGTTGCTCGCCTGAGTCCCATAGCGAAGGTTCCAGATGCTGTTGTTGGTCGGGTCACCATCGCTGTGACATACCACCAGTCCATCGGGGCGCGTTCCCATGAACGCCTCTGCGACCAGACTGTGAACGGTGCGACTGACACACTTGCCCCTGATGGACATCGTGACGACAGGGTATCCAAAAGGATGACGGCGCGTTTTCAGAATACGGCCTCTTATCAAGTATTGAACACCCCTAGACCCATCTACCAGGCGGCTTTCGCTCCTCACCCTACCTTCGCTGCTGACGGAATAGGCGCCCCATGTGTTCTGAACCGGCTTCCAAATCTCCATCATATTTCGAGTTCCAGACCGTGGCGGAGCGCTTCGGCAATTTGAACATACCTCTCTTCGCCCTTCACCTTGAACTTCGACATGCCGTGAACCACGCGCGTTGACCCATCTTCAAGGGTAATAGTGACAGTTCCGGCTACGGCACCATCGACAAACTTGTCTCGCTGGGTGGCCATCATCTTGGCGTCTTTCTTGCCGACCGCCTTGCGGAGGGTGTCGGCCTCACCGGGGGTGAAGCCCGACAGGACGCGGGCAACCTGCATGATCTGTTCCTGATACGCCATGACCCCATAGGTATCGCGCAGCACCGGTTCGAGGACCGGGTGCGGATAGGTCACCGTCTCCTTGCCGGCGCGGCGCTTGATGTAGCTCTCGGCCATGCCCGCATCGAGCGGGCCGGGACGGTTGAGGGCGTTGAGCGCGACCAGATCCTCGAAGGTGAGGGGCTTGGCCGCGGCCATGTCCTTGAGCAGGCGGCGCACCGAGCCACCTTCGAACTGGAAGATACCGGCGGTGCGGGCCTCGTTGAAGATTTCCAGCGCCTTGGGATCGTCGAGCGATATGGCATTGATGTCGATGCGCTTGGTGTGGCGCTTCATGATCAGCTTGATGGCGTGATCGAACATGTCGAGGGTCGCCAGACCGAGGACGTCGAGCTTGATCAGCCCCTGGTCCTCGCTGACCCGCTTGTCCCAGTTGATCACGCGGCTGCCACCACGGCGCTCGACCACCGAGCGTTCGGTCAGATCGCAGCCCGCGACCACCACACCGGCGGCGTGCGTGCCATAGCTGCGCATCTTGCCTTCGAGCTTGCAGGCGTTGCGCCACACCTGGGGATGGCGCCGGGCGAACTCCTGGATCTCGAAGGCGGTCTCGTGCGCTTCGGCCAGCGTGGCCGAAACACCGTGGGTGTCGCCAATGAACTTGGTCGCGCCCATCTGGTCCTGCGGCAGCGCAAAGATACGGCCGACGTCACGGATGGCCGAGCGCGCACCCATGGTGTTGTAGTTGACGATGCCTGCGACGCGCTCCTTGCCCCAGCGCTGTTCGAGATAGGCGATCACTTCCTCGCGCCGGGTGGACATGAAGTCGAGGTCGGCGTCGGGAAGGTCGAGGCGGTCGGGGTTGATGAAGCGTTCGAACAGGAGCTCGAAGCGGATCGGATCGACGTCGGTGATGCCGGTCAGGTAGGCGACCAGCGAGCCGCCGACCGAACCACGGCCAGGCCCGACGTAGATGCCCTGCGACTTGGCCCAGCGCACGAGGTCCGAGACGAGCAGGAAGTATTGCGAGAAGCCCAAGCGCTTGAGCGTCGCCAGTTCGAACTCCAGCCGGGGCAGGTAGGCGCTGGTCAGTTCCTGCGCGGATGGCACATGGGCGAACACCGGGGCCGAGAAGCGGGTGCGGAAACCTTCCTTGCACAGGCGCAGGAGCTCGTCGTCGGAGTCCGCGGCAATGATCGGCAGGCAGGGGTCTTGCTTGCTCCAGCGGTAGGCGCAGACCTCGACCAGGCGCTGCTGGTTGACGAGGCCCTTGGCGAACAGCGGGCCATGGTTGGTGCCATAGCGGTGCGTGAGCGCGCCGGCTGCCTTGATCGCGGCCTGCGCCATGTCGGTCGCGCTCATGGGCGCGTATTCGCTGGCTGGCTTGAGGTAATCGGCGAAGGGGCGGCGCTCGGCGATCCCGGCGTTGATCGAGAAGGCGTCACGGTCGCTGTGGTCGGTCCACAAGGTCGGCATGGTGACCAGCGGCTCGAAGCCCAGCGCGGTCGCTGTGGTCGCCCACTGGATCGCGTTCATGTTCTGCTGCGAGTAGTAAGGGGTGCTGCACGGGACGAGCTCATAGAAGCGCGCACAGAAACGGATCTGACCGCAAAGGTGTGCGAGTGCTGACCGGTGATCCGCGTCGCTCATGACGCTGTAGAAGTCACCAGTGCTGATTGCCAAGCAGTCGTGCGAGAGCAGGTTTGCAAGGTCGTCCCAGGTCACGCGCGGGACGTAGTAGAAGCGATCTTCCTCGAAGCCGCGCGAGAGCAGGCGATAGAGTGCGCGCACCCCTTCCTCGTTGACGGGATAGAGCTTGAGGAAGCAGGCACGGGCCTCCTTGTCGGCTTCGAGCACGACGCGGACGCGCACCCCGGTGAGCAGCTTGAGGTCGGCCTTGGCGAGCGTGTTGGTCGCCGCGATCAGCGAGGACAGGCTCATGGTCTCGACCACGCCGACCGTGTCGGTGCCAGCGTCCTGCGCCAGCTGGGGCAGGTCGTCCACGGCGATCACCGATTCCCCAAGCGAGAAGTCGGTGCGGACGTTGAGTAGCGGGTAGACGTTCATTTGAGCTCCACGATGGGACCGGTGCGCTCTACGCGCTCACAAGCGGTTAGGGTTGAAACGTGGTCGAACGCTATGCGTCGAGCGTAGGACGCGCTGTATGAGCAGCTTTGCACCAGTCCCATGCTAAGTTCTGCGACAGTGTGCGGTCGCTTTTTGAGCATCGAGACCACCGCGCCCATGCTCGGGTTGGCGGCGGCGAGCGCGTCGATCGGAGTGGTTGGGTCGGGCGTCGGGGCCGGGGGCCGGCCAACGCTGCGCTTGGGCACCGGGGGTTTGGGCAGCGCGTTGCGCCAGGCTTTGGCCATGGTGTGCCCGGTGCCGTCGTAAAATCGTTCCAGCAGCTTCATCAGGATGGGGAACCGGGCAGTCACCTTCGCGGCGCAGTCGTTGCGCGCGGGGCATGCCTTGCATGCGCTCGACTTGTCAGAGTAGGCGAGTGAAGATCCGAAACATCCGAGGGGCTGCATGCGTGTTGCTTTACACTAGAGGGTTGCGGGGATCAAGAAAAAACGGGGCGGACACTAGGCCCGCCCCAGGTGAGGAGGTCGGTCAAGCCGACGGGAGGTTCGGTTATCCGAAGATGCGCTGGGCGGTCTGCGACACGGCGTCAGCTTCGGTGGGTGACAGGCGGTTCGAGTAGGCAAGCTCGATACCGCGGCGGAACATGCCGCCCTTGACCATCGCAAGGGTAGCAGCGCGGATCAGTTCGCGCGGGCTGATCGGCAAGGTCAGTTCGCCGTCGGTATAAGCCTTGCGCGACTTCTCGGCGAAATCGACCAGCTTCTCGGCGATGTCCTGCGACAGGCCCAGACGACCGCGCAGAATGCCAATCTCGGTCTCGCGCGCCGGGTAGTTCGCCTGGATCGTGACACCGAAGCGCGAGTAGGCGGCGGCGTTACCGATCTTGGTCCCGGAGTAGAGGCCGGTATCGTCGCCCGAGCCGTTGGTGTTGCCCGTTGCTACGAAGCGGAACGCAGGGTGCGGCTTGATCATCCGCTGATGCTCAGGCGCTTCCTTGATGTAGAGCGGCTCGCCTTCGAGGACCGCCTGGTAGACTGCGATCACCGCAGCGTGGGCGAAGTCGTATTCGTCGGCGACGTAGGTCCAACCGTGGATCATGGCGAGAGCAAGCGGGCCAAGTTCAAACTCGGTGCCACCGTTGCGCACGACCATCTGGCCGATAATGTGCGATTCTTCCGTGGTCTCGGTGTGCTGGACGCGGACCCAGGGGCGGTTCGTGCGGGCCAGCACCTGCTTGACGAGGCTCGTCTTACCGGTGCCGTGCATGCCCCAGATCAGCAGCGGGTAGTTCAGCTGGATGGCCATGACCGCGTCCTTGAGCGAGCCAGCCTCGAACACGAAGCCAGGGTCAATCTCGGGGATCATTTCCTTGTCGGTCTCGGACATCCCTGCCAGGTCGCGGACCTCGATCATGATCGGGTCGCCCTGCGACTGACCGCGCGCCGGAGCCTTGCGCAGGTCGTCGGACAGCGGAAGCTCGAACACTTCGTGCATCGGCTTCATCACGACCGAGCCAGGCGGGGTGAAGGGGAGCACCTGCGCCACCATCTTCTGGGCGCTGGCTTCGGCCTGCTTGCGTTCCTTGACCTTGTTGGCGATCATCGCTTCGAGCGCAGGGCTCATGAGCGGGGCGCCGGGGTAGGTCTCGGAATAGCCTTCGACCGTGGTGCCGGGGTGGGCGGTTTCAAGGTGCTTGCCGATGTGGGGCACCTTCTCGCCGCAGATGCGGCACTCGATAAACTTTTCGTCGCTCACTAGAACCTCCTTGTTTTCAGCTTTGCTGCTGATGAATGTGTGTTACTTGCAATGCGCGATTCGCTCAAGTGGGAATGTGTGTGGCAATCACCATGCACTCACTTGCCAAGCAGGAGCTGCTTGAACAGCGCCAGGAGCTGGGTCGGCATTTCGGACAGGTCATTGATCACCATGGCGTTGGAGTAATATGCCTTCGGCCCGGCGTGCTGGATGCCGATACCGATCAGGTCGATACCCGCTGCCTCGATCATTTTCGTGACCTGGGCAGAGCGGCGCCGGGCCAGCAGTCCGTCGTAGCTGTTGTAGGGGTTCGCGGTCGGCTCGCCGTCGGTCATGGTGATCATGATCTTCCGCTGTTCCTTGCGTTGCAGCAGGCGGCGCGCAGCGAACTCGTTGGAGCAGGACTCAGGCGTCCCACCCATGTCGTTACCGGCGATGTCCATACCGCGGCGGTTGAACGAGTAGGCGAAGCGGCGCTGCACGTCGGGGGTCCAGCGTTCATCGAAGGTCTTGAAGCCGGGGATCGCGATGGGCTGGTGACGGTGGATCGTCGCGGTGCGCGATGCCTCGTCGAGTTCCTGGCGATACTTCTTGCTGCTCCATTCCTTGTAGTCGGGGTGCGCCGCGTTGGCGGTGGTGAAGCCCAGGCATTCAAACGCGATGCCGAGCCGGTTGAACACCGCTGCGAGGGCATAGGCGGTCTCGACCGCCAGCTGCAGGCGCGAACCGGTCATGGAGCCAGAGCAGTCGATCAGCAGCGACACGGCAGTGTCGAGGGCAGGGGCCTCCTGGCGGCGGAAGAACACGCGATCATCGCCAGCGAGGATGCGGTGCAGGTTGGCACCGTGCAGCTTGCCCCGGCGCAGGCCCGGCAGCCGCTTCGACATGGTCTTGGCGGCGATCAGCCGGCGCAGTTCCTTCTGCAGGGGGCCGGTGGTCGCCTGGACCGCCTGGTCAATCTCCGCGATCGAGGTCGAGGGCGGCGGGGTCACGTCGAGGATCTTGTCGTAGTCCTTCGTGAACACGTTCCAGCTGTCGTCCTCGTTGCCCGCCAGTTCGATTTCCTTGCGGATCAGATCGGTCAGGTTGCCGTCGAGGTCGCCAATATCTTCGATGTCGGACATGTTGACTTCGAGGATCTCGGGAGCGTCCTCGTCGTCGGCATCGTCATGGGCCGTTGCACCGCCCATGTTGTCGAAGCCGCCACCGTGCTGGCTGACATCGTAGTCGTCCTCATCCTCGTCGTCTGGGCCTTCGAGGTCGGACAGGTCGATCTGCGCGCCGTCCTCATCCTCGTCCCAGTTTTCGAGCATGGCCTCGATGCGCGCGGTGTCGGCGATATAGTCGGCCAGTTCCTGGTCGCGCTTGATCGCACGGTCCATCGCCGCGACGTATTGCTGGGGCCAGAGTGAACGGTCGGGGCCATAAGCATCGACAACGTCCATCGCCTCCAAAGTAGATAGATTGTAAAGCACGACTTAACCTCCGATCATGATCTCTTTGAGGCGGCGGCGAGCCGCTACCAGGAGATCCTTTACTTGTTCCTCGGTGCTTTGCGTCTGATTCGCTATTTCAGTTACGCTTAGCTTGTGTCGCTTATACAAGAACATAGCGCGGCGTTGAGTGGGTTCTAGCTGCTTGAGCGCGTCCGTGATCGAGACATTGTTCTTTCCATCGTCGCCGCTCTTGCTGCTACCATCATCCTTGCTGTCGCCGGTGCCGCCGCGGTGATCGCCGTCCTCGTCGCCGTCGCCCGAGCACTCGTCGTCGTCCTCGTCGCCGTCGCCGTCGTCGTAGCCATCGCCCTTGCCGTGACCGGTGCCCTTGTCGTCCTTGTCACCAGGCTCGCCCTCGTCACCATCGTCACCAGGCTCACCGTCCGCGCCAGACCCTGCGTCGCCATCCTCGTCGCCATCCTCGTCGCCAGGCTGGCCGTCGTCACCCTCTTCGCCTGCCTCGTCACCAGGCTGGCTGTCGCCGTCCTGATCACCATCCTCGTCGCCGGGCTCACCCGGCTGCGGGGACTGCTGGGCGCTGGAGTCCTGATCCTCGTCGTCCTCGTCCATGTCGGTCGGGGCCTGCTGGGCGCTCTCGATGTCTTCCTTTGGCATCATCTGCTCAAGCTCGGCGATGATGTCCGTGACGATCCCCTCGACGTCGGCGAAGGTCTCCATGTCGCGCAGACGGCGCGAGAGCTTGGGCATGCGCTTGAGCAGCGGGGCGAAGTATTGCCAGTAGCCCATGTCATCCATGAACTTCTGAAAGTCCTTCTGACCGGCAAGACCGCGCATCGCGGGCACCATCACACCGAAGAACTGGCGCGAGGGGTTACCGGTCGCGACGGCTTCAGCGCAGGACGGGGCGATCATTTGCGGAATGAAGAACTGATACATCCGCTCCAGGTTGTGCTTCATGCCGGGCAGCTGACGCGGGACCAGCTTTTCGAGGCGAATATCCTCGACGATGTTGGCCAGCACACCGACGTGGCGGTTGCCGTTGGCGAAGTTGACTGCGCGGGTGAAGGGGGTGACCAGCATGTGCCCAAGCTCGTGGTCGAGGAAGCCGTGCATCGCCTGGACCAGGATCTCGCTGGGCTCGTCACCGACCTCGGGAAGGACCATGCGAATCACCTTGCCGCCGCGCACTTCGACGCGGGGCTGGAAGCCGCGAAACTGGACGTTGACGCCCTCGCCCGCCAGCATGATCACCGTCTTGCGCAGGCTGTCCTTGAACGAGACTGCTCTCAATTTCGCCTGAACCACCGAATCACTCCTCGTTTTGTGTGTGTCGTTTTGTATGCGCTCTACATAACGAAAAGCGCGCAAAGCTCTAGTGGCTTCGCGCGCTTTCGTGCTGGCTTATGCAGCCACTCGCAAATATGCAGGACGAAGATACCGCTGATAACACGCACCCGGTTCGAGGAAGACCACACAATCCCCCGAAGCCGACATGAACATCATGGCCTCAGCAAAATACAGGGTGACCCCGTAGACGCCAGAGTGCCGCGCGAACCACTGCTCACCGGCATCGGCGAGGCAGAAATCCTCGTAGTTCAAGGTGTGTGGGCCCCACACGGTTGTGGGGCCGTAGTCGATATTCTTCCTGCATTGTGTCATTGTCTTTCCCGAAATTAAGCACCGTGGTGCGCCGCCCATCCATGGCGGCCTTCAAGCAATCCAATTCCAACATTGCAAGTGTGTTGTTCGCTACAAATTTATTAACCCAATGAAGTGATGTAATCCTGCACCTTTTTCATTTCCGCAGGAGACAGCCCATCGGGGCGCACGCGGCGAATGTGTTCGATGAGGGGCACTTCGGCCATGCGCACGAATCGACGCGCACTGTTGCGATCGGCGACCGCCTCACGCAGCACGTTGATCACCGGCATCGGGAGCTCGTCGAGCGGCATCCCAGCGATCGACTCAAGCTCGGCCGCCAGGGTGCTGGGAGTGGTGCTTTGCGCCTTGCCCTTGCCGTAGCTGGCTAGAATCCGGCGGAAGTCGATGTTGGGGTGGCGCTGTTCCATCACGGCCATGATGAAGATCGCCGGGTCCATGCCGAGGAGACGGGCAAAGTCGAGCGAGCGGTCGATCGGGATCGGCACACGGCCCGAGGCCATATGACTGAGGACAACCGAGGTCTTGTAATTGAGCAGCCGAGCGACGTGGCGCTGAGACCAGCCCTTTTCCTCATTCACTTTGTCCAGACCGGCAGCCAGCATCTTTGCCGCTTCGGTGTTGGCCAGGGGGTAGTCGCCCTGGAGAGAGGTGGTGGCGTCGATAGCCGTTGCGCGAGGCATTAGGGTTGTATCCTTTGTTTGTGTGTGTTGCCCCTGCGCTATTGCAAGCGCGAAACTGTGTGTCAACAAACAAACAAACACGCACCGCGCCCTATTTTAGAACGCAGCGTGAACAGGCGCAGATTTACGCGCTTGCCAGATGTGATTTTCCCAAGCGAAAAGTTACGTCCCGTTAATAGGGACTCTTCAATTTCGCGCGGATTTCGAGATTCCGACTGTAGGGAACCGCGAGTCGTATGCTTTTCCTGATGATGTCCGGTGTCACTTCTGCGGGGTCTTTGCCCGGCGGGAGTAGGGCGATACGTGCGTGGAAGCCCAGGTTGGTCAGTCTGCCGGCCGCATGGACCGCCGACTGGAACGCCTGCTTCTCGCCGTCCCACATGATTGTGATCGTATGTAGCCCGCTCCCTCGCAGCCCTTGCAGTGCTTGCAGTTGTGTCATGTTACCCTCTACGTAGTCAAGCGTAAGTTTTTTACCGAATGACCCGCCAGCACCGATTCCACGCAAGGAGTGATCGCCGTCGATGGCGTCCTGGATGGCGATGCAGTCGAAGGCACCTTCGCCGAGAACCAGGTGCGACCAGCGCTCGGCAGCGGCACGATGGCCGTTGTAGATGTAGCGCGCCGTAGAGGGCAGGCGCGAGGGGAACAGATACTTGGGTTCTTGCTGCCCGGTGATGTCGCGGCCCTGGAACGTGACCAACGTGCCGTCGAGGTCGTAGATCGGGATCAGAATGCGATCGTTGAACACGCGGCGCTGGTCGGCGCCAGTCTCGTCCTTGAACGCCCAGAACCCCTGGTAGCACATGCGCAGGCCGAAAGCGCGTGCCGTAGCCACCGAGACGCCGCGGTCAGCGAGGTAGGGCAGGTTGCCGTCGGGGATTGGCACGCTGGTCGGCAGCTTGATCGCGCCTTCCACTGGCGGTGCCACGACCCTCTTCTCGCGCTTGGGCTTGGGGCGCCAGCCGCCGACGCGGGCAATCTCGTCGAACTTGGCTCCGACCACGCGGCTGTCGGTGGTGTCGAGCAGCGCCTTGGCGAAGGTCCACAGGTTGAAGCTCACCCCGCATGAGCCGTGAAAGCAGTTGCCGTAGCCGGTGTCGCGGCTCAGGTAGACCTTCCAGCTGTCACCGCCGCACACCGGACAGGTTTTGATGTTGAACTGCGGGCCGCGGCTGCCAGAGGTTGCACGGTATTCAACCGCCTCGTGGTCGAGGAACTCCTCGGCAGTGACCTGGGTATAGCCGCTGTCCTGCCTCATGACCGCCTCGTAAATTCACCGTGCATGTCAGAGGCGGCCAGGCGGCGAGCCTCTACTGCCTCGTCCAGTGTCTTGAACTGGCCAAGGCAGATATTTTTGCCGTTAATACCGATGGTCGCCTGAAACCTGCCGCGCGACCTTATGAAGCTGACACCCGTGTGCCCGGTCGAACTATTGCGCGATACGCCCCGGTTTGCTCCATTTTGCGCTCTTGTAGCCAGACGGAGGTTCGCGATGCGGTTGTTCAACCCGTCCCCGTCTCGGTGGTCTACCTCGCGCTCATCAGGAAGGTGGCCATTTTCGAAAAGCCAGGCAAGGCGGTGGGCCAAATACCTTCGCCTGTGAATGGTGATGGCGACGTAATCCCCCTGGATGCAGCCTGCCACCTTGCCCCTTGCGACACCCGGTCGCGAGACGACCCAAGTGAACACGCCTGTTGAAGGATCGTAGTCGAGCTGCTCCCGTAGCTGCTGCTGAGTGATCTGGCACATCAGTCATACCCGACAAATGATATGAGGAAGCGCATGCAGCCGAGATCCTGGCTGAAGCGCATGCGCAGCCCGCTTTCGGCGTTACGCATTTCGGAGAAGTAGAGCACGACCTCGCCGTTCTGCCGGTCGTCGGGCGAGGCGTTGATCGTGATCAGCACGTCGGCGGTGCGGACGGCTTCGTAGTCTTCGGCGGCGTCGGTGCCGTCTGTGACGTTGCGCTGGGCTTTCTTGGCCCCTTCGCGGTTGGTCTGGTAGGCGGTCAGCACGGCCGCATTGAACACGGTGCCCAGCGCGCGGAGGTCTTGGCCGATTTCAGCCAGGCCGAAGCGCTTGTTGTCGCCGTAGTTCATTTCCGGCCGCATGATGCCGAGGTAATCGACGACGATCATGTCGTAGCTGATCCCGGCTGCTTCCTTTTTCTTGAGGACGCGGGTCAGCTCCGAGACCTTGAGGGTGCGGATCGGGAATGCCTGGACGTCGAGCCGGCCCATGCCGGGAGTTGCTTCCCACTGCGCCAGCGCCGCTTCGACTTCGCGCTCGCGGGCGACGAGATCCTTCATCGGCACCCCGGAGATATTGGCGTCGGAGCGATTGCCGATAATCTCCTCGGAAACTTCGCACGAGGCGTAGAACACGTTGTGCCCGGCTGCCGCCGCGGCAATCGCGAACTGGATCATGCCTGCGGTCTTACCGCCCTTTGGCGGGGCCATGAGGATCGAGAGTTCCTTGCGGCCCCAGCCGTTCCACGGGGTCAGCTGCTTGTCGAGTTCAGGCATCCCGGTGGTGATCCCGCCGCCCGTAGCCGAACCTTGGGCTACCTGGCGGCGGCGGGCGATGCGGTCAGCGCGGGTGGTGGTGAAGTCCATCGCCTCGACGTGATCGACCGCGCCGACCGACTTGGCTTCATCGACCACCTTGAGCGCGTTGTCGATCTTGGTGGGGTCGTGGGTGTCGAGCGCGTCGGCCATGGTCATGGTCGCATTGAGCAGCGCCTGGTGCCGGGCGAACTCGGCAATCGTGTCGATCACGAATTGGCGGTCCTTGAGCGGGTGGCGGTGGATCACCGCCAGCAGCCGCTGGACCTCGGTCATGTCGGCGATCTTGACCCGCTTGGCGGCGAGCTCACGCTGCAACACCTGGACGAAGGTGCCCAGCGTGCAGCAGGCGTTATACTTTGCCAGGTAGCCGCCTTGCACGGCGACCAGCGCCTGCAGCGTCTCGCTGTCGAAGTATTCCGGCTTGACGAGCGAGCCGACCGCGGACACGAAAACGTCGTCGCGGAAATAATGGGCAGCAAGCTGCTCCTGGAATGCTTGGTCGAAAGTGGTCATGTGGCCCTGCGTGTGTGTCGTTACGCACATACTGTGCGCAGACGTTCGTGTCAATCGGTGGCGTTACACGGTCAGTCGTTTTGCGCGGGTCAAGGCGTAGTCAGAGAACATCTGGGCAGCGTCTGCTTCGGGCAGCTGCGGGGCCTGGTAGACGACCTGGGCGAGGGCGCGCGGGTTGCCACGGTGGGCATACAGCTGGTCCTTGAGCCAGTCGCGGTAGTCATCCTGCACCACCGCGCCCTCGTAGCGGTCGAGGCGGTAGATCGGGTGCTTGGCGTAGATGAAGCGGTCCTTGCACAGCTGCTGCCAGGCGTAGAGCACCTGGGCCGCCATCTTGTCCGAGTATAGTTGGTTGGGGCGGGGCAGACGCTTCCACGCCGTGTCGATCGCGATCTGAAATGCCAGCCGTATGTAGTGGTCGTAAGGGATGCCCAGCGCGTCGGCGGTGAGCATGGCGTTCCACATGCCGCTGATGTGGGTGCGGTCACGCTCCCAGATGGTCATGGCGGTAAAGTAAAACTCGCCCATGCCGATCGCGCCGACCCCTTGCGTGCTGTTGCGGGTGCGACGGTGCGCCAGCAGCTGCTTGGCGTAGACCTTGAACAGGCTGTAGTAGTGGTGCGCGAACAGCATGAAGCTGTGGCCTGGCGCCATCAGGCGGTAGTCCCACCAGCGGTGGGCGTAGGCGTCCGAGACATCGCGGATGTGGCGCTTCTGGACGTGGGCTGCAATCAGCCCTTCGATCCCGCCAGCCGGCTGTGTGCTGCACGGGAAGTTCCCGTGCAGCGTGATCATCATCTGTGCGTCATCCGGCGTCAGCGCCGAGGTATTTGAGGAGGCCGTCATGCCCTACGGGTTCCTTGCTGGGTTGAGGTTGGAAGAAATCGCGGCTGCGATCGCGGTAACGGAGGAGAATGTCGCGCGAGAGGCCCGAGCGAACGATGTCGTCCACGTCGAAGGTGACGTAGCCGACCTGGGGGTGACCCTTCATGCGGTGCCAGGCGTCCTCAAAGCCCGAGTAGCCGGAAATGTCCTTCTGCTCGGCCGGGTCGCCATCGACGATCACCTTGCAGTTCTCACCGATGCGGGTGAGGAACAGCTTCATCTGCGGGACCGTGGCGTTCTGGGCTTCGTCGAACAGCACCCAGCAATCCTTGAAGGTGTGGCCGCGCAGGAAGCCGAGCGGGGCGATCTTGATCTTGCCGTTCTTGAGGAACATTTCGACATGGCCGGCGCCAAGGCGTTCTTCGAGCACGGCCTTGACCGGGGCGAAGAACGGGGCCCACTTCTCGTCGAGTTCGCCCGGCAGGTGGCCGTATTCTTCTTCGGCCTCGACCGAGGGGCGGGTGACGATGATGGTGTCGATGTCGCCGTTGATCAGCGCTTGTGCCGCCATCGCTGCGGCGACATAGGTCTTGCCGGTGCCCATCGGGCCGTTGCAGAAGATCAGGTCGTAGGAGTTGATGGCGTTGACGTAAGCGGCCTGGGCTTCAGTCTTGGGTTCCATCGGCTTCTTGGAGCGCTGGGTGCGCGGGGCAGTGTGCAGCAGATTGTCGCTGGGCAGGTCGAACGTGCGAACACGCTTCGAAGACCGGTCGTTCTGCCTCGAATTCTTAGCCATCAGAAACTCCAGATGTGTGTGTTGTATAGCATGCAGTTTAACACACGCAACCTGGAATTTCGCCGATTGACTTTCGTTTTGTGCAATGGCCACCCCGCGCAAATGCGGCGGGGCGTTTCGCCATTACTTGCGGCGGTTAAGCGGGGCGAACCAGCGCCCGTTCATCATGGTCAGGATGACGCGGGCACCGTTCTGATACATCGCTGTGTGGGCGTGCGCCCATGAGCTCAAGCCGCGGTTGTAGCCCATGTCGAGACTGCCCGAGACGCCGTTGACATAGGCCCCGTCGATGATCTGCGGCGAATGGGTATGGCCGGTGACCGACTTGGAGCCCATCTTGGTATAGTGCCGCGGGTTGCCGCGCGCCCCGTTCGCGCCGAGGTGGCCGTGCATGGCGAACTCGGTGCCGAGGATCATGTAGCTGTCGTCCTCCGAAACGAACTCGACGCCGGCCAGGGCATCGACCTGGAAGTCGCGCAGGACTTGCTCGAAGATCGCCGGGTCGCTCACCCCATCCGCCAGCTGCCGGTAGTAGCTGGTCTGGGTCTCCAGGAAGAACAGCGCGTTGACCGGGTCGTTGCGGTAGTCCGCTTCCTTGAGCCAGCGCAGCAGCGCGTTGTCGTGGTTCGACTGGATCACCTTGGTCGAGACGAAGTCCCGCCGGGTCTCGGCCAGGAACTCCGAACAGCCCAGCAGTGCCAGTTCGACGTTGTCCACGCCTTGCTGGTGGGTCTTGAACAGGAAGTGCGGGTCTTTGATGTTGTGGTGGTTGCGCGGCGCGAAGTCGGACAGGTCGTGGAAGAACTGGTGGCGCGGGCGCAGCCGGTCGAGCAGCGTGTTCTGGCGGGTGATGGTCTTGCTCGTCTCGACATCGTAGCCCCAGGTGGTCAGCGCCACTTCGGCGTCGAGCTTCTCGTGGTGGATGTCGCCGTAGGACAGCGCCTCGACATGGTGGCCGGTGGTGACGTTGCCTGCCTCGACGCGGCGGTCGAGGTCGTAGAAGCCGCCTTCGAGCTCGCCCAGACCATCGGCGTGGAGGTGGCGGCAGAAGAACGCGCCATTGGGCATGAGTTCGACCAGGACCGCGCCGATCTGGTGGTGGAAGCTCGCCTTGATCCCTGCCTTCATCTGCAGGTAGTTGGGCATGGTGATGCAGCCGGTGGTCATCAGCTGCTTGGTGCGGGCCATCTTGGCGGTCGCCACCGATTGCAGCTGGATCTTGGCGTGAGGGAAGATGCCCCACTTGTCGCGGGTGTAGGTCTCGAAGCCCGAAAGCGGGGTGACCGCCGTAGGGACGGTGTTCATTTCACCGCAGAACACCAGGCCATCGCCGACCTGGATCTGGTCGTGGGTGAGATACTGCCAGATGCGCTCGTGCCAGTAGACCGTGTCCGAGTGCTTCTCGTGATCGGTGAACAGCTTCTTGGAGTAGGTGAAGCCGGCGATATGGATCTGGCAGTTGCCGAGCCACTGGGCATAGGCTTCGAGGTTGCCGAGGAAGTCCTCATGGATCTCGCTGGCGTCCTGCGCCGAGGTGAAGATGAAGTAGCGGGTCTTGGTCTTGAGCGGGTCATAGACCACCGGCTCGATCAGGTCGCGCTTGTAGAATTGCGGAGCGTCGTCCTCGCTGTCCTCGTCATCGACGATCAGCGGCGGGGCGCCCTTGCCGGTGCCGACGCGGCTGATCAGTTCGGGGACTTCGAGGCCATTGTCGCGCAGCGAGCGCATTTCACCGGCCCGGTTGCGCACTGTCTTGGCGCTGCAGCCCAGTTCGGCGGCGACATGTTCGATCGAGGGAAAGCGCTCAAGATCGTTGTAAGCCGCGGCGAAGCGGGTATCAAAAGCTCGGTTTGTCAAATTCTTGCCCTAGTGTTGTTGTGTTATTTTGTATGCACTTAGCGCGCCAGTTCGAAGTGCGGTGAATCGGTCTCGCCCTTTTCACGGAAGTTGCCATCGCGGTCCCAGTCGGCGCCCCAGCGGATCGGGATGCCGAGCTCCTTCGAGGCCTGGAACATGGCCTGCGCCATCTTTTCAAACAGCTTGACGTCGTTCCAGCTGCCGGGGAACAGGTCCACCGCGTGGCCGTAGCCGGTGACCTTGTTGCGGAAGTGGTTGGACTTCAGCGTCCAGGTGACAATCGGGCCTGGCGTGGTGCGCCCCTGGGCATACAGCTGCTTCTGGCGCGCTTCAGTGCGCACACCCTCGATCACCGAGAAGTCGGGGCCACCGGTCTGGCTGCAGATTTGCAAGGCGCGGTTGACCACCTTGACCATGTCAGGGTGGACGCCGAGCAGGTTGTCACGCGAGCGCTTGCCGAATGCGTAGGCCATTACTTGAGATCCGAGTTGTCGATGGGGTTCGAAGTCTCGCCCACGTTCTTGCCAAAGGTCGGCAGGAAGGTGCGGGCGATGTGAGTGGCCACCTTGAGCGGCTTCTCGGCGAATTCCTTGGAGGCGTTGGTCACCCCGATCAGGAGGTTCTCGGTCATCACCGCGGACACGCCGCAGATGATCAGGAGATACTTGCTATCGGCCCAGATCTGCCCGGCGATCCACGACCCGGCACCGCCGAGAATGCAGCCGGTCAGCAGCGACCACCAGTTGCGGCGGGCACCCGAGACGATCGACTGCAGGATCACCAGGATCACCCCAGACGTGAAGGTCCACATCTGGTGGGGGATTTCGAGATCAGGAATTTGCATGGCGACGCTTTCCCCAGAGGAACTTGTCCGTCGGCCCGACTTCCTTGGCGAGGGTCGAGGCAACGAAAGCGTGCGCACAGGTCAGGAGGAACCCAGCTACGCTATGAATGACCATCCACTTGACGTCGCCGGGGCGCGGTTGACCGAAGTTGGCAATGCCGTAGTCAACCAGGAAGCCGGAATGGCAGATCGAGAAGATCGTCGAAGTGACCACCCACAGGTAGAGAATGGCGTTTCTCTTGCCGCGGAAGTAGTCGCGAACCTCGAACTGCCAATGGCGACCGGACCCTACGGCAAAAATGCCGGATAGGGCCGCGATCGAGGTCATCAGGATAGCGAGGAAGATCATGGGCGCTTACCCTGCAGGCGGGGGAGGGGCGACCGGTTCGGGTGCTGGTTCTGGGGCCACGAAGCGGCTATCCGGGGTCGGGTCGGCAGCGCCGTAGCTGAAGGTGGTGCGTTCGAGTGCCTGGCACATTTTCAGGCCGCGCTGGTCCACGCCAAGCCCGTAGAAGCCGTTCTGTGCAGCGAAACGACCGATGCTGGCCGCAGTCTGGCGGGTGGCCAGATCGAGCGAACCGCCGTTGGCATATGCGAATTCGAGGAAGTGCGAAACGCGCTCCGGCGGGACCGGCGAACCGATAACGCCATCCAGGGCTGCCTGGAGTTCGGGCGCAACAGCATCGCGGACTGCAAGGTAGGCGCCGCTGATGGCCACGTTCGCATCAGAGAAACTGGCAATTTCCATGTTAAACCCTATTCTGTATGTGTGTCGTCAACTATACACCAGACGTGCTAATTGGTCAACAAAGTCGCGGGGTCACAGGCTCAGCGCTGGGTTGATCTCCCCGAAGCGCATGACCGCCTCGATGCAGGTTTCCGCGCCGGTCAGCCCGATGTCCGCGAGAACGTGCTCGGGGACATTGCTGGCGGCCAGCGTGGTCTTGCTGTCGAAGATCGGCGGGAACGCGATCCAGTTGTGGCCGCATTCCCCGTGCGGACTTTCCAGCACCATCAGGTTCCAGTTCTCGCCCGCTGGACCGTGGCTGTTAAGCTCGATCCAGTGGTGCGTCCCGTGGTGGCAGTCTTCGAGCTTGGGCATGTCGTCGTCGTGGACGAGGTAGTAGCGCTTCATGGTTTTGCCGTCCCATTGTGGTTGAGGAGGTTGGCGGCACCGGCGTAGTGGAGGTGATCCCCGCCTACGTCGATGCCCACCAGATCGGCCTCGTCATGGCACAGTTCGAGGCCGGTCACTTGAATATGGTCGCCTTCAGCCATTAGCCAGTCGCCCAGCTTGAGGTCGCGGGCCTTGAGGTCGCTGCGGCTGCCAGCGCGGTAGAGGCCGTGCTCCGGGGTTACGCGGGCTACTTCGGCTCCGTGCGAATAGACCACGATCCAGTTGGAGCAGCGGCGACGAGCAATGCCCAGCACCGGGATCAGCCCGCTCGGCGAAGGAACGAGGTCACCGACCTTGAGTTCGCCCGCGCGCTTGTCCCCGATCACCATGCTGGGGTGCATGCAGTATTCAATGCCACCACCACCACCGCCGCCGGTGCCGGAAGAGGTCGTGGTGACGTTGAACGAACCCATCGGGACGTTGCCGCGCAGATAGGACTGCGCCGCGGCTTGGGCACGGCCGGTCCCGCTGTAGGCATAGGCGGGGGTGCCGTAGGCCGATGCAGTGGTGACGAAGGTGATCGACGCGGACGATCCCCCGTTGTCGGCGAAGTATGGGTAGACGCGATAAGTCACGCCCGAAGACAGGCCGGTGATCGCCTGCGAGCCGGAAGCAACCGCGATGGTTGTGCCATCGGCACGGTATACCGTCATGGCCGGCCAGCTGATCGTCACCGAATTGGTGGTCGAGGAGTAGGTGAAGCTGTTGTCGGGCACGGTCGGCGGGATCGAGCCGATCGTGCTGATGTCAGCCGTGCCCAGGTTCACCGCGTTCTTGGTCGCCAGCGCGCCTTGGTTGGTGATGCCCGAGGCCGTGCCCTGTGCGGTCACGACCGCCGCTTCGGTGACAGCCGTAGTTCCGTCGTCACGCTGCAGGGTGGTGATCTTGCGATCGGTCACCCGGCTGAGGCTCGACAGGTTGCCAGCCGTATCGAGATAGGCAACGCGCTGCGAGTAGACGGTCGGAGTGTCCCCGCTGTAGGTGGCCCATGCCGTCTGACCCGAAATGCCCGATGCGGTGCCGAGCGAGGTGATGGCCATCGCTTCGGTCAGCGCCGTGGTTCCGTCTGCCCGCTGCAGATAGGTCATCTTGCGGTCGGTGATCCGGTTCAGCGCAGCAAGGTTGCCAGCCGTATCGAGATAGGCGACGCGCTGCGAGTAGACCGTGGGGCTATCCCCGCCGTAGGTCGCCCACGCCGTCTGGTTGGTGATCGAAGCGGCCACGCCTTCAGCAGTGCGGATTTCCGCCTGGGTCATCGCAGTGGTGCCGTCGGTGCGGAAGATGTCCGTGCCGGCCGTAGCGCCGACCGTGGCGCGCTCTGCTGTGGTCGCGAGACGCACGGCGGTAAATTCACCCCAGTCAGCCGAGGTCTTGCCGCTCAGCCCGAAGGTCACGATCATCTGCACGTGGGTAGCGCCAGCCGGGACCATGATCGAGTGGTCGATCTTGGTCCACGTCGTTCCCGGCGTGATATACCAGGTGCCGACGACATTTGAGCCCGCTCCCGCATAGCCGCTCGCCGCATTGATGAAGCTGAACTGGATATACATCGGGATGCCGGTGGCCGAGGCCCGCGCCCATGCCGACGCCCACAACTTGGTCGCGCCGTTGAGGGCGATCGTTCCGTTGTTGGGGTTGATCCCTACGTTGGCGGCGGAAGCCCCGGTGCAGCGCGCCGCAAATCGGCCCGGCGCGCCCGAAGCCTGGGCCACAACCGAGATATTGCTGATCTCTGCCGTGGGGATTGTCCAGCTGGTCAGCCCGTCGAGAAACTCGCCGTTGACCACCCGGTTTTCGCTCGCGGTGGCGCCGATATCCAGGCCCATCATCTTCGGGTGACGGTCAGCGTTGATTTCGGTCAGCGAGAGGGTCAGACCGGTAATGTCGCCGATCAGGCCAATCGGGGTGCGAGCGCGCAGCCGGATATTGTTAAGCTGGACGACGCCGACCGGAAGGTCGGCGAAGCCCGTAACCAGCACCCATCGGTTTGCAGGGGCATTGACGCGGGTTGTGCCCGCCCCGTCGAGGAAGCCGTTGTGCATCGAGTTCTGGATCGAGGCTGCGCCGACAAAGGTGCCCGCCGAATTGACGCCGTCCCAGCTGAGGATCGTGATGTTTGACGTGGTCGGCGCACCGTTAAAACGCTGCCAGTAGCTATAATAGATACGGCGCTGACCGGAGTGGATCGGGATGTTGGTGCTGTAGCGCGCTTCGCCGAAGATAATATCGGTGCCAGCGGTGTTGTCGGCGCGAATGAACGGCCCCGGATCGCCTGTCGAAGGGGCGACGCGCGCCGCGGTCGTGAGGGTCCAGCCGGTCGTGTCGGTGATGAAGCTGGAGTTCTGGATCAGGTTGGTGCCAGCCGTGGCGCCTGCCTGAATGCCTTCGAGCTTCGCGGGCAGAGTGGTGGCGTAGGTTGCCCACGCGCTCTGGCCGGTGATTGCAGCAGCCGTGCCCAGCGAGGTCACCACATCAGCTTCGGCCACTGCGGTCGCCCCGTCTGCCCGCTGGAGCAGCGTCAAGCGACGGTTTACGATGCGGTCGATCCCAGCCAGGTTGCCGCTGGTATCAAGCCCAGCGACGCGCTGGCTGTAAACCGTAGGGGTGTCCCCAGCATAGGTTGCCCATGCAGTCTGGTTGGTGATCGCGGACGCAGTGCCCTGCGCAGTCACCACCGCGGCTTCGGTGACTGCGGTCGTGCCATCGGCACGGTAAAGCAGCGTGAGCTTGCGGTCGGTTACCCGGTTGAGGCTGGAGAGGTTGCCCGAGGTGTCGAGGCCAGCGACACGCGAGGCGTAGGTTGAAGGGCTGTCACCCGTATAGGTCGCCCATGCAGTCTGGTTGGCGATCGCCGAGGCCGTGCCGAGAGAGGTGAGCACGTCAGCATCGGCAATCGCAGTCGTCCCGTCCGCACGGCGCAGCAGGTTGATGCGGCGGTTAGTAATGCGGTCGATGCCCGAGAGATTGCCGGCAGTGTCGAGGCCAGCCACACGCTGCGAGTAAACAGTGGGGCTATCACCGTTGTAGGTGGCCCATGCGGTCTGGCCACTGATAGCCGAAGCCGTGCCCGAAGAGGTGATGATGTCGTTGTCGCCGAGGAAGGCGTTCCCGGCGTTATTCGACAGGTTGACCCCCGACTGTGCGCCGAGCGTGGCCGCGTTTTCGGTCGTGGCGACGCGCACCCCGTGGATCGACAGCGCCGTGCTGGTGCCGAGCGTGGACGTGACCAGCACGCGGTAGGTGACGGCGCGCTGCGGGATCGGCACCGTCGCCTTCTTGAACAGCCACGCATTGGTGCTGCCGGGAGAGAGCAGGGCAGGCTGGTTGCCGAGGAAGGTGTTATTCTCGTCGTAGAAGTAAACCAGCACGCGCCAGTAGCCCGAGCCGTTGCCGCGCACGTTGGCCGAGGCGAACAGCTTGTCAGTCCCCGCCGGGATCGGCATGTAGGCGGCATTGTTGGCCCACGCCTGACCGCCGCTGACCGTCACGTTCCAGTAAAAGCCCGGATCGGTCGCGGTCGGCGCGGTGCGGGTGATGTTGGTGAGCGTGGACCACTCGTTCGTGCCATCACGCAGGGTCGCGTTGCGGATCAGGTTTTCCGAGGCGGTCGCGTAGCTTTCCGGCTTGTCCGTCCCGGTGATCTGGGTGGACCAGGTGGCGGCGTTGACCGTGGCGAGCGCGCCCTGGCCGGTGATGGCCGCGGCGGTCCCCGACGAGGTGATGATGTCGTTGTCGCCCAGCGTAACGCTGCCGGCATTGTTGGTCAGGTTGACGCCGGCCACCGCACCGACCGTCGCAGTGTTCTCGGTCGTGGCAACGCGCAGCCCGTGAAGCGAAACGTAGAGGCCAGCGCCCAGCTGCGGGCGAATGGCGACCGTGTAGGTGGCCGCGCGGGCCGGGATCGTGACGGTGGCGCGCTTGAACACCCATGCGTCTGTGTTGCCCGAATAGAGCGCGGCGCTGGGGTTGTTAATCAGGGTGCCCGCTTCGTTGTAGAAGTAGAACAGCACCTGGTAGTAGGGGTTGCCGCCCCCGCCGCCCTTGATGTTGGCCGAGATGAACAGCCTGTCCGCGCCAGAGGGGAGCGGGAACTTGATCGTGTTGTTGGCGAACACGCTGCCGCCAGAAGCGGTCGCGTGCCAGTAAGCGCCAGGATCGCCGGTGGTCGGCGCGGTCAGGGTCACACCGTTCGGGGTGCCCCAGTCGGCCGCGTTGTTCTGCAACGTCGAGTTGCGGACCATATTGTCCGAGACGCTGGCGTAGTTGTCGGGCTTTTCGTTGCCGGTCACCTGATTGAGCCAGGTAACGCTGCCCTGCGTGGCGAGCGCGCCCTGATTGGTGATCGCGGCTGCGGTGCCGAGCGAGGTCACCACAGCAGCCTCAGTGACGCCCGTTACGCCGTCTGCCCGGTTGAGCAGATTGATCCGGCGGTTGGTGATGCGGTCGATGCTGGAGAATTCACCCGTAGAGGCGAGATACTGGACGCGGCCCGAATAGGTCGTGGGGCTGTCACCGTTGTAGGTCGCCCATGCGGTCTGGCCGGTGATCCCCGAGGAGATCCGGCCTTCGGTGACGTTAGCGCCAGGCTCTTGCGGGCGCAGCTGGTAAAGGCTGCCACTGGGCGCGGTGATCGAGAATGCGGTGGATTCGAACCAGGTGGACTGCGAGGTCGCGCTGATCGAGCGGACCCGCGCGTGGTAAGTGCCCGGCTCCAGGCCCGGCACGTTGACCATCAGGCCGTAGATCGTCTGGCTGCCGAAGGCGATCCAGTCGGTGTCGGCGGTCTTCTTGTATTGGAACTCGTAGCCCTGGATGCCGGTGGTGTCGGCCGGGGCCGTCCACACGAACCGAACCTTGCCAGTGGCTTCGAAGTTGAGCAGCGAGTAGCCGAGGCTCTGCGGCGCGTCGAGGGTGGCATAGGCCACGTCGAGCGTGCCGGCGATCGCCGGGGCAGCGGCCAGCGGAGCGCGCAGGCCATTGACGTTCTTGGCAACGACGCGGAATTCGACGTCGTCGCTCGGCGACAGCTGGACGGTATATTCGTTGCCGCCGTCGGTCGTCCCGATGAAGCGCTCGGCCCCGCCATTGAGCGACAGGTAAACGTCGGCGCCGCCGTAGTTGATGATGTGGCCCGAGTTCCAGTGAACCCGGCAGTTGATGATGCTGCGGTTGGCTTCCGCCTTGACCTCGTAGTCGAACATCAGGCCGCGGACCTGGTCCACGACCATGTCGCTCAGACGCGCCACCGGAGTAGGCAGGTCGAGCTCGGGCGCAGCATAGACGCCTTCGTTGTATTCGACGAACGACAGGCGGCGCTTGTCGAGCCCGTCGCCGCTGATCCCGGTCAGCACGTAGGGGCGGCGCACCTGGGTGACCTTGCCCAGCACATAGACCGCGAGCGGCCCAGCGGGCTTCGACAGCGCACTGGCGAGGGTAACGCGGGTGGTGTTTGCGCTAAGCGCGGTAACCGAGGAGACGTTGCGTTCCTCGATCACGTCGAGGTTGTAGAGCTTGACCGACTGGCCCGCCGCGAAGTCGGTGGCGTCGTCGAGGTGCAGCGTGTCGTAGGTCGCGCCCTTCTCGACCTTGTAGACCGAGACGTCGGCGGTGCCGTCCTGCGAGGTGACGCGCTTGACGGTATCCTGGGTGATCTTGGCGTTGGTCGGGACCAGCAGCTTGTTGCCGACCTTGCTGTTCACCGTGTAGCTGCCGAGGTCGAGCACGTCGTGACGGACCATGATCGAATAGGTCTGGCCCGCTTCGAGCGTGATGGCCTGGTCAATGTCCACCTGGGTCGTGCTGGCGATGGTATTGCCGAGCACGCGGCCCTGATACGTCCAGTCGATCAGCGGATGCTGGATGAGGGCAACGTCGCCCAGCAGCATCGAGATCGACTCCAGGCTGGTCGAGAAGCTGACCGTGCGGACCAGCAGGCGGTTGGAATAGACCATCCGCCACAGTTCCTTCTTCGCCTGGTCAGCGTTATCGACGCCTTGCAGGGTCAGCTGAATCTTGCGCGGGACTTCATTGTAGGTGACCGCCTTGGGGTCCACATACTTGATGTTCTTCTGCTTGTTCCGGTCGGTCTTGTCGAAGTAGGACACTTCGAACTCGTTCGCGCGGTCGTTCATCGCCAGGTAGGTGACCTGGAAATCATTGCCGGTGATGTTGGCCGAGGAGAACAGCTGGACCGGGTTGCGCGGCTTGTCGATCGCTACCGAGATCCGGGTGCCGAACGGGATCGGCACGGCATGGCCAACGCGCAGCACCTGGCGCAGGGCATCGCCGAGGTTCGAACCGGTGTCGAACACGCCGTTGAAGCTGATCGAGTTGGCGGTGCAGTATTCGGCCAGCGCTACGAAGGCCGGGAAGTCGATGCGGGTCGTCGGCAGACCGGCGCCGCGCGCTTCGCTGAGCAGGATGTCGAGCGCAATCCACGCCGGGTTGTTCGACCAGCGCTTGACGGTCGGGTTGCCGGCCGCATCGTATTCCTGCAGCAGGCAGCCCTTCACGCGGGCAGTGACCTGGGGAATCTGGTTCAGCTGATCGCTCAGCTTGACCTTGAGGCCCAGATACGCCGTGTGGCGCAGGGTCATCGGGTCGCAGTCGATTTCTGCAACGTCGGTCAGGTAGACTTCGTCGAGGATGTATTCGTCGGTGGACTCGGTGGTCGTGCGGCGGATCGAGACTTCGTAGTAGCCGCGGGCAACGCGGCCCGAAGTGAACGAGGCGCGGATCTGGCGCGCACGGTTGTCGCTGACCGTGCCACTGCCGCTACCGCCCTTGGGGTAGGTGGTGACCGCGTCGATCTCGGCGCCATTGACGCCGCGGATTTCGTAATCGACGTCCTGGTTGGCCGGGCTGATCTGGAACAGGCGGCGCGCATAGGGGCGCTGGGTGCCGCCAAGGATGTTGCCGGCCGGCTCGACCATGAAGTCGTGCTTGCCGGCATCTTCGAGGATCGTGCCCGCCTGGGTCCAGTTGGTAGCGCCAACCGGACGATATTCTACCGCCGGGGTGAAGTTGCTCGACGCGCCAATCGGGGCACGCGCGTTGATGATCAGCTTCTGGCCGATCTGCCAGGCAGCCATCAGCCCGCCCTTGTAATAGGTGCGCGGGTCGGTCTGGTCGAGGTTCACCCAGCTACCCGTCGCGTTGCCATTGGCGTCGGTCGGGCGATACTGCATTTCAAACTGGACGGTGCGCTTGTGGTGCGTGCCCTTCTTCTTGTCGATGCTCACCAGGCCCTTGGGGAACATCAGGTCGAAGCGGACCATGTCCACCGGCTGCGTCGTCTTGTGCGTGGTGTAGGTCGTGGTCAGCTTGACCGACTTGTTCTTCTGGACAATCGAGCGGCCGAACCAGGAACTGATGTCCTGCGTCGCCGTGCCCTTCTTGATGTCGGTCTGGACACCCTGGAAGTTTTCGATCGGCTGTTCGTTCAGTTCGATGTCGTAGACGCCCTCGATTTCCCCGTCGTTGAGGATCGAGCGGAGGTAGAGATACTGGGTGTCTCCGACGTTCTCGGTGTAGACGTCGGCGAAGTTACCGGCGCAGCGGAACTCGCCGTAGACCACCGGGAAGGGAATGCCTTCGGTGGAGCTGTTCTTGGCGCCGTCGATGCCGTAGGACTTGCCTTCATCTTCCGCCTGCTTGGGCGGGCGGGGCATGAGCAGCAGCGCGCCGACCAGGCCGCCGATTGCAGCGCCGATTGCAGCACCGACCACGCCGCCGAGCATTGCGCCGACCACCGCGCCAGCAACGACCAGCGCGATCTTGAGGATCGACTTGACCGCGTCACCTTGCGGGACCAGCAGCAGGGCGATGCGGTCGCCCTTGGCCACGGGCAGGGCCGCGAACTGTTCCGGCTCGACCTCGACCCCGTTGTGGAACACCATCCACGATGCGTCCTCGGGCAGACCCTCCAGATAGTCGGAGAGCATCAGGCCCTCGCGGTAGTCCAGCTTCTCGATCTGGACCTCACGCGGGGTGAAGGGATTGTAGAGGATGCGCGCCTCGACGTAGTCGGGCACTTCCTCGCTCACCGGCGGCAGGTTTGACGATACGGCCAGCATCGAGGTGGCGGCGAGCAAGTTAGACATAGTCGTAGAATCCGATCGGACGGAAGCCGGAGTTGTTCAGGCGCTCGACGCAGACGCCGGTGCCTTGGGTCGTGTGCAGGAAGCTGTTCTCGTCGAGCACGAAGCCGACGTGGGCGCCGATCCCCTCGACGCGGAAAGTGACCAGCGAGCCCGGCGTCCCAGCCGGGACCGGGGTGAACTTGCGCGATCCGTCCGTGACGATGTCAGCGACCTCCTCCAGCGTGCCGGGGGATTCGAAGTCGGGGATTTCCTTGCCAGCGCGGGCGAACATTTCGCGGACCAGGCCGTAGCAATCGTAGCTGTCGGGCCCGCGTCCACCACGCGCGAAAGGGATACCAAAAAGGTCGCTGAAATCGGGGAGTGCCATACCCCTATTATCGCATGTGTGTCAGTTAGAATGCAAGCCTAGATATTCATGCGAACGAGGCCCGGCAGCGCCCGGAAGTTGGCTAGGTTGTTGTGCGCGCGGCAGCCGTTGGGACCATCCTTGGTATAGTCGCACTGGCTCAGCGCCCCGGCGTAGCCGCAGCCAAACCCCTTGTAGCGCCAGGCGCATTGATCCTGGCGTTGGGTGTGCTTGGGGAAGTTGATGGTCAGCGGGTTCTCTGCGCCCAGCTGGAGCGTGACCACGTAGCCGCGGATCGAGGAGGAGGTGACCTGGAACTTCTCGATCATTTCGGCCGGGCGGTCGAGGCTCTCGGCGTTGACCACCTTCATGGTGACGTTGGAGAACACCCCGCCGGCATAGTCCTCCAGCTTCTTGTGGATGATCTGGGTCTGGTCGTTGGCGGTCAGCGTGACGCTCGGAGCCTCGCCGTTGCGCTGCTCGATCTTGAAGTCGAAGTTCGCCTTCTGGTAAACATTGCCCTCGAACAGGATGTCCTCGGTGTTGTTCACCACGTAGATCGTCTCGACCACCGTGCGGTCGTTGGGGTTGACGATCTGGATCTCCAGCAAGGCAACCCAGACCGCGCTCGACGAGAGCTTGTTCTTGTCGATCACGTCGCCGACATTGAGGTTCTTGGCCATTAGACTTCCTTGAGCTTGATCTTGAGGCCCCACACCTTGGTCTGGCCGTAGCCGGTGTAATCCGGCTTGAAGTCATCGAAGCGGACAGTGCGGGTGGTGCCGGTCATGTAGTCGGGATAGAGGAACTCGGTGTCGTTCTGGTGCTGCAGCCAGAAGGCTTCGAGCACCAGGTAGTCGGCGTGCGACAGACCGATGTAGCCGGTCTCGATCATCCGCGGCGGGGTGCGCGTGAACTTGCGGCGACGGAACTCGTAGCCGCCGTCGGCCGGCGCCTTGAGGACGTTGTCCTCCCAGTCGATCTTGTAGAGCGAGGGGCTTTCACCACGGGTGAGGCCGTTGCCCTTGGTCGGGAAGGTCTGCATTACGACTTCATCATCCTCTGGAGGTTGTCACGCAGCGGCCCCTGCTTGTTCATCGCCTCGACCACGACATCGACGATCATGCTCTTGCCGTCCATGCGCGGTTCGCCCTGTTCGGCGGTGACAGCGGTGCCGCTGTTGTTGATGATATTCACGCTCACGTTCGGGGCCTGACCGGCGCCCGAGAGAGCGTTGGCGTAGAAGCGCTGGTGGTCCTTGGTCAGAACCGCTTCGCCTTCCTGGCCGATCAGCGGGACTTCGCCCGGCTTGAGCGCAGGCATGCCGATCCAGCCGCCGGTGTGCATCTTGGGCGGGGTTTCGCCGGAAGTGCCGGCGGTGTCGCTCGAACCGCCGCCAGAGCCGCCGCTTGAGGCACTGCCGCCCATCCCCTTGCCGAAGTCGGACAGGCCGCCCTTCAGGTAGTCGCCCAGGCTCGCGCCGTTGGTCATGCCCAGCGCGGACATGATCGCATAGGCGATCAGCGCCTTGATGATGACCTTGACCAGCGCCTTGATGATTTCCTTGGCGAAGTCGGCGAAGCTCGCCTTGCCTTCAGCCAGGTTGTTGACGAAGTTCTCGATCGCGCCGGCCATCGCCGCGTCCATGTTCTCGCCCAGCTTATACCACTGGCGGAACATCTTCATCATCGAGCCTTCCTGCTCGCGGTCCAGTTTCTGGCGCATCGCAGAGACGGCAGCGGCGTAGCGCTGCTCGGCGATGATCTTTTGGTCGGCCGAAAGACGCGACCAGTCGATCGAGTCCCGCATACGCTGGATGTCGCGCTGGAAGTTGGCTTCGCGCGCCTCGTCCTCGTCCATGAGCGAGATCATCGTCTCCTCGGTCATGTCCTGCCAGTCCTGCATGACCTGGGCGGCGTCGGCCTGCGCCGTGCTCGCCTTGATCTGCTCGATCATTCCGTTGAGCTTTTCGAGCTTGGCCGGGTCTTTGGTGTTTTTCAGTTCATCGGCATACTGCGTGTCGATCTGGGTGTTGCGCACGTCCTTGTTGAAGGTGCCGTTCTTGAGCGAGGTCCACAGGCGGTCGGCCGCAGTCTTCGCGGCATCGGCATCCTTGGCCATGCGGTCGAACGCCCGCTTGAAGTCGAGCTCCCCGGCCAGTCGGTCGATCTCCTTGAAGCTCTCGCCGAGCGCTTCAATCTGATCCTTTGACATGTTCGCATACTTGTCGGTGTTCTTCAGCTGCGCCTGGAACTTGGCAAAGGCGCCATTGCCGTCGGCAAGCTCATCCTGCATCTGCGCGATGGTGCCGATGTTGGCCTCGATCGCGCTTTCAAAGCGGCGGGTCGCCTTGTCGGCTTCGCTCAGCTTTTCCTTGGCGTCCTTGGCAGCCTTGCCGCCCTTGCCCGTCGCATCAGCCCCGCCGAGCGCTGCGGTGCGCAGCTTGTCGGTCGATTGGCTCAGGTCGGTCGTGGCCCCGGTCGCGTCGCGGAGCGACTGGGCATAGGCATTCAGACCAACCTGGTTGAGGCCGGTTTCTCCGTTCGCCAGGTTCTGCGCTGTTTCGACCATCGCCTTGTCGTAAGCGCTGCGCTTGGACGAATACTTCTTGCTGAGCCGGTCGGACTCCTTGTGGAATGCGGGCGTGCCTTCGCCAAAGCGCTTCTTGGCGTTGTTGAGTTCGGCCTGATACTGACCGCCCAACTGCTCAAAGTAGACGCCCCGGCGTGCGAGCGTCCCTTGCGCATGATCACGACCGGTCTGGGCCGAGATAATTTCCTTGCCGAAGTTGATCTGGCGGCTGTTAGCGTCGCGCTTGGCTCGCTGGTCGGCCAGATACTGATCGAGGTTCATCCCGGAACCCTTGTAGTTCCGGTAGTAGTTCGAGTTTTTGTTCGGGCTGCCGAGCAAGCCCAGCGGACCACCCTTTTGGAAGCTCTCGGCCTCCTTGATGTTCTTGTCGAGGATCTCGCCGTTGCGCTGGAGGTTCTTCATGTCCTCCACGTTGGCGATACCCTGGGCAAGACGTGCCGCTGCTGCCGCAGCGCGGTCGGCCGCGGACTCGAACACGCCGGCCTGGTAGGCGGCGGTGCCCAGCGCGATGATCAGCATGCCGATCGGGCCGAGTGCAAAGTTGACGGCGATCCCGAGGCCGCGGACAGCCATGGCGGCCATGTTGGCAGCAACAGTCTTGACCCGCAGTGCGGTGGAGCCCGCTGCGGTGAGAATGTTCATGCGCCCCTGAGCGGCGCTCTGTGCGGCAGTGGCAGCCGTGAGGCCGCGTTCTGCGTTGACCGCCGCCTGGGTGGCAGTGCGCTGCTGTGCGCGCAGCCGGATAAGGCTGGCGCCGCTGCGGTTGACAGCCTGCTGGGCCGCATCGACGTTGCGCAGCGACTGGGTCGTGTCACGCCCCATCGCCACGTTTGCCTGATGCAGGGTCTTGGCAGTGTTCAGCTGGCGGATTTCAGCGTTGCGCTGATTGGTGATCAGCTGGATCTGCTGCCCGATGATCGCTGCCTTGGCGCGCTGAGCATTCGCCTCCTGCCCGAGCGCCGCGATGGTCTGGTTGCTCTGGGTGATGATCCGCTGGTTGCTGGCGATGCGCAGCTGCTGGATGCTCTGGACGCGGTTGAGTGCGGTCGCATAGTTCTGCGATGCCGCGGTTACGCCTTGCAGCGCCGGATGGACCTGGGTGATGCTCGAACCAAGCGCCCGCATCGACATGACGCCTTCGGCGCCGAGCCGCAGGAACCACCCAGCAATCTGGGTGGCCTTGACCGCAGCAAAGCCGACCACCAGCGCAGTGATCGCTGCCCCGATTTCGGTGCGCCAGCGCACGATGAACTGGGCCGTCGAGACCAGCCCCTTGAGAACCGAATTGACCCCTTCGCCAAGCGAGCGCATCGCTTCACGCGCCTCGTTGGTGCGCATGGCTTCGTTGACCTGACGCAGGGCATCGACCACGCCCGCGAACAGCCCGGCCTTGGGGGTAATGGCTTCCTGGTATTCCTGCGCACTGATCTTGCCCTGCTCAAAAGCAACGCGGGCTTCTTCAACCTGCCGTTGAAACTCCGGGGTGTTTCCGTCGGCCAGTTGGGTGAAGTAGGTCGAAAGCTCGGTGACGTTGGTCTTGAAAGTCGCCAGCTGGCCATTGAGCGTGTTGGCCATGCGGCTGCCTGCACCGGCATACATGAGCTCGAATTCACGGAACATCAGTTCCAGCGCGGGCTTGGCCTGCACCTTGCCATCCGAAACGACCTTGGTGAAGTCCTTCATCGACATGCCCATAGCGCGGGCCATATCGGCCATTGCGGTCGGCACAGCTTCACCCAACTGCTGGCGCAGTTCTTCCATCGAGATCACGCCCTTGCCGGCCATCTGCTGGATGGCGATCGAGGCGCGGTGGAAGGTTTCGTTGCTGCCGCCGAAGAACGAGACAGCGTTGGTCAGCCCCTGCAGCGAGCCCTTCATCGGGTCGATGCCGGCGCTCTTGAGCTTGACGAAGGCGTCGGTCAGCGAGTTGACGGCAATGCCGTTGCTGCGCGCCATCTGGAACAGGTCTTCGAGGTTCTTCTTGGCCTCAGCCGCCTTACCGACCTGCGTCGTAGCAGTGGACAGGCCCTTCATCAGCACGGTCAGGCGTTCGACCTCGGCCGACTGCTTGACCAGCCCCGCGACCCAGCCGACCAGCGCGTTCTGGACGTTGAGAATGGCAAAGTGAATGTTGCCCAGGATCAGGACATAATCGCGCAGCTTCTGGCGCGGGGTATTGAGGTGGCTGCCGAGGCGGCCAAACGCCTGCCCCATCGCATCGACACCCTTGCTCGCCTGGCTGACATCGCCGCCAAACTTGCGCATTTGACCGCCGGCAGCATTGAGGCGGCCAGAGTAGGCTCCCGTGTCGAGATCGAGAACAATTTGAAGCCTACGCTGTGCCACTTATTCCACCTTGGTCCGTATGTGTTTTATTGACTATGCACCCTTTGCGAACTTCTGCTGAAGTTCGAGGAACTTGGCCTCATCGAACTTCTTTTCGATCAGCACCGGCGTTTCGATCTCGCGCTGGAGCTCATCGTGCAGCTTGGTCGCCGCTTCTCCGCTCGCCGCCGCACTGGTGATGCGGAGTGAGCGGATGTCTGCTTCGGCGCGGAGACGGTTGACCTGGCGGTTGAGAGACCAGAACGTCTTGATGGGTAGCGAGAGAACGTCCCAATACCCTTGCCCATACTCGCGCATCACCCGCGCGATGTAGAAGGCCAAGTCGATCCCGATTAGCTCTCCGTCGGCTCCACGCTGGCTTCGTTTCCCGCTTCTTCGGCGGTCTCTTCGACCACGTCATCGGCGGATTCGGAATTCATCTTCGCGGTGATCTCGTTGAGGAACGCGAAAATGCGGAACAGCTTCGGCGTCGGCAGGCCATTCACGTCGAGCGTCGGGAAGAACTCCTTCACGCTGTCGCGGATCAGCTCGACTGCATCGACGAATTCTGCCTCGTCGGCACCGCCGGCATCGACACGCTTCTCGTGTTCGCGCTGGCGCTTCTGCTGCTGGATGAACATTTCGACGGTGAGCAGCCGCATCGGGTGCTTGACGCCATCGTGGACGATTTCGATCCCGGTTTCCGAAAGATCCAGATCGTCGAGGTTGAGAATTTTTGGGTTGCCCATGTTTTGCCTTGGATTGTCAGGAGAGAAGGGTGGGGGAGCCGAAGCTCCCCCAGGTCACTTAGACGGCGGTGGTAGCCGGGTCGCCGAGGACGAACAGGTCGCCGTTGGTCAGGTCGGTGTAGCCTTCGAACTCCAGCATGTAGACGCGCTGGTCGTCGTGCTTGAAAGCGAAGGACATGTCGCCCTTGGACATTGCCAGGGGAATGACCAGATCCTTGCTCTTGTCGGCAGTGGCAACAGCCGAAGGGTGCAGGATCAGGATGCCAGCCAGAGCGCGCAGAGAGGTGCCCACGGCGGAATCCACCACGAGCTTCTTGGCGCCGCCAGCACCGGTGACGAGGGTCGAGCCGGGGAACACGGCAGCGAACTTGGTGAGGTCGCGTTCGGCCATCGGCACCTTGACCTTGATCGAACGGCCTTTGATGTATTGGTCGATGACGGAATCGCCAAACTGGTCAGCATTGACGTTGGCTACTTCGGTCGCGAACTCGACTTCGACACCGCCCTTGGTCAGGCCAAGATCAGTGCCTTTGAACGAGACATTGCACGCGCCCATTTCAAGGGTCGAAAAGTCGGTCGGCATTCTACAACTCCTAGGAATTCAGCTTCGGGGGCCATAATACCATAGATGCGTGTCAGTTGCCACAATCTTTCGTGATCACTTGACCCCGAAGCCGACGCGGACGCGGAAGGCAGTTTCGAGCGTGTCAGCGTCCCCGCGCGGGTAAGAAACCGGCAGGCTGGTAGGGCGCATCCAGGCCGCCTGGATGTCGGCGTTCTCCCAGTTGGTCTTGGTCAGCGCAGCCAGCAGCGCTTCGGCGCGGGCATAGCCAGCCCCGACATTGGGGTCGCGAACGATGACCGAGACCTCGATCGAATAGAAGTCCTTCATGCCATCGTCGATCTCGGCACCGAGCAGCGGGTCGCGCAGCATCACGCCCTGGACCACGTCGGCCGGGATGGTGCCGATGAACAGGTCTTGGCCGATCGTGGCAATGCCGGCCGCCTGAATGATCTCGGCCATGGCAAGCAGGTGTTTCATCGCATCAGTCCTTCCAGCAGTTCGTCGAGCAGCGGCTCGAAATCATCCTCGTGTTCCTCCAGCGCGGTTTCGAGCCAGCCGGGACCGGCCTTGGGGCCCTTGGCAATCGTTGCCGGGCCGCGCTCGTAGCTGCCGTCGTGAATCCACATGGCGTAGAGATCGACGTTCACGTCGCCGACCATTCCGCCCACTTCGATGCGGGCCTCGATCCGGCGGTTGGCACCGGGCACTTCGACCAGGCGGTGCGAGCGTTCGAGCTCGTGCAGCGGCATGCTGCCGCGGGTGCGCCCCTTGTAGTCCACCGGCGAATAGTCGATCGCGGTCTGCAAGGTGGCCTTCGACACCCGGCGCATGTGCCTGAGCGCACGCTTGCCGGTCAGCTTGCCCTCGCGGACCATGGTGAAGCTGAGGCTGTCGGCGCTGTCTCCGCGCCAGGTCAGTTGGGCCATCAGCTGCTCTCGTCGATCTTGCCGTGGATCTCGATGTGGTCGAGCGTGCCGCGGGTGTTGATCCGGGGATGCCGGCCGGTCACCTCGATGCGCTCGCCCAGCAATTCGAGCACGTCGCCGACCGCGATTGCGGTCGTCGCCGGGACCAGGATCACGGCTTGGGCCGTGGTTTCCTCTGCGGCGCCGCGTGAGGCCGAACTGTCGGCGCGCACCGTCGAGGGCACCACGTCGGTGGTCAGACGCACCACAGCGCAGCGCAGCGGGGCGGGAGCGCCGTAGCTGGGCTGGCCGAAGATGTCGCGGGTCGCACCCTTGCGGATCAGCTGGGCAGTAATGTTGGGCCGGAACATCAGGCGTCCTCTGGAATGGTCAGGACCGCATCAGATCCCGGATGGAAGATTTCGTCGCGCACGTCGTAGTAGAGCGGATCATCGCCCTCGCCGTCGATCGAGACCAGTGTGCCGGCCCACTTGTAGCTCGGCTCAGGATGGGTCACTTCGAGCGTCGTCACCCCGTATTCCGCCATGATGTCGAGGTAGACCTCGTTGTAGACGTTGAGCAGGTGCTGGCGGTAAAGGTCGCGGACGTGCTTGGTCGCCTTGTAATTGCGGCCCAGCCGATCGACGTAGCGGAAGGTCGGTGCGGTGCGGTCGTCGATCAGCACGGCAGCGACTGCGCTCATGATGGTGTGGCGACCGGAGCGCACCTTCATGTCCACCCGCTGGGCGAGGGTCGAGAGGTGTTTGGCTACAGCCACCACGTCGCGTTCCGCTTGGGCAGCCAGCAACTGCGCGGTGAAGCGGGACGCGCGGTAAATGAAATCTGCAAAGCGGTCAGCGATGGTCCCCTGCGGTAGCCCCAGATCGCTCATAGCGGTCTCGTGAGCGCGTCGGGCGACCGTAAGGGTGTCGTCGTTCAGATATGCTTGCTCAAGCCCCAGATACTCGCGGGCGCGGTCGCGAACCACGCGCTCGATGTCGTTGCGGACTTCTTCGCTGGTCGGGTCACGCCGGTTGCTCTGCTCGGCCTGCGCTCGCAGGAAGTCGAGAAAGGCGGCGTAACGACCCTGGGCCAGGCTTGCCATCTGCGAGAGGTCTTCTCCGATCAACGGGAGACCCCGACGCTGATGCTGATGTAGGGACGCAGGATCGCATAGGCCCGGCGGCCGATGGGCAGGTCGAGCAGCGGCTTCGACTGGAAGAAGGTCGAGCTTTCGCCGATCGTCTCCGAGACCACCCCGTCGCGGCGCTTGTCGCCTACGATGTCCCCGCCGAGGATGGTGTCGGCCTCGACCAGCTGGGCGCGCTTGAGCGCCTGGACGAACGAGGCGGGCAGGGCGGCAAAGCTGGTGGCGTTGAGCGTCGAGAGTTGCAGGCGGCGGCGCATGTCGAACACGGTGTCGCTGCCAGTGCCGTAGCCGGCATAGTCGCTCGGTAGACGGGCCGCGTCATGCGGGACCGAATAGACGAGCCGCGCCAGGTTGGCGTGGGCGTTGATCAAAGCGTTGATGCGCTGCTGGTGATTGGTCGCGCCGTCCCAGCCGCCCATGTCAGGACCAAAGCTCTCGCGCACGGCAAGGGCTTCGGCATAGCTCATCACCGAGTTGGTGAAGGGCAGGAGCGGGGTTGCCGAGACCAGCACGAAATACTCGCGCAGTTCGATCGGCCCATCGGGGGTGGTGATGGTGACCACGATCTCGCGGCCCGCGCTGGGGACGCCTGCAGCGAGGACCAGGCTGGTGCCGGCCACCGTGAAGGTGACGCTGCTCGCGGCAATGTCGGCCGGAGCCACGCTGCCAGTGATGAGCGAAGCGCCAGCCTCGTCGTAGATCGCCCAGCTGGCTGCGGTAACTGTATAGGCCGCACCCGCCGGGTCGAGGGTCGAGATTACGAAGCGGGCACTCTGCCCGGCGGTGCGGTTGCTTTCCATGTTACTCGGTCACCAGCTTGGTCTGCGCCTTGAGGATGTTCTCGATCAGGTCACCGATCGCCCGGCCCTTGACGCTGAGCGGCTTGGCGATCTCGCGCAGCTTCTCGATGCCGTCGTTCGCGCCCATGGCTTCGAGTTCCTGGCGCGAATAGATCACGATCTCGTCGATGGCGGCGGCAGCCTTGGCTTCGGCTTCAGCAAGCGCGGCGGCATCGGCTTCCTTGCGGGCCTTCTCGTCTTCGAGCAGCTTTTCGCGGGTCACCGCTTCCTCGCGCTCGACTTCATCGAGGCGCTTGGGTTCAGGAACCACGACGGCTTCGACGTTCTGGGCGGCCTGGGCATTGACGGCGGGCCCGACCTGCAGGCCGGTCTCGATGTCGATGATGCGCAGGTTGGCGCCGATGCGGGCGACCTGGCGGCGATCGAGGTCATCGACCGACACACCGTCCTTGAACACCGCGCGGAAGCCGAGGCTCCCCGTGAACGTCTCCCAGCCGGGAGTCATGATACGAACTTTCATGCAATCATTCCTTCAAAAGAAAGGGCGCCGAGGAGGCTTCCCCGGCGCCCTCCCAGGGCAAGAATTGGTATGTGCGTGTCATTAGACACGCACATACATTAGACGTTGGTGATGCCCTTCAGGCGAGCCAGCGACTTCGTGCTCTTGAGAGCCGTGCCGCAATACCACTTCATGCGGTAGCGTTCGGCGTCCTTGTTCTGCAGGGTGCCGATGGTCTGGACGCGGATACCCGCGGTCGGGCCACCGAAGATCCCGTGCATACCGTCGGCTTCGTTGAAGCGGACAGCGTAGATCGAGCAGGTGTTGGCAGCGCCAACAGTGCCGTGATCTTCCTGCGGCAGGAAGTCGTTGATGATGATCGGGGTGCGGCGGTAGGCCGGAACCACGATACCCGAACCCGGCAGCGTGACGTGATCCGGGGTGGTGCCACCCAGGTTACGCAGCATCGACAGGATCGCGTCGTGAGTGCCACCACGCATGACCAGCGCGTCAGCGCCGAGCGGGACAGCGCGCAGCAGCTGGTCCAGCTTTTCGAAGGTCAGTGCTTCGCCTTCGCCAGCAGCGTTGATCGTCTGCGAGGCGTCGCACAGCTGGGCGATACCGTCGAACGACTTCGGGTCGGTGCCCGAGTTGCCAGTGGCCAGCGTGCGCTGGAACTTGCGGCGCATACCCTTGGCCTTCGCAGCGATCTGGATCGCGGTCTGGTTGTTGGTGTCGCCCATGGTTTCGTCGAGGAAGTTGTCCACGTCAACGTCACCAGCCAGGATGCGCAGCTTTGCGACGACTTCGTCGAAAGTGGCGCCGCCTTCCGGCACGACGTCGTAGGGATCGAGGAATTCAGCCTCGCTCAGCGAATTTTCACGGTTGTAGACATATGCCTTACCGACGATGCGCTTGAACGGCATCAGGGCAAACATGGCATCCTGGTCGATGATTTCCTCGATCACGCCCTGCTCAAGGACGTTGTTCGAGAGCTTCTCAGCTTCCACGCGAAGCAAGGGCATTGAGGACTCCTAAAATCTCGGTTGGTGTTTTGTGGGCACCATCATAGCAAAGTCCGACTGCATGTGCAACAACACACATGCAGTCGGGGCAAATTACTTCCGCAGCTGGGCCACGGCGTTTGCTAGACGGCTGATACGGTCGCTCGAAGCCTTGGCTTGCGGGTTACCGGCATCTTCGCTCTTGGACCCGGCGCCAGGCTTGACCTTGGACTTGGCGAGGGTCTCGTGATCCGGGTCTTTCTCGAAGACTTTCTGGATCGCGGTGTCGAACGGCAGGGGCACACCCTTGGCGTCCATGATCTTCGCTCGCTTGGAGCTACCCGCCGGGGCATCGTAAACCACGACGACGCCGTCCTCGACCTCGACGAAGTCGCCGAACAGGCGCTCTGCCTTGGCGGCGGTCAGCACGGTCTCGTCAGCGAAGAACTTCGAGGCGGCGAACGCCGACTTGCGGGTGGTCGAGCTCAGGCGATCCTTGATCGCTTCGGCTTCGGCACGGGCCGCGTCGCGCTGCTCCTCGATTTCCTTCAGCTTGCGCTCGAAGTCCTCGTTCTGCAGTTCGCGCAGGCGCTCGAAGTTGCCTTCAGCTTCGGCCTGCTTGCGCTCGGCTTCACGCTTTGCTTCCTCAGCTTCGGCGACCTTCTTGGCGTTTTCCTTGGCGACCTCGGGGTCGATGCCCTTGAAGCGGGCGGCCTGCTTCTTGGCCTCATCGGCTTCCTTGCGGGCTTCTTCGGCTTCCTTGCGCAGCTGTTCAAGCTCGGCGGCCACATTGGCATCGCCAGCGGCGTCAGCTGCAGCCTTCTTCTTGGCGTCTTCAGCTTCCTTGGCCTTGCGCGCTTCCTCAGCGGCAGCAGCTTCGGCAGCCTTGCGGGCTTCTTCAGCAGCCGCGGCCTCGGCGGCCTGGCGTTCTTCGTCGGTCATGAAAAATCTTGTCCTGAATTGTATTACCGGAAGTGCGTAAGATAACACACATGCAGGACGTTCCGCAACCCTCTGAAACGGCAAAGCCGGCTCACTTGGCCGGCTTTACCTCTTTCTGCTTGTCGGCGGCCTTGACCGAGCCCTTGTTGTTCTCGCCCTGGCTGTTCTTCTTGCCGGGGACGCGGCCCGTGGTGGGTAGCTCGCCGCCCTGGGGCAGCTGGTTCAGGGCCATCGCCGGATCGAGTTCGAGCCAGTCGTCGTCGATCTCCTTCTCGATCGCCTTCATGTCGGCCTCGGGCGACTGCGGGAACATCTTGGTGGCGAGACGCTTCATCTGCATCCGGCGCAGCTTCTTCGGGGCGTTCATCACCGACATGCGCTGGGCGTTGTCCATTTCGTCGGCGAGGTTGCGCACGTCGAAGGTGGAGGGATAGGTGACGTAGTCCTCGATCTCTTCGAGCTCCTTGAGCTCCGAGCGCCAGGCGAAGACCAGACGGATGAGGTTCTTTTCGATGTTCTGGAGCGAGCGCGCCTTGGCAGCAAGCATCGCGTTGAGCTTTTCGAAGTCGTAAGCCTTGGCGACACCCGACGAGTTGTCGATGCCTGCAGCGTTGTCTTCCTTGGTCCGCTCGCCGGCCATGCCGATCGAGTGGTAGATTTCGCCCACGATCTTGGTCACGGCCTTCATGATGATGTCGGCCTGCTTGACGTCGGGCGAAATAAAGGTCGGGGCAGAGCCGCCTTCCGCGTTGTAGGCGAACACCCGCTTGGTCCCCATCTTGACCATCTGATCGACCTGTTCGAGGTCGTCGAAGTCCGGGTCATAGGAACTGTTCTCGGCCGACTGCATCAGCCCCTGGAACGGGATCGCCAGCTGGCTGAAGGTCTGGTCCTGGATGATCACGTCGAGGTTCGACAGGTAATTGGCCACGGCGCGGTCGAGGTAGGCGACGTCCTCGATCAGGCCCGCCGACGAGTAGAGATCATCGGTGGTGATGTGGTCAGCCGGGAAGACCGGGACCAGGCCGAGGTTGTGCTCGCGCACGCTGTCAGGCGCGAGCGAGATCCGGCGTTCGCCGTCGGTCGTGTCCTCGCGCATCACTACCGTGAATTCCTTGGTCCAGATGCGATACTGGTGCTCGATCTTCCCGTCGCTCTGCAGCGGGGAGCCGGCCTCACGGGAAAACTCACCGTAGAGAATCCAGTCGAGCTCGCCGTCCTCGTCATACTCGAAGTCGTAGACCTGGGTCGGCTTGAGGAAGTAGGCGTAGGTGCGCCCCTTCGACTTCTTGAGATCGGCCTTGGTCCGCACCTCGGCGGGGACGTTGTTGTCCACGACCACCCACAGTCGCCCGAAGGTCGAGGTGCCGGTGGAAATGTTCATCATCAGGTCTTCGATCGGCCGCTTGAGCAGCGTCGCCGACTTCCAGAAATCCTTGACCGGCGATGGCGGCTCGGCGCTGCGCTCGATCGAACCCTTGAAGACATACTTGTTGACCAGGCTGATCACTTCGCGGCTGTGCGGGAAGCGGTAGGCCCGCTTCTTGCGCTCGGCGAACTCGGCTTTGCCTTCCTTGTGGTAGGAGAACAGGTTGTCCTCGATCCACTTGCGGCCGCCCCGGTAGCTGAGGTCGAGGAACGTCCAGTGCGCGACGTTATCCGCAAAGTCGGGATGACGACGTGCGACCAGCTTGAGCAGCTGTTCGTTACCGGCGCTTTGGAGGTCTTGAAGGGTGATAGCCATGAGGGGTCCGATTATAGCCTGAATGCGTGCGTGTTGTCCACCATGCGTTTAGCCCAAGTCAACGCCGACGATCTTCTTGAAGCGCTGACCGAACAGGTAGTGGATCGGATAGCCGAGTGCGTCGGCCATGTGTTCCTTGCCCTGGCTCTTGTCCACGGTCGGGGTGCCCGGCTTGTAGATCGTCTGCTCCAGGCTCTCGATCGTCTGCAGGCAGGTCCGGTTGACGCGGATCTTCACCGTGCCGTCGGCGGCCTTGAACATCGAGTTCACGACAGCGACGCGGTCGGCGACCAGCGGGTGCTTTTTCTTGTAGATCAGCCGCCGGTAGCCCTTCTGGCGGAACACATCGAGGTCGCTCTCGCCGCGCGAGGAGTTGCGGTTGGCGCCGGCAGGGTCAGGGTAGATCGTGATCAGCGACTTGTGGCGGAAGTAGCGGCGGTCGATTTCCTCGCAGGTCTCCAGCGCGTTCGAGGAGGGCAGGCAGATTTCATCGACCACCCAGACTTCGCCGTTGGGCTGCTGCTGCATGATCACGCTCGACATCGGATCGACGTTGAAGTCCTGGCCGATGATGATCGGCAGCCGCGGATTGAACGGGTAATTGCCGACGTGCTCGTTGCGGTCGAAGGCGTAGTAGACGCGCCCGGCCATGGACTCGAAGCTCGCCTCGAACTCCTGGCGGAAGGTCTTGGGATCAAGGTTCTCGCGGGCGTGGGCGATTTCCGACGGCGGGAAGAACGGCGACATGATCGTCGGGAACTGCCACGACCACCACTGCCCGCTCTTGCGGTTCTTGCGCAGCTGGCCCTTGCGGTAGACCTCGTAGAAGTGATTGAAGCTCTTGGGCGTGCCGATGATCAGCGCGCGGCCCTTGGTGGTGGTGAGCGTCGGGTAGATGACCTTCTCCCACACGTCGGGGCGAAAGTCCTGGAACTCGTCGAGGATCGCGAAATACAGCGCACGGCCACGCAGGGTGTCTGGCCGGTCGGCGCCCTTCAGCTGGATCACCGTGCCGTTGATCAGGCGCACTTCGAGGCGCGTCTCGTGGGTTCGCGCGACCCACGCCTTGGGGATCGCGTCGATCAGCTCGTCCCACATAATTTCGCGGGCCATGCTGAAGGTCGGGGCGACATACCAGATCATCCGCTTGCCGCGGCCACGGCATGCCTTGATGATCTCGACCTTGGACAGGTGGGTGTTGTGAGTAACCACGCCATTGGCGATGAAGGTGTGGTTCCCTTCGACTTCAATGTCGTATGTGCGAGCCTGATTACCAGGCACAACTTCAGTCACGACTTCCCAGAAGACGTCGCCGTCGAGCAGCGGATCGAAATAGCCATCCACCCATTTGCGCATCGCAAGGTAACGCTTGACCGACATGCGCGCCGTGGACTGTTTTCGCCAGCTGTTCAGCTGCAGACGCAATTCTTCCGGCATACCGCGTTCATGAGTGGCATTGTAGCCGCCAAACTTGCCAAGATGACGCCGGTCGAATGGCAGCAACTTTGCCACGAATTCATCGTAGCTGATCGGCAGATATTCGTTGGAGTTGCCGCGAGACGCCGCAGCCTTTTCCAGCGCCGCTGATACAGCAGCCTCCTTGCCGAGAGCCCCAATGTTGCGAGCAAAAGCGACAATTGAGCGAGGGCTGCTTGTGGCCCAAGTCCAACTCTGGAACGGCTGACCATCGCGACCATGATCCGCGTGAACCTTATGGTAGATCGAACCATGAATTCCAAACTTGCTGAGCAGGTCAGCAATCTGCCGAACCATTGCCTCGTTAGAGAGGCCAATCTGAAGCGATCCGTTGCGAGTGATACAGCCGTCAGTAGCGAACCAAAGATTGAGAAATGACGCCAGTTGGGCTCTGTTCAGCCGGAATACGAACTCTGGGATGATCTTGGTCTTACTGTCCCGGCTCCACAGGTCGAGCCTGCGCAGGTATTCACGCACGGGACTGGGCATCCGGCTGGCATTCCCAATCTTACGAATGCGCCAGTCGTAGCCAGTGTGCTTGACCATCTCGCAGCCAAACCCCGCAACAGCGGCATGCATGCGTTTGATCACGGCCTCTGTCCCGTTAGAGAACCTTTCATCGCGCCCCTCCGCGAGCCACATCGCGAGGAAGTCCAGTTCATGCTGCGGCACAACCAGATCCCCAAAAGGTTGGGTGCGAGGCACGCCGATTAGGTCACCTGGCTTGATCTGGTCGGCATTGATGAAGCGGTTATTGACGAGGTGTGGGTGATGCGGGGTCGAGGCAATTTTGCGAGCGGCTGTCCTAACCACAGTCGTTTCGCGCACGCCATTACACTCAGCCGCTACCACCGAACGAGGTTCTATGGCGTAGGTGTCTGGATTGACAGACAACACCAAATCACCTGGCACAAGGGCTTCGATTGGCTTGCGCGAACCGTCGGCCATCATGACGGGGGTGCCCTCGACAATACACTTGCCGAAGCGTCGCCCGGCGACGAGCACGCGGAAACGCGCGGTGGAGCGCGAGACCTCTGCCTGGGCCGCGTGCAGCTTCAGGTTGATCTGGGGAGTGGGGAAGTAGGCCACGGGTTACTCGTCGCCATCCTCGTCGCTGGCGAGCGAGTAATCGTCGTATTGCTCGTCGTCGTCGTTCTGGCCTTCGAGGTAGTTGTCCTCGTTGGCCTGGCGGATCGCTTCGAGCTCCTCGGGGGTATACTCGCCGACGTTGAGGTCGGGCAGGCTTTCCTCGCCTTCCAGCACCTTTTCGATTTCGAGGATCGTCCAGTTCTCGCGCCGGGCCCGCTCGACCACCTTCGAGGCGTTGTTGAGCACCTTGATCTCGCCGTCGTAGGCCCGCAGCGTTCCGTCGCGATCGCCGTCGATGACCCGTTTCATGACCATCTGGGTGATGACGTCGTTGAACTTGGAGAAGCGCTCGACCTGCTGGCGAGCCTTGGCCACGTCTTCCTCGCGCTGCTTGCGAGCCTGGTCTTCCTCGTTGACGATGTTTTCGGTGAGCTCCGAGACACGCCGAATGCCCCGCTCCCGCAGCCCCTTGGAAATGGCTTGGTGCGTCACGCCGTATTCCTCGGCGAGCTCAACCATGTTCTTCTCGCCGCTCTGGTAAGCAACCACGACGTTCGCCCAGTCAGTGGGCGAGAGCTTGGGCTTGTTAGCCATGGGCTGAACTCCGCGGATTTGTGGTTGCCGATTGCATGTGTGTCATCTTACACACCGCGAGGTCAGATTGCAATGCAGCGCTCATTTTCGAGCAATTCATGAGTCACCTGAAATTAGAGCCGAAACGCAGTTTCCTTTACCCGAACGAAGTGAGGGTAATCGAATCATAGAGATATATAATAATATATATAAAAATAAATAACTTAACGCGCGCCCGCGTATACGCACGCGAGAGACACCCAAAAATCACCTGAAATTCACCCATCCGCGGAGGGTAAGGTTCGGGGTCTGACAATCGCTCGTCCCATGTCAGTGGCCTCGAACAGTCTGCGGGGTTTGCCCGAGATCTGGGCTCCACGAAATTCCTGGCCGGCGCGTCTGATCAGTCCGTGCGATTCCAGGTAACCCAGCGTCTGGCGCATCGCCATGCGGGACGCTCCGTTGCCGTGCATGTCCATCAGCTGGACGATGTCGAGCAGCGAACCGTCGGGGTTGCGCCTGACAATCGAGCGCAGCACCGCCATCTGCTTCGGCGTGCCCCGGAAGTTTCCGGTCGCGGGAGGCTTGCGCACGCAACTCACGGCAGGATCAGCTTCGCATCGGTGGGCTGATTGTCGAACCAGGTCAGCGGCACCACGGCGGGCATGTCGTCGCGGCCCACGTCGGGGTTGGTGTAGATCCCATACAGCGGCGAGGCGAGGACCATCTGCTGCAGGGCGTGGACGCAGTCACGGAAGCTCATGCGGGCAACCCGCGCTTCCCCGACCCCGCCGAGCGACTTGCCGGTCTTCTCCAGCGCGGAGTGGGCGTAGTAGAAATCCTTGGTGGCCTTCTCGACCGCGGCGCGCTCGATCGGGTCTTTGGCTGACCACTCCTCGATGATCGCTTCGAGGTCGGCGGGATCACTCTCGAAGGTCGAGCGGAAGAAGCGGATGCCAACGTCATACTTGTTCGAGCGCATCGGCTTGACGAACTGGAAACCTGCCTTGTGGGCGAACAGGTTATACTTGCTCATCGAGGACTGGATCTCGATGAACCGCTTGCCTTCCATGCGGCTCGCGATGTTGGTGAACCGGTAGGCCAGGCCCGCGCCGCGATACATCGTGTCCACGACCACGCGGGCCACCACCGACATGTTGGCGTTGATCCATTTCATCCGGTATTGATTTGTCAGCTTGTTGTCCTGGCCGGTCGGCTTGAGCCGCGGCAGGACGACGTGGCGCTCCTTGAGCAGCAGCTTGGGCGAGGCCATCACCAGCACCCCGATCAGTTCGTCACCGAGCTTGAGGGTGAAGTGGTGGCTGCCCGCAGGCAGGCTGCCGGATTGCTTGTAGTGGAGATCCTCCAGCGTGCGCCAGTCTTCGATCGTGCCGCGCTGCACGGTCATCTGGTCGAGCAGCGAGAGGTGCGGGCGGCAGTTTTCCAGCCGCTCGCATTCCCAGGGAAATTCTTGCTTGCAATCCAGTTCGCGAACCGCTAGATGCGTGTCAGTCACCATGCACCGTCTCGATCTTGATGCGGTCATGGAAACGCTTGGTGACAGTCAGCGACGGGGCAAGCTCGTCTTTCAAGTCCGTGTGGGTGGTAGCGACGATGAGGGTTTTTTGATGAGCGCGCGCCACTTTTGCGAGATTCCACGCAACGATCTTGGCCGTAACGCGATCCAGGACCGCTCCGAATTCGTCGGCCACCCACACATCGGCATCACTTTCGAGCAGCTTAGCGAGGCGATAGCGGTAGCGCTGTCCATCGCTAAGCTCGGACGGCCGGCGAATGTAGAGATACGCATCGGAGAGCCCCGCGACGCTGAGGAGACGGATAGCTTCTGCCATGCTCTCACCACCGATCTGGTCAATCAGGGCACGGCTCTCGTCGAGTTCAACCCCGTCGATGTTCGCCACTTTCTGGCCCTGCTCGGCGAGCATGTGGGACAGTTCGCGCAGCAGAACCGACTTGCCAGCGCCCGACTGGCCGCAAATGTAAACGACGTCGCCTGGCTCGACGTCTACCTCGACATCGTCAAGGACCGTGAACTCCCGGCTTTCGAGCCCTAAACCAAAGGCTTCGGCGACCTTGATGACACGCTCTGAGCGCGCCACGCTGGTCTCGAACGACTTGTTCAGAGTGAGGCGCATCAGGCTTCTCCCATCTGTTCGATCAGATCGTGAACCCGGCGGCGGGCAATCTCGGTCCCAGCGAGAAAGAGCAGCGGCGCCATGACGATCGGTTCAGCGCAGGATACCTCGATCCCGGTGATGGCCAGTTCATCCTCGTCATACCGGCCAGCGATGACCACGCAGCCGATGATCAGCCCGGCGCGGACGTCCTCGATCACGCTTTCCAGCGTCTCGATGGTCGCCCGGCGGTCAGCGTCGAGCAGTTCGTTGTCGATCCCGGCCTGTTCGCCTTCCTCCAGCACATCGCCGGAGAAAAAGTCGATCACGTTGCGTTCGTTATCGTCCACGGCAGAACTCCACGAATGCGTCGGCCCCGGTCTTGCCGGTGTCGGCCTCGATCGCGGCGATGAACCGCCGCACATGCTTCACCCCGTCGATCGGGATGGCGTTGAAGCCCAGCGCCTTGACCACCTTCTCGCTGCTCGCGTCGGTCGCCTTGACCTTGTCGTTGGTCTCGGCTTCCTGGTCGTCGATGTCCTGGTCGAGATCGGTGGAGATCGCGCCGAGATCCATGTTGCCGAGGTCGTCGATGAGGAAGTCGAGCTCGTTCTCGTCGAAGCCGAGCACCGAAATGTCCACGTCGTCGGCTTCCATCAGCCGCTTCATTTCCTCAGCCATCAGGCCGCTGTCGTAATCGGTCGAGGCGGTCTTGTTGTGGGCGATACGGGCAGCGTCAGCCTGGTTCTTCGAGAGGTGCGCGGCGTGCTTCACCGGGACCACCTTGTGCCCCAGTTCGACCAGCGCAGCGTAGCGCCCGTGGCCCGCGATCAGCACCCCGTCTGCGTCAACGATCAGCGCGTCGAACAGGCCGTCCGCGGCGATCGAGCTCATCAGCTTCTTGATGTGGGCGCGGCTGTGGACCTTGGTGTTCTTGTCGTAGGTGTGGACGCGGCCGATGTCCCACATTTCGGTCGGCAGGCGAACCAGATTGTAGGGGTCTGTCTGTGTGTCAGTAGGCATGCACTTAATCCCGAAACAGAGCGTCAATGCCTTCCGGGTCGAGTTCCTCGAAGAACTCGCCGCTGTCGCATTGTCCGCAAATCTTTAGCTTGGTGAGGAACTTGCAGGTGGCACAGTCATCGAACTTCAGTTCGACTTCCTCATCGTCATCGCCGAAATCAAGAAACGGCATCGGCGTCCTCGCTTTCGTTGAGCAGGAGGTAGGCCAGGGCCTCGCCGGCATTGCTCATGTCGTCGGCAGCGGTAAACCCTTCCTCGCGCATCGTCTCGGCGATCAGGGCGCTGATCCGCTGGGCATCGCCAATCGGGACGCGGAACTTGAGCAGCTGGTGGGTCTTGGGTGCCTTGGGGGCAGGGGCCTCGCGCTCATCGTCCTCGTCGCCGCCGGTCAGGTCGATATTGGGGTCGAGGTCGAGGTCGTCGATGTTGACCGCGATCGAGGCGGTGAGGGCTTCGATGTCGCGGTGGGTCCAGGGCATGATCGAGGCGACCACGCTGGCGTCGAGGTCTTCGAGCAGCCCCGAGAGCTTCAGGGTGTCGTCGATCCCGTAGCGGGCGTTGTCGGCCAGGCTGATCTCCTTGGCGCGCTCGTCGTCAATCGCCCCGAGGTTGACCACCGGGACTTTGGCGTAGCCGAGTTCGATCGCCTGCTCGCAGCGGTGCCAGCCGCCGATGCACTGGATCGCGCCGTTGTCGAGAACTCGCACGAGGATCGGCTTGAACATGCCGTGGCGCTCGATCGAGGCGCGCAGCTTCTCCTCATTCTCATGGCTGACCACGTTCGCATTCCACGGGCTGGGCTCGATGCTGCGCGGGTCAAGTTCTTCGAATTTCATAGCCTTAAATTCTCACTTTCGCAGGCATTATAGCCGATTTCGCCTCCTTGGAAAAGCAAAAACCTTGCACGAAAATGGTAATATAAAACTAGCTTGCTCTTTACCTTCTTAAACAAAATCGGTAATATGCTTCTTGTGAAGAAAATTGTGCAACTGCTGACCTCGCCGGTGGTCTCCCAGATCACCGGCCTCGATGACCCGACCAAGCTCGCGCTGTCGGACGCCATGTCGTTCATTGTCGAGGGACATGAACACATGGGCGCCGGCGGGTGGGATGGGCGCTCGTCGCTCTACGACTGGAACACCGGCAAGTTTCCTTCGGGCTTCGTGCCCACCGCCATCGCGGTGTTGCAGCAGCGCGGCTTCGAGGTCCAGATGCTGCGTGCCCCGCTGCCCGCGCCGCTGGGGCCGATGCCGGTCAACGGCGAAGCGCTGATCGACGATTTCCCGCTCGACCCGAACCGAGAATACCAGTTCAAGACCGTGCGCACCCTTGAGAAGCACGGGAGCTTCATCGCCCGCGTCGCGACCGGTGGGGGCAAGTCGCGCATTGCCGCGCTGTGCATCACCCGGATCGGCCGCAAGACCGCGTTCGTCACCACCCGCCAGGTGCTGCTCTACCAGATGGGCGAAGCGCTTTCCGAGGCCGAGCGCAAGGTGCTGCGCACCCTGTCGGACAAGGAACTGCTGGCCAGGCTGGGTGATCAGATTTCAGGCTCGCTGCGCCCCATGAAGTGCAGCTACATCGGCGATGGCACCTGGGACACCAGCGGCGACGTCGTGCTGTGCATGGTCCAGTCGCTTGCCGACCGGCTATCGCCGTTCAGCCCGCCGCTGGGTGTGAGCCAGGCCGAGATCGACAATGCCCGGCAGCGCTGGGAAGACCGCTACAAGGAAGTGCGCGCGTTCTGCGACAGCGTCGAGTTCCTGATCGCCGAGGAAGCCCATGAAGCGGGCGGCAACAGCTACTACGAAGTCTGCAAGGCGATGCGCAAGGCGCACTACCGGCTCGCGCTGACCGCGACCCCGCTGATGCGCGATGGGGAAAGCAACGTGCGGCTCGTCGCGATGTTCGGCCCGATCCGCATCGAGGTGTCGGAGAAGCAGCTGATCGACGCAGGCATTCTCGCCCAGCCGATCTTCAAGTTCGTGCGCGTCCCGGTGCCGCCGACCCTGCGCCGCACCACCGCCTGGCAGAAGGCCGAGGAAATCGGCGTGGTCGAGAACCTGGCGCGCAACAAGCATGCCTGCGCCGAGGTGATCCGGGCCAGCAAGTTCGGCCTGTCCTCGCTGATCCTGGTCAAGCGCAAGAAACACGGCACCATCGTCCACAACATGCTCAAGCAGTTCGGGCTGAAGGGCACCTACATCTACGGGGACAGCGACAAGGCCAAGCGCGAGGAAGCGCTCAGGAAGCTGGCCAGCGGGGAATACCACTACCTGATCGGCTCGACCATTCTCGACGTCGGCGTTGACGTGCCCTCGATCGGTCTGCTGGTCATTCTGGGTGGCGGCAAGGCCGAGGTCACGCACCGTCAGCGTATCGGCCGTGCGCTGCGCGGCAAGAAGAACATGCCGAACTATGCGTTTATCCTCGACTTCGAGGACGGCTACAACAAGCACACGATCAAGCATGCCAAGCAGCGCCGGGCGATCGTTGAATCCACACCAGGATTTGACGTCGGCATTCTGCGCGGTAATGCCGACTTCGACTACATCGGACTGGGCTTCAGGCCCCAAATCAAGGCTGCGGCATGAAGCGTCTCCCGATCGACCTGTCCCTCAAGACGGTCACCACCAAGGTCTCTGCCGCGGCGTGGGACCGCGCCCAGGAACTGAAAGCCAAGCATGACTGCCGGCTCTCCGACATCGTTTCGGCGTGCCTGCTCTACATGCCCGAGGAAGAGATCGCGCGGATCATCGCCGAGCAGGACGAAGCGGTCGAGCGGCTGCCCAAGCCCGTGCGCGCCCTGCTGCGCAACATGGACAAGCTGACCGAAGACGAGCGCGCCATGATCCGGGACTTGATGAAGTAAGCCGCAGCCCAGCTTTTTGGTTGCTTTTGTGCGTGTGTGTTGCTACACATACACCATCGCAAACGACCAATAGGGCATTTCATGAAGTTCATTGCAACCATCGTCGCAGCTTTGCTGCCGACCGCTACCGTGGACACCCTGGTGTCCGTGCTGACCGGGTTCATCACCAAGCTGCAGGCTGCCGAACGCAAGCAGCACGATGAAGCTCTGAAGCTGGAAATCCAGGCCCAGGATCTGACCTACAAGGCCCGCGACGCGCGTGAACGCGCTGCCAAGGCCGGCCGCCTGGCGAGCAACCTCAACACGATGCTCGACTGAGCGGGAGACTGCACCGTGTTCTTTCACACCCCCAAGATCATTGCTCTGTGTGGCCACCCCAAGCACGGCAAGAGCACGGTGCAGTCCATGCTCGAAGAACTGGGCGTTCGCCCGCTCGACGACGGCCTGCCGATCCGCCTCGAAGGCATGGGGCGCTTCGGCCTGACCTGGGAGCAGGTCAGCACCCAGGAAGGCAAGCTCGAAATCTGCCACGCTTTTGGCCGTGACATGGAAGTGCGCGAAGCGCTCGGCCTGATCGGCAAGGAATACGAAGACACCGACCCTGGCCACTGGGCCAAGCGTGCGGTCGATCTGGTCCTCGCGGAGGGCGACATGACCCCGGTGAGCTTCGGCTCGGTGCGCCGCACCCAGGGCCACGTCTACGCCGGCTTCGGCGGGATCGTTCTGGAGATCCGCGACCCGCGCAAGCCGGAGTCGCCCTACGACTTCGACCAGTATGACGCGGCGGCCGTAACCCACACCATCATCAACGACGGCACCCTCGAAGACCTGCGCGCCAAGGTGCTCGCCGCGGTCGCCGAATACCTGGAGCTTTCCCATGGATGACACCCGCGCCCAGCTGGCAGCGGCGTTTGCCCACGACATGCTGATGGCCGACATCAAGGTGATCGAGGCCCACGCCGGCCACGACGAGGAGAGCTTTGACGAAACCGTCGCGATCCTCGCGCTCGAACACTTCGGCCGCTTTGAAGCGCTGCTGCGCTGTCACCGCGACCCGGCCACCGCCCGCAACCTGTTCCTGATGATGAGTCGCCGCGCGCTCATGGAAGCGCAGGACATCCAGGAGAAACTCGATGCTTAAAACCCTCAAGCTGTTCACCCGGCGCGGGCTCGACAAGGCGACCGTCGAACTGGTCGATGAACTGGTAGACATGTGCAAGCAGCTGACCGAGGCGCTCGAACGCAAGAACAACGAGTGCAACGAGCTCCTGGACGAGAACGAAGCGCTCCACGGTGAGGTCGCCGAGGGCAAGGCGATCAGCCTGGCCGCTTCCGACGTGATCGAAATGCTGCTCCTGGTTGACCCCAAGACCGAGCGCCCGGCGATCCGCTTCCACGTCGAGGAAGACACTGACCTCGCTAACGCCCTCGCTGATGGCCTCTACGTGCTGCACGAAGCGCTGCGCCGCGCCGATCAGCTGCCCCACCTCGTCGAAAGGACACTCAACTGATGCCGCTTGGCTTCCTGCTTTCGCTCGCGCTGCGCTTCCCCAAGGCGTCGGCGTTCTTCCTCAAGCACCGCAAGACCCTGCTCGCCGGCGGCGCCGCGATCATCATCGGCGGGGCTGCGCTGTTCGCCTTCGTTTCCTGGCGCAACGACCTGATCAAGGATTCGCGGGCCGAGGGCAGGGCGGCGGCCGAACAGGCGTTCGCTGCCGAGCGCGCCAAGCTCGACGCCCAGATCAAGAGCGACAACGAGGCGCTGGCCCAGATGTCGGTGAGCCTGGGCAAGCTCGCCGATGGCCGCGTCACCCAGATCATCCGCACCACCGCGCCCACCATCGAAAGGGTTACCCGTGAAGTTTACACCGATCCTCGCTATAGCGACTGCGCTGTCTCTGACGGCGTGCTCAACGACCTCAACCAAGCCCGCGACGCCGTCGATCGCACTGTCGCTGCCAGCGCTCCAGGGCGAACTCGATAAGGACGCCGAGCCGCTCGGTCAGCTGCCTGATGGGACCATGGGGACGCTGGCGGTGACCAGCGCGACCGACACCCAGAAGTATGGGGTGCTGGCGGTGCGCTACAACACGCTGCGCGCGTTCTACAACTGCGTCCGCGACCAGGTGAACAACCACAAGTCTGCCGCCGAGTGCGTCAAGTAAGCCGCATGCTTGCTGACACACCTGCGTTTGCCCACTTGACCCGCCCTGCGTTTGTGCTAACTGACACAGCCTCAGTTACCACGACGCAGGGATGAGCACTGTGATTTCCAAGATTGCCTCGAAGTTCCGCCGCTCGCTTGCCGCCGGCCGGGGCTTGACGCTAACGCCCGAGCAGCTTCAGGAGCTCGTTCTATGCGGAGTGTATGACACACTAGCGGAACTAGAAGCACAGGAGCTCAAGGCGAAATGGCTACCCGGCACGAAGCCCACCAGCAACGAACCGAACCCCTCACCGAGCGAGACCTCTCGCCCCACGCGGTCGGAGACTACTGGCTCACGAAGCGCCGCGACGGCCGCTCGCCATACTGGCAAATCGCCAGCTACAAGAAAGGCTCCCGATCTGTCGTCTATCGGAGCACAGCTACGGAATGTTTAGACGAGGCGATCGAGAAGATTGAGCACCACTTTGCCGTCGAGCGCGGCCTGGTGCGCAAGGCCCCGACGGAAGCCAGGGTCGTCGATCTGCTGATGACCTATTGGCGCGAGCGCGGCTCGCAAGCCATCAACAATGACCAGACAGCCCGTTCGATACGGACCTTCATCGGCTTCATCGCGCAGGACGTGGTGAGCGTCGAGGCGGTCGTGACCGATCTGACCCCGGTGCTGTTCGAGCGCTTCCGCGAATGGCGGATGGGCGAGCACTGGTTCCAGGTGCCGTGGGGCGAGGACAACGAGCCTTACGAATCGCCGGGCGTGTCGGGTGCCACCGTCCAGCGCAACATCAACGATGTCCGCGCGGCGATGAACCATGCCTACGACAACATGCGCATCAGCCAGGTGCCGAAGATCCGGGACATCGACCGGCGCTACAAGTCCAAGCACAAGGACCGCATCCTCACCCCGGACGAGCTTGCCCGCATCCTGTGGTATTCGTATCACTTCCCGCGGATGTTCCGCTTCGTGGTCCTGCAGATGCTGACCAGCGTGCGGCCGATGGCGGCGGCCGCGTTCACGCCGACCACCCAGTTCGACCCGCGCAGCAACCTGATCGACCTCCAGCCCGACGAGGCGCCCCAGACCAAGAAGCGCAACGCCATCATCCCGGCGGTGCGTCCGGTGCGCCCCGTCCTGCAGGCGTGGATCGAGGAGGGCGGCAAGCCGGTCGGCGGGACGCGCACCTCATGGCGCAAGATGCGCAAGGTGCTGGGGCTCTCCGACGACGTCGAGGCCAAGACCATCCGCTACACCGTGGCGACCTGGCTCTACGAAATGGATTGGGTGCCCGAACGCCAGATTGCTGAAATGCTCGGACACGCCGGCGGGCTCGACCTGGCGCGCACCAGCCGCATCTACGCGAAGTATCGTCCTGACCGCATGGGCAAGGTCGTCAAGGGTCTCGAACTGATCTGGCTCGACACTGCGCGGCGGGCCAAAATCTTCGCTGCTGACCACTTGCTGACCACTCAGGTCGGGAAGAAGGGGGAAGGATACCGTGTAGTGGGGAAGGAAAACATTCCAAATCAGTGACTTGGAATGGTGGGCGCGACAGGGATTGAACCTGTGACCCCACCCGTGTGAAGGGTGTGCTCTACCGCTGAGCTACGCGCCCATTCCCGCTGGGAGACGGGCCATTAGAGGGCCGCGGGCGAATTGACAAGGGCAGAAAGCAGGCTAGTGCGCAGGGCATGAGCGAAGAAACCGTTTCCGGCCCCGACCTGCCGCCCGACCGCCTGGCAATCAGCCCGCGCAGCCCCTATTTCGACGAGGAAAAGCTGATGCGCGGCATCGGCATCCGCTTCAAGGGCGCGGTCCGCACCAATGTCGAGGAATATTGCATTTCCGAAGGCTGGGTGCGGGTTCAGGCGGGCAAGACCATGGACCGCCGCGGCCAGCCGCTGACGATCAAGCTGAACGGCCCGGTCGAAGCCTGGTACGAAGACCTGGGCGAAGGCGCGCCTGTCGCGAAGGCTTGATCCAGACGCCGCTCAGGCCGAGCTTGTCGAAGCCGGGTCCGCGTAAACCATTCACCCTTCGACAGGCTCAGGGTGAGTGGGGCGTACGGGTGCTATTGCTCGCGGCTACCACCGCATCTTGCGCTGGATGATCGCCGCAATGGGGTCGCCTGGCTTGGTCCGGCTCGCGTCCGCCAGGCGAATCGGCGTGCGCTGCGGCGTTTCGGCCTTCGTCGGCGCTGCGGGATAGATGAAGCCTTCGACCGGCCAGTGCGCGGTGCCGAGCGCTTGCAGGGGCGCGTACCAGACGCGAACGGCACTCCAGTCGTTGTCCGGGGAGACGTCGACCACCTTGACGTTGTCCTCGATCTGGCCGCGTCGCCCTTCGATCGGGCTCCAGTTGGCGTGGCTGACCAAGATCGTGCGCTTGTCGATCACTTTGCTGACTGCGGCGACATGGCCCAGGGTGGAATTGCCGTGCGGGCGAAAGGCCATGACGGCACCGGCCCTGGGCTTGAAACCGCGGGCATAGCGGCCCTCGGCCTGGTCCCACCAGGTGTGGGCGTCGCCAAAGATCTGGATGCCGGTGAGTTGCCGGGCATAGGGTACGCATTGCAGGTACGACGGCAGGCCGGGGCGCGAAGCTTCTTCCACTTCGGCGCGGCTGGGCAAGGACATCCGTGCCGCTGCCGGACTGGCGGCAGCGATGGCACACAGGCTTGCAAGCAGGATCACACGCTGGATCATGGCGCGGCTTTTGCCATTGCCGGGTTAGGACGCGTTTTCCGGCAGTGGTTAACGTCAAGCCAAGGATTCGCGGGAAACCTTGCAAAAAATCGCGCTTCGGCGCAGTGGGCAAAACATGGCGCTTCCCCAGGTAATCATCATTGGCCGTCCCAACGTCGGCAAGTCCACGCTGTGGAACCGGCTGGTCGGCAAGAAGCTGGCCCTGGTCGACGATCAGCCGGGCGTGACGCGCGACCGCCGTTTTGGCGAGGCGCACCTGCTGGGGCTGGACTTCACCGTGGTCGATACCGCCGGGTGGGAGGACGAGGACCCCAGTTCGCTCCCCGGACGGATGCGCCAGCAGACCGAGGCTTCGCTGGTCGGGGCCGATGTGGCGCTGTTCGTGGTCGATGCCCGCGCCGGGATCACGCCGCTGGACGAGGAAATCGGCCGCTATCTGCGCGAAAGCACGGTGCCGGTGGTGCTGGTGGCCAACAAGGCCGAAGGCAAGTCGGCGGACCACGGGGTCTATGAAGCCTTCTCGCTGGGCTTTGGCGATCCGATCCCGTTTTCGGCCGAGCATGGCACCGGGATGGGCGACCTGTTTGAAGCCTTGCTGCCGCTGCTGGAACCGAAGCAGCCCCAGGAAGACGAATTCGAACCGTTCGATGAAGAGGACGAGGAGGCGCTGAACAAGGCGCCGCTCAAGCTGGCCATCGTCGGGCGGCCCAATGCGGGCAAGTCCACGCTGATCAACGCCTTCCTCAAGGAAGATCGCCTGCTGACCGGGCCGGAGGCGGGAATTACCCGCGATTCGATTGCGATCGACTGGGAATGGACCGACCCCGACAGCGGTGAAAAGCGCCCGGTGCGGCTGATCGACACGGCGGGGATGCGCAAGAAGGCGCAGGTGACGGACAAGCTGGAAAAGCTGGCCGTGGCCGATGCGCGCCATGCGGTGGACTTTGCCGAAGTCGTGGTGCTGCTGCTGGATGCAACGCGCGGGCTGGAGCATCAGGACCTCAAGATCGCCTCGCTCGTGCTGGAAGAAGGCCGCGCCCTGATCATTGCGATCAACAAGTGGGACGTGGCTGGCAAGGACGCGGCAGAGGATGCCTCGACCCTGTTCAACGGGATCAAGACCGCGCTGGACGACGGGCTGAGCCAGGTGAAGGGCTTGCCTGTGCTGACCGTGTCGGCGCGGACTGGCAAGGGGCTGGATACGCTGATCAAGGTCGCGTTCGATATTCGCGCCGCATGGTCCAAGCGGGTGCCCACCGCTCTGCTCAACCGCTGGTTCGATGAGGCCCTGGCCAAGAACCCGCCGCCCGCGCCCGGCGGCAAGCGGATCAAGCTGCGCTATATCACCCAGGCCAAGACTCGCCCGCCGGGCTTTGTCCTGTTCGGCACCCGGCTGGATGACCTGCCGATGAGCTATCAGCGCTATCTGGTGAACGGCATCCGCCGCGACCTGGGCTTTGATGCCGTGCCTGTGCGCCTGACGCTGCGCAGCCCCAAGAACCCGTTCAAGAACTAGGCCGGAGTGCGGGGAGCGTCAGCTTCCCACCGGCTCGCTGTTGAGCTGGATGTAGTTCTGCAGGCCCATCCGCTCGATCATTTCGAACTGCTTTTCCAGCTCGTCGACGTGGTGTTCCTCGCTTTCGAGGATCTTCGCGAACAGATCGCGGCTGACGAAGTCGCGCACCGCCTCGCAGTGGGCGATGGCCTCTTTCAGCAGGGGGATCGCGTCGTTTTCCAGCGCGAGGTCGGCCTTGAGGATCTCCTCGACATTCTCGCCCACCCGCAGGCGGCCTAGCGACTGGAAGTTGGGCAGGCCGCCCAGGAACAGGATGCGATCGGCAAGCTGGTCGGCGTGCTTCATCTCGTCGATGGATTCGTGCCGTTCGAACGCGGCCAGTTTCTTGACGCCCCAGTTGTCCAGCATCCGGTAATGCAGCCAGTACTGGTTGATGGCCGTCAGCTCGTTGAGCAGGGCCTTGTTGAGGAAATCGATGACCTGGGGATCGCCTTGCATGGTGGCCTCCTTTGTGCGCCAGCAATATGCGCGCACAAAGGCTTATCGGCAAGTCAGCTGGCCGGGATCAGGGCGCCGGATTTCAGCTTTTCGCGTTCCTCGATCAGGATCATCGCGGCGTCGTCAAGGCACTGGCCGCACTGCGGGGTCTTGCCCAGCGCGGCATAGACCGCGTCGGCATCGCCCGGCACCGTGCGCGCCGCTTCGCGCAGTTCGCATTCACGGATGGCATTGCAGATGCAGACGTACATCGCGGGGTTCTCCGAACGAGTCGAAGCCCGATATAATGCGAATGGGTCGCAATAGCAACTAGCGGTGGAGCGATTTCACGCGCCATTCGGCCAGGCAGCGCCACAGCCATTCCAGCGGGCCGTGGCGGAACCGGGCCAGCCAGGGCTGGCTCCAGCCCAGCATGACGGCCCAGGCAAGCAGGACGAACGGAATCTGCTGCACCGTGCTGAACTGTCCGAATAGGCCAAGGCCCCAGCCGCTGAACAGGGCGCACATCAGCAAGGTAGAGCCGAGGTAATTGGTGAAAGCGGTCTTGCCCGCCGCTTCCAGGCGCAGGCCAAGACGGCTGGCCAGCAGGCGCGGCGCGGCCATGACCAGCAGGGCCAGATAACCGAGCGCCGTCAGCAAGTGCGGAATGCCCAGGCCATAGCCCAGCGCCATATGCATCGCGAGTTCGGGATAGCCGCGCGGGTGCGCCCAGCTGGCGAAGGCCAGGGTCAGCGTCAGGCCTGCCGCCGCTCCGCCGAGGGCCAGCGCCCGCAGTGGCACGGCGTTCCATGCGCCGGAGAAGAATCCGCTGCGCAGCAGGGCCATGCCGATCAGCATATAGCTTAGCGCTTCGCCCCAGTTGTAGGCGACCATGGTCAGCGGGTAGTCGGGACGCTCGGAGAGGCGGGAGCGGACTTCGCTAGTAAAACCGGACAGCGTGGCAGCCGCGTCGGCGCGGTCCTCCGCGCGGTAGTCGGCAATGATCCGGCGATGCTCCGCCGTTTCCTTGGGCGTTGCAGTGCCCGCCATGACCCGCGCCTCGCGGCTGACGCTCGGCACCCAGGTTGCCGCGCCCCACGCTTGCCACAGCGTGAAAGTGGCCAGTGCCAGGACGATCATCGCTTTCGGTTGCGCGCGGCGCAGGATCAGCGCGCCCAGCCCGACGCAGGCGTAAAGGAACAGGATATCGCCATCCCAGAACAGCACGAAGTGCAGATAGCCGAACAGCGCGAGCCAGAGCAGGCGGCGCAGTTGCAATCCCTCTCCATCGCAGCCCACAGCCTCCCGCCGCTCCACGAACAGCAGCAGGCTGGCTCCGAACAGGATCGAAAACAGCGCCCGCATCTTGCCTTCAAGAAAGACCAGGCGAAAGGCGAAGGCCCAATTGTCGAGCGTGCTGCCCGCGTGCGGCAGGTTGGGGGAATAGAGCCCGGATGCCGGCCCGGCAAAGCTGCCGACGTTGACGGTCAGGATGCCCAGCACGGCAATCCCGCGGATCAGGTCAAGCGTGCGAATCCGGGAAAGTTGCTCCACCCGGCGGAGTTAACCAGAAACCGGCAAGCAGTCGAAGCCCCCCGCTTTCAACCGTGCACAGGCTTCCATCGCGGCGGCGCGGCTGGGGAAGCCCCCGGCCTGCAAACGGGTTGCACTGCCCACGGCGGAGTTGATGCGCGGATGGCCCGCCAGTTCGGGGCGATTCTTGACCCGGTTCCACATGGCATTGGCATTGGCGGCCTGGCTGAAGGCGCCCAGCTGCACGCGCCACGGGCCGGTTGCGGCGGCTTTGGGCGCAGCGGCAGGTTTTGACGCAGCCACTGGCTTTGCCTTTGTTGCTGCCTTTGGCGCTGCGGGAGCGGGCGCGGCTTCCGCCTTGGCCACCTTGGCGGCGGCGGGCTTGGTGGCCGGGGCCTTGCGTTCCGGATCGGGCAGGCGCTGCTTCGGTACTCCGGCCACGGCGGGGGCAGGGCCGGACGATGCCACGCGTGCCGGAGACTTGCCATCGATCCTGGCCTGCAGTTCGGTGGACAGGGCCAGGCCCTGTTCCCGCTGTTCCGCGGAAATATGGCTGTCGATCTGTTGCAGCGCGCTGGTCGCCTGCTCCAGCCCCTGCTTGCGCGCCAGGTTGACCAGGGCATAGGCACGCGGCCAGTCGCGTTCCACCGTGTCGGCGTTGAAATAGGCGAGGCCCAGCAGATACTGCGCGCGCGCATCGCCGCGATTGGCGGCGGTCTGAAGATAGGGCATCGCCTGCTTCTTCTCGCCCCGGTTGAACAGCAGCAGGCCGTAATAGTCAGCCGAAGCGGCGTGGCCCTGGGCGGCGGCCTGGCGGAACAGTTCTTCTGCCTTGGCCAGGTCCTGCGCCGTTCCCTTGCCCATGCGATAGGCCTGGCCCAGGTGGTACATCGCCATGACATCGCCGCTGATCACCGATGCCTGCCATTCCTGCACTGCCAGGGGATAGTTCCCCGCTGCCCAGGCATCGATTCCCGCCTTGGTATCGGCCTGCGCCGCCGAGGCGAGCATTACACTGGACGCGGCCAGGGCCAGCGTGACAAAACCTTTGCAACCCATCGAATTCATTCTCCGCCGCGACCAGGCAAACCTAGGGATTTTTGCAGTGTTGCAGGCACCTGATAGCCGCAGGTGCCGCAAGTTGCGGTTAATGCCCATGGTAAACAATAACTTAGTGAAGGTGAATAGGGCGTTTACCCGCAGACGAAATCGCCTCTAGCCCCGTAGTGTTTACGCAAAATTAGGAACGATCTGCGATCTCCCCCTGAAGTCCGCACGGGCTGAGTAATTTCCAAGGGGGAACGGCATTGCGAGTATTGGCATTGGCATCGCAGAAGGGCGGATCGGGTAAGACGACCCTTTCCGGGCACCTTGCCGTGCAGGCCCAGCGGGCTGGCGCGGGCCCGGTCGTCCTGATCGACATCGACCCCCAGGGCTCGCTGGCCGACTGGTGGAACGAGCGTGAGGACGAGTTTCCTGCCTTCGCCCAGACCACCGTGGCGCGCCTTGCCCAGGATCTTGCGACTCTGCGCCAGCAGGGCTTTCGCCTGGCCGTGATCGACACCCCGCCGGCGATTACCATGGCGATCCAGTCGGTCATTTCCGTGGCCGAGCTGATCGTCGTCCCGACCCGTCCCAGCCCGCACGACCTGCGCGCCGTGGGCGCTACGGTCGATCTGTGCGAACGCGCCGGAAAGCCGCTGATCTTCGTGGTCAACGCGGCCACCCCCAAGGCCAAGATCACCTCCGAAGCCGCAGTCGCGCTGTCGCAGCACGGTACGGTTGCCCCGGTCACCCTGCACCACCGCACCGATTTCGCCGCCTCGATGATCGACGGTCGCACGGTGATGGAAGTCGATCCGAACAGCCGCAGCGCCGGAGAAGTGACCGCGCTGTGGAGCTATATTTCGGACCGGCTCGAAAAGAATTTCCGCCGCACGGTCTTTGCCGCGCCGGCCAGCGTTTCGTCGATCCAGGGTGTCAATCGCAGCGGCGGCGGTTTCGGCCGCCGGGTTGCAGGCTCGTAAGGAGGGCCGGGCATCATGTCCGATCCCAAACCGCTCGCTTCGCTCAGCCCGCAGCTGCTGGCCCGCAAGGGTGGAGCCCGCCCGGCCATGCGCCCTGCCATGAGCGCCCTGGCGGTCCAGCCCGTGAATGCGCAAGAGGATGACCTGGGCTGGAATGACATGGGGGAACCCTCTGCCAGCGCGGAAGTCCTGCCGCTTCACCAGGCCGCACCCCAGGCCGCTTCGATCCCGGTTGTCGCCATTGTTCCGCCCGTCGTGCGCCAACAGCGCGAACTGATCGGCAAGCTTGCCGCCGAGCGCCGTCCGGCTCTGGCTGCGGGGCGCCGTGCCGCTTTCACCCTGCGGCTCGATGCCGAACGGCATTTGCGCCTGAAACTGGCCTGCACGATCAAGGGCCGCAGTGCCCAGGCGCTGGTGACCGAAGCGCTTGATCGCCTGCTCTCTGAAATTCCCGATGCCGCCGAAATTGCCAGCAAGCTGGCCAAGACGCACAACTGATCGATCCAGAAGGAATCGTCCGATGAAGTCCAAACGCCTCCGCCGCACCGTCCTTCCGCTCGGTCTGGCCGGTTGCGCCGCCATTGCCGTGGCCGCGGGGATCAGCCTTTCGCCCGAATCCGTCGTGGCCAAGCCGGCGCCGGACAAGATCGTGGCCGAAGCACGCAAGGCGCTGGGCAGCGGGCAGTTCGACAAGGCGATTCGCCTGGGCGAGGATCTGGTCGCCGCCAACCCGCAGGAACCCAGCTACCGCGCGATCCTGGGGCAGGCCTATCTGCGCGCCGGGCGGTTCGAATCGGCGGCACAGGCGCTGGACGACGCGATGAAGCTGGGTGACAGCTCGGCCCGCACGGCGCTGTCCCTTGCCCTGGCCCAGTCCGGCATGGGCCGTGACAGCGAAGCGGTGGCCATCCTGAACGACTGGCGCGATGCCATTCCGGCGGCGGACCTTGGACTGGCCTATGCCATGGCGGGCGAAGCTCCGCGCGGCGTGGCGATCCTGGTCGAGGCGCTGCGGGGCGGTGAAAACACGCCGAAGCTGCGCCAGAACCTGGCCTATGCCTATGCGCTCGACGGGCGCTGGCGCGAAGCGCGGCTCATGGCCGCTCAGGACGTTCCCGCCGACAAGCTGGATGCCCGCATCAGCAGCTGGGCCGCCCGCGCCAAGCCGGAAGATTCGCGCCTGCGCGTCGCTGGCCTGCTGGGCGCACCGCTGCGTGCCGATGCCGGTATGCCCGCACAGCTGGCGCTTTCGGCCAGCCGTGAGCAGCAGCAACTGGCGGCGGAAAGCACCGCGCCGCGCAGCGCTCCGGCAGTCGCGGCCAATGGCGAATTGCCGCCGGCCAGCGAAAGCGCAGCGGAATTGAGCCAGTACCGGCCCACCAATGCGCCGGCTCCGGTTGCCGCCGCTCCGGTGCGCGGTCCGGCCATCACCTTTGTATCGAACCCGGTTATCCAGTCCGTTCCCGCCTCGCTTCCGGGGCATGGCCCGGCGGTCAAGGCGAAGCGCGCCAGTGCCTCGCTGGCCGGAGCGCCGGGCCGCACCATGCAGCGCGCGGCGGCCAAGCCGCGAGCCGTGCAGACGGCCAGCATCACCAAGGGTTCGTCCCACGCGGTCCAGCTTGGCTCGTTCTTCAGCGAGCAGGGCGCACGCCGCGCCTGGGGGCAATATGTCGCCCGCAACCCGGAACTGCGCAATTTCAACATGGTCATCACTTCGGCCAAGGTGCGCGGCAAGACCTATTGGCGGGTTGCCGCAGGCGGTCTTGACCTTCGCGGCGCGGGCGGCCTGTGCGGCAAGGTCAAGGCGCGCGGGGGCATGTGCTTTGCCTATGCGATCACCGGCAAACCGGCCAATGCTCCGGTCTATGCCAGCAAGGCACCGGCGGCAGAGGCCCCTGTCGTGGCCCTGGCCGGTCCCGCGCGCAGGAAGTAAGCTTAGCCGACTGCGGCTCCGCCCTTGAACAGGTGGAGCACGCGGCCTTCCACGCCCTGCTTGTCGAACGGCGTGTTGCCCGCAGCGGCAGCCATCTTGTTCGAATCGACGATCCACGGCTTGTCCGGATCGACCACGGCCAGATCGGCCTGGTGGCCCACTTGCAGCTGGCCGGCATCGACGCCCAGCAATTGCGCCGGGTTGGTGGCGAGCAGGGCGAAGGCGCGGGCAAGATCAAACACGCCATCGCGCACCAGTCCCAGCGTCAGCGGCAGCAGCGTTTCCGCCCCCGCCATGCCGGGTTCGGCATCGGAGAAGGGCAGACGCTTGTCCTCTGGCCCGCGCGGATCGTGGCCGGAGGAAATGACGTCGATCGTGCCATCGGCCAATGCCGCGCGCACGGCTTGCCGGTCCGCCTCTGATCGCAGCGGCGGGGAGAGGCGGGTGAAGGTGCGGAAATCGCCTAGCGCCACGTCCGACAGCATGAAATGGGCCGGAGTTACTCCGGCGGTGACGGCCACGCCGCGCGCCTTGGCGGCGCGGACCAGGTCCAGCGCGGCCCGAGTGGTGACCTGCCGGAAGTGGAGCCGCGCTCCGGTCATTTCCGCCAGGGCCAGGTCGCGCGCCACGGCCAGCGCTTCTGCTTCGGCAGGAGCGGAGGGCAGGCCCAGCCGCGTGGCCATTTCCCCTGCCGTGGCAACCGCGCTGCCAGTCAGCCCCTCGTCCTCGGCATGGGTGACGACTGTCAGGCCCAGCATGGCGCAATAGGACATGAGCCGGTGCATCGTGCCGCTGTCGGCAATCCAGTGCCGTCCAGTGGCCACGGCCCTCGCCCCGGCATCGCGCATCAGCGCCAGTTCGGCAATGTCGCCGCCCGCCAGGTCGCGCGTTGCAGCGGCAAGCGGGTGGACCCACAGGTCCGGCTTGCCCGACTGCGCGGCGAAGCGCACGACGGCGGGCTTGTCCAGCACGGTGGCCTGGTCCGGCATCAGCGCGGCGCGGGTGATCCCGCCAAAGTGGAACGCGGGCTTGTCGATCGCGAACACGCCCAGGTCGACCAGTCCGGGCGCGATCAGTGCGCCCTTGGCATCCAGCACGCGGTCTCCGTCCTGTGGTTGGACCGCGCCGCCAAGCGCAACGATCCGGTCCCCTTCGCAGCGCACCGCGCCAAGCTGCGGTTCGCCCTGGGGCAGGACCGGGCGGCCATTGATGATGGTGAGGGGAGCCAGCGTCTTCATGCCCAGCCCTCCACGCCGCGGCTTCGCCGGGTCAGCACGTCCAGGCAGGCCATGCGGATCGCCACGCCCATTTCCACCTGGGTGGTGATGGCGGAGCGGCCCGCCAGGTCGGCCACGTTGCTGTCTATCTCGATCCCCCGGTTCATCGGGCCGGGGTGCATGACCAGCGCATCGGGCTTGGCCTTGGCCAGCCGGTCCAGCGTCAGGCCATAGAGGTGGCGGTATTCGCGCGGGCTGGGGATGAACTGGCCGCTCATCCGTTCCTGTTGCAGGCGCAGCATCATAACCACATCCGCACCATCCAGCGCGGCGTCAAAATCGTGATAGGGGGTCACTTTCAGCGCCTCGATCTCGGCCGGCATCAGCGCGGGCGGGGCGCAGACGCGCACTTCCGCGCCCAGCGTGGTCAGGCAATGGATGTTGGAGCGCGCGACGCGGCTGTGCAGGATGTCGCCGCAGATCGTGACGCGCAGGCCGCCGAAATCGCCCTTGGCGTGGCGGATCGTCAGCGCGTCGAGCAGGCCCTGGGTCGGGTGCTCATGCTGGCCGTCCCCGGCATTGAGCACCGGGCAATCGACCTTTTGCGCGATCAGGCCAACCGCGCCGGAGCTTTGGTGGCGGATGACCATGGCATCGGCGTGCATCGCATTCAGCGTCATCGCCGTGTCGATCAGGGTTTCGCCCTTCTTCACGCTCGATTGGGCAACCTGCATGTTGACCACGTCCGCGCCCAGCCGCTTGCCCGCGATTTCGAACGACAGCAGGGTGCGGGTGGAGTTCTCGAAGAAGGCGTTAATGATCGTCAGGCCGGCGAGGCGGTCCGCCCGCTTCTGCGGCTGGCGGTTGAGTTCGACCCATTGTTCCGCTTCGTCCAGCAGGAACAGGATCTCCCACGGGGCAAGGCCGGCAAGGCCCGTCAGGTGGCGGTGCGGGAAGGCGGCGGAACCGGCTGGGTAGCGGCCCGACTGCGGAGTGTTCGGCGATGTCATTGAAGACGGTGCCTTAGCTACAGTGCCCCAAGGTGGCAAGCGCACCGTGCGGCTTGTCACCCGCCAAATTGTCACCGGCAGATGCAGCATGGCCGCTTATCGACAGCAGACTCGCCATTCTTTTGCGCCCTGCCTATGGGTGGCTGGATAACTTCAAGGGTCTCTGCATGGTTTTCGCGCGCAAGGTTTGGCATTTCCTGGTTGCGATCAAGGACGGGCTCGTCCTGCTGTTCATGCTGCTGTTCTTCTTCGCGCTCTATGCCGTGCTGACCACGCGGCCGAGCGCCGGAACCATGGTGGATGGCGCGCTGCTGCTGCGCCTGCACGGGACCGTGGTGGAAGAACCAGCGGTGCGCGATCCGCTGGAAGACCTGTTTGCCGGTGCCGACCAGCCGCGCGAATACAAGGCCCGCGATATCGTCCGCGCAATTGAACTGGCCGCGACGGACGACCGGATCAAGGCGGTCGCGCTGGACCTGTCGCAGTTCGGCGGCGGCGGGCTGGTGAACCTGCAGGAAATCGGCGAGGCGCTGGACACGGTCCGCGCGGCGAAGAAACCGGTCCTGGCCTATGGCATGGCCTATACCGACGATGGGATGCTGCTGGCGGCCCATGCCAGCGAAGTGTGGCTACACCCGCTGGGCGGCACCTTCATCATGGGGCCGGGCGGCAACCACCTCTACTTTGGCGACTTGCTGAAGCGCTACAAGGTCAACGTCCACGTCTACCGCGTTGGCACCTACAAGGACTTCGTCGAACCCTATCTCTACAACCAGGCCTCCGAACCCTCGAAGGAAGCGCGCCGCGCCTTGCTGAGCGCCGTGTTCGAGGAATGGAAGCGCGACGTGGCCAAGGCGCGTCCCAAGGCCAACCTGCAACTGGTGACGAGCGATCCGGCGGGCTGGCTCGCCGCTGCCCAGGGCGATGCGGCAAAGGCTGCGCTGTCTGCCGGCCTGGTCGACAAGCTGGGCGACGAAGTGGCCTTTGGCGAGCGGGTCAAGGCGCTGGCCGGTGAGGACAAGCTGGACGATGCACCGGGTTCCTTCGCGCGCAACCATTACGAAACGCTGCTTGCCGCCCATCCGGAAGAGGAAGCCGGCGATGCCGTTGCCGTGGTCACGGTCGCGGGCAACATTGTCGATGGCAAGGCTGGCCCTGGCACCGCCGGGGGCGAGCGCATTGCCCGCCTGATCGACGAGGCGAATACCGATGGGGCCAAGGCACTGGTCCTGCGCGTCGATTCGCCGGGCGGCTCGGTCTATGCCTCCGAACAGATTCGCCTGGCGCTGGAACGGTTCAAGGCCAAGGGGCGCCCGGTAGTGGTGTCCATGGGCAATGTCGCGGCCAGCGGCGGCTATTGGGTCTCGACCTCGGCTAGTCGGATTTTTGCCCAACCGGGCACGATCACCGGCTCCATCGGGATCTTTGCCCTGCTGCCCAGCTTTGAGCAGACCCTGGCGGATTTCGGTGTGAAGTCCGACGGGGTCGGCACCACGCCGCTGTCCGGCCAGCCGGACATCCTCGGCGGCTTCTCGCCCGAAGTGGAGCGGATGATCCAGTCGAACATCGAACACAATTATGGCCGCTTCCTGGGCCTGGTCGCCAAGTCGCGCGGCAAGACCCCGCAGCAGATCGATGCCGTGGCGCAGGGCCGCGTCTGGGACGGCGGAACGGCGCGGCAGAACGGACTTGTCGACCAGTTCGGCGGGCTGGACGACGCAATCGGATTCGCGGCCAAGTCGGCCAAGCTGGAGCAGTGGCACCCGCAGTTCTATGGCACCGATGCCGATCCCTATGCCTCGCTGCTGGAACGCCTGATGGGTGAGGACGAAGACAGTTCCGAACCCGGGGCGACCGATCTGGCCGGTGTGATGGCCGTGCAGCAGCGGGCGCGACTGGCCAGCGCAATGGCGGAATTGCAGTGGCTGGGTGGGGTGCGCGGAGCCCAGGCCTATTGCCTGGACTGCACGGTTCCGGCGCGCGGCGTGACCGCTCCCACCGGTTCCGGCTGGCTGGCAAAAGCGGCATCCGTGCTGGGGCTGCGCTAACCTGAAGCGCTAATGCTTGCCCTTTCAGCGCGTGGCCACTAAGGGCCACGCCTTGATTCACACTTCGTCGGGCTTGCGGGCGTGGCGGAACTGGTAGACGCGCTGGTTTTAGGTACCAGTATCGAAAGATGTGGGGGTTCGAGTCCCTTCGCCCGCACCAGGTTCCGCCCGAATGCCCCCGGCGATGAGGATGCAGTTGAAAAGAAGGCTTCATTTGTCATGCAGATTGTCGAGACCAGCAACGAGGGACTGAAGCGCGCCTATACGGTGACGATCAAGGCCACGGACATCGCCGCCAAGATTGACGGCGAAGTCAGCAAGATCGCCCCGCAGGTGCGTATGCCCGGCTTCCGTCCCGGCAAGGTGCCGGCCAACCTGGTCAAGAAGATGCACGGTCCGGCCCTGCATCAGGAAGCGCTGAACACCACCGTGCGCGAAGCGATCGACAAGGTGATTGCCGACAACCAGCTGCGCCCGGCCATGCAGCCGCAGATCTCGCTCGGCGAAGGTTATGAAGAAGGCAAGGACGCCGAACTGACCGTCGACCTGGAAGTGCTGCCGGTCATCGCAACCCCGTCGCTGGACGGGCTGAAGCTGGAAAAGCTGGTCGTGCCGGTTGCCGATTCCGAAGTGGACGAGCAGCTGACCCGCCTCGCATCGGGCGCCAAGAGCTTTGAAGACGCCAAGAAGGGCAAGAAGGCCGAAAACGGCGATCAGCTGATCATCGATTTCGTCGGCAAGCTGGACGGCGTTGAATTCGAAGGTGGCAGCGCCACCGACACCGCGCTGGAACTGGGCGCGGGCCGCTTCATCCCCGGCTTTGAAGAGCAGCTGGTGGGCGTGAAGGCTGGCGACGAAAAGGTCATCACCGTGACCTTCCCGGCCGACTATCCGGCCGAGAACCTGAAGGGCAAGGACGCCACTTTCGACATCACCGTCAAGGCAGTGAAGGTTCCGGGCGAAACCAAGATCGACGACGACTTCGCCAAGTCGCTTGGCCTGGAAAGCCTGGACCAGCTCAAGGGCCTGCTGCGCGGCCAGCTGGAGCAGGAAAGCGCCGGCCTGACCCGCACCCAGATGAAGCGCGCCCTGCTTGACCTGCTGGCTGCCGGCCACGATTTCGACGTGCCCCCCAGCATGGTTGAAGCCGAATTCCAGCAGATCTGGGCGCAGCTGCAGCGCGAAGCCCAGAACGAAGCCGATCCGGAAGCCGCGCTGAAGGAAATCGAGGCCGAGAAGGAAGACTATCGCACCATCGCCGTGCGCCGCGTCCGTCTGGGCCTGCTGCTTTCCGAAATCGGCCAGGCCAACGGCGTGGAAGTCAGCCAGCAGGAAATGCAGATGCTGGTTACCCAGGCGGCGCAGCAGTACCGCATGGAAGACCGCCAGCGCTTCGTGGAATATATCCAGCAGGACCCGCTCGCCGCGGCCCAGCTGCGCGCTCCGCTCTATGAGGACAAGGTCGTCGACTTCCTGTTCGACAAGGCCGAAGTCACCGAACGCGAAGTGACTCGCGAAGAGCTGCAGGCTGCGATCGAAGCAGACGAAACCGCTCCGGCTCCGGCCAAGCCCGCCAAGAAGGCTGCGGCGAAGAAGGAAGCCAAGAAGGACGCTCCGGCCGAGGACAAGTCGGCCAAGGAAGCCAAGCCCAAGGCGGAAAAGAAGGAAACGGCTCCCAAGGCGGAAAAGGCTGAAAAGAAGCCTGCTGCCAAGAAGGCTGCCAAGAAGGACTAAGCCCCTTCGCACCTCGATTTCGAATTCCCAAAGGGCGTCCATCCGGGCGCCCTTTGTTTTTGGGTCGATTGATCCGGGTTAAGCTTCGGCCCGCCCATCGCGGGTCAGACCCTGTCCGCCCCGGCAGGCGGAACGTGCATCATGGGGTGGGGTTTCGCGTTCCCTACGTGAAAGGAGATGACCCAATGTTTGCCCCCAGAATAGCCACAGTCGCAATCGCCGCGGCAACGCTGACGATTGGTACGGCGGCTGCCGCAAGGGCGGTGGGCACCCCCCAACGCAGCGACAAGGTGCCGCACGGCCTGGTCCAGGCATTCGAGCGCCAGGTGCCAGGATTGCTGAACGCGATCCTGCGGACCGAAGGCTCGAACAGCCGTCTTCAGGACCTTCCGGCGAGTCCGTAAGACACCAGAGGCCTCGCCCGTGCGGGCGGGGCCTCACCGTGCCTTGCAGGTGTTGATGCCCAGTAGGGAATAGGGTGGGCACCAGCCGATCAGGCCCGTCAGGAGCGGCACGACGCCCAGCCAGGTCCACGGCGTATAGAGGCCTGAAACAGCCATTCCCAGCAGCACCAGCCCCAGCACGATCCGCAATGTCCGGTCGAATTGTCCAACGTTCCTGGTCACGAGCAAGCCCTCCTTCGCCAATGAACCTGCTGGCGGATCGCCGCCAGCCAGACGAGTCGAGTGTCCTCCCGTTGATCTGTGTTGTCAATTGATCCGCGCCAGATAGAGCAGCCGCGCAATCGGGAAGGGATTTGCCGAGGCGAAGGAGCCTTTCAGCGAGATGCAGATGTGCCGCACGTTCGCGTCATAGGTGCCGCTCGGAGTATAGATGCACTGCGCGAAGCTTGTCGGGGCCGTGGCAGATGAGGAATAGGCGACGCCGGTGGTGGCGCTTTGCGTCAGGGTGACGTTCGCTCCGTTCAGGACGGTCAGCTGCACCGGCCCGGTCCCCGCGCCCGCTCCGTCCGCGTCGCCAGTGAAAAAGGACCAGTTCGCGGGCAGGGTCTGGACCACAAAGGCTCTGTCGGCATCGGCGGAAGCGCCGCCTTCATTGGTCAGCTCGACATTGAACTGCATGTCGTTGCCCGGAATGGCTTTCGCACCCAGGCCAGTGCGGTCGATCACCTGCCAGGTCCGGCTGATCTTCAGCACAGCATAGTTCGGCTGGAGCAGGGTGAAACCGTAACTGTCCGAAGGGCTTGCGCCACTGGTCTGGTTGGCGACGAACTTGATCGTCGAATAGGTGCCCTTCATCTGGATCGCAAAAGAGCTGTTCGAACTGTCGCCTGCGCCGGTGTAGGTCAGCGAGTTGCCGTTGATGACCGGGGCAGTGCCAAAGCTGTGGTCCAACAGTACAAGATTTCCGGACACGTTCGGGACGTCCGGAAAAGTCATCCGCGTTGCGGTCGGGTTGACATAGCTAAACAGCAGGATCGGATTGACCAGGGCATAGGGAGAGCCGCTGCTGGTTACTTGAATGATGTTGGTCGCTGGTGCTGCAAGCGTGCCGGCAAGCACCACCGCCGCCGTGTTGACCGCGCTGGTTATTCCCGGAGTCCCGTTTGTCCCGGTACTCGTGGACCAGTCCAGCCCAAACGTGTTGCCGCCATTGTTGGTCACGGGCGTGCTTGACATCGAAACGTTCAGAGTGGTGGGGGATGCGGTGTTGCGGTTGGTAATCGTCCCAGTCGCCAGGCCGTCAATCACACTGTCAGGCACCCAGTCGACCCAGCTGATCGTCTGCGCTGCGGCGGGCAGCGCAAGGCACACCCAAAATAAGGGGAGAATGGCCAGCCGTGCTATTCTCATTCCACAGTCGCAATCCCGGTTCGCCTGAAGGCCGTGAAGTTCAATATTAACAGCAATCTAACTCCCCATTAAGCACGGACTAGGGCCTTCCCGCAGGTCGGGTCGCAGCTTTGCCATGCCGGTGCAATCTTGCCGGGCAAATCGGGTTAATGCCCTTGAACATCGCGCCTCCAGCGCCGACATAGGCCGTCCAAGCAAGAGGGATTCCCATGATCGACCTGTTCGGCGCGCGCGGCGCGCAAGGAAAGTTCACGACCGACCCGGTCACCGGCGCGCTGATCCCGGTGGTGGTCGAGCAGTCGAGCCGCGGCGAGCGTAGCTTTGACATCTATTCGCGCCTGCTGCGCGAACGCATCATCTTCGTGACCGGTGAGGTTGAGGATCACATGGCCTCGGTCATCGTTGCCCAGTTGTTGTTCCTGGAAAGCGAAAACCCGTCGAAGGACATTTCGATGTACATCAACTCGCCCGGCGGGGTGGTGACGGCGGGCCTCGCGATCCATGACACCATGCAGTACATCAAGCCGCGCGTTTCGACCGTCTGCATCGGCCAGGCCTGCTCGATGGGTTCGTTCCTGCTGGCGGCCGGTGAACCGGGCATGCGCATTGCCCTGCCGAATGCGCGGATCATGATCCACCAGCCTTCGGGCGGCGCGCGCGGCATGGCTTCGGACATCGAGATCCAGGCCCGCGAAATCCTGCGCCTGCGCCAGCGGATGAACCAGCACTATGCGAACTATACCGGCAAGACGCTGGCCGAGATCGAAAAGGCGGTTGACCGCGATACCTGGCTCGATGCTGACGAGGCCAAGGAATTCGGCCTGGTCGACAAGGTCTTCGAAACCCGTCCCGACACCGAAAGCGATGCTTCGGGCTCCGGCGGCGCGCCGGAATAAGCGGGTCTGAACCTTTGCTACGCCTGCCCCTTCAGCTCAGCGCAAGCTGGCGCTGCTATGGGGCAGGATTGAATATTGTGACCGCCGGACTACACTCCCGGCGAATCCCCGCGCTTTGCGGGGCATCTGGATGAAGGCATGACCAAACTGAGCGGATCCGACGCCAAGAGCACTCTCTATTGCAGCTTCTGCGGGAAGTCGCAGCACGAGGTGCGCAAACTGATCGCGGGCCCAACCGTGTTCATTTGCGATGAATGCGTCGAACTGTGCAACGACATCATCCGCGAGGAAACGAAGGCCGGCATCGCTGGCAAGAAGGATGGCGGCGTTCCCAGCCCGAAGGATATCTTCGAAACGCTGAACGACTACGTGATCGGCCAGGACCGCGCCAAGCGCGTCCTCTCGGTCGCGGTGCACAACCACTACAAGCGGCTGAAGCACAGCGGCAAGGGCGGCGACGTCGAACTGTCGAAGTCGAACATCCTGCTGGTCGGCCCGACCGGTTCGGGCAAGACCTTGCTGGCCCAGACGCTCGCCAAGACCTTCGACGTGCCATTCACCATGGCCGACGCCACCACGCTGACCGAAGCTGGTTACGTGGGCGAGGATGTGGAGAACATCATCCTCAAGCTGCTCCAGGCCAGCGACTATAATGTCGAAAAGGCCCAGCACGGCATCGTCTACATCGACGAAATCGACAAGATCAGCCGCAAGGCCGAAAACCCGTCGATCACGCGCGATGTTTCAGGCGAAGGCGTGCAGCAGGCGCTGCTCAAGCTGATGGAAGGCACCACGGCCTCCGTCCCGCCGCAGGGCGGGCGCAAGCATCCGCAGCAGGAGTTCCTCCAGGTCGATACGACCAACATCCTGTTCATCTGCGGCGGCGCGTTCGCCGGTCTGGAAAAGATCATTGCCGATCGCCTGCAAAAGCGATCCATCGGCTTTGGCGCGCACGTTGCCGATCCGGAAAAGCGCCGCGTGGGCGAACTGCTGCAAAAGGCCGAACCGGAAGACCTGCTGAAATTCGGCCTGATCCCCGAATTTGTCGGCCGCCTGCCGGTCATCGCGACGCTGGAAGACCTCGACGTGGAAGCGCTGGTCAAGATCCTGCGCGAACCCAAGAACGCGCTGGTCAAGCAATATGCCAAGCTGTTCGAACTGGAAGACGTGACGCTGACCTTCACCGACGAGGCGCTGGAAGCGATTGCCAAGAAGGCGATCGAGCGCAAGACCGGTGCACGCGGCCTGCGCTCCATCGTCGAAGGCCTGCTGCTCGACACCATGTTCGACATTCCGACCGAACAGGGCATTGCCGAAGTCGTCGTCGACAAGGAAGTGGTCGAAGGCCGCAAGGAGCCTGTCCGCGTCCTCAAGGGCAAGGAAGAGGCGGCCTGAGCGGCGGCACTTCACAGCTCTGACTGGTAAACAGAACGGGCGGCGTTTCCAGATCGGAAGCGCCGCCCGCTTTGTTTTTGCCTGACCGGGCTGCGTCAGTCCCGATCTAGTGGCAGGCGCGGCAATCCTCGGCATTCCGCTCGACCTGGATGGTCGTGTGGTGGATGCCGAAATGGTCTTCCAGCTCGTGCGCGATCTCTTGCAGAAAAGCGTCGCCGGGTGCGCCTGCGGGCATGACCAGGTGAGCGGTCAGCGCGCTTTCAGTCGTGCTCATGCCCCAGATGTGGAGGTCGTGGACAGCGGCAACGCCGGGCAGGCCGGACAGGTAGGTTCGCACCCCGTCCTCATCGACATCACGCGGCACGCCGAGCAGCCCCATCTTGATTGAATCCTTCAGCAGCCCCCAGCTCGCCCAGCCCAGGCCCAGGGTGATGACCAGGCTGGTCGCCGGGTCGATCCAGTTCTTGCCGGTCAGCACGATGGCGAGGCCCGCCAGGACCACGCTAGCGGAGACGATTGCATCGGCCATCAGGTGCATGAAGGCCGCGCGCAGGTTCAGGTCATTGCGGCTGCCGCGCATGAACAGCAGGGCCGAGAACAGGTTCACCGCGATCCCGATGCCCGCGACGATCATCACTTGCGAACCGTTGACAGGCGCGGGCTCCCACAGGCGCTGCACGGTTTCCAGCAGGACTGCGCCCAGCGCCACCCACAGCAGCGCCGCATTGGCAATCGCCGCCAGGATGGACGAGCTTTTCAGGCCATAGGTAAAGCCCGGACCGGGCGGACGCGCGGCCAGGATGCTGGCACCCCAGGCCAGCAGCAGGGCCAGCACGTCGCCCAGGTTGTGCCCGGCATCGGCCAGCAGCGCGGTCGATCCGCTGACAAAGCTTGCCGCGACTTCCGCGACGATGAACAGGCCGTTGAGCGCAATGGCCAGGGCGAAGGCCGGACCGTGGCTGGAACCGTGGTGATGATGGCCATGGTGACCATCGCCATGACCATGCCCGTGCCCGTGGTGCCCGTGACTGCCGTGAAAATGATGATGCGCGCCGCCCATGTGGTCTCCTTAAAAACGGGCGTTGCACAAATGCCGCAGTGCAGCAAGAATCGTTTGAAGCGGATTCCGGGTGCGTCACTGAAACGTTCGCATTGCAGCGTAATCTGGAAATTTTATTTCTCAAACCCAGATTCCAGTGACAGGATGTGTCTATGCGGAATTAGGGGCACTTCCGGACTGCGGACTAGTCTCGAAACTGTCACACGGACATGTTTTTCGTCCCCCCGCGCTTCTCTATGAGCCGCCTTTAATGGTCCTAATGTTGCGATTCGCGCGCAGGAGGGCCTCTCGCTTTTGCGCAATTTCTCTGCCCGAGTCGTCGGGCGCCAACGGGGATAGTCGAATGCAGTTCAAGTTTTTCCTTGCCGCCAGCGCTGCCAGCGTATCGCTCGCCTGTGGTCTTGCCGCTCCTGCCTATGCGCAGGAAACCTCGTCCTCCATCCGCGGTGTCGTTGAAGGGCCGAGCGGCCCGGTCGCTGGCGCGACTGTCGTTGTGGTTCACGAACCTTCGGGCACCACGTTGAACACCACCACCTCGGCAGACGGCAGCTTTGCAGCCAACGGCCTGCGCGTCGGCGGTCCTTTCACTGTTACCGTCGATGCACCCGGCCTGGAAACGGCGCAGGTGAACGAAGTCTATCTGCAAGCCGGTCTTCCGGTCCGCCTTCCGATCAAGCTTGAATCGGCGCGTGAAATCGTTGTTACCGGTGCGTCGATCCAGCCGAAGATTGCCCTTTCGGATGGCCCGACGACGGCTCTGGGCCGTGCGGAAATCGAATCCGCCGCTTCGATCAACCGCGACATCCGCGACCTTGCCCGCCGCGATCCGCTGGCTACGATCGACCTGACAAACAGCCGCGCGATCGAAATCGCCGGCAACAACGGCCGTCTTAACCGCTTCTCGGTCGACGGCATGCAGATGTCGGACGACTTCGGTCTGAACAACGGTGGTCTGCCGACCAGCCGCGGCCCGGTTCCGTTCGACGCGATCGAACAGTTCTCGGTCAAGGTTGCTCCCTACGACATCGCCGAAGGCGACATGCAGGGCGGCGCGATCAATGTCGTGCTGCGTTCGGGTTCGAACAAGCTGCATGGCGGCGCGTTCTTCTCGTACACCGATGACAGCCTGACCGGCAGCAAGAGCCGCGACAAGACCGTTGCCCTGGACTTCAATTCCAAGCAGTTCGGTGGCTGGGTCTCGGGCCCGCTGGTCAAGGACAAGCTGTTCTTCATGGCCGCCTATGAGCGCACCAAGGAAGGTCAGCCGCTGGAAGCCGGTGTTGGTGCAGGTTTTGCCAACCAGGTCCCGGGCATCACCCAGGCGAACATCGACACCGTCACGAACATTGCCAAGACCCGCTATGGCTATGATACCCAGGGCCTGATTTCGACCACCCAGGAAGAGGACGAGAAGATCGTCGCCAAGCTGGACTGGAACGTCAACGACGCGCATCGCGCCTCGCTGACCTACATCCGCAACGTCGGCACGAACCAGTTCCAGCAGAACACGTTCCTCACGCCGTCTTACGGCCTGGGTCTACAGTCGAACGGCTATGAACTGCGCGAAGAAGTGAACTCGGGAACCTTCGAGCTGAATTCGACCTGGTCGGACGTTTTCTCGACGACGGCGCGTGTTTCGTATCGCGATTACAACCGCGATCAGACCCCGTTCGGTGGTCGTAACTTCCCGCAGATGCAGGTCTGCCTTGATCCGGGTTCACTGGATTCCAGCGGCAACCCGGTAACTGCGGGCTCGAGCGCCACTTCTTGCGATGCAGGTAGCAACAGCGCTAGCCTCTATTTTGGTCCGGACGTTTCGCGTCAGTCGAACGATCTGAACACCGAAAACTTCTCCGCCGACCTCACGGCGCGGGTCGAACTGGGCGCACACTCGCTGCGCCTGATGGCCGGTTACACGAACGTTCACGTCTACAACCTGTTCCTGCAGCGTTCGCTGGGCGACTTCTATTTCGACTCCATCGCGGCATTCAACGCCGGGATTGCCAGCCGTCTGCGCTATGCCAATGCGGTTCCTTCGAACGATCCGAACGATGCAGCTGCTGACTTCAACACCCGCAACTGGACCTTCGGGATCCAGGACGACTTCCAGGTCACCGATGAACTGTCGATGACCCTGGGTGTCCGTTACGACCTGTTCGACAATGGCCCGCTGCCGGCGCTGAATTCCAATTATGCCGGACGCTATGGTTTCAGCAACCGCGAAACCTTCAAGGGCCGAGGCCTGTTCCAGCCGCGCTTTGCGCTGAACTGGAACCCGACTGAGCGTCTGGCGGTCAAGGCTGGCGTCGGCATTTTCGGCGGTGGTACGCCGGACGTTTACCTGTCGAACGTCTATTCGAACACGGGCCAGCTGACCAATGCGATCGACATCAACCGCAGCAACTGCGGCACTTCGAGCACGTGCAACGCACTGGGCACCCTGACTGCTCCGCTGACGGGCGGCACCATTCCGAGCAGCGTGGTCAATTTCCTGACCACGAATACTTCAGCGCTCGCAGCTGCCCCGACCGACGGGATCGACCCCAACCTGAAGCTGGCCAACAAGATGAAGGCAACGCTGGGCGTCGACTATGAAGCCGACCTTGGCGCGCTGGGCGATGGCTGGCTGTTCGGCATCCAGCTGGTCTATGACAAGACCATCCAGGGCTACATGTGGCAGGATCTGCGCTCGGTCGCCCTGGGCACGCTGCCCGATGGCCGCACCCGCTATGGTCCGTATGGCGGTTCTGCAACCACCAACCGCGACCTGCTGCTGACCAATACCAAGGATGGCCGCGCGTTCTTCCAGACCTTCCGGTTTGAAAAGCGCTTTGGCGATCTGACCGTCGATGGCAGCTACACCCATGCGAACGTCAAGGACCGTTCGGCGATGACCTCGTCGACCTCCTCGTCGAACTATGGCAACAATGCCTTCGTCGATCCGAACCTGCCGGAATACGGCCGCTCGGTGTACGAATATACCCATCAGGCAAAGTTCGGTCTGAACTACCGTCACGCTTTCTTCGGTGACAACAAGACCACTCTGGGTCTGTTTGGCGAATACCGTACCGGTCGTCCCTACAGCCTGACCATGCTGGACCGTTCCAGCGGTCGCGGCACCGTGTTCGGCACGGTCGGCAACCTCAGCGGCATGCTGCTTTACGTTCCGACCGGTGCGAACGACCCGAAGGTCTCGTTCGACACCACGGCCAGCGAAACGGCGTTCAACGAGCTGGTTACCTCGCTTGGCCTGGAGCAGTACCGCGGCAAGATCGTTCCGAAGAACAGCCAGACCTCGCCGGACTTCTTCAAGGTAGACCTGCACTTCGGTCAGGAACTGCCGGTGCCCATGGTTGAAGGCGGCAAGTTCGAACTGTTCGTCGACGTCGAAAACCTGCTCAACATGATCGACAAGGACTGGAGCTCGCTCCGTCAGGTCCAGTTCCCGTACAACGCGTCGCTGGTGACGGTGAACTGCGCAACCTTCAGCACCGATGGCAAGAGCTGCACCAAGTATCAGTACAGCCGCGTCACCGCTCCCAATGAAGTGCTGCAGACGCGCCAGTCGCTCTACGGCGTTCGTGTGGGCGTGAAGGTCAAGTTCTGATCCGACCGATCAAACTGAAACGGGAAGGGGCGCTTCGGCGCCCCTTCTTTTTTGTCCGGGCTGTTCAGCGGTAGACGCAGGCGTCGAGCGCGGCGTTGCGGACCACGCCGCTGCGGGCGGCGATGGTGTTGCCGTGGCGGCGGGTGAAGCCGCCGGGGGAAACGACTTCGCGGCGCTTGGGGGCGGGCAGGGCGGCGGCGATGCGGGCGGCTTCGGTCCGGGTGAGCTGGGCCGCGCTGTGGCGGAAATAGCGCTGGGCGCCTGCCTCCACTCCGTAGGTCCCGATCCCGGTTTCCGCGACGTTGAGGTACACCTCCATGATCCGGCGCTTGCCCCAGATGTTCTCGATCAGGAAAGTGAACCACACTTCCAGCCCCTTGCGGGCATAGCGGGTCCAGCCGGTCCCTTGCCACAGGAAGACATTCTTTGCCGTCTGCTGGCTGATGGTCGATCCGCCGCGCAGGCGGCTGGAGCGGGCGTTGCGCTCGATCGCCTTCTCGATGGCTTCGGCGTCAAAGCCGCTGTGGGTGCAGAACTTCGCGTCCTCGCCCGCGATCACCGCCGCTACCATGTCGCGGTCGATCCGGCTGAGCGGGGTCCAGGTCTTGTCGAAGCCGTTGGGGTCCAGGATCATGGTCAGGGTCACTGGCACCGGGACCCATTTGAAGATAACCGTGGCGCCAATGCTGACCAGCAGGAAACCAGCCAGGATTCGTCCGATCCAGCCGGCCGCGCGGCGGGGGAAATTGCGAAGCTTGGCGGTGCGTGCGCCCTGGTTTGACCGTCCCATAGGCGACTGAATGTAATGCGGCGCGGGCGGGCTGCAACAAAAAGGGGGCCGGATCGCTCCAGCCCCCCATTCGCGTGCCAGTCTGGCTGACTTACATGCCCGAACCCGGACCGTAGGTGATTTCCACCCGGCGGTTCTGGAGTTCGCGCACACCGTCGGCAGTCGGGACACGCGGGTTGTTTTCACCAAAGCCCTGGCTGGTGATCGCGCCCGAGGGAACCCCGCGCGAGGTCAGGTAAGCCTGGACCGAGGCGTTGCGGCGTTCCGAAAGCCCCTGGTTGTACTGCGCCGAACCAGAGCGGTCGGCATAACCGGCCAGCATGATCGGCACGTTGGCGCAGCTGCCATAGGCGGTGACCGCGCTATCCAGGATGGACGCTGCTTCCGGCGTGATGTCCGAACGGTCCCAATCGAAGAACACGATGTAGGGGCCCTTGTTGCAGACTGAAGCAACCGGCGGAGGCGGGGGCGGCGGCGGAGGCGGAGGCGGCGGAGGCGGCGGAGGCGGCGGGGGCGGCGGAGCGGCCGGTTCGCCGAAGTTGTAGGCCAGCGACACCAGCAGCGAGTGTGAACGCCACTTGCTTGACACTTCGCGGCCCAGACCATCGACCATGTCGACATTGTTGACGTTGAAGAAGCGGTACTTCAGGCCGAGGTCCCAACGGTTGCTGATCGGGGTGCGGATCCCGGCCAGGGCCTGCCAAGCAAGGCCGCCGTCGCTGTCATCCAGCCAGCCGGGGCCAGCAGCGTCGGTGCTGATCTCATGCTTGACGTTGGCATAGCCCACGCCGCCGCCGATGAAGCCTTGCAGGCCATCGTCCGGACCGAAATCGATCAGGGCATTGGCCATGATGCTGAGGGCGCTGTGCTTGCCGCCCACGTTCTCGTCTTCAAGACGGCCCGTGAACAGGTTGGTGTTGGAAGCGCGCGGGACGCCGACCGTGGCGGTCAGGCCATCCGGGTTGGCACCCTTGTACGAACCTTCGGCTTCGAGGCGGAACGATCCGAAGTCATAGCCGACCATGAAGCCGGCGTCGGCGCCAATGTCGTGATCGACGGTCACGGCGTCGGCCGTGGTGCCGATATCGAACTTGGTATCCTCAAGCTTCATGCCGCCCGCGTCGAGTTCCATGTACCAGGAATCGTCGCGCGCCATGGCGGGTGTCGCGAGCACGGTGGTGGCCAAGGCCAGCCCAATGATCGTCTTACGCATGTTTACCTTCCCCTTACTACAGGATTTACCCGGACGCTTCGTCATCTCTGAACGGTCAGTTCCCGGGACCTGTTGCGATTAGAGTACAATTCAACGGCTATTCCGGCGCCACACAGCCGTGTTCATCGGCACCGTAGCGGACAACGAAAACGGGGCCGGAAAGTTCCGGCCCCGTTCAGGATTGCTTCAATTTAGGTAAGGATCAGGCGGCGGGCAGCAGCCGCTTTTCGCCCGCAATGCGCAGCATGGCCTTTTGCAGCTTTTCAAAGGCGCGCACCTCGATCTGGCGCACCCGTTCGCGGCTGACGTTATATTCCTGGCTCAATTCTTCCAGGGTGCGCGGATCGTCGATCAGGCGGCGCTGGGTGAGGATGTGACGCTCCCGCTCGTTCAGGCTGTCCATCGCTTCGACCAGCAAGGCGTGGCGGTTGCCCGCTTCCTGTGCGTCTTCGACGATCTGGTCCTGAAGCGGGCCGCTGTCTTCCAGCAGGTCCTGCCACTGGCCTTCGCCTTCGTCATTGAACGAGATGTTGAGCGAAGCATCGCCGCCCATCATCATCCGGCGGTTCATGTTGACCACTTCCTGCTCGGACACGCCAAGATCGGTCGCGATCTTGCGCACGTCGTCAGGGTGCAGGTCGGTATCCTCGTAAGCGTCGAGGTTCTTTTTCATGCGGCGCAGGTTGAAGAACAGCTTCTTCTGCGCGGCGGTGGTGCCCATCTTGACCAGCGACCAGCTACGCAGGATGAATTCCTGCATCGAAGCCTTGATCCACCACATGGCATAGGTCGCCAGGCGGAAGCCGCGATCGGGTTCGAACTTCTTGACGCCCTGCATCAGGCCGATGTTGCCTTCGGCAATCAGTTCGGAAACCGGCAGGCCATAGCCGCGATAGCCCATCGCGATCTTGGCCACGAGCCGCAGGTGGCTGGTCACCAGCTGCTTGGCTGCTTCCGGGTCCTGGTGTTCGGCAAAGCGCTTGGCGAGCATGTATTCCTGCTCAGCCGTCAGTACCGGGAATTTCTTGATCTCCGCCAGATAGCGATTCAGGCCCTGCTCACCGCCAAGGGTGGGCATGGTCGATCCGCCATTGCTGCTGGATTTGCGTTCGGGTTCGGACATCTGACTTAACCGTCCTTTCAAAGTCGGCTCACCCTTGAAGGAACCCTATAGAGGCATTCCATGGCGGCGGCCACATGGATTAAAGTGCTAACACACAAGCCGTGCTTTAGCTCCTCAATTCGACCAACAGCCCGGCCATGTCGGCAGGCAACTTGCTCTCAAAGCGCAGTTTTGCCCCCGTGACCGGGTGGATGAAGCCCAGCACTGCGGCATGCAGCGCCTGTCGGGCGAAGTGAAGCTGGGTGAGGATCGGGCGAAGCCGCTGGGGAGTGCGTCCATAGACAGGATCGCCCAATAGCGGATGGCCGATTGACGACATATGAACGCGGACCTGGTGGGTTCTCCCGGTCTCAAGGCGGCATTCGACCAGGGCCGAACCGCCGAGCTGTTCTATCGTCTTGAAATGGGTGACCGCGTGCTTGCCCCGACCGTCTTCGACCAGGGCCATCTTCTTGCGATTGGTGGAAGAACGCGCAATCGACCCGCGCACCGTTCCGGCAGGCGGCGCCGGGTGGCCTGCGACGAGGGCAAAATAGGCGCGCTCGATCGAGTGGTCGGCAAATTGCCGGGCCAGCCCCTCATGGGCGGCGTCGGTCTTGGCGACGACCAGCAGGCCAGAGGTATCCTTGTCGATGCGGTGGACGATGCCTGGACGAGCCACGCCGCCGATCCCGGAAAGCTGGCCCCGGCAATGGTGAAGCAGCGCATTGACCAGCGTCCCGTCGAGATTGCCCGCAGCCGGGTGGACGACCAGGCCGGCGGGCTTGTCCACTACGATCAGGTATTCGTCCTCGTACACGATGTTCAGCGGGATATCCTGCGCCTCGGCCTCAGCCGGAATGGCGGCGGGGACGCGGATTTCAAAGGAGGTATCGGCAGCCGGCTTGAAGCTGGCCTGGGTCACGGCCTTGCCGTCCAGCAGCACGCGGCCTTCGCCCAGCAGGGCCTTTACCCGCTCGCGCGACAGGCCGCTGGCTTCGGCCAGGGCCTTGTCGAGCCGCTGGCCCGCTTCGGCCACTACGCCGGAAATGATGGAATCTCCCCCGTTCATTGCTAGCTAGTTGGGTATGGACCTTGAAGTGACAAGTGGCGCAATTGCCACACTGCGGGAAGAAGCGACATTGGCAGCGCCCCATGAATGCTGCGGCCTGCTGCTGGGGCAGGGACACCGCATAGACCGCGCGGTGCCTGCGGCCAATGTCCATTCCGATCCGGCCCGCCATTTCGAGATCGATCCGGCCGTGCTGGTCGCGGCGCTGCGGGCAGAGCGGCAGGGCGGAGCGCGAGTGATGGGCTATTACCATTCGCATCCCAACGGGCTTGCCGCCCCCTCTGCGCAGGACCGCGCCTGCGCCAGCGGCGATGGCCGCATCTGGGCCATTGTCGCTGCGGGCGGCGTGACGTGGTGGCGCGACGATAAAGAGGGATTCGAAGCGCTTTCCCTGCGACTCGTGGAAGGCTAAGGGGAAGGGGTAACCATTCAGGGACGCCAATGACCGACACCTCGCACGACCTTTCCCCGCTCGACCTGGCCAGCCTGCTCTGTTCGCGCCTTTGCCACGATCTGCTCAGCCCGGTGGGTGCGCTGTCGAACGGTCTGGAGCTTCTGGCCGAGGAGCGGGACCCGGAAATGCGCAAGCGGTGCATGGAACTGCTGGAGCAGTCGGCCCGCACCAGCGCGGACAAGCTGAAGTTCTTCCGCTTGGCCTTTGGCGCGGCAGGCGGTTTCGGCGAAGCGGTTTCGGTGGAAGAGCCCAAGGCGCTGATCGAGGCGCTGGTGGCGGGCAATGCGCGGATTACGCTGAACTGGGCGCTGGGCACCGGCTCGCTGCCCAAGCCGGCGGTGAAAGTCCTGCTCAACCTGGCCCATATCGCGATTGACGCGCTGGTGCGCGGCGGCACGCTGGATATCGGGGCAGAGGTGCGCGACGGGGCGAGCGAGATCGTGGTCCGCGCGGCAGGGCCGAAGACCGCCTTCGATCCGGTCATCGGCCGCGCGCTGGATGGCAAGCTGGGGGCTGGGGAACTGAGCAGCCGCACGGCTCCGGCCCACATGATCCAGCAGCTTGCGGCCAGCCTGGGCGGCGGGCTGCAATATGCGCTGGGTGACGATGCCCTGGTGATGGGCGCGGTCTTGCCGGGATAAGCCGGACGGGTGCGGGAGGGGCCTTGACGTGTCAGAACTGATCCACTGCGAAAGCCCCTCGCCCAACTGGAACGAGCGCAAGCTGCCGATTTCGATGGTGGTGCTCCACTATACCGGCATGGAAACCGCCGAGGCCGCGCTGGAGCGGCTGTGCAGCGAGGAAGCGGAAGTTTCCGCCCACTACATGATCGAGGAGAACGGCACGGTGCACCGCCTGGTGCGCGAGGATCGCCGCGCCTGGCATGCGGGGCGATCCTACTGGCGCGGCGTGACCGACGTGAATTCCGCCGCAATCGGGATCGAACTGGTCAATCCGGGGCACGAGTTCGGCTATCGCCCGTTCCCCGATGCCCAGATGGAGGCGCTGTTGCCCTTGCTGGCCGACATGGTCCAGCGTCACGACATCCCGCGCGCCAACGTGGTCGGTCATTCCGACGTGGCCCCGGCGCGCAAGGAGGATCCGGGCGAACTGTTCGACTGGGATCTGCTAGCCGCGCACCGCCTGGCGCTGCGCACGCCGCGCGTGACCCGGCCCAGTCCGTTCGAGAACGACGGCGCCTTCTTCCTCGCGCTGGAGCGCTGGGGTTATGACATTTCCGACCAGCAGGCCGCCGTCCGCGCCTTTCAGCGCCGCTGGCGTCCGCACATCATCGACGGACAGGTCGACGGCGAATGTTCCGCCATTCTTTTCTCTTTATTGTTGGACCGCGACGAGGGACGCACTAGATAGCCCCTTGCCAGGGGGCCGGGCAGCCGCGCTATCCGTCAGGATATCGAGGAAAGTCCGGGCTCCACGAAACAAGGGTGGCGGGTAACGCCCGCCGGGCGACTTGCTTGCAGGGAAGCCCAGGGAAAGTGCCACAGAGAGCAGACCGCCTCGACCAGTTTGAGGTAAGGGTGAAAGGGTGCGGTAAGAGCGCACCGGGGGCCTGGTAACAGGACTCGCACGGCAAACCCCACCCGGAGCAAGACCGAATAGGGGCGGCGCGTCCTTCCGCAAGGAGGGACAGGTCAGTTTCGGACCCGACCGCCCGGGTTGGTTGCTAGAGCGGCGGAGCAATCCGTCGCCAAGAGGAATGGCTGCCAGCGCGGATACGGTCCCCCGTGGGATACCGTCCGCGCTACAGAACCCGGCTTACAGGCCCCCTGGCGTTTTACGGCCTGCCCACGCTGACGTAGCTGAAGCCCTTGGCCCGCACTTCCGCCGGATCATAGACATTGCGCAGGTCCACCAGCACCGGAGCGGCGATCTTCTTGATCCGGTCAAGGTCGAGCGCGCGGAAGGCGTCCCACTCGGTCACGATCACGGTCGCATCGGCGCCTTCGATGGCGGCATAGGCATTGGGCTGCATCGCGACTTCGGGCATCAGCGGCCTCGCCTGCTCCATACCTTCCGGATCGTAGCCGGCCACTTCCACGCCGGCATCGGCCAGCGCCTGAGCAATGGCGATGGAGGGGGCATCGCGCATGTCATCGGTGTTCGGCTTGAAGGTCAGGCCCAGCAGGGCAACCTTCTTGCCCCGCGCGGAATCCATCCCGCCCAGCGCTTCGATTACCTTGCGGCCCATGGCGCGCTTGCGGGCGTCGTTGACCTTGACCACGGCCTCGACGATCCGGGTCGGCGCTTCGTAGTCTTCCGCCGTCTTGAGCAGGGCCAGCGTGTCCTTGGGGAAGCACGATCCGCCATAGCCCGGTCCGGCGTGGAGGAACTTGGAGCCGATGCGCCCGTCCATCCCGATCCCGCGCGCCACGTCCTGCACGTCGGCTCCAACCTTTTCACACAGGTCGGCCATTTCGTTGATGAAGGTGATCTTCACCGCCAGGAAGGCATTGGCCGCGTACTTGATCAATTCCGAGCTGCGGCGGCTGGTGAACAGGATAGGTGATTTGTTGAGGAACAGCGGGCGGTAGACCTCGTTCATCACGCTGCGCGCCCATTCGTCATCCGTACCGACGACGATCCGGTCGGGATGCTTGAAATCGCCGATCGCCGCGCCTTCGCGCAGGAATTCGGGATTGGAGGCGACCGCGAACTTCACGCCGGGATTGGCCTCGGTCAGGATGCGCTCCACCTCGTCTCCCGTGCCGACCGGGACGGTCGACTTGGTGACGATCACCGCCGGTTGCTTCAGATTCCGCCCGACTTCTTCCGCCACGGCATAGACGAACGACAGGTCGGCATGGCCATCGCCGCGGCGGCTGGGGGTGCCGACCGCGATGAAGATCGCGCTGGCATCGGCAATCCCCTCGGCCAGATCGGTGGTAAAGGTCAGGCGTCCGGCCTTGACGTTGGAGGCGACGAGTTCCGCCAGTCCCGGCTCGTAAATCGGCATGATCCCGGCTTGCAGGCTTTCGATCTTGGCCGGGTCCTTGTCGATGCAGACGACATCGTGGCCGAAATCGGCAAAGCAGGCACCCGAAACCAGCCCGACATAGCCCGAGCCGACCATTGCGATCTTCATGACAAACTCCTTTGCGACACTGTGATTGTATCGCCATCAGTGCTGGTTTGTATCACCCAGCGCTCCGTTCCTTCCAGGCCCAGCGCGGTCAGCTGGCCGGAAGCGTAAGCGCCCGTATCGATGCCGATCCGGCTGGGGGCAAGTTCAACCTCATCGTAGATCGTGTGGCCATAGACGACCGTCATGCCCAGATCCTCGGTCGAGGTGGTGAATGTTTCGCGGATCCAGCGCAGGTCGCCCGCGCGTTGCTGCTCCAGGGGCAAGCCGGGGCGAATTCCGGCGTGGACGAACAGGTAGTCGCCCACCCGAATCATTTCTTCCATCGCCTGCATGAAGGCCAGGTCCTCTGCCGGGACGACCGCGCGCATGATCGCCTGCGTTTCGGGCAGAGTCGCTTCGCCGTAGACTTTGGGATCGACCGGATAGGACAGGACCGTCTCGCGCCCGCCATGGCGCAGGAAATGGCGCAGCACGTCTTCCTTGGTGAAGGCGTCGAGGAACATTTCCTCATGATTGCCCATCAAGGCCCGCAAGGGGCGCGCGGCCCGCCATTCGCGCGCCAGGCGCAGCACCCCGGCGCTGTCCGGGCCGCGGTCAACCAGGTCGCCCAGCAGCACGACCAGGCTTTCCCCGCCGCCGCGCTGGCGATGATCGGCCTCGATTGCCTCGATCAGCACGGCGAACAGGTCGGCCCGGCCATGAATGTCGCCCACTGCATAGACCCGCTGCCCATCCGGAACGGCGGACTGCGGCGCGCTGGGCGCGGGGCCAAGGAGGTTGCGGATCCGGGATAGCATGGGCGGTGTTCTGCCCTGCCTATAGCCGCCGCCGTGTTGCGGAACAATGGCAGCGGCCATCCGTTGCGAGAATGTCACAGTTCGGCCCCTCCGCGCAATGAAGTGTCACCTGACGCCTTGTGCGGTGCAGCAAAAGTGTGCACCTTGTTGTTGTCTTGGCGAAAGGCCTCCGAAAACGAGGGGCCGCGCTAGGACAGCAGGTGGGACGAAGCTGAAGCCCAATCAAAGGAAGATTGTCATGCTCACGTCCGTCCGCGGCCTTCTTGCCGCTACTCTGATCGCCGGTTGCGGAATGGCCGCCACGCCCGCATTTGCCGACGAAACCGATCCGCCTTCCGACGTCACCGTCACCGGCAACGTTGCTCTGGTGAGCGACTACCGCTTCCGCGGCATCTCGCTTTCGGGCGGCGATCCGGCCATCCAGGGTTCGATCAACGTCAATCACAGCAGCGGCCTTTACGCCGGGATCTGGGGATCGAGCCTTGAGGATTCCGATGTCTATGGTTCGCTCGAAACCGATTTCTACGCCGGCTGGACCGGAGAGGTTTCGCCGGGCCTGACCGCAGACGCAGGGCTGACCTACTACGTCTATTTCAACGGCACCGTCGGCGATGCCAATTACTTCGAGCCTTATGTCTCGCTGACCAAGACGCTTGGTCCGGTCAGCGCCAAGGCTGGCGCGGCCTATGCGTGGAAGCAGGATTCGCTGGGCGGTGACGACAACCTCTACCTCTACACCGACTGGACCCTGGGCGTTCCGAACACGCCGGTCTCGGTCGCGGCGCACCTGGGCTACACCGATGGCGCGCTGTCGCCGAAGGTGCTCACCGGTGCAGGTACCGGCGGCGGCTGGGACTACTCGCTGGGCGCAAGCTATGCGGTGACCAAGAACCTTTCGGCCAGCGTCAGCTATGTCGGCGTGGATGGTACTTCGGTGGACAGCCTGTCCAACGATGCCGTCGTCGCTTCGCTGAAGTACGCATTCTAAGCGGCCATCGGTGAAACGAAAGGCCCGCTCCGGATTGCCGGGGCGGGCCTTTTCGCGTTAGGGTGGCGGCATGAGCAAATTTCTCCACACCATGATCCGCGTCACCGATCCCGAGGCCACGATTGCCTTCTTCGAACTGTTCGGCGTGAAGGAAGTTCGCCGCTTTGATAGCGAGCAGGGCCGTTTCACCCTGATCTTCCTCGCCGCCGAAGGGCAGGAAGGCGTCGCTGAAGTGGAACTGACCTACAACTGGCCGCCCGAGGATGGCGAGGCCGAAGTCTACACCGGCGGGCGCAATTTCGGGCATCTCGCCTATCAGGTGGAGAACATCTACGAGACGTGCCAGCGGGTGCTGGACGCGGGCCACACCGTCCACCGCCCGCCGCGCGACGGGCACATGGCCTTTATCAAGAGCCCGGACGGGATCTCGGTCGAACTGTTGCAGAACGGCCGCCTGCCCCCGCAGGAGCCCTGGGCCAGCATGCCCAATACGGGAACCTGGTAAGACCCGCCTAGGCTGGTCTGGCCGAGAAGCGAAGCACCAGGTAGCCGCCCAACGCGGAAGCCAGCGAGCCGAGCAGCACGCCCAGCTTTGCCTCTTCCACCAGCTCCGGGCTGGTGGGGAAGCCTAGCTGGGCGATGAACAGGCTCATCGTAAAGCCGATCCCGCATAGCAGGGCCATGCCCCACAGCTGCGGCCAGGTCGCGCCGCTGGGTAGCTGCGCCAGCCGCAGGCGGTGCGCGGCCCAGATCGTGCCGAGGATGCCCGCCTGCTTGCCCAGGAACAGGCCCAGCGCAATGCCCAGCGGCAGCGGCGAAGCGATGGCTGCCAGCGAAATCCCGCCCAGCGCGACACCCGCATTGGCAAAGCCGAACAACGGCACGATGAAATAGGCGCTGAGCGGCGCCATCGCATGCTCCATCCGCAGCAGCAGGCTATCGCCGTTACGGTCAAGCTTCATCGGCACGGTCAAGGCCGCGAGGACCCCCGCCACCGTGGCGTGGACGCCGGAATTGAGCACGGCAAACCACAGTGCGCCGCCCACGACAGCATAGGGCCAGGCGCGGGTGATGCCCATGCGGTTCAGCGCCGCCAGGCCCGCCAGCAAGCCCGCCGCGAAAGCCAGCCAGCCCAGCTTGAGCGTTGAAGTGTAGAACAGGGCAATGATCGCCACCGCGCCCAGATCGTCGACGATGGCCACGGTCAGCAGGAACAGGCGCAGGCTTGCCGGAGCGCGCTTTCCGATCAGCGCCAGCACGCCCAGGGCAAAGGCGATGTCGGTCGCTGCCGGGATCGCCCAGCCGCGCGACAGGCCCGCCGTGCCTCCCGCAATCGCAATGTAGATCAGCGCGGGAACGGCCATGCCCGCCGCTGCGGCCATGACCGGCAGGCGCCGCCGGTCCGGCCGGGACAGTTCCCCGTCCAGCACCTCGCGTTTGATTTCCAGGCCCACGACAAAGAAGAACAGCGCCATCAGCGCATCGTTGATCCACAGGTGCAGCGTGTTCAGCTTGGCAATCGGGCTCCACGGCAGAGTGCCATGAAACAGCTGATGGTAAGCGTGGGCGAGCGGCGAATTGGCGGCAAGGATGGCCGCGAGCGCAACGGCGATCAGCAGGATGCCTGCGCCGGCCTCGCCCCCTAACGTGCGCGCTATTCTTGCTGCCAGTCGGCCCAGTGGATGATGTTGCCTTGTCATGGGTTCAGTTCGCGCAGTTTACCCGGTTTGGCAAGGGAGAGTCGCTGCGGACCGTATCATTGAACTGCTTGCTTGCATTCCAGTAAATAACTGGAAAGCGACACTTTAATTTCAGTTTTCGGCGTGGGGCGCGTTGCAAGGCGATTATGGTGGGTCTAGTCTATTCTACGTAAGTTGTTGATTCTTTGAAGGGGCTTCGCAGGTGTCTGCTGGCTGGCATTCCTTGATCGAAATGCTGATGCTGGTGAAGCATGAATTGCTCGCCTTTGCCGCCTTCTGGTTCTGCCTGGGCCTTGCCGATGAACTCGCGGTGGACCTTAGCTGGGCATGGCTGCGGCTGACCGGGCAGGCCCGGACAACGCGCTTGCCGGTCGGTTACGGGGCAGAGCAGTTGTCGGGACAAGCCGCAGTGCTCATTCCGGCCTTTCAGGAAGCACCGGTGATTGGCACGACGCTGGCGCACATGCTGGCATCCTGGCCGCAGGCTGACTTTACCATCTATGTCGGCTGCTATCGCAACGATCCGGCCACGATAGCAGCTGCAAGTGCCGCTGCCGCCGAAGACCGCCGGGTCAGGATCGTGATCCACGGCGCCGATGGGCCGACCACCAAGGCGGATTGTCTGAACCGGCTTTATCGTGCGCTGACGGCGGACGAGCAGCGATCGGGGGTCGTCTATGCGAACGTGATCCTCCACGATGCGGAGGACATGGTTCACCCGGCGGCGCTCCAGGCGCTCGATGCAGCGCTGGTACTGCGCGATTTCGTGCAATTGCCGGTGCGCCCCGAACTGCAGGGACAAGACCATTGGATATCGGGCCACTACGCCGACGAATTTGCCGAAAGCCATGCCAAGGCGATGGTCGTGCGCAGTGCTTTCGGGGCATCGCTGCCAGCTGCAGGGGTTGGCTGCGGTTTCAATCGCACCGCGCTGGCCAATCTGGCTGCGCAGCGCGCCCTGCTGGGTGAGACTGGCCCCTTTGCCCGGGATTCCCTGACGGAAGACTACGAACTGGGCATGATCCTGTCTCGTCAGGGCCGGGGTGCTGCGTTCCTGCGCATGCGGGACGATGGCGGGGCATTGGTCGCAACCCGCTCGTTCTTCCCGGACCAGCTGCACACCGCAGTCCGGCAAAAGACGCGCTGGATCCACGGAATCGCTTTCCAGGGCTGGGATCGCATCGGCTGGAGCCTGCGCGGCATGGAACTCTGGATGACGCTGCGCGACCGGCGCGGGCCTTTGACCGCCCTGGTTCTGGCCGCTGCCTATCTGCTCTTGCTGCTGGAAGGGCTTTTGCTCGGCCTGTCGTGGAGCGGCCTGGGGCAGCCGTATGCGATCTCGCTGTCTCTGCAGGTGATGCTGGCCGCTTGCCTGATTGGCTTTTTCTGGCGGGCCGCCTTGCGCTTTGCCTTTACGGCGCGCGAATATGGGGTAGTCCAGGGCCTGCAGTCGCTGCTGCGCATCCCTGTCGCGAATATCATCATGGTCATTGCGGGTCGCCGCGCCATCGTGGCCTATTTCCACTCGCTCAAGACGGGTCAGGTGATCTGGGACAAGACCGTTCATGAAGGTCATCCGGCCAGCGCTCTTCTGCGGCGGGTGCAGGCATGATCCAGTCGACGCCATCCCGGCGCGGGGAGCCGCTGGTTGCCTTGGCCGTCATTCTGCTCGGCTGGGTCGGCGTGCGCGTGGGAATGTGGGCGCTGACGGATGCGGATCAGCCCGTCGCTCAACCGAATGTCCCGGCTCAAGCGCAGACAGGGCAGGGGGACGATCCAGTCGAAAGTGCCCTATCCCCGCGCGCGGACCCGCCGGGCAAACCGGCTGATGAACCGCCCCAGCGGCCGGTTACCATCGTACCGATCGGTCCAGCAGTCCGGCCAGCAACAACCGTGCCGCAGCCGAGTATCGATGCGCGGATTGCGATTGGCCATCAGATGCTGCTCCAGGCCGGACTTGCAGCCTTGCCCGTGCCGGAAGAATCGCTTGCTGCAGGCGGCTTCAACCGCAGTCCGTCTCCCGCCGTGCCGCTGATGGCAGGAAGGGCTGCCTTGCAGTCGCGCTGGTCGGGGGATGCCTGGGTCCTGTGGCGTCAGGGCGGAAACGGCTACAACCTGCCGGGGCGCGGCCTGCCGGGGGCAATACTTTATTCAAGCGCCTATGGTGCCAGCCAGGCGGGCGCCGTCTTGCGCTATCGGATCGACCGTGAAAGCGACCGCCGCCCTGCGCTCTACCTGCGGGCTAGCAGCGGATATGACCGACCACGCGGGGAAGAGGTCGCCGCAGGACTTTCGCTGCGCCCTCTGCCCAGGCTGCCCCTCGCCGCCATGGCGGAAGTCAGGGCCACCCGCGTGGACCAGGGCACCAGCTTCCGGCCTGCTGCCGCGGTGGTCACCGAACTGCCGCCTGCGTCCCTTCCGCTGGGGCTTCAGGGGGAACTTTATGGCCAGGCGGGCTGGGTCGGCGGCAAAGGGCAAACGATGTTCCTGGACGGCCAGGCCAGAGTGGACCGCGGCCTCGCCAGGACCGGGGAGGCCGAACTGCGTTTCGGCGCAGGAGCATGGGGCGGGGCGCAACGCGGCACGCATCGGGTCGATCTGGGGCCGAGCCTGCGACTGGACCAACCACTGGGCGGGATCAACACGCGGCTTAGTGCGGATTACCGCCTGCGGGTCGCTGGAAGCGCGGCTCCCGGCAGCGGAGTAGCCGTAACCTTTTCTGCGGGTTTCTGATCGCACTGGCCTTTTTTTGGCCGCGCGGACGGTCTAGGACGCTGTGCAAGAAATGGACGTCTACCTTCCGATTGCCAACCTTGCGGTCAACGGCCTGGTCATCGTCGCGCTCGGTGCGCTGACGGGGATCTTGTCGGGCATGTTCGGCGTCGGCGGTGGGTTCCTGACCACGCCCCTGATGATCTTCTACGGCATTCCGCCCACGGTCGCGGCTGCCTCTGCGGCCAGCCAGGTGACGGGTGCTTCGGTGTCCGGCGTTCTGGCCCACACCCGGCGCGGCGGGGTCGATTACCAGATGGGCGGCGTCATGGTCGGCGGCGGGATCATCGGCACCGCGATCGGCGCGGGCCTGTTCCGCCTGCTGCAGGAACTTGGCCAGATCGACGTGGTGATCAACGTGCTTTACGTCCTGCTGCTGGGCGGCATTGGCTATGTCATGGCCAAGGAGAGCCTGCAGGCGCTGCGTGCGCAAAAGGCCGGCGTTCCTGTGCCCGCGCGCAAGCGGCGGCACCATCCGATGGTCGCCAGCCTGCCCCTGCGCTGGCGGTTCTATCGTTCCGGCCTCTACATCTCCCCGCTAGCGCCGCTGCTGCTGGGTGTGTTCACTGGCATCCTGACCATGCTGATGGGCATCGGCGGTGGCTTCGTGCTGGTCCCGGCCATGCTCTACATCCTGGGGATGAGCGCGAACGTGGTGGTGGGAACCTCGCTGTTCCAGATCCTGTTCGTGACCATGGCGACGACCATGATGCACGCCCTCACCACGCGGGCGGTGGACATCGTCCTCGCCGCGCTGCTGCTGATCGGTTCGGTTTCAGGAGCCCAGGTCGGCGCGCAGCTGGCGCAGCGCATTCCGGCGGAGAAGCTGCGGTTCGTCCTCGCCGCCATCGTCCTGCTGGTGGCCCTGCGCATGGCGCTGGGGCTGGGGTGGCGACCTGATGAGATCTACACGGTGACTCCGTCGTGAAGGCGCTGCTCGCCCTGATCTTCCTGGTGCTGCTGACCGGCGCGCGCGATCCGATCCTGGTGCCAGAGATTTCCCAGCACGAAGTCCAGGTGCGGCAAGGCTTTCGCGGAACCGAACTGCTCCTGTTCGGCGCGATCATGACGCCCGAGGGGACGCGCGCCGGTCAGGACTATGACATTGTCGTCGTGCTCAAGGGGCCGACCCAGTCCATCGTCCTGCGCGAAAAGCAGCGGATCGCCGGCATGTGGATCAATGCCGCCAGCACCGAGTTCCGCTCGGCCCCCACGTTCTTCGCCGTCGCTTCGTCCCGTCCGATCAAGCAGATCGTCGATGACAAGACGGCTGCGATTTATGAACTTGGCCTGCCCTGGTTGCAGCTTTCCCCGATTGGCGCCTTCGATCCCAAAGAGCAGGCGCGCTTCTCTGCCGGGCTGGTCGACCTGATGCAGCGCGAGGGACTCTACAAGGACGATCCGCGCGGAGTGAAGCTGTCCGAGCAGGTGCTGTACCAGGCCCGCATTGCCCTGCCTTCCAGCGTGCAGACGGGCACGTACACGGCAGAAACCTTCGCGATCACGCGGGGCCGGGTGATCACTTCGGCGATCAGCAAGGTTGAGGTGAAGAAGCAGGGCTTTGAGCGGGCCGTGGCGGACTATGCCGAATACAACGGGTTTTTCTATGGCCTGCTGGCCGTGCTCCTGTCCGTCGGCATGGGCGTTCTGGCCGGGCGCCTGTTCGCGCTGGTGTGATCCGCGCTTCACGCACTTAGCCCAATATTAACCGATTCAGCCTAGGCAATCCGGGTCTGCGAATGGCGCGGGCGAACGGGTTAGAAGGCGGACAATGAACGAGATCAGGTCGAGCGGTTTTGGCGCAGCACGCATGGCGGATTCCGCCGAGGTTCCCGCCGAAGCGGCAGCGGCCAGCGCGCAGCAGTTCGACAATTCGCGCGATCCCATCGGCGTCGTGCTGGAGATCGCCGGTTCCGGTTCGGCCATCGCGCTCGATCTCCAGAGGCTCCAGGAATGTGCCGGTGACGCCGACCCCTCGGTCGCCCTGGCTGGCCAGGTCGGCAGTCAGATCAAGATCCGCGTGGGCAAGGGCTGGCTGCTCGCTTCGGTCCGCACCCAGCGCCAGGACAGCAAGACGCCCGGCGGGATCATGGCGCAGATCGACTTCCTCGGCGAAGGCGATGAAGAGCGCCTGACGGGCCGCATCCACTCGTTCCGGCGCGGGGTCACGCACTATCCGATTCCCGGCGCGCTGATCTATCCGGCGACCAGCAACGACCTGCGCCAGATCTATGCCAGCGACGGACGCACCTCGATCCAGGTCGGCACCGTGTTCCCGACCCGGGACATCCGCGCCGGGCTCTACATCGATTCGATGCTGGGCAAGCACTTCGCCCTGCTCGGCTCGACCGGTACCGGCAAGTCGACCAGCGCCGCACTGATCCTGCACCGCATCTGCGAACATGCCCCGGAAGGGCATATCGTTATGATCGACCCGCACGGCGAGTACTCCGCAGCGTTCAAGCAGACCGGCATGATCTTCGACGTCTCGAACCTGCAGATGCCCTATTGGCTGATGAACTTTGAAGAGCATTGCGAAGTGTTCCTGACCTCCACCGGCAACGACCGGCAGGAAGACATGGACATCCTCGGCAAGTGCCTGCTCCAGGCGCGGCAGAAGAACCGTCTGGCCGAGACCATGGGCAAGATCACGGTCGACAGCCCGATCCCCTATCTCCTCTCCGACCTGACCAACCTGATCCAGACCGAGATGGGCAAGCTGGACAAGGCGACCAGCAGCGCGCCCTATATGCGGATCAAGAACAAGATCGACGAACTGAAGGCCGATCCGCGCTTTCAGTTCATGTTCTCCGGCATGCTGGTCGGCGATACCATGGCGGAGTTCATCGCCAAGATCTTCCGCATGCCCAGCCGGGGCAAGCCGATCTCGATCATCGACGTGTCGGGCGTGCCGTCCGACATCACCAGCACTGTCGTCGCGGTCCTCAGCCGCATGGTGTTCGACTTTGCGATCTGGGCGCGGGACGAGAAGACCCGGCCGGTCCTGCTGGTCTGCGAAGAAGCGCACCGCTATGTTCCCAACGAGAAGAACGCCGATGGTTCCTCGGTGGGCCGCATCCTCAGCCGGATTGCCAAGGAAGGGCGCAAGTACGGCGTCTCGCTGGGCCTGATTACCCAGCGTCCGTCGGACCTGGCCGAAGGCGTGCTGTCGCAGTGCGGCACGATCATCTCGATGCGCCTCAACAACGACCGCGACCAGGCCTTCGTCAAGGCGGCCATGCCCGAAGGGGCGCGCGGCTTCCTCGATTCGATCCCGGCCCTGCGCAACCGCGAATGCATCATCTGCGGCGAGGGCGTCTCGATCCCGATCCGCGTCTCGTTCGACGACCTGGAAGAGACCAAGCGACCCGCCTCGGCCGACCCCAGCATCACCGAGCTGTGGAACGCTTCGGGCGGCGAGGAGGAAATGGTCCACCGCACCGTCCAGCGCTGGCGCGCCCAGGGGCGCTAAGGCCCCGCCGTCAGGCTACCAGCGCGTTGCCCACCCTGGCGGCCGCCACCCGCGCCAGCATCAGCTTGCGCCAGGGGCCGAAGAAGTACACCGCCAGGGTCAGCGCCATCGAGGCAATCGAACTGAGCAGGAACGAGTACCACAGCGCGTCCGCACCGATCAGCGGGTAGAGCAGATAATAGGCCCCCAGCCGTACCCCATACATCGCGGTCAGCAGGACCAGCAACTGGGCATAGATCACGCCGTAGGAGCGCAGCGTGCCGAACAGCACGATGGTGATGCCAAACGGAAGATAGGTCCAGATCGCCAGGTCCTGGATATGCAGGGCCGCAGGGACCGAGGGGCTCCCCGCGCCCAGGAACAGTTCCAGCACGGGCCGATCAAACGGGACGAGCGCCGCGATCATCAAGCCGGTCATCGCCAGGTTCGCCAGCGATCCGGCGCGGCTGATCGCGTCCACGCGCTCCTCGCGCGCGGCGCCGATGTGCTGGGCCACCATTGCGCTCACCGCGCCGCCAATCGCCATGGCGGGCATGCCGATGTAGTTCCAGATCTGCAGCAGCGCGCCATAGGCGGCGGCAGTGACCAGCCCCTCGCGGTTGACGAGCCCGATCATGATGACGCCGGCGCCCGAAATGACCAGCATCTGCGCCCCCATCGGCAGGCCCATGCCCAACAGGGTGCGCGTCTCGGCCCCGCGCGGGCGTAGCCAGGCAAGTTCCGCCCCGCGCAGCCGCAGGGGCAGGTCCTTGGCATAGATCCAGACCAGCAGGCTGGCCAGGGCAATGGTCGTGGCAATCACCGTGGCCCAGGCCGAACCGGCAATGCCCAGCGCGGGAAAGGGGCCGATCCCCTGGATCAGCAGCGGGTTGAGCGCCACGTCCAGCACGGTGGACAGGATCATGAAGCGCAGCGGCGTGCCCGCGTCCCCGGCACCGCGCAGGCCCATGGCGATCATCGTGGTGACCGTCATCAGCGGATTGGCAATGAACACCACCCGCAGATAGGCCAGCGCCTGCCCGCGTGCCGCGCCCGGCGTTGCCAGCCAGTCCAGCAGGACATGGGCATAGAGAATGCCCAGCACGGTGAGGATGATCGAGATGATGCCGGTGAGCCCGATCGCCGTGCCCAGCACGCGGCGCGCAGTGGCCACGTCCTTTGCCCCCCAGGCCTGCCCGATCCGCACCGTGGCGGCCATGCCAAAGCCAAAGATCAGCGCGAACAGCAGGAACAGCAGGATATTGGCATTGGCCGTTGCGGCCAGGGCCTGATCGCCCAGCAGTTGCCCCACCCAGACCGCATTGATCGAGCCGTTGAGGCTTTGCAGCACGTTGCCGACCAGTTGCGGCAGGGCAAAGACCAGCAGGGTGCGCGCCAGCGGCCCCTGGGTCAGGTCGCCGCGCAGGGAGCCGGCCTTGGGCGGTTCGTCGCTCATGTCCCCCGGGTATCACCATAGAGGTGGATGTGCATCCGGTCGGAAAGACGTAGGCCATTCTGCAGGGCGAGCGGAGCCAGCCAGGCTTCGCGGGCGCGCAGGGTGGCGCTGTCCGTTCCTTCCGGCATCAGGTAGATCCGTCCGGGAGCAATGGCATATTGCGCGGCTAGGGCGAGGACTTCCTCGACCTGTTCCGGGGCGGCGATGACGAACTTAAACCAAGCTTTAGGTTCGCTGGCCCAGGCGGAAAGCCGCTCTGGAATCAGGGCCATGGATGGATCGTTGCCCGAATGGGGCAGCTTGGGGCTGACGTTGTACTGCGCCACCAGCGGATAGAGCGCGCGGTGCGGGGCGACGGTCCCGTTGGTTTCGATCTCCACGCTCATGCCCGATAAAAGGCCGACCATGCGGGCCAGCGCGGCCCCTTGCAGCAAGGGTTCACCCCCGGTGATGACCAGCCGGTCCTGTCCCAGTGCCATGATCCGCGCCGCGACTTCCTCTTCCGGCAGGACCAGCTGGTTGGCCTTGCGCTCAAACGCCAGTCCATCGCGGTGCGGGCGGTTGTCGCCTTCAAAGCGCCAGGTATAGGCCGTGTCACACCAGGTGCAGGACAGGTTGCAGCGCGACAGGCGCACGAAGGCAACCGGGCGGCCAATGCTCGGCCCTTCGCCTTGCAGCGAGGCAAAGATTTCCGGTTCGCCCGGTGTGGTGGTGGCCAGAGTCAGCATGGGCAGCCGGTCTCGGCGAAGTTGACACAGTTGACACCCTGTCCACTTCTTCCAACAGCCCAAAACCCGCGCGATTGCGCGGCGTGGCGCAGGTTTTGCCGACTTGCGCCGGACTGGGGACAGAAAAATTCGTGTGCGATCAGCATGGGCAAGGTCTTTGGCAGATTTGTGCCGGGTAGGACAGGGGGCGGGTAAACACGAGGTTCGCGCAGAGAGCGCGGAGAGCTTGTCTTTTCAACCGTCACCCCGGCGCAGGCCGGGGCCCAGCCCTGCAAGCAAAATCGAGCCGCTGTGCGGCGCGTCTTTGTCCGGACTAGGCCCCGGCCTGCGCCGGGGTGACGATAGGGGCTACGTCTTTTGCCTAAACCCCCGCACCACACACCCCGCTCAGGCTGAGCCTGTCGAAGCCGGGTTGGCTCACCCTCCCGGCACGGTCGCGCGCAGGGGCGCAGTCCCTTTGCGTTCTCTGCGTCCTCTGCGCGAACCCTTTCGGAACCGGCAGGTCCAGATCGGCAGGGGCCTTCGACAAGCTCAGGCAGAGCGGGAACCTGCGCAGCACGAAGGCTGTGGTTCGAGACGGGCCCTCAATCTGCGATTTCGGTCGCTCCTCACCACGAACGGCAGGTGGATGGTAACCCCCGCACCACACACCCCGCTCAGGCTGAGCTTGTCGAAGCCGGGGTTGGCTCAAAATCCTCCCCGGCACGGGGAGGGGGACCGCCGCAGGCGGTGGAGGGGGGCTGGTTGCCACTGCTGACTGGGGGGAAGGAGCCAAGCCCCCTCCACCAGCTTCGCTGGTCCCCCTCCCCGTTGCCGGGGAGGAAGCTTACCCCAGCCTCGCCAGTGCTGCGGCCAGACGCTCTGCTTCGGCCACGTGCAGGGCGTGGTCGGCGCGGGCCTTTTCGACGGCTTCGGGCTTGGCCTTTTCCACGAAGGAGGGATTGCCCAGGCGGCCTTCCAGCGACTTGGCTTCTTTTTGCGAAGCGGCGAGCGCCTTTTCCAGCCGCGCCTTTTCCGCCGCGATGTCGATCACGCCTTCCAGCGGGACGATCACGTTCGCATCGCCTGCGCCAACCTGCATCGCAGCACCGGCGGGGGCCGGTTCAAACCGGATGCCATTGAGCCGCGCCAGGCGCTCGATGGCGCCGGGGTTGCGTTCGATGATCCCGCGCGTCGCGGCGCTCGGGTCGGGCAGGTAAGCGTCCAGCTTTGCGCCGGGAGCGATGCCCAGTTCGTTCTTGGCCGTGCGCATGTTGCCGATCAGCGCGATCAGCCAGTCCACTTCCGCCTTGGCCGCCGGATCGACGGCCGAGCCCGGCTGCGGCCAGAGCGCGGTGATCAGCGGATAGTCCGCCCGCTCGCCCAGCTTGGACCACAGTTCCTCGGTCACGAAGGGCATGAAGGGGTGGAGCATGACCAGAATCTGGTCGAGCACCCAGCCGGCGACGGCCTTGGTCTCAGCGTCGAAGTTGCCCTTGATCAGTTCGATGTACCAATCGCAGAACTGGTCCCAGACGAAGTGGTAGATCGCATTGGCCGCCGCGTCGAAGCGCAGGTCGGCCATGGCCTTGTCCAGTTCGGCCAGGGTTTCCACCACTTCGCCGATGATCCACTTGTTGACCGCGCTGGTCGCCTGCGGAGCGGCCACGGACGTGCTGGCCGTGATGCCGTTGGATTGGCAGAAGCGCGCGGCGTTCCACAGCTTGGTGGCGAAGTTGCGGTACCCTTCGACGCGCTTTTCATCCATCTTCACGTCGCGGCCCTGGCTTTCCATGGCGGCCATGAAAAAGCGCAGCGCGTCGGCCCCGTACTGATCGATCAGGCCCAGCGGATCGACGACGTTGCCCTTGGACTTGGACATTTTCTGGCCATCGGCAGCGCGGACCAGGCCGTGCAGATAGAGCCGCTTCCACGGCACTTCCTTCATGAAGTGCAGGCCCTGCATCGCCATGCGCGCATCCCAGAAGAACAGGATGTCAAAGCCGGAAATCAGCAGGTCGTTGGGGTAGTGGCGCTTGACCAGTTCCGTCTCGTCCGGCCAACCCAGCGTGGCGAAGGGCCAGAGGGCAGAGGAGAACCAGGTGTCGAGCACGTCGGGATCGCGTTCCAGGGCGACGCCCGCGCCGGCCAGGGCCTGGGCTTCTTCCTCGGTCTCGGCAACATAGACCTTGCCGTCGGCGGCGTACCACGCCGGGATGCGGTGGCCCCACCACAGCTGGCGCGAGACGCACCACGGCTGGATGTTCTCCATCCAGTTGAAGAAGGTCTTTTCCCAGCTTTTCGGGACAATCTCGATTGCGCCGCTGCGCACCGCTTCCAGCGGAGCCTTGGCGAGGTGTTCGGCATTCACATACCACTGGTCGGTCAGCCAGGGTTCGATCACCACGCCGCCGCGGTCGCCGAACGGGGTCTGGATCGTGCGCGGTTCGAAATCGCTTTCGACCTCGTTGCCTTCGGCGTCCTTGGTGACGTGAGGGATCAGGAAGCCGGCCTGCTTCATGTCGGCCACTACATGCTCGCGCACGACAAAACGGTCGAGGCCGAGGTACTTGTCCGGCACCAGGCCATCGGCGGTCTGGACCACGCGGGCTTCGGCATCGAACATGTTGAGCATGTCGGCGGGCTTGATCCCGGCGCGCTTGCCCACTTCAAAATCGTTGAAGTCATGCCCCGGCGTGATCTTGACCACGCCGCTGCCCAGTTCCGGATCGGCGTGCTCGTCGGCCACGACCTTGAACTTGCGGCCCGTCAGCGGCTGCAGGATTTCCTTGCCCACGGCGGCCTTGTAGCGCTCGTCCTCCGGGTGGACGGCCACGGCCATGTCGGCCAGCATCGTTTCCGGGCGGGTGGTCGCCACTTCAACGTAGCCGGTGCCGTCGGCGAAGGGATAGCGGAAGCGCCAGAAGCCGCCCTTGACCTCGCGGGTTTCGACTTCAAGGTCGGAAATCGCGGTCTTCAGCTTGGGGTCCCAGTTGACCAGACGCTTGTCGCGGTAGATCAGGCCCTGGTTGTAGAGGTCGACGAAGACCTTCACCACCGCCTTGGTGAAGTGCGGGTCCATGGTGAACTGCTCGCGGCTCCAGTCCATCGAGCAGCCCAGGCGGCGCAGCTGGCGGGTGATGGTCCCGCCGCTTTCCGCCTTCCATTCCCACACCTTGTCGATGAAGGCTTCGCGGCTGTAGTTGGTGCGCTTGTCCTGGCGCGCTTCCAGCTGGCGTTCGACCACCATCTGGGTCGCGATCCCGGCGTGGTCGGTGCCGACCACCCACAGCGCATCCTTGCCGCGCAGGCGCTCGTACCGGACCACCACGTCCTGCAACGTATTGTCCAGCGCGTGGCCGATGTGGAGCGAGCCGGTCACGTTCGGCGGCGGATTGACGATGGTGAACGGCTGCGCATCGGGGCGTTCCGGGCGGAACAGGCCCTTGCTTTCCCAGTGTTCGTACCACTTCGCCTCGATCGCGGCGGGGTCGAAAGTCTTGGGCAGTTCGGAATTTGGGGTCGTGTCGGTCATATCACTGCGGCCTTTGCCAGCGGTGCAGCGCGCGCGCAAGGTTTGCGCCGTCTTGCCGTGGCCGCATTTTTCCCCCACACCAGCGCTGATGCGTGAATGGGCTGACTACTCGATAGCCGAAGGCGAAGGCGGCGCGCGCAGCCTGGTGCTGACCGGACCGCTGGTTGTCTCGTCGGTCGGGCGGATCGACACGGCCCTGCGCGGCACCGGCGAACGCTTCTCTGCCATCGACATCAGCCAGGCGCATGAGGTCGATACGGTCGGGGCCTGGCTGGTCTGGCGGCTGTCGCGCGAAAGCGGGGCGGACATCGTCGGCGCCAGCGACAAGGCGCAGCGCCTGATCGCGGCGGTCCACCGCAACGAGCTGGAAGAACAACCCGAACCGGAAGAACTGCCGATCCCCGCGCGCCTGCCGGAACGGGTGGGCAGCTTTGTCATCGCCTATGGCCGCGGCGTGCTGAGCCTGCTGGGCTTTCTGGGGGCGCTGATTCTGGCGCTAGGTTCAGTCATTCGCCACCCGGCCCGGTTCCGCTGGACCGCGCTGGTCCGCCAGATCGAGCTGGTCGGCGTGGGCGCTCTGCCGATCATCGGCCTGATGAGCTTCCTTGTCGGGATCGTGATTGCCCAGCAAGGCGCAGTGCAGCTGGAGCAGTTCGGCGCGGAAATCTATACCATCAATCTGACCGGGCGGCTCTCGTTCCGGGAACTTGGCGTGCTGATGACCGCTATCATGGTGGCGGGCCGCTCTGGCTCGGCCTTTGCCGCGCAATTGGGGACCATGAAGCTGACCGAGGAAATCGACGCGATGCGGACGATCGGCGTCTCCCCGATGGAGGCGCTGGTGGTGCCGCGCGTGCTGGCCTGCACGTTCATGATGATCCTGCTGGGGTTCTATGCCGCGATCCTGTCGATCATCGGCGGCGCGGTCATTTCGATGTTCTCGCTGGAAATCCCGTTCTTCACCTTCCTGTCGCGCATTCAGGAAGTGGTGCCGGCGCATGACCTGTGGGTCGGGCTGATCAAGGGGCCGGTATTCGGCCTGATCGTGGCCATCGCCGGGTGCTATCAGGGCATGCAGGTAGAGGGCAATTCCGAAGCCGTCGGCATCCGCACCACGATTGCCGTGGTCCAGGCGATCTTCATGGTGATAGTGCTCGACGCCTTCTTTGCCGTGTTCTTCACCGAAGTGGGGTGGGGATGACCGCGCCCGCACACGACGAAAACTTCCCCATCGTGGTCCAGGGGCTAAAGACCGCCTTTGGCGACCACGTGATCCACGAAGGGCTGGACCTCAAGGTCCGGCGCGGCGAGATCCTGGGCGTGGTCGGCGGATCGGGCACCGGCAAGTCGGTGCTGATGCGCGCGATCATCGGCCTCCAGACACCGGAAGAAGGGCACATCGACGTGCTGGGCGACGTCATTACCGCCGCGCGCGACGATGACGACATCGACATCCGCAGCCGCTGGGGCGTGCTGTTCCAGGGCGGGGCGCTGTTTTCCACCCTGACCGTGGCGGAAAACATCGAAGTCCCGCTCAAGCAGTTCTATCCCGAAATCAGCGAGGAACTGCGCCGCGAGATTGCCCGGTACAAGGTCATGCTGTCGGGCCTGCCGGACGAGGCGGCGGACAAGTATCCGTCCGAACTGTCGGGCGGGATGCGCAAGCGTGCGGGCCTGGCGCGGGCGCTGGCGCTCGATCCGGAACTGCTGTTCCTGGACGAGCCGACCGCCGGGCTGGACCCGATCGGCGCGGCGGCCTTCGACCAGCTGACCAAGGCGCTTCAGGAAACCCTGGGGCTGACCGTGTTCCTGATCACGCATGACCTCGATACCCTGTACGAGATTTGCGACCGCGTGGCCGTGCTGGCCGACAAGCGCGTGATTGCGGTCGATACGATCCCGAACCTGCTGAAGCTCGATCACCCGTGGGTTCAGGAATATTTCAATGGTCCGCGCGGACGGGCGGCAAGCTCGGCCAAGGATCGCGCCACGGCGAAACAGGCAGGCGGGCCGAGCATGGCGATGGACAAGCAAGCGGGCAGGGGGGCATAAGGCAGAGCGATGGAAACCAGGGCAAATCATGTCTGGGTGGGCGCCGTTACCCTGGCCCTGCTGGCGCTCGTCGCCGGGGCGATCCTGTGGATCGCGCGGCTGAGCGAGGGCGACAAGCGGCAATACGACGTGTTCTTCAAGCAGTCGGTCGATGGCCTGTCCAAGGGCTCGTCCGTCTCGTTCCAGGGCGTGGCCGTGGGCCAGGTCGCGGAAATCGAGCTGTGGCCCAAGGACCCCAGCTTCGTGCGCGTCCGCATCGCCGTGGACAAGGGCACCCCGATCCGCGTCGGCACCACGGCGACGATGCAGGGCAGCTTTACCGGCGTTTCGAACATCCAGCTGGAAGGCGCGAACCGCGATGCGCCGGAACTGACCTGCAAGGGCGAACAGGCCACTGCCTGCCCCGAAGGCGTGCCGGTGATCCCGACCAAGCGCGGCGGCCTGGGCGAACTGCTCAACTCCGCGCCGGTCCTGCTCGAACGCCTGGCGACTCTGACCGAGCGGCTGACCATGGTCTTTTCCGACAAGAACCAGGCCTCGCTGGAACGCATCCTGGCCAATACCGACCGGCTGAGCGGCGGTCTGGCCGATTCCGCCCCGCAATTCCGCGCCACCATGGCCGAACTGCAACTGACCCTGGCAGACGCGCGCAAGGCGCTGGTCACCTTCGAAGCGACCACCGGAACCGCCAACGACGTGCTGAACGGCGAAGGGCGGCAGATGATCGTGCAGTTCCGCAAGACGCTGCGCTCGGTCGAAAGCACGGCGGACAATCTGGACGCGATGGTCAGCGATGTCCGTCCGGCAGCCAGGCAATTGAACGAGACGACGCTGCCCCAGGCCGAGGCCGCGATCCGCGACCTGCGCGCCAGCACCAAGGCGCTGCGCGACCTGACCGAAAAAGTGAACAACGATGGCGCCGGATCGCTGCTCGGCGGGCAGAAATTGCCGGACTACAAACCATGAGGAACCGGGCCATGGCCGTGAAACTGTCTCGCATCGCCATGATGGCGGCCCTGCCGCTGGCCCTGGCCGCCTGCGTCAACATCGGCGGCAAGGGCAAGCTGCCGCCGACCCTGCTGACCCTGACGCCCAGCGCCGTTGCTCCGGCCGGCAGCGCGGCCAGCGCGGTCCCGGCCGAGGCGCTGATGGTGCTGGAACCGGAAACCGACCAGGTGCTTTCGGTCCTGCGCATTCCGGTCCAGGTCGACGCGGCAAACGTCGCCTATATCAAGGACGCGCAGTGGATCGAACGCCCCGCCCGGCTGTTCCGCGCGCTGCTGGCCGAAACGCTGCGGGCGCGGGGCGGGCGGCTGATCCTGGAAGATACCCAGGCCACCGTACCCGTCGCCGGATCGCGCCTGGCCGGGCGGCTGATCGCCATGGGCTATGACGCGCAGACCAGTTCGGTCGTCGTCCGCTTTGACGCCATCCGCACCAGCGCCGGCGGCGCAGTCCAGACCAAGCGCTTCGAAAGCGTGATCCCCGGCGTCCGGGCGAAGGGCGAAGACCTCGCCCCGGCCCTGAACCGCGCGGCCAACGACGTGGCGGCGCAGGTCGCGGACTGGGTGGGCTAAGGCCAAAAGGCGCGAGGTTTCGCGCAGAGAACGCAGAGAACGCGAAGGCATCCCCATAAAACCGTCACCCCGGCGCAGGCCGGGGCCCAGTGGGCTTACCCCGATGAACGCTGCGCAAACTGGACCCCGGCCTGCGCCGGGGTGACGACTAAGAGGGGCCGGGAGGCTATCCCCGCTCAGGCTGAGCCTGTCGAAGCCGGGGTGTGCCACCGCTCCGTTCGTCCTGAGGAGCCTCGAAGCCGCAGGCTGAGGGGCTGTCTCGAAGGACTACGTAAAGCGCTGTGGTTCGAGACGGGCCCTCAATCTCCGATTTCGGCCCCTCCTCACCACGAACGGGCTGGAGATGGGGGGAAGGCGGTTGTGGAGCCGACCCATCTCTAAACTTGTGACTGGGCAATCCAGATACCAAGGGCCTTCGACAAGCTCAGGCGGAGCGAGAACAAGGACTTACTCTAAAACCCCGCTCAGGCTGAGCTTGTCGAAGCCGGTTCTTATCCCCGCGCCATCCGGGCAAACCGTGCCGCCGCGTCGAAGGCCGCCAGCCTGCGTTCGCGCCGGGCCTGGGCTTCGAAGTCCTCGCCCCATTGCTCGACCTGCCAGTCGGCCTCCAGTTCGGCGGCGTTCCACAGGGCTGCGATGTCGGCATCCGGTTCGATGGCAGCTAGCGCTACGACCAGAGAGGCCGAGAGGCTGGCCAGGGTGTTGAGCGCCGCCAGAGTGAAGTCGCTGTGCGCGGACAGGATCGTTTCCAGCCGCTTCAGGGTTTCGGGCGGCTGCGGGCGGTGAATGATCCCGGAGATCCGCTCAAAATGAATGTCCCACCGCTGCTCGGCGGCGGTCAGTAGCGGCTCCCACACCGCTTGCTGGCGGGCATGGATCGGTTCGTCCGGCTCACCGCGATAGCACAGCGTATCGGTTTCGGCATAGCGCAGCAGGGTGGCGATCACGTCCGCGCGCTCGCCGCCGACCACGTCCAGCGCATAGTCGGCCAGGTCGCGCAGCAGGAAGCTGGCCGGGTCGATGTCCTCGCCCTGGGCCGCCCACTCCGCGCCCAGTGCCTCTGCCAGCGCGGCGCTGGGCACCACTTGCGGCTTGCCGCCCTGGGTCTTTACGCCGCGCCCGTCCAGCGCCACTTGCCAACCTGCCTCCGCCTGGGTGGCGGCGGCTTGTTTGTAGAACCGTTTCACTGCTGCCCTGACTTCCATTTGCGCGAAAGGCTGCGCGGAATAACCAGAAATCCGGCCAAGCCAAGCAGAACCAGACCGATCCCCAGCACCTGCGGCACCACGATCTTGCCGCCCACGGCCAGCAGGCCCACGGTCAGGCAGGCCGCGCCGCCCAGGCGGACCAGGGAGAGCGCGGCAAAGCGGCGGCGGGCGAGGGCTTCTTCTTCGCTCATGACAGCAGCTCCATCAGGTGGGCGGGATCGCGGGCGACTGCCTCGGCCCCGGCTTCGCGCAGTTCCTGCGCGGTGTGATAGCCCCAGTCGACGCCGATGGCGCGCACCCCGGCATTGACCGCCATGGCCATGTCGTACTGCGTGTCGCCGATCATCACGGTTGCGGCGTGGTCCGCGCCGCTTTCGGCAAGCGCGGCATCGACCATCGACGGGTGCGGCTTGGACGGGTGGTTGTCGGCGGTCTGAAGCGTGCAGAAATGCGCGGCGAGGCCATGCACCGCCAGGCAGTGATCCAGCCCGCGCCGGCTCTTTCCGGTGGCTACGCCCAGCAGCCAGCCGCCTTGCGAAAGGGTGGCGACCAGTTCGGCCATGCCGTCATAGAGCGGCTCTACCAGCTGGCCGCTCTCTCGCGCGGCGCGAAAGGCATCGCGGTAGGATCGGTCCAGCTCCTGGCGCACATCCTCGGGCAGTTCGGGGGCCAGCAGGCGGATCGCTTGCGGCAGGCTGAGGCCGACCGCGCGGCGGATCAGGTGGCGCTGCGGCAGGGGCAGTCCCGCCCCGGCAAAGGCCGCTTCCATCGCGCCCACCACTCCGGCCTGCCCGTCGACCAGCGTGCCATCGCAATCGAACAGGGCGAGGCGCAGGGTCATGGCAGAGCCTACTTCTTCACCGGCTTGGGAGAGCCCTTGCCCTTGGTCGGGCCGCGCTTTGTCGGCGGCTTGCGCGTGGACGCGGCGCCCGTGGCGCGGCTGCGGCGTTCGCCCCGGCGCTCCTTGCGGATCTGCTTGGCATGGGCCTTGGCAAAGGCTTTCTTGGTTTCCTTGTCCGGCGCGGGCTTGGCCAGGACCACTTCCAGCGCATCGCCGTCCGCTTCGTCGAAGCCCAGCTGTTCCAGGCTGGCCGCGAAATGTTCGGGCAGTTCGGCGCGGACGTCGATCAGGTCGCCGTCGGGATGGTCGATGATCAGGCGGCGGGCGTGCAAGTGCATCTTGCGGCTGATGCTGCCGGAAAGGAAGGCATCCGGGCCGCCGTACTTGCCGTCGCCGACGATGGGGTGGCCGATTGCCGCCATGTGGACGCGCAGCTGGTGGGTCCGCCCGGTCAGGGGTTGCAGCTCGACCCAGCTGGCGCGGTTGCCGGCGCGGTCGATCACGCGGTAGCGGCTGCGGGCCGGCTGGCCTTCGCCGCTCTTGTCGACCATCATCTTCTCGCCGCCGGTGCCGGGCTGCTTGGCCAGCGGCAGGTCGATCATGCCGTCGGCTATGTCGGGCACGCCGACGACCAGCGCCCAATAGATCTTGCGCGCGGAGCGGCCGGAAAAGCGCTTGGAAAAGAACGCCGCGCTGCCCGGGGTGCGGGCGATCAGCAGGACGCCGGAGGTATCCTTGTCCAGCCGGTGGACCAGGCGCGGGCGCGGGCCTTCATCGGCATAGGCATCGAGCAGGCCATCGACGTGCTGGAACGTGCCGCTGCCGCCTTGCGTGGCAAGACCCGGCGGCTTGTTGAGCACGATGGCGGCGCGGTCCTTGCTGATGACCATCGATTCCGCCAGGGCGATCTGTTCCTCGGTCAAGGGCTTGCGGGTGCGGGCCGCCTTGTCCGGGCTGTCGCCACCGGGAGGGACGCGGATGACCTGTCCGGCCGCGATCCGGTCAGCCGGATCGGCGCGCTTGCCATCGACGCGGATCTGCCCGGTGCGCGCCCAGCGGCTGACCGTGGCAAAGCCGACCTGCGGCAAGTGACGCTTGAACCAGCGGTCCAGCCGCACGCCATCGTCGTCGCTGCCCACCGTGAACTGGCGGACCGTATCCGCCGCAGTCTCTTCCCGCGCCGTCATGCGAAGCCCTTTGCAATCGAAAGTCCTGCGACCAGTCCGGCAATGCTGCCGACGACCGAGATCGCGCCGTAAAGAATCGCCGTGCCAATCGCGCCGCGCTGGGCCAGGCTGACCACGTCCAGGCTGAAGGCGGAAAAGGTGGTAAAGCCGCCCAGCACGCCCACGCCCAGCAGCAACCGCCAGCTTTCCGATCCTTGTCCGCTGCCCGCCAGCCAGCCGGTCAGCAGGCCCATGGCCAGGCTCCCGAACAGGTTCACCGTCAGGGTCGCCCAGGGGAATGCGGCAGCGGAGGCGGCGCCGATGCTGCGCGCCCAGGCAAGGCCGACCACGTAGCGCAGCCACGCGCCCAGCGCGCCGCCCAGGGCAACCAGCACCGAATGCTGAACGAAACCGGAGAAAGAGGACATTCCGCCTCTTAGGGGTTGAAGGGCCGGTCAGACAAGGGGCGAGGCGGCCGGACCGGGCAATTGGCCGTCGGGGCGGCGACAGCAGCGATCCCGGCCCGCGCCGCTGATCCGCAATAATAATGTGCGGAAATGCATAAGCACCATTACTTATTTGGAAAAGCCAATCTAGGTTAGCGGTCGAGAGGGTAGGCCGCAGAAGAAAAACGCAATTTCTTTCCGATTTCCGTGATCCCAAGGGGGCTTTTCATTGTCCGTTGAAACCGCTTTTTCCCGCCGTGTTTGCCGTGCCGCTGTGCGCGGTGCCAGTCTTGCAGCCCTGATTGCTGCCTGTGCCGCCGCGCCTGCCTTCGCGGAATCGTCTGCCGCCCCCGATGCCGGGGAATTGCTGGGAGAGGTCGGCCTGACCATGACGCTCCAGCGCCAGGCACAGGACAGCTATTGGAGCGCCAGCGCCGCCGCGATGGATCAGCGCATCCGGGTGACCGCGCCCCAGCCGAACATCCTGATCGCCGACCCCGGCACGCCGACCACGGCGCGGGATCCGGTCAACGTCAATGGCGTCGGGCAGATGATTGTCGATCTGGGTGGGGGCAGCGTCAGCACTTGCACCGGATCGCTGATCAATCCGCGCACCGTGCTGTTTGCCGCGCACTGCGTGAACCGGCGCGCGGTGGAAGACTATGGCGCGAACACCAGCGGACAGGCGATTGCCTGGGGTTTTGAAACCAACACCCGCGCCAATGCGCCGGGCGAGGTCAACGAACTGGCGGTCTGGCTGAATGGCGACGCCAACGGTGCGGGCAAGTACCAGACCAACGTGGCCCAGGCGTTCTACAACTCCAACTACGTCAGCTATAATCCGCTGTCGCAAGAGCCGAATTCCAACTTCTTCCTCTATGCTGACGTGGCGACATCGTCGCTCGACACGCCGGCGGCCAACGTGCCGACCTGGGCCCTGCTGTTCTCGCAGCTTCCCGCCGTGCCGATCACCGCCGATGGCACCGGCTATCACGTGACCATTACCGGCTATGGCCGCAACGGCACGGGCACGACTGGCAGCCAGCCGGTCGATTTCCGCCGCCGTGTGGCAGAGAACACGCTGGGCGCGCTGGCCAGCCTGGATGAGTTCGAGAACTTCATTTACGGCGGCAATTACTCGAACAACCCGCAGAACCTCTACTGGATCGACTTTGACGATCCCCTGCGCGGAACAGCCCAGGCGTCGGTCTATGATTTCAACGCCTGGCGCGACAATGCCTTGCCCAACGAGGGCATGGTTTCCGGCGGCGATTCGGGCGGACCGCTGATCCTGGACCGGACCTTTGCCAAGTCGGTGGTCATCGGCGTCCTCTCGGGCGGCTACCCGCAATTCTACTTTGGTCAGCCCGCATTCGGGTACGGCACGGCGGCGTTCTACCAGCCGCTCTACCTGTACTGGGACTGGGTCGCGGCCAACAACTTCTACCACTATGTCGGAGCCAAGGCCGGAAACGGCGACTGGAACGATCCCGATCACTGGGTGACGAACCTTGATCCGGCCTACCAGGTCATCGTCAATGGCCAGCTCGTCAATGGCATTCCCACGGTGCCGGGTGCGGGCAATACCGAGCAGCCCGGTTTTGGCCAGGTCTGCGATCAGAGCGCGGGCACGTCGACCTGCATCGACATTGCCAGCGGCGCGCTGATCCGCGAGGACAAGCCAATCGGTACGGCCGACCTGCGCCAGATGCAGCTGGTTGGCGAAAGCGCCACCAATTTCGCGGCGGGAGCAACGGGGGCAGGGCAAGGCGCGCAGGCCCTTGCCGCCTTGCCCGCTGCGACGCTGGAAAACGGCCTGCCGGGGGCGAGCGGCTTTGTCCCCACCAATTACGATGGTGACCGGATCGCCCGCGTAAAGCCGCGCTATTTCGATGTCACGCTGGGTGCGGCCGGAACCACGACGCTGGGCAGCAGCGTGGTGATCGACCGCTTCAGCGTAACCAATGGCGGCGCCATGCTGGACATTCAGAAAGGCGGCTCGCTGACCAGCCTGATCAGCGTGACCCAGGGCACCGGCACGGTGCAGGTCAACGGCGCGCTGACCACGCCGGGCGACTATTACATGCTGACCGGCGGGCTGAACGGGACGGGCGTCATCACCGCGCCGTTCTTTACCAGCACGGCGGGCACGATCTCGCCAGGCGCGACCGGGAACGCCGGGACCATCGGCACGCTCAGCTTTGTCGGCAACACGATCTTTGCCTCGGGCACGACCTACATGGTCGACCTGGGCAGCAACGGGCAGTCTGACTGGATTCGGGTGATGGCGGGAGCTGCCGGCGGCGGCGTTGCCAATCTGGGCGGCAAGCTGGCCATTTCCTTCACGCCGGGAACGCGCCCGCTGGACGGCAGCAGCTATCGCATCCTGTCAGCCGACTATGGCACGACGGGAGCCTTCGCCGCGCCGACGATCAGCGCCGTCATCATTCCGCGTCTGACCTATTTTGCCGGAGCGGTGGACCTGACGATCAGCATTGGCGACTATGCCGATGTGATCGATCCTTCCTCGGCCGTGCAGGTTTCCTATGCGGAACTGATGGATGCCAACCGGGCGGGTTCCTATGATGCGCTGGCCGGGCTTTACGGGCCGCTGGACATGGAAGGCGTGGCGGGCGTCCGCTCCTTCTTCGAATCCGCCGCCCCGCGCAGCGAGACGCTGCGCACCGCAACCAGCGTGGCAGCGGTGGAAACGATGGAGCGGTTCCTGCGCCAGCGGGTCCAGGCGATCCAGCCGGGCGAGGGGAGCGGCCAGCTGACCGTCAATGGCAATCCCCTGCCGATGGCCAGCACCGACAGCCACACGCGGGCCGCTGCTCCGCTTGAAGGGGCGCTGGGCTTTGTCGATGAAGGCGCGCAGCCGCTCAGCCAGCTGGCCGACGATGCCAGCGGCTATCTGGCCGCCGGTTATCTGGACGGCAGTTCGCTGCCCATGCCCGGTGCAGGCGCTGGCGCGCGGGACAATTTCGACGGCTGGTTTGCGGCCTTCGGGCTGGAAAAGGCCGTGTCGGACCGCGCCACTGTGGGCTTTGCGCTCAGCTATGCCGATGTCGATGGCAGGACTTCGCTGGCGGGTCAGCAGGCCGGGGCGCGGCTGGTCCAGGGTTCCCTTTACGGAGCCATGGCGACCGACAAGGACCTGCGCATGGACCTGCGGATCAGCGCCGGTCTGCTCTCCACCGACAGCAAGCGCAGCGTGACCCTGGCGACCATTCCCTACAACCTGACCATGGACGACGATTCGCTGGCCTTTTCGGCAGAAGGCGGGATCGGGTTCGAACTGGCCAAGGGCGGCCAGGTCTCTCTCGTTCCGCGCGCCTCGCTGCGCTACGAATCGATCGGGTTCGATCAGGCGGCGGAACTGGGCGGGCCGATGGCGCTGGTCGTCCACCGCGAAGCCTATGAGGCGCTGGAAGGCCGTCTGGGTCTGAACCTGTCCGGCCGGATGGGCAAGGTGCGGCCCTATCTGTCGGCCAGCTACGTCCACGATTTCCTCGACCAGCCGGTGACTTTCGGGGCAGGCTTCGTCGGCGGCAGGGCGGTGGCGCCCTTCGCCCTGGCCGGGAGCGATGACGACTGGGCCGAAATCAGCGGCGGACTGTCCTTTGAACTGGGCAGCCGGGCGGCTCTTGCCGTCGAAGCCGATACGACCGTTCTGCGCCGCGATCTGCGCAGCCAGAGCTATCGCGGCAAGCTGACGCTGGGGTTCTGACCGGAGCGGCTACTGTGATTGCAAGGGGCGGGGCGCAGCGATGCGTTTCGCCCTTTTCCTATGCCCGGCGCGGCGCTCCGCAAAGGCAGACGGCGGCGGAGACCAGGCTGCCCAGCACCAGCTGCCAGGGGAAGGCGACCTGCTTCAGCGCGGCGGGCAGGCCAGCCATGTCGACAACGTATGGCTGGAACGCCAGCACGGTCAGGAATCCGGCGACGAATGCGGCGATGACGCTGGCGGAATTGCCCCGGCGCGAGAACAGGGCAACGCCGTAGACGCCGATCAGCCCCGAATAGGCAAAGGCCATGACGCCCAGGACAAAGTCCAGCAGCGCGCTATCGGCATAGCGCTGCCAGAAGTAGGACAGGATCGCCATGCCGAACAGCGCCGCGCCCAGCACCACGCTTGCGATCCGGCCCATCCGCACGAAATGCGCTTCGCTCTTCTCGCCAGCGAAGGGGCGGTAAAGGTCGTTGACCAGCACGGCTGACATCGAAATCAGCCCGGAATTGATCGCCGCCGCCGCAATCACGCCCACAGTGACCAGCCCGCGCAGGCCCGGAGGAATCTCGGTGAGGATATAGTGCATGAACACGGTCACCTTCTCCCCCCGGAACGACCCGGCGGCGCTGCCCTGGTAATGGAGGTAGAGCAGCGAGCCGATCACCAGGAACAGCAGGATCACCGGCAGGCTCATCCAGACCGAGGCATAGAGCGAGCGGGCACCCTTGCGCGCATCCTCGCAGGCCAGCAGGCGCTGGGTGATGTCCTGGTCCAGCCCGGAACTGGCCAGATTGAGCAGCATCACGCCGGTCAGCACCGCGAGCAGGCCCCAGGGCGCGGACGGGTCTAGCGTCGGGTTGACCAGGTTCAGCTTTGGTCCCAGCGCTTCCACGGCCTGGGCCAGGGTCATGTCCAGCCCGCTCCACAGGTGCCAGGCCACCAGCAGGGCCGCGCCGACATAGAGCACCACCTGGACCAGGTCGCTCCAGATCACCGATTGCAGCCCGCCCATGAAAGTGAAGACCAGGCCAAAGACCAGCAGGCCAAAGGCGGCCATGGCGATATGCTGCGGGGTGACGTCCAGGAACAGGATCATCGAAACCGCGATGGCCGCCAGGTAAAGCCGCGCGCCGCTGGCGAAGATCCGGCCGACCAGATACATCGCCGCCGCCGCGCGCCGGGCGGCAGGGTCGAACCGCGCTTCCAGCAGTTCATAGACCGTGGTCACCCGCAGCGCGTAAAAGCGCGGGATCAGCACGTTTGCGACCACCCAGGCGGCAATCAGCGCGGCCAGGACTCCGCCCAAGTAGGTATAGTCGCCGCGAAACGAATTGTCCGGCACGCCCAGGAATGTCGCTGCCGATTGCACGGTGGACAGGACCGACACGGCGACCAGCCAGGTCGGCGCATGGTGTCCGGCCAGGAAGTAATCCTCGCTTTTCATGCCGCGCCGCGTGGTCAGCCAGCCCGCCACGGCCAGCAGCAGGACATAGCCGCCCAGGACCATCCAATCGATACTGGTGAAACTGGTGTGCAAGCGCGCTCCCCTCTGCTTGGCGGCACTCACCACACATCGCGGCGAAGCGCAAATGGCCGCTTTCATGCCATTGCAGGCTTGCCAAGTGCCGATTCAGGTGGTAGCCGCCCGCCGGTTCGAGCCGATCTCAAGGGATTCGGCGCGTTTAGTATTTTCGTTTTTCGTCTTTTCGATTCAAGGGTGCTCCCCCGCACCGGACACAGCGGGGTTCTGACCTTTTGTATGTGAGGTGGTTCGGTTTATGCAAATTCTCGTCCGCGACAACAATGTCGAGCAGGCCCTGCGCGCGCTCAAGAAGAAGCTGCAGCGTGAGGGTGTGTATCGCGAGATGAAGCTGCGCCGTCACTTTGAAAAGCCCTCGGAAAAGCGCGCCCGCGAAAAGGCCGCTGCCGTGCGCCGCGCCCGCAAGATGGAGCGCAAGCGGATGGAGCGTGACGGCGTCAAGTAAAACGCCGTTGCAAGCTTGAACCGCAGCTTGCGATAAGCCATGAGGGCGCGGAGTGCTTCCGCGCCCTTTTGCATATCTACCAGACTCGTACTGATCAGACAGGGAAACCCGATGACCGAAATCACCCGCGTACCGCTCCAGCCGATCGCCAAGGGCGCGCTGACCAAGCTCTGGCTGGGTGTCGCCGCCGCCGCTCTGGCCGCAGGCGCCCTGGTCTGGACCAGCCTGCCCGCCGCCGTTTCGGTCGAAACTGTCCAGGCCGGTGCGGGCGCCGCGCCGACCGAGCAGGACGTTGTCACCATCAATTACAAGGGCACCCTGCCTGACGGCAAGGTGTTCGACGAGGCGCAGGGCGCCAAGCTGCCGCTGCAGGGCATCATCCCCGGCTTTGTCGAAGCGCTGAAGAAGATGCAGCCCGGCGGCAAGTACAAGGTCGTGATCCCGTCGGAAAAGGCCTATGGCAAGGAAGGCGCTCCGGGCATTGCCCCGAATACCGACCTGCACTTTGAAATCGACCTGCTGAAGGTGCAAAGCCGCGCTTCGGCCGAGCAGGAAATGCAGGCCGAGCAGATGAAGGCGATGGAAGCCGCCGCTGCCGCCGAAAAGGGCGGCAAGAAGCCGGCCGCTCCCGCCGAAGGCAAGTAACGCGCAATGGTCTGGCGCTGCTGTGCCGCATCCTGCGGTCTCGGCGCACCATAACTGAGTGAGTCGAAACAATGTCGGTTGATACTGCCACGGTGGCCAAGATCGCCGCGCTGGCCCGCATCAAGGTCAGCGAAGGCGAACTGGAAGCGATGGTTCCCGAACTGAACGGGATTCTCGCCTGGGTTGAACAGCTGGGCGAAGTGGACGTGACGGGCATCGAACCGATGACCGCCGTGATCGAAAACACGCTGCGCCTGCGCGATGACGTGATCGACGCCGATCCGCTGACCGGCGGCGGCGTGCGCGATTCGGTGCTGGCCAATGCGCCCGCTGCCGAACACGGCTTTTTCGGCGTGCCGAAGGTGATCGAATAATGGGGCTTCGGTTGCGCAGCATCCTTCGACAGGCTCAGGATGAGCGGATGTTTTTTTTGACCCGGATCACAAGCCCCGCTCAGGCTGAGCTTGTCGAAGCCGCCATCAGCACAAGGATTGGCAGCAATGACTGACCTGACCGAACTGGGCGTTGCCGCGATCCGCGACGGCGTGGCCAAGGGCGATTTTACCGCAGTCGAAGTGGCAGAAGCGTTCAACGCCAATGTCGCCGCCGCGCAGGATGCGCTCAACGCCTTCATCGTCACCACGCCGGACATGGCGATCGAAGCGGCCAAGGCTACCGACGCGCGCCGCGCTGCCGGTCAGCCGCTGGGCAAGATGGGCGGCGTGCCGATCGGCATGAAGGACCTGTTCGCCACCCGCGGCGTGCAGACCACGGCGGCCAGCCATATGCTGGAAGGCTTCAAGCCCGAATACGAAAGCACCGTTTCGCAAAAGCTGTGGGACGCGGGCGCGGGCATGCTGGGCAAGCTCAACCTGGACCAGTTCGCCATGGGCTCGTCGAACGAGACGAGCTATTTCGGCAATGTCATCTCGCCCTGGCGGCGCAATGACGGCGGGAACGCGGCCATGGCACCGGGCGGCAGCTCGGGCGGCAGCTCCGCCGCAGTCTCGGCGCGCCTTGCCCCCGCAGCGACCGGCACCGATACCGGCGGCTCGATCCGCCAGCCTGCGGCCTTCACCGGCATTTCGGGGATCAAGCCGACCTATGGCCGGTGCAGCCGCTGGGGCATCGTTGCCTTCGCCAGCTCGCTCGACCAGGCCGGCCCGATGGCCCGCGACGTGCGCGACTGCGCGATCATGCTGGAAGCCATGGCCGGGTTCGATCCCAAGGACTCGACCAGCCTGAACCTGCCTGTGCCGGAATGGGAAGCGAACCTTTCGGGCGATCTCAAGGGCAAGAAGGTCGGAATCCCTCGCGAATACCGCATGGACGGGATGGACGCCGACGTCGCCGCAAGCTGGGACCAGGGCATTGCCTGGCTCAAGGACGCGGGCGCGGAAGTGGTCGACGTGTCGCTGCCGCATACCAAGTATGCGCTGCCCGCTTACTACATCATCGCTCCTGCCGAAGCCTCGTCCAACCTCGCGCGTTATGACGGGGTGCGCTATGGCCTGCGCGACCTGCCCGATGGGGCCGGCCTGCAAGACATGTACGCCGCCACCCGCGCCGCCGGGTTCGGGGCAGAGGTCAAGCGCCGCATCCTGATCGGCACCTATGTGCTTTCGGCGGGCTTCTATGACGCCTATTACACCCAGGCGCAGAAGGTCCGCACCCTGATCAGCCGCGACTTCAAGAACGCGTTCACCCAGTGCGACGTGATCCTGGCGCCGACCGCGCCGACCGCCGCATTCGGGTTGGGCGAAAAGACCGCCGATCCGCTGTCGATGTACCTGAACGACGTCTTCGCCGTTCCGGCCAGCCTCGCGGGCCTGCCGGCCATGTCGGTCCCGGCGGGCCTGAACCGCGAAGGACTGCCGCTGGGCTTGCAGATCGTGGGCAAGCCCTTTGACGAGCAGGGCGTTCTTAATGCCGGCCTCGCCATCGAGAGCCGTGCGCAGTTCTCGGCCAAGCCGAACAAATGGTGGTAAGATGAGCAGCTATCGCATCAACGGCGCAACGGGTGAGTGGGAGGTCGTCATCGGCCTGGAAGTTCACGCCCAGGTGACGTCCAATTCCAAGCTGTTTTCCGGCGCGGCAACCGCATTCGGGGCAGAGCCGAACAGCCAGGTTTCGCTGGTTGACGCGGCCATGCCGGGAATGCTCCCGGTGCCGAACCGCGAGTGCATTCGTCAGGCCGTGCGCACCGGCATGGCGATCAATGCCCAGATCAACAAGTGGTCGCGGTTTGACCGCAAGAACTACTTCTACGCCGACTTGCCGCAGGGCTATCAGATCAGCCAGCTGTTCCACCCCATCGTGGGCGAGGGCGAGATCGAGGTGATCCTTGATCCCAAGGACCCCGAAGGCAGCACCAAGACCATCGGGATCGAGCGTATCCACGTGGAGCAGGACGCGGGCAAGCTGATGCACGATCAGCACCCGACCATGTCCTATGTCGACCTCAACCGTTCGGGCGTGGCGCTGATGGAAATCGTCAGCCGCCCGGACATGCGCTCGCCTGCAGAGGCCGGGGCTTACCTGACCAAGCTGCGCCAGATCCTGCGCTATGTCGGCTCGTGCGACGGCAACATGGACCAGGGCTCGATGCGCGCCGACGTCAACGTGTCGGTGCGCCGTCCGGGCGAACCGTTCGGCACCCGGACCGAGACGAAGAACGTCAACTCGGTCCGCTTCGTCATGGCCGCGATCGAACACGAGGCCAGCCGTCAGGTCGACGTGCTGGAAAGCGGCGGCCAGATCGTCCAGGAAACCCGCCTGTTCGATCCGGACAGCGGCACGACCCGGTCGATGCGCAGCAAGGAAGACGCGCACGACTATCGCTATTTCCCGGACCCGGACCTGCTGCCGCTGGAACTGGACGACGCCTTCCTGGAAGAATGCCGCGCCAGCCTGCCGGAACTGCCCGATGCCAAGCGCCACCGCTATGAAACGGGGCTGGGCCTGTCGGCCTACAACGCCAATGCGCTGACGGCGGACGTCGAAACCGCGCGCGAATTCGAAGCCCTGCTTTCCTCGGTCGCCGCTGCCAGCGGCAAGGACGAGGCAGCCGTGGCCAAGCGCGTCGCCAACTGGCTCCTGTCCGAACAGCCGGGCGTGCTGAACGCCAACAACGTCGCCTCGAACGATCCCAAGAACTCGATCGAAGCGAACACGGCCATCGTCGTTGCCACCGAAAGCGGCCTGATCTCCGGCTCCAAGGCCAAGGAAATCTTCGAACTCCACCTGACCAAGGACATCGACCTGGCGGCAGAGATCGAAGCGAACAAGCAGACCAGCGACACGGGCGCCATCGAAGCCGCCGTCGACGCCGTCCTTGCCGCCAATGCCGACAAGGTTGCCGAATACAAGGGCGGCAAGGAAGCCCTGTTCGGCTTCTTCGTCGGCCAGACGATGAAGGCCATGCAGGGCAAGGGCAATCCGCAGCTGGTGAACCAGGTGCTGAAGGGCAAGCTAAGCGCCTGAAGCCTTAATATGCCGCCGCTACCCTGCTGCATTACGATGCTTTCGTGCATGGGAGGGGGGAATCAGGTCGTTTGCACTGTCACAGGCATTCGCGGTTGCGGCTGGGTGCGCCTTGCGCCCCGGCCCTAAAATAGGGGGGAGAAGACGAATGCGCATTATTGGATGGATCACTGCATTGGCGGTGATGTCTGGACCTACACTCGCGACAGCGCAGGAGGCTGGGGCACCTCAGTTGCTGCCATACGAATTGCCTGATCCGGCCACCCTGGAACGCCCGAAGCTCGATTTTACGCCGACCCCGCAGGATGAGGCGGACTTTGACAAGTTCTTCTATTTCCACCGCGAAGGGACCAGCTTCCCGGAAGCCTATGCCGATGTCCGCGAGTGTGACGCACTTGCCAGTGGATCGAGCATCTATCTGGGCGGCAACAGCGGAGCCTTGGCCGGAGCGACCGCGCAATACGGCGTTCTTGCCGCGGGGATCGGCTCGGCCGTCGGCAGCTTGCTGGCGGATGCGATTTTCGGCTCGGCCGCGCGCCGTCAGCAACGCCGGATCAACCTGCGTAACTGCATGGGGTTCAAAGGCTATCAGCGCTACGGACTTTCCGGCGATTTGTGGAAGAAGTTCAACTTCGAGGAAGGGCTCGGCCGCAAGAAAGAGGGCGAGCGCGACGATGCGCTAGAGATACAGGCACTGGTGGCTTCCGGGCCTAAGCCGACTGCAAAGGAGCTGGGGCTGTGAGGACTTCGACCAAATTCATTGCCGCAATCGTGGCTGCCCTTGCCATGCCTGCACTGGCCTCTCCCGAGGCGATCGAGGAAAAGAAGCTCGCCACGGGCAAGCAGAAGCTTGATCTGGCATCGGGCTATATCTTCATCCAGTCCAATTTCCGAACCTTTGGGACTTTCCTGCGGGTGCCCGATGAATCGACTCAGGCGGAATACCAGAAGGACTTGGACGAGGCCTTTGCCAAGGCTCAGAAAAAGTATCCGGGACAGTTCAAGAACTGGGAAACCGAAGTCTCGATCGCCAAGCAGACCGGCAAGGCGCCGCCTGCACGGCCGGTCGAGCCTTCGAAAGAGAACATCACGATCGATGCGATTGAGCTGCGCGACATGGCTTCGTTCGGGCCGATGTTCATCTACAACAAGGACGAGGCGGCACCGCGCTTCAACTATCTGACGGCGGTAAAGCCCGGCACCTACATCTATTATGGTCCGGTACTAATGCAGCCGGGCGTGGTCGCGGGTGGACAGTGCATGTGCATGGGGACCGTCCGCTTCGAAGTGAAGCCGGGCGTGATCACCGACCTTGGCAACTTCCTGGTTGCCGCGCCGGACTCCGTCAAGGGCTGGGACGTCGTCAGCGTCGAAGCCTGGAAGCGCGCCGAGGAGAAGGCCGCCAAGAAAGGCGAACCGGTTGAAGCACCTGTTCAGCAGCGCCCCAAACTGGCCTTCGGCGGTGTGCCAGAGACTCTCAAGGACCTGCCAGTTGTGCAGGCGGAATTTCATGCCCACGGCAAGCTCAACAACTATTATGCGTTGATGTTCACCCGTATGCCTCCGATCCCCGGAATCCTGGCCTATCGTCGCGATACGGTGATCGACTTGCGGACCGGGCAGGACGTGCCGAACCCGGTGATCAAGACGCAAGTCAAGATCAAGAAGTAAGCAGGGCAGCCAAACAAAAAGGGCGCCGGAGTATCCCTCCGGCGCCCTTTCTCTATTCGCATGTCCGCGCGGGGGTCAGGCCTTGCGGGTGCCGCTCAGCGGGAAGCTGCCGAAGGCTCCGGCCTTGACGCTGCCGGTGATGGTGTCGCCGTCGACGGTCGCTTCGCCTTCCAGGGTCATCGGCATGGGGACGGTCATCTTCATCGTCCAGGTCAGCTTGTTGCCGTCGACCTTGCCGTTTTCCATTTCCATCGAACCCATCTGGCCCGCATTGGTGCCGGTGAAGGTGTCACCGTTGACGACGATGGTCACGTCGCTCTTCTGGTCGCCCATCGGGGTCTTGGTAACGCATTCGTAAGTGCCTGCAACAGACATGTTAAACTCCTCTCACTTACAGGGGGGTAAGTAACGCAACTACTCTCCGGTTGTCTGGCCGGAGTCAACAGGGGACATAAGCTCCACCGGCAGGCCCAGTCCTTTCAGCTGCGGCTCTACCGACTTGCGGTCACCGACCACGACGATCACCAGGCCATCCGGCTGGAGATGGGCGCGGGCCGCGTCGTCGATCGCCTTGCGGTCAATCGCGCGATAGCGGGTCGGCAGGGTGGCCTGGTAGTCGTCCGGGCGTCCCAGCAACTGGTTGCTGACCAACGCGCCCAGCACCTGTCCGTTTGTTTCATAGCGGTTGGGCAGGCCGCGGATGTTGCCATCGGTGGCGCGGGCGAATTCGGTGGCATCGACGCCGCGCTTGTTGGGGAAGCCGGCCATCTGCGCGCGGATCGCGGCTATGGCGGCGCCGGTCTTGTCGCTTTGCACCGGGGCGCTGACGACCAGGCTGCGCGGCCCCTTGGGGCTGCGCACGGCAGAGCGCACGCCATAGGACCAGCCCTTGTCCTCGCGCAGATCAAGATTGAGGCGCGAGAGGAAGTTGTTGCCGAGTACTTCGTTGGCGAGGTCCAGCGCCTCCATCCCTTGCTGGCGGCCAGTGAAGGGCAGGACGCGGCCCGCGACGATCACCGACTGCGGCGAACCGGGTCGGTCGATCAGCACGATCCGGGGCTGCGGCGCGGGAACGGCGGCATCGAGCGACTTGATCGCGCGCAGGCTGAGCGGCGCTGTCCAGGTGCCGAGCGATGCTTCGAGCAGCGGCTTCAGCTGCTCCATGGTCACGTCGCCGACCACGGTGATCGTCACATTGTCGGGACGCAGCCACTTGGCCTGAGCCACGCGCAGCGCGGCGGGGCTGAGCGCGGAAACGGACTTCCCATCGCCCAGGCCATCGGCCGGTTGGCCATAGGGATGGGCCGGGCCGAACAGGATCGGGCTGAGCGTGCGGCTGGCCAGGGCCGAGGGGCTGGCATTGGCCTGGGCAATCGCAGCCAGCTGCTGATCGCGGGCGCGCTTCACGTCGGTTTCGCGGAAGGCCGGGCGGCGGACAATGTCGGCCAGCAGGTCCAGCGAGGGGGCAAGGTTGGGCGCCAGCGCGGCCAGCATGACGGTGGAGCTGTCGATCCCGGTGCCGGTGCTGATCTGCGCGCCCAGCCGCTCCTGATCCTCGGCAATCTGGGTCGCGTCGCGGGTTTCGGTGCCCTCTTCCAGCACGTCGAACAGCAGGCGCTGGGTGCCGGGGCTGTCGAGCGCATCGGCGGCATAACCGGCGTCAAAGGACAGGTTCACCAGCACGGTCGGGGTGCCGCTGCGCCGCGCCAGGACGACCGGAATTCCGTTCGACAGGACGGCGCGTTCCGCCTTGGGGAAGTCCAGGTTGCCGACCGCATCGACGGGGGGAAATTCCCGCTTGGGTCCGGCCTTCAGCTTGGGGGCGGGTTTCCTGGCGTCAGGCTTTGGCGGCGGCGACGTGGCTTCATCGCCCCATCCCCCCATGGTCTCGCCCTTTTCGGTCCGCTCGCCCGGCGTGACCGCCAAGGCAAAGACCGGGCGGCTCATCCAGCGCTGCATGGCGGACTGGACCTCGGCCGGAGTCAGCGCGGCGATGCGGTTCAGGTCTTTCTTGAACTGCGCGGGATCGCCCGCGTAAAGCTCGCCCTCGGCCAGTTGCGCGCCCTTGCCGGAAAAGCCGCCGACCTGTTCCAGCGCGAAGATCTGCCCCGATACGGCAGTGGTAGCGGCGCGGCGCAGTTCGTCCTCGCTGGGGCCTTGCTGCATCAGCCGCGCGATTTCCGCATCGAGCGCGGCTTCGGCGGTGGCGCGCTCAACCCCCGGCTTCACGTCCATCTGCACTTGCAGAAAGCTGGTCTGCTCAAATTGCAGGACATTGGCAGAGACGGACACGGCCAGCGCCTTGGCCCGGACCAGTTCGTTGTCGAGCCGCGACGAGGCCAGCCCGCCAAGGACCTTCATGCCTAGGTCGAGCGAGAGCGAGTCCGGATCGGCCATGCCGGGACCGCTCCACACGCGGTAGATCCGGGTCAGCGGAACCTGATCCGTCATCTCGCGCTTGACCGGGGCAGGCAGAGTGACCGGGCCTGCTTCCACCTTGGTCACGGCGGGACCGCGCGGAATATCGCCGAACCACTTTTCGACCAGCGGGCGCGCGGTCGCCGCGTCAATGTCCCCCGACAGGGCCAGCACCACGTTGTTCGGCGCATAGTTGCCCGTGAACCAGCTGCGCACGTCCGACAGGCTGGCCGCGTCGAGATCGGCCATCGAGCCGATGGTGGCATGGCGGTACGGGTGGCCGACCGGGAACAGGCCGTCGCCAATCGCATATTCGACCAGGCCATAGGGTTCGTTGTCGCCCTGGCGCTTTTCGTTCTTCACCACGCTGCGCTGCTTATCCAGCTTATCCTGCGTGACCGCACCGAGCAGGTGGCCCATGCGGTCGCTTTCCATGAACAGCGCTAGGCCCACCGCCCCGGTCGGCACGGTTTCGACATAGTTGGTGCGGTCGTACCAGGTCGATCCGTTGGTGGGGGTGGAGCCTGCCCCTTCCAGCGGAACGTCGAAATTGGGCACGTTCTCAGACCCGCCGAACATCAGGTGTTCGAACAGGTGGGCAAAGCCGGTGCGGCCCTTTGGCTCGTGCTTCGATCCAACGCGGTAATAGGTGGTGACGCCGACGATGGGGCTTTTCCGGTCGGTGTGGACCAGCACGGTCAGGCCATTGGCGAGGACGAATTTCTCGTATGGAATGTCCACCCGGCTGACCAGTTCGCTAAGCGGCGCGGGCTGCGGGGCCGAGCTGGCCTGCGGTGCCGGCGGCGCGGAAGCGAGCGGCGCGCCGGGATTTGCCGCGCAGGCGGACAGGGCAATGGCAAGCAGCGAAGCGGCAAGAGTGCGGCGCATGAACGTGATGGTCCCCAATCTGAATGTGAGACAAGGTCTAGCCGATGGGCGGCAGACGAAAAGCCCCCCGTTCGACCAACGGCATGGCGGGCAGATGAACGGCGCTGTCGCCATCCGCTTTCGTCGGCGCAGGTTGACGCTTGGTCCGGGGGACATTGTCACTTCTCTCCCGGGCAGCTAGCGCTTGCACGCAAAGCAATCCTTCGGGGAGAATACCATGCGTTTCGCTGCGCCAGCCCTGGCCTTGTCTATCCTGCTGGCGCCGGTCGCCGTCGTTGCGCAGGACCAGACCCTGTTCGATCCCGCCGCCGTGCGCGCGCATGTGACTTTCCTGGCGGACGATACGCTGGACGGGCGCGGATCGGGGACCAAGGGTTACACCATCGCCGCCAATTACGTGGCGAGCCAGTTCATGGGCATGGGCGCGACTCCGATGGGCGATCCGGCACAAGGCAGCTTTTTCCAGCAGGTTCCGCTGCGCGAGGCGAGCCTGGATGGCCAGCCGGTGTTGACCGTGACCGGCCACGGCAAGTCGATCCGCTTTGACAGCACCAGGCAATTGCTGAGCGGCTCCAATGCCGCAGAGGCCAAGCAGGTGGTCCAGGCGCCGCTGGTCTTCGCCGGGTTCGGCATGGACCGGCCAGACCTGGGCCTGCGCGACTATGACGGGCTGGACGTGAAGGGCAAGATCGTGGTCCTGCTCAGCGGCTATCCCAAGGGGCTGAATTCGGAACTGGGCGCGCATCTGAGTGCGGACAAGGCGCGCATGGCGATGCAGCGCGGGGCCGTCGGCATCCTGACGATCCCGACCAAGGCGGATACGGCGCGCCGTCCGTGGGAACGCCGGGTGCAGATGTCGGGCGATCCGCGCTCCAACTGGCTTCAGGCCGATGGCACGCCGTTCCTGCGCGCGCCGGGTATCCGCGCCGATGCCACGCTCAATCCCGATTTCGCGGCGCAGCTGTTCGGTGCGGGCAAGCAGAGCCTTGCCTCGGTCCTGGCCGAAGCGGACAGGGCTGGCGGCAAGCCCAAAGGCTTCGCGCTTGGCATGACCGCGCAGCTGGAGCGGAACAGCACTTTCCGCCCCTATACCAGCCCCAATGTCGTCGCGATGATCCCCGGATCGGACCCCTCGGTCGCCGACGAATATGTCCTGATGACCGCGCACCTCGATCACATCGGCGATCACGGCAAGGGCGAGGACAAGATCAACAACGGCGCGATGGACAATGCCGCCGGGATCGCGACCATGCTGGAAGTGGCCAAGGCTCTGGCCAAGGACGGCAAGCGCCCGCGCCGCCCGATCCTGTTCGCCGCCGTGACGAACGAGGAAGGCGGCCTGCTCGGCTCTGAATACCTCGCCCGCAATCCGGTGACGGGCAAGGGCAAGGTGGTTGCCGTGGTCAATTTCGACATGCCGATCCTGACCTATCGCTTCACCGACGTCGTGGCCTTCGGCGCGGAGAATTCCACGCTTGGCCCGGTCGTCGCTAAGGCGGCCAGCCAGGCCGGCATCCAGCTTTCGCCCGATCCCCTGCCCGAAGAGGGTCTGTTCACCCGCAGCGACCACTATCGCTTCGTCCAGCAGGGCATCCCTTCGGTCTTCCTGATGACCGGCCATGCCGGACCCGGCAAGCAGGCCTTCAACGACTTCCTGGAAAAGCACTATCACCAGCCCAGCGACGATCTGAAGCTGCCGTTTGACTGGGTGGCTGGGGCGAAGTTCGCCGAAGTAAACTATAGCATCGTCCGCGCCATCGCCAACGAAGCCGAACTGCCGCGGTGGTACGCGGACAGCTTCTTCGGCAAGGAATTTGCGCCCAATGCGGTGAAGGCGGTGCGCCCCAAGCCGTAAGAAGTTTCGCGCAAAGGCGCAAAGGGCGCCAAGGGTTTGCGGCGCAGCCACTTTATCCTGCCCGGCTGCGGCCATGCATAAGACCGGATAGTCACCCGCCTCCGGCGAACAGACGCAGCCCCTTTGCGTCCTTTGCGCCTTTGCGTGAAACCCTGCGAGGCCTCCCCCTTGCGCAAGGCCCGCTGGCCCCCGGCCTGCGCCGGGGTGACGGTGAGGGAATGGGCTGAGCGGTTGCCGCAGCACCTCTGCGTCCTCTGCGTTCTCTGCGCGAACCTTTTGGCACGCGGCGGCACCACACCCCGCTCAGGCTGAGCCTGTCGAAGCCGGATTGGTCCCACCCACTTGCAAACCTGCCAGCTAAGCATTTGCTGCTAGTCAAAGACGCCCCGTGCTGGCTGCGCGACATTTCTCGCGTGCACCCCTTGTGTGGCAAAGGCGCAACACTATCTGTGGTGTGACAGGAGGCTGATACACCCATGAACCTCGAAAAATTCACCGACCGCGCCAAGGGTTTTCTCCAGTCGGCGCAGACCGTTGCGATCCGGCTGAACCATCAGCGGATCACCCCCGAACATATCCTGAAGGCACTGCTGGAGGACGAGGAAGGCATGGCCTCCGGCCTGATCCAGCGCGCGGGTGGCAATGCCCTGCTGGCCGTGGCGCGGGTGGATGAGGCGCTGGCCAAGATCCCCGCCGTCTCCGGTTCCGGCGCGCAGGCCGCGCCCGGTCTGGAAAACGATGCGGTGCGCGTGCTGGACCAGGCCGAGCAATTGGCGGCCAAGGCGGGCGACAGCTTCGTTTCCGTTCAGCGGATGCTTCAGGCGCTGGCGCTGGGCACCACCAATGCGGCGGGTCAGGCGCTCAAGTCCGCCGGTGTCGATGCGGCAAAGCTGGAAGCGGCGATCCAGGAACTGACCGGTGGGCGCACGGCGGACAATGCCAGCGCCGAAAACGCCTATGACGCGATGAAGAAATATGCCCGCGACCTGACCCAGGCCGCGCGCGACGGCAAGCTGGACCCGGTGATCGGGCGGGACGAGGAAATCCGCCGCACCGTGCAGATTCTCGCGCGCCGCACCAAGAACAACCCGGCGCTGATCGGCGAACCCGGCGTGGGCAAGACCGCGATTGCCGAAGGCCTCGCGCTGCGCATCGCCAATGGCGACGTGCCGGACAGCCTCAAGGATCGCCGCCTGATGGCGCTCGACATGGGCGCGCTGATCGCGGGCGCCAAGTACCGCGGCGAGTTCGAGGAACGGCTCAAGGCCGTGCTCGACGAAGTGAAGGGCGCTGAGGGCGAGATCATCCTGTTCATCGACGAGATGCACACGCTGATCGGCGCGGGGAAGAGCGAGGGCGCGATGGACGCTTCCAACCTGCTCAAGCCCGCTCTGGCGCGCGGCGAACTGCATTGCATCGGCGCGACGACGCTGGATGAATACCAGAAGTACGTCGAGAAGGACCCGGCCCTGCAGCGCCGGTTCCAGCCCGTGTTCGTGGGCGAGCCGACCGTGGAGGACACGATCTCGATCCTGCGCGGGCTGAAGGACCGCTACGAACTGCACCACGGCGTGCGGATCACCGACCAGGCCATCGTCGCCTCGGCCACCCTGTCCAACCGCTACATCGCGGACCGCTTTCTGCCGGACAAGGCCATCGACCTGATGGACGAGGCGGCCAGCCGCATCCGCATGGAAGTGGAATCGAAGCCCGAGGAAATCGAAGTGCTCGACCGCCGGATCATCCAGCTCAAGATCGAGGAAATGGCCCTGGCCAAGGAAACCGATCAGGCGAGCAAGGACCGGCTGGAAACGCTGCGCGGCGAACTGGCCAATCTGGAGCAGCAGTCGGCGGAACTCACCACCCGCTGGCAGAACGAGCGTGACAAGATCGCGGCGGAAGGCAGGATCAAGGAGCAGCTCGACGCGGCCCGGATCGAACTGGAACAGGCCCAGCGCGCCGGCGACCTCGCCAAGGCGGGCGAGCTTTCCTATGGCCGCATCCCGGAACTGGAGCGGCAACTGGCCGAAGCCCAGGGCGCGGATACGTCCAACATGCTGCTGCGCGAGGAAGTGACCGCAGAGGACATCGCCGCCGTCGTCAGCCGCTGGACCGGCGTGCCGGTCGACCGGATGATGGAAGGTGAGCGCGAAAAGCTGCTCAAGATGGAACAGGTCATCGGCCAGCGCGTAATCGGCCAGCAGGACGCGGTGATTGCCGTGTCCAAGGCCGTGCGCCGCGCGCGGGCCGGTCTGCAGGATCCGAACCGCCCGCTCGGCAGCTTCCTGTTCCTCGGCCCCACGGGCGTGGGCAAGACCGAACTGACCAAGGCGCTGGCCGGGTTCCTGTTCGACGACGACACTGCGATGGTCCGCATCGACATGAGCGAGTTCATGGAGAAGCACTCCGTTGCCCGCCTGATCGGCGCGCCTCCGGGCTATGTCGGCTATGAGGAAGGCGGCGTCCTGACCGAAGCGGTGCGGCGTCGGCCCTATCAGGTCGTGCTGTTCGACGAGGTGGAGAAGGCGCACGGCGACGTGTTCAACGTGCTGCTGCAAGTGCTCGACGATGGCCGCCTGACCGACGGGCAGGGCCGGGTCGTGGACTTCACCAACACCCTGATCATCCTGACCAGCAACCTGGGCAGCCAGTACCTCGCCAATCTGGAAGAAGGGCAGGACGTCGAGAGCGTAGAGCCGCAGGTGATGGAAGTCGTACGCGGCCATTTCCGCCCCGAATTCCTCAACCGCCTGGACGAGATCATCCTGTTCCACCGCCTCGGCCAGGAACACATGGGCCCGATCGTCGAAATCCAGGTCGGCCGCGTGGCCAAGCTGCTCAAGGACCGCAAGATCACGCTCGACCTGACCGAAAGCGCCAAGCGCTGGCTGGGCCGGGTCGGCTATGATCCGGTCTATGGCGCAAGGCCGCTGAAGCGCGCCGTGCAGCGCTATCTGCAGGACCCGCTCGCCGAAAAGCTGCTCGCCGGGGAAATTCCCGACGGCAGCACGGTCAAGATCGACGAAGGCGACGGAGCGCTGACGATCGCGGTTTGAGCCTTCGATTGCCGGTAAAGAAAAAGGGCGGCGTGGCATCCCACGCCGCCCTTTCTTTTTTGGGTCTTCCAGCCGGAGCTTAGAAGCTGGCCTTCACGCCAGCGTAGAAGTAGCGGCCGAAGGTGTCGTAGGGATCACCGCCGGAAGTGCCGAGCAGACCGAGCGGCGGCATCTTGTCACCCAGATTGTCGACGCCGAGGTAGAAGTTGTACTTCTTGTCCGACGTTTCAAAGTTCAGACGCACGTTGTGGTAGAACGCTGACGGATACCACACGGGATCGAACGCATCGAGGTTGGTGGGATCCAGCGTTACCAAAGCCCCCGGGGTGCAGGTCCGTCCCGAACCACCGGTCGTGCCGCTGTTCGGACAGATGCCCGGCGAGGGGTGCTGTGCCTCATAGGTCGAAACGGTCATCTTGCCAATGTAGCGGACCGTGTAGGTCAGGTCGATCGGGCCGAAATCGTAACCGAAGGTAGCGTTCGCAGTGAACTCGGGATCGCCCAGCTCGCTCTTGATCCGGTCCGGAGCCTGCGGGAGGATGATGTTCGAGTAGTTCGTACGTTCGAGCACCCAGGTGGCAATGCCGCGGAACGACAGGCGGTGGCCATTGTCAAAGGTGTGACGGTAGGCCAGGTCGAAGTCGATGCCGTTTGCCTGCTGCCCAGCGAAGTTCACGCCGACCGAGTTGCCTACGTAGTCCCCGAAGGTGCCGTCCGAATTACGCTCGTACAGACCCGGAATGTCGGACGGAGTGACCGAGCAGTAGGGGTTGTCCGCATAGGCAAGCGTCGAGTCGAAGCACAGGTTGAGCAGCTGTTGCAGGCTTGGGGCCGAAATCAGGTTTTCAACCTTGATCCGGTAGTAGTCGACCGTCAGCGACAGGCCCGGTGCGAATTCAGGTGTGAACACTGCACCGATGGTCAGGCTCTTGCCCTTTTCCGCACCCAGATTGCCGTTGCCGCCAGAGAGGAACGGAACCGACTGCGAACGGGCTTGGGTATTGATGAAGCCCGTCGGAACGCCGGCAGCCGCGCAGTTTACCGCGCGGTTCGGATTCCCGCCAATGAAGTTCACGTCGCACGGATCGGTGATCTGGGCAAAGTTTTCCGACAGCGGCGAATAAAGGTCCGACTGGGTCGGCACGCGAACCGCGGTGGAATAGTTCGCGCGGAACTTGATGCTGTCGTTGACGGCCCAGACGCCATTGATGTTGTAGGAATTGGTCCGGCCGGCGCTGGTGTTGTAGTCCGAAACCCGGCCAGCCGCGCCCACGCTCAGATCCTTGATGAAGGGAACGTCCTTCACCAGCGGAAGCAGGATTTCACCGAAGGCTTCGCGCACCGTCAGCTTCGGCGGGTTGAACGGCTTGATCGCGTTCAGGAAGGTTGCGCCCGACTGGACCTGTTCATCCCACACCGACGAGGATGCTTCTTCGCGGTATTCGCCGCCCAGCGCGAAGCTGACCGGGCCACCCGGCAGGTTCAGGAAGGTCGACGTGTCGCCGGAAACGCTGAAGCCGAAGTTCAGTTCTTCCGCCCATTCCTTGCGGGTGGAATCGGTCTGCGAGAAGGCCAGTGCGCGCGGGTCGGCCTGGTACTGTCCGAACAGGTTCAAGGGAACGCAGTCCGCACGGTCATTGGTGGTGCTGGCATCGGCGTTGACCGCGCAGACGACTTTCTGACCGGCGTAGTTGGTTACGAAGTTCGTGCCGGTGTAGCCAGTCGGGGCCAGGACGGCGTTGTAGGCCAGCAGGTAGCCGTCAAACTCCGTACCTTCGTTGTTCGTCAGTACCAGGTTGTTCTTTGCCAGAACGCTGGTTTCAAGGCGACCGTAGTTCACGAAGACTTCGTACTTCCAGTCGTCGTTGAAATCGCCTTCGAACCCTCCGACGATGCGATAGGTATCGCGATCATGCAATTCGCCGCGACCACCGAAATCGGTGTTGAAGCGGCTGGTCGCGAAGGTGCCGGTAGCCGGATTGGCGCAGCGGCCAAGCGTCTGCAACTGCGCCAGTGCAGTCGGAGTGAGGAAGGGGTTGCTGCACGAGAACGTGCCAAGCGTGCCGCCCTGGAAGAAGCTGGGCTGCCCTTCCTGGACCGCATCGACGTGGACGTACTTCGCCTCCAGGAACGGACGGAACGCATCCGAGAAGTCGTAGTGCAGCAGGACGTTGAGCGCGTAGCGGTCAAGTCCAGCGGCAAGCTGTCCGGTGTTGCGCAGGCTGGAAAGCCGGCCGGGGTTCGATCGGTCGGTCGGGATCACGTTGCCCGAGGCAACCGGACGGAAGTCAATCTCCGGAATGGTTTCGATCAGGCGCGAACCGTCGGGCGCGAAGGTGAAGATGCGCGGCTGCAGATTGGGCAGGCAGCGCAGGGCCCGGTTCGTGGCCGAAAGATTGCCGCAATAGACGCTGGAGGCAGGATTGCTCGACGCGTTGACCGAAATCAGGCCGGTGTCGGCAATGTTGCCGTTGAACACGCCGCCGCCGAAGTAGACCTGGTCGGGGATGCCGTCACCCAGGCCGTTTTCGCCAGTGGTCACGTCCTGAAGGTTGAATTGGCGGCGCCCGGAATAGGCACCGGTCAGATCGTCACGATCCTTGAAATAGAGCGGGTTTGCCTTGGCATATTCGCCCGAGATGGCGATGTTGCCGCGGCCGTCAGCGAAGTTCTTGCCGAAGGTACCGGACACGAACATGTTGCCGCGGTCACCGCGCGACGAAATCCCGCCCTGGCCGCGCAGGGTGAGACCTTCGAAATCGCGCTTCAGCACGAAGTTCACTACGCCGGCGACAGCGTCCGAACCGTAGACGGCGGAATTGCCGCCGGTCACCACGTCGACGCGGTCGAGCAGGTCGACCGGGATCGTGTTCACGTCGACCAGGTAATCGCCCGGCGATGCCGTGACGTGGCGCTTGCCATTTACCAGGACCAGGGTGCGCGAAACGCCCAGTCCGCGCAGGTCGAGGATGTTGAGGCCGGCCGTGCCGATGAAGCGGGTCGAGTTACCCTGGCTGTAGGTCGAGCGGAGCGACGGCAGGTCATTCAGCGCGTCGCCCAGCGAAACGTCGCCGCTATCGGTCAGTTCATTGACCGTCACCGAAGTGAGCGGAACGGGCGAGGAAAGCGTTGGGCGGGCAAGGCGCGAACCGGTGCCGACAACGACGATCTCGCCCTTTTCATCGGTGTCGCACGTGCCATTGTTGTTCGCGTCGGCGCATTCTGCCGTTTCGGCGGCAGCTGCTGCTTCCTGGGCCTGCGCGGCGCTGGCCGAGGCCAGTGCGATGATGGCGGCAGTTGCCAGGCTGGTAGAAGTCGAAAAAGCCGACTTGCTGAAAATCTTCATTCTTAGTCCCCTTGGTCCTCTATCCCGTATTCGAAGGGAGGTTTTTTCTGTGATCCGGCTATGCATTTGCCGCCAGATAAAATGCCCTAGGTATCAACCCGGATTCGCCATGGGTGAGGGATGTGTCCCGGCGAGGCAATTACCCAAAAGGGTATGCGCAATTTTCATTCGTTCCTGTGACGAATCTGTCACACCGTCACGCGGTCCTTGACCTCGGTGCGGGCACTCTTTAATCGATCGGTTAAATAACCCAGCAGAAGGAATCGGATGCCATGGCGACCGCCTATATCGTTGATGCTCTACGTACCGCTGGCGGCCGCCGCGGTGGACGTCTGGCCGGGGTGCACCCGGTCGATCTGGCCGCGCAGACGCTGGATGCGCTGGTTTCGCGCACGGGCGTCGATCCCAATGCGGTGGACGATGTGATCATGGGCTGCGTCAGCCAGGGCGGGCAGCAGGCCGGACAGGTCGGGCGCAACGCGGTGCTCGCGTCCAAGTTGCTGCCGCAGTCGACTCCGGCGGTGACGATCGACCGCCAGTGCGGTTCGTCGCAGCAGGCGATCCAGTTCGCGGCCCAGGCCGTGATGAGCGGCACTCAGGACGTGGTCATCGCGGCGGGCATCGAAAGCATGACCCGCGTGCCGATGGGCTCGACCGCCATGTTCCACATGAAGGAAGGCCTGGGCAACTACAAGTCGCCGGGTCTGGAAGAGAAGTATCCGGGCGTTACCTGGTCGCAGTTCATGGGTGCGGAAATGATCGTGAAGAAGCACGGCTTCTCCAAGGACGATCTCGACCGCTTTGCCCTGACCAGCCACCAGCGCGCCCGCGCGGCGACCGAAGCCGGTGCCTTCAACAGCGAAATCGTGCCGATCGAGATCGAAACGGCCGATGGCAAGGAATGGCACACGGTTGACGAAGGCATTCGTTTCGACGCGACGCTGGAAAGCATCGCTGGCGTCAAGCTGCTGAGCGAAGGCGGTTCGCTGACCGCGGCGACCTCCAGCCAGATCTGCGACGGTTCCTCGGCGGCTCTGGTCGTGTCGGAAGAGGCGCTGAAGCGCTACAACCTGACCCCGCTGGCCCGCATCCACACCCTGACCGTCACGGCAGGCGATCCGGTGATCATGCTGGAAGAGCCGCTGTTCGCGACCGACAAGGCCCTGGCCAAGGCGGGCCTGTCGATCAACGACATCGACCTTTACGAAGTGAACGAAGCCTTTGCCTCGGTCCCGATGGCCTGGCTGAAGCACACCGGCGCCGATCCGGAAAAGCTGAACGTCAATGGCGGCGCGATTGCGCTGGGCCACCCGCTTGGCGCTTCGGGCACCAAGCTGATGGCGACCCTGCTCCATGCGCTGAAGGCGCGCGGCGGGAAGTACGGCCTGCAGACGATGTGCGAAGGCGGCGGCGTCGCCAACGTGACCATCGTGGAAATGGTTTGATCCGGCTGTCCTTCGAGACGGTTCGGGCCCAAGTCCTCACCTCCTCAGGACGAACGGGGATGTGAGCAAGGATAGAAAGTGCATCCTCCCGGGCTGCCGGGGGGATGGATGTTACACCAGCCGTTCGTCCTGAGGAGCCGAAGCCGCAGGCAGAGGCGTCTCGAAGGACCGGGCGGAACAGAGGGAGCAATAGACATGATTCTCGACAACACGGTTGCCGCAGTCGTTACCGGCGGCGCTTCGGGCCTGGGTGCGGCTACGGCCCGCGCGCTGGCTGCCAAGGGCGTCAAGGTCGCCATCTTCGACCTTCAGGCCGAAAAGGGCGAAGCCATGGCCAAGGAAATCGGCGGCGTATTCTGCGAATGCAACGTCACCGACGATGCCTCGGTCGATGCCGCTTTCGCCAAGGCCCGCGAAGCCCATGGGCAAGAGCGTATCCTGGTCAACTGCGCCGGCACCGGCAATGCGATCAAGACCGCCAGCCGCAGCAAGGAAGACGGCTCGATCAAGCACTTCCCGCTCGACGCGTTCAACTGGATCATCCAGATCAACCTGGTCGGCACCTTCCGCTGCATCGCCAAGTCGGCTGCCGGCATGATGACGCTGGAACCGCAGGCTGACGGAGACCGCGGCGCCATCGTCAACACCGCTTCGGTCGCGGCTGAAGACGGCCAGATGGGCCAGGCTGCCTATTCCGCGTCGAAGGGCGGCGTGGTGGGCATGACCCTGCCGATCGCTCGCGACCTGGCGAGCGAAAAGATCCGCGTCAACACCATCCTGCCGGGCATTTTCGACACCCCGTTGCTCGCCGGTGCGCCGCAGAACGTGCGCGATGCGCTGGGCGCTTCGGTGCTCAACCCCAAGCGTCTCGGCAACCCGGTCGAGTACGCCAACCTCGCCATGTGCATGATCGAGAACGGCTACTTCAACGGCGAGGACGTGCGTCTGGACGGCGGCATCCGCATGGCGCCCCGCTAAGTTTGTACCGCCTTCCGGCCCTGGGCGGGCTGCGAATGGCCACCTCCTGCGCTTCCGGTGCTCACGACCCGCAAGGTCGCTTCGCTCCGGTTCTCGGAAGTAACCATTCTCGCTCCACCCAAGGCCGGAATCCGGCACAAACTTGCTGAGTACACAAATAGATAAATACACACGGAGAGAGTTGGCATGGGCTATTCGCAGATCGATCTTCACATCAGCGAGGGGATCGCCACGCTGACTCTCAACCGCCCGGAGAAGATGAACGCCTTCACCGGGACGATGATGGGCGAGATCAACGACGCGATGGAGCGCACCGATGCGGATGACAGCGTCCGCGCGGTGATCTTTACCGGGGCTGGCGAGCGCGCCTTCTGCGCCGGGGCCGACCTGACGCCTGACGATGGCCGCGCGGTCTTTGCCAGCGGCGAAGCGGTGACCGACCTGTCGGACGAGCGCGTGCGCGATGGCGGCGGCCTGCTGACACTGCGCCTTTATCAGTCGAAGAAGCCGCTGATTTCCGCCTGCAATGGTGCGGCAGTGGGCGTGGGCGTGACCATGCAGCTGCCGATGGACATCCGCCTGGCCAGCGAAAACGCCCGCTACGGCTTTGTCTTTGCCCGTCGCGGGATCGTGCCGGAAGCTTGCTCCAGCTGGTTCCTGCCCAAGATCGTCGGGATCAACCAGGCGCTGGAATGGTGCATGACGGGCCGTATCTTCGGCGCGGAAGAAGCGCTGAAGGGCGGGCTGGTCCGCTCGGTCCATCCGCAGGGCGAACTGATCGACGCGGCGCGCGGCCTGGCCCGCGAAATTGCCGACAACACCTCGGCCGTCTCGGTCGCCATGACCCGCGCGATGCTGTGGCGGGTGCCATCGGGCGATCACCCGATGGCGGCGCACAAGGTGGACAGCCGCGCGATCTATCGCCTGTCCAAGGGTGCCGATGCGAAGGAAGGTGTGCAAAGCTTCCTTGAGAAGCGCCCGCCCTCCTTTCCGCTACGGGTTTCAAGCGATATGCCCGACTTTTACCCATGGTGGGGCGAGGAGCCGCCGTACGAATGACCGAGAGCGCCAAGCAGGAGGGGGACGTCCCCGCCGGAGCCCGCGAGCTGCTGTTGCAGACTGCGTCGGACATTATGCGGGAAGGGGATATCGTCGATATCTCCCTTTCCGAACTGTCGCTGCGGTCCGGCCTGAACTCGGCTTTGGTCAAATATTATTTCGGAAATAAGGCGGGCCTGATGAAGGCGCTGCTGGACCGCGACATGGCCGGGATCGTCCAGGCGGTCGATGCCCTGATGGCCAAGGACATGCCGCCAGAGGCACGGCTGCGCCGCCACATCGGCGCGGTGGTCGATACCTATTTCAAGACGCCCTATCTCAACCGCCTGCTGATGCGGCTGGTGCGCGAAAGCGACGACGATGAAGCGCACCGGATTGCCGATTCCTACCTCAGCCCGCTCAGCCGCGCCTATGACAAGCTGATCGAAGACGGGGTGCGCCAGGGGGTGTTCCGCAACGTCGATCCGCAGCTGTTCTACTTCACCACGACCGGGGCGGCGGACCGGTTCTTCTCGTCACGCCTGGTGCTCAAGCATTGCTATGACACCGACACCCTGACCGAGGAACTGCGCGACCGTTACCGCGAGCATTGCATCGACTTCATCATGAGCGGTATCCTCGCTACGCGATGAGCGAGGCAATGCGCGAGACCTGGCATATTGGCGTGATCGGCGGTTCCGGCCTGGCGGCGGGGATCGGAATCGACAATGCGCAAGAGATCGAAGTTTCCAGCCCGTTCGGCCCGCCCTCCGGCGCGGTGACGACGGGAACGCTGGAAGGCGTGCGGTTTACCTTCCTGCCGCGCCACGGAGCCGGTCACGCAATCCCGCCCAGCCATGTGAATTACCGCGCCAATATCGACGTGCTGAAGCGCTGCGGCGTGACCGACGTGATTGCCCTGTCCGCGATCGGTTCGCTCAACGGGGACATGGCGCCGGGTCATTTCGTGGCAGTGGACCAGTTCATCGACCGTACCACTTCGCGCGAGAGTTCGTTCTTCGGCCCCGGCCTGGTGGCCCATGTCAGCCTGGCCGATCCGGTCTGCCCGCGCCTCTCCGCCGCGCTGGCCCAGGCGGTGCAGGCAGAGGGCGCGACAGTGCATCCGCGCGGCTGCTACATCGCCATCGAAGGGCCGCAGTTCTCCACCCGCGCGGAAAGCAGGCTCTACCAGTCGTGGGGCGCGGACGTGATCGGCATGACGGCCCTGCCCGAAGCGCGGCTCGCCCGCGAGGCCGAATTGCCCTATGCCCTGCTCGGCATGGTGACCGATTACGACAGTTGGCGCGAAGCCGAAGAGGGCGTGGATGCGGCGGACGTGTTGCGGGTGATGGCGCGCAACACCCAGCTTGCCCGCCAGGTCCTGCGCCAATTCGCGCGGCAGCTGCCCGGCGAGCGCGCCGCCAGCCCGATCGACAGGGCGCTGGACAACGCGATCATGACCGCACCGGACAAGCGCGATCCCGCGCTGATGGCCCGGCTTCACGCGGTTGCGGGCAGGGTGCTGGGATGAGCGGGGAAGTCGTCCTTTACGATTACTGGCGCTCTTCGGCTGCCTACCGCGTGCGCATTGCGCTGAACCTCAAAGGCATTGCTTACCGCGCGGTCCCGGTTGACCTGTCGAAGGGCGAGCAGGGCGGGGCGGACTATACCGGGCGCAATCCGCAGGGCCTGATCCCCGCGCTGGAGATCGACGGGAACCTGCTGACCCAAAGCCTGGCGATCATCGACTATCTGGACCAGACCCGGCCCGAACCGCGCTTGCTGCCAGCCGATCCGGCTCTGCGCGCGGCCGCCCTGGGGCGGGCGCTGGTGATTGCGGCCGATACGCACCCGATCCAGAACCTGCGGGTGATGAACCGCCTGAAAAGCCAGTTCGGCGCATCGCAGGACCAGGCCGTGGAATGGAACCGCCACTGGATCTCCTTGGGCTTTGCGACACTGGAGGCCCAGGCCCCGGAATCCGGTCTGTTCGGCGGGGCGCAGCCCGACCTGTCGGACCTGTGCCTGGTGCCGCAGATGGCCAATGCCCGCCGCTTCGAAGTGCCGCTGGGCGCCTATCCCCGGCTGGTGCGTATCGACGAAGCCCTGCGCGCCTTGCCCGCCTTTGCCGCCGCCGCGCCGGAAGCCGTGAAAAACTGACCTCAACCATTGCGCTAGGGCGCGGTTGCCCTTAGCAAACTGGTTGCAACAGGAACCAGTTCAATGCCGAACCAAAGCCGCCTTGGCGATTTCGTGCCCTATCTGATGTCGGTCACCACCAATGCCGTGGCTGACCTGATCGCGGTGGAATACCGCAGCACCTATGGCCTGAAGATCCCGGAATGGCGGGTCATGGCCGTGCTGGGGGATTCCGGCGCGCGGACCCAGCGCGACCTGGTCCATGCCACGCGGATGGACAAGGTCGCCGTCAACCGCGCCTGCAAGGTGCTGGAGGAGCGCGGCCTGGTCCAGCGCAGCCCCAATGCGCGCGACGGACGCTCGCACCATCTGGAGCTGACCGCCGCAGGCAAGGACATGCACGGCAAGATCATGCCCCACGCGCTGGAGATGGAGGCGCGCCTGCTCGCCCCGCTCAGCGCGGCGGAGCGCCAGCAATTCGTATCGCTGCTCGCCCGGATCGGCGAGAGCGCCCAGGCTCTGGAAGAAGGAAAGAACCCGTGAAGCTAGCCTCTCTGCCCCATGGCCGCGATGGCCGCCTGGTCGTCGTCTCGCATGATCTGGCCTGGTACGCGCCGGCGGACCACCTCGTCCCGACGCTGCAAGCCGCGCTGGACGACTGGGACCGGCACGAGCCAGTGCTGCGCGCGCTGGCGACCGAGCTGGAACACGGCGCAATCCCGCGCGAACGCTTCCACGAACGCGAAGTCACCGCGCCCCTGCCGCGCGCGTTCCAGTGGGCGGACGGCTCGGCCTATGTCAATCACGTCGAACTGGTCCGTCAGGCGCGCGGCGCGGAACTGCCGGACAGCTTCTGGCACGATCCGCTGATGTATCAGGGCGGCAGCGACGACCTGCGCGGCGCGCGCGAGCCGATCACCCTGGCCGACGAGGCCTGGGGCTGCGACATGGAAGCGGAAATCTGCGTCGTGACCGGCGACGTTCCCCAGGGCGTTACGCCTGAGGAGGCGCTGAGCCATGTCCGGCTGATCGGCCTGGTCAACGACGTGTCGCTGCGCAACCTTATTCCCGGCGAACTGGCCAAGGGCTTTGGCTTTGTCCAGTCGAAGCCCGCCACCCATTTTTCGCCGGTCTTTGCCACGCCCGACGCCCTGGGTGCGGCATGGTCGGGCGGGCGGCTGAACGGGGTTCTGGCGGTGGACCTCAACGACCAGCCCTTCGGGCGCGCCGAGGCGGGCGAGGAATGCACCTTCGATTTCGGCACCCTGATCGCCCACCTGGCCAAGACGCGGCGGATCGGGGCTGGTTCGATCATCGGTTCGGGCACCGTGTCCAACCGCGATCCCGATGGCTCGCCGGGCCGTCCGTGCAGCCAGGGCGGGCGCGGTTATTCCTGCATTGCCGAGCAGCGCATGGTCGAGACCATCGCCACCGGGGCGGCCAGCACGCCCTTCCTGCGCTATGGCGACAAGGTGCGGATCGAAATGCGCGACGACCACGGCCACACGATCTTCGGCGCGATCGAGCAGACCGTTTCGCGGCCCTGATCTCGCCTGACCGGCAAAGCAATCGGGCCGGACCTTGGTGCAAGGTCCGGCCCGATTTCTTTGGTCCTGGCGGAAGGGTCAGCCGCCGCCCTTGGCCGGGCCGCCGTCGGCAAAGGCGTCGGCGATGGAGCAGGCTGCAGGCCCAAGGATCACGACGAACAGCACCGGCAGAATGAACAGGATCAGCGGCACGGTCATGATCGCGGGCAGGCGTGCGGCCTTTTCCTCGGCGCGCATCATGCGCTCGTTGCGGAATTCGGCGGAGAGCACGCGCAGGGCAGAGGCCAGCGGCGTACCATAGCGTTCGGTCTGGACCATGGTGGTGGTCACGCCTTTCACCGCTTCCAGGTTGACGCGGTAGGCCAGGTTTTCAAAGGCCTGGCGCCGTTCGCTTAGGAACGACAACTCGATGGCGGTCAGGGCGAATTCGTCACCCAGTTCGGGATAGGCGCGACCGAGTTCCCGGGCGACGCGATTGAACGCGGCGTCCACGGTCAGACCGGCTTCGGCGCAGATCACCAGCAGGTCGAGCGCATCGGGCAGGCCCTTGCGGATCGCATCGGTGCGCTTGGTGATGATATTGCCGATGTAGATTTCCGGACCCTTGTAGCCGATGCCCAGGGCTGCGGCGAAGGCCATCAGCTTCTTGAACGAACCCCATTCCGGGAAATAGTTGATGCCATAGACCAGGAAGGCCGTGGTCCCGCCCAGCACGATGGGCAGCACCATGCGGGCGAAGATCACCACGATGCCCAGTTCCTTGCGCCGGATACCGGCCTGGAACAGCTTTTGCTGGATGACTTCAAGCTGGCTCTGCTGAAGCACGTTCAGCTTGTTCAGCGCTTCCCTCATCCAGTCGGTGGTTTCAGTCTTGCGGACCAGGCTGGCGCGCTTGCGGGCGGACTGGGTCAGGATGCCGCTCTTCAGTTCGTCGCGGCGCTCGTTCAGCGCCTTGACCCGCTTCTGCATCGGGTCGCGGATCGTGACGGCGGTATAGATCGCGAATAGCACGGCCATGGCGGCAAGGCCGGCCAGGATCGAGCCGATCCACAGCACGTCAAAGCCAAGCAGGGTGGGTCCGGGCGGGCTGTTCATCATGGTCCTGTTTCCTTCCCGCTCAGATTTCGAAGCTGACCATCTTGGCCATGATAAACCCGCCGATGCTCATCCAGGTCAGGCCGCCCAGGCCGACCACGATCAGGCGGTCGTCGGTGAAGAACCCGCCCAGGTAGTCCGGATTGATCCAGAAGATCATCGAGAAGACGATGAAGGGCAGTGCACCGACGATATAGGCCGAGGCCTTGGATTCAGAGCTCATCGCCTTGATCTTCAGCTTCATCTGGGCGCGCTTGCGCAGCACGTCGGCCAGGTTGGAGAGCGTTTCGGCCAGGTTGCCGCCCGTCTCGCGCTGGATCGCCAGGGTGATGCAGAAGAAGCTGAACTCCGCCGTGTTGAGGCGGTCGGCCGTGTCCTGAAGGGCATCCTCCATGGTCTTGCCGATCTTGATGCGTTCGGTCACCAGCTTGAATTCCTCGCCCACCGGGCCGGGAACTTCGCTGGAGACGATGCCCAGGGTTTCCGTCACCGGCAGACCGGAGCGCAGGCCGCGCACCAGCAGTTCGATTGCATCGGGGAACTTGGCGGTGAATTGGTTGGTGCGGCGCTTGATGAAATGCCCGACCACCATGTGCGGCAGGCCTGCGCCGACCAGCAGGCCGAGGCCGAGCGAGAGCGGCAGGCTTCGGGTCTTGAGGAAGACCATCAGCGCAACAGTCAAGCCGACCCCTGCCGACGCATAGAAGTACTGCGACAAGGTCCACGGCTTGCCGGTGCGGTGGAGCCGCAGGGCCAGGGCCGCCAGCCGCGATTCCGACCCGGCGATGCGGTGCATCTTGGGCTTGCGCGCGGCGACGGCTTTCTTGAGCTGGGCCTCGACCCGGTCGGTCGTGCTTTCCGAGTGACGATAGCGCACCGATTGCAGCCGGCGCGCGCTTTCCTTGGCCGGAGATGGGCCGGAAAAGGCAATGTAGCCCAGCACCATGAAGCTCATCAGCCCCACGACGATCAGCCCGAGCTGGATCATGTTCATCGCTGCCTACACCTTCTTCCAGATTGGGCCGATGGCTCAGGCCTGCGCCGCCGCCGGGGCCTTCGCGTCCTTGGGCTTCTTCGACAGCATGGACTTGAGATCCAGCTTGCCGAGCAGCGACTTCTTGGCCTTGGGGCTGTCGTCCAGGTCTTCGCCCTCGCTGATCCCCATCACGGTCTTGGCGACATCGCGCATCGCGACACCTGCCTTCGACGTGCGGTTGGCATCGGCAAAGGTCTGCCCCAGCTTGGCCGCATTGGTGGCGGCCTTGACGTCATAGGGGATCGAGAAGGCGATCTTGCGCTCGATCGAGGTTTCGAAATCGGCTTTCGTGATTTCCCCCACGCCGGTCTGGACCTTGTTGGCCACGACGATCGGCTGGACATGAGGGGCATTGGCCTTGAGCCAGGCCAGGATGCGGATCGTGTCGCGCGCCGATGCCAGGGTCATTTCCGCCACGATCAGCGCGACGTTCACGTCGGCCAGCAGGTGCGGGAAATTGATCAGCATGTTGCGCGGCAGGTCGATCACGGTCATTTCGAACGCCTGGCGGAATTCCTCCTCCAGCTGAACGAAGGCGGCGCCGTCGGTCATCAGGGGCGCGCTCATCGGCGCTTCGGCCGAAAGGATCGCCAGGTTGTCGTTGGCGCGGATCATGGCGCGTTCGATGAACAGGCCGTCGATGCGGGCCGGGTTCTCGATCGCGTCGGTCAGGCCGCGGCCCGGTTCCAGGTCGAGCGCCAGCGCGCCGGTGCCGAAATGCACGTCAAGGTCGAGCAGGGCCGTCGGCAGCTTCTCGTCAGCGCTGAACAGCCAGGCGAGCGAAGTGGCCAGCGTCGAGGCGCCAACCCCGCCGCGCGTGCCGATCACCGCGGTCGAGATGTGGCGCTTGGCCACCGAGGGATCATGGCTCTTCGGCGCGGAGAACACCGCCTGGGCATTGACCAGGGCATCGCGCACCTGGCTGGGCGACAGCGGTTTCAGCAGGTAATCGTGGATCCCGCTGGCCAGCAGGTCGCGGTACAGCCGCACGTCGTTGACCTGGCCCACGGCAATCACCACCGTGCCGGGTTCGCAAACCTCGGCCAGGGCGTTGATGTCGCTTAGCGGGTCGCCGCTTTCCGACAGGTCGACCATCAGGATGTTCGGGCTGGCGGTGATCGACAGGGACTGGACCGCGTTGCGCAGCCCGCCCTTGTTGCACTTTTCCGGCTGCCAGCCCATTTCGATGACGACCGGGCGCAGCACGTCGAGTGCGGCCTCGTCGCAGAGAAAGGCGCTGAAAGCGTCGCGGTTGCCGGAAGCGGCCGGTTTCCAGGGAGCGTTCATTACTTATTCCCGCTGTTTGACTGGGTGGAGTTCTTCGACAGGCCCTGTTCGCCGGTCGGCGGGGCTTCGCGATAGGAATCGATGGCCTTGGTCGAGCTCATCACCGTGGTGACGCCCTGGCCCGATGCGCCCTTCAGCAAGTGCTCCGGATCGGCGACCATGGCCGCCATGTTGGCATTGGTGGCGCAGCCGTAATTGGTGCTGGTGGCGTTGTGCAGGGTGCCGTCGCTCTTGGCTGACCAGTCCGGGCAGCCCGGGACCGCAGCGGTCGAGCGGGTCACGACCACGCGGACCGTGCCCGGGGCGACCGCGCCCGGGGTGACCGGGGCCTCGTCTCCCACCAGCAGGCCATAGCGGCCGGCAACGGCTTCGATGGCCGCGCGCGATGCGCCGCTGCGCATCGGGTCGTCCAGCGTGATGCGGTCGCCATAGCGCAGGTCGAGCGCTTCGAACCAGCCCGCCAGACGGCGCTGTTCGGGGATCGAAATGCCGCTGGGTCCGGTGGTGATGTCCAGCGTGTAATTGGTGCGGCTGACCACCGGCTGGTGGACGCTGTCGAGGCTGGGGTTGTTCATCGGCATGCCGCCGCAGCCGCCCAGGATCAGGACCAGCGAGGCGGAGAGAGCCGAAGCGATGGCCTTTTTCGAAACGGGGTTACGCATGTTCGTCCTCTCTCGTCTTACAGGTCAAAGCCAGGGGCGGCTTCGTCGGTCTTGGTCCGGCGCTTGCCTTTGGTCTGGGACTTTTCGCCCGTGCCGGGGCGCGGGTTCTGTACCGGCGCCGGAATGTCCAGCTCGCCGATGCGCGGCGGCGGAGCGCCGTTCTGATCCGGCGCGGCACTGGGCATCGGGCGGCTCGCGCCCGACTTGCCGTTGCTTTCCATGTTGCCGAAGATCTGCTGGGCGATGTTCGGGTTCTGGTAGCCGTCGGTGGGCAGCTTGATCTCGTTGGCGTTGACCGGCTGGACCAGGTACGGCGTGACGACGATCACCAGTTCGGTTTCGCCCTTGCGGAAGCTGGTCGAGCGGAACAGCGCGCCGACAATCGGCAGGTCGCCCGCACCGGGCAGCTTCTTCAGCGTGTTCTGCGCGCCGTTGCTCATCAGCCCGGCAATCATCATCGATTGCCCCGAACCGAGTTCGATGGTCGTCTCGGTGCGGCGGACGGTCAGGGCCGGAACCTGGAAGCCATTGACGGTGATCGCGCCCTGGCTGGACAGTTCGGACACTTCCGGTCGGACGCGCATCGAAATGCGGCCATTCGACAGGACGGTCGGCGTATAGCTGAGGCTGACACCAAAGCGCTTGTATTCGATCGAAGTGGTGCCCAGGCCCTGGCTGATCGGGATCGGGTATTCACCGCCCGCAAGGAAGTCCGCCGTTTCGCCGGACAGCGCGGTCAGGTTCGGTTCGGACAGGGTGGTGACCAGACCGGCCTGCTCGCCCAGGTCCAGCGCACCCAGCACGTCCATGCCGAACAACTTGCCTGCACCGGCCAGGGTCGTGCCCGCGCCGATGGTGCTGACCGAAGTGCCATCCACTTCGATGAACTTCGTTGGATCATTCGGATCCGGGATCGAAAGCTTCGGCTTGTTGCCGACGCCGGTCACCGAACCGGGGCGGAAGGTGCTGGAGAAGGAACGGCCCTGGCCGATGCCGAACTGGAAGCCGCCGGTTCCGTCCCCGGTGGTCCAGTTCATGCCGATGTCGCGCACCAGGGTGCGGCTGACTTCGGCGAACTTGACGTGCAAGTTGACCTGAAGCGGAGTGGCCATCTTCAGGCGGGTGACGACATTGGCTTCCTTGCCGACGAAGGCGGAGACCAGGCGCTGGGCCTCGGCGGCGTCTTCAGGTGCGGCGACCGTGCCGGTCAGCAGGAAGGTGTTGGTCCCAACGGTGGAGACGGTGATCTTGGCGTCGGGCATGGCCACGCGCATCATCTGGTCCACGCTGTCGATGTTCGAACCGACGCGGATATTGGCCGACCAGATCACGTCGCCCTGGGCATTGCTGGCATAGACGGTGGTTTCCCCGCCCGCCTTGCCGAAGACATAGAGCTGGCGGTTCGACTTGACCTGGACGTCGGCCACCTTGTCGTCCGCCACGAAGACGTCGGCCATGGTGCCGCCGACCGTGACCAGCTGGCCGCGCCCGATCGACAGGACAATGTCGTTGGCGGGGCGGCTGACCGACTGGGCTTCGGCCTGCTGGGCCGGGACCAGGGTGAAGGGCACCACCGCACAGGCGGCACCAAGCAGGGTAATGGCGAGGCGATTCATCGGTTTGCCTTTCTTCGCGGCCGTGCAAGCGTCGGGTGTGATCGTGGTCATGGATTACTTCCCAACTTCTTCTTCGGTCGTGGTCTTGCCGCGGGTCACGCGGACCGTCGGGGCAGCGCGGACGGTGCGGACGGGGCCGCTGATTTGCTGCGCCGGGGCAGGTGCAAAGTTTGCAGCCATCTGCTTGGGGGTCATGTCCGGATTGGGGGCGTTGCGGCGCTGAAAGCGCGACACGTCGCCGCCGGTGACAAAGGTGGTGCCACCATCCATCGGGCGGTTCATCGCCTGGCTGAGCAGCTTTTCTTCCTGTTCCCTGGTCGCACCGGTGGGCACCTTGACCGTGCCGTCGGCAATCGCGCGGTCCAGGTCGGTCTGGTTGTCGGCCAGGCTGCGCAGCGCCAGGCTGAGCGTGCCGACGGTTTGCGACACGGCGATCTTTTCGGCCATCTTGGGCGTGACTTCCATGGTCACGGTGCGGACGGCGCGAACCACGGTCTTGCCTTCTTCCACGGTGGTTTCGGTCGACTGGTCGGTGGCCAGGACGCGGATGTTGCGCAGGATCGTCTCGGTCGCCTTCAGGGCATTGCCGCCGTCCTTTGCCGTCACGGTCTGGGTCAGCATCAGGTCGACATGGTCACCCGGGAAGACGAAGCCGCCGACGCCGGTCTTGGCGGAAACGGGGATCGTCACGGCGCGCATGCCGGGGCCAAGCGCCGCCGCCAGGAAGCCGCGGTCGCCCGGCGCAACCAGCGCGCCCTGGGTGACCGGCTGGCCAGCCGTGATGGGATAGCGGACCACGGTGCCCAGCAGCTTGTTCATGTCGGCTTCGCCGTCGATGAAGTAGGCGTCCTGGACCATTTCCTTGGGCCACAGCTGGAACGAGACCGAATCGGCGGTGATGATCGTGCCCACCGGAAGGCCGCGCTGGGCGACCAGCACCTTGGGGCCCTTGGGCACCTGGGCAGCCTGCGCCTGCGGCGATCCTGCGCCGGTCAGCAGGCTCCGTGCGGCCATTGCGGTTCCTACCGCAATCACCAGAGCGCCAATCAGCAGCAGCAGCTTCTTCTTATCCATGGCTTTGCTAGCCCCCTAGAAAATCCCGAAATCGTCAGCGTTTATTCGGGCAAAGTGGTTAAGATCCGGTCAACCGATCGCGGAGGCGCTGAAAGCGGCCTGCGCGGACGGGATAAACTGGGTCAAGAGAACGAAGAGCCCGCCAGCGGAGATCGCCACGCCATAGGGAATCGGCAGGCGGCTCTTCTGATTGCGCGAGATGATCACGGTCCCGGCACCGGTCAGGACCAGCGCCAGGATCATGGCTGCGCCCAGCACCGCGCCCGGAACGATGCCGCCCAGCGCGAGCGGTGCACCGCCAGTCATGGTCCAGGCGATATAGCCCGATCCGGTGACCCACAGGCCAGTGGCGAGCATGGCCAGTGCGCGCTTCACCCGCTCGCCCGCATCGAGGCTGAGGTTGCGTGCGCCTGCCACCATCGACATCGCACCTCCTACCAGCGAGGTCAGGAAGATTACGGAGAACATGAGGATCGGCGGAAGCCACAGGGCCAGTGCCGCCAGCAGCTTCACATCGCCGCCGCCCATGCCGCCGCGCGCGAAGACCAGGGCCAGGCCGAAGAAGACCACCAGCATCATGCCGATCTGGATCGCCACGTCCGGCCACAGCGACAGGCCCGAGGCCCACCAGAACAGCGGAGCGGCAAGGGCGATGCTGGCGTTCAGCCAGTTGTCGATCTGGCGGCGGCGAATGTCGGTAACCGCAGCCGTCACCAGCGCAATTGCCAATGCTGCAAGCAAAAGATAACGGAAATCCGCGTCCGGCATTGATGGCCCCCTGTTCAGGAGCCTATGTAAAAGTCAGGACTTACTAAAAAGTAACTACCATCAGGAGGGCGGTATTAGCCAAGTGGGACAAGCCTGCGATCGCCGCGCAATTCCGGAACTTGCGCGTGAATCCAGATGGTTAACTGGCGATGGCCATGCCGTGCGCCGGATCGACTGGCCCGCGCCGGAAGGCGTCCGGGGGTCGATCCTGTTTCTGCCCGGACGGGGCGATTTCTATGAGAAGTACCTCGAAACCCTGAGTCACTGGCACGCCCAGGGCTGGCAAGTGACGGCTTCGGACTGGCGCGGGCAGGCCGGATCGGGCCGGCTGGGACGCGACGCGGTGACCGGTCATATCGACGATTTCGCCACCTGGGTCGAAGACCTTGGCACCCTGTGGAAGCACTGGAAGGCGGAAACGCCGGGGCCGCACGTTCTGGCGGGGCATTCGATGGGCGGCCACCTGGTCCTGCGCGCCCTGGCCGAACAGCAGGTCGATCCCGATGGGCTGCTGCTTAGCGCGCCGATGCTGGGCTTTACCGCCGGACCACTGCCCGACGGGCTGATGCACCAGGCGGCCAAGGTGATGAAGGCGCTGGGCGATCCGCGCCGTCCGGCCTGGAAATGGAGCGAGAAGCCCGGCCAGCCCCCGGAAGACCGCGCCCACCTGCTGACCCATGATGCCGAGCGTTATGCGGACGAGCTGTTCTGGCGGCAGGCGCGGCCCGAACTGGTGATGGGGCCGGGATCGTGGGGCTGGGTCGAACGTGCCTATGCCTCGATGCGGCTGCTGGCGACGCCGGGGCTGCTCGAAGCGATCCAGAAGCCGGTGCTGATCCTGGCGACGGACAACGACGCGCTGGTGGGATTCAAGGCCATTGCCCGCGCGGCAGAGCGGCTGCGCGATTGCGAGCTGGTCCACTTTGGCCTGGAAGCGCATCACGAGATCCTGCGCGAGGCAGACCACGTCCGGGACCGCGCGCTGCAAGCCTGCGACACCTTCCTGAACCGCATCGCCGGAGCCATGGGGGCAGCGTGAGCGAACGGTTCGACTTTGCGATTGTCGGCGCGGGGATCGCCGGTGCCTCGCTGGCGGCAGGGCTAGCACCGCATGGCCGGGTGGCCCTGATCGAGGCGGAGGATCGCCCTGGCTATCATTCCACGGGCCGTTCCGCCGCCTTCTGGACCGAAAGCTATGGTGGGCCCAGGGTCCAGCCGCTTACGACAGCCTCGCGCGCGTTTCTGGACCAGCATGGCCTGCTGACCGAGCGCGGCGCGCTGACCCTGGCGCGGACGGACGAGGCGGAAGGGCTGGCGGCGTTCGTGCGCGAGTTTTCCGCGCTCGGCGTGCGGGTCGAAACGCTGGGCCGCGCCGCGCTGGAGCGCCGCTTGCCCGGCCTGCGCAGCGAATGGCAGCTTGGCGCTTACGAGCCGGATTGCTGCGACATCGACGTGGCGGGCCTGCACCAGCTGTGGCTGGCAGAGGGCAAGCGACTTGGCACCGAACTGCTGTGCCGTGCCCGCGTGATCGGCGCGCGGCATGGCGCGGACGGCTGGACCATCGCACTGGCCGATGGCCGCACCTTGCACGCGCGGGTGCTGGTCAATGCGGCCGGAGCCTGGGCCGATCTGGTGGCGCAGGCGGCAGGCGTGGCTCCGCTGGGCATGAAGCCGCTGCGCCGCACGGTCGCACAGCTGCGGATGGACCGCACGGTCCCTTCGACCCTGCCGCTGACGCTGGGCTTTGACGGATCGTTCTATTTCAAGCCGGAGGGCGGCAAGCTGTGGCTCAGCCCGCACGATGAAACGCCCAGCCAGCCTTGCGACGTCGCTGCGGAAGAGCTGGACGTGGCGCTCGCCATCGAGCGGTTCAAGGTCGTACTGAACTGGCCCATCGCCGCGCTGGAACACAAATGGGCGGGCCTGCGCACTTTCGCGCCGGACCGCCTGCCGGTCTATGGTTTCGACCCCACGGCGCGCGATTTCTTCTGGTTCGCCGGACAAGGCGGCTTCGGCATCCAAACCGCACCGGCAGCGGCGGAACTGGCGCTGGGCCTGCTGCTGGACGAACCGCGCGGGACGGTTGATCCAGAGCCTTATTCGCCAGCGCGGTTCCGCTAGGCCGCCGGTTAAAACCCCGCTCCGACTGAGCTTGTCGAAGCCGGATTGGCACCGACCGCCCTTCGACAGGCTCAGGGTGAGCGGAACTTGAGTTATGTCGCAGGCAGGACTGCAGCAGACTTTCTTTCCGTTCGTGGTGAGGAGGCGCCGAAACCGGAGGTTGAGGGGCCGTCTCGAACCATCGCGATTGAAGGCAGTCCTTCGAGACGTCTGTTCAGCCAGCGGCTTCACAGGCACCTCAAGACGAACGGATTTTTCGGTTAACCCGTCTGAGGACTAGGCCGCTGCCACAGCCGCGTCGCTGGCCAGTTTGTCGGCGCGCTCGTTCTCGGGGTGGCCGTCGTGGCCTTTCACCCAGATCCATTCGATCTTGTGGCGGCGGGTGGCGGCAAGCAGTTCCTGCCACAGGTCGGCATTCAGAACCGGCTTCTTGGCCGCCGTTTTCCAGCCGTTCCTTTGCCAGCCGAAAATCCAGCCGGTGATGCCGTCGATCACATAGCGGCTGTCGGTGTGGAGGTGGACCTCGCACGGTTCCTTCAATGCGGTGAGCGCGCGGATCACGGCGGTCAGTTCCATGCGGTTGTTGGTGGTTTCCGCCTCGTTGCCGGACAGTTCCTTTTCGTGGTGCCCCATGCGCAGGATCGCGCCCCAGCCGCCCGGGCCGGGGTTGCCCTTGCAGGCGCCATCGGTGAAGACTTCAACCTTCTTCACGGGCGAGCGAAGACCGCAGCATTGGCCGGATCGGCATAGAATTCCAGCCGCCGGGCAAAGGCCATCGGGCTTTTGCGCACGACCAGCGCGTCGGCGGGGGTGTTGAGCCAGTCATAGGCGCGGCTCATGGTAAAGCGCAGCGCGGCGACGCGGGCCAGAACGGGAAGGGCGGCGCGCTCCACATCGTTCAGCGGGCGCAGGCTCTCGTAACCTTCCAGCAGGGCAGCCGAAATCGCCGGACTGAAATTGCGCCCCTCGCCATCGAAGCACCAGGCCGCGTGGGTCACCGCGACGTCATAGGCGGTCAGGTCGGTGCAAGCGAAGTAGAAGTCGATCAGGCCGGTCACCTGGTCGCCCAGCATCAGGACATTGTCCGGGAACAGGTCGGCATGGATGACCGAGCGGGGGAGGTCACGCGGCCAGGCCTGTTCCAGCAGCGGCAATTCGCGTTTCACTAGGGCGGCCAGGGCAGGGTCGATCTGGGCCATGCCCTCGGCCCCGCAGCTATCCGCCAGGCGGCGCGATTCGGACAGGCCCATCGCGTTCTCGCGCGACTGGCCAAAGTCCGCGCTGGCGAGGTGCAACTGCGCGAGGGCGCGGCCGACCGAGCGGGCCTGTGCCGGGGTCGGGTGGCTGACCGAGACGCCGGGCAGGAATTCGATCAAGGCAACCGCCTTGTCCCCGACCATGCGGTAGAGCGCGCCGGAGCGGTCGTGGATCGTGCGCGGCACCGGGCAATGCTTGGCGGCCAGGTGATCGAGCAGCGAGAGGAAGAAGGGCAGGTCCTCCACCTCGATGCGGAATTCGTACATGGTCAGGATGAAGCGCGCGCCCGCGCCGTCCTTGCCGGTAGTTTCGATCAGCCAGTTGGAATTGGACACGCCCTCGGCAATGCCCTTGGCACTGGTCAGTTCGCCGACGTCGAATTCGGCGATCAGCTGCGCCAGGTCTTCCGCGCCAAGATTGGTATAGACGGCCATCAGTCCACCAGTTGCCGGGGCAGCTTGAACACCATCTTTTCCTCTGCCGTGACGACCTGTTCCACGGTCACGTCCCGCAGGGTGGAAATCTGCGCGATCACTTCCTGGATCAATTCTTCCGGGGCCGAGGCACCGGCGGTGAGGCCGAGCACCTCGACGCCGTCCAGCCATTCCGGCGCGATTTCGCTGGCGCGCTGGATCAGCATGCCGCGCGCGCCGCAGCGCTGCGCCACTTCGACCAGCCGCAGCGAGTTGGAGCTGTTGGGCGCGCCGATCACCAGCACCAGCTGGCACTGCGGGGCAATGGTCTTGACCGCGGCCTGCCGGTTGGAGGTGGCATAGCAGATGTCCTCGGCCTTGGGCCCGACGATCTGCGGAAAGCGGGCGCGCAGGGCGGCGACCACTTCGGCCGTGTCGTCCACCGAAAGCGTGGTCTGGGTCAGGAAAGCGAGCGGCGCGCCGTCCGGGAAAGTCAGCGCGGCCACGTCTTCCACCGTCTCGATCAGGGTGATGGTCCCTTCCGGCACCTGGCCCAGCGTGCCGATCACTTCGGGGTGGCCCTTGTGTCCTATGAACAGGATGTGCCGCCCGGCCTCGATCTGGCGTTCGGCCTGGCGGTGGACCTTGGAGACGAGCGGGCAAGTCGCGTCGAGCCAGTCCAGCCCCCGTGCGCTGGCCTTTTCGGGCACGGCCTTGGGCACGCCGTGGGCGCTGAACACCACCGGCACGCCATCGGGCACTTCGTCCAGTTCCTCGACAAAGACCGCGCCCTTGGCCTTCAGGCTGTCGACGACATAGCGGTTGTGCACGATTTCGTGCCGGACATAGACCGGCGCGCCATAGCGCTGCAGGGCCAGTTCGACGATGTCGATCGCGCGGTCGACCCCGGCGCAGAAGCCGCGCGGGGCGGCCAGCAGCAGACGCAGGGGCGGCTTTTCGCCGGATAGAAAGGGGGCGTTCATGTTCGTCCCCCTAGCGCTTTGCTCCGCGCGCCGCTAGGGCATGCACACGAAGACCACAGTCTGATCCAAGGACGTCCTGATGACCGCTCGTTTCCGCCTGATTTCCGCCCTTGCCGTGGCCGCCGCGCTGGCCGGTTGCCGCTCCTCGGGCGATATCGTCGTCGATCAGGGCGTTGGCATCCAGGCCTTCCGCAGCGCCTGCCCCGCCGTGGGCATCCCCGATTATACCGGGGATATCACGCTGTTCCGCACTCCGGGCGACCAATCGGCTGCCAATGTCGATGTCGTCGCGACGATGACCAACGTGCGCAGCCAGTGCAACGAAAGCGGCGACAAGGTTTACACCCAGGTCAGCTTTGACGTGCTGGCCCGCCGCACCGACACGGCAGGCGCGCGGCAGGTAACCGTGCCCTATTTCGTCACCGTCCTGCGCGGTGGCCGCGCCGTGGTGACCAAGCGCGTCGGCCAGGTGACGATCCAGTTCGCGCCGGGCCAGGAACGCGCCCAGGCGAGCGGCCAGGGTTCGGCCTATGTCGACAAGGCCGAAGCGACTCTGCCGCCCGAAATCCGGGAGCGGATCACCCGCAAGCGCCGCGCCGGGGAAGAGGACGCCGCCGTCGATCCGCTGTCGCAGCCGGACGTGAAGGCGGCTGTTGCCCGCGCCACTTTCGAAGTCATGGTGGGCTTCCAGCTCAGCCAGGAACAGCTGACTTTCAACGCCACGCGATGAACCGGCACGCCGCGCGCGTGCCCTCATTGCTTGCCGCGCCCCCGCCCAGGCGGTAGGGGCGCGTTTGTTGTGCGGCCCGTGCGGCCCAATCCAAGAGCATTTTCATGACCGACGCCAAGACTCTCTACGCTGCTTTTTCCGGCCACATCGCCGCCGCGCTGGATGCGCTGGAAGCGGCAGGAACCCTGCCCGCCGGGCTGAACCGCGCCGCGATCACGGTTGAGCCGCCGCGCGATCCCTCGCACGGTGACCTGGCGACCAACGCTGCCATGGTCCTGGCCAAGCCTGCCGGGACCAATCCGCGCGCCCTGGCCGATGCGCTGGTGGGTGAACTGAGCAAGGTTCCCAGCGTGCTCTCGGCAGAGATTGCCGGTCCCGGCTTTATCAACCTGCGCGTCGATCCGGCGGCATGGACGGCGGAACTGCGCGCCATCGGCCAGCTTGCCGGGGACTATGGCCGTTCCGCCATGGGCGGCGGTTCGGTGGTCAATGTCGAATATGTTTCGGCCAATCCGACCGGCCCGATGCACATGGGCCATTGCCGCGGCGCGGTGGTGGGCGATGCGCTGGCCAGCCTGCTGGAATGGGCCGGGCACAAGGTCATCCGCGAATATTACGTCAACGACGCGGGCGGTCAGGTCGACGTTCTCGCCCGTTCCGTTCACCTGCGTTACCGCGAGGCGCTGGGCGAAGCGGTGGGCGCGATCCCGGAAGGGCTCTATCCGGGCGAATACCTCGTGCCCGTCGGTCAGGCGCTGGCTGCTGAATTTGGCGGCACATACGCCGCCGCCCCGGAAAGCGAATGGCTGGTCCTGTTCCGCACCCGCGCGGTCGCCGCCATGCTGGCCGAAATCAAGGCCGATCTTGCCTTGCTCGGCATCCAGCACGACTTGTTCTCGTCCGAGGCGGAACTGCAAGCCGCAGGCAAGCCGGCCGAGGCGGAGAAGTGGCTGCGCGCCCACGACCTGGTCTATGATGGCCAGCTGGAAGCGCCCAAGGGCAAGCAGCTGGAAGACTGGGAGCCGGTCGAACTGCCGCTGTTCCGCTCCACCCGCTTTGGCGACGATCAGGACCGCCCGATCCGCAAGAGCGACGGCAGCTGGACCTATTTCGGCGCGGACATGGCCTATCACTTCCAGAAGGCGCAGACGGCAGACGCGCTGGTCGACATCTGGGGCGCGGACCATGCTGGCACGGTCAAGCGGATCAAGGCCGCCGTCGCCGCGCTGACCCAGGGCGAGGGCAAGGAAAAGCCGTTCGAGGTCAAGCTGGTCCAGATGGTCCAGCTGCTCAAGGGCGGCCAGCCGTTCAAGATGTCGAAGCGCGCGGGCAATTTCGTCACGCTGGCCGACGTGGTGGAAATGGTGGGCAAGGATGTGGTCCGCTTCACCATGCTGACCCGCAAGCCCGAAGCGCAGATGGACTTCGATTTCGACAAGGTGGTCGAAGCGTCGAAGGACAACCCGGTCTTCTACGTCCAGTACGCTCATGCCCGTATCCGCTCCACCCTGCGCAAGGCCGCGGCGGAGGGCTTTGCCCCTGCCGACTGCGACCTTGAATTGCTCGGCCCGGAGGAGCTGGACCTGATCAAGGTGGCGGCGCAGTTCCCGCGCCTGGTCGAAGCCGCCGCAGCGGCGCGCGAACCGCACCGTATCGCGTTCTACCTCTATGACCTGGCCGGTGCCTTCCATTCCTATTGGAATCTGGGCAACGACCGCCCGGAAAAGCGTTTTATCGTGGCACAAGATGCCAGGCTGACGGGCGCAAGGCTTTATCTTGCCGCGCAAATCGGGCAGCTTGTGAAGAACGGCCTCGCCATTCTGGGCGTGGAGGCGGTTGAGGAGATGTAACCATGTCGGGAACCGAGGGGACGCACGGTAACGACGCTTGGAACAACGGGTTTGACGAGCCGCTGGAAACGGAACAGCTCGCCCTGGCCGGTCAGGACGAGCGCCTGCCCTGGCTGGAAAGCCCGGATGACGAGGATTTCGCTTTCGACCGCCCCAATACCGGCGGGTTGATCAAGCTGGCTCTGCTTGGCCTGGTGCTGCTGGGCGGCGTGGTTGGCGGGGTCTGGTGGGCGACGCACCGCGTCACGACCGAGGAAGTGGTGGCCGACGGCAGCCTGGTTCCCGCTCCGCCCGGACCTTACAAGGAAGCGCCGAAAGATCCTGGCGGCAAGCAGTTCGCCGGGACCGGCGACCAGACCTTCGTCGTCCTCGACGGACAAAGCAGCGCGCCGCAACTGGCGGGCGGCGAAGTGGTGCCCGCTCCGGCAGCGCCCACGCCGGAACCGAAACCTGCAGCCAGCGCCAAGCCCTCTGCCGCGCCCAGCGCCACGCCCAGCGCCGCTGCCGCGCCCAGCGGGGTGGGCGTGCAGGTCGGCGCCTATTCGTCCAAGGCCCAGGCGGAAGCAGGCTGGACCCGGCTGGTCGCGCAATCCAACGGCGCGCTGTCGGGCGTGTCGCACCGCGTGCTGATGGGCACGGCGGACATTGGCACGATCTATCGCTTGCAGGCCGTGGCCGGCGACCGGGCAAGCGCCACGGCGCTGTGCACGCAGCTCAAGTCCGCCGGTATCGCTTGCCAGGTGAAATAGCGCGTATCCACACGGATTGCAGCGGCGGTGCTTGCCACGGGCGCGCGTTGCTGCGACTTTCCGGCCTGTCATGACCCCTGCGATCTTCGGCCTTTCCGGTTTGGTGCTCAGCGCGGAGGAGCGCGCCTTTTTCCGCGAGGCCGATCCGGCGGGCTACATCATCTTCGGCCGCAACGTCGAAAACCGCGAGCAATTGCGCGCGCTGACCGATTCGCTGCGTGCGATCCATGGGCGTGACCGGCTGCTCATCACCATCGACCAGGAAGGCGGCCGGGTCCAGCGGATGAAGCCGCCGGTCTGGAACGCCTATCCGCCCGGCGCAGCGTTTGACCGGCTCTATGACGTTGCCCCGGCCAGCGCGATCGAGGCGGCCCGCGCCAATGCCGAAGCCCTGGCGATGGACCTGGCCGAAGTGGGTATTACCTGCACCCACGCGCCCGTGCTCGACGTGCGGGTCGAAGGCGCGCACGACGTGATCGGCGACCGCGCGCTGGGCCACGAACCCATGCGCGTCGCCGCCCTGGGCCGCGCCGTGCTGGACGGCCTCGCGCGGGCCGGCGTGGCGGGGACGGTCAAGCACATGCCGGGCCATGGCCGCTCTGCCTGCGATACGCACAAGGAACTGCCCACCGTCACCGAAAGCGCGGACCTGCTGGAAATCGACATTGCCCCGTTCCGCGCGCTGAACGACGCACCCTCGGCCATGACCGGGCACTTGAAGTTCACTGCCTGGGACAGCGAAAATCCGGCCACCCAGTCGCCCACGATCATCCGCGAGATCATTCGCGGCAAGATCGGGTTCGATGGCCTGCTGATGAGCGACGATCTGGACATGGAGGCCTTGTCCGGTTCTGTCCCCGACCGTGCGGCCAGGGCGCTGGCGGCGGGCTGCGACATTGCGCTCAACTGCTGGGCCAGGATGGAAGACATGGTCGGCATTTGCGAAAGCCTACCGGCGATGAGCGAGAAAACCGCCGCCCGGCTGGACCGCGCCCTGTCCTTCACCCGGCTGGACGGCGCCACCGGCGACCAGGCCGCGCTGATTGCCAAGCGCGATGCTCTGCTGGCCTTGACGGGGCACGCGGCATGACGGGTGTTCGCTTTCGGGGGCTTCGACAAGCTCAGCCTGAGCGGGAATTGGGGGGCACCAATACCCTCACTCAGCCTGAGCGGGAATTGTTGGGGCAATTCTCAAACCCCGCTCAGCCTGAGCCTGTCGAAGGCGGCTTTCACCCCCAGCCGCGCCCATGAACGAAGCAGATTCGCCCGCCGTCTCGCTGCCCGATGACGACTGGCAGGGCGTGGCGAGCGCCGCCAACACGGACGAGGCGCTCTATCTGGAACTTGACGGCTGGGAAGGTCCGCTTGACCTGCTGCTCGATCTGGCGCGGCGGCAGAAGGTCGATCTGCGGCGTATTTCGATTCTCGAACTGGTCGATCAATACCTGACCTATATCGAGCAGGCCGAGGCGCTGCGGCTCGAACTGGCGGCGGATTACCTCGTCATGGCGGCCTGGCTGGCCTACCTCAAATCCGCGCTGCTCTTGCCGCGTGACGAGCAGGCCGATCCCTCGCCCGAAGAACTGGCGCTGCGCTTGCAGATCCGGCTGCAACGGCTGGCCGCGATGCGCGATGCGGCGGCGCGGCTGATGGGGCGCGACCGGCTGGGGCGCGACGTGTTCCTGCGCGGCGCGCCCGAAGGGCTGCGGGTCGACCGCAAGGCGAAATGGCAGTGCGACTGGTTCGCGCTGGTCCAGGCCTATGGCCAGGTCAAGGCCCGCACCGCGCCGGTGGTCCACATGGTCCGCGACCGCATGGTGATGACGCTCGACAGCGCCCTGTCGCGCGTCTCGTCGATGCTGGGGGTCAGTCTCGACTGGATGGAACTGCGCGATTTCCTGCCGCCCCACGCCGATCCGAAATTGCGCCGCTCGGCCCTGGCCTCCAGCTTTGTCGCGGCGCTGGAACTGGCCCGGCTGGGCAAGGCGGAGCTGACCCAGGAAGAGACGTTCGGGCCGCTGATGCTGAAGGGGATCAAGGCATGACCCGGCCCGACGATCTGGTCCGCGCGGTGGAAGCAACCTTGTTCGCGGCGGAACAGCCGATGACGGCAGAGGCGATTTCCGCGCATCTCGGCGGGGCGGAGGTCAAGCCGGCGCTGGCGGAATTGCAGGCCGCCTATGCCGAGCGCGGGGTGCACCTGGTCGAGCGCGGCAAGCACTGGCATTTCCAGACCGCGCCCGATCTGGCCCACCTGCTGCGGCGCGAACGGGAAGAAGTGCGCCGCCTGTCGCGCGCGGCGACCGAGGTGCTGGCCATCGTCGCCTATCACGAGCCGGTGAGCCGCGCCGAAATCGAATCCATTCGCGGGGTGCAGACCGCCAAGGGCACGCTCGACGTGCTGATGGAAGCGGGCTGGGTGCGGATCGCCGGGCGGCGCGAAGTCCCCGGGCGCCCGGTGATTTATGCCACCACGCCGGAATTCCTGACCCATTTCGGCCTGGAAAGCCGCCGCGACCTGCCGGGCATCGACGAACTGCGCGCGGCGGGCCTGCTCGACCCGGTCGAGGACGCGCTAGCCGCCGCCATGGAGGTACCGGGGCAGGGCGATGGCGAAGGCGAAGTCGATAGCGGCGAAGAACAGGATGAAGAAGGTACGGACTGACTCGCAAATTGCCTGCGCATGTCCTACATGGAGCGGCGAGGGGCAGTGACCCCGGCGGCGCGGGCCGCCTTGTTTCAGGAGTGAAAACGATGGGTTTCGGGTCTCTGTGGCACTGGCTGATCGTGCTGATTATCGTGCTGGTGCTGTTTGGCCGTGGCCGCGTGTCGGAAATCATGGGTGATTTCGGCAAGGGCATCAACAGCTTCAAGAAGGGCATGGCCGAAGGCGAGGACGTAAAGCCGCAGCCGCCTGCCGGCCAGATTCCGCCGCCCGCCGGAACCCGGCAGGCCACGCTGAACGGCGAGACGGTTGTCGAAAGCAACGACAAGCCGGCCTGAACGGCCGAATCTAGGACTTTCCCATGTTTGACGTCGGCGCTTCCGAGCTGCTGCTGATCGTGGTTCTCGCGATCGTGGTGATCGGGCCCAAGGACTTGCCGATGGCGCTGCGCACGGCGGGGCGCTGGATCGGAAAGGTCCGGCGCATCTCCGGCCATTTCCGGGCCGGCGTGGAAACCATGATCCGCGAGGCGGAGCTGGCCGAAATGGAAAAGAAGTGGCGCGAACAGAACGCCGCGATCATGGCCGCCCATCCGCCCGCCACGGCTGAGGACGCGCTGATCGGTCCCGATCCGGGAACCATGTCCGGCACTGTCGATAGCCCGGAACAGGCCGCCGCGCCCGAAGCGGAAAAGCAGCCGGACGGCGGAAAGCAGCCCTGATGGTATTCCAGGTCCAGGACATTGACGAGACGCAGGCGCCGCTGCTTGACCACCTGATCGAACTGCGCACGCGCCTGCTGCGCTGCGTCTATGCGCTGGCGGCGGCATTCGTCGTCTGCTTCTACTTCGCCGACGATATCTTCGCGATCCTGGTCCGCCCGCTGACCGAAGCTTTCCCGCCGGGTCAAGGCAAGCTGATCTATACCAAGCTGTACGAGGCGTTCTTCGTGGAGCTGAAAGTGGCGCTGTTCGCCGCGTTCCTCGTCTCCTTTCCGGTGATCGCCAACCAGCTTTGGGCCTTCGTCGCGCCGGGGCTCTACGCCAAGGAAAAGAAGGCGTTCCTGCCCTTCCTGCTGGCGACCCCCGTCCTGTTCAGCGCCGGTGCGGCGCTGGCCTATTTCGTGGTCATGCCCACGGCTTTCCGGTTCTTCCTGGGTTTTGAAGGCAACAAGGGCGGGATGCAGCTCGAGGCGCTGCCGGGGACGGGTGACTACCTCAGCCTGGTGATGCAGTTCATTCTGGCCTTCGGGATCAGCTTCCTGCTGCCGGTCCTGCTGCTCCTGCTCAACCGTGCGGGCATCGTGACGCGCGCGCAACTGGTGGCGGCGCGGCGTTATGTGATCGTCGGCATGGCGATCCTGGCCGCCGTGGTGACGCCGCCCGACGTGGTTTCGCAATTGCTCCTGCTGGTCCCGCTGATGCTGCTGTTCGAAGGCGCCCTGCTGGTGATGTGGTTCAGCGAACGCAAGGCCGCGCGTGAAGCAGCGGCGGGGGAAGCCCTGGCGGAGTAACCGTCCCTGAAAACCGTTCGTGGTGAGGAGGCACTGAAACCGGAGGTTGAGGGGCCGTCTCGAACCACTGCGTTACAGGCTGTCCTTCGAGACGCCAGTTCAGCCTGCGGCTTCACCGGCTCCTCAGGACGAACGGAAACGGGATGGCTGTTACCTGAACCGCAAGACAAATCACCCCGCTCAGGCTGAGCTTGTCGAAGCCGGATTGCGTAGCGCGAACCACCCTTCGACAGGCTCAGGGTGAGCGGAGCTTGGGGTAGGGCGCAGGTTCGGCAGAGCGCAAACTGCCCTGGATTGCTTCGCTCCGCTCGCAATGACGAGTAAGGTTCAAGGCGAGTGAGATTTACACCCCGCTCAGGCTGAGCTTGTCGAAGCCGGATTGCGCAGCGCGAAGCCACCCTTCGACAGGCTCAGGGTGAGCGGTGTTTGTGAGCGGCCCTACTTCGCCTGCCAGATCTTGCGGCCACCCACCCAGACCTCGTTCACTTTCGTCTCTCGCAGTTCGGCGGGGGAGGCCAGGAACGGATCGCGGTCGATCAGGACGAAGTCCGCGCGTTCGCCTGCAACCAGCCTGCCAAAGCGGCCCTCGGCAAATCCGGCATAGGCGCCGCTGGCCGTATAGGCAGCGAAGGCTTCCTCGCGGCTGACGCGTTCCTGCGGTTGCCAGCCGCCCAGCGGCTGTCCGTCCGGTCCGGTGCGGCTGATCGCGGCGGCCCAGCCGGCGAAGGGGTCTGCCGCTTCTACCGGAACGTCCGATCCGAACACGATCTTGGCTCCGGTCGCTTCGATGGATTTCCAGGCATAGGCCCCGGCCAGCCGCGCAGGGCCAAGCCGCTTTTCCGCCATCTCGCGGTCGCTGGTCTGGTGCACCGGCTGCATCGAGGCAATGATGCCATGCTTGCCGAACCGGGCGATGTCGGCCGGGTCGACGACTTGCGCGTGCTCGATCCGCCAGCGCCGATCCCCGCCATAGGTTTCGCTCATTTCCTCAATGGCGGAGAGCAGGGCCATGTTGGCCTCGTCGCCAATCGCGTGGGCGGCGACCTGGAACTTGTCGAGCGCGGCGCGGCTCATCAGGTTTTTCAGCTGCGTATCGCCGGTGATGCGCAGGCCCTTGGTACCCGGCGCATCGGCATAGGGCGCTTTGAGGCTGGCCCCGCGCGAACCGAGCGCGCCGTCGAGGTACAGCTTCACCCCGTTCAGGCGCAGGCGGTCCTCATAAAGCCAGGGCGTCGGGCCGGGGCCGCCGATCAGGCTCATGTTATCGGTCCCCGCGGCATAGGCCATGATCCGGATGCGCAGCGTGCCGGTGTCTCCCGCGCGGCGATAGGCCTGCCAATCCTCGATTGTCGTGCCCATGTCGGCAATCGCGGTGACGCCCTTGGCCAGCAACAGGTCCTGCGCCTTGGCCAGGGCCAGGTCGCGGTCCTCGGGCCGGGGGGCAGGGACCTTGCTGTCGACCAGTTCGGTCGCCGTGTCGACCAGCACGCCTGCGGGCTTGCCGCCCACGGCCAGCCGCTCGATCTTGCCGCCTGCCGGATCGCGCGTTGTCGCGGTGACGCCAGCGGCGGCGAGCGCCTTGGAATTGGCCCAGCCAGCATGGCCATCGACGCGGGTCAGCCAGACCGGGCGGTCACCCACGACTGCGTCGAGTTCGGCGGCAGTCGGAAAGCGCTTTTCCGGCCACAGTTCCTGGTTCCAGCCGCGTCCCAGGATCCACGGGCGGTCCGGGTGGGCCTGGGCATAGGCGGCAATTTTGGCCAGCGCCTCGGCCAGCGAGCGGGTGTCGGTCAGGTCCAGCGTCAGCGCGCCAAAGCCCAGGCCCATGACGTGGCCGTGGCTGTCGATCATGCCCGGGATCAGGAACTGCCCCTTGCCGTCCAGCTTGTAGGTCGGGCGTTCCGGGCGCTTGTCGCCGCGGTGGAGCACCTGCTTGATCCGGCCATCATCGGCCAGGACCAGGCCGGTAAAGCGGTCGATCCCCCCCTTGGCGTCCACGGTCACCCCGTCGACATTGTCGACCAGGGTATCGGCCAGGGCGGGGGCGGAAAGCGACAGCGCGCAGGCCGCGCCCAGCAGCAGAGCCTTCACGCCTTGCCCCGTCACGCCTTGCCTTTCCGCGGCAGGCGGCGGACCAGGGCGGAGGTATCCTGCCGCCCGCCGCCCAGCGCCTGCACTTCGGCATAGAACTGGTCGATCATGGCAGCGACGGGCAGGGAAACGCCGAGCGAGCGGCCTTCCTCCAGCGCGAGGCCCATGTCCTTGCGCATCCAGTCGATCGCAAAGCCAAAGTCGAATTCGTCGCGGCACATGGTGTGCCAGCGGTTGTCCATCTGCCAGCTTTGCGCCGCGCCGCCGGAAATGGCCTCGTACACCTTGTCCATGTCGAGGTGCGCCGCCTCGGCAAAGCGCAGGGCTTCGGACAGGGTGGCGATGATCCCGGAAAAGGTGATCTGGTTGACCATCTTGGTGGTCTGCCCGGCGCCGGCCTTGCCGACGTGGACGATCCGCTTCGTATAGGCTTCCATCACCGGGCGCGCCGCCTCGATGGCTTCGGCGCGGCCGCCGCACATCACGGTCAGCTGGCCGTTTTCCGCGCCCGCCTGTCCGCCCGTGACCGGTGCATCGACACAGTGCACTTCCAGATCGCGCGCTTCCACGGCGATCTGCCGCGCAATCCGCGCCGAAACGGTGGTATGGTCGATGAAGGTCGCGCCGCGCCGGATGGCCGAGAACACGCCGGTCGGCCCCAGCACCACGTCGGCCAGGTCGTCATCATTGCCGACGCAGGTCAGCACCACGTCCGCGCCCTCGGCTGCTTCGGCGGGGCTGTGGGCGACACGGACGGCAAGGCCGGGATTGGCCTCCTGCCAGCGCGCCGCGCGTTCCGGGCTGCGGTTGTAGATCGTCAGGCGGTGTCCGGCCTTGCCGATGTGGCGGGCAATCGCACCACCCATGACGCCCAGGCCCAGAAACGAAACGTTGATCGGATTGGTCATGGCAGCGGTGTGTAGCGGCTTTTCCGGCAAAGCAAAGCTGGCAAAGGGGAAGCAATTGTATGTTTCCCCGCTTCCCGCTTTGCGTTACGGCGCCAAGGATATGACTGAAACCGTCGAAACCGTCGCTGAACAGCTGACCATCGAGGATGTGCGCGCCGCTGCCGCGCGCATCAAGGGCGCCGTGGTGCGCACCGATTGCGATTACAGCCGGACCCTCAGCGAGATTACCGGCGCCGAAGTCTGGCTGAAATTCGAAAACCTGCAGTTCACCGCTGCCTACAAGGAACGCGGCGCGCTTAACGCGATGCTGCTGATGCCGGAAGAGCAGCGCAAGCGCGGCGTGATCGCGGCCTCGGCCGGCAACCACGCGCAGGGCCTGTCCTATCACGGCAGCCAGCTGGGCGTTCCGGTGACCATCGTCATGCCGCGCACCACACCGACGGTGAAAGTGATGCAGACCGAAGCGGTCGGCGGTACGGTCGTGCTGGAAGGGGAGACTTTCGACGAAGCCTATGCCCACGCCCGGTCGATGGAGCGGCAGCTGGGCCTGACTTTCGTCCACCCGTTCGACGATCCGCACGTTGCCGCAGGGCAGGGCACCGTCGCCCTGGAAATGCTGGAGGACGTGCCCGACCTCGACATGCTGGTGATCCCCATCGGCGGCGGCGGGCTGGCTTCGGGCATGGGCGTCGCCGCCCGCGCGATCAAGCCGGACATCGCCCTGATCGGGGTGGAGGCAGAGCTTTATCCGTCCATGTACAACCGGCTGAAGCACAACGAACTCGTTTGCGGCGGGGATACCCTGGCCGAGGGGATCGCGGTGAAAGAGCCGGGCGCCTTTACCAGCCGCACCCTGCGCCGCCTGATCGACGATATCGTGCTGGTCAACGAAGGTTCGCTGGAACGCGCAGTCTCGCTGCTGCTCCAGATCGAAAAGACCGTGGTCGAAGGGGCGGGGGCTGCGGGCCTTGCCGCGCTGCTGGCCCATCCGGGCCGCTTCAAGGGGCGCAAGATCGGCATTCCGCTGACCGGCGGCAATATCGACACGCGCCTGCTGGCCAACGTGCTGCTGCGCGATCTGGCCCGCTCGGGCCGTCTGGCGCGGCTGCGGCTGGTCTTGCAGGACCGTCCGGGCGCGCTGTTCAGCGTGATCCGCGAGTTCGACCGGCACAACGTGAACATCCTCGAAATTTACCATCAAAGGATATTCACGCACCTTCCGGCCAAGGGTCTGACCGCCGATATCGAGTGCGAAGCGCGCGACCGCGAGCAGCTGGATGCGCTGGTTAGCACCTTGAGGGAAAAAGGTTATTCGGTCACCTCGGTCGAACTTAACTAATTGCCCGGCAGGCGTCCCGTAACGGGCCGCTTTGCCCGCGGATTGCCGTCCAGTTGTGCATAATAACGAACCGTTAACCGTGTTTCGTGGTTAAAGTTCTTTCAACACTGGTCCCGTCGATGCATATTGGAGCGCGTTAACCCAGCCCCAAGGATGGTCCCCCGCGCGTGACGGCTCCCGTTCGATTTCCCCGGTTCTTCGTCACGAGCCCCGCGCCGTGTCCGTATTTGCCGGGCCGGATGGAACGCAAGGTCTTCACCGAGCTGAAGGGCGCCCATTCTGCCGAGCTGAACGACGCGCTGGGGCGGATCGGGTTTCGGCGCAGCCAGACCGTCGCCTACCGCCCGTCCTGCGCCGATTGCCAGGCCTGCGTTTCGGTGCGGGTGGTCACGGACGAGTTCCGCGCCTCGGCCAGCCAGCGCAAGAACCTGAAGCGCAATTCGGACCTGATCGCCACGGTCTGCCGTCCCTGGTCGACGGCGGAACAGTTCGAGCTGCTGCAACGCTATCTCGGCCAGCGTCATCCCGGCGGCGGCATGACGTCGATGGACGAAACCGATTTCGCCGACATGGTGGAACATACCCCGGTGGAATCCTGGGTGGTCGAATACCGCGAACCCCATCCGGATGGCACGCCGGGCCGCCTGATCGGCGCCTGCCTGACCGACCGCCAGGGCGATGGCCTGTCGATGATCTACAGCTTTTACGAGCCCGATCACGAAGGCCGCACGGGCCTTGGCAATTACATCATCCTCGATCACATCCGCCGCGCCCGCGAAGAGGGCCTGCCCTTCGTCTACCTGGGCTACTGGGTCGAAGGATCGGCCCGGATGCAGTACAAGATCCGCTATCGCCCGATGGAACTGCTGCGCCGCAACGGCTGGGAGCGGCTGGGCGCGGTCGAGCAGAACCGCCTGATCGCCGAAGCCGTCGCCATGCGCCGCAGCCAGTCCGCCACGCTGGAAGGCAGCACCAAGGACGGCGCGCATGGCGGGCAGGGGCAATACAAGCTGGAAGTCTAGCACCCTGGTGCGCACCGCTCAGGCTGAGCTTGTCGAAGCCGGGTTGCGGGAACAACACCCTTCGACAGGCTCAGGGTGAGCGGGTGTTGTGAAATTCTCACGCAAAGGCGCAAAGGCGCGAAGACCGTGGTTTCGGCGCAACCCCTTTGCGCTCTTCGCGCCTTTGCGTGAAATTCTTGAACCGGGTCCGCTCTGCGCAAGGCGCGCGGGGTAAACGATCCTGAGCGGCTGGCACCAACTGGCTTCGACAGGCTCAGCCTGAGCGGTGAACAAGGCGCAAATTCGTTTCCGCTCAGCCTGAGCTTGTCGAAGGCGTCCCGCCAAAACAAAACCCCTCCCCGCGCAGGCGGGAAGGGGTCTTGCATTCCTTCAGGCAGGAAAGATCAGGCCGGCAGGCCCGAGATTGCCTTCATTTCCATGAAGTCCTTCAGGCCGGCCAGGCCGCCTTCACGGCCGTTGCCGGACTGCTTGTAACCGCCGAACGGAGCGCCCGGGGTGGGGCCCCAGTTGTTGATCGCGACCATGCCGGCGCGCAGCTTGCCGGCGACCGATGCGGCCTTGGCAGGATCGCCAGTGATCGCGGCGGACAGGCCGTATTCGGTGGCATTGGCCAGTTCGATGCCCTGGTCCAGCGTGTCATAGGTCATGATCGTGGCAACGGGGCCAAAGATTTCCTCGTTGGCGATCCGCATGTCCGGGGTCACGCCCGAGAACACGGTGGGCTGGATGTAGTAACCGCGGTTGACGTTGCTTGGCAGGTCTGGGCCGCCGGTTTCCAGCTTCGCGCCTTCGTCGATGGCAGACTGGATCAGGCTGCGGACCTTTTCGAACTGTGCCTTGTTGACCACCGGGCCGAGGTGGTTGCCTTCGGCCATCGGATCGCCGACCGGGGTGGCCGAATACATGTTCTTGTAGAACGAAACGACTTCGGCCTCGCGGTCCTTGGCGACCAGCACCTTGGTGGGCGAAATGCACGACTGGCCGGTGTTGACCAGCGGACCCATCGCCACGGCGGGCAGCTGGGTGGCGAGGTCGGCATCGGGCAGGACCAGGTTCGGGCTCTTGCCGCCCAGTTCCTGGTGCACGCGCTTCACGGTCGGCGCGGCGGCAATGGCCACCTGGATACCGGCGCGGGTCGAGCCGGTGAAGCTGACCATTTCGATGTCCGGATGGCTGGAAATGGCGTTGCCGGTGGTCGGGCCATCACCCTGGACCAGGTTGAACACGCCCGGCGGAACGCCTGCCGCATCCAGGATCTCGGCAAAGATCTTGGCATTGGTCGGGCATTCTTCCGAAGGCTTGAGCACCATGGTGTCGCCAGCGGCAAGGGCCGGGGCGACCTTCAGCGCGATCTGGTTCAGCGGCCAGTTCCACGGCGTGATCATGCCGACCACGCCAATCGGTTCATAGGCGACCTTGTAGCCCGGACCGTCTTCCATGAAGTCGAATTCCTTGAGCGCGGCAATCGTGCTCATGAACCCGCCGATACCGGCACCGACCTGGGCAGTGATGGCGAAGGACAGCGGAGCGCCCATTTCCTCGGCCATCGACTGGGCGAGGTCGGCCGCGCGCTTCTTGTATTCCTCGACAATGCGTTCCAGCAGGGCCAGGCGCTCTTCGCGGGTGGTCTGGCTATAGGTCTTGAACGCGCGGCGAGCGGCGGCAACCGCCTTGTCCACGTCCTTGGCCGTAGCCACCGAAATTACCGCACAAGGCTCTTCCGTGGCCGGATTGATAACCTCGCGGCGCTGGCCGCCTTCGCTATCCACCCACTTGCCGTCGATATAATGTTGCAGCAGCTCGCGCATCCTCGAATCTCCCTTAACTGGACGATTAACCCGCCACTATGTCGGATTGCGCGGAACAGATTGCAAGCAGCAATCTATCGTCCGTTTCGATAGAGCGCTGCTTCGGCGGCGCGGCGGCGGATCAGGCCGGTGAGGCGCTTGCCGCCGGCGTGGACCCATTTGCCGAATTCGGCCTCTGCTGCGGCGAAATCGCCAGCCTTGTGGCGTTTGGTCAGGGTGGCGCGGGTTATGGCACCGGTGTTGTAGTGGAAGCTGACCAGGGCGTCGAACTGGTGCTGGCTGGTCGGGGCATTGTCCAGCACGCGGGCGACTTGGGCGGCATAGCGGGCGAGGTCCGCTTCCAGCCGCGCGTCGCATTCGGCTTGAGTCCAGACCGTCCCGCGCACGATGCCCTTGCCGGTCGCGCCCCAGCCGATGGTCCAGGGTTCCGCACCGGTGCCCGGATCGGGATAGGCTTCGAAGCGGCCATCGGGGCGGCGCCTGGCGCAGCCTTCGAACTGCTTGATCAGGGCGATTCCTGCCGGACCGATGCGGCTGGGCGGTGCTGGGGGAGTTGCAGCGACGGGTGCCGGCTCGGGATGGGCAGGCGGCGCGGCACGCCTGGCGCTCATCCGGCGCAGCGCGGCGAAGAAATCGGCAAAGAAATCCATGGCTTGATCCCCTATCTGGCGAAGAACCAGATAGGTTAATTCAAGCCATGTAGGAAACCAGAAAGTTCCGCGCTACATTCGGCGGCCCTGGAACAGGTGGACTAGGCCGACCAGCAGGGCGATCAGCAGCAGCACGTGGATCAGGCCGCTGGAAACGTGGAATACCAGCAGGCCCAGCGCCCACAGGACCAGCAGGATTACGGCGATCGTCAGCAGCATGAACGGCTCCCTTCGTTGCAAACTTTTGTCAGCAACGGACAGGCCGCGCAGTTGGTTCCATCGCGCCGGGCAAAAGAAAAGGCGCCCCGGTTTCCCGAGGCGCCCTTCCGTTTGCTGATCAGGATGGATCAGAGGCTGTAGTACATGTCGAATTCGACCGGCGAGGGGGTGGTTTCCCAACGCAGCACTTCCGGCCACTTCAGTTCGATGTAGCTGTCGATCTGGTCCTTGGTGAAGACGCCGCCCTGGAGCAGGAAGTCGTGATCGGCTTCCAGCGATTCCAGCGCTTCACGCAGGCTTCCGCACACGGTCGGCACTTGGGCCAGTTCGGCCGGGGGCAGGTCGTACAGGTTCTTGTCCATGGCTTCGCCCGGGTGGATCTTGTTCTTGATCCCGTCCAGACCGGCCATCAGCAGCGCCGAATAGCACAGGTAGGGGTTGGCCATCGCGTCGGGGAAGCGGAATTCCACGCGCTTGGCCTTGTCACCGGCGCCATAGGGGATGCGGCACGAGGCCGAGCGGTTGCGGGCCGAATAGGCCAGCAGCACCGGCGCTTCGTAACCCGGGACCAGGCGCTTGTAGCTGTTGGTGGTCGGGTTGGTGAAGGCGTTGAGCGCCTTGGCGTGCTTGATGACGCCGCCGATGAAGTACAGGCACATGTCCGACAGACCGGCATAGCCGTTGCCGGCGAACAGGGGCTTGCCGCTGTCCCAGATCGAGATGTGGGTGTGCATGCCGCTGCCGTTGTCGCCCTTGATCGGCTTGGGCATGAAGGTTGCGGTCTTGCCATAGGCATGGGCAACCTGCTGCACGACGTACTTGTAGACCTGCATGCGGTCGGCGGTCTGGACCAGGGTGCCGAAGGTCAGGCCGAGTTCGTGCTGCGCGGCGGCCACTTCGTGGTGGTGCTTGTCGCAGGGCAGGCCCATTTCCAGCATGGTCGAAACCATTTCGCCGCGGATGTCGACGCAGCTATCGATCGGAGCGACCGGGAAGTAGCCGCCCTTGACGCCCGGGCGGTGGCCCATGTTGCCGGCTTCGTACTTGGTGTTGGTGTTGGTCGGCAGTTCGACGTCGTCGATGGTGAAGCCGTTGCCGTTGTAGCCGTCGTAGTAGCGCACGTCGTCGAACAGGAAGAATTCGGCTTCCGGACCGACGTAGACGGTGTCACCGATGCCGGTGGTCTTGACGTAGGCTTCGGCGCGCTTGGCGGTCGAGCGCGGATCGCGGCCATAGAGGTCGCCGGTCGACGGCTCGACGATGTCGCAGGTGACGATCAGCATCGGGGTGGCGCTGAACGGATCGACGAAGACCGAATCCAGGTCCGGCTTCAGGATCATGTCGGATTCGTTGATCGCCTTCCAGCCTTCGATCGACGAGCCGTCGAACATCAGGCCGTCTTCGAATTCATCTTCGCCCATCACGTGCGCGCACATGGTGAGGTGCTGCCACTTGCCCTTGGGATCGGTGAAACGCAGATCGACCCACTCGATCTCTTCGTCCTTGATCCGCTGGATGATGTCCTTGGCCTTGCTCATGTCTCGTCCTTTTCAATCGTCCCGCGTTGCGGCGCGGGGCCTTTTGTTCCCCTCCCGCCCCGGGAGGGGTTAGGGGAGGGCTTGTTACGTTGGGTTTGGGCATCAGGCCCTCCCCCGTCCCCTCCCGCCAGCGGGAGGGGGGATCAAAGAACTTCGCGTGCTTTAAATCGCGTCGTTGTCGCGCTCGCCGGTGCGGATGCGGATGGCGCTTTCCACGGCGTAGACAAAGATCTTGCCATCGCCGATGCGGCCGGTCTGGGCAGCGGCGGCAATCGCCTCGACCGTGCGTTCGGCCAGGTCATCGGGGACGACGACTTCCAGCTTAACCTTGGGCAGGAAGTCCACGACATATTCGGCGCCGCGATAGAGTTCGGTATGGCCCTTCTGGCGGCCAAAGCCCTTGGCTTCGGTCACGGTAATGCCGGAAACGCCCACTTCGTGCAGGGCTTCCTTCACTTCGTCCAGTTTGAACGGCTTGATGATCGCTTCGATCTTTTTCACTTCGGTATTCCCCTGCGCAGCAAGCCGGTCCCGCCCTGGTCTGGATTTGGGCAGCCCGGATTTTTCGATGCCACTGGAAACAACCTATCAAGAATCGTGCCAGAGGCCTGCATTGCGCCCTAGGCCAAGTGAAACCGTTCGGAAAGGGCGGATTCGCAAGATTTGAATCGCACGGGGGATGTCGCTGTAATTTTCGCAATGCAGAAACGGGCAATTGCTTGCCTCATTTTTCAGCAGTGCTGCCTAAAATTCAGGCAGTCAAAGTGACAGACCCGCCGTTTCGTCCAGTCCGGCCATCAGGTTCAGGTTCTGCACCGCCGCTCCGCTGGCGCCCTTGCCCAAGTTGTCGAGCCGGGCGACGAGGCGTGCCTGCGAACCGTCCGCCGCGCCGAACACCCACAGGTCAAGCCGGTCCGACGGCTGCATCGAGCGGCGCAGCAACAGTTCGTCCTGCGGCTCGTCATGCACGGTCACGATCTTGCTGCCGGAGTAGTATTCGACCAGCGCCAGGCGCAGCACTTCGGGCGACCCGGCCATCGGCATGGCCGACAGCGGCAGCGGTACTTCCACCACCATGCCGCGGTGCGCCGGGATCACCGAGGGCGCAAACAGCGGCGGATGGGCCAGTGCGGCATAGGTCTGCATTTCGCCGACATGCTTGTGCCCCAGGGCAAGGCCATAGGTGCGGAAGGCAATGTCGGGATCGTCCTCGAACCGCTGGATCAGCGCCTTGCCGCCGCCCGAATAACCGGAAACGGCATTGACCGTGTAGGGCCAGTCAGCCGGGAGGACGCCCGCGCGGACCAGCGGCGCGATCAGGCCAAGGAACCCGGTAGGATAGCAGCCGGGATTGGACACTCGGTTTGCTGCGGCCACGGCTTCGCGCCCGACCACTTCGGGAAAGCCATAGGTCCACCCATCGGCAACCCGGTGCGCGGTCGACGCGTCGATGATCCGCACCTTGCTGCCCTCGGCCATGGCCACGGCTTCGCGCGCGGCATCGTCGGGCAGGCACAGCACGGCAAAGTCTGCCGCGTGAAAGGCATCGCGGCGGGCCGAGGCGCTTTTGCGCTGTTCGTCGTCCAGCACGATCAGCTTGAATTCGCTGCGCGGCGAAAGGCGCTCGACAATTTCGAGGCCGGTGGTTCCGGCGGCGCCATCGATGAATACGGTGTGGGGCATGGTCAAAACCTAGCGGTTGGTCCGGCCCGGTTCCCTCGGTCTTGTCCGCTCATCCTGAGCTTGTCGAAGGATGCCTCACCGGCAGGATAGTGCGTGCTTCGACAAGCTCAGCACGAGCGGGACTGCGCGCCGGGCGCAGGCTTAGCTTCGTCGTTCTTCCAGCGCTTCGACCGGCAGATAGCCGACGCAGCCGTCTTCGCCGACCTGGCCCCAGGCCCAGCCGCCGGTGATGTCCAGCACGTTGAACAGGGTGCCGCCCGCCAGTTCCTCGCGCAGGTCCGATTCCGCACTGTTCAGCGCGAACAGCTTGGCTCCGCCCGCGACCACGCTTTGCGGCATGGGCACGGCATAGTGCGGCACGAAGCAGCGACCGGCCAGGCGGATATGCGCCAGGTCCCCGCGCACCGGCCAATGCGCGGCGTCCAGCTTTTCAGCCGGGCCGGAGAGGGCCAATTGCCCGGTCGGGATCGCGGTTGCGGTCAAGTCTGGTGAGTCCCCAAATCGGAAGAGCGGGCGATTAGCGCCGCTTTGCCCGGCAGGCAAGTTATCCATAACGGCCCTTGAGCAAACCCCAGGCCGCGCGCAGGCCCAGCGCCTCGCCGCCCTTGGGCCGGCCCGGCTTGGCATTGGGCCGCCAGGCGAAGGTGTCGAAATGCGCCCAGTCGGTTCCTTCCGGCACGAAGCGGTCGAGGAACAGGCCAGCCACGGATGCGCCTGCAAAGCCGTTCGAGGCCGAATTGTTGAGATCGGCCACGTCGCTTTTCAGGTACTCGCGGTAGCCGTCGTGCAGCGGCAAGCGCCAGCAGCGGTCATCCGCCGCCTCGCCCGCCTTGAGCAATTCGTCCGCCGTTTCGTCGCGCCGCGTCATCAGCGCGGGCAGGTCGGGCCCCAGCGCGACGCGGGCCGCGCCGGTCAGGGTGGCAAAGTCGATCACCAGTTCGGGGTTTTCCTCGCCCGCGCGGGTCAGGGCATCGCCCAGGACAAGGCGGCCTTCGGCATCGGTATTGCCGATTTCCACGGTGATCCCGGCGCGGCTGCGCAGGACGTCCCCGGGGCGAAAGGCATTGCCGGAAATCGCGTTCTCCACCGCGGGGATCAGCAGGTGGAGCCGCACTTTCAGCCCCTGCTGCATGATCAGCTGGGCCAGGGCGAGGGCATGGGCCGCGCCGCCCATGTCCTTCTTCATCAGCAGCATCCCGCTGCTCGGCTTGATGTCCAGCCCGCCGGAATCGAAGCAGACGCCCTTGCCGACAAGGGCGATCTTCGGGTGCTTTTCATCGCCCCAGTGCAGTTCGATCATGCGCGGCGCATGGCTGCGCGCGGCGGCGCGGCCCACCCCGTGGACCATCGGAAATCCGCGCTCCAGCGCGTCGCCGCTGGTCACCTTGAATTCGGCGCGGTGGGCCTTGGCGATCAGCTGCGCCTCGTGCTCCAGCTGGGCCGGGCCCATGTCCTCCGCCGGGGTGTTGACCAGATCGCGGACCAGGGCGACGGCGGCGGCTTCGGCCAGAACCGTGTCGATCGCCTTGACGTCCTGCGTCAAAAGCACGCGCGGCCCTTCCTCGCTGGGCTTGGAAAGATAGCGGTCAAAGCGGTACTGGCCGGTCACCCAGCCGAACAGGGCGGGGCCGGGTTCACCCCCGGCGCGGCGGTAGGTTCCGGCGGGCAGGACTTCGGCCAGCTTGGCCATGCACCAGCTCGACAGGCTTTCCGTATTGGCCACCCCGGCAACGGCGAACCAGTCCTCGCCGTCCGGCAGGATCGCGTGCGAATAGCCTTCGCCTTCGAACTTCTGCGCGGCCATTGCGGCGCGCTGCACCGGCGACAAGCTCTTGACGAAGGCTTCGAAACCTTTCTTGTCGACAAGGTGGATTGCGGTGGCTTTCTGGCCGCGGTCGGGCTGGATCAGGGCGTTCTTGTCTGTCATCGTGATCCCACTCTAGCCGCAGCGGCGCGGCAAGTGCGAGAGGAATTGTTGCTATGCGTGCAGTCCTGGTCCTGGCTTCCCTGATCCTGGTTGCGGCCTGCGGGAAGGAAGAACCCGCGCCTGCGCCCACGGCCAGCGACGCGGCAGTCGCCACCGCGCCCGCCAGCGAAGCGCCACCGCCCGCCGAGGCGGTGAACATCAAGACGCAAAACCCGCGCTATTCCTTTTCCTATGCCTATCCTGCCGCTGCAGCGGGGATCCCCGCGCTGAAGGCCCAGCTGGACAACGAAATGGCCAAGGCCCGCGCGGAACTGGCCAGTATCGCCAAGGAAGGCGAAAGCGCGGCCAAGGCCGAGGATTTCGAATTCAACCCCTTTGACCAATCGACCAAGTGGACCGTGGTCACGGACCTTCCCGGCTGGCTCAGCCTGAAGCGCGACTATTACGAATTCACTGGCGGCGCCCATGGCAATTACGGCACGGGTGCGCTGCTGTGGGACAAGGCGGCGGGGCAGGCGCGCGATGTGTTGACCCTGTTCGTTTCCAAGGCGGCCTTTGACGCAGCGCTGCGCCCCGCATTCTGCAATGCGCTGGACAAGCAGCGCGCCGAACGGCGCGGCGCGCCGGTGGACCGGAACAGCGGCGACAGCTTCGACGATTGCCTGGCGCCATCGGACGTCACGGTCCTGCTCGGCTCTTCCAACAAGCAGCAGTTCAACCGGATCGGGCTGATTGCCGACCCCTATGCCGCCGGCCCCTATGCGGAAGGCAGCTATGAAGTGACCCTGCCGGTCACGCCCGCGCTGCTGAAGGCGGTGAAGCCCGAATATCGCGCGGCATTTGCGGCAGGGCGCTAAATCTGCCCCAGTCAAGCCGTTCGTCCTGAGGAGCTCTTGAAGCCACAGGCTGAAAGGGCGTCTCGAAGGACAGTGCCCGAGCGCCGTGGTTCGAGACGGGCCCTCAATCTGCGATTTCGGTCCCTCCTCACCACGAACGGGGGTGAGGACGCGGGCATCGTCCATTACCCTCGCAATTTGGCGCGGCATCCCCTATGTCACGGGCATGAATCAATACCAGACCGTTACCGGCAACGAGACTGTCCTGCGCGACGGCACGATCAAGCTTCATGGGCCCGAAGCCTTTGAAGGCATGCGTAAGGCGGGCCGTCTGGCCGCCGAAACGCTCGATGCGCTGGTGCCGATGGTGCAACCGGGGGTGACCACGGCGGCGCTGGACGATTTCGTGCGCCAGTTCACGCTGGATAACGGCGCGATCCCCGCCACGCTGGGCTATCGTGGCTATCAGCATTCGTGCTGTATCTCGATCAACCACGTGGTCTGCCACGGCATTCCTTCGGAAAAGACGCTGAAGGAAGGCGACATCGTCAATATCGACGTCACCCCGCTGCTGGATGGCTGGCACGGCGATTCCAGCCGGATGTACCTGGTCGGCGACGTGCCGATCAAGGCGCGGCGGCTGGTCGATGTGACTTACGAATGCCTGATGATCGGCATTGAACACGCCCGTCCCGGCGCGCGGCTGGGCGATATCGGCGCGGCGATCCAGAAGCATGCGGAAAGTTTTCGTTACGGCGTGGTGCGCGAATTCTGCGGCCACGGCCTGGGCCGCCTGTTCCACGACGCACCCGAAGTGGTCCACGCCGCCCGCGCCGGAACCGGCCCGGAGCTGCGCCCCGGCATGTTCTTCACCATCGAACCGATGATCAACCTCGGCAAGCCGGGGGTGAAGATGCTGGAAGACGGCTGGACGGCGGTAACGCGCGACCGTTCGCTGTCGGCCCAGTTCGAGCATTCCATCGGGATTACCGAAGACGGGTGCGAGATCTTTACCAAGAGCCCGAAGGGCCTGGACAAGCCGCCTTATTGAGGGGTTTTTGGTGGCTCTTGCATTGCCGAAGCAAGAGCTGTCCAGTCGATGGAAATTGGGTTCGCGCAGAGAGCGCAGAGGACGCAGAGGGGTGACGTTTTTTGCGCACGTCGCCCCAGTCGTCACCCCGGCGCAGGCCGGGGCCCAGCCCTACAAACGAATCTGAGCCGCTTTGCGGCGTGTCTGTTTCGGACTAGGCCCCGGCCTGCGCCGGGGTGACGGCGTGAGGCCTTCGCGCCTTCCCTTTCTGCTTCGCGCCTTTGCGTGAATCGTTCCGGCCAACCCGGCCTCGACAGGCTCAGTCTGAGCGGGGTGGGTTATTCCGGGTCATTAAAACGCAGCGCGAATCTCTGCGTCCTCTGCGCGAAACCCTAACTCCGCCCGGAGCGGATCGCTGCGCCCGCCGCGAATGGCGTGATCGCCAGCAGGACCAGGCTGAAGGCAGCGGTCAGGCCCAGTCCGGACTCGCCGCCTACGGCCAGGCTGCCCGCACCGAACACCAGCAGCGGCACGGCCAGCGGGATCGCGAGCAGACCGCCCAGCGCCGCACCGCCGCGCAGGCCGGCGGTGATGGCGGCGACCATCACGCCCAGCGCGGCAAGACCCGGCGTTCCGGCGAGCAGGCCGAGTTCCACCAGCCACAGCTTCTCCCCGTCGATCCCGACCAGGGCCGAGGCGGGCAGGGCGGCCAGCATCAGCGGCGGACCAAAGCTGAGCCAGTGGGCCAGGACGCGCACCGCGACCAGCAGTTCCTCGCTGATTCCGCGCAAGGACCATTGGTCGAACATGCCCAGTTCCAGGTCCGGCTCGATCAGGCGGTCGAGCGGCAGGATCGCCGCGAGCAGGGCCGCGACCCAGATCACCCCGCCGCCGGTCCGGGCCAGAACCGGCGCGTCCGGTCCGACGGCAAAGGGATAGAGCATGGCCACGGCCAGGAAGAACAGCACTGGCAGCAGTGCGCCGCCGCGCCTTCCGCCCAGCAGCAATTGCGCCAGATCGCGCCGCAGCAGGGCGAAGAACATGCTCATGCGGCAAAGTCCTTCAGTTCGATGCGCTGCATATCGGGCAAGGTGAACGGCTGGTGCGAGGCGATGACGGCAATGCCGCCGCCCCGGCAATGCTCTGCCGCCAGTTCCTCGACCAGGGCAACGCCGCGCGTATCCAGTCCGTTGAGCGGCTCGTCCAGCAGCCAGACCGGTGCTTTCTGCCCGATCATCCGGGCCAGCGCCGCGCGTTTTTTCTGGCCGGTGGAAAGATAGCGCACCGGTACGTCCATCAGTTCACCCAGGCCAAGGCGCACTGCGTCATTGTCGGCCGGACCATCGATCCCCTGCCAGAAGCCCAGTGCGCGGCCCAATGGCAGGTGCGGGTCCAGCGCGGGGCGTTCGTCCAGCAAGGCAATCGCCCCCTCGCGGCTGACCGATCCGGCAAAGGGGGGCAGCAATCCGGCCAGGATGCGGATCAGGCTGGACTTGCCGATCCCGTTTGAGCCGGCCAGTTGCAGCGCCGAGCCGCTTTCCAGCGCAAAGGACAGGCGCGCGAACAGCAGCCGGTCGCCGCGGCGGCAGGCCAGATCAGTCGCGGAAAGTCGGCAGGTGCCCATCGGCTGAGGGCGATAGGGCAAAGGCGCGGCCATGCCAAGGTTTGGCTGGCCCGGGCCGATCGCGCTTGCATCCTTGGCCTGCTTGGGGGAATGATCGGCCATGTCCATTTCCCGCCTGACCGACGCCGAAGTCTCCGCACTCCTGTCCGAATTTCCGGACTGGACCCTGCGCGAAGACGGCAAGGCGATTGTCCGCACTTTCCGCTTTGCCGATTTCAACGAAGCCTTTGGCTTCATGACCCGCGTGGCGATTTACGCCGACAAGGCGGATCACCACCCGGAATGGTTCAACGTCTATAACCGGGTGGAAATGACCCTGACGACGCACGACGCGGACGGCCTCTCCGCCCGAGATGCGGCCATGGCGCGGGTGATCGAGGGTTATCTCTAGAAAACATCGTTATTGCGCTCCTCGCAATGGCGAGGGGGTGGGGCCTTATCGGTAAACCGTTCGTCCTGAGGAAGCGCCGAAGCCGCAGGCTGAGGGGCTGTCTCGAAGGACCGGATGGGCAGCTGTGGTTCGAGACGGCGCTTCAGCCTGCGGCTTCAGCACCTACTCACCACGAGCGGGTGAGGGAGCAGGTACCGCAGATCAATTGCAACGGCGTTGGCCTCAGCCCCCCAGCGGTTTCAGACTGCTGCGGGTCTGCTTGCGCAATTGCCCGGGCATCCACCGCGCGGCGAAGGCCAGGCGGTGGGCGGTCTTGCCGACGCGGTTGTGGAGGTCCTTGCCGTGGACGGCCTTCCACGCGGCTTCGGCCACTTCGGATACGGGGGTGATTTCCAGCCCGGCCTCGACCACGCGGCTGCGGATGTCCTCGTTCGATCCGGCATTGGGATTCATGTCGATCAGCGGGGTATCGATGAAGCCCGGCATCAGGTCGCAGACCTTGATCTGGTCGGGCGCCCATTCGGCATCGAGGCATTCGGTTAGTGCGCGCACGCCGAACTTGGTGGCGGAATAGACCGAGGCGCCCGGCGTGCCATAGATTCCGGCGGCGCTGGCGGTGCTCAGCAGGCACGAACCCGGCGCGCTGGCCTTCAGCCAGGGGTGAGCCGCTTGCGCGCCGAACAGCACGCCTTTCAGGTTGATGTCCAGGCAGCGTTCGATCTCGGCCGTGTTGTTTTCGATCAGGCTGCCGCCCAGCGGAACGCCGGCATTGTTGAACACCACGTCGATCCGCCCACCGCTTGCCTTGGCGCAAGCGGCCAGAGCCTCGTCCCACGCTTCGCGGTCCCTAACATCCAGTTTGTGAACGGAATTTTTACCCGCGGGGAGCATGGCTGCGGTTTCGCGGGCTCCGGCTTCGTTGATGTCGGCAATCCCGACGAACCAGCCCTGCTGGCCGAACTTGACCGCAACCGCGCGCCCGATTCCCGAAGCGCCGCCGGTAATGAAGATCGTCTTGTGCATCCTCTGAACCCCCCGATAGTCCCTTACATCGCTGTTAGCAGAGCTTACAGGGCCGGGTTGTTATAGCAATGCCAGGTGAAGATGGCGGTCGCACCCCGATGCGGCCTCCAGCCTTCAGCGAGCCCCCGGGTCGCCTTTTCGTTGGGCCGCTCGTCCAGGCCGAGCAGCTTTGCTAGCCCGGCCTGGACGGCCAAGTCCCCGGCGGGCCAGATGTCGGGCCGTCCTTCCGCGAACAGCAGGTAGATTTCCGCCGACCAGCGCCCGATGCCCTTGATCCGGGTGAGCAGGGCAATTGCTTCCTCGTCATCGGCGGGCAGGGCGCTGAAATCCAGCCCGCCCGACACGACCAGTTCGCACAGGGAGCGCATATAGCCCTGCTTCTGCCGCGACAGGCCGCAGGCGCGCAGGGTGTCAAAGTCCGCATCCAGCACCCGGTGCGGGTCCGGCTCGGCTCCGGCAAAGTCCTCGAACTTGCGCCACATCGAGGCGGCGGCGGCCACGCTGACCTGTTGGCCGACGATGGTCCGCATCATGGTGACATGGCCGGTCGGACGAATGCGCGGCTCGGGATAGCCGGCCCGTTCCAGCGCGCGGGCAATGCCCGGTTCGCGCGCGGCAACCCAGTCCAGCCCGGCCTTGATCTGCTCTGCACTAAGGCCCATCCGCCAGAGTCCCGCTTGCCAAAGGAAGGCCGAGTGGTTAGCAGCCCCGCCAAAGCGCCGATAGGGGGCGCAAGCGAAAAGGATCGTCCGAAATGCCGAAGCTTGTCGTGGTCAACCGTGCCGGTGAGGAAAAGGAAATCGAAGCCAGCGCTGGCGTTTCCGTGATGGAAGCGATCCGCGACAACGGTTTCGACGAGCTGCTGGCCCTGTGCGGCGGTTGCTGCTCGTGCGCCACGTGCCATGTCTATGTCGACCCGGCCTTTGCCGACAAGGTCAGCGCGCTGAGCGAGGACGAGAACGACCTGCTCGATTCGACCGACCATCGCAACGAAACCTCGCGCCTGTCGTGCCAGATCGAAATGTCCGACGCGCTGGACGGGCTGAAGGTCACGATCGCTCCGGAAGACTAAGTTTCATGGGCTCAAGCGCAATTCGATTGCGCCATGGGCCCGGCAAACCTACCTCTGTCAGCATGAATGCACCTTCTGCGAAGAGCGATACGCTCGAACTGATTGGCAATACCCCGCTTGTCCTGCTGGAAGGACCGAGCGAGGCGGCTGGCTGCGAAATCTGGGGCAAGTGCGAATTTGCCAATCCCGGGGCCTCGGTAAAGGACCGGGCGGCGCTTTGGATCGTCCGCGATGCCGAGGAAAAGGGCCTGCTGAAACCCGGCGGCACGATTGTCGAAGGGACGGCGGGCAATACCGGGATCGGCCTGGCGCTGGTCGCCAATGCGCTGGGCTACAAGACGGTCATCGTCATGCCCGAAACCCAGTCGCGCGAGAAAATGGACACGCTGCGCGCGCTTGGGGCGGAACTGGTCCTGGTTCCGGCCGCGCCGTTTTCCAACCCTGGCCACTTCGTCCACACCTCGCGCCGCCTGGCCGAGGAAACCGAAGGCGCGGTCTGGGCCAACCAGTTCGACAATATCGCCAACCGCAAGGCCCATATCGAAAGCACCGCGCCTGAACTGTGGGAGCAGCTGGACGGCCGGATCGACGGCTTTACCTGCGCAGCCGGAACCGGCGGGACCATCGCCGGGGTGGGCCTGGGGCTGAAGGCCTTTGACGAGAATATCCGCATCGCCCTGACCGACCCGCACGGCGCGGCGCTGTACAACTATTACGCGCACGGCGAGCTGAAGGCCGAGGGCAATTCCGTGGCCGAAGGGATTGGGCAGGGCCGGATCACCGCCAACCTGGAAGGCGCGCCGATCGACACCCAGTTCCGCATCTCGGATGAGGAAGGGCTGGAATGGGTCGCCCGCCTGCTCAAGGAAGAAGGGCTGTGCCTGGGCCTGTCATCCGGCATCAACGTGGCCGGGGCGGTTGAACTGGGCCGCCAGCTGGTTGCCGAGGGGCGCGAGGATCCGCGCGTCGCGACGATCCTGTGCGATACGGGCTTCCGCTATCTCTCCAGCCTGTACAATGCGGAGTGGCTCCGCGCGAAGGGGCTTCCGGTCTTCCCTTGGCTGGCCTGATCGGGTAGCATCCAGCCAGAATGGCAACGCAACCGTCACACCGGGTAACGCCGCCGCTGGAAGGCCCGCAGCACTTTGTTCCGCCCTCGGCGCGCGAACTGCGCGGGCAGGCCGTGCAGCGCCTGCAAGCGGGCCTGTTCGGCATCGCGGCAGTCCTGCTGGTCGTGGGGCTGGCCAATGTCATCAACGATCGCGCGCGGCTGGCCGAACAGACGGGCCGGACCCCCTCGGCGCAGGAAGCGGCGGGCGAATCCACGGTGAAATCCGATCCGCTGGCCGATATTGGCGTGGTCCCCTCTGCCGCCCCGGTGGAGCCTGAACCAGCCAAGGGCAGCGCCCAGCCGGATGCGCCGCGCTAACTTGCGCAAGATTGCACTCGCGGCTGGACTGGTCGTGGCGGTACTCGCCGCGATAGCGCTGTGGGCGCGGGGGAAGGAACCAGCGCCCGGCGGCCCGGTCGGCCTGTTCACGACCTTGCCGATCCTGTGGTCCGAAAGCCCGGACCTGGCCGCATCCCTGAAATCGGATGAGCAACCGCACTGGGCGCGGGGCACCCTATCGCAAAAAGGCGCGATCGAGCCGCTCGATACGCTGACGCCGCAGACGCTGGGCAAGCTGCGCCGCCTGGTCATGGCCCAGCCCCGCGCGCTGACGCCGACGGAGAACGTGGCGCTGGACGACTGGGTCAACGCGGGCGGGCGGCTCTTGCTGCTGGCCGATCCGGCGCTGACCGAGGAATCCGCCTTCCCGCTGGGCGATCCGCGCCGCCCGCAAGCGGTGGCCTTGCTCTCGCCGATCCTGGGGCGGTGGGGGCTGGACCTCTTGTTTGACGAACACCAGCCATTCGGACGCAAGGCGCGTGAAGTCATGGGCCTTGCGGTTCCGGTGAACTTGCCGGGCCAGCTTGCCACGCGCGGGCAGTCCAACTGCCGCCTGTGGGGCGAGGGGCTGGCGGTGACCTGCGCGATTGGCCAGGGCCGCGTGATCGTACTGGCCGATGCCGCGCTGATCGAGCGCGATGATCCATCGGGCGAGGGTGAGAAAGCCTTCTCCTGGCTGCTCGACGCCGCTTTCGCGGCGCGTTGATTCGACCAAATCGGGGAAATTGCGGGAACGTCGGGGTAGGCCTGTGCCTGCTGCCGCAAACACGGCACTTTTCCGTAAAAACAAAACCAGAACAAAGAGATGTGATGCTAAAATTTCTGTCCTGAAAATCCTTGGAAATGCGTGGTTTACCGTTTTATCCCGTGATTTCCCGCGTTTTTCCCTTCCATCCCCGGCAAAGCAACGGTAAGTAACCGTTTCATCGACATCGAAATTCCATGCCGAGCACCTTTTCAGGTGATCCGGTCGCGGGGGCGCGCGGCGGGAGGCGGGGAAAATCGATCTTTTCGGCAAGCGGGAGCGATCCCGGATTTGAGCGGGGCAACACGTGGAGGCGGGCAAGCCTATTGCATATAGTGGCCAGGGCTTTTCGCTGTTGGGCGAAAAGGGCCGCTTTGTGCTGCCCCCTGACTTCCGCAAGGCCGTCCGCGATTCCGGCCTGGGCGAACGCGTCCTGTGCATTGCCAAGCACCCGCGCTGGAAGTGCTTGACTGGCTTTGGCCTGTCGCGCGTCGCCGAATTCGAAAACGAGCTGGACCGCGAAGAACGCGTTGCGCTGGAACGCGGCCAGGATTTCGACCGCGATCTGCGCGCCCAGCAGCTTTACGGCTTTGCCCGCGTGCCCTTTGATGACAGTGGCCGCTTCATCCTGCCCGAGCGCTTCTTCAAGCTGGGCGCGCTCACCGATGCGGCGTTCTTCCAGGGCGGCGGCAAGCAGTTCACCATCTGGAGCCCGGACGTCCTGGCTGAAATGGGTGCCGGTTGGGAAGATGCGCAGGAAGCCTGCCTCGACCTGGCCCAGCAGGCCCGCAACGGAAAGGGGCGCAAGTGACCGCCGCCCCGCACATTCCCGTCCTGCTCGACGAAGTGATTGCCGCTCTGGCGCCCGCCCCCGGCGCCGTTATCGTTGACGCGACCTTTGGCGCGGGCGGCTATACCCGCCGCTTGCTCGATGCCGGGGCCAGCGTTCATGCCTTTGATCGCGACCCCGATGCGATCATGGGCGGCCGCGGATGGAGCGAGGCCGGGGAAAGCCCGCCCCGGCTGGTGCTCCACCCGCGCCGCTTCTCCGAAATGCTGGACTCGCTGGCCGAAGCGGGCGTGGCCCAGGTCGATGGCGTGGTCATGGATATCGGCGTTTCGTCGATGCAGCTGGACCAGGCCGAGCGCGGCTTTGCCTTTTCGTCCGATGGCCCGCTGGACATGCGCATGGGCCAGGACGGCGAAAGCGCTGCGGATTTCCTGAACACTGCCGACGAAAGCACGATTGCCGACGTGCTGTACGAATATGGCGAGGAACGTCAGTCTCGCCGCGTCGCCCGCGCCATCGTTGCCGCCCGCCCGCTTTCGACCACGGGGCAGCTGGCGCAGGTCGTGCGCAAGGCGCTGGGCTATCGCCCCGGCGCGCCGAAAGACCCGGCCACCCGCAGCTTCCAGGCGATCCGCATCCATGTGAACGCCGAACTGGACGAACTGCGCGCCGGTCTGGCTGCTGCCGAAAAGCTGCTGGTTCCGGGCGGCAAGCTGGCCGTGGTCAGCTTTCACAGCCTGGAAGACCGCATCGTGAAGAACTTCCTGCGCGAAGCCAGCGGTGCCGTGGCCAATGCCTCGCGCCACTTGCCGATCAATGCGCCTGCCGCCGCGCCGACCTTTGCCCAGGTCGCCAAGGCAGTGCGCCCCTCTGCTGCCGAGCTGGAGCGCAACCCGCGCGCCCGCTCTGCCACTTTGCGTTCCGCCGTGCGCACCGACGCGCCACCGCATGAAAGGAAGGCCGCATGAACCTGACCCGTGACCGGATGCGTTCGATCGGCTGGGCGGCTGTGCTGCTCGTCTGCCTGACCTTTACCGTGGTCCTGACTTTCAAGGTCAATGCGGTGAAAAGCCAGGTTCGCCTGGCCGAGCGCCAGATCCTGGCGGTGAAGCAGGACAAGCTGCTGCTGGAAACCGAGTTCCAGACCCGCGCCAACCAGCAGCAGTTGCGCGCGCTGAACGAAGTGGAATTCGGCTATCAGGCTCCGGCTGCCGGGCAGTACCTGGAAGGCGAGCGCCAGCTCGCTGACCTCGGCAAGCCGCGCGGCCCCGATGCGCCCAGCCCGATCCGCGTGGCCAATGCCGACGTGCCCCAGGAAGCCAGCATGTTGACCGCCATGGTCAGCCCGCTGACCGGCAAGGCGATGGCGGCTGAACCCGCCGCGGCCAAGCGCAAGGCCACCACCGACGCCACGCTCAGCGCGCGGCTTGGCACGCTCGACCGTCAGGGGGTCCGGCACGAATGACCACCATCGCGGTTTCCACGACGATCACTTCAGGCCGGGGCGCGCTGGTAAACGTTCGCGCCCGCAGCCTGCTGATGGCGAAGTGGCGCGTGTTGTGGGTCATTCTGGGTTTTGCCTTCATCGCCTGCGCGGCGGTGCTGCGGATTTTCTATCTCGGCTTTTTCGGAGACGCTCCGGCGCAGCAGCAGTGGGGCACCCTGCTGGTCCCGGCGCGGGCCGACATCGTGGACCGCAATGGCGTGCCGCTGGCCCGCGCCTTCCCGGCCTATGCGCTGTGGTACAATCCAACGGCCCTGGGCACCGACGGCTCGCCGCTGGTCAGCTCGCCCCGCAAGGTGGCCGAAGAACTGGTCAAGATTTTCCCGGACCTCGAAGTCAACGCGCTGGCCGCGCGGCTGGCCGAAGGGCGCCCCGGTTACCTGCGCCGCCGCATCCTGCCCGAGGACGCCAACCGCGTGCACGCCCTGGGCGAGCCGGCGCTGGAATTCCCGCGCGAGACGGAGCGGTTCTATCCGCAAGGGTCCATGGCCGCGCACGTCCTAGGCTTTGTCGGGGCCGATGGCCATGGCCGCGTCGGCATGGAAGAAGTGTTCGACAAGCGCCTGACCGATCCCGCCCAGCGCGGCATTCCCGCCGCCCTGGCCATCGACGCCCGCGTGCAGGGCGCGCTGGAAGAAGAACTCTCGCGCGGGATGGCGGAATCGAACGCCAAGGGCGCCGCCGGGATCGTGATGGACGTCGATACCGGCGAAGTCGTGGCCCTGGCCTCGCTCCCCTCGTTCAACCCGAACCTGATCAACCGCGCCAACGAAGGCTTCATCTTCAACCGGGTGACCAACCAGGTCTATGAACTGGGTTCGACCTTCAAGCCGATCACCGTTGCCGCCGCCATCGACGCCGGCGTGGTCACGAACATGGCGCGCCGCTATCAATCCAGTCGCCCGATTGCGATCGGCGGGTTCCAGATCCGCGACAGCCACGCGCTGGGCGAATCGCTCAACGTCCCCGAAGCACTGATCCATTCGTCGAACATCGTCACGGCGCAGATTGCCGATGAAGTGGGCGGCGTGCGGCTCAACCAGACGATGAAGGCGCTGGGCATGAACCAGCGCGCCCAGATCGAACTGCCCGCGCGCGGCTTTCCGCTGTGGCCCAAGGGGGATTGGTCGCGGATCACCACCATGACCGTGTCCTATGGCCATGGCATTGCAGTCACCCCGCTCCACCTTGCCAGCGCCTATGCCGCGCTGGTCAACGGCGGCATCTGGCGTCCGGCCACGCTCAACAAGCTGGAGCCGGGCCAGTTCGTGCCGGGGCGCCGCGTGTTCAAGGCCAGCACCAGCGCCCGGATGCGCCAGCTGCTGCGCCTGATCGTGGATATCGGCACCGGCAAGAAGGCCAATGCGGTCGGCTACCGCGTCGGCGGCAAGACCGGGTCGGCGGAAAAGCCGGGGGCGGGCGGCTACAACCGCACCTCGCTGGTTGCCACCTTTGCCGCTGCCTTCCCGATGGATCATCCGCGTTATGTGGTGATTTCTATGCTCGACGAACCGCAGGGCACCGTGGCCACTTCCGGCCAGCGCACCGCGGCATGGAACGCCGCGCCGGTGGTGGGCCGTCTCGTGCCGCGCATTGGACCGCTGCTGGGCATCATGCCCGATGCCACGCGCGACGTGGACATTTCCGACCTGGCCCCGCTGGTGGGCAAGGGAGAGGGAGAATGAGGCTGGGCATGCTGGCCGAAGGGGCTGACATTGCCCTGGCCAGCGGCAGCGACCTTCAGGTGACCGGCTTTGCCATCGACCATCGCAAGGTGGCCCCCGGCACCGTATTCGGTGCGTTCCAGGGCGCGGCGGTGAATGGCGAGGATTTCATTCCAGCCGCCATCGCCGCCGGGGCAGTTGCCGTGGTGGCCCGGCCTGAAGTGCAGGTCAGCGGCGCGGTTCACATTGGCTCCAGCAATCCGCGCCGGACCTTTGCCCGGCTGGCTGCCGGCTTCTTTGCGCCCATGCCGGAAACCGTGGTGGCGGTGACGGGGACCAACGGCAAGACGTCCACGGTGGAACTGACACGGCAGATCTGGCGGATGGCCGGACACCGCTCTGCCTCGATCGGCACGCTGGGCGTGACCACGGCAGACGAAAGCGTCTCCACCGGCCTGACCACGCCGGACATCGTCACGTTCCTCGCCAACCTGAGCGGTCTGGCGCGCGAGGGGATCACCCACGTCGCCTTTGAAGCGAGCAGCCACGGCCTGTCGCAATTCCGCAGCGAAGGGCCGCGTGTCGCGGCAGCGGCCTTCACCAATCTCAGCCGCGATCACCTCGACTATCACAAGGACATGGACGATTACTTCTCGGCCAAGATGCGGCTGTTTGATGAAGTGGTCGATCCTGCTGGCACTGCTGTCGTCTGGATGGACGACGAATGGAGCCAGCGCGCGGTGCAGCACGGTCGCCAGCGCGGTCTTCGCCTGCTGGGCGTTGGCCAGGGTGCCGATGCTGATGGCATCCGCCTGATCTCGCGCACGCCGGGGCAGCTTGGCCAGGCGCTGGAGATCGAATTTGCGGGGCACACGCGCAAGCTGAACCTGCCGCTGATCGGCGCCTATCAGGCCGCCAATGCGCTGGTTTCGGCTGGGCTCGCCCTGGCAACGGGCGGAGCGGCGGACCAAGTGTTCGATGCGCTGACCCGGTTGCAACCCGTGCGCGGTCGGCTGGAGCGTGCGGCGATCACCCGCACCGGCGCGCCGATCTATGTCGACTACGCCCACACCCCCGATGCGCTGGAAGCCGCCATCGCCGCGCTGCGCCCGCATTGCATGGGCAGGCTGATCGTGGTGTTCGGCGCGGGCGGCGACCGGGACATGGGTAAGCGCGCGCCGATGGGCAAGGTCGTGGCGGAGCAGGCCGACCTGGGCATCGTGACCGATGACAATCCGCGCGGCGAAGACCCGGCAGTGATCCGCAGCCAGGTGCTTGGCGGCGGCGCGGGCCTGCGCGAAGTGGCAGACCGCCGCGCGGCGATTGCGACGGCGATTACCGAGGCGCAGGCGGACGATATCGTATTGGTGGCCGGCAAGGGCCACGAGCAAGGCCAGATCATCGGCGCGGGAACGGATTGCCGCATCCTGCCCTTCGACGATGTGGCCGTTGCCAGGGAGTGTGCAGCATGAACGCACTAGCCAAGATCCTTGAATGGCCGATCGAACCCACCGACCTGCTCGGCCTCGCCCTGTGGGATGCGGCTGACATCGCGCGGGCGACCGGCGGCGTGGCCTTTGGCGATTTCCAGGTATCGGGGGTCGAGATCGACAGCCGCGATGTCGTTCCCGGCGACCTGTTCTTCGCTTTGAAAGGCGAAAGCATGGACGGGCACCGCTTCGTCGACATGGCCTTCGCGCGGGGGGCAACGGCGGTGGTCGTGGACCGTCCGGTCGATGGCCCGCACGTGCTGGTCCAGGACACCTCAACCGCACTTGAGCTTTTGGCAAAAGCCGCGCGAAACCGCGTGGATGCGACCGTGATCGGCGTAACCGGCTCGGTGGGCAAGACCGGGGTTAAGGAAGCAATCTTTGCGGCGCTGGACCGCTCCAGCCGGGGCAAGGCGCACCGTTCGGTCAAGAGCTACAACAACCATGTCGGCGTGCCGCTCAGCCTGGCGCGCATGGCCGCGCGCAGCCGTTTTGGCGTGTTCGAAATGGGCATGAACCACGCGGGCGAAATCCGCGCCCTCACCGCGCAGGTCCGCCCGCACGTGGCCGTGATCACTGCGATTGCCCCGGCGCACATCGAAAACCTCGGCAGCCTTGAAGGGATTGCCGATGCCAAGGCGGAAATCTTTGAAGGGCTGGAACCGGGCGGGGTGGCAATCATCCCGGCGGACAGCCCGCAGTTCGATCGCCTGAAGGCAGCCGCCGAGCAGCGCAGGATCACCGTCGTTTCCTTCGGTCGCGCAGCCCATGCCAATGTCCGCTTGCTCGATGCGGTGCCTGCTCCCGGTGGTGGCTCGCTGGTCACGGCAGACCTGGGGGCGCGGCGCATCTGCTATACGGTGGCCGAACCCGGAGAGCACTGGATCACCAATTCGCTGGCCGTCATGGCCGCAGTCGGCGCGGCGGGCGGAGACCTGGGCGCCGCCGGGATTGCTCTGGCCGAAATGCAGGGGCTGAAGGGGCGCGGGCAGCGTCACTCCATCCCGGCACCGGCGGGCGATGGCTCGGGCCGTGCCCTGCTGATCGACGAAAGCTACAATGCCAACCCCGCCTCGATGCGCGTCACCCTGGCACAGCTGGGTGCGACCCCGGCCCGTCGGCGGATCGCCGTGCTCGGCGCGATGAAGGAACTGGGAGAGCATGGCCCGGCCTATCACGCCGCCCTGATCGAGCCGCTCGAAGCTTCTGGTGCGGACTTTGCGATCTTGGTTGGCGGCGAGATGCAGGCCCTGGCCGATGAACTGGGGAAAGCGGCCAACGGCGCGCTTGGCAAGGACATCGGCTTCGCGCATTGCGGTACGGCCGCTGAAGCACTTGACGCGCTCAGGGCGCATGGCGTGGAAGGCGGCGACGCGATCCTCGTCAAGGGATCGAATTCGGTCGGGTTGGGGACTTTGGTCGCCGCGCTCGCGCAGCAAAAGGACTAGGATCAGGAATGCTTTACCTGATCGCGCAGTATTTCCATTTCGAGGGGCTGGCGAACCTCATCCGCTATCAGACCTTCCGCGCGGGTGCCGCGCTGATGACGGCGCTCGTCTTGGGCCTGATCATCGGCCCGCGCTTTATCGCGATGCTGCGCGTGCGGCAGGGCAAGGGGCAGCCGATCCGCGAGGATGGGCCGAAATCGCACCTGGCCAAGCGCGGTACGCCGACCATGGGCGGCCTGATGATCCTGGTCGCGCTGGCCGTGTCGATGCTGCTGTGGATGGACCTGACCAGCCCGCTGGTCTGGGCCTGCATCGCGGTAACGCTGGGCTTTGGCGCGATCGGCTTTCTGGACGATTACGACAAGGTCAAGAAGCGCACGACCGCCGGGGTTCCGGGCCGGGTGCGGCTGGCGGCGGAATTCCTGGTCGCGGGCCTTGCCTCGTGGATCCTGGTCAACGAGGTCGATACCAACCTCTATATCCCGTTCCTGACCGGCTATTACATCCCGCTGGGGCCGTTCTATTACGTCTTTGCCGCCTTCGTGATCGTCGGCGCGGGCAATGCCGTGAACCTGACCGACGGGCTGGACGGGCTTGCCACCATGCCGGTGGTCATCGCCGCCGGAACCTTTGCCATCATTGCCTATCTGGCGGGCCGCGCGGACTTTGCCGGCTATCTGGGCATTCCGCACGTGCCGCGCGCGGGCGAGCTGGCAATCCTGTGCGCCGCGATCATGGGGGCCTGCCTGGCCTTCCTGTGGTTCAACGCGCCGCCCGCTGCCGTGTTCATGGGCGACACCGGCAGCCTCGCCCTGGGCGGGGCGCTGGGTGCCATCGCCGTGGCCGCGCAGCATGAAATCGTGCTGGGCATCGTCGGCGGCCTGTTCGTGGCTGAGGCGCTTTCGGTGATCATCCAGGTTGCGGTCTATAAGCGGACCGGCAAGCGGGTGTTCAAGATGGCCCCGATACACCATCATTTCGAACAACTCGGCTGGAAGGAATCGACCGTGGTGATCCGCTTCTGGATCGTCTCGATCGTCCTGGCCCTGATCGGACTGTCGACGCTCAAACTGCGATGATCACGACGACTGCCTTTTCCGGCAAGCGCTATGCCGTACTGGGGCTGGCCCGCTCGGGGATGGCGGCTGTCGAAAGCCTGCTGGCGGGCGGCGCGCAGGTAACGGCCTGGGACAGCCGCGAGGAGCCGCGCCGCGCGCTGGAGGGCCGCGTGGAGCTGGCCGATCCGCTGAACATCGACCTGACGGGTTATGCCGGGATCGTCGTTTCGCCGGGCGTGCCGCTCAACACCCATCCGATTGCCCGCGTGGCCGAGGCGGCTGGCGTTCCGGTGATTGGCGACATCGAACTGTTCGCGCTCGCCCGTCCGCAGCTGCCCCCGCACCGGGTGGTGGGGATCACCGGCACCAATGGCAAGTCAACCTGCACCGCGCTGGTCCACCACATCCTGCAATCGGCAGCGCTGCCGTGCCGGATGGGCGGCAATATCGGCCTGCCGATCCTGGGCGCCAATCCGCTCGACGCGGGCGGGGTCTATGTTCTGGAACTGTCGAGCTATCAGATCGACCTGACCCATTCGCTCCACTGCGAAGTCGCGGCCCTGCTGAACATCACGCCGGACCACCTGGATCGGTACGATGGTTTTGCCGGCTATGCCGCGTCCAAGGCGCGGCTGTTTGCCATGCAGCGGCCCGACCAGGTCGCCGTGTTCGGCATGGGCGATGACGAGACGCGGGCCATCGCCATGCGCGAAGCGGCGCGGCATGAAGCGGGCTGCGTGCAGAGCGTCGACGGACAGGACCTGCTGGCGCTCCAGGCCGAATGGCCCAGCCTGCAAGGGCCGCACAACCTGCAGAATGCCGCCGTGGCCGTGGCCATTGTCGAGGCTCTGGGCCTCACACCCGCGCAGTGGCGACCGGCCCTGGCCAGCTTCCGCGGCCTGCCGCACCGGATGGAGCGCGTGGCCGAAGCGAACGGCGTGCTGTTCATCAACGACAGCAAGGCAACCAATCCCGCCTCTACCGCGCCAGCCCTTGCGGCTTTTCCGCCTCATCCGTCGCGCCGGGTGCACTGGATCCTGGGCGGCCTGCCCAAGGGCGACGATCTGGACGAATGCGCGCCGTTCTTTGGCAATGTCGCGGCGGCCTATACCATTGGCGATGCCGGGCCGCTGTTCGCCGACCTGCTGGGCCCGTACATGCCTGTCACCCGCAGCGAAATGCTGTGCGAGGCGATCCAGCAAGCCATGGCGGCGGCCAAGCCGGGCGACGTGGTCCTGCTGTCTCCCGCCTGCGCCAGTTTCGACCAGTTCCGCGACTATGAAGCGCGGGGCGATACGTTCCGTCAGATCGTGCAGACCCTGCTCAGCCCAGAGGGCAGCACGGCCGCAATTCCGGGGTGCGCCTGATGGCAACCTATCCTCCCGTTGTGCCCCGTGGCGGCAAGGTTGGCGTGGAAGGCGGCATTTCCCGCCCGGTGCGCAACCGCCGCAGCGAACTGGCGATCTGGTGGCGCGAGATTGACCGCACGCTGCTGTTCCTGATCCTGACGCTGATGGCGATCGGCACGGCGGCGGTCGCGGCCAGCTCTCCGGCCAGTGCCCGGCGGCTGTCCACTGCGGCGGTGCGACTGGACGACCTGTACTTCTTCACCATGCATATCCGCTGGCAGTTCGTCGGGCTGATCGCGATGATCGGCGCTTCGATGCTGCCCAAGGAAATGGCGCGCCGCGCCGGCATCGTCCTGGGCTTTGCCATGCTGGTCGCGCTGATGCTGGTCCCGGTCGTGGGGACAAGCGTGAACGGAGCGAGGCGCTGGCTCAACCTCGGCATGTCGCTGCAACCGTCGGAATTCCTCAAGCCCGCCTTTGCCATCTGCATGGCCTGGATCCTGTCGTGGCGGGTGCGCGATCCGAACCTGCCGGTCGTCGCAGTCTCTACCGGCCTGATGGGGCTGATCGCGCTGTTGCTGATGGCCCAGCCGGACTTTGGCTCAGCAGTCCTGTTCATCGGCGTGTGGTTCGTTCTGGTGATGATGAGCGGCATGTCGATCAAGCTGATCGGATTGGCCGGGGGCGGGGGCATGGCCTTCGTGGCCCTGGCCTACATGTTCTATGACAATGCCCGCCATCGCATCGACGCCTTCCTGGGCGGCGGTTCCGCCTTCGACCAGGTCGACCTGGCGCAGCGGACCCTACTTTCGGGCGGCTGGACCGGTTCGGGCCTGTGGCTGGGCACGCGCAAGCTGGGCCTGCCCGAAGCGCATACGGACTACATCTTTTCCGTCATCGGGGAAGAGTTCGGGCTGCTCGCCTGCCTGGTGATCGTGATCCTCTATCTGGCCCTGGTCGCCCGCGTGCTGGTGCGCCTGCTGGACGAGGAAGACCTGTTCACCACTCTGGCAGCGGCGGGCCTGATCGCCCAGATCGGCGGGCAGGCGTTCATCAACATCCTGGTCAACCTGCAATTGTTCCCGTCCAAGGGCATGACCCTGCCGCTGATCTCTTATGGCGGTTCGTCTACCGTGGCGCTGTGCCTGGGGGCGGGCTTTCTTCTGGCCATTACCCGGCGTAATCCTTTCATCCGGCGCGAGCGCTTTTCGCTCGCCAGCGTAGGCATCAAGTTATGAGCGGCACCACCCGGCACTATGTTCTGGCTGCGGGGGGCACGGGCGGGCACCTGATCCCGGCCTTTGCCCTGGCGGTCGAGCTGGAACGGCGCGGGCATCACGTTGCGCTCATCACGGACGAGCGCGGTAGCCGCCTGCCGGGGAAGCCCGGTAGCCTGGTGGCCCACGTTCTCCCCGCAGGCCGGATCGGCAAGAACCCGCTCCACTGGCCGCGCGGGATTGCCGCGATACTGGAGGGGCGGCGCATGGCGCTGCGCCTGTTCGAAAGCTTTCAGCCCAGCGCCGTGATCGGCTTTGGCGGCTATCCGGCCTTCCCCGCGCTGTGGGCCGCGACCAGCGCGGGCATCCCCAGCGTGATCCACGAACAGAACGCCGTGCTGGGCCGCGTCAACCGCTTCCTGGCAGGCCGGGTCGACGCCATTGCCACCTCCTACCGCGAGGTTGAGCGGCTGAAGCACAAATATGTCGGCAAGGCGCATCTGGTCGGCAACCCGATCCGCGCCGAAGTGCTGGCCCTGCGCGAACAGCCTTTCCCCGCCTTTACCGAGGATGGACTGCTGCGCGTGCTGGTGACCGGCGGCAGCCAGGGGGCCGGGGTGCTGAGCCAGGTGGTGCCCGATGGCCTGGCCATGCTGCCCGCCGCGCTGCGCAGCCGCCTGCAAGTGACGCAGCAGTGCCGCCCCGAAGATATCGAGGCAGTGCGCGACCGCTATGCCAGCCACGGCATTCCGGCGGAACTGGGCACCTATTTCGAGAACATGGCGGAACGGCTGGCCGATGCGCACCTGTTCATCGGCCGCGCCGGCGCTTCGACCGTGGCGGAGCTGACCGCCGTGGGCCGTCCCGCGATCCTGGTGCCGCTGCCGATTGCGACCGACGATCACCAGGCAGTCAACACGCGTGAGATTTGCGCCGCAGGCGGTGCGCGGATGATCCGGCAGGACCGCTTTACCGCGCCGGAACTCGCCAAGCAGATCCAGGCCATCGCGATGAACCCGCAGACCCTGGCCACGGCGGCCCATGCCGCCTGGAACTGCGGCTATCCCAATGCCGTGTCCGACCTGGCCGACCTGGTCGAAGGGTTCGGCGGCGCGCCGCTGATGGACGTGATCCGCGTGGCCGACAGCCTGGAGGCGGCGACCGCAACGCAAGGGGCTCCGGCATGAAGGCGGTTGGCACAGACATCGGCACGATCCACTTCGTCGGCATCGGCGGGATCGGCATGTCGGGCATTGCCGAGGTCATGCACAATCTGGGCTATAGCGTGCAGGGCAGCGACATTGCCGAAGGCTATGTGGTCGAAGGCCTGCGCCAGCGCGGGATCAGGGTGATGATCGGCCACGCCGCCGAGAACCTGGGCGATGCGGCGGTGGTGGTCACTTCCACGGCGGTGAAGCGCGACAATCCCGAAGTGGTCGCCGCGCTGGAAAACCGCATTCCCGTGGTCCGCCGCGCTGAAATGCTGGCCGAGCTGATGCGGCTGAAGCGCACGGTTGCTGTCGCCGGTACTCATGGCAAGACCACGACGACCTCGATGGTCGCGGCTCTGCTCGACGCGGGCGGGGTCGACCCGACCGTGATCAACGGCGGGATCATCAATTCCTATGGCTCCAACGCGCGGCTTGGCGCGAGCGAGTGGATGGTGGTCGAAGCGGACGAGAGCGACGGCTCGTTCCTGCGGCTGGATGGCACGATTGCGGTCGTCACCAACATCGACCCGGAGCATCTCGACCATTACGGCAGCTTTGACCGGGTCAAGGACGCATTCGTCGAATTCATCGAGAACGTGCCCTTCTACGGCTGTGCAGTGCTGTGCATCGACCATCCCGAAGTGCAGGCCGTGATCCCCAAGGTGCGTGACCGCCGCGTCGTGACCTATGGTTTCTCTGCCCAGGCCGATGTGCGCGGCGAAAACGTCGTGCCCTATCCGGGCGGCAACCGTTTTGACGCGGTGCTGCGCCAGCGCGACGGTTCGGTCCGCCGGATCGAAGGGATCGAACTGCCCATGCCGGGCCGCCACAACGTCCAGAACGCGCTGGCCGCCGTGGCCGTCGCGGCGGAGATGGGCTGCGCCGACAGCATTATCCAGACCGGCTTTGCCAAGTTCGCGGGGGTGAAGCGCCGCTTTACCAAGGTGGGCGAGATCGACGGCGTGACCGTCATCGACGATTACGGCCACCACCCGGTCGAAATCCGCGCCGTGCTGGCCGCCGCGCGCGAAGGCGTGGGCACCGGGCGGGTCATTGCCGTGGTTCAGCCGCACCGCTTCACCCGCCTGCGCGACCACATGGAAGACTTCCAGGCCGCCTTCAACGATGCCGACGTGGTCTATGCCGCGCCGGTCTATCCTGCGGGCGAAGCCCCGATCGAAGGGGTCGATTCGGCCGCCCTGGTCGAAGGGATCAAGGCGCGCGGCCACCGCAGCGCGCACACCATTGCCGGTTCGGATGCGCTCGCCGCTACCTTGGCCGACAGCGCAAAGCCCGGCGACATGGTCGTCTGCCTGGGCGCGGGCGACATCACCAAGTGGGCGGGCGGCCTGGCCGACAAGATCAAGTTCTTGAGGGCGGGGGGATGACTCTTTCCGCAACCTCGACCTCTCCCGTTCGGGGCAAACTGACTCCCAACGCTCCGCTGGCCCCGCTGGTCTGGTTCAAGTCGGGCGGCAATGCCGAGTGGTTGTTTGAACCGAAGGACGTGGCTGACCTGCAAGAGTTTCTGCGCGGGCTGGATCCGGCGGTTCCGGTCATGGCGCTGGGCCTGGGTTCCAACCTGATCGTGCGCGATGGCGGCGTTCCCGGGGTGGTCGTGCGGCTCGGCAAGGCCTTTGCCAAGGTTGCCAAGATCGCTGACCTCACGCTGGACTGCGGCGCAGGAGCCAGCGGCATCCTGGTTTCCTCCACCGCGCGGGACAACGGCATTGCTGGCCTCGAATTCCTGCGTTCCATTCCGGGCACGGTCGGCGGCTTCGTGCGGATGAACGGCGGGGCCTATGGCGGCGAGGTCAAGGATATCCTGGTCGATTGCGACGTGGTCCTGCGCGATGGCACGCTGCTGACGCTGCCGGTGGAGGAACTGCACTATACCTACCGCCACTCCGAACTGCCCGAAGGCGCGATTGTCGTCGGCGCGCGGTTCAAGGGGCGTGCGGGCAAGGCCGAGGATATCCAGGCCGAAATGGACCGCATCTCGGCCAGCCGCGAGGCAAGCCAGCCGCTGCGCAGCAAGACCGGCGGCAGCACGTTCAAGAACCCGCCCGGGCACAAGGCCTGGGAACTGGTCGACCAGGCCGGATGCCGCGGCCTGACCCTGGGCGGTGCGCAGGTCAGCGAAAAGCACTGCAACTTCCTGCTCAACCTGGGCGAGGCGAGCAGCGCGGATATCGAAAACCTGGGCGACGAAGTGCGGCGCCGGGTCAAGGAATTGTCGGGCGTAGAGCTCGAATGGGAAATTCAAAGGGTGGGTAACAAGTGACCGCGAATCTCAGGAGTCTCCCCCAATGGGGGAGGTGGGCCGCCGCAGGCGGGTCGGAGGGGGATGAACCCTTGCGCCAGGCCCCCTCCGTCAACGCTTCGCGCTGCCACCTCCCCCAGCGGGGGAGGATCTGCGCATGACGCTTCCGAAACTCCACGTTGCCGTCCTGATGGGCGGCTGGTCGAACGAGCGCCCGGTCTCGTTGATGAGCGGTGAGGGCGTGGCCAAGGCGCTGGAAGAACGCGGGCACAAGGTCACGCGGATCGACATGGGCCGCGACGTGGCGCAGCGTCTGGCCGAGGCCGCGCCGGACGTGGTGTTCAACGCACTGCACGGCTCTCCGGGCGAGGACGGTTCAATCCAGGGGATGATGGACCTCATGGGGCTGACCTACACCCATTCCGGCATGGTCACCTCGGTTATCGCCATCGACAAGGAACTGACCAAGCAGGCCCTCGTGCCGCATGGCATTCCAATGCCTGGTGGCCGCATTGTCGAAACCAGCGAAATTCACCAGCGCGATCCGCTGGAACGGCCCTATGTCCTCAAGCCGGTGAACGAAGGCTCTTCGGTGGGCGTGGCGATTGTCACCCAGGACAGCAATGTCGGCAATCCGATCAGCCGCGACGCCAAGGGGCCATGGCAGGAATTCGACCGGCTGCTGGCCGAACCCTATATCCGGGGCCGCGAACTGACCACGGCGGTGCTGGGTGACAAGGCGCTGATGGTGACGGAACTGAAGCCCAAGGGCGGCTTCTACGATTTCGAATCCAAGTACACCGACGGCATGACCGAGCATGTCTGTCCGGCGGAAATCCCGGATGAAATCACCCAGGCCTGCCTCGACCTCGCCCTGCGTGCGCACCGCCTGCTGGGCTGCAAGGGCTGCAGCCGCACCGATTTCCGCTGGGATGACGAGCGCGGGATCGAAGGCCTGTTCGTGCTGGAAACCAATACCCAGCCGGGGATGACGCCGCTCAGCCTCGTGCCGGAACAGGCGAAGCACCTGGGGATCAGCTATGCCGACCTGGTCGAGCAGATCATTGCCGAGGCCCTGGCGGACAAGGAAGCGGCGAAATGAGCGCACGGACGATCAAGCGCGGAGGCAAGGGCGTACGCCGCGCCGCTGCGGCCCAGGGCAAGGCGCAAAAGGTCCGCACGGCGAAGGCCAAGACGGGATCGCTGGTCGATACCCTGATGGGCTGGCTGCCCTTTACCGAAGCGCAGCTGCACCGCATTTTCATGGGCATGATCCTGGGCTTCGTCGGCCTGGCGCTGTGGATCGTCGCCACCTTGATCGGGGTGCCGGCCATGGCGCGGGATCAGGTGGCTCTCGCCTCGCACAATTCGGGATTTGAACTGCACAATATCAACGTGCGGGGGACCAACAATCTCAACGAACTGAAGGTCTACCAGATTGCCCTGGCTGACCGGAACCGGGCCATGCCCTTCGTCGATGTCCAGGCCATGCGCGAGCGGCTGTTGCAGCTTTCGTGGGTCGAGGATGCGCGCGTATCGCGGCAGTTGCCGGATTCGCTGGTGATCGACATTGTCGAGCGCAAGCCGGTGGCCGTGGTGGCCAAGGCGGACCGTCTGATGCTGATCGACAAGGACGGGGTCGAACTGGAAGTCGTCTCGGCCGAGCGAGCCAAGGGCAAGCTCCTGCTTACCGGGCCGGGCGCGGGGCGGCAGGTCGCGGCGCTGAACGAACTGCTCGATGCGGCACCGGCCATGCGCCCCCACGTGCGCAGCGCGGAATGGGTCGGCAACCGCCGCTGGAACCTGACCTTCAAGACCGATCAGGTCCTGGCCCTGCCCGAAGGCAAGGAGCAGTCGGCCAAGGCGCTGATGACCTTTGCTCAGCTCGACGGGCGCAACCGCCTGCTCGGCGGCAAGGCCACGGCCTTTGACATGCGCGCGCCGGACCGGATCTACCTGCGGGTGCCGGGCCGGACCGATGCGGTGGAGCAGGGCGCTGCGGCGGTAGCCACGGCTGCGCCCGCAACCACCTCTGCCGCCACCGAAGTGGCCGATGCCGCCGCAAAGTCTTCGCCCAAGCCCGCCGCCAAACCCAGCGCCAAGTCCGGAGAGAAGGACTAATGGTCGCGCCGCGCATCACCCGCGTCTATGGTGCCGTCAACGTCGGCTCATTCCGCATTTCGGCGATGATCGCCGGCCTGTCCGAAACGGGCGAAATGGTCGTGCTCGGGTCCGGGCACCGCGCCGCACAGGGGGTCAAGCGCGGCTATGTGACCGACATGACCGCCGCCACCTATGCCATCCGCGACGCGGTCGAGCGGGCCGAGAAAATGGCCAACACCTCGGTCCAGAGCGTCTGGATCGGCTGTTCCGGGGCAGGGCTGGCCAGCCAGGTCGCGCAGGTCGAAGTCGATATCGGCGGGCGGCGGATCGAGCCGGAGGACGTGGAGCACTTGCTGGTCTCCGCGCGCGATGTGATCCAGCCTGACGGGCGCATGGTGCTGCACGCGCAGCCCGCGCACTACACGCTCGACGGCGCAGACGGCGTCGCCGATCCCAAGGGCCTTCATGCCGAGCGTCTGGGCGTGGATATCCACGTCATGCTGGCCGATGGCGCCCCGGTGCGCAACATTACCGAAGCGGTCCAGAACGCGCACTTGCAGGTCGAAGCCGTGGTCGGTTCGCCGATTGCCGCCGGCTATGCCGTGCTGACCGCCGAAGAGCGCGAACTGGGCGTGGCCCTGGTCGAATATGGCGGGGAAGTGACCAACGTTTCGGTCTATGCGGCGGGGATGCTGCTGGGCCTGGTGACGATCCCGCTCGGCTCTGGCGACATTACCGACGCGATTGCCAGTGCCTTTGGCATCCGCCGCTTCCAGGCGGAGCGGCTGAAATGCGTCCACGGTTCGGCCATCGCCAGCCCGGCGGACCATCGCGAAATGATTCCGGTGAATGCTCCCGGCGAGGAAACGGGCGGACCTGCCGCGCGCCATGCCGATGACAAGAACCGCATTCCGCGTGCGGAACTGATCTCGGTCATCTCCACGCAGCTGGCGGCCTGGGTCGAGGAAGTGAACAAGGCGCTCAAAGGACTGGGCTTCACCGGCCAACGTGGGCAGCTGGTGGTGCTCACCGGCGGCGGCGCGGAACTGGCGGGGCTGGCTGATTTTGCACAGGGGGCGCTGGGCAAGCCGGTGCGCCTGGGCAAGCCGCAATATCTGAAGGGGCTGGCTGAGGCTCACGCCACTCCGGGTTTTTCGACGCTGGCGGGCCTGGTGCTCTATGCCGCGGCCGATCCGATCGACATTCGAGCTATCGGTCCGACATACCAGCCGATCGTGCGCTACAAGGGTTTTGGACTCGTCAATCGCCTCTACCAGGCGATGCGGGAATATTTTTAGCCGCTTGGCCCCTTTCCCAAGGTCTGGCGACTGTGGAAAATGGTTACCGCGACTTTGATTCACCGATTCGAAGGGTGCAAGAACCCGGACAATCGCAGAAAATGCATCCGCTTTGCGGACAGGAGAGCTTAAATGAGCATCAATATCGGACCGCCGTCAGTCGATGAACTCCGTCCCCGTATCACGGTGATCGGCGTTGGCGGGGCCGGGGGCAACGCCATTGCCAACATGATCACCGCCGGGATCGAGGGCGTGGACTTCGTCGTCGCGAACACCGACGCGCAGGCGCTGAACAATGCGATTGCCGAACATCGCATCCAGCTTGGTTCCGAAATCACCCAGGGCCTGGGTGCCGGCGCCCGTCCCGAAGTGGGCCGCGCCGCTGCCGAGGAAAGCATCGAGCTGATCGACCGCGCGCTGGAAGGCGTGCACATGTGCTTCATCGCCGCCGGCATGGGCGGCGGCACCGGCACGGGCGCTGCCCCGGTCGTGGCCAAGGCCGCGCGTGACAAGGGCGTGCTGACCGTTGGCGTAGTGACAAAGCCGTTCCTGTTCGAAGGCACCCGCCGCATGCGCGCTGCCGAAGCGGGCATCGAAGAGCTGCAAAAGCACGTCGACACCCTGATCGTCATTCCCAACCAGAACCTGTTCCTGGTCGCCAAGGCGGAAACCACCTTCAAGGAAGCGTTCCAGATGGCTGACGAGGTGCTCCAGCAAGGGGTGCGCTCGATCACCGACCTGATGGTCATGCCGGGCCTGATCAACCTCGACTTCGCCGACGTCCGCTCGGTCATGGCCGAAATGGGCAAGGCGATGATGGGCACCGGCGAAGGCAGCGGCGAAAACCGCGCGCTGGAAGCGGCAGAAAAGGCGATTGCCAACCCGCTGCTCGATGGCGTTTCGATGCAGGGCGCGAAGGGTGTGATCATCTCGATCATCGGCGGCGACGACATGAAGCTGCTGGAAGTCGACGAGGCCGCGAACCACATCCGCGAACTGGTCGATCCCAATGCCAACATCATCTGGGGTTCGGCCTTCAATCCGGACCTCAACGGCAAGATCCGCGTGTCCGTGGTGGCCACGGGGATCGAGCAGAGCGCGGCCCAGGCCGAAGAAGCATCGCGACCGTTCAGCCTGGGCGCCTCGCGCGGTCCGGTCCGTCCGGCTGTCGCCATTCCCGCTGCGGCCGAACCGGCTCCGCAGCCTGCACCGGCCCCGCAGCCAGAGCCGCAACCGGTTGCCGTCGCGCCGCAGCCTGAGCCCCAGGCCGAGCCTGCACCGGCTCCGGCTCCGGCGGCTGCCGAGGAAGATTGGCAAGCGCCCACCCTGCCTCCGCCCGAAACCGCCGCAGAGCCGCTGGAACTGGAACTGGAAGTCGAACCGCCGGTCCAGCAGGCCCCGGCTGACGAACTGCTGCTCGACGCCAGCCGTCTCCATGAAGAAGACGCCCCGGTCGGTGCTGGTCGCCGTCGCGGACTGGTGTCCGGTGACGAAATGGACTTTGGCGGAGCAGCCGCTCCGGCTCCGGCCGCCAGCGCACCCGAAGCTGCTCCAGCGGCACCGCGCGCCCCGCGCGTGGGCGGCGGCGCCACTCTGTTTGAGCGGATGGCCAACCTCTCGCGCGGTGGCCGCTCGACCGATGACGAGGATGAAGACGATGATGGTCCGTCGATCTCCATCCCGCGCTTCCTGGGTCGCCAGAACAACCAGTAATCCAGGTTTGTTCGGCGCCTGTTAAGCTTGGGGATTGCAGGTCCACAGCCTGCAATCCCCGCTTGCCTCCGGGCTTCAAAAGGTTAACGCGTCCGCCGATGTCGCACTTCGCTGCCTTGCCCCTAAAGCTCTGTTCCGTAACGGCATTGGTCCTGCTGGCTGCTGCCGGTCCAGCCTGGGCGCAGCAGGCGGCAGCGCCGCAAGTCGCCGTGCCGGTGGTCCAGGCCGTGCCGCAGAAGTCGGCGGGAATGCGGCTCAACGATGCGCTGAACCAGTTGGCGCGCAATTCGCAGGACATTGCCGCCCTGGGCGAGGCGGGACAGGCCTCGCTGGAACTGGGCGATGCCCAGGCGGCTATCGGCTTTTACCGCCGCGCCCTGACGATCCAGCCGGGCAATGCGCGGCTGAAGGCGGGGCTGGCCGGGGCCTTTGTCCTCAGCGAGGATCCTTTCACCGCGATCGACCTGTTCGACGAGGCGGAAAAGGCCGGTCCGATCGATCCGGCGCGGCTGGCGGACCGGGGCCTGGCCTTTGACCTGGTCGGCGATGCGCAGACCGCGCAGACCTATTACCGCCAGTCGCTTGCCGCCGCGCCCAGCGATGAAACGCTGCGCCGCATGGGGCTGAGCCAGGCCATCCTGCGCGACCGCAAGGGCATGGACGCCACGCTCGCTCCGCTGCTCCAAAAGCAGGACAAGGCCGCCTGGCGCACCCGCGCCTTCGGGCTGGCCATCTTGGGCCAGGCCGAGCAGGCCGAGGCCATTGCCTATCAGACCATGCCCGCCGACATGGCCGCGGCGATCACCGCCTATCTGCGCTACATGCCGCGCCTTACCGCTGCCCAGCAGGCGGCGGCGGGGAACCTGGGGCGCTTTCCGCGCGCATCCGAAATCGGCAGCGACGATCCGCGCATGGCCGCCTATTCCCGCTCGAAGGCGCAGGTTGCCGTGGCCGCGCCAGTGGCCCCCGCGCCAACCGGCAAGGGCAAGCGCGATGCAAAGGGCGGCAAGAACCAGCCCGCTAAGAGCCTGGCCGCCGTGCCGCCGCCCGAACCGCAGGTGAGCCGCGAAACGGCAACCGCCTCGCGTCCGGCCATCGCTCCGCAGCCACAGCCAGTGGCGAAGCCGGTGCCGGTTCAGGCTACTGCCACGCCGCCCGCACCCGTCGCCGCGCAGCCCGCCTTGGCCGCGCGTGAGCCGGTGGTGGCCAAGCCTGCCTCGTTCGATCTGGCACGGGTCGCGACGCCAACCCCTGCGCCAGCTCCGGCACCCGCGCCAGCACCGCAGGCTCAGCTTGCGGCGGCTACGCAGCCAGCCCCGGCACCGCGCAAGCCTGCTTCGCTGGACGAAGCCTTTGCCGATCTGGCTCCGCCGAGCAGCGTGATCGAGCCTCAGGCCGGTGCGGTTGACGTGCGCGCGGTTCGCCCGGTGACGCTCGCCAGGAAAGAACCGCCCGCCAAGGAAGCGCCCGCAAAGGAACCTGCGGCCAAGGACAAGCCCGCCGATCCGAAGGCGAAGGACGCCAAGGCAAAAGATCCCAAAGCCAAGGCTGCCAAGGATCCGAAGGCCAAGGACGCCAAGGACGCCAAGGCGAAGCCCAGCCATCCCAGCCGGATCTGGGTCCAGATCGCTGCTGGCCGCAACAAGCCCGCGCTCGCCTTTGACTGGCGCAAATTCGCCAAGGAAGACCCCGCGGTGTTCAAGGCGCAAAAGCCCTATGTCACCTCCTGGGGACAGACCAACCGCTTGCTGACTGGGCCTTTCGCCAGCGCCAAAGAGGCCGACGCCTTCGTTGCCAAGCTGAAGAAGGCGGGCCGCGATGGTGCCTTTGCCTGGACCAGCCCGGCCGGGCAGGTGGTCGACGCGCTGGGTGGCGGTAACTAAGTTCGTCCACTCCTTTTCCACACCTTGTAAACAGTCTTATGGAGTTTTGCGCAGGGCAGCGCGCCTGGTGGATTGTGGATTGACCCCGATCCGCTGCATCCAGCCGGACATGATACAAGGCGACCGCCAATATGAGCGCGACGAGGACGCTGCCCCCGTCGATATGCTCGCTTCCCTGTTCGAGGCGCGCGGCTGGCCTTGCGAATTCATCGGCGATGACGAGATTTCGGGCGAGATCAAGGGATCCTGGGCCAGCTATACCCTGCGCGGCGTGTGGCGGCGCGAGGATCACGTGCTGCAATTGCTCTGCCTACCGGACATTCGCGTGCCGGACGACAAGCGGGCAGCGATTTACGAATTGTTGACGCTGGTGAACGAACAGCTGTGGGTCGGCCATTTCGACCTGTGGTCCAAGGGCTCAGTCCTGCTTTACCGCCACGCCATGCTGCTGGGCGATGAAGGCCTGCTCAGCCTGGCCCAGGCCCAGGTCGCCGTCGAAGCGGCAGTCGAGGAATGCGACCGGTTCTATCCGGCCTTCCAGTTCGTGCTATGGGGCGACAAGAGCCCGACCGAGGCGCTTGCCAGCTCGATGGTCGATGCGGCGGGCGAAGCCTGACCGGTCCGGGCAGGCGACGGAGAAGTCACGTGAAGATCCTCATTTGCGGCTGCGGCAACATGGGCGGGGCGATGCTGGCGGGATGGCTGGCGGGCGGAGTGGACGCGGGCGCGTTCACCGTGGTCGATCCGGTCCTGCCCCAGACTCCTGCCGGAGTACGGCTGCTGCGCGAAGTGCCGGACGAGCGGTTCGACTTCGTCCTGCTGGGCATCAAGCCGCAGGCCCTGGCCGAAGTGGCCCCCAGCCTGTCCGGCGTCACCCGGGGCGCGGTCCTGCTCTCGATCCTGGCCGGAGCGGAACTGGCCAGCCTGGCCGCGCGCTTTCCCGATGCGGCGGCTCTGGTCCGCGTCATGCCGAACCTGGCGGCCGCGATCGGCAAGTCCCCGATGGGGCTTTACGGGCAGGGTCTGGACGCTGCCGGTCGCACAGCGGTTGAGGGGCTGCTGGCTCCCTTGGGGACGGCGGAATGGCTGGCAAGCGAGGATCAGCTTGACGCGGTGACCGCGCTGGCCGGGTCCGGTCCGGCCTTCGTCTATCGTTTCATCGCCGCCCTGGCCGAGGGCGGCACGGCGCTCGGCCTGGATTCGCAGCAGGCGGACCGGCTGGCGCGGGCCATGGTGGAAGGCGCTGCGTCCCTGGCTGCTTCGTCTTCGGACGATCCCGCCGAACTGGCCCGCCGCGTGACCAGCCCGGGCGGAACCACTGCTGCCGGTCTGGCAGTAATGGACGATCAGGGCCACTTCGCCCGGATCGTCGCCGATGTCCTGCGCGCTGCGCGGGATCGCGGTGCGGAACTGGCCGCTGCGGCAAGGGCTTAGGTCGTTCGTCGAAATCCGACGGAACCGGTCCGGTTTTGCTTGAAACCTGCATCAAGTAACACGATATTCAGACCATCGCCTCCATGTTGGGGCGGCAAAGGAGTTTGTCATGTCTAATTGGAACGACCCGCGGACCACCCGCTCGCCCTTCAGCAACGGGCCGGCGATCAATGGCCAGGCAATGGGCAACGTCACCATGGACCAGGGTCTGCGGCGCTACATGCTGTCGATCTACAACTACATGGCTTCGGGCGTGCTGCTGTCGGGCATTGTCGCCTTGCTGTTCGCCACTTCGGGCATGGCCGCGCAAGTGATGGCGACCCCGCTGCGCTGGGTGATCGCGCTGACCCCGCTGGCCTTCGTCTTCGCCATGAGCTTCGGCCTGAACCGGATGCAGGAAAGCACGCTGAAGCTGCTGTTCTGGCTGTTCAGCGTGTCGATGGGCCTGTCGCTCTCGGCGATCTTCCTGATCTATACCGGCCCTTCGATTGCCACCACGTTCTTTGCCACGGCGGGCGCTTTCGCCGGTCTTAGCCTCTATGGCTATACCACCAAGCGCAACCTGTCGGGCATGGGCAGCTTCCTGATGATGGGCCTGATCGGCCTGATCATTGCCATGCTGCTGAACCTGTGGCTCCAGTCGGGGCCGCTGGCCCTGGCCATTTCGGCGATCGGCGTGCTGATCTTCGCTGGCCTGACCGCCTGGGATACGCAGCGCCTGCGCGATACCTACTACTACGTTGCCGGAACCGACATGATGGGCAAGGTCGTGATCATGGGCGCGCTGTCGCTCTATCTCGACTTCGTGAACATGTTCCAGTTCCTGCTGAGCTTCCTCGGCAATCGCGAATAAACGCGAAACTGCAACGGCTTGACATGCCCGGAGCGCCCAGGGGTGCTCCGGGCATTTGCTTTCAGGGCAAGAGGGGCCTAAAAAGCCCGGAAATGCTGGCGAATGCCTAGGGGCTTCGTCGCATGAATCTAACGAATGGGATGGCGCGTGCGGAAGTTTGTATTCAAGGGTGTGGTGGCTTTGACAATCGCGATGGTTGCGGCCTGCGCGCCCAAGCCGCCGCCCCCGCCGCCCCCGCCGCCGCCCGCTCCGGTCGTCTACATCCCGCCGCGCCCGCTGCCGCCGCTGGGTGCTGCACCGGGCCTGGTCGTGCCGCCGCTGGGCATCGATGGGGTGCGCGTGACGATCAACACCGGGATCACTCCGGCGCAGACCGTGTGGAACCTGCGTTCTGCCTATAACGTCGCCGCGCTCAACTGCCTTGCGCCGGAGCATGCGGACATCCTGGTCGGCTACAAGCAGTTCCTGACTACCCACAAGAAGGCCCTGGCAACGGCCAACAAGACGGTCGACAGCGAATACAAGAAGCGCTTCGGCACCGCCTGGATCCGTCCGCGCGAAGCCTATATGACGCAGGTCTACAACTATTACGCCTACCCGGCGACCGTGACCAAGTTCTGCGATGCGGCGCTGATCATGGCGCGGGAATCAATGACGCTCAAGTCGGCGGACCTGCCCAGCTTTGCCCAGCGCAACCTGGCCTTCCTGGACACGGTGTTCCAGCAGTTCTTCCTGGCTTACGAGCAGTACCTGGCCGATGCGGCTGCCTGGGATGCGAAGTATGCTCCCACGGCGGTTGCCGCGCCGGTGGTGCTGCCGGTGGCGGACGTCGTGGCCGCGCCTGCTCCGGCCGGCCCGCCCGCCACGACCCCGCGTTAAAAATAGCCCTTCCAAGGGGCAATCGCTTTCGCTAATGCAGCGCCTCGCACGCGGGCGAGGTGATTGCCTGCGGTGTTGCACTGGAACGGGGCCGTAGCTCAGATGGGAGAGCGCGTCGTTCGCAATGACGAGGTCAGGGGTTCGATCCCCCTCGGCTCCACCAGTGTGCTGATAATTGCCCCATCCTGGCCTGCGAACAGCCGTTTTCTGCGCTTCCGGTGCTCACGACCCTAAAGGTCGCTGCGCGCCGGTTCTCGAAATCGACTTTTCTCGGCACAGGCTGAGACAATTCTCAACACACTGGTCTTGCCACTTGGCGAAGAACCCCGTTAGCGCTCGGCAAAGGCCGTGGGCGACATTTCCTGCAATTTACGTTAGTAGCCCATTCCATGCATTTTCTCGATCAGGCAAAAATCTACATTCGTTCGGGCCAGGGTGGCCCCGGTGCCGTCTCGTTCCGGCGGGAGAAGTACGTTGAGTACGGCGGTCCCGACGGCGGCAATGGCGGCAAGGGCGGGGATATCATCTTTGAAGCGGTGCCCGGGCTGAACACTCTGATCGACTTTCGCTATGCCCAGCATTTCAAGGCTCCGCGCGGGGTTCATGGGTCAGGCAAGGACCGCAACGGCGCGGCGGGCAAGGACCTGGTGATCAAGGTGCCGATCGGCACGCAGATCATTTCCGATGAAGACCGCGAAACCGTGCTGCTGGACCTGACGGAACCGGGTCAGCGCGTGACCTTTCTGCGCGGCGGCATGGGCGGGCGCGGCAATGCCAGCTACAAGACCAGCACCAACCGCGCCCCGCGCCAGCATCAGCCGGGCGAGATGGGCGAGGAAATGTACGTCTGGCTGCGCCTGAAACTGCTCGCCGATGCGGGCCTGGTCGGCCTGCCCAATGCGGGCAAGAGCACGTTCATCAACCAGATCACCAATACCAAGGCGAAGGTGGGCGACTATGCCTTTACCACGCTCACCCCGCAGCTCGGCGTGGTCCGCCACCGCGACCGCGAATTCGTGCTGGCCGACATTCCCGGCCTGATCGCCGGAGCCGCAGAGGGGGCGGGCATTGGCGACCGCTTCCTGGGCCACATCGAACGCTGCCGCGTCCTGATCCACCTGATCGACGTAAACGGGCAGGACCCGGCCGAAGCCCTGCAAGTGATCGAGGAAGAGCTTGAAGCCTATGGCGGCGGGCTGGACGAGAAACCGCGCCTGATCGCGCTCAACAAGATCGACACGGTGGACCGCGAACTGACCGATGCGTTCATTGCCGAGCTTAAGGAAGCGGGTGCCCAGCGGGTCTTCCCGATCTCCGGCGCGACCGGCAAGGGCATGGATGCGCTGCTGGATGCCGTGCTGGAATACCTTCCGGCAGCGACCGTGACCGAACGCCCCGATGGCGAGCGCGAGGAGGCGGACGATACGCCCTGGTCGCCTTTGTGAAATGATCACGCAAAGCAGCGAAGGCGCGAAGGGGTAGCGCCCGACGGCGAAGCCGCTTGCCTGTCACCGGCTGCGTCTTGGGCGGCGTTAAGTGGCAAGAGAGCCTGCGGCGCTCACCACATCTTCGCGCCTTCGCGGCTTTGCGTGAATTTTTCCAACCCGGCTTCGACAGACTCAGCCTTTGCGGGATTTCAAACCTCCCGTTCGTCCTGAGGAGCAAGCGAAGCCGCAGGCTGAGTTTGCGTCTCGAAGGACTGCGTAAGGCGCAGTGGTTCGAGACGACCCCTCAATCTTCGATTTCGGTGCCTCCTCACCACGAACGGAGAGAGCGCCGACAACTCTGCGTGAGTCATTTCCGCCAACCCGGCTTCGACAGACTCAGCCTGAGCGGGCGGTTCTTCGGCCCGTTCCCCGCACCGTGACGCAGCAAAAAGGTTGCGGGGGGCGCGGCAATCGCTAATCCCCGGGGCCATGAAGATTGCCCGCCTCTCCGACTTTGCTGACAAGACCGCCTGTCCTCGCCTGGTGGTGAAGGTCGGCTCGTCCCTGCTGGTCGGCAAGGAAGGCGTGCGGCGCGGCTGGCTGGAAGGACTCGTGGCTGAAATCGCTGCAGCCAAGGCGCGTGGGCAGGAAGTGATCGTCGTCTCCTCCGGCTCGATTGCATTGGGCGCGGCTAGGCTGGGGCTCGAAAAGGGCGGACGCGGCAGCCTTGCCGATGCGCAGGCGGCTGCCGCTGTCGGGCAGATCGCGCTGTCCGGCCTGTGGGCCGACCTGCTGGGCGCGCATGGCATCACGGCGGCGCAATTGCTGCTGACGCTGGAGGATCTGGAGGATCGCCGCCGCTACCTCAATGCAACCGCGACGCTAACCCGGCTGCTCGATGCCGGTGCAGTGCCGGTGATCAACGAGAACGATTCCGTCGCCACGCAGGAAATCCGCTTTGGCGACAATGACCGGCTGGCCGCGCGCGTGGCCCAGGCGGCGCAGGCCAGTGCCGTGCTGCTGCTGTCGGATGTCGATGGCCTGTTCGACCGCAACCCCGCTGAACCGGGTGCAGTGCGTCTCAGCGAAGTGCGCGGCGTGACGGCAGAGATTCACGCCATGGCCACCGGCGGAAGCTCGTCCGGCATGGGTTCCGGCGGGATGACCAGCAAGCTTCAGGCTGCCGAAATTGCGGAACGCGCCGGGATTGCCCTGGCTATCGCTTCGGGCCTGCACGATGCTCCGATTGCCCGCGCGACCGAGCAGGGCATCGGCACGCTGTTCCTGCCCAAGCGCAAGGATGCCGGGCGCAAGGCGTGGCTCGGCGGACGGTTGCGGCTGAAGGGCGCGCTGGTGATCGATGCCGGTGCGGCGCGGGCGCTGGGCAAGGGTTCCAGCCTGCTCGCCGCCGGGATCGTCTCGGTCGAAGGAGAATTCCAGCGCGGCGATGCGGTTGCCGTGCGCGATGAAGCAGGCACGGTGCTGGCCCACGGCCTGGCCGAATACGATGCGCTGGAATGCGCGCGGCTGATGGGCCACCAGTCTGCTGAACATGCGGCGATCCTGGGCTATGCGCCGCGCTCTGCCGTGGTGCACCGCGATCAGATGGTGGTGCTGTGACCATAGCCGTTACCGGCTCGACCGGGTTTGTCGGCCAGGCGCTGCTCGACCGCGCCGAGCAGGAGGGAATGCCGGTCAAGGCTCTCGCCCGCCGCCCGCAGGACGCACGCAGCGGGGTCGAATGGGTCCGCGGCGACCTTGAGGCCAAGGCTGCTCTGCGCCAGCTGGTGCGCGGCAGCGAAGCGGTGATCCACGTTGCCGGGGTGGTCAACGCTCCCGATGCGGCGGGCTTCGAAGCAGGCAATGTGACCGGCACGCTCAACCTGATCGAGGCTTGCCTGAGCGAAGGCGTGCAGCGCTTCGTCCATGTCTCTTCGCTTTCGGCGCGCGAGCCGGACCTCTCCGCCTATGGCGCGAGCAAGGCGCGGGCGGAAAAGCTGATCGCGGCCAGCGGGCTGGACTGGACCATGGTACGACCGCCCTGGATCTATGGTCCGCGCGATACGGATACCTTGGACATGTTCAAGGCTGCGCGCTGGGGCCTGATGCCTATGCCGCCCAGCGAAGGGCGAAGTTCGATGCTGCACGTCGACGATCTGGCGCGCCTGCTGCTCGCCCTGGTCCCGGGCGGCGAGGGCGTTACCGGGCAGACCTTCGAACCCGACGATGGCCGCAAGCAGGGCTGGAGCCACTACGAACTGGCCCGCGCCATCGGCTGGGCCATGGGGCGGCGGCCCTGGGTGATCCACCTCAGCCGCGCGTCATTGGAACGGGCGGCGCGGGCGGACCGTCTGGTCCGCCGGCACCGGGCCAAGCTGACGCTGGACCGCGTCGGCTATATGACCCATCCGGACTGGGTGGTGACGCATGAGGCGCGCCCGCCGCGCGGGCTTTGGCGACCGGAAATCCCCACCCGCGAAGGGCTGAAGGCCACGGCGGACTGGTACCGCGAAAATCGCTGGATCTGATGCGCCAAATGCAATTGCCGTGAGCATTTATTGCGTTAGGATAGTTTCATGAACACGCTTGGCACCACCGATCGCTATTCGAAGCTCTCCATCGCGCTGCACTGGTTGATGCTGCTGGTGATGATCGCCGTTTTTGCGACGATCGAACTGCGCACCAATTTCCCGCGCGGCAGCGACATCCGCGAAGGGATGAAGATGTGGCACTTCATGCTGGGGCTTTCGATCCTGGCGCTGGTGCTGGTGCGGATCGTGGCGCGGCTGACATCGCCCGCTCCGGCCGAGCTGCCGGGCGAACCGGCGTGGCGTCGGCTCACTTCCAAGGCGACGCACCTGGCGCTCTATGCGCTGATGCTGGGCATGCCGCTGGCGGGCTGGACTATCCTCAGCGCGGAAGGTGATCCGATCCCGTTCTTCGGCCTGGAACTGCCGCCGCTGGTCGCGCCGGACAAGGACTTTGCCCATCAGGTGGAAGAACTGCACGAACTGGGCGGGACGATTGCCTATTGGCTGATCGGCCTGCATGCCCTGGCCGCGCTGTTCCATCATTATGTGCTGAAGGACGGCGTGCTGCTGCGCATGATGCCGCGCCGCAAGCCCTAAGCAGGCGCTTAGCGGCAGACGCATAAACGCCTGTGTCTGGCGCGGGCAATCGGCTCGCTCCAGACCGGTCCTGCAATTTCAGCAGGAGCGAGTGCCATGCAAGACCAGGTTGATCGGCCCCGCGTGTGGGACCCCATCGTCAAGCTGACTCACTGGGGCGTTGTCGCCGCCGTGATCGGCAACGCCCTGTTTACTGAAGAGGGATCGGGCTGGCACATCTGGGTCGGTTACGGTCTGGCCGGATTGCTGGTCCTGCGCCTGCTGTGGGGCTTTATCGGTCCGGCCGAGGCGCGCTTCTCCGCATTCCCGCCCAGTCCTGCACGCGCCCTGGCCCATCTTGGGGAGATCCGGCGCGGGGAAGTGACGCGGCACCGCTCGCACAATCCGCTTGGCGCGATGATGGCCTATGCGATCTGGGCGACGCTGCTGGTCATCGCGGGCAGCGGCATCGCCATGTCCGGCCCGCCGCCCGCCGATCCCGCTGCAGTCAGCGGCGAAGGCGGTGAAGGCGGTGAAGGCGATAAGGGCGAAGGCGGCGAGGAGCGCGAAGAGGAAGAAGAGCATGAACAGGCCGCTTTGTCGCTCGGCGATCTGATCGTCGCTCCGGCCTATGCCGACGAAGGGGGCGAAGGCGGTGAGGGCGGCGAAGAGCTGTTCGAAGAAATGCACGAAATCGCGGTCAACCTGCTCTATGTCCTGATTGCACTGCACCTGGCCGGGGTTATGTTCGAAACGCGCCGGTCGGGCCGCGAGATCGTTGGGGCAATGATCCCCGGTGGCAATCGCCGGGGCTGACAGGAAGGACGCATGGCGGAAAACCGCAAGGGACTGCATCTGAACCGCGACCGGCAAACCACGCTGGTCGCGGTCATTGTCGTGGTTCAGGCGATTGCCGCCGTGTTCTTCGTCGGCGATGCGATTGGCGATGTCGCCGAAAGCGGGATCACGCCGCATATCGTGCTGGAAGCGCTGATCGCCTTTGCCCTGCTGACCGGCACGTTCCTGGGTGCCTGGCACATCCGCGAGCTGCTGGCCGAAGCGCAGCGGCGCGAGGAGGCCCTGGCCGTGGCGCAGGGCGCGCTGGCCCAGCACATCACTGCGCGCTTTGGCGACTGGGGGCTGACCGCAGCGGAAAGCGACGTTGCCCTGTTCGCGCTGAAAGGCTGCGACGCGGCGGAAATCGCGCGGCTGCGCGGAGCGGCCCAGGGGACCGTCCGCGCCCAGCTAAGCCAGGTCTATGCCAAGGCTGGCGTAACCAGCCAGGCCGGGCTGGTCAGCCTGTTCCTGGAAGACCTGCTTTAGAAAGCGGGATCGAACCCGGGCGGCAGCTCGCTGGCCGCCCCATCGACGTGAATGCCGCATTCGGTCTTGTCCCAGCCCTTCCACCGGCCCGAACGCGGGTCTTCGCCCGGCGCGACCTTGCTGGTGCAGGGCATGCAGCCGATCGAGGGATAGCCATGCGCGACCAGCGGGTGCGGGGGCAAGCCGGTTGCGGCGAAGTAGGACTGGATCTGGTCGCTGGACCAATCGACCAGCGGATTGACCTTCAGCCGCCCGGCAAGGTCGGTCTGGTCCAGCTCGAACCGGGGAAGCCCGGCACGGGTTGCGCTTTGAAAGCCCTTGCGGCCCGTAAAACTGGCGTCAAACTGGTCCAGTGCGCGCGCCAGCGGCAGGACCTTGCGAATCTCGCAGCAGCCATCCGGGTCATAGGACCAGCGCAGCCCGCTTTCGTCCTTCTTGGCCAGAAGGTCCGCGTCCGGCGTCAGGTTGATCAGATTGGTCAGGCCCAGGCGTGCGACGATTTCGTCGCGGTAGGCCAGGGTTTCCGGGAAATGCTTGCCGGTGTCCAGGAACAGCACCGGGACGGAAGGATCGACGCTGGCGATCAGGTGCAGCAGCACGGCGCTTTCCGCGCCGAAGCTGGACACGGCGGCAATCCGTCCGGCCAGTCCTTCGGTCAGGACCGCAGCGAGCATGTCCTTGGTCGGCGTATCCGCAAAGCGCGCATTGAGCGCCTCGGCATCGGCGGCGGTAAAGCGCGGTGCCGTGTCGAGGCGATCAATGCGGCGCGCGGCTTCACCCATGCCGCAGTTTCCAGATCGGCGCGCGCTGGTCCGTGGTCGGCTGATAGACGTGCTCGAACCGCTTGAACGCGTTTTCGGCGTCGGTGGGGTCAAGCGGCACTTCGGGAGCGAAGGAATCGAACCCGCAGCGGCGCATATGGGCGATCTGGTCAACCAGCACTTCCCCCACGGCGCGCAGCTCGCCCTTGTAGCCCGCTTCGCGCAGGATGCGCGCGGCGGAATAGCCGCGCCCGTCGCCAAAGACCGGGAAGTTCACTTCGATCAGTTGCAGCCGGTCCAGATGCGGCAGAAGGTCGCGGGCATCGTCGCCCGGTTCCAGCCTGACGGCGGCGGCATTGGTCTGGTCGCCAAACGAATCCACCGTGACGGCGGGATCGGCAACGGGTTCATCGTCGCGGAAGCGATATTGCACTTCAACCATAGAGCGCCTCCTTGAACGGGGCCATGCCGATGCGGCGGTAGGTATCGAGGAAGCGTTCCCCGTCCTGCTTGTTGGAAAGGTAGACTTGCGTGGCGGTTTCGACGGCATCGACAATGCCGTTTTCGTCAAAGCCAGGGCCGGTGATCTGGCCCAGCGAGGTATCCGCCCCTTCGCAGCCGCCGAGCAGAAGCTGGTAGTTTTCCACCCCCTTCTTGTCGACGCCCAGAATGCCGATGTGGCCCGCATGGTGGTGGCCGCAGGCATTGATGCAGCCGGAAATCTTCAGCTTCAGCTCGCCGATTTCCTGCGCCTTGCCGGACAGGCGCTCGCTGATCTTCTGCGCGACCGGGATCGAGCGGGCATTGGCCAGGCTGCAATAGTCCAGTCCCGGGCAAGCGATGATGTCGCCCACCAGGTCCAGGTTCGGCGTGCCCAAGCCCGCCGCCTCCAGCTTTTGCCACAGCGCGTAAAGGTCAGCCTTCTTGACGTGGGGCAGCACGATGTTCTGGGCATGGGTAACGCGCAGTTCGTCGAACGAATATTCGCGCGCCAGTTCGCCCATCAGGCGGATCTGCTCACCCGTGGCGTCGCCCGGAATGCCGCCGACCGGCTTCAGGCTGATCGTTGCGGCGATATAGCCGGGCTGCTTGTGCGCCAGGCAGTTGTTATCCACCCACAGGGCGAAATCGGGATCGCTGCGGTCCAGCTCGTCCGAAGCGCCCGCTTCGAAGGCCGGATCGGCGAACATCGCCTTGATCCGCTCCAGTTCGGCCAGGGGTGGCTCGATGTTCTGGGTCAGCAGGTGCTTGAACTCTTCCTCGACCTGGCGGGTATATTCGTCCTTGCCCAGTTCGTGGACCAGGATCTTGATCCGCGCCTTGTACTTGTTGTCGCGGCGGCCATAGCGGTTGTAAACGCGCAGGCAGGCCTCGGAATAAGTGATCATCTGGTCGATCGGCACGAAGGCGTTGATGCACGGCGCGATCATCGGGGTGCGGCCCATGCCGCCGCCGACGTAGAACGCGGCGCCGATTTCGCCCGCTGCGTTGCGGACGATCTGGATGCCGATGTCGTGCAGCTTCATCGCCGCGCGGTCGGTGTCGCTGGCGATGACCGCCATCTTGAACTTGCGCGGCAGGAAGCTGAATTCCGGGTGGAAGGTGCTCCACTGGCGGATCAGTTCGGCATAGGGGCGCGGATCGACCACTTCGTCAGCCGCCGCACCGGCGTACTGGTCAGACGTGGTGTTGCGGATGCAGTTGCCGCTGGTCTGGATCGCGTGCATTTCGACCTTGGCCAGGTCGGCCAGGATGTCCGGCGCGTCTTCCAGCTTGATCCAGTTGTACTGGATGTTCTGGCGCGTGGTGAAGTGGCCATAGCCGCGGTCATACTTGTCCGCGATGTCGCCCAGCATCTTCATCTGCGCCGAACTCAGGGTGCCATAGGGCACGGCAACGCGCAGCATATAGGCGTGCAATTGCAGGTAGAGCCCGTTCATCAAGCGCAGCGGCTTGAACTGGTCCTCGGTAATGTGGCCTTCAAGGCGGCGGCGCACCTGGTCGCGGAATTCCTCGACGCGGGCATCGACCATGGCCTGGTCATAGGTATCGTACTTGTACATCAGATCACCCAGTTTCCGGCTTCGGGATCGGCCGGCTTCAGTGTCAGGTCGGGGCGGACAGTGGGACCAAGGGCGCGGATGCGGTCCTTGATATGGGCGGGGCGGACGCCGCCGCTTTCATCCTTCACCGCATCGATGGCATAGGCTGCATTGACGCGGCGCGCGGCCTGTTCGCGGGCCAGGATCGTGTCGGCATGTTCGCCCACGTCGACCGCGTCCTCCACATGGAGCGACCACTGGACGCCGTCCCACCAGGTTACGGCGCCGGTCTTGAGATCGTTGCCGGTCAGAATCTTCATTGAATTGCCTCCAGGGCAAGGGCTGCAAGGGGCGCGTCGGCGGGCTGGGCCGCGACTTCGCCGATGACGATAAGCGCCGGGCTTTTCACCTTGTGGCGCGAAACCAGTTGGCCAAGACCAGCAAGCGGGCTGCGCAGCACGCGCATTTCGGGGCGCGTGGCGTTCTCGACCACGGCCACGGGAACGTCCGGCGCCAGGCCGTCGGCCATCAGCTTCTCGGCAATGGCATCGGCCGTGGCCAGGCCCATGTAGATCACCAGGGTGCGGCCCTTTCCGGCAAGACCAGTCCAGTCCTGCTCGGTCAGGCCCTTGCACTGGCCCGCGACGAAGCTGACGATCGAGGCCGAGCGGCGGTGCGTCAGCGGCATCTGCGCCGCGGCAGCAGCACCGATCGCGGCGCTGATTCCCGGCACGACTTCGACTGCGACTCCGGCTGCGCGGCAGGCCTCGGCCTCTTCGCCGCCACGTCCGAAGATGAACGGATCGCCGCCCTTCAGGCGCACTACGTCACGCCCGGCCAGGGCTTCGCTGACCAGCAGGGCGTTGATTTCATCCTGCTGGAGCGTGTGGCGCGAACGGCTCTTGGCCACGGAAATCAGCCGCGCCTTGGGGCTCGCCAGCGCCAGGATCGCGGGGTCGACCAGGCCATCGTGGACGATCACCTTGGCCTGCATGATCAGCCGCGCCGCGCGCAGCGTCAGCAGGTCGGGATCGCCGGGGCCGGCGCCAACCAGCCAGACCTTGCCATAAGGGGTGTGGCCAAAAGGGGTGGGGACTTGTTCCATCCGGCCCGAATGCGCGGAGCGGGGCGGCGGTGCCAGCCAGAATGGCTTTGGGGGGGATTAGGTAAGCTTTGTCCGGCCCAAAGTCCGGCTCAGGCAGCGGCCCATGCGGCCAACCCGCGTTCCAGGTCGGCGCGCAAATCGTCCAGTCCTTCCAAGCCGATGGACAGGCGCACGCCATAACGGTCCGCGCCGTCCATTCCGGGCAAAGGCCACTGGGTTGCGGTGCGCAAGGTTGCCGGGTCAATCGGCGTGACCAGACTTTCGAAACCGCCCCAGGAATAGCCGATGCCGAAGAGGGTGAGCGCATCGATGAAGGCATCGCGCGCGGCCCCGTCCTTGCCCTTGAAGACGAACGAGAACAGCCCGCAGCCGCCGCTGAAGTCGCGGCTCCAGATCTCATGCCCCGGCGATCCCGGCAGCATGGGGCACAGCACCTTGGCCACTTCCGCGCGGGAATCCAGCCACTTGGAAAGTTCAAGTGCGCTTGAGGTTTCCTGATTCAGCCGCAGGCCCATCGTCCGCAGCCCGCGCAGGGCAAGGCTGGAATCATCGGGCGAAACGACTTGCCCCAGGGCCTGCGCGGTGCGGCGGAGCTTGGCGTAGTATTTATCTCCGGCGGCGGCGCTGCCCAGCATCAGGTCGGAATGACCGCCGACATGCTTGGTCAGGCTCATCACCGAAATGTCCGCACCGCGTTCCAGCGCGGGGAAGCCGAGCGGTCCGGCCCAGGTGTTGTCCAGCACCACGGCCAGCCCCTTGGCACGGGCTATGGCGGCAAGCGCGGGCACGTCGCAAACTTCCAGTGTCAGGCTGCCGGGGCTTTCCAGCAGGACTGCCTTGCAGCGCTCATCGATCACGGCTTCGAAACTGGCCGGATCGAGCGGATCGAACCAGCGCGTTTCAATGCCGAAATCGCCCAGCAGGCCGCGCCCCATATTGCGGGTCGGCTCATAGGCATTGTCGGTCATCAGCAGGACATCGCCGGGGCGCAGCACGGCCAGCAGGGCACCCGCCAGGGCCGCGACGCCCGAAGGGTAGAGCACGGTTCCCGCCGCACCCGGTTCCAGCGCGGTCAGGGCATCGGCCAGGGCCCACTGCGTCGGCGAACCGCGCCGGCCATAGTAGAAATGCCCATCGGCATTGGGCTTGCCCGCGTGGAGCGCCTTGCTGTCCGGATAGAGGTGGGTCGAGGCCCGCCAGACCGGTGGATTGACCACGGCCCCCGGCTCAGCCGGAGTGCCGGTCCAGTCCGCCCGCCGCCCGGCCGTGACCAGCCGGGTGGCGGGAGTAATGCCCTCTGGAACGTCCTTTGCCATGAGTGGAGGAACGGCCGATCAGGCCGTCTTCACCGCCTTGGGCGTATCGGGGTCGTTGCCCCATTCGGTCCAGCTGCCGTCATAGAGCGCGACGTCGTCCTTGCCCGCGAGGTGCATGGCGAAGATCAGCACGCAAGCGGTCACGCCGCTGCCGCAGGAGGTGATGACCGGCTTGTTCATGTCCACGCCCGCACCTTCGAAGGTGGCGCGCAGGCCGGCTGCGTCCTTGAACGTGCCGTCAGCGTTGTAGACTTCGGTGAAGGGCACGTTGAGCGAACCAGGGATATGGCCGCTGGCGATGTTCGGACGCGGATCCGCTTCCTCGCCCGACCAGCGCTTGGCCCCGCGCGCATCGACCACCTGTTCGTCCTTGGAATGCAGGTTGGCAAGGACATGGGCCTTGGTCCGCACGTTCTTGTCGTCCTGCCACACGGTGAAGTGACGGTGACGCAGCGTTTCCTTGCCCTGGGCAAGCGGACGCCCTTCAGCCTTCCACTTGGCCAGGCCGCCATCGAGAATGGCAACGTCATGCGCGCCAAACATCTTGAGCATGAACCAGGCGCGGGCGGAGGTCTTTACCGCGCTGTCATCGTAAAGCACGATCCGGCTGCCATCGCCCAGGCCCAGCGACTGCATGCGGCTGGCGAACTTTTCCGCCGGCGGCAGGGTGTTTTCGACCGGGGCATTGCTGTCCACCAGGTCATTCAAGTCCATGAACACGGCGCCGGGAATGTGTCCGGCTTCGTATTCGGCCAGGGCATCGCGTCCGGTGCCGGGCAGATGCTTGGTACAATCGACAATGCGCAGGTCGCTCGCGCCCATTTCGTTGGCGAGCCATTCCGTCGAAACCAGACTTTCCACTGTGCTTTCCTCCTGAAGGCCGTCCTCCACGGCCATTGCACCGACCCCTCTTCGCTGCAATTGCGAAGAGACTAGACCCGGACGCGCCCTGCTGTCGAGGGGGAGATTGGCTTATTTTACCGCCCGCTGCCCGACCCGCGAATAGGTGCGCGGGCCAAGGTCGAGCCGGAAGGGCTTGAGCGCTGACGCTGCGTCTTCGGGCAATTCGCCCACCACCCAGGTCTGCGCCTGGACGAGCGAGCCGCCCGAAGGCGTGCTGGCCTGCACCCGCAGCCGCGCGAGCGGGACGAAGAATGCCGCGTCGCCGGAGCGAATCGGGGTGACCGCCGTCAGCGGCAGCATGAACACGCCGCTGAACTCCGCGCTTTCCCCCGGAGCAAGCGTGACGAGGTTGTGGCGCGGCTCCATCCGCTGGTTGTCATTGGCGATCTGCGCTTCCGGCGGCAGCGAGGCATGGGCCGAGATCATGTCCCCTTCCACCGCCAGCGCCGAGAGCGGTTCCGACCCATGGTTGGTCAGCTTGAGCACATAGTTGAGCGAGGTCGCCATCAGCGAAGCGTTCATGCGCCGCGCTTCCAGAGCGATGCCGAGACCGGACTCGACCGCGACAACCGGCGCGGGGGCGGGTGCAGGCCGGGGAGCGGGCTGCGGCTTGGCGGCGGGTTCCGGTGCAGGCTGGGGCTGGGGCTGGGGCTGGGGCTTTGGTTGGCGGGGCTGGACGACGGGGCGTTCGAAAGCGACGACCGCCACGGCGGCCTCTTGCCGCTTGCGCCACCACAGACCGGCGAAGATCAGCGCCAGCAGGGCGGCGGCGCCTGCGATCCACGGCCAATACCAGCCGCTTTCCGGCTCTACCGTCTGCGGCGAGGGGGCAGGCGGGAGGACCACCGGCGCGGGCGTCGTGGCCGCCGGGGTGAGCGTGGGCAGGGCTGTTGCGGGCGGAAGGGCGCTTGTGTCGGGAACGGTCGTTTGCGGTGAAGCTGTCGGACGTGCTGCCGTCGGCGCCGGGCGCGGGGCCGCGCTCCGCGTCGCTGCGGGCGTCGGCGCTGCCGGGCTGGGCGTTGCAACGGGCGTAGGCGTGGCGCTCTGGCTGGGACGCGGTGCCGTGGTGGTGACAACCGGATTGTCGCGGTCCACCGGGCCCTGCGATCCGGGCGGGGCAGGCGTCACGGTCGCGCCGGGCAGGCGCCAGTCGTTGGCGGATTGCGCGGCCAGCGGCAGCGGGACAAGCGCCAGCGCCAGCGCCACTGCGCCCGCTATCCTAAGGCGGTCCCCGATCCGTTGCATTGCCGTGTCCATCAAAACCTGAGTCAAATGCGCAAAGGCGCGTGGGCGTGAATAGGGAGTGAACCCACCTGTTCCAATGGCCGACTTGTGCAAAGGCTGCGATGAAGGCATGGCACGTTGCATGTCAGACACACCTCAACCCCTGCACCTGGGCCAGCAGAGCGCGCTTCCCGCTTCACCAGAAGCCGCGGTGCTGGACTATGTTCCCAACCCGCGCGCCGGTTCGCTGTTCCTGGTCCGCTTTGCCGCGCCGGAATTCACCTCGCTCTGCCCGGTGACCGGCCAGCCCGATTTCGCCCACCTGGTGATCGACTATGCGCCGGGCGAAACCATCGTCGAATCGAAAAGCCTCAAGCTGTTCCTGGGCAGCTTCCGCAACCATGCGGGTTTTCACGAAGACGTCACCGTCGGCATCGGCCAGCGCCTGTTCAGCGAAATGAAGCCCAAGTGGCTGCGCATCGGCGGCTATTGGTATCCGCGCGGCGGCATCCCGATCGACGTATTCTGGCAGAGCGGCAGCCCGCCGGAAGGGCTGTGGGTGCCGGATCAGGGCGTCTCCGGCTATCGCGGGCGGGGCTGACACAGCGAGAAAGCCGGAACGTCGATGCGGTGCTTCGAGACGGGCCCTCAATCTTCGATTTTCGGCCCCTCCTCAGCACGAACGGTTGCAGGAATTCCTGATCCGATCGCCCTGAGGAGCCTTGAAGCTGCAAGCTGAAAGGCATCTCGAAGGGCCAGGCGCTGCTTCTGCGCGATGGACGTCGGCCTACCCCGTTTGCCGCGCCAGAGCGAGCAGTGCATCGACGTCGGCTTCGTCCTGATAGAGGCCGAAGCCGATGCGCAGCACGTCGCCGCGCAGATCGGTAACTGCGCCGCGTGCGGTCAAGCGTTCATAGAGGGCTGGGGCCTCAGCGCCCTGGAACGCGAGGAACCGCGCCTCGGGCTGGCTCAGCAGGGTCAGGCCCGGAAACGGCGCGGCGTCGAGGAAGCGTTGCTTGAGCCGGTCGCAATGCGCGGAAATGGCCGCCGTATCCAGCCCTTGGTCATCGAGCATCCGGCGCACAGCGTTAAAGCGGTAAATGCCGCTGGGATCGAACGTGCTACCCAGAAAGCGCCGCCCATCCGGGGCATAACCAACCCCGCCTTGCTGCGCGGCAAGATCGTCGAATGCGGCATACCAACCAGTTACTTCCGGGCGCGGGCCAAAGCCGGGCGGCGCGTGGAGGAAGCAGGCGCCTTCGCCCGCCATCGCGTATTTGTAGCCGCCGGAAAGATAGAAGGCGCGGTCAGCGATGCCGGACAGGTCGGTCGGTGTCGCCATGAAGCCGTGATAGCCGTCGATCACCAGCCACGGTCCTTCAGGCCGGGATAGGGCGGCAAGGTCCGGCAAGTCTGGCAGGACGCGCCCGCTGTTGAACTGCACCTGGCTGGCAAAGATCAGGTCGAAGTCACCGCTGGCGGCGGTTTGCGCCAATTGCTCAAGCGGCACGGTGGTCAGTTCGATTCGCCCGGCCTCGTGCCAGCGCAGCGATTGGCGGCGGAAGGAATGGAACTCGCCGTCGCTGGCCAGAACGCGCGGGCGCTCCATGGGCAGGGCCGAGACGATCCGGACCAGAAAATCGTGGGTGTTGGGGGAAAAGGCGATGCTGGCCGGATCGGGCAAGGCCAGTTCGCGGGCGATGTGCTGCTGTGCCTCGGGGAAGACCTCGCCAAAGACGCGGTCCCACTTGTGATCGGCCCGCCGGGCAGCATCGTCCCACGCCTCGACGTGGCCGTCAAAGCTGGCGTCGGGCCAGAGGTGATGGCTGTGCGCGGCAAAGTGCAGGCGGCACGGCGCAGCGGAAAGGGCGCGGGAAAAGAGGTGCTTGAAGCTCACAGGCTGGTCCGCAGCGACCACAGTTCGGGGAAGGCCCGCTTGGCCAGCGTCGAATGGAGATAGCTGGCCCCCGCCGTGCCGCCGGTGCCGCGCTTGCCGCCGATCACCCGTTCCACGGTCAGCACGTGCTTGTGCCGCCAGGTGGCCATGGCATCGTCCAGGTCGACCAGCTTTTCGGCCAGCTGGTAAAGCTCCCAATAGCGTTCCGGTTCGCGGTAAACGGTCAGGAATGCGGCCTCGACCGCAGGGCTGGGCGCGTGCGGCTGGGTCACGTCGCGGTTCAGGACTTCGGCGGGTATGGGCAGACCGGCGCGCGCGGCGGCGGCAATGGCTTCGTCCCACAGGCTGGGTGCGGCAAGGGCCTGCTCCATCGCGGCGCGGGCCTCGGGCCGGTCGTCCTGATAGGACAGGAAGCGGCCATCCTTCAGCCCCAGCATATATTCCACGGTGCGGAACTGATCCGACTGGAACCCGCTGGACGGGCCAAGCACGTCGCGGAAGCGCGAATAATCGCTGGGGGTCATGGTGGCGAGGACGTCCCAGCTGAGCGTCATGACCGCCTGGATGCAGCTGACGCGGGCCAGCGCCTTGTAGGCCGGAACCAGTTGGTCCGCCCGCACCTGCGACAGAGCCAGGCGCAGTTCGCGGATCATCTGTTTCAGCCACAGTTCCTTGGTCTGGTGGATGACGATGAACAGCATCTCGTCATCGCAGTCGGAACGCGGGTGCTGGCAGGCGAGCAGTTCATCCAGCGCCAGATAGCGGGCATAGGTCATGGTCTCGGTCATGGACCGACCATTGCTCTAACTGGTTACGATTGCAACCGCTTAGCGCGTGCCTAGGCCGCGGGCGATGATCCCACGCAGGATTTCACGCGTGCCGCCACGCAGGCTCCAGCTCGGCGCATTGTGGACGATATTCGCCAGCACCCCGGCATAGGCCGCCGCCGTGCGCGGATCGGGTTCCGCATCGACCAGTTGCCGCGCGAAATCGGGCAGGGTCTGTTCCCAGACCGCGCCGACGTCCTTGACGATCGAGGCCTGCAGCCCGGCATCCTGCTTGTTCTGCAACATCGCCGCGACCGAGCGCGACAGGCGGCGCAGCACGGCCAGTTGCGCGGTGAGGCGGCCAATCGTGGCCAGCGCGGCATCGTCCTCGCGCCCCTTCAGCACTTCGATCAGCTGAACCATCAGTTCGATCGAGGAGAGGAAGCGTTCCGGGCCAGAGCGTTCGAAGGCCAGTTCGCTCATCACCTGGTTCCAGCCATCGCCTTCGCGGCCCAGCAGGTTCTTGGCGGGGACAATGGCGTCCTCGAAATGCATTTCGTTGAAGTGGTGCTGTCCGGCCAGGTCGATGATCGGGCGGATCGTCAGGCCCGGCGTTTCCTTGAGGTTGACCAGCAGCTGGCTGGTGCCCTGATGGCGGTCTGCGGGCGTGCCGCTCGTGCGGCAGAACAGGATCACATAGTCCGCCTCATGCGCGAAGCTGGTCCAGACCTTGGTGCCGGTGACGCGGTAAACGTCGCCGTCGCGCACCGCCTTGGTCCGCGTTGCGGCCAGGTCGGAACCGGAATCCGGCTCGCTCATCCCGATGCCAAAAGCCAGTTCGCCAGCGGCGATGCGCGGCAGGATGGTTTCCTTCTGCTCGTCAGTGCCGAACTTCAGGATCGAGGGGCCGGACTGGCGGTCCGCAATCCAGTGCGCGCCGACCGGAGCGCCAGCGGCCAGCGATTCTTCGACCACCACGGCGCGTTCAAACGCGCTGCGTTCATGCCCGCCGTACTGCTTGGGCCAGGTCATGCCGAGATAGCCGGCCTTGCCCATTTCCAGGCTGAACGAACGGTCAAAGCCGTACCAGTTGTCGCTGCGCTGGCGCGGGGTGCGGTGACCCAGGTGCTTGTCCAGGAACGCGCGGAATTCGGTGCGCAGGGCCAGGACCTCGTCCGTATCGGCGGGCGGGGCGGGGAAGGGAATCGCGCTCATAGTTCAGTCACCATCGGCCAATAGCCAGCGCCGCCAGCCTGCACTGCAGCCCGGCCCAGCAATTTCGCCCAGAATACCTGGCCGCCAAATTCATCGCGCCAGGACCACAGGGACGTCGTGTAAAGGTGCAGGGCGTGTTCACGGGTAAAGCCGATCGCGCCGTGCATCTGCGTGGCGATTCCAGCCCCGTTGCCTGCGGCTTCGCGGGCACGCAGCGATCCCGCCGCCACGCCCAGCACGTCGCCGCGCGCCAGGGCTTCACCGGCAAGGTCAGCCGCCGCCGTGGCGCAGGCCAGTTCCCCGGCCAGCTTAGCCAGCTCGTGCTGCACGACCTGGTTCTTTTGCAGCGGCTTGCCGAACTGGACGCGGGTCGCGGTGTGGCTGAGCGTCATGTCCAGCGCCGCTTCGAGCGCCCCGGCGATCTGATAGGCGCGCAGGGTGGCGCCTTCGGCCAGCGGGCAGTGCGGTAGCGGCGCTTGGGCATCGACTTCCCAAGCGATCTCCAGCGACGGACGCGGGTGGAAATTCAGGGCAAAGCCTTGTTCGGCTGTGGTCCAGCCAGAACGCGGCACGCGGTAGAGCGTGTCGCCCACGGCCAGCGCCAGGCAATCGAGGTGCTCGCCCCAGGCCACGCGGTCCACGCGGCCCTTAAGAATGCCGTTTTCCACGGTCAGATGATCGGCGCGGGCCAGCCCGGCAGCGCCTTCGGCCAGCGGCAGGCCGGCGGCGGCGAACAGGCGGTTAGCACCCATCGTTTCGGCAACAGGCAACGGCACGGCCAGCTTGCCCAGCAGGGTCAGGGCCTCGCCCTGTTCGGTCGGAGACAGGCCAAAGCCGCCTTGCTCTTCGGAAAGGAGCGCCAGCGGCAGGCCCATTTCGGCCACTTCCGCCCACAGGGAATCGAGCCATTGCCCATCGCGCGCCTGCCCTTGCGCCTTGTCATCGAGCGACCGTTCGAACAGGCGCTGGATCATTTCTGCAAGCATGACTGCGGCTCGCTCCCTGAATTATGGTGCCGGCTGCAGGGATCGAACCCGCGACCCCCTGATTACAAATCAGGTGCTCTACCAACTGAGCTAAGCCGGCAACGTGATCTTTTGTGCAGGCGTCCTTAGAACTATCGGGCGCCGAAGGTCCACCCCTCTGTTCGTGCAATTTCATCAGTCAGACCAGCAGGGTGCCAAAGCGCGCTGTCCTCCGCTGCGTTTCGCAGCCAGGCAGCGGTAATCAGGGCATCGCTGGCATGGTCGGCAATCGGTCCTGCGCCGGGAACGGGGGAGCAGCCAAGCTCCATCAAAGCCTGGTTCAACCCTTCGTAATCGCGAATCTTCGATTTCGCCGCGCTGCGTCCGGCGGCCATGGCGGCAATCGTGGTGTAGATTTCCACCACCACCGAGCCGCTGGGCGGCAGGGGATCGACCGGCCAGACCGGCAGGTGCCCGGACAGGCGGTGGAGCAGGCGCATCCCGGTCAGGCTGGACTTGCCGACCTGCGCCGCGCCGACCAGGTTGAAGTTGGAATAGGGCTTGCACCCCATGGCCTCCTGCGCGCGCTCCGTTACGCGAAAGCGCCCGCGTCCGCCGCCGAACAGATCGCCCTCGCGCCCGCCGTGGCGGCGAAAGTGGCGCGCGGCCTCCAGATGATCGACGAAGCTGGAAACGGACAAGTGCGGATCATCGGCGCAGAGCCGGTCCACAAGTGCCCATAGCGAACGGGCATCGGCGGGGCTGTCCGCCCAGCCGGGAAAGAAGGCCCCGCAATCGGCATGGGCCAGACCGATTCCTATGTCGAACCCGACCAGCGTATCGGCGGGCAATTTGCTGCGCAGCCAGTCCAGCACCTCGCTGCGGGACCAGCGGTGGCCGGGGCGGACCAGCGCGGGCGCGGGGTCTTCCTGCGCCAGCAGTGCCACGGCAATCCCGCGATGCCGCTCACCCGCAGCGCCGGACCAGTCGATGGCGGCAAAGTGGCGGAAGCGTCCTTCGAGACGGCCTCTGCCTGCGGCTTCGGCCTCCTCAGGAAGAACGGGCTTATTTTTCATCCGCTCGCCCTGAGGAGCGAGGACTTAGGTCCGAGCGTCTCGAAGGGTCCGCGCGCTTCTTGTCCCACCATTCCAGCCGCTTCAGCACCTCGCGCTCAAATCCCCGCTCGACCGGCTGGTAATAGCGTTGCGGTTCCATCCCGTCTGGCCAGTAGTTCGCGCCGGAAAAGCCGTCCTCCGCCTCGTGGTCATAGGCGTAGTCCTTGCCATAGCCGATGTCCTTCATCAGCTTGGTCGGGGCGTTCAGGATATTGGCCGGCGGGCTGAGGCTGCCGGTTTCCTTCGCGCTTTTCCATGCGGCTTTTTGCGCCACATAGGCCGCGTTCGATTTGGGCGCGGAGGCAAGGTAGAGGCAGGCCTGCACAATCGCCAGTTCGCCTTCGGGACTGCCAAGGAACTGATAGGCGTCCTTGGCAGCAAGGCACTGGGTCAGTGCCTGGGGGTCGGCCAGGCCGATATCCTCGCTGGCAAAGCGGACCAGGCGGCGGAGCACGTAGAGCGGTTCCTCTCCCGCGGTCAGCATCCGCGCGAGGTAATAGAGTGCCGCCTGCGGGTCCGATCCGCGCAAGGCTTTGTGGAGCGCCGAAATCAGGTTGTAATGCCCGTCGCGGTCCTTGTCATAGACGGCCACGCGGCGTTGCAGGAACTTGCCCAGGCCCGCTGGATCGAGCGGTTCGGCAATCTTCGCATTGTACAGCGTTTCGGCCTGGTTGAGCAGGAACCGGCCATCGCCATCGGCACTGGCGACCAGGGCCTCGCGCGCTGCGGCGGTCAGGGGCAGGGGGCCTTCCAATTGCTCGGCGCGGGTCAGCAGGGTATCCAGCGCCGCCGCGTCGAGCCGGTGGAGGATCAGCACCTGTGCGCGGGAAAGCAGCGCAGCGTTCAGGGCAAAGCTGGGATTCTCGGTCGTCGCGCCGACCAGCGTCACCGTGCCGCGCTCAACAAAGGGCAGGAAGCCATCCTGCTGGGCGCGGTTGAAGCGGTGGATTTCGTCCACGAACAGCAGGGTGCGCTGCCCGGCCCTGGCCGCAGTCTCCGCCTCGGCAAAAGCTTTTTTCAGGTCGGCCACCCCGGAAAAGACCGCGCTGACCGCGGCAAAGCGCATTCCCACTGCATCGGCCAGCAGGCGGGCGATGCTGGTCTTGCCGGTGCCGGGCGGTCCCCACAGGATCATGCTGGACAACTTGCCCGCGCCGACCATCCGGCCAATCGCGCCTTCCGGGCCGGTCAGGTGTTCCTGCCCGATCACTTCGCCCAGATGGGCGGGGCGCAGGCGGTCCGCCAGCGGAGCGTCTTCAGCCAGCGCTTCGGGTGGGGATGCAGGCAAATCGTCAGGGAACAGGCCGCTCATCGATTCGGTTTAGCCGCTGCGGCCCCGATTTGCACGCTCAGGCGCGAAGTGCCTTTTCCTTCTGCCGGATCAGGCGGATGTAGGTATCGGCGACGACCTGGTTGATCTGGTCCCAGGAAAAGGCCTCGCTGCGCTTTTCGCCCGCTGCGCCGTGGGCCGCGCGCAGGGCCGGGTCTTCGACATAGGCGCGCAAGGCTTCGGCGAACTGGTGTACTGCGCCGGGGCGGATCAGGCGGCCCGAGCGGCCATTGTCGACCAGGTTCTGGCTGCCCGTGGCAGCGGCGGCGACGACCGGGAGGCCGCAGGCCATCGCCTCAAGACTTACATTGCCGAAGGTTTCCGTGGTGGATGGGAAGAACAGCACGTCCATCGAGGCGACTGCCTTGCCCAGGTCCTTGCCCGCCATAAACCCGGCAAAGACTGCATCGGGCAGGCGCGCCTCCAGCCAGGCGCGTGCCGGACCGTCGCCGACGATCAGGGTACGGTGGACCACGCCGCGGCGGCGCAGTTCGTCAATCGTGTCGGAAAAGACGTCCAGCCCCTTTTCCATCACCAGGCGGCTGTGGAAGCCGACGACGACTTCGTCATCGGCAATGCCCATCGCGCGCCGCCAGCTCATGTCGCGCAGGCCGGGGTTGAAGATCTCGCGGTCGACCCCGCGCGACCAGATGTCGATGTCATAGTTCATGCGCTGGTCGCGCAGGACCTGGGCAAAGCTTTCGGACGGGGCGACCAGGGCATCGCAGCGGCGATAGAAGCGGCGCAGCAAGGCTTCGACCACCGGTTCGAACCAGGCCATATTGTAATAGCGGAAATAGGTTTCAAACCGGGTGTGGACCGATGCCAGGACCGGCAGGTTTCGCTTGCGGGCCCAGGTGACGGCGCGGTGGCCGCTGATGTCGGGCGCGGAAACGTGGACCACATTGGGGTTGAACTCGGCCAGATCGCGCTTGATCCGGCTGTTGACCCCGCCCGACAGGCGGTATTCCGGGCGGCCCGGAATCGGCATGGACGGCAGGCTGATCAGGTCACCCGTCGGCTCGAACGCTGGCGTGTCCGTCGTGGGCGCATAGACACGCACCTGCGCGCCGGTGCGGAGCAAGTATTCGACCAGGCGATTGAGCGCCTGGTTCGCCCCATCGCGGACATAGTTGTAGTTGCCGCTGAACAGGGCGATCCGCAGATCCGAAGTCTTCATGCAGTGCCTTTAGCGCAGCACCCGTCGCGTGACCAGAACGATGCGGGGGCGAGCCGTGCAACTTTATTGCCGGATCGAATGATATTCTAAGCAACTTGGTCGCTTGCTCGCGTGTTTCTTCCCAGCGCAACCAATGAGGAAACACATGACCAAGATTACCCTAGCCCTACCATTGATCGCAGCCGCAGCGATTGCGAGCCCCGCCATGGCGCAAGACCGCGAGGATCACTTCAACGGCTTTTACGTCGGCGCGTCGGTCGGCAAGGCCAATGCCTCGAACAACAAGGATGCCAACCCGGTTCAGTTCGACACCAACCGTGACGGCGAATTCACCGATACGGTCACGACGACGACTGGAACCAATGTTTTCACGCCCGGCTTCTGCCCGGGTGTCGCCACCGGCACCGCGCCGGGAAGCTGCGATGGCGATGATGACGATCTCGAATATGCCGCGCGCATGGGTTACGACATGCGCATGGGCAATTTCGTGGTCGGGGGCTTGCTGGAAGCAAGCAAGCCGCAGCTCCGCGACGCCGCAACAGCCTACAGCACTGCTCCGGCCGGTTATAACCTGAGCCGCGAACTGGACTACGCCGTGTCGGCCCGCGCGCGTCTGGGCTTCACGCCGGGCGGCGGCGCGCTGTTCTACGCCACGGGCGGTCCGAGCTATGCCAAGATCAAGCATGATTTCACCACCACCAACACGGCCAATACCTTCACCCCGACCAACGATGGCGAGATGACCTGGGGCTGGCAGGCTGGCGGCGGCGCCGAAATCATGGTCGCGGGCAACCTGTCGCTGGGTCTGGAATACCTCTACAACCGCTATGACGACGACAAGTACTATGTCGCGGCGGGTGCGGGCACGGCACCGACCAACCCGCTGGCGACCAACGGCGGCACCTATCTCCGCCAGGACCCGAAGTTCCAGTTCCACTCCGTCCGCGCGACGCTGGGGCTGCAGTTCTGACCTGAAACCAGGCAGTCCTTCGAGACGGCGCTTCAGCCTGCGGCTTCAGCGCCTCCTCAGGACGAACGGGAGACAAACCCCGCTCAGGCTGAGCTTGTCGAAGCCGGTTCGTTGCCGTTGAAGCTTGGACAGGCTCAGGTGAGCGGTTTGCCCAAACAAAAAGGACCGCCGGGCATTCCGGCGGTCCTTCGTGTTTAAAAGCGAGGCAGCCTGGATCAGGCCATTTCCTTCTTGCGGCCGGCCTTCTTGCGCTCATGCGGATCAAGGATCGCCTTGCGGACGCGGATCGACTTGGGGGTCACTTCGACCATTTCGTCGTCGTCAATATAGGCAATAGCCTGTTCCAGGGTCATGATCTTGGGCGGGGTCAGGCGGATCGCGTCGTCCTTGCCGGTCGAACGGAAGTTCGTCAGCTGCTTGGACTTCATCGGGTTGACTTCCAGATCGTCCGGCTTGGCGTTTTCGCCGATGATCATGCCTTCATAGATCTTGTCCTGCGGGCGCACGAACAGGATGCCGCGGTCTTCAAGGCTGTTCAGCGCATAGGCCACGGCCTCACCCGTGCAGTTCGAGATCAGCACGCCGTTGATGCGGCCTTCGATCACGCCCTTGTGCGGGCCGTACTTTTCGAACAGCCGGTTCATGATCCCGGTGCCGCGCGTGTCGGACAGGAATTCGCCGTGGTAACCGATCAGGCCGCGCGACGGTGCCGAGAAGGTCAGGCGGGTCTTGCCCGCGCCCGAGGGACGCATTTCGGTCAGTTCCGCCTTGCGGCGCTGCATCTTGTCCACCACGGTCGACGAATATTCGTCGTCCACGTCGATCACGACCGTTTCATAAGGCTCGGTGCGCTGGCCGCCTTCTTCACGGAACAGCACGCGCGGGCGGCTGATGCCCAGTTCAAAGCCTTCGCGGCGCATGGTTTCGATGAGGACGCCCAGCTGAAGTTCGCCGCGACCGGCCACTTCAAAGCTGTCCTTGTCCTCGCTCTCGGTCACGCGGATCGCGACGTTGGTTTCCGCTTCGCGCAGCAGACGGTCGCGGATCATGCGGCTGGTCACCTTGTCGCCCTCGCGGCCCGCAAAGGGGCTGTCGTTGACGGCAAAGCGCATGGCAAGGGTCGGCGGATCGATCGGCTGGGCCTTGATCGGCACGGTGACTTCCGGCGCCGCGACGGTGTTGGCCACGGTGGCCTTTTCCAGACCAGCCAGGGCGATGATGTCGCCAGCCTTGGCTTCGTCCACCGGCACGCGCTCCAGCCCGCGGAACGACATCAGCTTGGACGCGCGGCCCACTTCGATCACGTTGCCTTCGCTGTCGAGCGCGCGGATCGGATCGTTGACCTTGATCCGGCCCGACTGGACGCGGCCGGTCAGCACGCGGCCCATAAAGTTGTCACGGTCCAGCAGGGTCGCCAGGAAGCTGAACGGGCCTTCCTCGTCCAGTTGCGGCGCGGGCACGTGGTCCACGATCTTTTGGAACAGCGGAGTCAGCGTACCTTCGCGCAAGCTCGGGTCTTCGTTGGCATAGCCGTTGCGGCCCGAGGCGTAGAGCACGGGGAAGTCGCACTGTTCATCCGTCGCATCGAGTGAGACGAACAGGTCGAACACTTCGTCCAGCACTTCCTGGATGCGCTCGTCCGGGCGGTCGACCTTGTTGACCACCACGATCGGACGCAGGCCCAGGGCCAGCGCCTTGCCGGTGACGAACTTGGTCTGCGGCATCGCGCCTTCCGAGCTGTCGACCAGCAGAATCACGCCATCGACCATGCTCAGGATGCGTTCCACTTCGCCGCCGAAGTCGGCGTGGCCGGGGGTGTCGACGATGTTGATCCGGGTGCCGTTCCATTCGACCGAAGTGCACTTGGCCAGAATGGTGATCCCGCGTTCCTTTTCGAGATCGTTGGAATCCATCGCACGCTCTTCGACGCGCTGGTTTTCGCGGAAAGTGCCGGATTGGCGGAACAGCTGGTCAACCAGGGTGGTCTTCCCATGGTCAACGTGGGCGATGATGGCGATATTGCGCAGCGGCAGCGGGGCGGACATTGGGAAGCTTCTTTCTATCGGAAGGCGGCGCGCCTGTTGCACCGCAGCATTGCGCGCGCCCCTAGCCTAAGAGCGGCCAAGGAGCAAGCACGGCGGCTTTTGCTTGCGGCAAGCCGGGCAATGTGGTGAGAGCAGGGCAGGGAATAAGGGGGCGTAGCAAAAGGGATTTGCTATGCTGCAATGGATGATCCTGCCGCTGAAACGCTATGCCGACTTTTCCGGTCGGTCGCGCAGGCGGGAGTTTTTCGGGTTTTTCGCGCTCAATACCGTGGTCACGGGGGCGCTGCTGGGGCCGATCTGGACCTGGCTCGTGGGCAATGCCGCTGCGCTCAAGGCGGCGGGCCTCTCGCCAAAGCTGGCCGGGACGATTGCCGATCCCAGCCCGCTGGTGCTGGGGCTTGGCCTGCTGGGCGGCCTGTGGGCGATTGCCACGCTGATTCCCACCGTCTCGCTGTCGGTGCGCCGCCTGCACGATCGCGCGATGAGCGGGTGGTGGTACCTTGCCTTTGTCCTGCTGGCTCTGGCGATCACCTTCGCCGACGTCCCGCTGGGCGGTTTCATCCTGGCAGTCGCCTATCTGGCGGTGATGTCCCTGCCGGGCACGCGCGGCGACAACCGCTATGGAGCCGATCCCCGCCTGGGGGAGGGGCGCACGGCGGATTCGAACGTCCTGGCCTTTGACGCCGCCGCGCGGTCCTGACCCTAAAGCTCGCGCAGAGCCTGCGCGGGTTTGGCCCGCAGCAAGGGCAGTGAGGCCGCCAGCGCGAAGAGAATGACCAGGGCGAGGCCCAGGCCCAGGGTGCCGAAGACCACCGGCCAGTCGGGCAGCCAGTCGAATTCGAACAGCTTGACCACCACCAGCCAGGCTGTGCCTGTGCCCAGGGCCAGGGCGACGCCTGCCAGCACAGCGGCGAGCAGGGCATATTCGGCCAGTTGCAGGCCGAGCAACTGGCTCCGGCTGGCGCCCAGTACGCGCAGGATCACATTGTCATAGATCCGGGCAGCGCGGGCCGCCGCGATTGCGCCCAGCAGTACCGCGATGCCCGCCAGCACCGCGACCGAGGCGGCGGCGAGGACGGCCAGGCTGACTTGCCGCAACAGGTCGCGCGCCTGGGTCAGGACGCCGCCAACCTCGATCACCGAGCTGGAAGGGAAGCCCTTGACCAATGCGCGGAGCATTCCGCCGCGCTGCGCGTCCTTGGGCAGATCGATCATCGCGGCCAGGTTGTGCGGGGCGTCAGCAATGGCATTGGGGCTGAACACCAGCACATAGTTAAAGCCCAGCGAATCCCAGTCGATCCGGCGGAACGAGGAGATCTTGGCCGTGCGCTCCACGCCCAGCAGGCCGATGGTAAGCTGGTCGCCGATTTTCAGGTCGAGCGCCTCGGCCAGGCGCTCGTCGATGGAGACCAGCGGCTCTCCTGCATAGTCACGGGGCCACCATTTCCCAGCGGTGATGACGTTCCCTTCGGGCACGTCCACCGAATAGGTCAGTCCGCGTTCGCCGCGCAGGGGCCAGGCGTCTTCGGGGATTTCCTTCAGGCTGGACACCCGGATCATGCGGTCCGCCGGACCATAGGCGAGGATCGAGCCGCGCAGGGCAGGAACGCTGCGGACCTTCGCGCCCGGTGCCTCGCGCTCGACCGTCGCGGCAAATTCAGGTGCACGGTCACGCGGCACGTCGAGCACGAAATAGTCCGGCGCGCGCTGCGGCACGCGGGCCTGGATATTCGCGTCCAGGCTGGTCTGGATCGCGGCCAGCAGGACGAATGCGGCAAGACCAAAGCCAAGCGCCGTGACCAGCGCACCGGTCTGTGCGCCGGGGCGGTGGAGGTTGGACAAGGCGATCCGCAGCAGCGGCTTTTCCGGACGCGGCAGGCGCGCGGCCAGCGTGCGGATGCCCCAGCCGAGCGCGCCGAGCAGCAGGAGCAGTCCCGCCGCTCCGGCCAGGAAGCCCAGCACCATCTGCGGCTGGCGGCTGCCGATCAGCGAGAGGCCGACGATCCCGGCCACGCCCAGCGCAACCGGCAGAGCAGCATCGCGCCACCGGCTGGACAGCGGCGCGACCCGCGCACGGAACAGTGCCATGGCCGGAAAGCGACGCGCGGCCAGCAGCGGCGGCGCGGCAAAGACCAGCGCGACCAGCAAGCCGAAAGCGGCGGCGCGGACCAGCGCCCAGGGATCGAAAGTAAACCCGGTCGCAACCGGCAGCAACTCGCCCAGTGCCTTGGCGAGCAGCGGCGTGACCAGCACGCCCGCTGCCAGACCGGCCAGGCTGCCGACGACAGCGGCAGCAGCGATCTGGAGCAGGTAGATCCGGGCAATGTCGCGGCTGGTTGCGCCCAGTACCTTGAGCGTCGCCACTGAGCCGCGCCGCGCTTCCAGATAGGACGAAACCCCGCCGCCAATGCCGATCCCGGCAATCACCAGTGCAGCGAGGCCGACCAGGATCAGGAAATCACCCATCCGTGCGACGAACCGCTCGGCCCCCGGCGCGGCGCGATCCCGGGTACGCAGTTCAAAGCCGGACGAGGGAAATTGCTGCTTGAGCCGGTCGACCACCAGTTCCGGGTTCTGCGCGGCGGGCAGGGCGATGCGGACTTTGGTGCGGTACATCGCGCCTGGCGCGGTCAGGCCGGCCTTCGCTGGTACTTCCGCATGGGCCAGCACAACCGGGCCGAGCGTGAAGCCCTCGCCCAGGCGGTCAGGCTCATCGGCAATGATGCCCCCGACCTTCAGGGTCAGGGAGCCGATGGAGATCGTGCTGCCCGGGCCGATGCCCAGGCGGTCTGCCGCACCCTGGCCGATCCACACTTCGCCCGGCGGCGGCGCGCCGAGGCGGCGGCCGTCCTTCAGGGTCAGTTCCCCGACCAGCGGCCAGGCCTCGTCCACGGCCTTCAGTTCAACCGGAGCGGCGAGGTCGCCAGCGCGGGCCATGGCCTGCATCCGGGTTCCGGTCGAGACTTTGCCGAGGCGCTGGAAAGCCGCCAGTTCGGCTGCCGTTGCGCCGCGCTGCCAGACCGAGACTTCCACGTCTCCGCCCAGAATCGTGCGGCCCCGGCTGGACAGTTCCTTGCCGATTGCGCCGGTCAGCGTGCCAATTGCCGCCAGTGCGCCCACGCCCAGGAACAGGCAGACCAGCAACAGGCGCAGGCCCCGGAACCGGGCGGAAAGATCGCGCCGCGCGATGGTCCAGGCGGTGCGCCAGTTCATGCCGCAGCGCTATCCTTGGCAATCCGGCCATCGGCCAGCGTGACCACGCGCTCGCACTTTTGCGCCAGTCCGGCATCGTGGGTGATGATGATCAGCGTCGCGCCAGCCTCCGCCCGGCGAGCGAAGAGCAGGTCCACGATCCCCGCGCCAGTCGTCGCGTCCAGGTTTCCGGTCGGTTCGTCGGCGAAGACCAGCGGCGGGCGCGGGGCGAGGGCGCGGGCAATGGCCACGCGCTGCTGCTCGCCGCCGGAAAGCTGCGCCGGATAGTGGGACAGGCGGTGGCCCAGACCCACGGCGGTCAGTTCCGCTTCTGCCCGCGCGCGGGCATCGGGCATTCCGGCCAGTTCCAGCGGCGTCATGACGTTTTCCAGCGCGGTCATGGTCGGCAGCAGGTGGAAGGCCTGAAGCACTACGCCGATCCGGCCGCGCCGCGCCGTGGCCAGCCCATCCTCGTCCATGACCGCGAAGTCGGCCCCGGCGACGGTCAGTTGCCCGGATGTGGCGCGCTCCAGCCCGGTCAGCACGGCCATCAGGCTGCTCTTGCCCGAACCCGAAGGGCCGAGCAGGGCCAGCGTCTGGCCTTGCGGCACGGTCAGGTCGATGCCGCGCAGCACGTCGACCGCGCTGCCTGCATCGCCAAGGGTGAGGGTGAGGTTTCGGGCGTCAATCGCCAGGGAGGGGCTTGTCACGCGGCGGGGATGCCATAGCTAGAGGGAAAGAACAGGAGAATTCCGGTTATGAAATGGAAACTTGCCGCGGCACTTGCAACCCTGTCCCTCGGGGCATGCGGCAGCGAACCAGCGCCTGCTCCGACGCAGAGTGCCAGCCCCGCCATGCCCGATCTGCCGGTGGTGGGAGAGGAAGTGTCGATCCTGGCGCTGGGTGACAGCCTGTTCGCCGGATACGGGGTGGAACCGGGGCAAAGCTATCCCGCGCGGCTCGAAGCGGCGCTGCGAGGGCGCGGAATCAACGCGAAAATCACCAATGCGGGCGTTTCCGGCGATACGACGGCGGGCGGCTTGCAGCGGCTGGACTTCGTGCTGAACGGGATGAAAAGCCCGCCCGCGCTGGTGGTCGTCAGCCTGGGCGGCAACGACATGCTGCGCGGCCTGCCGCCCGAACAGACGCGCAAGAACCTCGACGAATTGCTGACCCGGCTCGACCAGCGCAAAGTGCCGGTCCTGCTGATGGGGATGCTGTCCGCGCCCAACTGGGGGGCAGACCATGCCAAGGCTTTCAATGCGATCTATCCTGAACTGGCGCGCAAGCACGATGCGGCGCTGGTGCCGTTTTTCCTGCAAGCGGTGATCGACAAGCCGCAACTGATCCAGGCGGATCGCATCCACCCGACGGCGCAGGGGATCGAGGAAATGGTCGCGGCGACAGTGGGCGAAGTCGCCAAGGCCCTGCCTGCTAAGCCAGCTTCTCCGCCAGCCCCTCGCTGACCCGCCAGACCGCCGCCTCGCCGGTGATCGCATCGAAGGGGGCAAGCTCGGTTCCGGTCAGCCAGACCTGGGCGGAACCGGCGCGGAGGCGGTCGAACAGGGCTTCGCGGCGCAGCGGATCGAGGTGTGCGGCCACTTCATCCAGCAGCAGCACGCCGGGACGATCGGGATCGAGCAGTCCGGCGTGGGCCAGGGTGATCGCGATCAACATGGCCTTCTGCTCGCCGGTCGAACAATCGGCGGCGGGCTGGTTCTTGCCCGCCATGGTGACGTTCAGTTCATCGCGGTGCGGGCCCACCAGAGTGCGCTGGGCCGCGCGGTCGCGCCTGCGGCCCTGCGCCAGCGCTTCGGCAAGTTCCTCCGCTCCGGTCGGGCCGCCCACTTCATAGCGCAAGGCGGGGCGGGCAAAGGGCGCTTCGGGCAGGGCATCGAGCGCCACGGCAAGCCGCTCCACCAGCCGCTGCCGCGCCTGGGCTACGGCGGCTCCCGCTTCGGCCAGTTGCAGTTCGATGGCGTCGAGCCAGCGCGGGTCCGGTTCCTGCTCATCCCCCAGCAGGCGGTTGCGTTCGCGCAGCGCGCCTTCCAGCTTGGCGGCGTTCTTCGCATGCGCCGGCTCCAGCGCCAGGACCAGCCGGTCAAGGAACCGCCGCCGTGCGCCTGCGCTCTCCGCGAACAGGCGGTCCATGGCCGGGGTGAGCCAGCCGACGGATAGCCACTCGCCCAGCCGCACCGCCGGGACTTCTGCACCGTTCACTTGCACCACGCGGCGGCCGGGCCGCTCGGCCCGCACCCCGCTGCCCAGCGTTACGGCCTCGTCCAGCACTGCGCTGACGGCAAAGCTGCCATCGCCCAGTTTAGCGGGAATTTCAGGCAGGGCAGCGCGGCGCAGTCCCCGGCCCGGGGCGAGCAGCGACAGCGCTTCCAGCACATTGGTCTTGCCCGCGCCGTTCTCTCCCACCAGCAGGTTGAACTGCGCCGTTCCATCAAGCCGGGTCGCCTGGTGGTTGCGGAAATTGGCAAGGGTGATGCGGTCAAGCCCCATGGGCGCCGCGATAGAGCGAGAGGGGCCGCGCTGTCACGCCAAAGCGTGATCCAAAAAGTTGGGAATTTTTCCCAACAGTTGTTTCTTGCGCGGGGGCGAACAAATCGTTCATCCGCCAGAAAGCCCGGAATTGCGTAGTTTTGCGCATTTGGCACGCCTTCTGCAATCAGACCGGCATCTGCGGAATGATCCGCAAGCCAGACTGAAACGAAGGGATAATACCATGACGCACCAATCCACTCTCGCCAACAAGCTCGCAGCGGCTGCTTCGGCTTTCGTTCTTTCGCTGGTCCTGATCAGCGGCACCGTGTCGATGCCCTCTACTGCCCAGGCCCAGACCGTCTACGTTGGAGAAATCGCGTGAACATCAGCAACCACGGGGGCAATGACATGACCACTGGCCGCACTTTCCGCCTCGACAAGGCAAACGGCAAGTTCATGGGCGTGTGCAGCGGCATCGCCAATTATACCGGCTGGGACGCCAACCTGATCCGCATCGGCTTTGCGCTGGGCACGATCTTCGGTTTCGGCTCGCTGATCCTGGTCTACCTGGCAATCGGCCTCATCGCCGATTGAGCCATCGCCGGTGAGGCCCCGCCCGTCGCGGCGGGGCCGAACACCGCCGGCCTAAACCGCCTCGGTTTTCGCAAAAGGCGAAAAGTCGGTGCCGGTATCGTAAACGTCCACGCCTTCGCGGTGCTTGAACCAGCCGACCACGGCATAGGTCACCGGCGTCAGCAAGGCTTCCCACAGCACTTTCAGCAGCCAGTTGGTGACCATGACGGTCAGGACCTGCTGCGGCGTCCAGATGCCCAGGAAGGCAACCGGATAGAAGATCAGGCTGTCCACGCCTTGCCCGAACACGGTCGAACCAATGGTGCGCGCCCACAGGTGCTTGCCTTGGGTGATGATCTTCATCTTGGCGAGGACAAAGCTGTTGACGAATTCGCCTGCCCAGAAGGCCAGGACCGATGCGGCAACGATGCGCCAGGTCGATCCGAACACGCTTTCATAGGCGGCCTGTCCGTCCCAGCCTTCCGCCGGAGGCATGGCCACCACGACATAGCTCATGAAGGCCATGAAGATCAGCGCGCCGAACCCCATCCACACGCAGCGCCGGGCGTTGGCATAGCCGTAAACCTCGGTCAGCACGTCGCCGATCACATAGGACAGCGGGAAGAACAGGATGCCCGCGCCAAAGGTGAAGCCGCCCACCGTCGCCAGCTTGGCCGCGCCGATCAGGTTGGATAGCAGCAGGATCGCCACAAAGGCCGCCATGACATAGTCAAAATAGCGGAAGTGGCGGCGGGCGCCTGAAACGCCATCGATGCTCTGGATTGTCCCCGTCATGGAAAAGCACGCTAACCCCATTTGCGCGCAAGGCAAACCCTGCCTATGAGGACAGGCCTTTCGCGCGCCCGTAGCTCAGTTGGATAGAGCACGAGACTTCTAATCTTGAGGCCGCTGGTTCGACTCCAGCCGGGCGCGCCATTTCACAACATAGCGATCAACCGGCACTGCTTTGCCATGCCTGAGACTGCCTCGCACCCTTGCGGCACGCCCGAGATGCGGGCGGGTGCGCGCAGCCGTGTACGATTCCGCAAACTGCTGATCAAAGAGCAAAATCTCTCTGGAAGGGCAAGGTGATCGATTGCAAACAACCGCATTGCGGGTTTGTATAACCGTTATGCGGTTTTTGTTTGACTCGGTGCGGCACCCGGCAATAGCTTCGCGACGAAATCGACAACCAAGTCACAGGAGAGAGGGATGCCCGGTTGGGAAGAAGGCGATTGGCGCGACGAAACGCTGTTCAAGGGGTTCAAGGAGCAGAACCTGCTCAACTCGATGGGGCTTGAGTTCTATGACCTCAGCCACCCGTGGGGCCTAGGGCAGCCGTGCTGGCCCTATTTCGAAGACGTCAAGATCGAGCGGCTCCACGGCATGTCGAAGTCCGGCGTGCTGACCCAGCGCATCACCACCGTGATGCATTCGGGCACGCATATCGACGCGCCGGCCCATGTGGTGGAAGGCACGCCGTTCATGGACGAAGTGCCGCTGCCCTATTTCTTCGGTTCGGGCGTTGTCGTTTCGATCCCCAAGAACAAGTGGGAAGTCATCACCGCCGAAGACCTTGAGAACGCGCGGCCCAAGATCCGCGAAGGCGACATCGTGATCGTCAACACCGGCTGGCACAAGTATTACGGCGATAACATGCACTACTACGGCTACTCGCCGGGCTTCTACAAGGACGCCGGGGAGTGGTTCGTGAAGAAGGGCGTCAAGATGTGCGGGTCGGACACCCAGGCGCTTGACCACCCGCTGGGCACGGCCATCGGTCCGCACGGACCGGGCGCGCCAAATGGCCTGATTCCCCGCATCAATGAGGAATACGAACAGCTGACCGGGCGCAAGGTCATTGAAGACTTCCCGTACTGGGAGCCGTGCCACAACGCGATCCTTTCCGCCGGGATCTGCGGGTTCGAAAACGTCGGCGGCGATATCGACAAGGTTACCGGAAAGCGCGTGACCTTCGCGGCTTTCCCCTGGCGGTGGAAGAAGGGCGATGGGTGCATCGTGCGCCTGGTCGCCATCGTCGATCCCAAGGGTACTTTCCGCATCGAAACCGGCGCGGACCGCGATTGAGTTCCCTCAGGGGCGGCGGACGTGACCCGCCGCCCCGTCCTTACCAACATGGCAATTCGCCGAAGTTTCGGGAGGTGCGACATGCAGGTCGTCAGGCTGAGCGATGCGCAAACCTATATCGCCCCCAAGCACTACGACATGCGCTCGCTGCGGTTGCAGGGCTTTGACGCGAGTGCGGCAGACTTTGCCTGGCTGGGCCTGTCCTATTTCCTGCCGGGCGGCGGGGCCGAGATGGACGCCGGGCCGCTGGGCAAGATCTACGTCGTCCTGGAGGGCGAAGTAACCATCGAACTGGGCGACGGGCGGACCGAAGTCCTGCGCCCGCTCGACAGCTGCTTCATTCCCGGCGGCGAGGCCCGCGCCGTACGCAATGACGCAAACGTGGTCGCCGCAATGCTGGTGATGATGCCCTATCCGGAGAAATCGGCATGAGCCTGCCCAGGATCGATACCGCGGCGCTGTTCGACGTTGCCGGCAAGTCGGCCATTGTCGTCGGCGCGACCGGCGCCTTTGGCAAGGTGGTCTGCGCCACGCTGGGCAAGGCTGGCGCGCGCCTGACCATTACCGCCGGGAACGCTAGCGAACTCAGCCTGCTGGAAAAGGAATTGCAGGACGCGGGGATGACCTGCGTGCCGGTAAACCGCCGTCCGAACAGCGAGGCTGACTGCAAGGCGATCGTCGATGCGGCCGTTTCGGCTTACGGCGGGGTCGATATTCTGGTGATCGCTTCGGGCACCAACGACGTCGGGATGATCGGCGATCAGACGCCTGAGCGGTTTCAGGCGGTCATGCTGGCCAATGTCGAAGGCGCCTGGCTAATGGCGCGGGCTTGCGGTCAGCAGATGATCGCGCAGGGACGCGGCGGGAAAGTGGTGTTCACTTCTTCCGCGCGCGGCAAGCTGGGCCATCCGGCGGGCTATTCGGCCTATTGCACGTCGAAATCCGCCGTGGACGGTCTCACCCGCTCGCTGGGCTGCGAATGGGGCAAGCACGGGATCACGGTCAACGCGATTGCGCCCACGGTTTTCCGCTCCCCGGTCACCGCCTGGATGTTCGCCGATGACGACAATGCCCGGAAAGTGCGCGAAGGGTTCCTGGCCCGCGTGCCCATCGGGCGGCTGGGCGAACCGGAAGACCTTGCCGGGCCGCTGCTGTTCCTGTGTTCGCGCGCCTCCGATTTCCATACCGGCCACATCGTCTATGCCGATGGCGGCTATACGGCGGGCTGACGGATGACGAAGCCCGTCATAGCCGTGATCGGCGGGGGCCTGATGGGTGCCGGGATCGCGCAGACCTTTGTCAGCGCCGGGCACCGGGTGTGGGTCCATGAACCCTTCGACGATGTCCGCGCGACTGTGGTGGAGCGGATCGCGGCGGGGCTGAAGCAGGTCGGCGACGATCCTGCGGCTGTCGACCTGGTTGCCGTCACCAGCGACCTTGCCACAGCGGTCGGGCAGGCCCGCTTCGTTACCGAAGCCGCGCCGGAAAAGCGGGAGCTGAAGCGCGAGATATTCAGCCGCCTGGTCGAGCTTGCCCCGCCTGACGCGATCCTGGCCAGCAACAGCTCGGTCATGCCGATTGGCAGCATCGTGGACGGCCTGCCCACGGCAGAGCGCATGGTCGGCACCCATTGGTGGAACCCGGCAGTGTTGATCCCGCTGGTCGAAGTGATCCAGGGCGAACAGACCTCCGACGCGACGGTGGCGGCGACCATGGAACTGCTGGCCAGCGTCGGAAAAAAGCCCGCCCATGTGAAAAAGGACGTTCCCGGCTTTGTCGCCAACCGGCTGCAACATGCCCTGTGGCGCGAGGCGATTGCCATGGTGGCCGATGGCATTTGCGATGCCCGCACGGTGGACGATTGCGTGAAGAACAGTTTCGGCCTGCGGCTGGCCGTCCTCGGCCCGCTGGAGAATGCCGATCTGGTCGGGCTGGACCTGACCCTGGACATTCACCGCACGATCATTCCGGAACTGGACCGCAGTTCGGGACCAAATTCCTTGCTTAAAGAGCGAGTTGCGGCAGGTGCGCTTGGCTTTAAGACCGGCGAAGGATTCCAGCAGTGGACGCCTGAACAACAGGCGGCACTGCGCGAAACACTGGTGAGGCACCTGGTGCGCCACCGGGAGGACAAGGGGAGAGAGCATGAAGGCTGACAGCAGCGCGGAGAACGTCCGCGACAGTTATCGCGCGAAAGAGTTCCAGATCGTCACCTTGATGGCGCTCGGCTTTGGCCTGGTCGGAATCGACCGGTTCCTGATCACGCCGCTGTTCCCGGTGATCGCCAAGGAACTGGGCCTCAGCTATGGCGACATCGGAACGATTTCCGGTGCGCTCGCCCTGGCCTGGGGCGCGGCGGCGCTGTTGATGGGCAACCTTTCCGACCGGATCGGGCGCCGCAAGGTGATCGTCGGCTCCCTGATCGTCTTCGCACTGCTGATCGGCGGTAGCGGTCTGGCGACGGGGCTGGGCGGGCTTGTGCTGGTCCGGGTGGTCATGGGTTTTGCCGATGGAGCCTATACGCCGCCCAGCATTTCCGCGACCCTTGAGGCCTCTCCGCCCAAGCGCCATGGCCTGAATATCGGTATCCAGCAGATGATGCTGCCGCTGTGCGGCTTGGGCATCGCTCCGATCATCGTGGCCGAACTGCTCCACGTGATCGACTGGCGCTGGATCTTCCTGGTATTCTCGCTGCCCGGTTTCGTCCTGGCCTATCTGGTGTGGAAGGTCCTGCCCGAACACAACACCCCGGACCTTGAGCGGAGCAGCTTTGCCGATTGGCGAACGGTCCTGGGCTATCGCAACATCCGCCTGCTGATGGCGCTGATGCTGTGCTGGCTGACCTGCCTGGTCACCACCAGCGCGCTGATGCCCAGCTACCTGATCGACCACATCGGCCTCAGCCAGTCGCAAATGGGCTGGGTCATGTCGGCAATCGGCCTGGGCGCGACCGTGGGCACCCTGGCGCTGCCGACCCTGTCCGACCGGCTGGGACGCAAGCCAGTCATGATCGCGTCGACCATCGGTATCGGGCTGTCGCTCTGGCAGCTTGGCCATACCGGTGCGGAGCCGCTGCAACTGTTCCTGTGGCTGGCGCTGGTCCACTGCTTCAACAATGCCGCGATCACCCTCACCGTTGGCCCGATCTGTTCCGAAACGGTCCCGGCAGGGCTGATGACCACGGCGACTGGGCTGGTCATCGCTTGCGGTGAGCTGTTCGGCGGCGGCATCGCACCGATGATCGCGGGGCAACTGGCCGACCGCTACGGCATCGATCACGTCCTGTTGCTTCCCATGGCGACCACTGCCGCAGCTTTCGTGCTGTCGCTGTTCCTCATCGAAACCCGCTGGAGTGCCGAGCATGACGGTTAAGTCGAACAAGGTCATCATCACCTGCGCCATCACCGGCGGTATCCATACCCCGACCCTGTCCGACGCCTTGCCCTATACCCCGGCGGACCTTGCCAGCCAGGCCATCGAGGCGGCACAGGCCGGAGCCGCGATCCTGCACATCCACGCCCGCGATCCGGAAACGGGCGCGCCGACGGGCAGCCCGGACGTCTACCGGCAATTCCTGCCGCAGATCAAACAGGCGACGGATGCGGTGATCAACCTGACCACTGGGGGCAGCCCCGACATGTCGCCCGAAGACCGCCTGGCCGGGGCACTGACCTTCTCGCCGGAAATGTGCTCGCTCAACATGGGCTCGATGAACTTTTCGTTCCATGACATGGGGCGCAAGGTGAAGGACTGGAAGTTTCCCTGGGAGGACCAGTACATCCTCGACAGCGAGAAGTTCATCTTCCGCAATACCTTTGCCGATATCCGCCGCAATTACGAGCTGCTCAGCGAACACGGCACCCGGTTCGAGCATGAATGCTATGACATCGGCCACCTCTACAACCTGGCCTATTTCGTCGACAAAGGGATCGCCAAGCCGCCGTTCTTCATCCAGTCGATCTTTGGCATCCTGGGCGGAATCGGTGGCGATCTGGACAACGTGATGTTCATGAGGCGCACTGCGGACCGGCTGTTCGGCAAGGACTATGTCTGGTCGGTTCTGGGGGCAGGGCGGTTCCAGATGCCGGTCTGCACCATGGCCGCGCAGCTTGGCGGGAATGTCCGGGTCGGTCTGGAGGACAGCCTGTTCATCGGCCGGGGCAAGCTCGCCAGTTCCAATGCGGAACAAGTCCGCAAGATCGTGCGCATCCTGGAAGAGCATGGGCTCGAACCGGCGACGCCTGCCGAGGCACGAGAAATCCTGGCCCTGAAAGGCGCGGACCGCACGCTGATCTGAACCCGGCCGGTCACGCGCCGGCTTGCTGGCGGCACCGCCACACCCGGCGGAACAATGCCGCCCGCCCCCGGTTACACTGGGGTTGGTCCGGCATTCCTTTCCGCATCGTCCGGCTGGGCCTGCTTGCCAAGGAGGCTGCCGTGACCTTTTCAGATACCGAACTGCTTCTGATCGTGCTGCTCGCACTGGTTGTCCTGGCGGGACTGTGGTTGTGGATGCGGCGCCGGCAGAGCGAGGCGCTGCGGGATCGTTTTGGCCCGGAGTACGATCGCACCGTCCATGTCGTCGGGGACGAGCGGAAGGCCGAGACGCTTTTGGCTGAGCGCGAAAAGCGCGTCTCTGCCTATACGATCAAGCCGCTGGCCCCGGAAATGCGCGACCATTTCGTCGAGACCTGGCGGCAAGTGCAGGCGCAGTTCGTTGACGATCCCAACTATGCCGTGACCCGCGCCGACGACCTGCTGGGCGAAGTGATGCGGGCCAGGGGCTATCCCATGTCCGATTTCGACCACCGCGCCGAGGACCTGTCGGTCGATCACCCGGAAGTGGTCCAGAACTATCGCCGCGCCCACGACATTGCGCTGCGCCATTCACGCGGGGAGGCGAGCACCGAGGACCTGCGCACCGCCATGATCCACTATCGCACGCTGTTCGATGATCTGGTCAATGAACCTGAGCTACATGCCGGGCAGCAGTTCCGGGAGCGGGATCGCCATGGCTGATGAGCGGGATCAAGAGGTGCGCCGGTTCGCCTTGCGCCACGGCCTGACCGAGGAGCAGGCGCGCCGTGTTCTGGAAGAGCACGGCGAGGATGAGAGCCGCTGGAGCGAAGCGGCCCGCAGCCTGATCCACTTCCTGAAATCGCCCGGCTGAAGGGCGGGCCTAGCCGCGCGCGGCGGTTTCCAGCACTTCGCCCTGGACCGGATAGCCCGCATCGTCAGGGATCAGCAGCCAGGGCACCCCGTCGCGCATTTCCATGTAAGGGGTGATCATCCGCGATGGATAATCCGCAACATGGGCGACAGCGGCATCGAAGCTGTCGAACAGGGCGAGGCGTTCCAGATTGCGGCGGGTGGGGAAAATCACCTTGATGTCGCCGGTGTCTGCCATGCGCAGGGCTTCCGTCGCGCTGGCCCAGAACAGGTGGGTGTTCTCGGTCGCATCGACCAGCAGATCGACCGCGCCCGTGCCCAGGTTGGCCAGGTAGAAGCGGGTATCGAAGACCCGGATTTCCTTGTGCTTGGGGCGCCACCGCGCAAACGGGATCAGGCCGTCCAGATCGAGCGTCCAGTTCATCGCTTCCAGCACCGGGGCCAGGGTTCCGACTTCCAGCAGATGGGCGCGGGCAGCCAGCGCTTCTTCCAGGCTGGGGCGCTGGTGCAGGCCGACCGCCAGGCCGGTTTCTTCCAGCGTTTCGCGGATCGAGGCAATGCGCGCGGCCAGCTCCTCGCGGTGTTCGTCTTCGCTGGCACCGTGCGCCTCGGCCAGTTCGTAGTCCGCGGGATCGACCCGCCCGCCAGGGAATACGGCTGCACCGCCGGCAAAGCGCATTTCCTTTGACCGCTGTACCATCAATAGCTGCGGGGGCCCGCCTTCGGGGCAATTGCGAAAGATCACCAGCGTGGCGGCGGGAGTGGCAGGGGGGACTTCGCCCTCTGGGTCGAACATTTCCTTGAGGTCCATGGCGACAAGGTGGAGCGTCAGGGGCGATTTGCCAAGCACTTTAATCGCCCGATTAGTGTCGGGAAATCTTACAAAACGCCGGCTGCCAGCGGGCCAGATTTTGATGAAATCAAGGAATTACGGGGCTTTGCGCGAATTGGCACAGTCCCTGCTTTATAAGAAATACCCCCGAGCAGTCTCGAACGAGGCGGGGCCGCTTCCTGGTCTCCGCGACCCGCCTCGATGAGCACTCAAGTCACCAAACGGAAACGGCCGGCAAATTTGCCGGCCGTTTTCTTTTCTGGATGAAGCGGATCAGGCGGCCGGGGTCAGGCCCGAATCAGCCATCAGCTGTTGCAGCTCGCCCGCTTCGTACATTTCCATCATGATGTCGCTGCCGCCGACGAATTCACCCTTCACATAGAGCTGCGGGATCGTCGGCCAGTCGGAAAAGGCCTTGATCCCCTGGCGGATTTCCATGTCCTGCAACACGTCGACGCCTTCATAGGGAACGCCCAGGTGCTCCAGGATCGCCACGGCACGGCTGGAAAAGCCGCACTGCGGGAACAGCGGCGTGCCCTTCATGAACAGGACGACGTCGTTGGAATTGACGATTTCGGCAATGCGGGCATTCGTATCGGACATGGGTGTAACTCCTCGCCGTCTCAGGTGGGAACGGCGGTGGTCAGTTGCAAGGCATGAAGCGCACCGCCCATGTCGTCGCCAATCGCCGCATAGACCAGCTTGTGCTGGGCCACGCGGGTCTTGCCGGCGAAGGATGCGGAAACGACGTGCGCCGCCCAGTGGTTATCGTCGCCGGCCAGGTCGGTCAGCGTCACTTCGGCGTCGGGTATGCAGGCCTTGATCCGGGCGACAATTTCGGCCCCGGGCATTGCCATGGATCAGACCTCGCCAATCAGGGCGCGGCGGGCTTCGACCGACTTGGCTTCCATCGCGGCGCGGATATCGGCTTCGCTGACGTCCACCCCAGCCGAAACCAGGTCGCCCAGCAGCTTGCGGATCACGTCCTCGTCACCCGCCTCTTCGAATTCGGCCTGGACGACAGCCTTGGAGTAAGCTTCCGCTTCAACGGCGGAAAGGCCCATCTTCTCGGCAGCCCAGCCGCCCAGCAGGCGGTTGCGCCGCGCGATGATGCGGAACTGCATTTCCTCATCGTGGGCGAATTTGGCTTCCTCGGCGCGTTCGCGGTCCTTGAAGTCGGTCATTTCTGCTCCTGAAGACTGGCCCGTCTGTCCCGCCGAATATGCCGGCACAGAAAGGCTTTTTACAATTCCCTGGCAGCCCTTGCACGTTGCCGCCATGGAGGCAAGCGCAGTGCAAGTGCGGCCCATCGGTTCGATCTTACCGGAGAATGGATGACCACAGCATTGATCGAGGCCAAGTCTCCGGCAGGGGCCGTTCCGTTTATTCCATCGACACCACGACCTTGCCGATGGCCTTGCGATCGGCCAGCATCGTGATCGCCTCGCCCCCGCGTTCCAGCGGGAAAGTGGCGGAAACCTTGGGGTTGATCTTGCCTGCCTTGAGCAGTTCGAACAGCTTGGCGATATGCGCCGCGTTGGCCTTGGGATCGCGCGCTGCGAAGGCGCCCCAGAACACGCCGCAGACGTCGCAGCTTTTAAGCAGGGTCAGGTTGAGCGGGAGCTTGGCAATGCCCGCCGGGAAACCGACCACGCAGAAGCGGCCTTCCCAGGCAATCGCGCGCACCGCCGGTTCGGAATAGTCGCCGCCAACGATGTCATAGACCACGTTGGCGCCTTCCGGCCCGCAGGCCGCCTTGAAGGCTTCGGCCAGAGCCTTGGACTGGTCCTTGTCCAACGGGGCGACCGGATAGATCACCACTTCATCGGCGCCATGTTCGCGCGCGACTTTGCCCTTTTCCTCGCTCGACACGGCAGCGACGACCTTGGCACCGTAAGCCTTGCCCAGTTCCACCGCAGCCAGGCCAACCCCGCCAGCCGCACCCAGCACCAGCAGGGTATCGCCCGCCTTCAGGTGGCCGCGATCCAGCAGGCCGTGCATGTTGGTGCCATAGGTCATCAGCAGCGAAGCGCCGGTTTCGAACGAAACGCCTTCGGGCAGGGGGAACAGCTTTTCGGCCGGGGCGAGGACTTCGGTGGCCAGGCCGCCATTGCCCATCATGGCGATCACGCGGTCACCCGCCTTCCACTGGGTCACGCCTTCACCCACGGCATCGACCACGCCGGACAGTTCGCCGCCCGGAGCAAAGGGCCGCTGCGGCTTGAACTGGTACATGTCCTTGATGATCAGGACGTCGGGATAGTTGATCGCGCAGGCCTTCACCTTGATGCGGACCTGGCCGGGGCCGGGAACCGGGCTTTCCAGTTCGTCGAGAGTCAGGGTTTCAGGACCGCCGACGGCGTGGCTGCGCAATGCTTTCATCTCATGCTACTCCCTTGGCGAGCCACGGCAGCGTGGCCCGGGCTTCATTTTCATATGCGGAAATCTGTGCGTCGCGGGCCATGGTCAGGCCCACTTCGTCGAGTCCTTCCAGCAGGCAGTGCTTGCGGAAGGGGTCGATCTGAAATTCGAACCGGTCCTGGAACGGGGTGGTGACCACCTGGTTTTCCAGGTCGATGTGGATCGGATCGGTTTTGGCCACTTCCAGCAAGCGGTCCACCGCTTCCTGTGGCAGGACGACGGTCAGGATGCCGTTCTTGAAGGCATTGCCGGAAAAGATGTCTGAAAACGAAGGCGCGATCACGGCCTTGATGCCCAGGTCCAGCAAGGCCCAGGCGGCGTGTTCGCGGCTGGACCCGCAGCCGAAATTGTCGCCCGCGATCAGGATGGGTGAGCCGGAAAACTCCGCGCTGTCGAACAGGTTGTCCGGATCCTTGCGCAGCGTTTCAAAAGCGCCGCGGCCCAGGCCGTCACGGGTGATGGTCTTCAACCAATGGGCCGGAATGATCACGTCGGTATCGACGTTCTTCGCGCCGAACGGGATCGCCCGGCCATCGACTTCGCGCAAGGGTTCCATCAATCGGTTTCCGGCGCGTCTTCGGGATGGGGCGGCGGCGCGGTGGGCTTCTTCGCCTGTTCGCGGCGGCGCGAGGCATAGAGCAGGGCGGCTGCCAGGGCGGCAGAGCCGATAGCGGCACCAGCCAGAGCGGCCTTGCCGGTCCAGCCCGGCTTTTCGGACTTGTCGGTTTCGTCGGTCATGCTTTCCCTATGTCCATAGCGGGGCTGCGGTTCAAGTATTCAGGCGAGGAAATCTTTCAAGACCATCCACCGCGCCAGCTTGTCTTCATAGCACATGGCGGCATGGGCCGGGCTGCTGGAGGGCAGGTCGATCAGGCGCAGCTGGTTACCGGCGAGCGCTTTGCGGCCCAGCGCGGCGGACTTTGCGCCGTTGAAGGCAATGGCCTGCAAGCTGGGAAGGGACGCGGCCAGATCGGCCAGCGGCGCGGCCTCTACGGCGCGGATCGCGGTGTCGAGACTGCCTTGCCGCCGGGCCGAGGCGATTACGTCCCACAGGCCGATGCCGCGCGCGGCGATGTGCTCCAGCCGCTGCGGGTAGGGCAGGGCGGGCAGGTCCGGCTGGCCGATGACTGCGCCGATCAGCCGCCAGAACAGGTTGCGCGGGTGGGCGTAATATTGCCGCGCGGCGAGCGAGGCTTCGCCCGGCAAGCTGCCGAGGATCAGGACGCGCGTATGCGGTCCAGCCTCGGGAGCGAAGGCGGATTTCCGCTCGCTCAGAGCAGTTCGCGCACGTCGGCCAGCTTGCCCGTCACCGCTGCGGCGGCGGCCATGGCCGGGCTGACCAGATGGGTCCGTGCGCCCGGGCCCTGGCGGCCGACGAAGTTCCGGTTGCTGGTCGAGGCGCAGCGCTCGCCTGCCGGAACCTTGTCCGGGTTCATGCCCAGGCAGGCCGAGCAGCCCGGTTCGCGCCATTCAAACCCGGCGGCGGTAAAGATCGCGTCCAGGCCTTCCGCTTCCGCCTGGCGCTTGACCAGGCCGGAACCGGGCACGACGATCGCCCACTTGACGTTCGGAGCCTTGGTCCGGCCCTTCAGCACGGCGGCAGCGGCGCGCAGATCCTCGATCCGGCTGTTGGTGCACGAACCGATGAATACGTTCTGCACTTCCACGTCCTGCAAGCGCTGGCCGGGGGTGAGGCCCATGTAGTCCAGGCTCTTGCGCGCGGCTTCCTGCTTGGACGGATCGGCAAAGCTTTCCGGTGCGGGGATCGTGCCAGTGATCGCCACTGTGTCTTCCGGGCTGGTGCCCCAGGTGACAGTGGGGGCGATGTCAGCGGCCTGGATCACCACTACCTTGTCGTACTTCGCGCCTACATCGCTGGCGAGGCTGCGCCACCAGGCCACGGCCTTGTCCCAATCCTCGCCCTTGGGGGCATAGGGGCGGCCCTGGACATAGGCGAAGGTCTTTTCGTCCGGAGCGATCAGACCAGCGCGGGCGCCATGCTCGATCGCCATGTTGGACACGGTCAGGCGGCCTTCGATGGAAAGGTCGCGGATGACCTGTCCGGTATATTCGATAACGTATCCGGTGCCGCCCGAGGCGCCCAGCACGCCGCAGATGTGCAGGACCACGTCCTTGGCCGTCACGCCCGGGCCAAGCTGGCCTTCGACGCGGACTTCCATGGTCTTGGACTGCTTGAGCAGCAGGGTCTGCGTGGCCAGCACGTGCTCAACCTCGCTGGTGCCGATGCCGAATGCCAGCGCGCCCAGGCCGCCATGGCAGGCGGTGTGGCTATCGCCGCAAACGATGGTTGCGCCGGGCAGGGAAAAGCCCTGTTCCGGCCCGACGACGTGAACGATGCCCTGCTCCGCATCGGCATCGCCTATCAGCCGCACCCCGAATTCCGGCGCATTGCGTTCCAGTGCGGCAAGCTGCTGTGCGCTTTCCGGATCGGTGATCGGAATGCGCTGGCCCTGCGCGTCGCGGCGGGCAGTAGTGGGCAGGTTGTGGTCCGGTACGGCCAGCGTCAGGTCCGGGCGGCGCACCTTGCGGCCCGATACGCGCAGTGCCTCGAACGCCTGGGGGCTGGTCACTTCATGGACCAGGTGGCGGTCGATATAGATCAGGCAGGTGCCATCGTCGCGGCGCTCAACCACGTGAGCGTCCCAGATCTTTTCGTAAAGCGTGCGCGGAGTCTGTGCCATGGCTGCGCCATAGGCAGGGCGCGGGGCATTTTGCAAGCGCGGCGGCGCTATTCCGCGCGGGTCCAGATCCAGGTTCCGGCGATCAGCAGGACCGCGATGGAGATCAGCACCCAGGGCCAGCCGATGGTGAACCAGGTGATGACCGCCCCGGCGCCCATGGCCAGAACCGCGCTGACCTTGGCCTTGCGCGAGATTGCGCGCCGTTCCCGCCATTGCCGCAGCGGCGGGCCATAGCGGGGATGGTCCAGCAATTGCTGCTCCCACTTCGGGTTCGAGCGGGCGAAGCAGAAGGCGGAAAGCAGCAGGAACGGGACGGTCGGCATGATCGGCAGGACAATGCCGATCATCGCCAGGATAAAGCTGACAATCCCGACGCCGAGGTAAAAGTGCCGCTTCACCGGATCAGGCAGCAAGACGCGCGGCGGTCTCGCGCACCAGAGCGATCATGTTGGGCACGCCCTGGGTCCGGTTGGACGACAGCTGGTTTTTGAGATCAAACGGTTCCAGCCGCGCGGCAATGTCGGTTGCAGCGACTTCATCCGCCGGCCGGTCCTGCACTGCGGCCAGGACCAGGGCGACAATGCCCTTGGTAATGGCCGCATTGCTGTCCGCCAGAAAGTGCAGGCGGCCATCGGCGAGCTGGGTTGGATAGACCCAGACCGAGGCCGAGCAGCCGCGCACCAGGGTGGCGTCCGTTTTCAGCGCATCGGGCATGGGTTCAAGTTGGCGCCCCAGTTCGATCAGCAGGCGATAGCGTTCGTCGCCCTCAAGGAACTCGTATTCTTCGGCAATGTCGGAAAGGCTGCGCACGGTGGGGGAACTGCTTTGTTGAACGATCGGTTCCGCCCCTAGCCAAAGTGGCATGAGCGCGAAAGGCGGGATTCCCCTTTTGCCGTCATCTCCGCTTGCGCGGGGACGACGGTTAGATGTCCACGCCCGCCGCAATCGCTTCAAGCTTGCGGATGCGTTCCTTCAGGTCGGCAATCTCGATCCGGGCCGCGCCGGTTGCTGCGCCGCCTTCGATTTCCGGGCGGTGCATTTCCAACTCGCGGGTCTTGAGCTGAAGCCATCCCTGCCAGCCGCGCAGGCCCGCGTGGGCCAGGATGACCACGCCGGTCAGCATGGTCGCAGCGATCAGGAGGTATTCGCTGTTCATCGCGTTTCTCCCTTGTCCTCGTTCGTTCCTACTTGTCGCGCAGGCTTTCGATCTCGTCGGCCAGAGCGCGCGTCGGGCGCTGGTCGGTGGCAATGCGCTCCAGAACTTTCACGCGTTCGCGCAGGGCGTCGACTTCCCTTTCAAGTTCGGTTTCGCGCTGGCTGTGACGCGGCTGGCCGGAAGTCTCTTCGTCCCGGTTGCGCCCAAAGCCGAGCAGCGGGCCCTTATCCAGCCCAGCCCGAATGCGCTGCGTACGGATCTGGTAATAGGCGCCGATAGCTGCGGCGACGACCAGTGCGGTGCCCATATCCATTACTGCACTTCCTTCTGTTCGATCCGCAGCGCCTCAATCTGGTGCGTGAGGTGATAACCACTGTCGGTGACGATCCGTTCGACATTGGCGAGACGGTCTTTGACGCTCCCTAGCTCGGCCCGGAGAGCTGCATTTTCCTGGCTCAGCAGTTTGATGCGTTCACCGTCTTCATGGGTGGTCTTGGGATAGACGGCCTGTCCCCAGGCTCCACTCAAGGGATAGCCGTTCTTTATCTTCATCCGCGTTGAATAGATTACGCCGCCAGTAATAAGGCCGACCACGATAATCGCCGCCGGAGCAAGAATTCCAGCCAATTGCAGCACTTGATCCGGGCTCATTTGCGCAACTCCTTTTCGCGCGAGTCGATCAGCGCATCGACCCGGCGGGCATCGCGCAGGGCTTCGATCTGGCTGGCGACGTCATAGCCCTTGTCCGTCACGATCCGTTCCAGCACGCGCACGCGCTCTTCCAGTTCAGAGGTGTGGCTGACGTATTGCGCGGCTTTCTCGGCGGTTTCCTTGATCCGCAGTTCGGCCATTTTCGACTGGTGCTTGGTCCAGACGATGAAGGCCACCATCAGGAACGGAGCCAGCGGGACCAGGATTCCAAGTTGATCCATTTCAGTTCTCCCCTCTCACGCCGCGCTTAGCGCAGGCGCTCGATCTCGCTCGACAGGCGCGGGTTGCTGCTGACGTAGAAGGTTTCCACTTCGGCCAGGCGGCGGTCGATGTCGCGGAAGCGCGCCTTCACCTCACGCGCGGTGCGGGTGGGGGACTGGCGCACGCCCTGCCAGAACTGCTGCTCCTGACGATCACCATAGAGATGCGCGGGCTTCTTGTCGGCCAGGAAGCCGGCCAGGAAATAAAACGGCAGGATGGACCCGCCGGTCATGAAGACCAGGCCAAGAAAGCCCATCCGCACCCAGATCGAATTCACGCCCGTATAGTCGGCAATCCCGGCACAAATGCCCATCAGCTTGCCATTGACGCTATCGCGGTAAAAGCGGGTACGCAGGCTGTTCATCGTTCTATCCCCTTCCATTGGCCGGCTTGCTTTGCGGCCAGTCATTGCGGTCATCAGCGGCGGCGCGGGTTCAGCGGCGCGCGCGGCTGGCTTTCAGCTGTTCCAGTTCGTCGAGCGGCGAGGGTGCCGTGCTGGTGCCATCGGCCAGCTGACGGTGGTGGCGGAAATCCGGGTTGTCGGATGCGACGAGGCGCTCGACCGTTTCCATCCGGTCTTCCAGCCGCCGCGCCAGCTGGTACAGCTCGTCCAGCAGGGCCTCGTCGTTGCTGGTCAGCGTCGGTGCGGTCTTCCACTTGGTCATGTAGTGGAGGATCAGCCAGGGCAGGCCGATGAACAGGGTAACGATCACGAAACCCGGCACGAAAATGTCTTCCATGGATCAGTCCTCCTGCTTGTCGTCGCCCTTCAGGGCGCGCTTCATGGCTTCCAGTTCTTCGTCGATCTTGTCCTGCCCGGCCAGGGCAGCGATTTCATCGGCCAGGCTGGGCTTGCTCGACTGGTCGGCCAGGCCCAGCGCATCGGCGCGGCCTTCGGCATAGTCGACGCGGCGTTCCAGCTGGTCGAACCGGGCCATGGCTTCGTCCACCCGCTCGCTGGCCAGCAGGGTGCGCAGCTTCACGCGGTTCTCGGCGCTTTCCAGGCGGGCGGCGATGGCGTTCTGGCGCGAGCGCGCCTCGCGCAAGCGGTTCTGCAGCTTTTCGATGTCCACTTCATAGGCGCGCAGCGCATCGTCCAGCACGGCAATCTCGGCCTTCAGCTGCTCGGCCATGTCGGCGGCCTTCTTCTTTTCGACCAGGGCGGCGCGGGCCAGGTCCTCGCGGTCCTTGCTCAGCGCAAGCTGCGCCTTGTCCGCCCAGTCGGCCTGCAACTGATCCAGCTTGACCGTGTGGCGGTGCATTTCCTTCTGGTCGGCAATGGTGCGCGCCGCGCTGGCGCGGACTTCGACCAGGGTTTCCTCCATCTCGAAGATGATCATGCGGATCATCTTTTCGGGATCGTCGGCCTTGTCGAGCAGGTCGTTGAAATTGGCGGCGATGATGTCACGGGTGCGGCTGAAAATTCCCATCCAGGGTACTCCGGAAGAAAAGGTGGAGGCGGTTTCCCGCGTGGTGCGGCGCAGCCGTTCGACCTCTGCCTCAAAGCGCGATGCGCGCTGGCGGGGGGGCTGGACGGGGCCAAGGTCTGCGGGCTGGCTGGTCTGGGCCGGAAATTCCCGCTGGCGCGAGGGCTGGTGGCGGGAGGACTGGGGGCCGCCATCAGAGCTTGCCTGGGATTCCGGCCCAAGCGGGGAAAAGGGGTCATGTCCCATGTCGCGGGTCACGGGCGGGCTCAGGCCTGCTGCGCCGCTTCGCCCTGGACCTGGGCGAAGGAAGCGGAACGGTCGACCTGCTGGGCCAGGACCAGGACATTGAACGACAGCATGGCTGCAAGCGACAGGACGATGGCCTTGTCCAGGGTGCTGGCAGTGCGGATCCGGTTGAACATGATGCGTGCTCCATTTGAGCGGAAGGTGGTTTGCACACCTCTTCGCAAGCAGCGTGCCAATTTCAGAAGTGGCTGATTTAGGTAGTTTCGCTGCCCTATTCGACGAACGACATGGTGGAATTCTTGCGCGGTGTTGGGAATTTTCGCTACATATTGGGAATGGAGCGCAACACGCAGTTCGTTGGCCAGTCCACGGCCTTCCTTGACTCGGTCGAACGCGCCAGCCGCGCCGCGCCGATGGGGCGTCCGGTGCTGGTGATCGGGGAACGCGGAACCGGCAAGGAACTGATTGCCGAGCGCTTGCATCAGCTCTCGCGCCGCTGGCAGGAGCCGCTGGTCACGCTGAACTGCGCGGCCTTGCCGGAAAGCTTGATCGAGGCGGAGTTGTTCGGTCATGAGCAGGGTGCTTTCACCGGTGCTACCAGATCGCGCGCCGGCCGGTTCGAGGAAGCCGACAAAGGGACGCTTTTCCTCGACGAACTGGCAACCCTGTCGATGGGCGCACAAGAACGCCTGCTGAGGGCCGTGGAATATGGCGAAGTCACGCGCATCGGTTCGTCCCGCCCGATCAAGGTGGACGTGCGGATCGTGGCGGCCACCAATGAGGATCTGCCGCGTCTTGCCGAGGAGGGCCGCTTCCGTCCCGACTTGCTGGACCGGCTAAGCTTTGAAGTCATCACCCTGCCGCCCCTGCGCGTGCGCGAGGGGGACATTCGCGTCCTGTCCGACTACTTCGGGCGGCGCATGGCGGCGGAACTGCACTGGGACGCCTGGCCTGGCTTCAGCGAGCGGGCCATGGCTGCGCTGGAAGACTATCGGTGGCCCGGCAACGTGCGCGAACTGCGTAACGTGGTGGAGCGTGCGGTCTATCGCTGGGACAATTGGGAAATGCCGGTTGCCCACGTCGAGTTCGACCCGTTCGACAGTCCGTGGAAGCCGCAGCCGATGCCGCGCGCGGCAGAGTCCGGCGCGCCAGCCCGCCCTGCGGAGCAACCAGCCGCGCCGCCCGCGCTGGATCAGATCACGGACCTGCGCAGCGCCGTGGACGCGCACGAAAAGGCCATCCTGGAAAACGCCCTGGCCCGCAACCGCTTCAACCAGCGGCAGACGGCCAAGGCGCTTGGGTTGACCTATGACCAGCTACGCCATTGCATGAAAAAGCACGGGCTGAGCGAGCGGGGCTGACAGACAGCCCTTCACTTGGTCGCGTATTGGCCGGCCTTGGCAGCGAAGTTGGCGCGGGCGAAGTTCTTCGCCGCGGCGGACGTGGCGAAAACCTCGTCCTGCATCGTGCCGGTGACGATCGGATAGCCCTGCGAATTGTAGCGGACGTCGCGCACGGTCAGGCGGAACGAGCCGTCCGGCTGGCTTTGTATCAGGAAGGGGCGGGTGCTTTCATCAGTCATGGGCTTGTTCCTTTTCGCGTTCGCGCTGGGCACGCGCCGTACGGATGGATTGCTCGCGGGCGGCCAGGCCAAGCCAGACCGAACGCGAGCGCACCAATGTATCGCGCTGGTTGGCAAGTGTGGCAGCATCAGCCGCGCGAGCGCAGCTTTCCGCCTGGTCGATGTAGAATTGTTCGGACATCATGGCCGCACTTGCCTTTCCGGCGATCAGCCCAGCACTTCCATCACGGCAAGGCGCGTTTGTTCGCGCGTTAGCGGAGAGATTGCGGGCTGAGGCAAAAGCGGCTGCTTGCCGCCTGGGGTGAAGGCGCTTCGGCGCGGCGCAAGGCTGCGGCGAAGGGCCGGGATAATGGTATTGATAGTCATCATGTCATTCCGGGCGGCTAGAGTGCCGCCCTCTTCTTGTTGTGTTCTTGGGGAAGGCTAATGTCGCCGCTTCCCATGTGGCCCGGTCGGACCGCCACCGGGGCCGCGTTCGCGAAACACGATGCGTCCCTTGCTCAGGTCGTAAGGGGTCATTTCCACCCGGACCCGGTCACCCACGACCGAGCGGATGCGGAACTTCCGCATCTTCCCGGCCGTGTAAGCGATGATCCGGTGATCGTTTTCCAGCATGACGCCGAAACGACCATCGGGCAGGATTTCGTCGATCTGGCCATCGAGGGTCAGAAGCTCCTCCTTGGCCATCGGTTCAGGCTGCTTCGAGCTGAACTGCCGAAGTCTTGCCGCGGCGATCGGTTTCCAGTTCGTACTTGACGCGCTGGTCCTTATCGAGCGTGCCCATTCCGGCACGTTCCACGGCCGTGATGTGGACGAATGCATCGCCGCCACCTTCATCGGGAGCGATAAAGCCATAGCCCTTGTCGGAATTGAAAAACTTTACGGTGCCTACTGGCATGGTCTGTTCCTTTCACGAAACATGAGTGATCGCCCGGCAACTGGCCGGTCGAGCGTGGAAGCGTGAAATGGAACGAAGGAGCCGCAGTGGGCAGAAAAGTTCCGTCGCAGGCGACGTTAGCCCGGCCTATGTAGGCGTGCAGTGTGCATAATGCAATGGCGGCGCCAAACTGGCCCTTGCTTTTGCTGCAAGTCGCGCCTATTTGCGCCTTCATCCCGAAATTGTGACGCAACGGAGGGGCTGGCGCCGAAAGGGGCCGGCGCGAAACCGCATTGTCACATCATCCGGGCAAACGGAGTTTTCATGGCGGACATCGCGCGCATTACCGAAGTTGTCGAACCCGAGGCAAAGGCCCTGGGCTTCGACCTCGTGCGCGTGCGCCTGTTCAAGGGTGGCGAGATCGGGGATGAGGAGCAGACGCTCCAGATCATGGCTGAGCGTCCCGAAACCGGCCAGCTGGTGATCGAGGATTGCGCCGCCTTGTCGCACCGCATTTCCGATGCCATCGACGCGCTGGAAGAAGCAGGCGAAGTGCTGATCGAGGACGCCTACCGTCTCGAAGTATCCTCGCCAGGGATTGACCGCCCGCTGACTCGGGCCAAGGACTTTGCCGACTGGGCCGGGCACGAAGCACGGGTCCAGCTGGTCAATCCGGTCGAAGGCAACCGCAAGTCGCTGCAAGGCGATCTTGTCGGGATCGATGGCGAAACGGTGACCCTTGCCGACAAGAAGTCCGGCGAAGTGTCCTTTGCGCTGTCCGACATTCATTCCGCCAAGCTGGTCCTGACGGACAAGCTGATCGCTGCAACGCGCCCGCTGGACACCAGCGGCGCCGATGAAATTCTTGAAGAACGGGAAGACTGAACATGGCCAGTCCGATTTCTGCCAACCGCGCTGAACTGCTCGCTATCGCCACTTCGGTTGCGACCGAGAAGATGATCGACAAGTCCATCGTCATCGAGGCGATGGAAGAAGCGATCCAGAAGTCCGCGCGCAACCGCTATGGTGCGGAAAACGACATTCGCGCCAAGCTGGACCCGCGCACCGGCGACCTGCGCCTGTGGCGCGTCGTCGAAGTGGTTGAAGAGGTCGAGGACTACTTCAAGCAGGTTGACCTGAAGCAGGCGCAGAAGCTGCAGGCCGATGCCAAGATCGGCGACTTCATCGTCGACCCGCTGCCCCCGGTCGATCTGGGCCGCATCGACGCGCAGTCGGCCAAGCAGGTGATCTTCCAGAAGGTCCGCGATGCGGAGCGTGAGCGCCAGTACGAGGAATTCAAGGACCGCGCCGGCGAAATGGTCACCGGCGTGATCAAGTCGGTCGAATTCGGCCACGTGATCGTCAACCTGGGCCGCGCCGAAGGCGTGATCCGCCGTGACCAGCAGATCCCGCGCGAAGTCGCCCGCGTCGGCGAACGCGTCCGCGCCCTGATCCTGAAGGTGGAGCGCCAGAACCGCGGTCCGCAGATCTTCCTGTCGCGCGCGCACCCGGACTTCATGAAGAAGCTGTTCGAGCAGGAAGTGCCCGAAATCTACGACGGCATCATCACCATCAAGGCCGCCGCCCGCGATCCGGGCAGCCGCGCCAAGATCGGCGTGATCAGCCGCGATTCCAGCATCGACCCGGTCGGCGCCTGCGTCGGCATGAAGGGCAGCCGCGTTCAGGCCGTCGTGCAGGAAATGCAGGGCGAAAAGATCGACATCATCCCCTGGAGCGAAGACACGGCGACTTTCGTGGTCAACGCGCTGCAGCCGGCAACCGTCAGCCGCGTGGTGATCGACGAGGAAGAAAGCCGCATCGAAGTGGTGGTGCCTGACGATCAGCTTTCGCTGGCAATCGGCCGCCGCGGCCAGAACGTCCGCCTGGCCAGCCAGCTGACAGGCAGCCAGATCGACATCATGACCGAGGCCGAGGCTTCGGAAAAGCGCCAGAAGGAATTCGCCGAGCGTTCCAAGATGTTCGAGGAAGAACTGGACGTCGATGAAACCCTGTCGCAGCTGCTGGTGGCCGAAGGCTTCAGCGAGCTGGAAGAAGTCGCCTATATCGACGTGGCCGAACTGGCCGCGATCGAAGGCTTCGACGAGGAACTGGCCGAAGAGCTTCAAAGCCGCGCCACCGAAGCGCTGGAGCGCCGCGAGGCTGCTTACCGCGAAGAGCGTCAGGCCCTGGGCGTCGAAGATGCCCTGGCCGAAATCCCGCACCTGACCGAGCAGATGCTCGTCACCTTGGGCAAGGCCGGGATCAAGACGCTGGACGATCTGGCTGACCTGGCCACCGACGAACTGATCGCCAAGAAACGCACCGAACAGCGCCGCCGTGATGGCAGCGCCCCGGCCCGCCGCGAGCGCGAGCAGGATCGTGGCGGCGTTCTGGGCGAATATGGCCTCAACGAAGAGCAGGGCAACGAGATCATCATGGCCGCGCGCGCTCACTGGTTCGAAGATGAACCGGCTAACGAGGAGGCCGCCGATGCGGATTCCTCACAATGAGCCGCTAGGTTCCGGCATCTCGGCGCAGACCGATTCGGGTGAACCCGAACGGCGCTGCATCCTGACCGGGGACCACGGTTCCCGCGACGATCTGCTGCGTCTGGCGATTTCGCCCGCCAATGCCGACGGCCAATGTCTGGTTCTGCCCGATGCCCTGGCGCGTGCGCCGGGGCGGGGGGCCTGGATCGGCGTTTCCCGCGCAGACCTTGAAAATGCGATTGCCAAGGGCAAACTAAAGGGAGCACTGGCCCGCGCCTTCAAGGGTGCGGCGCTGACGATCCCGGATGACTTGCCCGAACGCGCGGAAACCGCGCTGCGCCGCGCCTTTACCGACCGGCTGGGGCTGGAAATGAAAAGCGGCAAGCTGCTGCTTGGCTCTGACCGGATCGCCGAAAACGCGCGGATGGGCAACGTTGCCTGGCTGGCCCATGCCAGCGATGCAAAGGAAGACGGCTCGCGCAAGCTCGATCAGGCGTGGCGGGTCGGGCGCGACGAGGAAGGCTCCGGGGCAACCGGGTTAACCTTGCCTCTGGACCGGGCGGCGCTGTCTGTGGCATTGGGCCGCGACAATGTCGTCCACCTGGCGCTGACCGATCCCCGGTCGGTCGAAAGGATAGAAGTCCCGCTCAGGCGCCTGCTGCGCTTCCTGGGGCAGGGTCAAACGAACGATCAGGGCAATGGCGGGCAAACGGACGATTCGTCCGGTCATTCGCCTGCGACGGCAAATTAAGTGTTGAAGGGCTGGTTAGAGAAATGAGCGATAGCGAAAACAAACCGACTTTGGGCCGCAAGCCGCTGGGTCTGAAGAAGTCGGTGGAAGCGGGCGAGGTCAAGCAGACCTTCAGCCACGGCCGCACCAACAAGGTGGTGGTCGAGGTGAAGCGCCGCAAGCTGATCGGCAAGCCCGGCGCTGCCGAAGCCGCTCCGCCGCCGCCGCCTCCGCCGCCCGCTCCGGCCCCCGTTGCCGCGCCCAAGCCCGCGCCGAAGCCCGCTGCGCCTGCCGGTGAAACCCCGCAGGAGCGCGTCGCCCGCCTGCAGCGCGAGGCGGAAGAAGCCCGTCTGGCCATGCTGGAAGAGCAGACCCGCCGCGAAACCGAAGAGCGTCAGCGCGCGCTTGAGGAAGAGCGCCGCCGCGCCGAAGAAAACCGCAGGGCCGAAGCCGAAGCTGCTGCGAAGGCCGCTGAACCGGCTACGCCCGCACCGGAAGCCGCTCCTGCTGCCGCCGAAGAACCTGCCGCTGCTGCTGCTCCGGCCCAGGAGGAAGCGGCCAAGCCCGCCGCTACTCCCCAGGCTCCGGCACCGCGCCGCTTCACCCCGGTGGCCGCGCCCAAGCGTCCGGAACCGCCGGCGAAGAAGATCGTGCATCCGCGCGACAAGTCTGGCGCAGAGCGTCGCCATGCTGGCAAGCTGACCGTCACCAAGGCGCTGAACGAGGACGAAGGCGCGCGCGCCCGCTCGCTCGCGGCGCTGAAGCGTGCCCGTGAAAAGGAACGCCGCGCGCACTTTGCCGGGCAGAGCCAGCCGCGTGAAAAGCAGGTCCGCGACGTGGTAGTGCCCGAAGCGATCACGGTCCAGGAACTCGCCAACCGCATGGCGGAAAAGGGCGCAGACCTGGTCAAGGCGCTGTTCAAGATGGGCATGATGGTCACGGTCAACCAGACCATCGATGCCGACACGGCGGAACTGCTGGTCGAAGAATTCGGCCACAACATCCAGCGCGTTTCGGAAAGCGATGTCGACATCGACACGGCTGCCGACGTCGATCCCGAAGAAAGCCTGAAGCCGCGTCCTCCGGTCGTGGCGATCATGGGCCACGTCGACCACGGCAAGACCAGCCTGCTCGACGCGCTGCGCGGCACCGACGTGGTGAAGGGCGAAGCTGGCGGGATCACGCAGCATATCGGCGCTTACCAGATCAAGACCAAGAAGGGCGACCTGGTCACTTTCCTCGACACCCCGGGCCACGAAGCCTTCACCGAAATGCGCCAGCGCGGCGCCAACGTGACCGACATCGTGATCCTGGTCGTGGCCGGTGACGACGGGCTGATGCCGCAGACGATCGAGGCGATCAACCACACCAAGGCGGCCGGCGTGCCGATGATCGTGGCGATCACCAAGAGCGACAAGCCCGAATTCAACCCGCAGAAGATCCGTGAGCGCCTGCTGGAGCACGAAGTCATCGTCGAAGCGATGTCGGGCGACGTGCAGGACGTGGAAGTCTCGGCCAAGACCGGGGCCGGACTGGACGAGCTGATCGAGAAGATCCTGCTCCAGGCCGAACTGATGGAACTGCGCGCCAATCCGGACCGTGCCGCCGAAGCCACCGTGATCGAAGCCAAGCTGGACAAGGGCAAGGGCCCGCTGGCCACTGTGCTGATCAACCGCGGCACGCTGAAGGTGGGCGACATCCTGGTCGTCGGCACCCATTCGGGCCGCGTCCGCGCGATGCTGGATGACAAGGGCCGCCAGATCAAGGCAGCTCCGCCCGCGCTTCCGGTGGAAGTGCTGGGCCTGGGCGGCGTACCCATGGCCGGTGACACGCTGACCGTGGTGGAAAGCGAAGCCCGCGCCCGCGAAGTGGCCGGGTTCCGCCAGGAACGCGCCACGGCGAAGCGGACCACGCAGGCTCCGGCCAGCCTGGAGAACATGTTCTCTGCGCTGTCGGCCAAGCAGACCGTGATCGAATATCCGGTGGTGATCCGCGCCGACGTGCAGGGTTCGACCGAAGCGATCGTCAATGCGCTGAACCGCCTGTCGAACGACGAGATCAAGGTCCGCGTCCTGCAATCGGGCGTGGGTGCGATCACCGAAAGCGATGTTGCCCTGGCCCAGGCCAGCGGCGCGCCGATCATCGGCTTCAACGTCCGTCCGAACGCCAAGGCGCGCGAACTGATCGAACGCCAGAAGGTGCACCTCAAGTACTTCGACGTGATCTATCACCTGACCGAGGAAGTGGCCAAGGAAATGGCCGGCATCTGGGGTCCGGAGCGGATCGAGCACGTGGTTGGCCGCGCCGAGGTCAAGGAAGTCTTCCCGGCTGGCAAGCGCGACAAGGCCGCTGGTCTGCTCGTCCTGGAAGGCGGGATCAAGAAGGGCCTGTTCGCCCGTCTTACCCGCAACGACGTTATCGTCAGCAAGACGACCATCGCCTCGCTGCGCCGCTTCAAGGACGACGTGCCCGAAGTCCGCGCTGGCCTGGAATGCGGTGTCGTGCTTCAGGATACCAACGACATCAAGGCTGGCGACATGCTGGAAGTCTTCGAGGTCGAGGAGCGTGAACGCACGCTGTAATTACGGATTTCGTAATTTCAGTTGTGAATTCGGCTTGGAGAAGCTATCTTCACTCTGATGGAGATACGCTTTTCCAAATCGGCCGCGCGTTCGCTGCTGCGCTCCGATAAGCGGGTCTTGCTGCGGCAAAAGATTGACGACCTCGCGCATGATCCCCTGTCGATGAGCGCGAATGTGAAGCGATTGGCTGGGCGGAGCGAGTATCGCCTGAGGGTTCAGAACTGGCGCGTGATCTTCCGGATTGAGGATGACGTGCTGTGGATTGATGACATTGCTCCGCGCGGGGCAGCATACGAGGATTGATCGGATGACTGCGCAAATCATTGAGATTGCCGGCAAGAAGATGGCGATCCTTCCCGAGGACGAATATCGCAAACTGCTGGATGCGGTGGACGAACAGTCCGATCTGCGTGTAGCCGAGCGCGCGGAACGGCGTCGGCACGAGGGCGAGGAATATCTTCCGGCAGAACTGGTCGACAGATTGATGGGCGGCGAAAATGCCTTGCGAGTCTGGCGAAACTACCGCGGTATGAGTGCGGCTGGCCTGTCCAAGGCATCAGGTGTCGAACAGTCCAGGATTTCCGAACTTGAAAATGGAAAGGCGCAGGGCAAGCCAGCCACCTGGCGCGCCTTGGCCGATGCGCTGAATGTTACCGTCGATGACATTCTTCCGATAGACTGATGAGCCGCCAGAACGCCACGCCCGAAACGCGCTCGGTCCGCCTGCTCAAGGTGGGCGAACAGGTGCGCCACGTGATCAGCGAACTGCTGACGCGGCAGATGGTGCATGACGAGGTCCTGACCGCGCACTCGGTCAGCGTCACCGAAGTCCGGATGAGCCCGGACCTGCGCCACGCTACCGTCTTCGTGAAGCCCCTGCTGGGGACGGACGAGGACCTGGTGATCAAGGCGCTGCGCACCAACACGGCCTTTTTCCAGAAGGAAGTGGCCGGCAAGCTGCGCCTGAAATATGCCGCGCGGATCAAGTTCCTGCCCGACGAAAGCTTTGACGAAGCGAGCCGGATCGATGCGCTGCTGGACGATCCCCGCGTCCGCCGCGACATCGGCGAGGATTGAGCGGCTAATAACCCCGACCCGTTCGTGGTGAGGAGGTGCCGAAATCGCAGATTGAGGCGCCGTCTCGAACCACAGCGTCGCTCTCTGTCCTTCGAGACGCCCACTCAGCCTTCGGCTTCGCAGGCTCCTCAGGACGAACGGTGCCGGGGGTGAAGCCACGCTCAGGCTGAGCTTGTCGAAGCCGGGCCGGGCAACGTAGCACCCTTCGACAAGCTCAGGGTGAGCAGGGCTAAAGCCTCAGCAATGCCGCTGGCCTTTTCGCCGCAATCGCTTATCTCACGGCCCCATGGCCAAGCTCTATTTCTACTACGCCAGCATGAACGCGGGGAAATCGACCACGCTGTTGCAGGCCGATTTCAATTACCGTGAACGCGGTATGGCGACCATGTTGTGGACCGCCGCGCTCGACCATCGCAGCGATCACAACGCCATCGAAAGCCGCATCGGACTGGGCGCGGACGCGCATCGCTATCAGCCGGATACCGACCTGTGGGAACGGGTCACGGCGGCGCACCGGGTGGAGCCGCTGGCCTGCGTGCTGGTCGACGAAGCGCAGTTCCTGTCCGAGGCGCAGGTCTGGCAGCTCGCCCGCGTGGCCGATCAGGCCAACATTCCGGTCCTGTGCTATGGCCTGCGCACCGATTTCCAGGGCGAACTGTTCCCGGGCGCCAAGGTGCTGCTGGGGATCGCGGACAGCCTGGTAGAGATCAAGGCGGTGTGCCACTGCGGCCGCAAGTCGACCATGAACCTGCGCGTCGATGCCAGCGGCGCGGCGGTCAAGCAGGGCGCGCAGACCGAAATCGGCGGCAATGACCGCTATGTCGCGCTCTGCCGCAAGCACTTTGTCGAAGCGCTGGGAGGGTAATTCGTACCGCCATTGCGCCGGGCAGTATGGAGCCCTAGGTAAGCGGCCATGAACGATACCCTGTTCCAGGTCGCCGCGCTGGTCATTCCGCTGATCATTGCGATTGTCTTTCACGAGGTTGCCCACGGCTGGACTGCCCGGGCGCTGGGCGACCCGACTGCGGCGCAACTGGGGCGGCTGACGCTCAACCCGGTCAAGCACGTCGATCCGTTCGGGACGATCATCCTGCCCGGAATGCTCAAGCTGGCGGGTCTGCCGGTGTTTGGCTGGGCCAAGCCGGTGCCGGTGGTCAAAGGACGCCTGCGCAATCCGCGCCGCGACATGATGATCGTCGCGGCGGCGGGGCCGGGCAGCAATCTGGTCATGGCGCTGATCGGGGCAGTGGCCCTGGGGCTGGTCATGCGCGGCTTTGCGGCCGAGGCGGAGCCATCGCTGGCGGTTTCGTTCCTGGCGGCGAACCTGTTCAACTTCATCCTGCTCAACATCTTCCTGGCGCTGTTCAACCTCCTGCCGATCCCGCCGTTCGATGGCGGACACATCGTCGAAGGGCTGCTGCCGCCACAGGCAGCGCGCCAATATGCCGCGATGCACAGCAAGGCACTGCTGATCATGATCCTGCTGTTGGTGGTCCTGCCGTGGATCGCGCCCAGCCTCAACGTGGTCAGCTGGCTGGTCCTGCCGCCGGTGGAATGGCTGACCGATCACTACCTGAAGATCGCGCAGGCCGTTGCCGGAAAGTAAGGCGATGCCGCACGGCTGGATCATCCTCGACAAGCCGCACGGGCTTGGCAGCACCCAGGCCGTTGCCGCGGTCAAGCGGGTCTGCCGGCAGGCGGGGCTGGGCAAGGTCAAGGTCGGCCACGGCGGCACGCTGGACCCCCTGGCGACCGGGGTTCTCCCGATTGCACTGGGCGAGGCGACCAAGCTGACCGGGCGCATGCTCGATGCCAGCAAGGTCTATGCCTTCACCATTGCCTTCGGGACTGAAACCGACACGCTGGACCTGGAAGGCCAGGTCATCGCCGAAAGTCCGGTGCGGCCGAGCCGGACAGAGGTTGAGGCCATCCTGCCGCGCTTCACCGGCCCGATCCAGCAGGTGCCGCCCGCCTATTCCGCGATCAAGGTCGACGGCGAACGCGCCTATGACCTGGCCCGCGCGGGGGAAGCAGTGGAACTCAAGTCCCGCGAAGTCACGGTGTACCAGCTCAATTTCCTCCCCGAACCGGGGAGGGGGACCGGCGAAGCCGGTGGAGGGGGATTGGCGGCAGACGAGGCTTTTGGAGATCGCCCCCTCCACCACCCTGCGGGCGGTCCCCCTCCCCGTGACGGGGAGGATCTGGCGGAAATCACCCTTGTCGCCCACGTTTCCAAGGGCACCTATATCCGCAGCCTGGCGCGCGACATTGCGAAGGCCCTGGGCACAGTCGGCCATGTGACCATGCTGCGGCGGATCAAGGCCGGGCCGTTCGGGATCGAACAGGCGATTTCACTGGACAAATTGAACGAAGTCGCTAATGGCCCGCAGCTTGAGAACGTACTCTTGCCGCTGGAGGCAGGGCTGGTCGACATCCCGGCTCTCAACCTCGGTCCGGAACAGGCAAGGGCGGTCCGACAGGGCCGGGTTCTGACCGGGCTGTCCCAGGACGATGGGCTTTGCTGGGCGAGGGCGGGAAACATTCCCGTCGCGCTGATGGAGGTTTCCTCCGGTGAAGCCACGGTTGTCCGGGGGTTCAATCTTCCCGATGTCGCGGAGTAAATGATATGTCGGTTACCGCCGAAAAGAAGCAGGAAATCATCCAGGACAACGCCCGCGCCAAGGGTGACACCGGTTCGCCGGAAGTTCAGGTGGCCATCCTGACCAGCCGCATCAACACGCTGCAGGGTCACTTCAAGGATCACCACAAGGACAACCACTCGCGCCGTGGCCTGCTGATGATGGTCAACAAGCGTCGCAGCCTGCTTGACTATCTCAAGCGCAAGGATGTGGACCGCTACAACGCGCTCATCGCCAAGCTCGGTCTGCGCAAGTAAATCAAAGCATCGGCCCGCTTCGGCGGGCCTTTCGCTTTTTATCATCCCTGCAATTTGCAGGGATCGCCGGCTTCCCACCGGAACCGGCAACCACCCATCCCCGTTTTCCCGGGGATGCCGTTACAAGGGCGAGGGGCATGCAATCCGGCAGCCCCAGCCACAGGGCCAACCAGTGCCCTTACCCGGACCGGGACGGATTTTCCCCGGCAGCAAACCTCGCACGCAATAGGGCGTGGCGAGGCGAAGGAAACGAAATGTTCGACGTCAAAACCGTATCGATGGAGTGGGGCGGAAAGACCCTCACCCTGGAAACCGGCCGCATTGCCCGTCAGGCTGACGGCGCGGTCCTCGCCACTTATGGCGAAACTGTCGTGCTCTGCGCCGTCACGGCCGCCAAGAGCGTCAAGGAAGGTCAGGACTTCTTCCCGCTGACCGTCCACTATCAGGAAAAGTTTTTCGCCGCGGGCCGTATCCCCGGCGGCTTCTTCAAGCGTGAACGCGGTGCGACCGAAAAGGAAACCCTGGTTTCCCGCCTGATCGACCGTCCGGTTCGTCCGCTGTTCCCCGAAGGTTTCTACAACGAGATCAACGTCATCGCGCAGGTCCTGTCCTATGACGGCGAATGCGAACCCGACGTGCTGGCGATGATCGCCGCTTCGGCCGCGCTGACCATCTCGGGCGTTCCGTTCATGGGCCCGATCGGTGCTTGCCGCGTCGGCTACAAGGACGGCGAATACACGCTGAACCCCAAGCAGGACGTTGCGATCCGCGACGGCGAGCTGGACCTGGTCGTTGCCGCTACGGGCAATGCCGTGATGATGGTCGAATCCGAAGCCAAGGAGCTTTCGGAAGAAACCATGCTCGGCGCGGTTCTCTTCGCGCATGACGAGTGCAAGAAGGTCTGCAACCTGATCATCGACTTGGCCGAAAAGGCCGCGAAGGAGCCGTGGGAAATCGCGGTTACCGACAATTCGGCGATGAAGGCCGAAATCAAGAAGCTGATCGGCGACGATGTTGCCAAGGCCTATGCCACGGTTGACAAGACCGCCCGCCGCGAGGCGCTGGAAGTCGCGCGTGAAAAGGTCAAGGCGCACTTTGCCGACCAGGACGGCCAGACCGTCATGACCGCGATCAAGCTGACCAAGAAGGTCGAGGCCGACGTGGTTCGCGGCGCGATCCTGAAGAACGGCACCCGCATCGACGGGCGCAAGGTCGATCAGGTCCGCCCGATCGAATCGATGGTCGGCTTCCTGCCGCGCACCCACGGTTCGGCGCTGTTCACCCGCGGTGAAACGCAGGCGATCTGCACCACCACGCTGGGCACCAAGGATGCCGAGCAGATGATCGACGGTCTGGAAGGCCTGTCGTACTCCAGCTTCATGTTGCACTACAACTTCCCGCCCTATTCGGTCGGTGAAGTGGGCCGCTTCGGCGCTCCCAGCCGCCGCGACACCGGTCACGGCAAGCTGGCCTGGCGTGCACTGCAGGCCGTGCTGCCGAAGAAGGAAGACTTCCCCTACACGATCCGCGTTGTCTCGGACATCACCGAGTCCAACGGTTCGTCCTCGATGGCCACTGTCTGCGGCGGTTCGCTGTCGATGATGGACGCCGGCGTGCCGCTGACCCGTCCGGTCTCGGGCATTGCCATGGGCCTGATCCTGGAAGGCGACGAGTTCACCGTGCTGTCCGACATCCTGGGTGACGAAGATCACCTGGGCGACATGGACTTCAAGGTGGCCGGCACCAGCGAAGGCATCACCACGATGCAGATGGACATCAAGGTGGCCGGGATCACGAAGGAAATCTTCGAAGCCGCGCTGCAGCAGGCCAAGGGCGGCCGCGCCCACATCCTGGGCGAGATGACCAAGGCCCTGGGTTCGGCCCGCACCGAACTGTCGGCCCACGCACCGCGTATCGAGACGATCCAGATCGACAAGTCGAAGATCCGTGACGTCATCGGCACCGGCGGCAAGGTGATCCGCGAAATCGTGGCGGAAACCGGCGCCAAGGTGGACATCGACGATGAAGGCGTGATCAAGATCTCGTCGTCCGACCTGTCGCAGATCGAAGCCGCCAAGAACTGGATCCTGGGCATCGTCGAGGAACCGGAAGTCGGCAAGATCTATGACGGCAAGGTCGTCACCATCGTCGATTTCGGCGCTTTCGTGAACTTCATGGGCGGCAAGGACGGTCTGGTCCACGTCTCCGAAATGAAGAACGAGCGCGTGGAAAAGCCGACCGACGTCGTTTCCGAAGGCCAGGCCGTGAAGGTCAAGGTTCTCGAAATCGATCCGCGTGGCAAGGTTCGCTTGTCGATGCGCGTCGTCGATCAGGAAACCGGTGCCGAGCTGGAAGACACCCGTCCGCCCCGCGAACCGCGTGAACCGCGCGGTGATCGTGGTGATCGCGGCGGTGATCGTCGTGGCCCGCGTGGCGGCGGCGATCGCGGTGGCCGTGGCGACCGTGGTCCGCGCCGCGACGACCGTGGCCCGCGTCGCGACCGTGACGAAGGCGGCAACCCGGATCATGTCCCCGCCTTCCTTAAGGGCGATGATTGAGCCTGGACGCAAGTCTGCTAATAGAAGGGGGTCGCGTGCAAACGCGGCCCCTTTTTCTTTGGGCGAGGATTTGTGGCGGGAACCGAGAAATGGTGGGAGCGGCTTCCGCTTGCCCAGGACCGGCCCTGGGTCATTTTCAGCGCGACATTGGGCTTGATGGGCATCGCATTGGGGCTGCGCCTGCTGCTCCTGCCATTCATGCCCACCGGGCTGCCCTTCACCATGTTCTATCCGGCAATCATTGCCTCTGCGGTGCTGTACGGCATTCGCGCCGGCGTTCTGGCCGGAACCATCGGGGTGCTGCTGGCATGGTATTTCTTCCTGCCCGGCGTGGGCTTTGCCCTGGGAGTCGGGGTTCCCTTCGCGCTCGTACTGTATTCAGCAGTCATTGCGGTCAGCCTGACCTTGATCCGGTTCCTGCAACTGGCAATCCAGCGGGCGAACGATGCGCGCGAAGTGAGCCGCAGGCTGGCCGAAAGCCGCGAGACGCTGTTCCGCGAATTACAGCACCGGGTCGGCAACAATCTTCAGGTGGTGAGCGCCCTGCTATCGCTGCAAAAACGCAAACTGTCAGACCCTTCCGCGATCGAAGCGCTGGAGGAGGCGGCTGACCGGGTGCAGCTGATCGGCCAGATCCAGCGTCAGTTGTACGATCCCGATGGCGAGCGACAGGCGGTGGACGACTTGCTGGGCCGGGTCATTGCGGACTGCCTGGAAAGCTATGCCCGGGACGACGTGACCTATGAAATCAGGGTCGAGCCCGCGCTCGACATGCGGCCGGAACTGGCCATACCCGCTTCGCTGATCGTCTATGAAGCCGTCGCCAATTCGATCGAGCACGGCTTTCCCGATCGGGGCGGCGCGATCACTCTGGATGCGCGTTATGAAGCGGATTGGATCGTGGTCTGCATTGCCGACAACGGCAAAGGCCTGCCCGCGGATTTCGCAGCGCTTCAGGGAACGAACATGGGCCTGAAGCTGTCTTCTGCGCTGGCGGTGCAATGCGGCGGAACGTTTGCAATAGACTGCGCGAATGGACTTACGCGGGCTACGGTGCGCTTGCCGCGTGGCAAGTCAGCCTGAACCCGGTGCCTTCAAGCGGCGGAACTGGCGAGCGGGGGCAGGCAATCTTCGGCCTGGGCGATTTCGACGCAGTTGCGTCCCTTGCGTTTTGCCCGGAACAGGGCCGCGTCGGCAGCGCGCAGCGCGATGCTCGGGTCGCCGCAGGCAAACACATCGGCGATCCCGGCTGAAAAGCTTACCTGCCCGAACGGTTCCTCGGTCAGGCGGTTGACCAGGCGGCGTTCCGCCAATTGCCGCCGCAGCGCATCCAGTCCGGCAAAGGCATCGTCCAGCGCCATTCCGCGCATCAGCATGACGAATTCCTCTCCCCCATGCCGGGCAACATGGCATCTGTCGTGGGAGAAGGATGCAAAGCTGTCAGCCACCAGTTTCAGCACCCGGTCGCCGGCCTCATGGCCGTGGACGTCGTTGATCGCCTTGAAGTTGTCGATATCGCAAAAGGCCACGCAGAGCGGCTCTGCTTCCGCGCGGGCCTGCTGGAACTGCTCCCGGTAGGTTGCATCGAACGAGCGGCGATTGGGCAGTCCGGTCAGGTGATCGACTTCGGATGCGCGGCGCGCCTCGCTCAGCCGCCGGCGCAGTGCCCGCGTCTGGGCTTCGCTGCGCAACATCTGGCGCTCAAGGTCGCGCGTCCGCCGCACCATGACCCGGGCAATTGCCGCCAGTTCGGCAATCACGCCGCCTGTCTTGTTCGCGTGTTCCAGTTCGCTCACATGCTCTTTCAGCGCGGAGTGATACCGGCTGGTGGCACTGTGCGCATCGCGGCTGGTCGTGGCCAGTTCGTCGATCGAGGTTTCCAGCCGCTCGACCAGTTGGTTGAGCGTGGCAATGTCCTCGCCCCGGCTGCTGTCGCCGGCCAGGTCTTCCAGCAATTCGCGCGTAAAGGGTTCGCGGCTGTGGATGCGCCGTTCGACGGCGCGCACCAGCCTACTGTCGGTTGCGTTCAGGTAATTGTAGGCGACGGACAGGCTGGCAGCGGAAACTTCCAGCTGGTGCGCCACGATGAACTGCGCCACTTCGTCAAGCTGCCGCGCCTGGGCATGGTTCCGGCGCTCCGGGGCTGGCGCTTGCTGCGCGGCGCCATTTGCCTCCTCGCGCGCTTCCCCGGACAAACCTAGACCCAGCCAGCCCAGCCAGCCGCGTGATGATCTGGGCAGGTTTTGATCGCGCGCGGCCATGCCGCAATAAACGGCAGCTCCGCAGCAATCTTAAGCCTTACAGCCCCTTAACGGACCCGCGGGCCGCCGAACGGCAGTGGCGGCGGGGGACGGCGATGACCACGCGGCAGCTGCGCCTGATAGGCCCGGCCGCAATGCTCTACGCAATAGGGGAAGCCAGGGTTCACCTTTTCCCCGCAGAAGTGGAAATCGGGCTCGCCGGGATGGCCCATCGGCCAGCGGCAGATCCGGTCGTTCAGGTCAAGCAGGCTGGTCTTGTCGGCGATTTCCGGGCTCGGCTTGGCCGGAACCAGGCGGCGCGGCGGTGCGGGCGGGATGGGGGCCTGCTGGTCGCCCGGACCCTGACGGAGAAATCCGCCCGGACCGACGGAGACAATGCGCGGACCGGGTGCAGGTGCAGGAGCGGCGTTTTCCGACGGAGCAGGCGCCGCAACCGGAGCTGCCGCGCGCGGCGCAACCGGTGCTGGACGCGGTGCCGGTGCGGGGCGCGGCGCAGCCTCGGCCTTGGGCGCCTTGGGCGCGGGCGCGGCTGCTTCCTTGTCATTTGCCTTCACCGGGCTGGGGCGTGCCTTCAGGCCCAGGCGATGCGCCTTGCCGATCACGGCATTGCGGCTGACCCCGCCCAGTTCATCGGCGATCTGGCTGGCGGTTGCACCGCCTTCCCACATCTTGGTCAGCTTTTCGATCCGTTCTTCGGTCCAGCTCATGACTTACTTTCCTGTGCGGCAGCGCGCCGCAAACTTGCCAATGGCGCAGGCTGCGGATAGTCGCAACAGCATGGCCGATCAATCTTTTCCCAGCCCGAATGGCTCAAACCCAGCCCCCGCAGCGAATGGCACGGGGAAAATGAATTTTCCGGCCCAGGGAGAATCCCACTTTTCCGGCATCAACCGGCTGGGTTTGTGGACTCTCTATATGAAGGAAGTGCGCCGTTTTATCAAGGTGCAGACCCAAACGATCTGGGCACCGGCGATAACGACACTGCTGTTCCTGGTGATCTTCAGCGTCGCGATGGGGCGGGCCGAGGTGCGAATCCTGGGGGTGAACTTCCCCACCTTCGTCGCGCCGGGCCTGATCGTCATGGGCATGATGCAGAACGCCTTTGCCAATTCGAGCTTCAGCTTCCTGGCCGGCAAGATCCAGGGCACGATCATCGACTATCTGATGCCCCCGCTCTCCGAGGGTGAACTGATGCTGGCAATGACCGCCGCCGCCGTCACCCGCGCCGTGCTGGTCGGTCTGGCAGTCTATGCGGCGATGCTGCTGTGGCCGGGCGTGCACCTTACCATCGCGCATCCCTGGGCCGTGGTGTGGTTCGGCCTGATGGGCTCGGTCATGCTGGCCTTTGCCGGGCTGATCACCTCGATGTGGGCGGAGAAGTTCGATCACAACGCGGCCGTGACCAACTTCATCATTGCCCCGCTGTCGTTGCTGTCGGGCACGTTCTATGTGATCGACAACCTGGCGCCCGCGTTCCAGACGATCAGCCGGCTTAACCCATTCTTCTACGTCATTTCAGGCTTCCGCTTCGGCTTCCTGGGGCAGAGCGACATTGGCAGTACCAACCTGGCAGTGCTGCACGGCGCGATCGGGCTGGGCGTGCTCAACCTGGTGCTGGGGCTGGTGCTTTACGCCCTGCTGCGCAGCGGCTGGAAACTCAAGAGCTGATCCGGCTGTTGTCTCGCAGCGGGCAATCGGCCCACCGTCTAATCCTGGAAAAGGCATTTCATGAGCGACTGGATCGATCAGCTTGAGCGACTGACCCGCCTGCATCAAAGCGGGGCGCTTACCGATGCGGAGTTCGAAGCGGAGAAGGCCAAGCTGCTGGCGCGTGAGCCACAGGGAAATGCCTCCGATGCCGATGACGGCCCGGAGCCGCGCAAATCGCGCCTGCCGCTGCTGGCCGGAGCTGCCGTGGTCGCGGTGGTGGTCGCCGGAGCAGCCTGGTTCGGTGCGGGCATCCTGCCCGAGCGCAAGGCGGCGGAGCCGGTGATCGAAGCGTCGAGCATTCCAACCGGTGCCGATCTGGCCACCGATGCCGCGCTGGCCACGCAGACGCCGGTCGCCCTCGACGGCACGCTGGAGTTCTCGCTTCCGGCGCAGTGCCAGGCCGGTGACACGCTGGAGCGCGTCTACAAGAAGCTGGAGGCGGGCATGAACCTGGGCAGCGGGCAGGGCCTGACCATCGCCCTGGATGCCTTTGTCGAACCGCTGCAAATCACCGCCAAGAGCCGCAAGGACCAGTATCAGGCCGAAGTCGCCGATGCGCAGATCCGCTTGCCCGAGGAGACCACCTGGCACGGCCTGAAGGTCAGCCGGATCACCACAAGCCGGTACTATCCGCCGGACAGCGACGGTTCGGATACCCGCACGATCAACTTCCTTGAACCGGCCGAAAAGGTCCGCAAGACCCTCGCGCGGCTTGGCTTCAATGCGCCCTTGGCTCCGGAATATACCCTGATGGAAAAGCCGGGTTCGTGCGATGGTTCGATGCAGATCGAAACGCGCGAGGGCGGTTCGGCGCTGGTCTGTAGCTGGGGCTGCTGAACCGGCTCAGTGAGTCATCGAACGGCGCAGGCGATAGCGCGCGCCGTCAAACTCTTCGAACAGTTCGGCCACGTTGGGATGATCGACCGGACCAGCATCGGAATCGGCTAGCAGGTTCTGCTGGCTGACATAGGCGATGTAGTTGGTTTCGCCATTTTCCGCGAGCAGGTGATAGAACGGCTGTTCGCGGCTCGGGCGCACTTCCTTGGGAATCGCTTCGTACCATTCCTCGCTATTGGCGAAGACCGGGTCGATATCGAAAACCACCCCGCGGAAATCGAACACCTTGTGCCGCACTACGTCGCCAATGCCAAAGCGGGCACGGGCAAAACGCGGCGCGTCAATGTCGCGGCCGGCTTGCGGAGAAAAGAAGGAAGCGCGTTCCATGAATGCCAATATAGGCGCACAGATGCGGCGAAACAACGGCACATGCGTCCGGCGTCCCCAAAAACGACGCGCAAGGGGCTTGGCAAGCGCCCCATGTTCCGCTAACCGCGCCGTTCTTCGACCGAACCGGCCCAAGGCTGGCTCGCACGGCGATCTCGCGGAGAGGTGGCAGAGAGGTCGAATGCGCCGCACTCGAAATGCGGTGTACGGGCAACCGTACCGTGGGTTCGAATCCCACCCTCTCCGCCACTATCTAATTGAAAAAGAATGATAATCCCATTTTTGGGCTTCGAAATGGCGCAGTTCTGCGCCGTTTTCGCGTGGGCGACCGAACCTTTGAGACCGCGAATTCCGGCTAAATTGGTCTCAGAAGCCCGCCTGTCTCTTTTCGACCGAACCTCGTCTGAAAAGGTACGGTCAAAAAATATGCCTTATTTCTTGGGTTTTTGATGGATCGACGGTCCGTACCGTTGAGGCAGATTTCCGGTGAGGCGGGATGGCTAAAACCGGCGGCACGGGGAGCTACACTGACAAAAGGTGCTATTCAACCGTTCGGACTGCTGTCCTGAAAAAGTCGCCTTTCGATCATGCGCTCCTGTGGTTGGCGCATTGCAGACGACAAAGACGATAGATAAGTAAACAGCGTTATGGAGGACTATGGGCAAGCAGATCTACTGCAAGTGCATCTGGGGCTGACTCCCGAGGTCAGTTCTAAGATCGCCGCGATCATTACGTTCGCGGGTGCGATCGAATACTTCCTTGAGCGCGCCCTTTGGCGGCTACATGGCATCGATCCGAAGGGCATAAGGCCCGACACGGACGCTAAGAAGATCAGCGACCTCATCGGTATGCTGGAGACTTATGGCGAAGCACTGACAGCTGATGATCATCGGGCGTTTGTTGCAACATGGTGCTCGGCGGCAAACTCAGGCTTTGTGGTTCGGCACAATATCGCACACGGAGTTCCACTGAAGATGGGCGACACGCTCGCGTATATGCGGAACCCGCGCTGGGAGGGCGAGATCAGGAAGCGCGATTTCGGAGATTTCTGGGCAGACGTCCACACGCTCGGCCTAGTCCGGGAAGCGATGGCCGTCCTCTATCGTTCTATCGCGCTGCTGGCCAAAGACGACACGAGTGTCGCAGATGTCGCGACCGAACAAGCGAAACGTGCGGTTCGAACGGCGCGCTCGGTGCTCAGCGAATTCGCCAGCCAGACTTACAATCCGAGCTTGGAAAAATATTGAGCTGACGCCATTGCTGATCCACTAGGCTCGACCAAGCAAGGCCAAGCCTGTCCTCGGTTGCTATACCCAAGGACAGGCCGAGATAATTAGCCGTTCAGGCGATCCTTGACGGCCTTGGCGGCAGCAAAGGTCAGCTTCTTCGATGCAGCAATCTTGATGGTCTCGCCGGTAGCTGGATTGCGACCTTCGCGTGCCGCGCTCGCCTTGACCTTGAACTTGCCAAAGCCGTTCAGCGAGATTTCGTCGCCCTTTGCGGCGGCGCTGGCGATAGCTTCGCAAATGTCGCCAACCAGCTTGCGTGCAGCAACTTTCGTCAGGCCATTGGCTTCTGCAATGGCGTCGGCCAGGTCATTATTGTTCACGGTGTGGGCTCCCCCCTGTTTGTTGAGGCGGACTGCATACACATTTCGCCTGTCCACAGCAAAAACAAAAAGAGAACAAAAAGGACTTGTCCTCTGGGAATCTCTGTGCCAAGCCGTCAAAAAATGACCCGGTTATCTCCGGACATGCTTGAAAGGGATTTCTATGAACGACTGGACCGCCAGTTTTGAAGATTTGTTCAAGAGGTCGGGACTGTCGCTGGAAGAAGCTGAAGCCGAGCTGGGCGTGTCCGCGCGCCAGATCCGTCGCTACATTTCAGACGAGGTTGCTCCGACCAAGCTGGCCATGGAGCGGATGCGGGAGATTGCGAGCAAACGTTCGGCCAAGCGGACCAAGCCCGCATTCCGCTTTATCGACCTTTTTGCCGGCATCGGTGGCCTGCGCCTCGGGTTCGAAGCGATCGGCGGCGAGTGCGTGTTCACCAGCGAATGGGATCGCTGGTCGAACGAGACCTATCGCAAGAACTTTGCTGAGAGCGAAGATCACGTGATGGTCGGCGACATCCGCCCTTATGGTGCCGATCCATCGAAGATCCCCCAGTTTGATGTCCTGCTTGCGGGCTTCCCCTGCCAGCCGTTTTCGCTGGCAGGAGTATCGAAGAAGAACTCGCTCGGCCGTGCGCACGGCTTTGCCGATGAAAAGCAGGGCAACCTGTTCTTCGATATCGAGGCGATCCTGCGGCATCACCGGCCGTCTGCTTTCCTGCTTGAGAACGTCAAGCACCTGCAGCGTCATGACAAGGGCCGTACCTTCGAGGTAATCCGTTGTACCCTCGAGGATGAGCTGGGCTACGCGATCAGTTATCGTGTGGTGAGCTCGGAGCCTTGGGTTCCGCAGAAGCGCGAACGCATCTTCATCGCAGGCTTCCGACAGGACGTCGGGTTCAGTTTCGAGGACTTCGACAAGATGATCCCGCCTCAGAAGGAATGGCCGAAGCTGGGCGACATCTTGCTGTCCCACAACGAGGTCGATTCAAAATATACCCTGACGCCAAAGCTCTGGGATTATCTGCAAGCCTATCGAGCCAAGCATGAGAAGGCTGGCAATGGCTTTGGTTACAGCCTGTTTGGCGAGAAGGACGTCGCCCGAACGCTGTCGGCTCGCTACCACAAGGACGGTTCCGAGATCCTGATCGGGCAGCAGGGAACCCGCCCGCGTCGTCTGACCCCGACCGAATGTGCCCGCCTCATGGGTTTCGAGCATGGCGACCGGAAGTGGCATATCCCGGTGTCGGATACTCAGGGCTACCGGCAGTTTGGTAACGCAGTGGTCGTGCCGGTCATTGAAGCCATTGCACGATTCATGGAGCCGTCGATCAAGCAGATGCTGGAGATCGACCGACTGTCATCTTCGCCCGCACGAAAGCGCGCTGTTGGCTGACATCGTAACGCCGGAGGTTCGAAGTCGGATGATGGCCGGCATTGGGCCTGCCAACACGAAGCCCGAAATGCTGATCCGGCGGGGATTGCACGCGCTGGGTTTTCGCTATCGGCTCCATGTGAAGGGATTGCCTGGCAAGCCGGATCTGGTGTTCCCGGGGCGGCGGGCCGCAATTTTTGTCCATGGCTGCTTCTGGCATGGCCATGACTGCGCGCTGTTCCGCTGGCCTTCTACGCGTGAGGAGTTTTGGCGAAGCAAGATTGGCGGCAACATCACCCGAGACAGGAGGGTTACAGCCCAGCTGCTCGATCAGGGGTGGCGTGTCCTCAATGTCTGGGAGTGCGCTCTCAAAGGGCGCGAGAAGATGCCGCTTGAAGAGGTGCTCACCGCCTGTGCGACCTTCCTTGATGGCACGGATATCCAGACCAGTATTGGCAGAGATCAGACCGTCACGGTCGATGCTTCAGCATAGAGCAATGCCATCGCTTGCGGAAGCTGGCCGGAGTTGATCCGCCACTGCGGCCGGACTTTGGCGCGGTTGTCCGCGTAGATGGTATCAGCCGGGTCATAGAAAACGATCCCACGGTCGATCGCCCGCAATAACCTCCAGACATCGGTGCCGCGCCCTTGCAGCCAGCTCGACGCGTACTGGTATTCGGCCAGACCGTCTCCGCCATTGCGGCTCTGAAAGGTGATGTAGAGTGCATTAGCGTGTTTGGCGTTCCAGCAATTAGCCAGCTTCTCGAGCGACCAGGCTGCCGCAACCTCATTGGTCTCGACGTGGTAGAGTTGGACAGATACGTCGGCAGCATCACCGAACTTGTCGTTGTAACAGTCATAGCCGGTGAGGCGGAGTTCAAGACCAGTCTTGGCATTGACAGCACCCGCCTTGTGTAGGCCGGTAAAGCGGCGCGAACCGTCACCATTGACGGCTGGATGTCCGAAGCGCTCCATGAACTCGCGGAAGTTGTGCGTGCCCTGGAAACCGAGATCCGGTGTCGGGGTCATCAGGCTGATGCGGCTACCGGAGAAGCTCTTGATCTCGAAGCCGTGCTTGTCAGGCGCCTTGTTCCCGTTAGCGGCCACGCCGAGCAATGCCTCGAGGGTGTATCCGCCGCCCTGTGAGCCCGTGAACGGCTCAATCCTGCCGCCACGGTTGATCCGTGAGCTGTGCCATCCACTGCGAACGATGGCCGTCAATTCATGGCGTAGCTGCTCGGCCGGATCAGCTCCGGCTTCGCCGTCGACCATCAGGACACGCAGCACGCCGCGGGCCGCCACCAGCGGTAGATCCGGAAAGTCTGCGACGAGTGGATCGTCGCGTTCGGTCAGGACAACACCGACGACCTTGCCGTCAGAGGCTGTACCCATGACAAGAATACGCCGTCCGAAATCTCCCAACAGTCTGCGCCGAAGTGCATCAGGCCCTGCCTCGCAGCCATTGAGGAAACCGGACATGCGGACTTCTGGATACTGGAAGTAGTCAATGATCCGGGTGTTTGGCGCGTCGTAGCGGGCGCCATTTCCGCCTAACCAGGCAAACTCGACCCGTGCCTCCAGCTTGGGTTTGCCAATCGCGGACTTACGCTTCGCCGTGCTGGTACTCGCCGAGCGTACCTCGATCGTCGCGGGAAACAGGTTGGTAACGCCGTCGAGACCACCGCCCAGGTAGATCTGGTTCTTGTCGTTATCCTGTTTGGGCGACAGCAGCTTCACATAGGCCGTGCGGACGCCTTGTCCGCGGAGGAGATTCTGAAGTTGGGCGAGGGTGGCGATGCCAGGCATCGCCAAGGAGTATTACGGTTGAGGCAGTTTGAACAGAGTGGGTTGAAGGCGCTGACACAGCCGTCGCTCCCGGCGAAAAAACGTCCACTGAAATCTGCCGTACACTTAAACGGCGAAGTAGGGCTCGAATTCAGCCGTTTGCGAACCCTCCGGTTTCGATCGTCGGCGACTGCAAATAGCTGAGTGTTACTGGGGGCGATGGCTACGTATGCACGCTTTCAGCAAGATCTGTATATGCTTCGACAAGACAGCCAAAAAACAGGGCAGCGCGTTCTACATCGTGAAGAACGACATCCTTCGAAGCAAAACCGTGCACAAGGTCATTGCGTGTCGCGATTTGACGTTCTAGCTCATCCTTAGCTCGATTGGCCGCTCTTCCCGCCTTCCGCTCGCCACACCAATTCTGCACTATCTTGTTTTGGCCGACAGCATTGCCGAAGGGATTGGGTAATCCCACTTGGTCGAATAATTTTTCCAGTCGATCAGGTGTACAATTTCCCATCAGCAGGGTGAAAACCTCGCCATTGATTGTGAAGGCGGAGTTTCCGGAGAAGCAGCTACCCATTTCGGCCTGAAGCGCTGAAAAGTCGTAATTGATTCCGTTGATCGATCCCTCGAAAATTCTGGAAAGTGCGCGGCCAGCGTGTGCAGCGTAGGTTGTTTGTAACGTAACCGTTGCACCGGTCCCACGCATGGGTCCCGGGTCGTTATTCAACTGGGGTTGAACAAGTCCGCCGGGATCATGGAGTCTGTGCGGGTTTCG
>NZ_JBNNWL010000003.1:0-560024 GCF_050281025.1 Novosphingobium sp. NPDC080210
CATCCCCGCGCCCCGTATGTGGTTCTTCTAAACCCCCCCCCACTTCCTGTTCTTCTCGCCCGAAGTCGAGACACGCGAGCGCAACGTGTCTCGACTTCGCTCGACACGAACGGTGGTGGATTCCAGTTCAGCTCTGCTGCGCGCGGCCGCGCTCCATCACGGCCATGCGGCGCGCTTCGACTTCAGCCTTGTTGACCTGGCTGTTCGCGCTGGAACTGCGTTCATGCTCCAGCGCCATCGCCTCGCCGAACGGCACGGCATAGCCATCGTCGATCAGGCGCTTGTAGGCCTGGATCATCCCCGGATCGGCGCTGGCAATATCCGCTGCCAGCTTTTTGGCCGCAGGCAAAAGCTCCTCCGCCGGAACCACGCGGTTGACCAGGCCCCAGGCGCAGGCAGTCTGCGCGTCGAGGAAGTTGCCGGATAGCGACAGTTCCTTGGCCCGGCTGATCCCGATCAGGCGCGACAGCTTTTGCGACAGGCCCCAGCCCGGCATGATCCCGACCCGTGCATGGGTATCGGCGAAGCGGGCGTTCTCGCTGGCGATCAGGATGTCGCAGGCCACGGCAACTTCGAACCCGCCGGTGATGGCGACGCCGTTGATCGCGCCGATCACCGGCTTGCGGCACTGCTCGATCGCTTTCACCGGATTGGCCTGCGGCGTTTCGGCATTGGCCGCGCCCAGGCCCTGGGTGCCGAGTTCCTTGAGGTCAAGCCCGGCGGTAAAGGCGCGCTGTCCCGCTCCGGTCAGGACCACGGCGTGAATGCTGTCATCGGCATCTACCGCGACCATGGCCTTGGCCAGTTCCTCGCGCAGGGCGCTGGACAGGGCATTCATCGCCTCGGGCCGGTTCATCGTTACCACGGCGACATTGCCGTCGCGTTCCACGGTTACCAGCATGGCTTACATCCGCGTCCGGGCGCTTTGGCCGTCGTCGATGCGGATCGTCGCGCCGGTCACGCATTCGCTGCTGGGGGCGACGAGATAGAGCAGGGTCGAATCCATCTGCGCCGGAACCGGCACCCGCTTGCGCGGCAGGTGGTCCGCCGGATTGCCGCCCATGCGCGCGAACATGCCGTCGGTCATTTCCGAAACGAACATGCCCGGCGCAATCGCGTTGACGTTGATGTTGTAATGCGCCCACTCCACCGCCAGCGCCTCGGTCATGCGGGCAATGGCGGTCTTGGTCACGGCATAGAGCGCCGCCCCGCCGCCGTCATAGCGGAAATGGGCGACCGAGCTGATATTGACGATCCGCCCGGGCTTGCCCGCCGCGATCAAGCGCCGCGCCACTTCGCAGGCCAGGATCCACGGCCCGCGCAGGTTCACGCCCAGCACCTGGTCGACCAGTTCCAGGCTCATCTTGTGGGCGCGCTGGGCATCGGGCATCCCGGCATTGTTGACCAGGATGTCGATGGTGCCGAACTCCGCCTCGCCCGCGGCCACGGCGGCGATCATGCTGTCGGCATCGGTTGCGTCCATCTGCACCGCCAGAGCCTTGCCGCCCGCCGCCTTGATCTTGTCGGCCAGGGCCTCAAGCCGGTCCTTGCGCCGCGCCGCCAGCACCACGGCCGCACCCTGGCTGGCCAGCACTTCGGCAAAGCGCGCGCCCAGGCCGGAAGAGGCGCCAGTGACAAAGGCAACCCGGCCGGAAAGGTCGGTCGAAGCATTGGGCAAGGGGTATTCGCTCATTTCAGGACTCCCAGGGCTGGCGCAAATTCAATCGCGCGATTAAACGCCACGATGAACGGCCCGACCGGGCTTGGCAAGCAGGGGAAATGAAAATGACGATGCAGCGCGCCTTGGAAATCGGAGCCCGGGTTGAGGCTTTCGTGCGGGACGTCGTGATCCCTTATGAAACCGATCCCCGCCGCGACAATCACGGCGCGCCGCTGGACGATCTGGTGATGGAAATGCGCGAAAAGGCGCGTGCCGCAGGCGTGCTGACCCCGCATGTCCTGCCCGATGGCGGCCACCTGACCCAGCTGGAAACGGCCTATGTCCTGCAAAAATCCGGCCTATCGCCGCTTGGTCCGCTGGCGGTGAACACCATGGCCCCGGACGAAGGCAACATGTACCTGCTCGGCAAGGTCGGCAGTCCGGAAATCAAGGAACGGTTCCTGAAACCGCTGGTCGAGGGCCGCGCCCGCAGCGCTTTCTTCATGACCGAGCCCGCGCTGGAAGGCGGCGCGGGCAGCGACCCTTCGATGATGCAGACCACTTGCAAGCTCGACGGCAATCACTGGGTGATCAACGGGCGCAAGGCCTTCATCACCGGGGCAGAAGGGGCGAAGGTCGGCATTGTCATGGCCAAGGCCGACGAAGGGGCCTGCATGTTCCTGGTCGACCTGCCCAACCCGGCGATCCGGATCGAGCACGTGCCCAACACCATCGACAATTCCATGCCTGGCGGCCATGCCACGGTGGTGATCGACAACCTGCGCGTGCCCGCAGACCAGATGCTGGGCGAGGCCGGCGAAGGGTTCAAATATGCGCAGATCCGCCTGTCTCCGGCGCGGCTCTCGCACTGCATGCGCTGGCACGGCTGCTGCCAGCGCGCGCATGAAATCGCCACCGACTATGCCAACCGCCGCCACGCCTTTGGCAAGGCGCTGATCGACCACGAAGGGGTCGGCTTCATGCTGGCGGAAAACCTTATCGACCTGAAGCAGGCCGAACTGATGATCCAGTGGTGCGCGCAGGTGCTCGACACCGGTTCACTCGGCACGGCGGAAAGCTCGATGGCCAAGGTGGCCGTGTCCGAAGCGCTGATGCGGATCGCGGACCGCTGCGTTCAGGTGATGGGCGGGCGGGGCGTGACCGATCACACCATCGTCGAGCAGGTCTTCCGCGAAGTTCGCGCCTTCCGCATTTATGACGGCCCGACCGAGGTCCACAAGTGGAGCCTGGCCAAGAAGATCAAGCGGGAATGGAAGGCTGAAAACGGGGGCTAGCCCCCAGCCGCCTCCACCACATCGCGCAGGCGGTCCTTGCCGAACCACATTTCCGTGCCGATGAAGAAGGTCGGCACTCCGAACGCGCCGCGCGCCACGACCGCCTCGGTGTTGGCGACCAGTTCACCCTTCACCTCCGCGTCCTCAACCAGAGCGCCCAGCGCTGCTGCGTCCAGTCCAGCCGCAGAAACCGCCTCGGCCCAGACTGCCGGTTCATCCAGCTTCAGGCCCTGTTCCCACAGGGCAACGAACATCGCCTCGCGGTAGGCAGCGCCGCAACCGAGCCGTTCCGCCGCGACCGCACCGCGCATGGGCAGCAGGGTGTTGACCGGGAAATGCGGGTTGAGCTTGAAGCCGGAAATTCCGTGTCGGGCCATGAAGCGGTCCATTTCCAGCCGGTCATAGGCCATCTTGGATTCGACATGGCCATAGGTCATGACCGGCGGGCGGTTGCCGGTGGCCTTGAAAATGCCGCCCAGCAGGACCGGGACATAGCGGAAGCGGACCTTGCCCTGTGCTTCGATCGCGGGAATCGCGCGGTGGACGAACCACGAATTCGGACCCCCGAAGTCGTAGACAAATTCAATCTCGGTCATCACCACTTCTCCCCGTATGGCCGGATTTCCTGCTCAAAGGTCCAGGCCGATTTCGGCTGGTTGTAAAGCGCCCAATAGGCCTCTGCCACGGCTTCGGGCGGCATCAGCAGATCAGGCTGGGCGGCCAGCGCCTCGGCCCCGATCCGCTCGGTCACCCGGGCCCGGACCCATTCGGTATCGACCCCGGCGTCGATGACCAGATGGGCAACGTGAATGCCCTGCGGCCACAGTTCGCGCGCCGCAGATTGCGCCATGGCGCGCAGGCCCGCCTTGGCTGCGGCAAAGGCGGCATAGCCCGGATTGCCGCGCAGCCCAGCGGTGGCGCCGGTCACGAAAATCTTGCCCGCCCCGCGCGGCGCCATGATCCGCGCCGCTTCGCGCACTGTGGCGAAGCCTGCGAAGCAGGCCATTTCCCAGACCTTGCGGAACACCCGGTCGGTCGTTTCGGTCAGCGGAAACTGCACGTTCGCACCAACGTTGAACACGACCAGGTCCAGGGGCGCAATCGACTCCGCCTCGGCCAGGAAAGCGGCGACGTCCTCGCTCTCGCGCGCATCCAGGCTGCGTCCGGTGACCTGCCCGCCCAGCAAGGGCGCGAGCTTGTCGCCATTGCGGCGACCGGCGTGGACGGCAAAGCCCTCGCCCGCGAACTTGCGGACGATGGCCGCCCCGATGAAGTCGCCAGCGCCAATGACCGCGACCGAGCGGCTGGGCGCGGTCACTTGCGCTCCAGCGAGATCACCGCGACGGTAAAGCGCGAAATGCAGACCAGCTTGCCGGCCTCGTCCTCGATCCGGATGGTCCAGACCTGGGTTGTGCGGCCCAGCGATTCCGCCCTGGCCGTGGCATAGACATAGCCGTCATAAGCCGGGCGGATGTGGTTGGCGTTGATTTCCATGCCGACGCCAACGAACTTGCTGCGATCCACGCACCAGCCCGCTGCAACGGAGCCGACCGTTTCGGCAAAGGCGACCGAGGCCCCGCCATGGAGCCGTCCGAATGGCTGGCGGGTGCGTTCGTTGACCGGCATCCGCGCCTTGATCCAGTCGTCTCCGCAATCGGTGAATTCGATGTCCAGCCAGCCGTTCATGGAATCGGCTCCGCCCGCGGTCATGGCTGCGAGGTCAGGGCGCTCTCCGCCCCACCAGATGATTTGGTTGCTCATTGCAACCTGCATAGAATCAAAACGGCGGCGCTGGCAATCCAGCACCGCCGCTTGATGATCGTCGTGGCCTATCAGGCCGCTTCGGTCACTTTCTTGCCGGCACGCACGCCATCGTAAAGGAATTCGCTGCCTTCCAGATCGGTCGCCGGGATCTGGTCGCGCTCTGCCCAGTAATCCTGGTTGTGGCGCCATTCCGGCTTGTCCCCGCGCTTGGGCAGGTCTTTCAGCCCGCGCATCAGGTAGGTCGGGTTGAAATTGTCGTTCTCGATCCAGTCGCCCAGGGTCATGTCGCGGTCCTCGTCGCGCAGGGCCACGTCGACCCGCTTGGCCCCCTTGGCGTCCATGTGCTTGAGCAGGTTGCAGACAAAATCGCCCACCATGTCCACCCGCAGGGTCCAGCTCGCCCGGAAATAGCCCATGACCCAGACCAGGTTGGGCACGCCGGTGAACATCATCCCGCGATAGTTGACCGTGTCGTGCCAATCGACCTGCTTGCCATCGACATAGAACGGAATGCCGCCCATCATCAGCAGGTTGAAACCGGTCGCGGCGACGATGATGTCCGCCTCGATCTCGGTCCCGTCCTTGGTGCGCACGCCGGTTTCGGTGAAGGTGTCGATCTCATCCGTCACCACGGTCAGCTTTCCGTCCACCGCCGCGCGGAAGATGTCACCTTCCGGGCAGAAGGCGAGGCGCTGCTGCCAGACGCGGTACTTGGGCGTGAAGTGCGGTTCGAACTGGAAGTCGGGCTTGCCGGTAAAGGCGCGGACCAGCTCCTTCAGCTCCTCGAACACCTGATCGGGTTCTTCCTGGCAACGCTTGGTCAGGACGTCCTGATCGTACATGATCTGGGCACGAACGACGCGGTGGATCGTCGGTTCGTCGATCCCGCCGGCGCGCAGCTTGTCGGCCAGTTCGTTCCTGTTTTCCGCGCAGAAGAAATAGGTGGGCGAGCGCTGCAACATGGTGACATGCGCCGCTTCCTTGGCGAATTCGGGGATCACCGTCGCCGCCGTGGCGCCCGATCCGATCACCAGGACCTTCTTGCCCTTATAGTCGGTCTTGGGATCCCACAGCTGGGCATGGACCAGCATGCCCTTGTAGTTTTCCTTGCCCGGCCAGTCCGGCATGTAGGGCTTTTCGTGGTCGTAATAGCCCTGGCACATCCACAGGAAGTTGGCGGTAAAGACCACCTGCGCGCCGTCCGACTTGCGCGTTGCTTCCACCGTCCAGAGGTTCGCCTTGCTGTCCCACGAAGACTTGGTGATGCGGTGGCCGTAATGGATGTGCGGGGCAATCCCGTTCTCCTCGATCACTTCGCCCATATAGTCGAGGATCGCCTGGGCCGAGGCAATCGGCGTGCCGACCCACGGCTTGAAGCGATAACCGAAGGTGTAGAGGTCCGAGTCGGAACGGACGCCTGGGTACTTGTGGGTTTCCCAGGTTCCGCCGAACGTGTCCTTCATTTCCAGGATGGCATAGCTCTTGCCCGGACACTGATCCTGCAAGTGATAGGCCGAACCGATCCCGGAAATTCCGGCGCCGACGATCAATACGTCAACGTGGGTGGCCTTCTGTGCGGCAACGGCAGACGCAGCAGCGCTCATCATCGACTCTCCTCTTCCGTTCTTTTTTAATTATGCGATTAAACCCCCATTCGCGGAAATTGCCAAGCGCGTAATTGATGCCGGTCAAATGCCGCCGTCCAGCCGCAGCCATAACCGGACGATCCGCGCGAAACCAAGGAAGTTGCATCGCGGCGCAGCGGCTTTACAAGGCCATGCATGGCACGCCGCAAGTCCCTTGAGCAGCCTGCAAATCCGGCGCAAAGCCCACCGCGCGCCTGCGTGATCGGGGGCGGAATCGGCGGGCTGGCCCTGGCGATCCGGTTGCAGGCAGCGGGGCATCCGACCGTACTGGTAGAGGCCCGGCCCGAACTGGGCGGCCTGATCCGCAGCTGGCAGCAGGACGGCTTTGTCTTCGAGCAAGGCCCCGCCGCGCTGGCCGACGCAGCCCCCTTGCGCGAACTGTGGAGCCTGACCGGCGAGGATATGGCCGACGCGGTCAAGCTGGTCCCGGTCGCCCCCGCCTGGCGGTGCAGCTGGCCCGATGGTTCCGTGCTCGACCTGCCCGCAGACCCGGCGCAGCTGGCCCGGATCGCGCCGGAGGACATTCCCGGCTACGAAGATTTCCTCGCCTGGTCTGCGGCCAGCCGCGCCGATGGCTGGCAGCGGCTGGCCGATCAGCCGCAGGGTTCGGCGCGCGGTTTGACAGAGGCCCTCGGTCCGATTCTGCGCAACCAGGGGTGGCGCAGCGCGGCGGGCCTTGTCTCCAGCCTGGTCAAGTCGGACAAGCTGCGCCAGGCGCTATCTTTCCAGACGCTGCTTGCGGGCGGCAACCCGTACAAGACTTCGGCGCTCAACCTGCTTGGCCAGATCCCGGACCAGTTGGGCCCGGCCTGGTGGCCGGAGGGCGGCATGGGCAGGCTGGTGCAGGCCCTGGCGCAGCGGTTCCAGAAACTGGGCGGAGAGATCCGCCTGCACGATCCGGTGGTGCGCATTCACACGGTCGGCAACCGCGTGACCGAAGTGGAATGCGCCAGTGGCTGGCGCAGCAAGGTAACCATCGCGGCCAGCAATGCCGACGTGGTCCACACCTACCGCGACCTGCTGCCGGGCACCCAGCGCGGCCCGGCCCTGGCCCGCAAGCTGATGGGCAAAAGCTTTTCGCCCTCGGCCTTCACGGTCCATTTCGCACTGGAAGGGACCTGGCCGGGCATCCCGCACCGCATGGCCCTGTTCGGGCCGCGCTATGCCAGCCTGCTGGGAGACATTTTCACCCACGGCGTCCTGCCGCAGGACATGATGATCCTGCTGTCCCACCCCAGCGTGACCGATCCGGGCCTTGCCCCGCCGGGCCGCAGCGTCTTTTCCGCGACGATCCCGGTGGCGAACCTGATCAAGCTGCCGATTGACTGGGACACGGTCGGCCCAGTCCTGCAACGCCGCGTCCTGCGCGAAGTAGGGCGGCGGCTGGTTCCCGATATCGAGGACCGGATCATCACCGCCTTTCACACTAGCCCACGCGACCTGGCGCTGGACTTCAACGCCTGGGCCGGAGCGGCCTGGAGCCTGGAGCCAATCCCCACGCAGTCCGGGCCGCTGCGCCCCCACCACCGCGACGGCAAGCTGGCCAACCTCTACCTGGTCGGCGCAGGCACCCATCCGGGCGCGGGACTTGCAGCCGTGCTGGCCGGTGCTAAGGCGACCGCCCGGTTGATGGTGGAGACGAAGAAGTGAAGCGCCTTGCAGTCTATTGCGGTTCGGCAACCCCGGCCGATCCGCGCTATATCGAACTCGCCAGCGAAGTCGGCCGGACGCTCGCCGAGCGCGGCATCGGCGTGGTCTATGGCGGCGGGCGGCTGGGCCTGATGGGCGCGGTTGCTTCGGCAGCGCTGTCGGCGGGCGGCGAAGTCATCGGCGTCATTCCCGAAGCTCTGGTCAGCAGCGAAGTGGCCAACCACGACTGCACCGAACTGATCGTCGTGCCCGATATGCACCAGCGCAAGGCGGCCTTTACCCGCCTGTCCGATGGCTTCGTGACCATTCCCGGCGGCGTTGGCACGATGGACGAGCTGTGGGAAGCGGTGAGCTGGGCGCAGCTGGGCTATCATTCCAAGCCGGTCGGCCTGCTCAACGCACTGGGCTTTTTCGACCACCTGATCGCCTTCAACCGGCACATGATCGAAGTCGGCTTCATCCGTCCGGCCCATCAGGGGATCATCGTGGCCGAGCCGGAACTGGACCTCCTGCTGACCCGGATGGCCGCGCATGAGCCGCACACGCCGATCTTCAACATGAAAACTTCGGAATTGTAACACAGGGCGGCGCGGCTTAGGGGCACGACATGAATTCCTATCCCGCCCCTGCGCTCGCCCGTGTTGAGGAAATGACCAAGGCCGCCGCGGCCAATCCCGCGCGCGCCATTGCGTTTCAGGGCGCGCCGGGGTGCAACGGGCACCGCGCGGCGATGGAGTGGGACCCGGAATGCCTGCCGCTGCCGTGCTTCAGCTTTGAAGACGCGCTGGAGGCGGTCAAGGATGGCCGCGCTGCCCGCGCCATTATCCCGATCGAAAATTCGCAGCATGGCCGGGTGGCGGACATCCACTTCCTGCTGCCTGAAAGCGGGCTGTCCATCGTGGGCGAGCATTTCATGGCGATCCACCATGACCTGATGGCCCTGGGCGACGGCCCCTTCACCAGCTGCTATTCACACCCGCAGGCGCTGGGCCAGTCGCGCTTCTTCCTGCGCGAACGCAAGATCGTCCCGCTGGCCTATGCCGATACCGCAGGCGCCGCCGCCCACGTGGCCGAACGCGGCGATCCCAGCCTCTGCGCCATCGCGCCCAAGATCGCGGCCAAGCTCTATGGCCTCAAGACCATCGAGGAGAATGTCGAGGACGCGGCGGACAACATGACCCGCTTCGTCGTCCTGTCGCGCCAGCCGCTCGATCCTGCCGCGCTCAATGGCCGCACGGCGATGACCACCTTCGTCTTCGAAGTGAAGAACATCCCCGCCGCGCTGTACAAGGCGATGGGCGGCTTTGCCACGAACGGCGTCAACATGACCAAGCTGGAAAGCTATCAGAAGGGCGCCAGCTTCGCCGCGACCATGTTCTATGCCGATATCGTCGGCGCACCCGGCGATCCGGCAGTCGACCGGGCGATGGAAGAACTGGCCTTCCACTGCAAGGAACTGCGCGTGCTGGGCACCTATCCGCAGGAACTGGCGCGGGGTTGAGGCTTGGGCTGGGGCGCACCCCATTTCGCATCCCTTCGAGACGCCTTTCAGCTTTCAGCTTCAAGGCTCCTCAGGGCGAACGGCAGATTAGGTGAAAGCTTTTTACTCCAGAGCCGTTCGTGCTGAGGAAGGACCGAAATCGAAGATTGAGGGCCTGTCTCGAAGCACCCCGCGCTAACATTCCAGCCACTCCTAATGCTTCGGGTCCGCGTTCGGTTCAGCCGCTAGCGGCGCGCCTTCCGGCTCGATCACCTTGGGCGGGGCAATGCCGCCGGGACCGTCATCGCGGTAGATCGCCACTTCCTTCAGCCCCTCGCTGTTTGCGCGCCCCCGGTACATGCCCGGCGTGTTGAAGGAAAAGACCGCCTGGCCATCGGGCGAAACCACGATCACCCCGCCGTCTCCGCCCATCTCGCCAGTTTCCAGCATGACGGTGTCCGCCGCCACCTGCGCGCTTTCGCCGGTCAGCCGCATCCGGGCGCAAATCTCGTGCGCCACGCCTTCGCGGATGAAGAATTCGCCGGTGCCGGTGGCAGAGACGGCGCAGGCGCGGTCATCGGCATAGGTGCCCGCACCGATCACCGGGGCGTCGCCGATCCGGTCCCAGCGCTTGCCGGTCAGACCGCCAGTCGAAGTGGCCGCCGCCAGATGGCCCTGCTGGTCAACCGCCACTGCGCCGACCGTGCCGTACTTGTGATCGACCTCGTAAGCGGTCAGCTTCCGCTCTTTCAGGCGCTGCAACTGGTCCCAGCGTTCCTGGGTGAAGAACCACGACGGGTCGGTTTCCTCCACTCCGTGCTCTCGCGCGAATTCTTCGGCGCCCGCGCCGATCAGGAATACGTGCGGGCCCTTGTCCATGACCGCGCGGGCCAGCTTGATCGGGTTCTTGATCCGGCTCAGGCTCGCCACGGCACCGGCCTTGCGGGTGCGGCCGTCCATGATCGCGGCGTCAAGCGAGTTCTTGCCCTCCCAGGTGAACACTGCGCCCCGGCCCGCGTTGAAATGCGGATCGTCTTCCAGCGTGACGACCACCGCCTGGACTGCATCCAGCGCAGTGCCGCCTTTTTCCAGCACGGCGATGCCTGCGGCCAGCCCCCGGTCCAGTGCGGCGCGGTATTCGGCCTCTTTCTCGGGCGTCATCGCCTCGCGCGTGATCGTACCGGCCCCGCCGTGGATCGCGATCGACCAATGCGCGGGCGGAGTGGCGAGGGGTTCCTGCACCGCTTCCTGCGCGGCGACAGGGAAGGACAGGATCAGGGCGAAACCGGTTAGCAACCGGCGCAGCGGGCTTGCAATCATGGCGTGCACGATAGCAGAGAGCCGGCGTGGGGGACAAATCTTCCATGCATCGAGTGAGAAATCCGTGATCCTGCGCGAAGCACTGCCCGCCGACGTACCAGCCTTGTCCCGGCTTGCGACCGAATCGTTCATCGCCAAGTTCGGCGACTTGTACCGCCCCGAAGACCTGGCGGCCTTTCTGGAGGAAAGCCTGTCGGAAAGCGCGATTGCCGCCGAACTGGCCAACCCCGCGCGGGTCTATCGCCTGGCGCAGGGCGATGATGGCGCGCTGCTGGGCTATTGCAAGATCGGCCTGACCTGCGGCTTTCCCCAGCACGCGCGCGGGCACAAGGTGATGGAGCTGAAGCAGCTCTACACCGCGCCGGAAGCGACCGGACAGGGCATCGGCGGCGCGCTGATGGACTGGGCGATGGCGCAATTCACCGCCCACGGCGCGGACGAAGTGCAGATCTCGGTATATGCCTACAACGATGGCGCGCACCGCTTCTATGCCCGCTATGGCTTTGCAAAGGTCGCCGACATTACCTTCAAGGTGGGTGAGCAGCTGGACCCGGAATTCCTTTTCGCCCGGATGCTTTAGGCGGCTGGCGGGAATATGAGACGAATTTGATTTAAGCCGTTTACGCCGGGGCCGAACGCGCCTAGCGGGCAAGGCGGAATGAACCTGCTGCGTCGCCTTCATCCGGCCTTGGCCCTGCTGTTGCTGACAGCAACGCTGGCGCTGCGCATGGCGACTCCGGCGGGCTACATGCCGGTGGCGGACGAGAATGGCATCCGCGTTGCTATCTGTTCGGGCAGCGCTGCCAGCTTTGTCGAGATCGACCCAGGTCTTCCCGCCAAGGAAGCGCCGCGCGATCCCTGCCCCTATGGCCTGGCCATGGGCCCGGCGCTGGACGCCCCCGCCCCTGCCCTGCCGCCTGCTCCGCCGGTCTATGCCCCGGCCCATTACCCCGGCCTTGTCGCTGCCCGCCTGACCGCGTGGCACGCGCTGCGTCCGCCAGCCCGGGGTCCGCCCGCTTTCGCCTGATCTGCATTCTCATCTGAATTACCGATCAAGCGAAAGAACCTGAAATGACTTACCGTCTGCTGTGCAGCGCTACCGCGCTGCCCTTGCTGCTGGCCGTGCCCGCCATGGCCGAGGAAGCCGAGCCCGCCCCGCTCACCGATACCATCGTGGTCACCGGCCAGCGCCAAAGCACCGCGCTGGAAGCCGGAACCGATCCGGTCAGCGGCCATGCCAGCGCTGCCGATGCCGCCGCCCTGGCCGCCCGCCTGCCCGGTGCGGCCCTGATCAACAACGGCGCCATTTCCGGCCAGGTCCAGTATCGCGGCCTGTTCTCGGACCGGCTGGCAATCCGCGTGGCCGGTCAAAGTTTCCAGACCGGCGGCCCCAATGCGATGGACCCGCCGCTCCACTATGCCCCAGCAATCCTGCTGAGCAGCATCAGCGTCAGCCGCGGCGCCGCGCCGGTCAGCGAAGGTCCCGGCATGGGCGCGATGGTTGATGCCCGACTCAAGAGCGTGGATTTCACCTCCAGCGCGGCCATGACTCCGGTCGTCAGCCTTGCCTCCAGCTATCGCAGTGCGGATGATGGCGTGGCCGTAGGCGGGGTCGCGGGCCTTGCCAGCGAACGGGTGCGCTTCAACGTGATTGCGGCCTGGGAACAGGGCGACGACTATCGCATTCCCGGCGGCCGCGCGCGCGACACCGGGTACGAGCGCCTGACCTATGGCCTTTCCGCCGGTTTTTCGACCGGGGACAATCGCCTTTCGCTCGATTGGCGACGGCAGGAAACCGGCCAGAGCGGCAATCCGCCCTATGCGATGGACATCGACTTCTTCCACACCGACTTCGTCCGCGCCGGGTTCGAAGGCAAGCTGGGCACCCTGCCGTTCGATCTGACGCTGGGCTTCAGCGATGTCAGCCACGGGATGGACAATTTCTCGCAGCGGCCCGCGCCAGCCAGCCTGTCCCAGTACCGCTATTCCTATGCCGAGGCGCAGACTCTGACCGCCACCGCGCGGCTGGGCATTGGTCCGGTGCGGATCGGAGTGGACGGCATGACCGTGGACCGCATGGTCAACATCACCAACCCCAACAGCGCCGGTTTCGTGATCGGCTCGCTGGATCAGGTCCGGCAGGAACGGATCGGCGCCTTTGCCGAAGCGCGCCTTGCCCGTGGCGGCTGGCAAGCCGATCTGGGGGTCCGCGTGGATGGTCACACGGCGCGGATGAACAATCCGCAAACCGGCAATGCCGTGCCGATGATGATCGCCAACCTCGCCAAGGCGACCGCCCTCATCAATGGCCAGCGCACGGACACCACCTGGGACGCCGTCATCCGACTGTGGCGCGAGGAAGGCACGGTCCGTCCGCGCCTGACCCTGTCGCGCAAGAGCCGCGTGCCCAATGCGGTCGAGCGGTTTTCGTGGTTGCCGACCGAAGCCAGCGGCGGCCTGGCCGATGGCAATATCTACATCGGCCGCCAAACGCTGAAACCGGAAGTGGCCTGGGCAGCGGAAGGCGGGGTCGACCTGGTAAGCGGCCCGCTTACCTTCCGCCCATCGGCATTCTATCGCCGGATCGAGAACTATGTGCAGGGTACTCCGGTCCCCTCGACCATGACGGCGCAGATTGCCATTGCGACGATGAACGGCGACGCCACCCCCCTGATCGCCAGCAATGTCGCAGCGCAGGTCTATGGCGCCGATGCTGACCTGACCTGGCAGATGCTGGACCGGCTCAAGCTGGAAGGCACGGTCAGCTATGTGCGCGGCAAGCGCCGCGACATTGCCGACAACCTCTACCGCATCGCCCCGCTTAATGGCCGTCTCGCCCTCACCTGGCAGGCGGATCGCTGGTCGGTCACGGGCGAAGCGGTTGGCGCGGCGCGGCAAAGCAAGGTCTCTGCCACCAATGGCGAAGCAGCCAGCCCCGGCTGGGTCGCGGCGAACCTGTGGTTCGACCTGGCGCTGGGCGAGTCGATCTCGCTCAGCGGCGGAATCGAGAACCTGTTCAACCGTCGCTATTCCGATCACCTGGCCGGACGCAACCGGGTGACCGGCTCCGATCTGGCAGTGGGCGAAAAGCTGCCCGCACCGGCGCGCAGCCTGTTTGTGCGGCTGGGCTTCACTTTGTGATGCCCATTGGGACGGGTGGGGTTTGCTCCACCCGTCCTTCGCCCTATATCGCGGCCATGTCCTCGCTTCGACCCTGGCGCGATATCGCGCGGCGCACTTCCCGGCAGATCATGGTGGGCAAGGTCCCAGTCGGCGGCGGCGCGCCGATCACCGTGCAGACCATGACCAATACCCTGACCAGCGACGCCAGGGCGACGATCGACCAGATTCGCCGCTGCGAAGAGGCCGGGGCCGACATCATCCGCGTCTCCTGCCCGGACGAGGCGAGCACCGCCGCCATGCCGCAGATCGTCCGCGCGGCGCAGGTGCCCATCGTGGCCGACATCCATTTCCACTACAAGCGCGCGCTGGAAGCTGCCGACGCGGGCGCAGCCTGCCTGCGGATCAATCCCGGCAATATCGGATCAAGCGAGCGCGTGGCCGAAGTGGTCCGTGCGGCCAAGGCCAACGGCTGCGCGATCCGCATTGGCGTCAACGCCGGCAGCCTGGAAAAGGACTTGCTGGAAAAATATGGCGAGCCCTGCCCCGAAGCCCTGATCGAAAGCGCGCTGGACCACATCAAGCTGCTGCAGGACCATGACTTCCACGAATACAAGGTGGCAGTGAAGGCCAGCGACGTGTTCCTGGCGGTAGCGGCTTACATGGGCCTGGCCGAAGCGGTCGATTGCCCACTGCACCTGGGCATTACCGAAGCGGGCGGCCTGATCGGCGGGACGGTCAAGTCCTCGATCGGCATCGGCAACCTGCTGTGGGCCGGGATCGGCGACACGATCCGCGTCTCCCTCTCTGCCGAACCGGAAGAGGAAGTGCGGGTCGGCTATGAAATCCTGAAAGCCCTGGGCCTGCGCACGCGCGGTGTGCGGATCGTTTCCTGCCCCAGCTGCGCGCGGCAGGGCTTTGACGTGATCCGCACGGTCGAGCGGCTGGAAGAAGCCTTGCAGCACATCAAGACGCCGATGAGCGTGTCGGTGCTGGGCTGCGTCGTCAACGGCCCCGGCGAAGCCCGCGAAACCGACATCGGCATTACCGGCGGCGGTAATGGCAAGCACATGGTCTATCTGTCCGGCGTGACCGACCATCACGTGCAGGACGATGGCATGATCGCCCACATCGTCAGCCTGGTCGAAGCCAAGGCGGCAGAGATCGAGGCAGGCCGCGCGGTCAGCATGGACGTTACCCACGGCAAGGCGGCTTAAGTAAAACAGTAATACCTTGGCGCTATATTCGTGCCACGATGAACCGACTGTTATTTATTGTCTTTTTCGCGATAGGCGTAATGAGCGTCGCTGCCGCACTGCTGGTCGCGCCGACAGAGCCGGAAACACAGGCGGGCGGTTCCGAAGCTGTATCCGCCGATGCGGCCCAGGCCCACGAAGAGGATCAGGCGCTCAGCCTGACCCGCAATTCGTCGGGCCAGTTCAGCATCCGGGCCTCGGTGAACGGCAGCAGCGATATTGAATTCCTGGTTGATACCGGCGCGGACCTGGTCGCCTTGACCGAAGCTGAGGCCGATGCGCTGGGCATCCTTCCGGCAGAAGAGGAATTCCAGCCCAACATGCAGACTGCCTCGGGAGTCGGATACGGCGCGCCGGTCACGCTGGATGAGGTCGAGGTTGCCGGACAGCGGCTCCAGGGTGTCGAAGCCGTGGTTGTTCGCGGACTGGCCACAAACCTGCTGGGCCAATCGGTCCTGCGCCAGCTTAGTTCGGTCGAGCTCAAGGGCGACAAGATGGTGATCAGGGGCAAGTAAGCGCTATTCGCGATTCCCTCCATCCCTTCAACGCGCTAGGGATGGGGCATGACCATTTCGATCCGTTCCGCCACCGCCGATGACCTGCCGCTGATTGCCCAGTTGATCCGCGACCTGGCCGATTACGAACGCCTTGCCCATGAAGTCCGCTTTGACGACGAGGTGCTGCGCGCCAAGCTGTTCGGCGCGCGCCCCTATGCCGAAGTGCTGATCGGCGAGATCGACGGGGCAGCGCAGGGTTTTGCCCTGTTCTTCCATAACTTCTCCACCTTTGAAGGGCGTCCGGGCATCTATCTGGAAGACCTGTTCGTGCGGCCCGAAGCGCGCGGTTCAGGCTTGGGCAAGGCGCTGCTGTCGCACCTTGCCGCCCTGGCCGTAGAGCGGGACTGCGCGCGGCTGGAATGGTCGGTGCTGGACTGGAACGAGCCGGCAATCGGCTTTTACAAAAAGCTGGGCGCGCGGCTGATGGACGAATGGACCGTGATGCGCGTCGATGGGCAGGCCCTGGCACAACTGGGCGCGGCTGCGCGCTAGGCTACCGATTTGGGCTTGGCAGGCCATTAAGTCTCCGGTTATCCACCAAGCGCTATGACGGGGGTCATGAAACGCCGCGATTTGATTCTGGGAACGCTGGCAGCGGGGGCCGCGCTGTCGGTGCCTGGCCGCGCCCTGGCCAAGGCGGCGCAGGATGCCTCGCTCGATCAGGAATTCGACCAGGCTTTCGGTCTTGTCACCACGCCGCAGGCACCTGCGGTTGTCGAACCGGCCCTGCCGCTGGTTGCACCGCCCAATCCCGCCTATGACGCCAAGCTGATCGCGACGGCCAAGCGCGAGCTGGAACGGGCAGGCGCAACGGTGTGGCGCGGGGATATTGTCGGGATTGCGGACTTTGCCCGCGCCTCCACCCTGCCGCGGTTCCACTTCGTCAACCTGGAAAGCGGCACGATCCGCTCCTTCCGCGTCTCGCACGGGCGCGGATCGGACCCGGCCCATTCCGGCTTTCTCCAGCAGTTCTCGGGCGTTCCGGGTTCCGAAGCGACGTCGCGCGGGGCCTACCTCACCGCCGAATGGTACTATGGCAAATATGGCACCTCGATCCGGCTGCTCGGCCTCGATGCGGACAACCGCACCGCGCTTGAGCGTGCGATCGTGATGCATCCAGCCAGCTATGCTTCGGCCGCCCATGTTGCCAGGTTCGGCAAATTGGGCCGTAGCGAGGGCTGCTTTGCCATGGGGCCGGAAGACTTCAACGAAGCGCTGTGGAACCTTTCGGGCGGCCGCCTGCTCTTTGCTGACCGCATCGGCGACGCTTGAACCAGCAACAATCCCGCAAGGCCCTGGTCGGCGTTCTGGTGCTGGGAGCGGTCCTGCTCTCGGCTCCGTTGCTCTGGCGGGCCTGGACAACCGGGCATGAACTGGACGGCAAGGCAAAGGTGTTTGACGCCGCTACCCCGCGCCCGGTCAGGGACATGCTGGGCTGTCTCGTCCACCGGCCCGAAGGCGGGCTGAAACTGGACATCGTCAGCCAGAACCACTTTTCCGATCCCGCGCGCGGCATCACCGTGCGGATCGAACCGCGCGGACAGGGCAGCAGGATCGAAGCCTGGGTGACGCAAGGCAGTGCGCTGACCGCTGGCGAGACCGCCCAGCTGCAAGGCTGCGCGGCCTCCTGACGGGGGCGTCTGACGGCGATGGAAATGCGCTGAAACGCTCCCCTTCGAGACGCCTTTCAGCTTGCAGCTTCAAGGCTCCTCAGGGCGAACGGTATTCACTATTTCCGTTCGCGCTGAGGAGGAGCCGAAATCGTAGATTGAGGGTCCGTCTCGAAGCGCCCAAAGCAGTCCAGATGTTTCAGCTTAAAGCGGATTATCCAGCTTGATCACCTTTTCGGTGGTCTTGCGCTTGCCGTCCCACGGCTCGCGCGGCGCGGCGAAGGCGGCGAGGACCGGGGCGTCACGCTTATACAGGTCGGCGAAGGTGCCCATCTTGCCGGTGATGTCCGTCGCCATGGTGAAGTACATGATATAGACCGGGAAGGTCTTGGTCATCGGCACGCGGGTGTACTTGCCGGACTTGACGATCTCGACCATTTCGTCGGTCGACTTGCCCGACCCCAGGATGCCCATGGTCATGCCCAGCTCCATTGCCCGTTCGGTGCGGATGCAGCCGTGGCTGAGCGCGCGCAGGGTGCTGTTGAACAGGTTGCGGTTTGGCGTATCGTGGAGGAAGATCGCATGTTCGTTCGGCATGTCGAGCTTCATGAAGCCCAGCGCATTGTTTGGTCCCGGCTGCTGGACGACTGTAATCGTGCCGTCCTTGTTCTTGGTCACCTTGTAACCTTCGCGGGCAGCCTGGGCCGGATTGCCGACCAGACGCGCACCCAGGCCTTCGCCCTTCACGATCGATTGCGGCACGGTCCAGGTCGGGTTGAAGACCACGCCTTCGACCACTTCGGCCAATTGCGGCGTAGCCGTGCGCCCCGGCTTGCCGACAATGGTGCGGTATGACCGGATGATCGTGTTATCGACCGTCAGGCGCAGCTGGAATTCAGGGACGTTGGTCAGCAGGTAGAACTTGCCCAGTTCGCGCGGCAGCCAGCGCCAGCGGTCCATGTTGACGCGGATCAGGGCGCGCTTCGCCTTGTCCGCCTTGGGCGTCGCCGCCAGCAAGGCCTTGAGCGCGGCATAGTCGGGCGCGGTAGGGGCAAGGTTCTGGATGGTCCCGGCAATGTCGCGGCTGGCCAAGGCCTGGGCCATCACGGCAGAAGTCGGGCTGTTGTCCAGGTCGGTATCGACCACGAACCATTGCACGCGCGAATCCATCCGGGTGCGGCCATCGCGCATGTCCTCGATCAGCCAGGATAGGGACTTGCTGGCCTGGGCGTTGAGCGCTTCGCCCGATCCACCCAGGATCGCGGCGCGCAGGGCATCGGGCTCATAGTCCGCCGGGATCAGGCCTTCGGCACCAATGCCCTGGATCACGCTGAGCAGCTGGCGCGCATCGGCCACGGTCCAGTTCAGCACCGGCTCGTCCACCGGGGCCTGCTCCGGTCCGACCGGCACAGTAGCTGGCGGCGTTGCGCTGGCGGTGGGCGCAGGGCTGGGGAGGATGGGTTCGGGCTGGGCGGCGGCGAGTGCGGCAGCAGAGCTAAGCCCCAGGCCCAGACCAATGCCCCAGCTCAAACGGAAACTGCCCCGCACGTTCATTTCGAAAACTCCAAGTCCAGATGCGCCCGGCCACAGCATTGTGCGGCGACGGGCCAGTTATTGCCCGTTCCGCCATGCCGCTTCAAGCGTTGCGCTAAGCTGAATGCACCGCCTTGTGCAGAACGACGGATTCAGCCGATCAGTTCCAGCCAGTCGCTGCCCAGCACCGCATCGACCGTGCTGCGTGCCTCGCCGTCCAGCCGCGCATAGCGCGCGCGCAGTTCGCGCAGGCATTTGATCTGGTACTTGAACACCCCCTGTTCGTAGGGAAGCCCCATCGCTTCCATCCGGAACGTTTCCTGGCCTGCTTCGGCGGCGGCCTCGTTGGCGCGCAGGAAGGGGACATAGACTTGTCCGGCAATGCGGACCAGTTCCGCCACAACCGGGGCAATGCCCGGCTCCCACTCCCCTTTCATGCCGCTCATGTCGTCGACGTGGGCCAGCCAGCGGTAGGTATAGGGATAGTCCGCCCGCATCATGGCTTGCGGCGTGGGATCGGTGCCGAGCTGCGACAGCTGGCCGTAGATGCCGAATTCGGCCAGGCTGGGGCGGGTGCCGAACAGGCAGTGCTGGTTCACCACATGGCCCTCCAGCGCGGAGAGGACCGCGCGGGTGCTGGCCTCTATCAGCGGGAAATTCTCGCGCGTGCAGCCGACCAGCGCCATGCGCCCCACTTGGCGCGCGCGGAACTGTTCGGCAAAGCCCTGGCTGCGCTCAAGCCCGCCGCCCTTCATATTGTCGAATGCCAGCCAGCGGCTCATCTGGATCTGGTCGACATCTTCCAGCCAGCGATAGCCGAACATCGCCTTGGTCAGCCATTCGTCGGCAAAGTCTTCCAGCAGATGCGCGATGAAGGCCTGGGCCGGATCATCAGGCACCACGCGCCTTTCGGCATGGCGCTGTTCCAGATCGTAGATCACCGGGGTGGAATCGTTGTCATAATGCCCGTCCGGATATTGCAGCACCGGGATCACCGGGGCGCGGACCTGTCCCAGTGCCTCGCGCGTTGCCGCCCCGTCGATCCACCGGTGGGGAATCCGGCGATAGCGCAGCAGCGCGCGCAGCTTCATCGAATAGGGCGAGCCAAGCGCGCCATAGAGCTTGTACATCAACGATACCCCGTGGGATTGTCCGGCCACCATGGCATATCCGGCAAGTCGCCCGACACGGTGAGCGGGAATTGCGGCGCGCGCTTTTCCAGGAAAGCCGCCACGCCTTCATGCACGTCGCCCTTTGCGCCCAGTGCAATGTTCAGCGCGGCATCGACCGACAGCGCGCCTTTTGGCCCCTCCTGGGCCGAGAAGTGCCAGAGCATCCGCCGCGTCAGGGCCAGAGCCACGGGCGAGCAGTTCGCCGCGATCTCCAGCGCCAGTTCGCGCGCCCGCGCTTCGACCTGATCGGCGGGCACCACCTCGCTGACCAGCCCGGCCGCAAGCGCCTCCTGCGCGGGGACCAGCGCTCCGGTCATGCACCACTTGAGCGCAGTAGACAGCCCGACAAGGCGCGGCAGGAACCAGGCCGAGCCTGCCTCTGGCACCAGCCCGCGCCGGGTGAAGACGCAGCCGAATTTCGCATTGTCCGCCGCGATGCGGATGTCGCAGGGCAGGGTCAGGGTCAGGCCCACACCCGCTGCCGAGCCGTTGTATGCGACCAGCAGCGGCTTGAGCGAATTCATCATCGCCGCGACGAAGTCTGAATTCTCTCGCCGTCCGTCGCGGCTGCCAAAGTTCTTGGCGCCTTCACCGCTTTCAGTGTCGAAAGCGCCCGCTCCGGCCGAAACGTCGGCTCCGGCGCAGAATACCCGGCCCGTGCCGGTCAGGACCACCACCTTGACGCTGTCGTCGGCGTCCGCCTGCCCGATGGCCCGGACCAGCTCCGCCCCCATCTGGTTGGTATAGGCGTTGAGCACGTCTGGCCGGTTGAGCCGGAGCCACAGGATCGGGCCTTCCTTCTCGACCAGCAGCGTCTCGAAATCGGCGCTCACCGCGGTTCGATCCGCACCGGCATGGCGGTGAAGCCGTGGAGGAACGGACTGGGCAGGCGTTCCGGCGCCCCTTGCGGGACGACGCGGATATTGCGGTTGACCATCTCGGCGATCAGCGTGGCGATCTGGCTTTCCGCCAGCTTCGCGCCCACACAGCGGTGGATGCCGTGCCCGAAGGACAAGTGCCGCCGCGCGTTCTCGCGGCCCACGTCGAACCGCTCGGCATCGGGGAACATCTTTTCGTCGCGGTTGGCGCTGATGTACCACATGACCACCTTCTCGCCCTTGCGGATGGTCTGCCCGCCCAGCTGCGTATCCTCCAGCGCGGTGCGGCGCATGTGGGTAACCGGCGATTGCCAGCGGATGATTTCCTGCGCGGCATTGGGGATCAGCGAAGGATCGGCGCGCAAGCGGTCGAATTGCTCCGGATACTTGTCAAACGCCTCGACCAGGGCCGACATCGAATTGCGCGTGGTGTCGTTGCCGCCAACGATCAGGAGGGCGATGTTGGCGATCCGCTCCATCGGCTCCATGTGGCCCATGGCTTCGGAATGGACCATGCGGCTGAGGAGATCGTCGGTCGGCGGCTTGCCCCGGCGGTCTTCCAGTTCGCGGTCAAACCGGGCTAGCATTTCGCCCATCTGCATCAAGAACTGCGCACGGTATTCGTCGGTCAGGTTTTCCGCTGAAACGCCGCTGGCCCAGTCCGACCAGCGCTTGATATCGCGCCATTCGTCGAACGGCATGTCGAACAGGATGCACAGCATCCCCAGGGTTTGCGGGATCGAGACGCGCTCTACCCAGTCGAACGTCTCGCCCAGCGGCAGGCCGTCCATCAGTTCCTTGGTCCGCGCTTTTACCGCCGCATCGAGCTTGAGCATCTGGCTGGGCGAAAAAGCCGGAGCGATCACGCGGCGCTGGGCCGTATGGATCGGCGGGTCCTGCGCGATGAAGTTGGGAAAGCCTTCGCCGTTCACCGCCTCGGCAATGGTGATATTGCCCAGGTCCCAGCGCGAGGAGAACACGTCGTGGCGCAGTTCCACCTCTTGCACCAGATCATGTGTCACCACCGACCAGTATGATCCGAACGGGCTTTCCTCGCGCCAGGAAATCGGCATTTCCGCGCGCAATCTGGCGAAGGGTTCGCGCCAGGTGTCCTCCACGTAAAGCGCGTCCTGGCTGACGTCGAAGGGGTTAAGCGGACGATCTGTGACAGTGGCCATGGTTCAAGCCTCCTCAAGCTGGCGGGAGCGGACCGGCAGGGCATTGCCCGCCGCAGCGGCGCGCCGGGCGCCCTTGTCCAGTTCCTTCTTCAAAGCGCGGACATAGTGATCGAAGTCGAGCTGGATCGTGTGGCGCCGCGCCGCGTAATACTGCCCGGTGTAGTAATCCTCGTCCGCCTGGATCACCTGCTCCATCTCGGCCGGATCGGGCGGCAGATATTGTCCGGCAAGGTAAGCGCCGACCAGTTTTGATTGCTGCTCGGCAAAGTTGACCAGAGTGGGCAGCGGCTGGGCCAGGCCCATGTAGAACAGGTCCGGCACGCCCGGTTTCATGATCCGCTTGTAGAGCGGCGGCGGGCGGTTGTCAGAGTCTGCCTTGAAGCTGGGCTCGTCAAAGAACGGGAAGCTGATGTCATAGCCGGTGGCCCAGACGATCACGTCAATCTGTTCGCGCGAACCATCGGTGAAGACCACGCCGTCGCCGTCCAGCCGCTCGATCCCCGGCTTCATCGTGATGTCGCCCGATCCGGCGCGGACCAGGAATTCGCCCGATACCGTGCCGTGGCTTTCGAACGGGCCGATGTCCGGTTCGGGCAGGCCATAGTCGCTCATCTTGCCGACCAGCTTTTTCACCATCCGCGCGCCCAGCCACTGGCGCAGCCTCTTGGGCATCCAGGCTGGGGCCGGGTTCTTGTCGAGAGGCTGGCCCTGGTAATACTTGGGGAAGATCCACACCCCGCGCCGGGTGGAGACGAACAGCCTGGCCGCCATGGGCCGCTGCGACAGTTCGCTGGCCACGTCCATGGCCGAATTGCCCATGCCGACGACCAGCACCCGCTTGCCGACGCAGTCCACCGGCTCGAACGGCGTGCGATACTGGTGCGAGTGGATCTGCGCGCCGTCGAAGTGGCCGGGGTATTCCGGGATGCGCGCCGCCCAGTGGTGGCCATTGGCCACGGCCAGCGCGTCATAGTCCTTCACCTCGCCAGTGGAGAGCGTGATCGTCCAGCCGCCCGCACTCTTGCGCTCGGCTTTCTCGACGCGGGTGTTGAAGCGGATATGCGGGCGCAGGCCGAAGTGATCGACGTAATCGTGAAAGTACTTCAGCAGCAGCGAATGGTGCGGATAGTCCGGCCAGTCGGCGGGAACCGGAAAATCCTCGAACGCCAGGCGCCATTTCGACGTGTCGATATGCAGGCTCTGGTAACAGGCCGACATGCCGTTCGGGTTGTTGTAGTACCAGGTTCCGCCGATATCGTCTGACGCTTCATAGACGTCGAAGGGAATCCCATAGTCCTTCAGCCGCTTGGCCGTGGTAAATCCGCTGCACCCTGCACCAATAATGCAGACGCGCGGCAAGGCTTGGTCTTGCGCCATGTCCAGTACTCTCCCGTGGCCATTTGCTGGCCTTGAGAGGGAGTATGTTTAATCGTGCGATTAATGTCCAGCGCCTATCCTGTCTGGACAATCGCGCCGCACCCTTGCATCGTACCCGCACACAACAGAACACCTCCGGGGAGAAGCCACAGAGGTCTGGAGGGGCAAGAGAATGACTGGTACGTTTGATCCAACTGCCTGGGCGGGCATGTTGCTGGGTCTGACCGCGACCTTCGCGGGGATCGGGGCTCTGCGCAAGCCGGGTGCCTGGCGCGTGATGCTGGAAGAGGTGGAGCGCTCGCCCGCGCTGCAATTCCTGTGCGGGCTGATGGAACTGCTGATCGGGGCTGCGGTCTATCTGGCCAACCCGTTCCTGCCCACAGACCTGCTGGCCTGCGTGCTGAAAGTCATGGGCGGCCTGATGATGGTCGAGGCGTTGGCGATCCTGGGCTTTGTCGACATCTACACCCAGTTCTGGCTGCGCAGCCTGACCCACATGCATCGCGGCTGGGCGATGAGCACGGTATTGCTGGGCATTGTCCTGCTGTCGGCAGGGGCCTTGCGGCTGGTTTAGGCTGGTTCCCGCTCAGCCCCAGCGGGGCGTGCTGGTGACCATCACGCTCGACGGATAGGGCTGCAGCAATGCTTCGGCCCTTTTCCATTCCGCGCGCAGCCAGGTCTGCAAGGCATCGCCGTGCGCAGGCAGGATCACCGGCATCGCGCTGTGACCTGCATCGCGCCACACGGCATTGGCTTCGCAGGTGAGCAGGGCGAAGCTCGGCACTTCGCTGTCTTTCCACACTCCGGCCATGGCGAACAGTGGCTGGTCCGCGCAGGCCAGCCATAGCGCGCGGCGCTTGGCCGTAGCGGAATCGACCCGCCCCCAAGCCATCACCGCGGTTGCCGGGACCAGGCAGCGAAACTCGCTGTTGCGCAGGTTGCCGATCCAGAACGGGCTGCCCGGATTGCGCACCGTCAGCACGCCGCGACCCTGCTCTCCGGCAGAGGGCGGCGGCGGCACGCCCCAGAGGCGCGGGACCAGGCGCAGCGGCTGTCCCGGCCGGCGCGGTCCGGCCACGAATTCGCGCCCCATGGTCAGGACCGGGGCAAAGCCGCCGGGGGAAACGGTCCCGCCCGCCCATGGATCGGCTCCGCCGGCCGCGCCGAAATGGCGAGCGACCTGAACCGACGGGCAATTGAGACGGTAAAGCACGGTCATGGGCTGGACTGTCTGGCCCAGCCGCCCTAAACTGGCAACATCCCCGGGGAGCCTGTGCTGGCTGAGAGGGGCTGGTCACGCAGCCCGACCCGTTGAACCTGAACCCGTTAGCACGGGCGGAGGGAAGGGTTGCCGCGATCAGGCGCTCCTTCTTTCGTTGCCCAAAAGGAGCGCATCATGGCCGACATCAATTCCAAGCTTGAAATCGGTGTAACCACCGGGGCGATCCGGGGATCGAAGAAGATCCACGTCGGCCCGCTGGGCGTCGCCATGCGCGAAATCCAGCTGGAGCCGAGCAGCGGCGAACCGCCGGTGCGGGTCTATGACACCAGCGGTCCCTACACCGATCCCGCCGCCCAGATCGACATTGCCAAGGGCCTGCCCCAGCTGCGCCGCGAATGGATCATGGCGCGCGGCGATGTCGAGGAATACCAGGGCCGCGCGGTCAAGCCGGAAGACAATGGCCAACTGGGCCCGGACCGTTCGGGCGGCGTGCCCGCTTTCCCGCACCCGGTCACCCGCCCGCTGCGCGCCAAGGCCGGCATGAACGTCAGCCAGATGCATTATGCCCGGCGCGGCATCGTCACGCCGGAAATGGAATATGTCGCCACGCGGGAGAACCTGGGCCGCGAAATGGTGCGCGATCTGGTCCGCGACGGGCAGGACTGGGGCGCCAGCATCCCCGACTATGTGACCGGCGAATGGGTGCGCGAGGAAGTGGCGCGCGGCCGCGCGATCATTCCCAGCAACATCAACCACCCGGAAAGCGAACCGATGGCCATCGGGCGCAACTTCCTGGTCAAGATCAACGCCAATATCGGCAATTCCGCCGTCGCTTCGGACGTGGCGAGCGAAGTGGACAAGATGGTCTGGTCGATCCGCTGGGGCGCGGATACCGTGATGGACCTGTCGACCGGGCGCAACATCCATGACACCCGCGAATGGATCATCCGCAACAGCCCCGTGCCGATCGGCACCGTGCCGATCTATCAGGCGCTGGAAAAGGTCGGCGGCATTGCCGAGGAACTGACCTGGGAGATCTTCCGCGATACTTTGATCGAGCAGGCCGAGCAGGGCGTGGACTATTTCACGATCCACGCCGGGGTGCGCCTGCCCTATATCCCGATGACCGCCAAGCGCGTCACCGGGATCGTCAGCCGGGGCGGCTCGATCATGGCCAAGTGGTGCCTGGCGCATCACAAGGAAAGCTTCCTGTACGAGCACTTCGACGAAATCACCGAGATCATGAAGGCCTATGACATCGCCTATTCGCTGGGCGATGGCCTGCGCCCCGGCTCGATCGCCGATGCCAACGACGAAGCCCAGTTCGCCGAGCTGTACACCCTGGGCGAACTGACCAAGCGCGCCTGGGAACAGGACGTGCAGGTGATGATCGAAGGCCCCGGCCACGTGCCGATGCACAAGATCAAGGAAAACATGGACAAGCAGCTGGCGGCCTGCGGCGAAGCGCCGTTCTATACGCTTGGCCCGCTCGTGACCGACATTGCGCCTGGTTATGACCACATCACCAGCGGCATCGGCGCGGCGATGATCGGCTGGTACGGCACGGCCATGCTCTGCTACGTCACGCCCAAGGAACACCTCGGCCTGCCCGACCGCGACGACGTGAAGGTCGGCGTGGTCACCTACAAGCTGGCCGCCCACGCGGCGGACCTGGCCAAGGGCCATCCGGCAGCCAAGGTGCGCGACGATGCCCTGTCGCGCGCGCGCTTCGAATTCCGCTGGCGCGACCAGTTCAACCTCAGCCTCGATCCCGATACGGCAGAGCAGTACCACGACCAGACGCTGCCGGCGGAAGGCGCCAAGACCGCGCACTTCTGTTCGATGTGCGGGCCGAAGTTCTGCTCGATGAAGATCACGCAGGAAGTGCGCGACTTCGCCGCCAAGCAGAACGCCGGGGTCGAAACCTTCGTCGCCGCTGACGAGGCAGAGAAGGGGATGCAGGAGATGGCCGCGAAGTACAACGAAGGCGGCCGCGAACTCTACATCGGCGCAGGGGACCGCGAACACGATTGATGGGGCCTGAAGCTGTTTCCTACATTGGATTAAATGTTTAAAAGGGCGCTGCGCTGCACCACAACGCATTGAAGGTTGAATTCTTAACCCGATAGGCCTATGGTTCGCCTACATCCGAAGCGAGATTCGGGATGTGCCGCCCGCAAGGGTTTCGCGAAATGTGGACGCAAGGGTTTTCTCGCACAACGGCCTCCTCCCTCTGGGTGGGGGCCGTTTCAATTTCGGGACGGCGGGCAGTTGATGTGAACGAGCCGGGCAAACTTCACGGATTGCAAACGCACTTTGGCGGGTAGGTCGGGATTCTTGTAAGCACTGATGATATGCAGAATTCCATCGATCCCGGGAATTCTGTCAGCTTTACGAAGATTGAAAAATACGGGGAACTGCACTCCATCGATTTCACCATAAAATAGATGTCGCAAGACCCCATTACTATCGCGGCTTTCAAAAGCTTTTCCCGCTATGTTATATTCAACAATCTGTCGTATCTGATGCGAACATTGATGCCTTAAAGGGCAGAATGCCCTTTTTTCTCCGTCCACTGTAAATTCATGTGAGGGGGCGTGCTTGGACGGGTTCCATTTTTCACTGAACACATGGTGACTGAAAGTCACACGCAGCACAGCAGGCGCTGCTAATGGCTCCTTGGCAGGAACGGTCACTTCAAAAGGGGCTAAATGGACAAAGGAATATTCAATACCGTCCAGCGAGAATGACTTCATCTGCATTTATGCTACTGATCCGAAAGCAAAAATGCCTGATAGACATAGCCTAGCGCAAAGCAAACAGCAGTAGCTGAGGCTATGAACAGCTAACTAGCCCTAGCCTTTGGAGTAGCCCTGTTTAGCAAACGCAGAGATTCAGATTTAGCCGCCGGACAAATCTTGTTCCGCATCAGATAGTTCCGCCTGTTCGGGCGGCTGATCGAAGCTTTCGCCCAGCACCTCCAGTTCCGCCACGGTCGCTTCGTTGCCGGTCAGCACCGGGGGCGCTTCTTCGACCTGTAAGGCGGGCTGGCTCGGCAACTGTGGCGAGACCCGCCATTGCGGATCGTAGCGCGCATAGACCGCCGCCTGGTGGTATGAGGGGCTGCCATAACCCACGCTGGGTGACAGGTCCTGCGGCATCGACCAAGCGTACAGCGATTCGGTTTCGGCGCGCAGACTGGCCGCGCGGGTGCGCCATTCCGGCTGCTTCGTTGGCAGAGGAGAAGTGGGCGTTATCCCTGCCAGAACCAGTCCTGAGAAAATTCCGAGCAAGGCTGCACCGGAAAATATCGGGGGGCTATGCATATGATTTTCCGCAAGTTGCCGTTTCCAAGACAACCCGCCGATCCAGTCACCGTTCCAGCAATTGGCCGTAAATCGAGCCGCAATTAACTTGCTGCTGACTATTTTTGCTTACTCTGCGGGCAGCAGCGGCGCTTGGGGCGTCGCCAGCAGAGGAAGGCCATGACGCACCCCTTGCAAATCACTTTCGCCACGGCGGCCGGGGAAGCCGCCTGGGAGGAAAGCCTGCGGGACCTGTTCGAACGGCGCGAGCTGGCCGAGGCGGAGCGCCTGCTGCGCCGCGCCCTGGTCGCCACCGGCAGGGAGATGATGCAGCTGTGCCGTCGCACCGGCCTGAACCGGGTGGAGATCACCGGCTGGGAGGAACTGGTCGAAGCCGTCACCCTGCACGAAGGCCCGCCGATCACCGGCGCGACGATTGCGCTTGGCAACGAAAGCGACCTGGCTTTCGAAAAAGGCTCGCTCCACCGGCCCTACATGATGCTGGGCCTCTATACGGACGAAAGCTGGAGCTGGTCCGCCGCAGAGCCGGAAGAAGCCTTGCAGCAGTGCCGCGACGAGACTCCGGCCTGGGCGGGTTATGACGAGGATATCGAGGCTTTCCTGGAAATCGAGGGCCTGGAAGAACTGAACACCGCGCTGATCCATCACAAGCAGCGCCACTTCATCCGCGAGGATGACGGCGCGCCTGCTCCGCTGCGCTACGTCGAATTCGTCCTGGGCTGCTGGTGGCGCGCGCTGCGGTTTCATCAAGCCGTGGCGCTGCAACTGGACCGGCATGGATTGGGCGGAACGATCCCGGTCATTTCCGGCCTGATCGACATGCGGCCCGAAGTGGTTTCGGTCCACTGGCCCCTGGTTCGCGAGCTGCCGGTGATGCAACCGGTCAGCCATGACGAGGACGAAGACGAGGAAGAGGAAGACGACCAGCCGACCCTCACCCGCTTCAACCTGATCCAGCGGGGCCGGTTGGTGCTGGATGAAGATGTCAGTCCCGCCGGTGCATCGCTGCGCCGCCGGATCGAAACGGCAGAGGCGGAAGCGATCGAAGATGTCGTCGATGCACCGGGCCTGATGAAACGGTTGCTCAATCGCAGCTAGGGCAGTTCGGACAGGACGCGCTCTACTTCGGCGGGCTCGCACAGCCCCGTTCCCGGCGTCAGCACCGCTGCGGTTCCCGCTGCAATCCCGCGCCGGAAGGCCTGCTCCGGCGGTTCGCCCCGCAACAGCCCGTGGACCATCCCGGCGACGAAGCTGTCCCCTGCGCCAGTGGCCGAGCGCGCGACCGCCTGAACGCCTGGATGCGTGACCACGCCTGCCTGGTGGGCCAGTACCGCACCCTGCTCGCCCATGGTCACGGCGATCATCTGCGCCTTGCCCGCCCGGACCAGTTCCAGCGCCGCCGCCCCAATTTCCTGGGGCGAGGCAAATTTGCGTTCCAGCAGAATCTCGAACTCGCCGATGCTGGGCTTGGCGAGATAGATCCCGCCCGCTTCGAACGCGGCCTTCAGCGCCGCGCCCGACGTGTCGAGTACCAGTCTGCGCCCCTGCTGCGCCAGCGGAGCGGAGAGGCTGGCGAAGAAATCCGGAGCAACGCCGCGCGGCAGCGAGCCGGACGCGACCAGCCAGGGGCACGGATTGTCCAGCACCGCCCGGACCGCCGCTTGCGCTTCGGCCTGTGACACGGCGGGGCCTTCCGGCACAAAGCGGAATTCATGACCGGTCGAGCGTTCATAGACCGCCAGGCTCATCCGCACCTGGTCGTGCATCGGCACGGCAGTCCGGGCCAGGCCCGCATTGTCCAGCAGGCCGTCGAGCAAGGCTCCGGTCGGCCCGCCGGACATGTAGATCGCCTCAACCGGCGCGCCGAAGCGGTGCAGGACGCGGGCAACGTTGAGGCCCCCGCCGCCCGGATCGTAGCGCTCGTTATGGGTGCGGATCTTGTGCGTGGGCGAGACGGTCTCCGCCTCGCACGAGGAATCGATCGCCGGGTTCATCGTCAGGGTGGCGATGCGTTCCACCAGACGACCCCTGCCCTAACGCTTGCGGACGAATTCGGCGCGCAGGACCAGGCCCTTGATCCCGGGATATTTGCAGTCGATTTCCTGACTGTCGCCGGTCAGCCGGATCGACTTGATCAGGGTGCCCTGCTTCAGGGTCTGCCCGGCGCCCTTGACGTCCAGGTCCTTGATCAGGGTCACCGCATCGCCATCGGCCAGCAGGTTGCCCACTGCATCGCGCACTTCGACGGCACTTGCCGCCGCCTGCTTTGCCGCCAGTTCCGAGGCCGGCAGCCATTCGCCGCTTTCCTCGTCATAGACATAGTCTTCATCGCTGCTCATGCCCCCGGCCTAGAGCGGTTGCCCCTTGCCTGCAAGCGCGGTGACTTCCGTTCGCGCTACAGCCCTTGGACGATCAGCCGCAGGCCAAGCGCGACCATCAGCAGATAGATCAGCGTATAGAACCGCGCGGTGTCCATCCGGCGCACCAGCCAGACGCCCACCAGAGTGGCGACGATGGCCAGCGGAAAGAGCAGGGCGGCAGCTTCCAGCACTTGCCGGTCGAAGGAGCCGAGCAGGACGTAGCTTGGCACTTTCATCCAGTTGACTGCCGCAAAGGTCAGCGAACTGGTGCCGACGAAGACTTCGTGCGGCAGGCGGCGCGGGGTGACCCACATCTGGAACGGCGGGCCACCGGCATGGGCGATCTGGCTGGTAAAGCCCATGGCGACGCCGAACAGCGTCCCGACCCAGCCGGGCGAGCTTGAGGCAGCAACGATCCGCCCGCCGCGCTCGATCCACAGGCGATAGATCCCGAAGGCCAGGGTGATGATCCCCAGCACGACCAGCAGACGCTCTTCCGGGACGGCAGCGGCCAGGCCAGCGGCAAGTGCGATTCCGGCAACCGCGCCGGGCAGCATCCAGCCGACGATCCACCCGTCCCAGGTCTTGCGATAGGACCAGACGCTGACCACGTCCTGGACCATCAGGACCGGAAGCAGCACCGCCGCGGCCGTCACCGGGGGAAGCGAGAGGGCAAGCAGCGGCGTGGCCAGCGCGCCAAGTCCCGAGAACCCACCCTTGGCCAGGCCCAGGATGACCACGGCAATCACGGCCAGCACCAGGGTCATTGGATCGGACAGCAGTTCCATACCTCTGCCAAGGCCACGGATTTGCCCGCTGCGCAAGTGTCTCGACCTTGGCGCTGCGCCCGGCTAGGCTTGGCGCACGCAATTTCAACAGGATTACAGATGCGCCTTCCTCTTCTGCTTGCCGGTACGATCTCCGTCGCTCTTGTTTCTGCCGCGGCCCTGCCGGCAAAGCAGCCGCGCTCGCCCGAACAGGTCGCCGCTGCAGCTCTGGCTGCGGCGCCAGTCTGGGACGGGCATAACGACGTGCCGGAGCAGATGCGCGATCGCCGCAAGAACGTGCTGCAGGGCTTCGACTTTACCGATACGACCGGCACGGCCGACGCAGCCAGCGGCACGGCGGCGATGCAGACCGACCTGAAGCGGATGCGCGCGGGCAAGGTCGGCGCGCAGTTCTGGTCGGTCTATGTCTCGGCCAATCTCAACGACCAGCAAGCGGTGCAGGCCACGCTGGAGCAGATCGACGTGACCAAGCGGCTGATTGCGCGGCATCCTGCGGACCTGACCCTGTGCCTCGATTCCGCCTGCGTCGAAGCGGCGTTCAGGAAGGGCCGCATCGCCAGCCTGATGGGCATGGAAGGCGGGCATTCGATCGGCAGCAGCCTGGCCGTGCTGCGCCAGATGTACGCACTGGGCGCGCGCTACATGACGCTGACCCACTTCAAGAACAACAGCTGGGCCGATGCAGCCACCGATGCCCCCGCGCATAACGGGCTGACTCCGCTGGGCAAGGACATGGTCCGCGAAATGCAGCGGCTGGGCATGCTGGTCGACGTCTCGCACGTCAGCGAGAAGACCATGCTGGACGTGCTGGAAGTGGCCCGCGCCCCGATCATTGCCAGCCACTCCAACGCCTTTGCGATCAACCACCATCCGCGCAACGTGCCGGACGTGGTGCTTGACGGAATCAAGGCCAACGGCGGGATCGTCATGGTCAACTTCTACCCGCCCTATGTGGTCGAGGCGGCGCGCCTGTGGGGTGCCAACCGCGATGCGGAGGAAGCGCGGCTCAAGTCCCTGTGGCGCGGCCAGCCGGACAAGGCGAAGGCGGCTCTGACCGAATGGGAAAAGGCCAACCCCATGCCCAAGGGTTCGGTCAAGGACGTGGCCGATCACCTGGACTATATCGCCAAGCGGATCGGAGTGGACCACGTCGGGCTCGGCGGCGATCTGGACGGGGTCGAAACCACTGTGGTCGGCATGGAGGATGCGTCGACCTATCCCGCCCTGTTCGTGGAACTGGCGCGGCGCGGGTGGGGCCAGCAGGACCTGGCAAAGCTTGCCAGCCGCAACATGCTGCGCGTGCTCAAGTCAGCCGAGCAATATGCCGCGACCCAGCGCGGCGCGGCGCCGCTCGAGAACCCCGCAACCAGCTTCTGAACCAGGCCTATCCGGCGGCGTCGCTCGCCGCCGGATCGGGATTGTGGGGTGCGGTCGCCGTGCCGACCAGTAGGGTCACGCCATAGAGCAGCAGCAGGAGTGCGAGGCTCATCAGCAGGATGCGAAAGGCGAAGGTGCCTTTGCGCCCGGCCTTCGCTTCTTGCGCATCGACATGGATTTCTTCGCCATCGCGGCCTTCGCGGTGCATGAAACGTCTCCGCCTTGGTTCGTCCGGATAAGCAACGCCTGACCCGACGGGGCGGTTCCGCTCAGTGGGCCTCCATCCGCCCCAGCATGCGGAAGAAGAAGGCCGTGGACCAGCCGATCAGGACCATGCCGAGAATCGATTCGAACGCCCCCAGCAGCCGCCACTGCGGCGCGATGTGGATGTCGCTGTAACCGACCGTGGAATAGGAGATGGTCGAGAAATAGAGCGCGTCCTCAAGCCCGCTGACCGCACCCAGCCCCGTATAGACGAAGGCGAACAGCCAGATTTCCAGCCCGTGCAGCGCCAGGATCGACACCACGATGCCCAGGGTGAAAGCCACCCCGCGCGGCGAGAGCGGCGCGATCTGCTTCAGCCGCTCAACCGCCGTCTCGCCACGCAGGGCGTGCGACAGGCTGAACAGGCCCAGGCCGTGGATCACCACGCACAGCACGGCAAGCATGCTGGATACGGCGAACTCGGCCCAGAGCTGCGACATGCCTAGTCGCGCAGCAGTTCGTTGATCCCGGTCTTGGCGCGGGTCTGGGCATCGACGGTCTTGACGATAACCGCGCAATAGAGCGACGGCCCGGGCGTGCCATCGGGCAGCGGCTTGCCGGGCATGGAGCCGGGGACGACCACGGAATAGGGCGGCACGCGGCCGATGTGGATTTCGCCGGTCGCGCGGTCGACGATCTTGGTCGAAGCGCCGATATAGACGCCCATCGACAGCACGGCACCTTCGCAGACGCGCACGCCTTCCACCACTTCGCTGCGCGCACCGATGAAGCAGTTGTCCTCGATCACCACCGGATCGGCTTGGAGCGGCTCCAGCACGCCGCCGATGCCGACCCCGCCCGACAGGTGCACGTTCTTGCCGATCTGGGCGCAGGAACCGACCGTGGCCCAGGTATCGACCATGGTGCCTTCGCCCACGTTGGCGCCGATGTTGACGAAGCTCGGCATCAGGATCACGCCCTTGCCGATGTGCGAGCCGCGCCGGACGACCGCGCCGGGGACCACGCGAAAGCCTGCTTCGCGGAACCGGTTCTCGCCCCATCCGGCGAACTTCGACGGCACCTTGTCAAAGGCCGGCGCGCCCGCCGCGCCGTTTTCGATCACCACGTTGTCGTTCAGGCGGAACGAGAGCAGCACCGCCTTCTTCAGCCACTGGTTGACCTGCCAGCCGCCCTGTCCGTCCGGTTCGGCAACGCGCGCCTTGCCGCTGTCCAGCAATTCCAGCGCGGCATCGACGATCTCGCGGACGTCGCTGCTGGCAGGCGTAACGCCATCGCGCGCTTCCCAGGCTTGTTCGATCGCGGCGGCAAGATCAGCGGACATGTCGGGTACTCCAGAATAAAGTTCGCTCGCGGCCTAAAGCGCCCGGCCGATCGGGGCAAGCGCGGGTTAGCAAGGAGGGGCCAAGAAATTCTCTGTTAAGCTTGCAAGTGCAAGGATTGCCTAGGTACCACTACGCGTGCGGCGTAGGGGCCGCAAAGGGTCTGAGTCCATGTCAAAAGCCGTCTTCGTTCAAGCACGCTGGCACATGGGTGCGGCGATGCTGTCCTTTGCGCTGGTCGCCGGTTGCGGGGGCGGAGGCGGTGGCGGGGGCGGCGTCGCCCCGATTCCGCCTGCGCCCACTCCCAGTCCGACGCCGACCCCGACGCCCACGCCGACGCCCAGCCCGAGTCCCACACCGACTTCGGCATTCCTGACCGCAGAGTTCAACCGTTCGACGGGGCCAGCGCAGCACGGCGCGATCACCGCCTGGTCGACCGGTTATACCGGCAGCGGAGTTACCATCGGGATCATCGATTCCGGCATCGACACGGACAATCCCGAATTCGCGGGCCGGATCGCAAGTTCCTCGCGCGACGTGGTCAGCTCAGGCCGCGGCCTGGACAACCCGGACGACGATCACGGCACCCAGGTGGCCCTGACCGCCGCCGCCGCGCGCAACAACCTGGGCATTGTCGGGATCGCCTACAATGCGACCATCGCGATGTTCCGCGCCGATTCGCTGGGCAGCTGCGCAACCCAGGTGGACACCGATCCGAAGAGCGGTTGCAGCTTTTCCGACAGCGCGATTGCTGCCGGGGTCAATGCCGCCGTCGCAGGCGGGGCCAAGATCATCAACCTTTCGCTGGGCGGCTCTTCCCCCAATTCCCAGCTGCGCAGCGCGATTGCCAATGCCGCGAATGCGGGGGTGGTGATCGTCGTTTCCGCCGGGAACGACGGCGATTCGACCGAAGCGGGCATCGATCCCAACAACCCCGACCCCTTCGCCGCCGGGCTTCGTTCGGCCGGTAACGGCAACGTGATCATCGTCGGCTCGGTCGATGCCAACAACGTGATTTCCGGCTTTTCGAACCGGGCCGGAAACGAAGCCACCTGGTACATGACCGCACGGGGCGAGCGGGTCTGCTGCGTCTATGAAAATGGCGAGATGAAGGTCGTCACCAACCCGGACGGCAGCCGTTCGGTCTATGTGGTGTCGGGCACCAGCTTTGCCGCACCGCAGATCGCCGGAGCAGCCGCCCTGCTGCGCCAGGCATTCCCCAACCTGACCGCCGTGCAAGTGGTGGACCTGCTGCTGCGCACCGCGCGCGATGCGGGCGCTGCCGGGACCGACGCGGTCTATGGCCGCGGCATCCTGGACATCACCGCCGCCTTTGCCCCGCAAGGCGCCACCACCCTTGCCGGAAGCGTCACGGCCCTGCCGCTGGGCAGCAGCACCGGGGTCACCTCCGCGCCGATGGGCGACGCGGGCACCGGCAAAGGCCCGCTGGGCGCGATCGTACTCGACGAATACCAGCGCGCCTATCAGGTCGACCTGGCCGCCGGGTTCAGCAACGCGCGCCAGCAGGCCCGCCTGGGTCCGGCGCTGGAACGCGAAACGCGCCACGTGTCGCTGGGCAATGATCAGGTCTCGCTGGCCTTCTCGGTCGATGCGCGCGGGCGCGTGGCGCAGATGCCGTGGACCGGCCAGTTGCGCCTGTCCCCGGAAGACGCGGTTCAGGCACGGGTCCTGGCAGGCCGCGCCGTGGCGCGCGTGGCCCCCAATTCCAAAATCGCCTTTGCCTTTTCGCAGGGCACTGACGGGCTGGTGGCCCAGCTGCAAGGACGCAGCCAGCCTGCCTTCCTGATTGCCCGCTCGCCGCTGGACGATGTCGGCTTCGGCCGCGACCAGAGCTTCAGCTTTGCTGCAAGGCACCAGCTGGGCAAGACCGGCCTGTCCATTGCCGCAGAGCACGGCTCGGCCATTTCCGCCGCCCCGGTGCTGAGCGGGCTGAGCAACCTGGCGCAGACCCGGCTCACCCCGGCAGACCGCATTGCCGTGACTTTCGACCGCAGCTTCGGCCCGGTAGACGCCTCGCTCGGGGTAAGCTGGCTGGGCGAGCGGCGGACCTTCCTGGGCGCGCTGTTCCACGACGGACTGGGCGCGGGCGGCGCGAACAGCCTGTTCGTGGACGCCAATGGCGAATGGCGCTTTGCCCCGGATTGGCGGCTGGGCGCGGCCTGGCGCGGCGGACAGACCTGGGCCAGGACGGGCGGCTCCATCGCCGCCGGATCGCGCCTGCGCAGTTCGGCCTGGGCGGTGGACCTCGGCCGCGAGAACCTGTTCAAGGCGGGCGACAACCTGGCCCTGCGCCTGTCCCAGCCACTGCGCGTGGAAAGCGGCGGCCTGAACCTGCGCCTGCCGGTGGACTATTCCTACGCGACGCTAAGCCCGACTTACGGCGACCGGCTGATTTCGCTGGCCCCCAAGGGACGCGAACTGGACGCCGAACTGCTCTGGCGCGGTCCGCTCGCCAGCGGCTCGGCCATGGTCAGCCTGTTCTACCGCCGCGACCCGGGCCACTTCGCCCATGCGCCGGACGACAAGGGCGTGGCGGCCAGCTGGTCCTGGCAGTTCTGAGGCCTCTGGGGGCGGATAGGGCGCGACACCCTTCGACAAGCTCAGGGTGAGCGGGTCTTGGGACGCGCCGCACACCCCGCTCAGGCTGAGCTTGTCGAAGCCGGATTGGCCAGATGGGTTCACGCAGAGGCGCGGAGAAGAAAGGGAGGCGCGAAGGGGGCTGCGTCCAAGTTGACACAGTTGACACCCTGTCCACTTCTTCCAACAGGCTCAAAACGGCAGAAATGCTGGGCTTCCCGCGCCTTTTCGTAAAAGTGTTCACGCGGGGGAGCGAAAAAACAGAGCCAGCACGCAGATCTTCTCTGCGCGGACAGCGGGCGTGAGAGATCGACAATTGCAAAGAGCCGCCGCGAATTTAGCAGGCGGCGGCAGAGTAGGAAAACCGGGCGGGGCCTTGATCCGCCCGCCGCCGGATAATGGTTCGCGCAGAGGACGCAGAGGACGCGGAGATGCCAGGAACCCAAGCGTTCCCCCGTCATCCCGGCGAAGGCCGGGACCCAGTCCGGCGAACAAGGTCGCCGCATGCGGCGACGTTTCTATAGGGGCTGGGCTCCGGCCTGCGCCGGAGTGACGGAGGTTGCTATCTCTGCGTCCTCTGCGCTCTCTGCGCGAAACTATTTCCGCTGCCGTTAGGGAATGACGCGACACCCTTCGACAAGCTCAGGGTGAGCGGGTCTGGGGGGCAACGCCAGGTGCCTTACACCCCGTTCTGGGTGAGCGGGTCTGGAGGGCGGATGACCTTGCCCCACACACACCGCTCAGGCTGAGCCTGTCGAAGCCGGATCGGCCAGCGCCAGACCGCGTGGCCCGGCGCTGCCCAACGTGTCTTACATCCCCGCCTTGCGCGCGAATTCCGCCGCCCGGTCGACCAGCGGCTGGACGCGGTCGGACATGGCCTTGGCATGGGCCGAGCTGGCCGTGCCGTCGATCACGCGCTTCTTGATGCCCTGCATGATCCCCGCCAGGCGGAAGAAGTTGTAGGCGAAGTACCAGTTCATGTCCGGCACGCTGGTCCGCCCGGTCTTTTCGCAATAGCGCTCGACCACTTCTTCCAGCTCCGGAATGCCCAGCGCCTTACGGTCAATATCCTGCACGCCCGAGCGACCGCCGTTGTCGGTCACCCAGGCCATGGCGACATAGGAAAAGTCGCCCAGCGGGTCGCCCAGGGTGGACAGTTCCCAATCGAGCACGGCCAGCACTTCCGGGCGGTCCTTGGCCCAGATCATGTTGTCGATCCGGTAATCGCCGTGGACCACGCTGGTGCGGGTCTGTTCAGGCAGGGTGGCCGGAAGCCATTCGATCAGCCGTTCCATGTCCGGCATCAGCTCGGTTTCGGACAGCTTGTACTGCTTGGTCCAGCGATCGACCTGGCGGCCGAAGTAGTTGCCCGGCTTGCCATAGTCGGACAGGCCCGCCTTCTCCACATCGACCGCGTGCAGCGCGGCCAGGGTGTCGATCATCGCCATATAGGTGGCGCGGCGGTATTCCGGCGCATCGTTGGGCATGGCGCCGTCCCAGATGGTGCGGCCATCGACCATGCCCATGACGTAGAACCACGAACCGACCACGCTGTCGTCGGTGCACAGGCCGTATTGCGGCGCGGCGGGGAAGCCCGCCTTCGACAGCGCGGCCTGGACCTTGTATTCGCGGTCGACCGCGTGGGCGCTGGGCAGCAGCGGGCCGAACGGCTTGCGCCGCAGCACGTAGTTGCCGCTTTTCGCCTCGATCTTGTAGGTCGGGTTGGACTGGCCGCCCTTGAACTTGGTCAGGTGCAGCGGACCTTCGAAACCGGCCACATTGGCCTGCATCCATTCGGTCAGCCGGGCTTCGTCCAGCTTGTCCGCACCTTCCGGTTCCACCGTGCCGACAAAGGCTTCGTCCGCGTTGAGCAATTCGGTCATTTCCGCCTCTTACTGATCGAACACGATGACCGAGCGGGCCGAAGCGCCGGACTTCATCGTTTCGAAGCCTTCGTTGATCTTTTCCAGCGGGATGCGCTCGGCAATGATCGTGTCGAGATCGAGCAGGCCGCGCATGTAGAAATCGACCAGACGCGGCATGTCGACCGGGAAGTGGTTCATCCCCATGATCGCGCCTTGCAGCTTCTTGCCGGAAAGCAGGTCCATGGCCGAGAGGCCGACCGAATGGTTCAGGGGCATCATGCCCAGGATCGTGGCCGTGCCGCCGCGGCGCAGCGACTTGACCGCGAGGTCACCCGAGGCCGGACGGCCCACGGCCTCGACCGCGTGATCGACCCCGCCCTTCGTCAGTTCGACGATCTGCGCGGCGGCATCGTCGGCCAGGGCGTCCACCGTGTGGGTTGCGCCCAGCTTGATCGCCAGGTCGCGCTTTTCCGGCATCGGATCGGCGGCAATGATCTTGCCTGCACCGGCGATCTTGGCGGCGTTGATCGCGGCCAGGCCGACGCCGCCGCAGCCGACCACGGCCACGGTTTCGCCCGGCGTCACCTTGCAGGCGTTGAAGATCGTACCCGCGCCGGTCGTCACCGCGCAGCCGATGACCGAGGCGCGGTCGAGCGGCATTTCCGGATCGATCCGGGTGCAGGCGTGTTCGTGGATCAGCATCATTTCGGCAAAGGCCGACAGGTTCAGCATCTGGGCAACCGGGCTGCCATCCTGGCGCGACAGGCGCGGCGCGTCGCCGGGGGCGCGGCGGGTATCGCCGCCCAGGCACAGTGCCATGCGGCCGGTGACGCAGAATTCGCAGTGGCCGCAGAAGGCCGAAAGGCAGGTCACGACGGCATCGCCGACCTTGACCGTGCGCACTTCGCTGCCGACCGCTTCGACGATTCCCGCGGCTTCATGGCCCGGCACGGCGGGCAGGGCGTGGGGATAGGTGCCTTCGATGAAGTGAAGGTCGGAATGGCACAGGCCGCAGGCTGCCGTGCGGATCAGCACCTCGTGCGGGCCAGGCTTGCTGATCTGGAGGTTCTCGATCTCCAGCGGCTGATTCGGTGCAACCAGGACTGCGGCTTTCATCATTCTCTCTCCCTAATGAATCCCCGCCCGCTTGCGGGAGGGGTTGGGGGAGGGCCTGTTATCGGCGGCTGCGATAACAGGCCCTCCCCCTGCCCCTCCCATGGCTGGGAGGGGGGTTTTGGCGCGCCTTCCGCAAAGCGGTCGGCGCAGTTCAGTTAACGCGCCACGCCGAGATCGCCCGAGCTCGGGCCGCTTTCGGGCTGCGGCGCATATTTGCCGAACTCGATACGGGCGATCGAGCGGTTGTGCACTTCGTCCGGGCCATCGGCAATGCGCAGGGTGCGCTGGCCCGCGTACATCTTGGCCAGACCGAAGTCTTCCGAAACGCCGCCACCGCCGTGGGCCTGGATCGCATCGTCGATCACCTTCAGCGCCATGGTCGGCGCCTTGACCTTGATCATCGCGATTTCAGCCTGGGCGGCCTTGTTGCCGACCTTGTCCATCATGTCCGCGGCCTTGAGGCAGAGAAGGCGCGAGCATTCGATTTCGATGCGGGCTTCGGCAACGCGCTGTTCCCAGATCGAGTGGCTGCTGATCGGCTTGCCGAATGCGATGCGGCTGCTGAGGCGCTTGACCATCCGGGCCAGCGCTTCCTCGGCCACGCCGATGGTGCGCATGCAGTGGTGGATACGGCCCGGCCCGAGGCGACCCTGGGCGATCTCGAACCCGCGCCCTTCGCCCAGCAGCATGTTGCTGGCCGGAATGCGGACGTTGTTGAGCTTGATTTCCATGTGACCATGCGGCGCATCGTCATAGCCGAAGACCGGCAGGTGACGGACGATTTCCACGCCCGGAGCGTCCAGCTCCATCAGCACCATCGACTGCTGCTGGTGCTTCTTCGCTTCGAAGTCGGTCTTGCCCATGACGATCGCGATCTTGCAGCGCGGATCGCCCGCGCCCGACGACCACCACTTGGTGCCGTTGATCACATATTCGTCACCTTCGCGGCGGATCGAGCATTCCACGTTGGTCGCGTCGGACGAGGCGACCTGCGGCTCGGTCATCAGGAAGGCAGAGCGGATTTCGCCGTTCATCAGCGGCTTCAGCCACTGTTCCTTCTGCTCGCGCGTGCCATAGCGGTGCAGCACTTCCATGTTGCCGGTATCCGGCGCGGAGCAGTTGAACACTTCCGAAGCCCAGCCCACGCGGCCCATTTCCTCGGCGCAGAGCGCATATTCGAGGTTGGTCAGGCCGGGACCGTCGAATTCGAAGGTATCGTCCACGTGGGTGCGGCCGGACTGCGGCGGCATGAACAGGTTCCAGATGCCCTGGGCCTTGGCGCGGGCCTTTTCCTCTTCAATGACCGGAAGGACTTTCCAGCGCCCACCTTCGGCGTCCTGCTTCTTGTAGTCGCCCTGGCGGGGACGGACGTGGTTTTCGATGAATTCGCGGACGCGGTTGCGCCAGTACACTTGCCGTTCGGTGGGATCAAAATCCATTGCTTCTTCCTTTCCTCATACTGTCGAATCTCGCTTGCGCTCCTGCCACGGTGCAGGCCTTGCGCCAAGGGTGAATTAACTGTGCGGTTAATGCTTCAGACTATGGGTGCATTCCCTCTGCATCCGGGTTTGAACGAGCCGCCGCCAGGGCCGCCAGCCGCGCCTCATGATCGGCGCGGGTGATCGGGAAACGGCGGATGACCAGCGCAACACACATGGCAAAAACCACCACCGCCATGGCATAGGTCAAAGACAGCGTATCAAGTACCGCTTCGGGCACTTGGCCGGGCTTGGCCTTTTCCGGCATCTCGGCAAAGGCCAGCAGTTGCCCGGTGGTGAAAATGCCCAGGCCCGTCGCGCACTTGGTCATGAACATGTTGCCGGCAAAGAACGCGCCTTCGCTGCGCCGCCCGGTCCGTTCCTCGGATGCCTCGACCACGTCGGCGACCATCGAACTGGCCGAGATCATGGCCGAGACGTTGAACACGTTGGACAGGAAGAACAGCGTGAACAGCGGCCAGGTCGATTGCGGCGTGCCAACCTGCGGCCACAGGTCGGCGGCGTGCAGCAGGAACGGGCTGGTCCAGAAGGCCGCGCCGGTCAGAGCCGCGAAAACCGCCGTGTCGCGCTTGCCCCAGCGCTTGTGCAGATGGGGCAGCAGCAGGAAAGTCGTCACCACGCTGGCGAACAGGACAAAGGGAAACAGGCCCAGGTCCTGCGGCGTGAACTGCCAGATGAACAGGTAGAGGTAGTTGCTGATCGAGAAGGTGATCCCCTGGCTGGTATAGGCCAGCCCGCCGCCCAGCAGCAGGATCACGAAGGCGCGGTGCGAAAAGCTTTCGCGCAGTTCGCTGAATGCCGTGGCCAGGCTGAACTTCGACCGGTGGCGCGGGGGATAGCCGGATGCGATCCTGTGCTGCGCAATCGCCGAAATCAGCACCGCGCCGGTGATCAGGAAGGCGCCGGTCAGGCCATAGGCGCGGTATCCCTCCGCATCGAGCAGGCCCTTGGCCAGGAACACGTCATAGGCCAGGAACATCACGAACAGCCCGCCGCCCCAGCCGAACAGGAAGCGGAAGCGCATCAGCCGGGTCCGCTCGTCATAGTCGCGGGTCAGTTCGGGAACGAGCGCGACCGAAGGCACCTCGCAGCACGAAACCAGCGCGCGGACTGCCACGGCCAGGCCGACCAGCCCCCAGAAGGTCGGCTGGGTCGTTTCCGACCACATCAGGTACCAGCTGATTCCCAGCGGAATCGCCGCGATGTAGAGCCAGGGCAGGCGCCGCCCCCAGCGGGTATGGGTGCGATCCGACAGGTAGCCGATGATCGGGTCGATGATCCCGTCGATCACCAGGGCCAGCATCAGGGCCAGGCTGACCAGCTGCGCGCTCATCCCCAGGACCTGGTTGTAATAGAGCAGCAGGAAGGTGGAGAACCCGTTGTCCTTCACCCCATAGGCGATCGAGCCCATGCCATGGAACAGCGCCAGCCGCGTCGGGATGCGGCCCTGAATCGGCTGCATCAGGCTTTCACCGCGCCTGCCCCGGAAGCTTCGGCCATGGCCTGAAGCGCGTCGAACAGGCCGGGCGCTTCCGGATCCCAGCTGTGGCGTGGGCCGACCGTGATCCCGCCATCGACGATCAGCGAGGCCCCGGTCATGAAGCCTGCCGCCTCGCTGCACAGGAAGGCGACGGCATTGGCGATGTCATCCGGCTGGCCGCCGCGCGCCACCGGCTGCGCCTGGCTCGACATCTGGGCGATCATCGCCTTGGCCGTGTCGACCAGTTCGGCCGGCATTTCCATGCTGGCGGTGAAGATGTTGGTGTTGATGAAGCCTGGCTGCACCGCGTTCACGCGGATGCCGTGCTGGGCCAGATCGGTTGCGGCGCACTTGGTCAGGTGCAGCACGCCCGCCTTGGCCACGGCATAGGCGGTGGGCGAATAGCCCGGACCGACCGCCGCGACGGAGCTGGTGTTGACGATGGCCGCGCCGGGGCGCTGCTTCATGTGCGGCACGGCATAGCGGATGCCCATGGCGACCGAGCGGAGCAGCAGGTCCATCGTCCGGTCCCAGCCATCGGCGTCGATCTCGTCAATCGGTTCGCGCGCGCCGCCCGCCCCGGCATTGTTGAACACCACGTCGATCCCGCCGCAGGTTCCGGCGGCATGGTCCATCAGCGCCTTGATCTGGGCCACGTCACAAACGTCGCAGGCGACGGGGATGATATTGTCGCCTTCGCGGGCGACCGCCTCGGCCCCGGCCAGGTTCAGGTCGGCGGCAAAGACCGTTGCCCCTTCGCGGGCGAACAGCAGGGTGGTGGCGCGCCCGATTCCCGATGCTGCACCCGTTACGACGACGCTTTTGCCCGAGAATCGCATGGCCTCTCCTTCTCTCTTGTTTGCGCTAAGCTTAGGTCGCGAAGCGGCGCGGTCAACGCCCTTTGGCTTGACGCTACGGCAAGCTTGCAATCCTACAAATCGCAGAAATCCGGGCTTGCACAGGGGAGCAGAGTCCCCTTAATCCTGCGGTTAAAGAGAGGAGTCACAACCATGTCCGACCTTGATGCCTTCCGCGCCGAAATCCGCGCCTGGCTTGAAGAAAACTGCCCGCCCGAAATGCGTGAACCCGTCCGTGACGAGGATGACGTCTGCTGGGGCGGCCGCAAGTTCAAGTTCAAGAACGAAGCACAAAAGCAATGGCTCGAACGCTGCGCGGCCAAGGGCTACACCGTTCCGGACTGGCCCAAGCCCTATGGCGGCGCGGGCATGTCGCCTGCCGAAGCCAAGATCTGGCGCGAGGAAATGCACCGCATCGGCGCGCGCCCGCCGCTCTCCTCGTTCGGCATCTGGATGCTGGGCCCGGCTCTGCTGAAATTCGGCACCGAAGAGCAGAAGGTTCATTACCTGAACCAGATCGCGCGCGGCGAGATTCGCTGGTGCCAGGGCTATTCCGAGCCGGGTTCGGGATCGGACCTCGTCAGCTTGCAGACCTATGGCGAAGACAAGGGCGATCACTGGGTGGTCAACGGCCAGAAGATCTGGACCTCCTATGCCGACAAGGCCGACTGGATTTTCTGCCTGGTCCGCACCGACAAGACCAACAAGTACCAGGGCATTTCCTTCCTGCTGTTCGACATGGAAAGCCCCGGCGTTTCGACCAAGCCGATCCTGCTGATCAGCGGTAATTCGCCGTTCTGCGAAACCTTCTTCGACAATGTGAAGGTGCCCAAGCACCAGATCGTCGGCGAACTGAATCGCGGCTGGGACGTGGCCAAGTACCTGCTGGGCCACGAGCGCGAGATGATCTCGGGCGCGGGCGGCAACGACCGGCTCAACACCATCGGCGCCTTCTGCAAGCGCAATGGCCTCGAAGACCCGCTGCTGCGCGCCGAACTGGCAATGTTCGACGTCGATGCCCTGGCCTTCACCGCCATGGGCGAGAAGTTCCTCGATGAAATCAAGGTCGGCAAGGCCCACCCGGCCCAGCCGAACATGATGAAGTACGCCGGGACCGAGTTGAACAAGCGCCGTCACGAACTGCTGATGGCGGCTGGCGGCAGCGCGGCGCTGGAATGGGAAAGCGAAAGCTCGAACGGCGGATCAAAGGCGCGTTCGTGGCTGCGGACCAAGGCCAACTCGATCGAGGGCGGCACCAGCGAAGTCATGCTCAACGTGATTTCGAAGCGCATCCTGGACCTGCCGGGGGCTTAATCTTGGCGTCGTCCCCGGCCTGACCGGGGACCGCTGGCCTCGATTGAACGAGGCCGCATCAGGACGCCAGCGATCCCCGCCTGCGCGGGGATGACGAAAAGGAATTTGAAAATGCCGCTGTACCATACCGAAGATCAGGCGATGCTCGCCGATACCGCACGCCAGTTCATGGCCGACGAAGGCAATATCGCAAAACAGCTGCGCCACTGGCGCGACACCAATTGCAAGGACGGTTTCGGCCACGCCCTGTGGAAGCAGTTTGCCGAACTGGGCTTTACCGGCATCCTGGTCAGCGAAGCCGATGGCGGGCTGGGCATGGGCAATGTCGAAGCCGGGATCGTGCTGGAGGAAATCGGCCGCAACCTCACCCCCTCGCCCTTCCTGACCAGCTCGGTCATGGCCGCAACGGCGTTGGGCCAGGCCTCGGACGAACTGCGCGGGCGCTATCTGCCCGGCCTGCTTTCGGGCGACAGCGTCTTCGCCGTGGCGATCGACGAAGGTCCGAAGCATCGTCCCGAACGCATTTCCACCCGCGCCGAGCGCGCCGGCAACGGCTTCAAGCTGAGCGGTTCGAAAGCCTTCGTGGTCCAGGGCGGCAGCGCCGACATGCTGGTCGTCGCGGCCCGCACCGCTGGCAGCGATGACGACAATGACGGGATCACCCTGTTCGCCGTGCCCAAGGATGCGGCGGGCCTGAGCATGGACGTGGTCCGCCTGGTCGACAGCGCGCAGAGCGCCCATGTGAAGCTGGACGGCGTGCAGCTGGATGCCGATGCCGTGATCGGCGAAGTCGATGGCGGGCGCGAGGTGCTGAACCGCGTGCTCAACGCCGGACGCGTCGGCGCGGCGGCGGAAAGCGTCGGCGTGGCGCTCGGCTCGTTCGACATGACCACCACCTATCTCAAGCAGCGCAAGCAGTTCGGCAAGCTGATCGGCGAATTCCAGTCGCTCCAGCATCGCGCCGCGCACCTCTATTCCGAACTGGAAATCGCCCGCGCCACGGTGATCAAGGCGCAGCAGCTGCTCGACGCCGGCAGCGAAAAGGCCGAGCTGATGGTCTCGGTCGCCAAGGCCAAGGCGGGCAAGGCTGCCGGTCTCGCGGTCAAGGAAGGCGTGCAGATGCACGGCGGCATCGGCATGACCGACGAATACGACATCGGCCTCTACATGAAGCGCGACCGCGCTCTCGCCGAATTCATGGGCGACCTGTACTATCACGCAGAACGCGTCGCCCAGCTGAGCGGCTATTGAGGAGCAAGGACATGGCTTTCGATTTCACCAAACTCTTCAGCCTTGAAGGCAAGGTTGCCCTGATCACCGGCGGTTCGCGCGGGATCGGCAAGATGCTGCTCGAAGGTTTCCTCGCCGCCGGGTGCGAGAAGGTTTACATCACCGCCCGCAAGCGCGAGCAGCTGGCCGAGACCGAAGCGGAATTCAACGCCGCCTATCCGGGCAAGGTCATCGGCCTGCCGGGCGACCTCAGCCAGATGGACGACGTGAAGCGCCTGGCCGAGGAACTGGCCAGCCGCGAAAGCAAGCTGGACATCCTGGTCAACAATGCCGGGGCCGCCTGGGGCGCGGAATTTGACCAGTTCCCCGAAGCGGGCTGGGACAAGGTCATGGACCTCAACGTCAAGAGCCTGTTCTTCCTGACCCAGAAGCTGCACCCGCTGCTGACGGCTGCGGCCAGCTTTGACCGTCCGGCTAAGGTGATCAACATCGCCTCGATTGACGGGCTGCGTCCGAACCCGTGGGAGACCTATTCCTACCAGGCATCGAAGGCCGCCGTGATTCACCTGACCAAGCGCATGGCCGCGCGCCTGATCAAGGACAACATCGTTGCCACCTGCATCGCGCCGGGCGCCTATCCCAGCGAGATGAACAAGGCTGCGGCCAAGAACCCGGAAGGCAGCGCCAAGGGCATCCCCTACAAGCGCGTGGGCGTGGCCGAGGACATTGCGGGCGGCGCCATCTACCTCGCCAGCCGCGCGGGCGACTATGTGGTCGGCACCACCATCCCGATCGACGGCGGCATCGTGAACGCCTGGATCCCCAGCGAGTTCAACGACCCGTCGGGGCATTGATCTGAAACGCTCGTCATTGCGATTGGAGTGCTTGGTCGTTTCACTCCTCGCAATGACGAGGTTGGGTCCATTTTGTAAAGTTTCGCGCAGAGGGCGCAGAGATCGCGGAGGGAAAATCTCTGCGCCCTCTGCGCCCTCTGCGCGAAACTTGTGACTGGGCAATCCAGATACCAATGCCTTCGACAAGCTCAGGCGGAGCGGGAACAAGGGCTTACCTTAAAACCCCGCTCAGGCTGAGCTTGTCGAAGCCGGGCAGCGTAAACCGCCTTCACCCTTCGACAGGCTCAGGGTGAGCGTGGGGTGAAATGGCAGGCCGCCCCCCGGCCTAATCCCGCATCAATTCGCGGACGAATCCGATCAGCCCCGTCTGGCGCGCGCGGCGCATGCGTTCGGCGTGGAGGATCTCACAGACCTGGTCATAGCAGGCTTCGACGTCGTCGTTGACCACGACATAGTCATAGCCGTCCCAGTGGCTGATTTCGGCGCGGGCACGTTCCATACGGGCGGCGATCACTTCGGCGCTGTCGGTCCCGCGTCCGTTCAGGCGGCGCTGCAATTCTGCCAGGCTGGGCGGCAGGATGAACACCCGGACCACGTCGGTTTCCATCTTCTGGTACAGTTGCTGCGTACCTTGCCAGTCGATGTCGAACAGGAAGTCCTGCCCTTCGCGCAGCCCCGCCTTCACTTGCGCCTTGGGCGTGCCATAGCAATTGTTGAAGACGCGCGCCCATTCCAGGAACTCGCTGTTTTCGACCATGGCGTCGAACTGTTCCTGCGAGACGAAGTGGTAGTCCTTGCCGTCCACTTCGCCCGCACGCATCGGTCGGGTGGTGGCGGAGACGGACAGCTTGATGTCCGGGTCACGCTCTAGCAGCATCCGGCTGATCGTGGTCTTGCCCGCGCCCGAAGGCGAGGAGAGGATGAACATCAGTCCGCGGCGTTGGAGCGTATTGGTAGCCATGCGCGCTGATGGCGCATCGCGGGGCAGAAAATCAAGCCTTGTCGGCGCCCTTTTCCGCCTGTTCGGCAACGGCCTTGTTTCCTTCGGAGCGCGCAGCCGCCTTGCCCTTGCGCCGGTCATACAGCGTCTTGGCCAGCAAACCGCCGCCGACCACCAGCGCGCCGGGGACCGAACGGGTCGCGATCCGGGCCAGCGCGGTGCCGACCAGGGTCTGCGTCATGGAGCGTCCCTTGACCAGGTTGCGCGCGTCCTGCTTGGAATATTTGGTGCCGAGCAAGGCTACCTCAACCGCCCGGCGGAGCAGCTGCCCGCCGCCGCGCAGGGCGAAATCGGCCAGGACCAGATTGGTCATCGGATTGGGGCTGGGGCTGGGGGTCTTTTCGGCTACGGTATCCAGCGCGCCCTTGGCTGCTTTCTTCCCTTTGCCGAACACACCCTTGGCCATGGCTATTTCTTTCGTCCGAAATCGACGGTGACCACGTTGGACCCGTCATCGCTGGTCATAACGGGCGAGCCTTGGTCTTGCTCCGCGAAATCGGAATAATCCTCGTCCGGCAGGGCAGCCTGGAACTGCAGGCCGAAATCGACAGCGGGATCGACGAAGGCGGTGATCGCGGCGAAGGGAATCACCAGCTTGGTCGGAATCTGGTTGAACGACAGGCCGACCGAGAAGTGGTCCGGCTCCACCGTCAGGTCCCAGAACTTGTTCTGGAGGACGATGGTCATTTCGTCCGGGAAGCGTTCCTTCAGGTGGGTGGGAATGTCCACGCCTGGTGCGGTGGTCTTGAAGGTGATGTAGAAATGATGGTCGCCCGGCAGGACCCCGCCCGCATCGACGACCTGGCCCAGCACCCGCTCAACCACGGCGCGCAGGGCCTCTTGCACGATTTCGTCATAGGGGATCAGGCTGTCAGGCGTCTCGCTCATGAATCCCAAGTGGCGCTGCCCGGCCTGCGGGTCAAGGGGGGAAAGGGGTGAGAGGAATGGGGGCAACGGGAAAGAGATTGCGCCCGCCCGATTCCGGCCTATAGGCGCTCCCCATGCGGACGGCACGCATTGCGCGGAAAACTCACGAAACCGATATCCTCGTCGAAGTGAACCTCGATGGGACCGGTGCCTATGACGTTTCAACCGGGATCGGTTTTCTCGATCACATGATCGAACAGTTCAGCCGCCATTCCCTGATCGACCTGAAATGCCACGTGAAGGGCGACCTGCACGTCGACCAGCACCACACCACCGAAGACAGCGCCATCGCCATTGGCCAGGCGATCAGCCAGGCCCTCGGCGACAAGGCCGGGATCGGCCGCTACGGCACGGCCTACAGCCCGATGGACGAAGCGCTGGCGCGCATCGCACTCGACATTTCGGGCCGCCCCTGGCTGGTCTGGAACGCAAAGTTCACCCAGGAACGCCTGGGCGAAATGGATACCGAGCTGTTCGAGCACTGGTTCCAGTCGATTGCCCAGGCGATCGGCATCACGCTGCACATCGAACTGCTTTACGGCAGCAACAACCACCACATCTGCGAAGGCATCTACAAGGGATTTGCCCGTGCGATGCGGCAGGCGGTGGAGCTGGACCCGCGCAAGGCAGGCGCGATTCCCTCGACGAAAGGGCAACTCGGTGGCTGAGGTGCTCGCGCTGGTCGATTACGGCGCGGGAAATCTCCACTCGGTCGCCAATGCCCTGAAAGCTGCGGGCGCGCAAAGCGTCAGCGTTACGGCCGATCCCGACGTGATCCGCGCGGCGGACCGGATCGTCCTGCCGGGCGTCGGCAGCTTCAAGGCCTGCGCCGAAGGGCTGCGCGCGATTCCGCATCTGGAAGAGACGCTGCGCGAACGGGTGATCGTCGGTGGCGCGCCGTTCCTGGGCATCTGCGTGGGCATGCAATTGCTGGCAGACCGCGGGGTTGAGCATGGCGTTACCCCCGGCCTCGGCTGGATCGGCGGCGAAGTGCGGCTGATCGAACGGACCGACCCGGCGATCAAGATCCCGCACATGGGCTGGAATGACGTGGAAGTTACCTCTCACGCCGCGCTGGTCGAACCGGGCGAGGCCTATTTCCTGCACTCGTACCACTTCGCGCCGGACGCGGGACGCTCGGTTGCCGCCATGACGGATCATGGCGGCGGGCTGGTCGCCGCCGTGGCGCAGGACAATATCGTGGGCGTGCAGTTCCACCCCGAAAAGAGCCAGGCTTACGGCCTTGCCCTGCTGGCCCGCTTCCTGGAATGGAAACCATGATCGGAGCAGGAACCGACCTTTCGAGACCCGTCATCCTGAACTTGTTTCAGGATCCATCGGGCCGCGAATCCCGGTTGCGCAGGGGGAAGGTCAACCGCCCGGTTTGCACTTTTCCTGCTCCAACCGGGCAGGCCGAAGAATGGATCCTGAAACAAGTTCAGGATGACGAAGCGGGTAACAAAGGGCTGTGCCTATGATCGTTTTTCCGGCCATCGACCTCAAGGGCGGGCAGGTCGTCCGTCTTGCCGAAGGGGACATGGATCGCGCCACTGTCTATGGCGACAATCCGGCTGCCCAGGCCCTGCTGTTTGCGGAAGCCGGTTCGCAGTTCCTGCACGTGGTCGATCTGGACGGTTCCTTCGCGGGCCGCGCCGAAAACCGCGCTGCGGTGGAAGCCATCCTGGAAGCCTTCCCCGGCCACGTCCAGCTGGGCGGCGGCATCCGCACGCGCGAGGCGGTCGAAGGCTGGTTCGATCTGGGCGTATCGCGCGTGGTCATGGGCACCGCCGCGCTGAAAGACCCGCAGTTCGTGAAGGACATGGCGGCGGAGTTTCCGGGCGGCATCGTCGTCGCCGTCGATGCGCGTGACGGCATGGTCGCAACCGAAGGCTGGGCCGAAGTGTCCGACGTGTCGGTGGTCGATCTGGCCCGCCGCTTCGAGGACGCGGGCGTCGCCAGCCTGCTGTTCACCGACATTGGCCGCGACGGCCTGCTGAAGGGCGTGAATATCGAAGCGACGGTCGATCTCGCCCGCCGGGTCGACATTCCGGTGATCGCCAGCGGCGGCGTCAAAGGCCTGGACGATATCCATGTCCTTTCGCTCCACGCCCAGGAAGGCATCGAAGGCGTCATTACCGGCCGCGCCCTGTTCGAAGGGCGGCTCGACCTGGCGGCGGCCATCGCCATCGCGAGCAAGGCATGACCGTCCGCATCCGCGTCATTCCCTGCCTGGACGTGCGCGACGGGCGCGTGGTCAAGGGCGTGAACTTCGTGGACCTGCGCGATGCCGGCGATCCGGTGGAACAGGCCCGCGCCTATGACGCGGCGGGCGCGGACGAACTGTGCTTCCTGGACATTTCCGCCAGCCATGAAGGGCGCGGCACCCTGCTGGACGTGGTGCGCCGCACCGCCGAAGTCTGCTTCATGCCGCTGACCGTGGGCGGCGGGGTCCGCTCGGTCGAGGATGCCCGTGCGCTGCTGCTGGCCGGGGCGGACAAGGTGGCGGTGAACAGTGCCGCCGTATCCCGCCCCGAAGTGGTGGCCGACATTGCCGAAAAGATGGGCAGCCAGTGCGTCGTCGCCTCGGTCGATGCGCGGCGCACTCCGCGGGGGAACTGGGAAATCTTCACCCACGGCGGGCGCAAGGCGACCGGGATCGACGCGGTGGAGCATGCCATTCGCCTGGCCGAACTGGGCGCGGGCGAACTGCTCGTCACCTCGATGGACGGGGATGGCACCCAGCGCGGCTATGACCTGGAACTGACCCGCACGATTGCCGATGCCGTGTCCGTGCCGGTGATTGCCAGCGGCGGGGTCGGCACGCTCGACCACCTGGTCGAAGGCGTGACCAAGGGCCATGCCAGCGCGGTCCTGGCCGCTTCGATCTTTCACTTCGGCACCTATACCATCGCCCAGGCCCATGCCGCCTTGCGCGCGGCGGGGCTTCCGGCAAGAGGTTAGGAATCGCGCCGATTGCGCGAAGCGGCGATTCGCTTTAAGGACGCGCGCGAGCCTTTGTACGCAACAGGAGAGAATACTATAGCACCCCCACCCCGGCGCATGATGACGCCCCCCGTGAAAAGCGGGCCGCGCTACAACCAGATGATTACCTCGGACAAGGTTCGCGTCATTGACGAGAACGGCGAGAATCTGGGCGTCATGTACACCCGCGAAGCGATCGAACAGGCAGCCGACGTAGGCCTGGACCTGGTTGAAATCTCTCCCAACGCCGATCCGCCGGTGGCGAAGTTCCTCGATGTCGGCAAGTTCCGGTACGAGGCGCAGAAAAAGGCCAACGCCGCGCGCAAGAGCCAGAAGACGCAGGAGATCAAGGAGATCAAGATGCGTCCGAACATCGACGATCACGACTATGACGTGAAGATGCGCGCGATTCACAAGTTCATCGGCGAAGGCGACAAGGTGAAAGTCACCCTGCGTTTCCGCGGTCGTGAGCTTTCGCACCAGCAGCTGGGCATGAACCTGCTGCGCCGGGTGCAGGAAGACACCAACGAAATCGCCAAGATCGAGGCCTATCCCCGCATGGAAGGCCGCCAGATGCTGATGGTGATTTCGCCGAAGTAACAATCAACAGGGTGAGCGGGGGGCCGCGATGACTGCCAAGCGCGTGTGCTTCTGGCTGGGGCCGCTGGGCTTCCTGTTCACCTTGCTGACCTCCACTCCGGCCGGAATGCCGGAACTCGCCTGGCCGACGGCCGGGCTGGTCTGGTGGATGGCCACCTGGTGGATGAGCGAGGCCCTGCCCCTTTCCGCCACGGCCCTGCTGCCTTTCATCCTGCTGCCGCTGATCGGCGTTTCGGACGCCAACAAGACGGCGGCGGCCTATTACTCGCCCACGATGTTCCTGTTCCTGGGCGGGGCATTCCTGGCCCTGGCGGTTGAGCGGACCGGGCTGCACCGCCGCCTGGCACTCGCCATCCTCAGCCGCGCGGGCCATTCCAACTGGCAATTGCTGCTGGCGGTGATGGCCGCGACGGCGACGATCTCGATGTTCATCTCGAATACCTCGACCGCGCTGATCATGATGCCCATGGCGCTGGCCATGCTCGCTTCGGGCGGGGTGAAGGAAGGCGCGCAGGACGGGATTGCGGGAGCCTTGCCGATGGGCGTGGCCTTTGCCGCCACCCTGGGCGGGTTCGGCACGATTGTCGGCACGCCGACCAATGCCATCGCCGTGGCCCTGCTCAACAAGAGCCTGGGGGTAGAGCTGACCTTCCTGGAATGGAGCGCCTACGGCATCCCGGTGGTGCTGCTGGGCGTACCGCTGGCGGCCTTCATCATCGCGCGGGTGCAGGGCATCCACAGCGACACCTTCGATCCCGCCGCCGCGCGCTCTGCCATCCACTTGCCGGACAAGTGGACCACGCCCGAACGGCGGCTCGCGCCGGTATTCATCCTGACCGTGATCGCCTGGGTTTCGATGCCGCTGCTCAAGCCGCTGTTCCCGGCGGGCGGGCTCGATGATGGCACCATCGCGGCGCTGGCGGGGCTGAGCTTGTTCTTCCTGCCCGATGGCACGGGCCGCCCGCTGCTCAACTGGGACGAGGCGAACCGCGCGCCCTGGGGCGTGATCCTGATGTTCGGCGGCGGGCTGGCGCTGGCCATGGGCATGACCGAAAGCGGGTTGGCCGGCTGGCTGGGCCAGATGCTGCTGCCGCTGCGCGTGGTGCCGCTGCCCATCGTCGCGCTGGTGCTGGTCGCCTTCGTCGTGCTGGTGACCGAATTTGCCAGCAACATCGCTGCCGCCAGCGGGATCATGCCGGTGGTCGGTGCGCTGGTCGCCGCACTGGGCGCGGACCCGATCCTGCTCGCCCTGCCCGCTGCCCTCGCGGCAAGCTGGGGCTTCATGCTGCCCGCTGGCACCGGACCCAATGCGCTGGCCTGGTCGACCGGGCACATCGCCATGCCCCGCGTGCTCAAGGCCGGGCTGCTGCTCGACCTGGCGGGCGTGTTCCTGATGGTGGCGGTCGTCTGGACGGTCGCGACGCTCGTCTGATCCGGTTTCAGTTGAAATCAAATACCTGGCTGGTTATGCCTGTCCGCCCGGTCCGGGTGGAGATGCGCGCCTGCGGAGGTTAGACGCGCCAGTGCCGCCCGCCGACCTGCCCGGCTCCCGCCTTCCTGGGAGCGCTGTTCAGGAAGGAGGCCCCTTTGGCCGATACCCCGCCGCGCAAACCGAAACCCAGCCTGACCGCGCTGGGCGATCACCCGCTTGCGCCCGAAACGCTGATGATGGGCCACGGCTATGACCCGATGCTGTCCGAAGGCAGCCTGAAGGCGCCGATCTTCCTGACCAGCACTTTCGCCTTTCCCAGCGCGGCAGAGGGCAAGCGGTTCTTCGAAGGGATCACCGGCAAGCGTCCGGGCGGGACCGACGGCCTGGTCTATTCGCGCTTCAACGGGCCGAACCAGCAGATCCTGGAAGGGCGCCTGGCCCTGTGGGACGGGGCCGAGGAAGCGCTGGTTTTCTCCAGCGGCATGACGGCGATCTGCGTGCTGATGATGACCTATTGCTCGGCAGGCGACGTGATCGTCCATTCCGGCCCGCTCTATGCGGCAAGCGAAGGCTTTGTCGCCCGCACCCTCAGCCGCTTTGGCGTGACCTATGTCGACTTCCCGGCAGGAGCCACCCGCGAGGAACTGGACGCGGTGCTGGCCAAGGCGCAGCAGCAGGCCGCGGCACAGGGCGGCAAGGTGGCCATGATCTATCTGGAAAGCCCCGGCAACCCGACCAATGCCCTGGTCGATGTCGAGGCGGTGCGCGCGGCGCGCGATGCGGCGCTGGGGACCGATTGCCCGATTGCCATCGACAATACCTTCCTTGGCCCGCTGTGGTCGCGCCCGCTGGATCACGGCGCGGACGTGGTGGTCTATTCGCTGACCAAATATGTCGGCGGGCATTCCGACCTGGTCGCGGGCAGCATTGCCGGGGCCCGGCGCTGGATCGATCCGGTGCGGATGCTGCGCAACACCATGGGCGGGATTGCCGACCCGCACACCGCCTGGATGCTGCTGCGCAGCCTGGAAACGGTCGAGCTGCGGATGAGCCGCGCGGGCGAGAACGCGGCCAAGGTCTGCGCCTGGCTGGCCCGGCACCCAAAGGTCGAAGGGCTGGGCTACCTGGGCATGATCGACGATCCGCGCCAGCAGGACATCTTTGACCGCCACTGCACCGGCGCGGGCAGCACTTTCAGCCTGTTCGTCAAGGGCGGAGAGGCGGAAAGCTTCCGCTTCCTCGACGCGCTCAAGATCGCCAAGCTGGCGGTCAGCCTGGGCGGAACGGAAACGCTGGCCAGCCATCCCGCCAGCATGACCCACCTGTCCGTGCCGGACGAGCGCAAGGCCATGCTGGGGATCACCGACAACCTGGTGCGCATTTCCATCGGGATCGAGAATGCGGACGACCTGATCGCCGACTTCGAACAGGCGTTCGCTGCGGTTTGATCGCTTCCCCGGCGGCGCGAGGGGCACGCTTAGGTGTTGCCCCTAGCGCCGCTTTCTGCTCTTGCCCCGGCTGAGTCTGGGAATATCGGGAGCAATGGGCCATGTCCGAAGAACCGCACGACAAGCTGCTGCCTGAAGGGCTGGAGGACGAACCCACCCGCGCGGGCCTGAAGAAGGTGACCGAGGGGCAGTGGGCCGGCTGGTATCACTACGAACCCTCCGACGCGTTCGAGGACTATGCCGGGCCGTTCTATTGCAAGCCCGAACGCAAGAAGATGATCTGCGGCTTCATGCCGGATGAGAAGAACTGCAATGCCGGGGGCAATATCCACGGCGGGTCGCTGATGACTTTCGCCGACTATGCCCTGTTCATGATCGCGGGCGGCATGAACAACGAAGTCCACGGCGTGACCGTGACCTGCAATTGCGAATTCGTGAACGCCGCCGTTCCGGGCAAGCTGCTGGTCGCGCGCGGGGAAGTGGTCCGTGCTGGCCTGTCGATGGTCTTCGTGCGCGGGATCATCTACGATTCCGAGGATGGCGACCGCCCGGTCCTGGCCTTCTCCGGTTCGATCAAACGCCTGCCTGCGCGGGACCGGGGCTGAGGATCAACCTTCGACCCGCCCGCTGTGCTTCGAGACAGGCCCTCAATCTGCGATTTCGGCCCTTCCTCAGCACGAACGGCTGAACGGCCATTGATCGCCACCACCCGTTCGCCCTGAGGAGCCTTGAAGCCGCAGGCTGAAAGGCGTCTCGAAGGGCCGGAACCGCAAACTACCCCCGCCACTCCCGCCGTTCTTCGGCGGCGCGCAGGACTTCGTAGGCGAGTTGCAGGGCCTGGAACGCTTTGGCGGCGTCCTCGTCGCCCGGGCGCACGTCGGGGTGGACCAGCTTGGCCTTGGTCCGCCAGGCCTTTTTCACCTCGTCAAAGTCCGCATCCGGGTCGAGGCCAAGTACTTCCAGCGCGCGCAACTCGTCACGGCTGCGGGTGCCATCGCCCGAGGTGGCCCAGCCGTAATGGGCGCTTTCCTTGAACCCCTCGCTTTGCTGGCGTTCCTCGTTCTCGCGCGCGGCGGCTTCCTCGGCATCGAGGCCCGCGAAGTAGTCCCACCCGGCATTATATTCAGCGGCATGCTTCTGGCAGAACATCCAGCGGTCCGGGCTGTTCGGGCTTTTCGGCGCGGGGCAATTCCCGGGTTCGTTGCAGCCGTGCCGGTCGCACAGGCGGACCTGCGCGGCTTCACGGCTGCCGCCGTAGCCACCCCAGCGGGGAAAGCCCCAATTGTTGGATCGCGTCGCTCGGCCCATGGCTTTCGCGATAGGCGCAAGGCCCCCGCTTTCGCAAGGCTGCAAAAGCATTGGCCAGCGTGTCCCAACTGACGTATTGAACGCTCCGTGGCGCGCAACCATATCGCGGCCAAAGGATTTCCTCGATGAGCAAGCAACTTGCCCTGTCGATTGCCGTATCGGTCCTGGCCATGGTCAGCTTCGTGCTGCTGGGCCAGCAGGCCGGCGTGCAGCTTGCCCGCGATGCCCGCGCGCAGATCCCGATGAGCGCCGACTTCGCGCCGATCCCCACCCTGCCGCGGTTCTTCCCGATTTCGAATTGAAGGTTCGACAAGCTCAGCCTGGGCGGGATTGAACGCCGGGTTGCGCCGCGCGCCTCTGCGTTCCCGGCGATCTCTGCGCGGACGATTCCGCGCCCATGTTGCACTGCACAAAAATCGCTTGACTTCGCAGGTGCAGCACCTATTTTGTGCACTGCAACATGAACCGTATAGGCGTGCCGCCTGCGGAACTTGTGAAGGAATGGAACGATGGCTCAAGCCAGTGAAGCCAAGATTGATGCCGCCAAGGCTGAAGCCGTGGCCGAAAAGGCCTATGCCGAAGCCGCTGCCGCCACTCCGGTGAAGGCAGACGAAAAGACCGAAGCTGCCCAGCCTGCTCCGGTCACCGCGAAGCGGGCGGCAAAGCCTGCCGCGAAGAAGACCGTGAAGAAGGCTGCTGCCGCCAAGCCGGTGGCGCCCAAGAAGATTGCCAAGCCGGCCGCGCGCAAGCCCGCCGCTGCCGCGCCCGCTCCCACTTTCAAGGATACCATCATGGCCAAGACCCAGAACGTGACCGAAGACTTCACCGCCAAGGTGAAGGAAGCGATGACCCAGGCGCAGGACCGCGCCAAGCAGGCTTTTGAAAAGAGCCAGGCCCTGGCCGGTGAAGCCGGTGAATTCACCAAGGGCAACGTCGAAGCCCTGGTCGAATCCGGCAAGGTGCTGGCCGCTGGCGTCCAGGACCTGGGCAAGGACTATGTGGCCGAAGCCAAGTCGGCTTTCGAAACCGTCCAGGCCGATTTCAAGGCCCTGGCTGCGGTGAAGAGCCCGGCTGACTTCTTCCAGCTGCAGGGTGAAATCCTGCGCCGCAACTTTGACGCTGCCGTCGTGACCGGTTCGAAGAATTCGGAAAAGATGGTCAAGATCGCCAACGAAGCTTTCGCGCCGATCCAGAACCGCGTCAGCCTGGCGATGGAAAAGGTCAAGCAGGCCGCCTGACGGCAGCCTACCCTCGCGGCCCGGCTCCTCCTCTCCAGGCCGGACCGCGAGACCTGATGCCAAAGGCCGGATGGCGCATTTCGCGTCGTCCGGCCTTTCGCTTTATCGCGTCGGCTCTTGTCCTTACCCCCCGCAATGCGATATTTGATGGCCATGCATTCATCCCCTGCCCTTGAACTGGATTTGATCCGCAGTGCCGACGATGCCGATGGCAGCGGCAATTCCGATGGCCAGGGGCAAATCGGCATTGCCACCAAGACTCGCGCCAAGCCGAAGAAGCCCAGCCAGTTCAAGGTGCTGATGCTGAACGACGATTACACGCCGATGGAATTCGTCGTCATGGTGCTGAAGCGGTTCTTCAACATGGACCTGGAACAGGCGACCCGGGTGATGCTGCACGTCCACCAGCGCGGCGTCGGCGTTTGCGGCATCTTCCCCTATGAAATCGCCGAAACCAAGGTGAACCAGGTGATGGATTTCGCCCGCCAGAACCAGCACCCGCTGCAATGCACGCTGGAAAAGGCCTGAGCTGAGCCGGCTGGGCGGCGCGTGCCCGCATTTGCGCTTTGCCGCCGCCTGCTTGCTGGCTATGGATCGGGCATGAGGCAATTCCGGGCACCAGGACCCCAGTGAAGGCGATCCCCGCCATCGACCGCTATATCTTCCGGCTGGTGCTTGGCCCCATGCTGGCGGTTTTCGTCGTGGCCGCGTCGCTGCTGGTGCTCGACAAGATGCTCAAGCTGTTCGAATTCGTCGGCAACGAGGGCGGGCCGATCTCGGTCGTGTTCCGCATGCTCGCGAACCTCATGCCGGAATATGCCAGCCTGGCGATCCCGCTGGGCCTGATGCTGGGCATCCTGATGGCCTTCCGCAAGCTTGCCACGACCAGCGAACTGGACGTAATGCGCGCCGTCGGCCTCAGCTACACCCGGCTGCTGCGGGTGCCTTATGCGATCACCATCGTGCTGGCCGCGCTGAACCTGCTGATCGTGGGCTATCTCCAGCCGCTGTCGCGGTACTGGTACGAACAGCTCGATTTCGAACTGCGCTCAGGTGCGCTGGGCGCTTCGATTAAGGTGGGCGAGTTTACCACGCTGCAAGACCGGGTCGCGCTGCGGATCGAGCAGAGCAAGGACAATGGCCGGCAGCTCAGCGGCATCTTCGCCCGCTTCTCCTCGCCCCAGGGCCAGGTGCTGACGATCTCCGCGCGCGAAGGGCAGTTCCTGGCGCTGAAGGGCAGCCCGGACACGATCATCCTGCGCCTGACCGATGGGCAGATCATCCAGGACGAACCCGGCGCCAGCCCCCGCGTGCTCAGCTTCTCGCGCCATGACCTGCCGATCGACCTGCCCGCGATCCAACGCTTCCGCGAACGCGGCGGGAAAGAGCGCGAATATATCCTGCCCGAACTGCTCCGCATCGGCTGGAGCGATGCGGCGACCCGGCAATTGCGCAACGAAACCAGGGCCAGCCTGAACTTTCGCCTGGTCGAAGTGGTGATGATGCTGCTGCTGCCGCTGCTGGCCGTGGCGCTGGCCGTTCCGCCGAAGCGGTCCACCTCGCCGCTGGGGGTGTTCGTGTCGATCGTGCTGGTTGTCGCCTATCACAAGGTCAACGAATACGGTCAGGCGGCCGGGGCGCAGGGCCGCTTCCCGCCAGAGCTGATCCTGTGGGGCCCGTTCGTGCTGTTCGCGGCGCTCATCCTGTGGATGTACTGGCGCGTCGCCTATGTCCCCGGCGGGCAGCCGATCGGCGCGCTTGAGAAGTTCTTTGGCACCCTGGGCAAGAAGATTACCAGCCTGTGGAAGCGCCGCCAGCGCAAGGCGAGGACCGCCTGATGTTTGCCGCCATGTTCCCTTCGCGCACCTTGACGCTGTACCTGGCGCGGCTGTTCATCACCCGCATCCTGGGCGTGCTGATCCTGCTGGTGCTGGTCCTGCAAATGCTGGACCTCCTTTCGGAAAGCGGCAATATCCTGGCGGTCCCGGGCAATGGGCAGGCGGAAATCCTGTACTACGTCTCGCTGCGCATCCCGCAGCTGATCGCGCGGTTCCTGCCCTATTCGGTGCTACTGGCGACGCTGTTCACGTTCTGGCCGCTCAACCAGAACAGCGAGGTGATCGCCATGCGCGCCGCCGGGCTTTCGGCGCACCAGGTGCTCGCCCCGATGCTGCTGACCGCCAGCCTGGTGTCGATGGCCAGCTTCGTTTTCAACGAAACCGTCGTGGCCAATTCCACCGGCACGCTGAAGCAGTGGAGCAGCCTGAAATATGCCCCGATCCCCAAGGATACGGGGATCAAGGCCAACGTCTACCTGCGCGACGGGACCGATATCCTGACCGCCAGCACCGTCACTGGCAGCGGTGACACGATCGTGATGCAGGGCGTCTCGTGGTATCGCCGCGATGCCGGCGGCATGGTGACGGAGCAGGTCCGCGCCGACCGCGCGACCTATGCCAATCCCGGCTGGCGGCTGGAGAATGCGCGCCGGTTCGACGTGCGGACCACGGTGCAGGAACCCGCCGGCAATCCGGTGATCGCGGCCGGAATCACGCCGATCCAGGTCACCATCGGCAAGGTCGATGCGGACGGGCAGAACATCTTTGAACTGCACCGCTCGATCCAGGCACTCAAGGCCGCGGGCCGCCGTACCAGCGAACTGGAAGGCAAGTGGTGGCACAAGTTCTCCGGCCCGCTCTCGGTCCTGCTGATGCCGCTGCTCGGGTCAGTCGCGGCGTTCGGCCTCGCCCGGTCGGGCAAGTTGCTGGTCCGCGCGATTGCCGGGATGGCGCTGGGCTTTGCCTATTTCGTGGTCGACAATGCCGCCCTGGCCATGGGCAATTTCGGCGGCTACCCGGCGCTGATCGCCGCCTGGGCACCGTTCCTGCTGTTCTACCTGGTGGGCGAGACCGTCCTGGTCCGAACCGAGGAATAGCGCCTAGCGCCGCACCATCGTGGAGCGCGCGATCTTGCCCAGCAGCGGCATGAAGCCGGTATAGCTCGCCCGTTCATAGGTCGAACCCGCACCCAGATGCGCGGTGATCCGGCGGTGCGCCTCACCCAGCGAGTGATAGGGCATCGAGGGCAGCAGATGGTGCAGCGCGTGATAGCGCAGGCCCACCGGTGCCCACAGCGGCGCCAGCAGTTCGGGCGGCGGCACATTGACCGAATCGAGGTACTGCGCCGTCACCGTCATCGCCTCGCCCTCGTTCTCCCACAGGTGGGCAACCAGCGTGCGGATCTGGTTGAGCACGGCCACGGCCGAGACCACTGCAATGGCGATCAGCAGCGGACGCCAGCCCCAGACCTGAGTGCTCGCCAGCAGAGCAAAGGACCAGGCGGTTGCCCCCAGCTCCTGCCACCAGACCATGCGGGCAAAGTCTCCTTCAGGCGGGCGGCGGCGAAAGTCGGGGTTGATCGACAGCGAGGAAGCGCGCTCCCACACCAGCTTGCGCAGCGGCGGGATCACCGCGCCCAGCGGCACCAGCACGGCGGACCGCAGCAGCAGGCCGAAGGGCAGGAGGATCGCCACGACGATGAACAGCGGCAGGCTCCACGGCTTCATCAGGGCAAGCGGCAGGTATTCCGGGTCCTCCGCCGTGCCATAGCGGGTGCGGGCGTGGTGCAGCGTGTGCACGCCTTCGTACATGAAGGACGGAGTCAGCATCGGGACACCGACCAGCAGGTTCCAGGCAAAGCGGAACCCGGGCAGCGCGTTCTTGTGGATATGGGTCAGCTCGTGGATGAACAGCAAGGCACGGTAGAGGGCGAACACGGCGATTACGCCCGCCACCCAGGCCTGCCAGCCTTGCAGCAGGATCGCACCGGCAATCCCGGCATAGCCCGCCGCCGCCGAAACCAGCATGTCCGGCCAGTAGATGCCCGGCCGGGCGGCGGAAATGTCGCGGGTCAGCTCAACCGCGGCGCGCAGCATGGCCATGTCGTCCGGAATCGCGGACTTGGGCTGGGCGGCAGAGATCTTTTCCTGAACAGTCATTTTCGCAATCTGATCCGTGTGAACGGCCCGGGGCCGATGGCTTGACAAGCGGTCCTAACCATAGACAGGTCGCATTGACCCTGAACAAAGGCAGCATCGTGGCAAAAAACGAGATAAATGTCGCACCCGTAACCGGCAAGGCCGACCTGAATGCTTTTATCGATCTGGCTTATCGGCTGGGTCGATCCGATCCCAACTGGGTCCCGCCGCTACGCAACGAAGTGGTCGAGTTGCTGACGGAAAGCAAGAACCCGTTCTTCGAACATGCCGATGTCCAGCTGTTCCTGGCCCGCCGGGGCGAGGCGGTCGTCGGACGCATTTCAGCCCATATCGACCATCTGGCAACCGCGATGGACCCGGTCCAGGGCATGGGTCCGGGCACCGGCAACTGGGGCCTGCTGGAGGCCGAGGACGAAGCAGTCGCCGCCGCCCTGATCGCGCGGGCCGAACAATGGCTGAAGGACAAGGGCATGACCCGCGTCCTTGCCCCGCTGTCGATGTCGGTGTGGGAAGAGCCGGGGCAGCTGACCAAGGGCTTTGACCACCCCCCGACCGTGATGATGGGTCACCAGCCGGAACGCTACCAGCATTATATCGAGGCGCAGGGCTATGCCCCGGCCAAGCTGCTGCGCACTTACGAACTGGACATTACCAAGCCCTTCCCGCCGCTGATCCAGCGGATCGTCCAGTCGGGCGAACGCAATGCCAAGATCCGCATCCGCAATGTCGACAAGTCGAAATTCGATGCCGAAGCCGGGATCATCCTGCACATCCTGAACGATGCCTGGTCGGAAAACTGGGGCTTCGTACCCTTTACCGACCGCGAGATCGCCTATGCCGGCAAGAAGTTCAAACCGATCGTCCGCGAAGACCTGATCATGATCGCCGAATACGAAGGCGAGCCGGTTGCCTTCATGATGACCCTGCCCGACCTCAACGAAAAGCTGAAGCCGATGGGCGGCACGCTGTGGCCCTTCAACTGGGCCAAGCTGCTGTGGTGGCTGCGCAAGCCCAAGTCGCGCACCATGCGGGTGCCGCTGATGGGCGTGCTGAAAAAGCACCAGGGCAGCCGCCTGGCCAGCCAGCTCGCCTTCATGATGATCGAGGCGATCCGCCGCAACGCCGTCGCCCATTACGGCGCGACCCGCGGGGAAATCGGCTGGGTGCTGGACGATAACCAGGGCATGAACGCCATTGCCGACGCCATCGATAGCCACGTGAACAAGGAATACACGATCTACGAAAAGTCGCTCTGACAGGGGCGAAGCGCCATGGCGCGAACACCCTTCGACAAGCTCAGGGTGAGCGGGGTTAGAGGATAGGCTACCTCCACCCCGCTCAGGCTGAGCCTGTCGAAGCCGGATTGGCCAGATGGGTTCACGCAGAGGCGCGGAGAAGAAAGGGGAGGCGCGAAGGGGGGCTGCGTCCAAGTTGACACAGTTGACACCCTGTCCACTTCTTCCAACATGCCGGAAGCAGCAGAAATGACGGGCTTCCCGCGTCTTTTCTTAAGAGTGTTCACGCGGGGAGAACAAAAAACAGAGCCTGCACGCAGGTCTTCCCTGCGCGGAATGGCAGCGTGAGAGATCGACAATTGCAAAGAACCGCCGCGAATTTAGCAGGCAGCGGCAGAGTAGGAAAACCGGGCGGGGCCTGATCCGCACGCCGCCGGATAATGGTTCGCGCGGAGGGCGCAGAGGCCGCAGAGATGCCAGAAACCCAAGCGTCCCCCCGTCATCCCGGCGAAGGCCGGGACCCAGTCCGGCCAGCAAGGTCGCCGCCACGCGGCGGCGTTCCTATGGGGGCTGGGCTCCGGCCTGCGCCGGAGTGACGGAGATTTGATCTCGGCGTCCTCTGCGCTCTCTGCGCGAAACTATTCCCGCCAAGGTCTGGCCATGACGCGACACCCTTCGACAAGCTCAGGGTGAGCGGGTTGGAGAGTAGCCCTCCGGTCAAACACCCCGCTCAGGCTGAGCTTGTCGAAGCCGGGTTGCCTGCCTCGCCCTCGCCCCCACCCTCTTCCGCCGTATGCCGGTCAACCGTGGCTGCCACCGCAACGTCCATCGTGACATTGCCGACCGTGCGCATGATGTCGGGCAGGACCTCTACCGCGACCAGCAGCGCGAGCGGGCCGATGGGGACGCCCATGGCAATGGCGATGGGGCCAATGGCCGTGACAAAGCTGATCGCGCCGGGCAGCGAGACGGAGCCGATGGTCGTTGCCAGTGCCACCAGCACCCCCGTGGCCAAGACTACAGGGGACAGCTCCACCCCGGTCAGCCGCGCGACGTAGATCGCCACGGCCAGGTTCATGGCCGGACCGGTCGCGCGGAACAGCGCCACCGCCAGCGGCAGGACGAATTCGCCGGTGGTTTCCTTGAGGCCCAGGCTGCGGCAGGCAGCGAGCATGGCGGGCAGGCTGGCGAGCGAGGACTGGGTTGAAATCGCCATGGCCTGGACCGGCAGGGCGGCGCGGAAGAACCGGCTGAACTGCTGCCGCGCCGCGAAGACCGCAACCACATAGGCGAGCAGCAGGACCACTCCGCCCATCGACGCGACCGTGACGATGTAATGCGCCAGGGCCCCCAGCGCGGCGATGCCGCTTTGCCCTGCGACCGACAGCGACAGGGCGAAGACGCCTACGGGCGCCAGCCACAGCACCCAGCCGATGATGATCAGCATGGTGCCGGTAATCGCTTCGAAGAAGGTGACCATCAGTTGCCGGTGCGTGGCCGGAAGCCGCACGATGGCCAGGGCCAGCAGGCTGAAAAAGACGATGATCGCGATCATTGCCGTCTCTGCCGCAGCGGCAAAGATGTTCGACGGGATCAGCGATTTCAGGAAGTCGGCAATCGTCGGGACCTCGCCCGCTTGCTCCGCGCTCAACCCCTGGCGCAGCGCCTCTGCCGCAGCGGGGGGAATGGGGAAGGCATCGAGCAGCGCCGGCATGGCAAAGGCCGTGAACACCGTTCCCGTGGTCAGGATCGCGGCGAACAGGGCCAGCGAGGTTCCTGCCACGCGCCCGGCGCTGGCCGCGGCCACGGTCTGGACTATGCCGATTACCAGCAGGGCAGCGACCAGCGGGACGATGGTCATTTGCAGGCCGCGCAGCCACAGCGTGCCGATCACGTCGGCAAAGGGCAGCAGGCGCTCTGCCAGGGCCGTTCCCTCCAGCGCGATGCCCAGGGCCAGGCCCGCGCCCAGCCCGCCCAGCGTCCAGCCGACCGGCACCCGCACGTCGGGAATGAAGCTGCTGGCGCGGCCGGCAGTGGTGGTTTCGGCGGTCATGGATGCTCCCCGGGGGTCGATTGATTGCGTGACTTTAGCGCCGCAAACCGACATAGCAATTTTTGAAGGTCTGGCTGCAAGAGAACACCGATGGCACGCAACTATTTCGGCACCGACGGCATTCGCGGGCTGACCAATTCCGGCGTCATGACCGCAGCGGTTGCAATGAAGGTCGGCCAGGCGGCAGGCACGCGTTTCCTGCGCGGCACGCACCGCCACCGGGTGGTGATCGGCAAGGATACGCGCCTGTCGGGCTATATGCTGGAAAACGCGCTGGTCGCCGGGTTCACCAGCGTGGGCATGGACGTTGTGCTGACCGGGCCGCTGCCCACTCCGGCGATTGCCATGCTGACCCGCGAACTGCGCGCCGACGTGGGGGTGATGATTTCCGCCAGCCACAACCCTTACGAGGACAATGGCATCAAGCTGTTCGGCCCGGACGGGTTCAAGCTGTCTGACGAGGACGAACTGGCGATCGAAAGGATGCTGGGCGAGGATCTGCCTCTGGCCCCCGCTGCCCAGATCGGCCGGGCTCGCCGGATCGAGGATGCGCGCGGGCGCTATATCCACGCGGTCAAGAAATCCCTGCCCGATGACGTGCGGCTGGACGGGCTGAAGATCGTGGTCGATTGCGCGAACGGCGCGGCCTATCACGTTGCGCCATCGGCCATGTGGGAACTGGGCGCGGAAGTGATCTCGGTCGGGGTCCAGCCCAATGGCATCAACATCAACGACAAGTGCGGATCGACGCACCTGGGCCTGATCAAGGAGACGGTCGTCGCCAGCGGGGCCGACATCGGCATCGCGCTGGACGGCGATGCGGACCGGCTGATCGTGGTCGATGAAAAGGGCCAGACGGTCGATGGCGACCAGATCATGGCGCTGATCGGCACCCAGCTTGCCGCGCGCGGCCAGTTGCACGGCGGCGGCGTGGTCGCCACGGTCATGTCGAACCTGGGGCTGGAGCGCTATCTCGCCAGCCAGGGCCTGACGCTGGAGCGGACCAAGGTGGGTGACCGCCACGTGCTGGAAAAGATGAAGGCCGATGGCTTCAACGTCGGCGGCGAGCAGAGCGGGCACATGATCCTGCTCGACCACGGCACCACGGGCGACGGCACGGTTGCCGCGCTGCAAGTGCTGGCGGCGCTGGTCAAGTCGGGCAAGCGGGCGAGCGAACTGCTCCACCTGTTCGATCCGGTGCCGCAATTGCTGAAAAACGTGCGCTTCGCCGGGGGCAAGCCGCTGGAGGACGCGCGGGTCAAGGCCGCGATTGCCGCTGCCGAAGCGGAACTGGAAGGCAAGGGCCGCCTGGTCATCCGCCCCTCCGGCACCGAGCCGGTGATCCGCGTCATGGCCGAAGGCGACGACGGGGCGCAGGTGGAGCGGCTGGTCGATGCGATCTGCGCCGCCGTGAAGGAAGCCGCCGATGCTTGAAATGCGCCCCGATTGCGAAAAGTGCGGCACGGACCTGCCCGCCGAACTGCCCGGCGCATTCATTTGCAGCTTTGAATGCACCTTCTGCACCGAATGCGCCGACGCGCTGGACGAGCGCTGCCCCAATTGCGGCGGCGAACTGCTCGACCGGCCCACGCGGGCCAAGAGCCTGCACGCGCAGCATCCCCCTTCGACCGTGCGCAAGTTCAAAGGCTGAACCGCAGGTAATGACCCAGCCACCCCGCATCCTCTCCATCGCCGGGTCCGACAGCTCGGGCGGCGCGGGCATTCAGGCGGACATCAAGACGATCACCGTGCTGGGCGGTTATGCGATGACCGCGATCACCGCGATCACCGCGCAGAACACGCTGGGCGTCACGGCGGTCGAAGTGCTGTCGCCGGACCTGATCGGCGCGCAGATCGACGCCTGTACCGGCGACATCGGAGTCGATGCAGTGAAGATCGGCATGCTTGGCTCGCCCGCCATCGCCCATGCCGTGGCGGAGCGGCTGGAGCGCCTGTCCGTGCCGATCGTGTTCGATCCGGTCATGGTCGCCACCAGCGGCGCGACTCTGGCCGATGCGGAGACCATCGCGGCCTTTGAGCGGCTGATGCACCTCGCCACCCTGTCCACGCCCAACGTGCCTGAACTGGCGGCGCTGGGCGGGCATGAGGGCATGGCGGCACGGGGCATTGCCTATCTGGCCAAGGGCGGCGATGCGGACGGCGATCAGGTTGAGGACGTGCTGGTCATTCCGGGCCAAGCGCCGCTGCACATGACGGCACAGCGCATTCACACCCGCCACACCCATGGCACCGGCTGCACCATGTCCAGCGCGATTGCGACCTGGCTGGCACGCGGGCTCGACCTGCCCGAAGCAGTGGAGCGCGCGCGGCGCTTCGTCCGCTCTGCCATCGCGGCAGCGCCCGGCTTTGGCGACGGCAGCGGCCCCTTGGGACACACTGCCGCGCAGGCTTAATCCAGGGCGTAGAAGTCCCGGATCACCTCCCAGGCCTCGTCCGCCGTTTCCACCCAGTGGAACAGCTTGAGATCGTCCGGGCTGATCACACCCTCCTCGGCCAGGGCCTCGAAATTGACGACCCGCGTCCAGAACTCCTTGCCGAACAGCAGGATCGGGATCGGCTTCATCTTGCCTGTCTGGATCAGGGTGAGCAGTTCGAAGAATTCGTCAAACGTCCCGAACCCGCCGGGGAAGACCGCAACAGCCCGCGCGCGGAGCAGGAAATGCATCTTGCGCAGGGCAAAGTAATGGAACTGGAAGGCCAGGCGCGGCGTCACATAGGCATTGGGCGCCTGTTCATGCGGCAGGACGATGTTCAGGCCGATGGTTTCCGCCCCGGCCTCAACCGCGCCGCGATTGGCCGCTTCCATGATCGAGGGACCGCCGCCGGAGCAGACGACGAACTGGCGCATCCCCTTTTCCACGATGCCCGCGCTCGACGCGATCTGGGCGAGCTTGCGCGCTTCCTCGTAATATTGCGCCTTGGCCGCCAGGCGTTCGGCCACGGCACGCTTTTCCTCGGTCACATTGGCGAGGAATTCATCGACCGCTTCGGGAGCGGGAATCCGGGCCGAGCCATAGCACACCAGGGTCGAGCCGATGTTCGCCTCGTCCAGCAGCATTTCGCATTTCAGCAGTTCCAGCTGAAAGCGGACCGGGCGCAGTTCCTGCCGCAGCAGGAAATCGGTGTCGCGAAAGGCCAGCTGATAGGCCGGGCTGCGCGTCTGCGGGGTGGAGTGGTCTTGCGATTCGACAAAGCCGGCTTCCTGCTCGGCCTTGTAGAAGCGGCGCCGGTGCAGCCGCTTTTCCTTTTCTTCTTCTGTCATTTCGTCCTTTTCGCCCGTCACGAGGCGACTGTCAAAGCCGCGCCCCGAAAACGCGAAACCCGGCGCTCAAAACGAGGCCGGGTGGTGATTGTTCCGGATGGAAAGTGGATGCCCCGCGAGGATTCGAACCTCGATAGACGGAATCAGAATCCGTAGTCTTGCCATTAGACGACGGGGCAACAGAGCCGGTGCCTCTAGTCGCGCGAATGGCCGCCGTCAAGCGCGCTGGAAGCGCAGCCCTTGCCCCCTGCGCCCGACCGGTCTAGCATCGCGTCAGGTGTGCGGCCCGATTGGCCGCGTGAAAACGATAACGAGTGATTTTGAACATGGCGGACTATTCTCCGCCGCCGCGTGGTAGGAACGGACAGAAAGTGAACGGACGGGCGGGGGCTGCGGCCCGCGATCGTGCGGCTGATCCGTCTCCGAACCGCCCCGGTGGCCCCGGCCGGCCCGAGCCTGCCTGGAAACAGGCCCAGCGCGGCGCCCCTTTTCAGCGCCAGGCATTCGCCGCAATCGACCTTGGCACCAACAATTGCCGCCTGCTGATCGCGCGTCCCCAGGCCGAGAACTTCGTCGTGGTCGATGCCTTCAGCCGCGTGGTCCGGCTGGGCGAAGGACTGGCCCAGACTGGCCGGCTGAGCGAGGCGGCGATGGACCGCGCGCTCACCGCGCTGCAAATCTGTGCCGACAAGCTGAAGCGCCGCAATGTCCACCTGGCCCGCTCGGTCGCGACCGAGGCCTGCCGACGCGCGGCCAACGGCGCCGAATTCATCGCCCGCGTGCGCGAGGAAACGGGCATCCTGCTCGACATCATCAGCGCCAAGGAAGAGGCGCGGCTGGCCGTCATGGGCTGCCACCTGCTGCTCGAATCGGGGCAGGGTCCGGCCATGGTGTTCGACATCGGCGGCGGCTCGACCGAACTGGTACTGGTCGAAACCCGGCCTGACGACGTGCCCTTGATCCACGACTGGCAAAGCGTGCCATGGGGCGTGGTGTCCCTGACCGAAAGCTGTGAGCACGAACCGGACGATCCGGTGGGCCGCGCGGTCCGCTATGAACGGATGAAGGAGCTGGTGCGCGACAGTCTCGCCCCCTTTGCCGAACGCGCGCTGGACTGGCTGGAGCGCGCCGCGCCCGACGAGCCGCTGCGCCTGCTGGGCACCAGCGGCACGGTCACGACCCTGGCTAGCTTGCATCTGGAACTGCCGCAGTATGATCGCAGCGCGGTCGACGGGCTGATCGTGCAGTCCGAGGCGATGCGCGCCCTGTGCGAATCGCTTTCGCGCATGACTCCGGCCGAGCGCCGCGCCCAGCCCTGCATCGGGCGAGAACGATCCGACCTGGTCGTGGCCGGCTGCGCGATCCTGGAGGCCATTCTGGACCTTTGGCCCGCCCAAAAGCTGGGCGTGGCCGACCGCGGCATCCGCGAAGGCATCCTGCGCGGCCTGATGGCCTCTGGCGACGCTGCGGAGCGCGCGCGCGCCACCTTGAGAGAAATGAAACGACAAGCATCATGAGCCGATCCGGAAAAGACCCGCACGAACGGCTCCGCACCGCCAAGAAGCGTTCGACCAGTTCGGCGCGCTGGCTGACGCGCCAGCTCAACGACCCCTATGTGAAGCAGGCCAAGGCCCAGGGCTGGCGCAGCCGCGCCGCCTTCAAGCTGATCGAGCTGGACGAGAAATACGGCCTGATCAAAGGGGCGCGGCGCGTGGTGGACCTGGGCATCGCGCCCGGCGGGTGGAGCCAGGTAGTCCGCAAGCAGAACCCCAAGGCGGCGGTGGTGGGCATCGACCTTTTGCCCACCGAGCCGCTGGAAGGCGTGACCATCTTCCAGATGGACTTCATGGCCGACGAAGCCCCGGCGGCCCTGACCGAGGCGCTGGACGGCCCGCCCGACCTGGTCATTTCGGACATGGCGGCGAACACCGTGGGCCACAAGCAGACCGACCATCTGCGCACCATGGGCCTGGTCGAAACCGCCGCGCACTTTGCGATCGAGAACCTCAGCCCCGGCGGTGCCTTCGTGGCCAAGGTGCTGGCGGGCGGGACCGACACGGACCTGCTGACCCTGCTGAAAAAGCACTTCACCAGCGTCAAGCACGCCAAGCCGCCCGCGAGCCGCAAGGATTCGTCGGAATGGTACGTGATCGCGCAAGGCTTCAAGGGATAGCCAAGCCCGGAACATAAGCCCCTGCGCGCAGTTGACACTGCGATGCTGGAAGAACTTGCCGTCAGTACCGCGCACAGCGTGACGCGGATCGTGGAGCTGACCGGGATCGGCATCATTGCCATCGGCGCATTTGCCACCCTTGCCGTGTTCCTGGCGCGGCTCGCGCGCGGGGTGCCCAGCAAGCAGGCGGTCAGCGAGGTTCGCTCCAGCCTGGGCCAGGCGATCCTGCTGGGCCTGGAATTCCTCGTTGCGGCGGACATCATCAATACGGTGGCCGTGCAGCCGACTCTGGGCAGCATCGCGGTCCTGGCCGGGATCGTGGCGATTCGGACCTTCCTCAGTTTCAGCCTGGAAACAGAGATCGAAGGACGCTGGCCATGGCAGCGCGGCAGCCGGCAGCGCGAGATCTAGCACTGCCTGGCCCCGCAATCTGCCCATGCGAAAAGGGCGGAGCCTTGCGGCCCCGCCCCTTTGTTTCGACTGAAGTCCGGCCTTACTTGGCGGTCTTCAGGTAAGCGATGATGTTGGCGCGTTCCTGGGCATCCGACAGGCCGGCGAAGCTCATCTTGGTGCCCGGTGCGAACTTGGCCGGATCGGTCAGCCATGCGTCCAGCGTGGCGTCGTCCCACTTGCCGCCCTTGGACTTCAGCGCGTCGGAGAAGGCATAGCCGCCACGGCCCTGGGCAACGCCTTCGCCGTATACACCAGCCAGATTCGGGCCGATGCCGTTGGCACCGCCCGCATTGATGGTGTGGCACGCGGCGCACTTGGCAAAGCTCTTCTGGCCCTTGGCCGCATCGCCGACCACGGCAGCGGCTGCGGGCGCAGCGCCAGCGGCGGGCGCTTCGGGAACGGCCGGAAGCGGCAGGTTCGAACCCTGGGCGTTCAGGTAAACCATCAGGTTCGCACGCTCCTGCCCATCGGACAGACCGGCGAAGCTCATCTTGGTGCCCGGAGCATGCGCCGCCGGGTTGGTCAGCCACGAATTCATCGCGGCCCAGTCCCACTTGCCGCCCTTGGCCTTGAGCGCATCCGAGAAGGCATAGCCGCCGCGGCCCTGGGCCACGGCTTCACCCATCACGGCATAGAGATTCGGACCGATGCCATTGGCGCCGCCCTGGTTGATCGTGTGGCACGCGGCGCACTTGGCGAAAACCTTTTCGCCCTTCGCCACGTCAGCCTTGGCCAGGAACGCCTCGAACGGGGTTTCAGCCGCGCCGCCTTCGCCTTCCTGGACAACACCAGCGATTTCATAGCCCATGGTTTCGGGCCGCTGTTCCTTGCCAGCGTGGAAATAGCGCGAGCTTACAGCCGAAAGGCTGAGCAGCACGACACCGGAAAACAGCGTCCATCCGGCAATGGTATTGAAACGGTCTGACATATGGTTGCCCCGTTGGGATTTCGCCTAGGAGATTTGCGGTCGCTCTAGTGTCGCGCCGCGCCGTGCGCAAGGGGCATTGCAGCGCCCCGAATTGCAGCCTAGCCAATGTCCCCATGTTTTCGCGGCTTCAGGCGGCGAGGCTGCGGAAAATTGGGAGGACGGATGACCTGGAAACCGGAAGTCGAGGAACTGCGCACGCGCCGCAAGCTGGCCGAGCAGATGGGCGGCGCGGAAAAGGTCGCCCGCCAGCATTCGCGCGGCAAGCTGGACGCCCGCGCCCGGATCAAGGGCCTGGTCGATCCTGGCTCGTTCCGCGAAATCGGCAAGATCGCGGGCAAGGGGCACTATGGCCCGGACGGCGAATTGCTCGATCTCTCCCCTTCCAACCTCGTTTTTGGCCGGGCCAATATCGAAAGCCGCCCGGTGGTCGCCTCAGCCGATGACTTCACCGTGCGCGGCGGCGCGGCGGATGCCGCGATTCACCGCAAGTTCGTACAGTGCGAGCAGATGGCCCATACGCTGAAGATCCCGCTGATCCGGATGATCGACGGCACCGGTGGGGGCGGATCGGTCAAGACGCTTGAGGACATTGGCGCGACCTATGTTCCGGCGACGCCCGGCTGGGGGGAGATCGTCAAGAACCTGGAAACCGTGCCGGTCGTGGCGCTCGCCCTGGGCCCGACGGCGGGGCTGGGCGCGGCGCGCGTGGTGGCCAGCCACTACTCGATCATGGTCAAGGGCCTGTCCCAGTTGTTCGCCGCCGGACCCGCCGTGGTCGAGGCGATCGGCGAGGCGAGCGACAAGGAAAGCCTGGGCGGCAGCGCGATCCATACCCGCAACGGCGTGGTCGACGAGGAGGTCGGCAGCGAGCAGGAAGCCTTTGCCCGTGCGCGCCGCTTCCTCTCCTACCTGCCCAGCCACGTCGGTCAGCACGCGCCGCGAATCGCCAATGCGGACCCGGTGGACCGGCGCGAGCAGAGCCTGATCGGCCTGGTCCCGCGCGAGGCCAAGCAGGTCTATTCGATGCGCCGCCTGCTCGATGCCGCGTTCGACAAGGGATCGGTGTTCGAAATGGGCCGCCTGTGGGGCCGCGCCGCGATCACCGCCTTTGCCCGGCTGGATGGCTGGCCCGTGGCCGTGGTCGCGTCAGACCCCAGCTTCCTGGGCGGATCGTGGGAGGCGAAAACCAGCGAAAAGGTGGAACGCTTCATCAAGCTGGCGGACCAGTTCCGCCTGCCGGTGGTCCACCTGGTCGACAATCCAGGCTTCATGATCGGGCTGGCCGCCGAAACCAGCGGGACGATCCGCTATGGCGTGAACGCGATGAACGCGATCTACAAGGCCAGCGTGCCGCTGTGCTGCGTGGTGATCCGCCGCGCCTATGGCATTGCCGGCAGCGCGATGAGCAATGCCGAAGCCTTCCAGTACCGCTTTGCCTGGCCCAGCGGCGACTGGGGCAGCCTGCCGATCGAGGGTGGGATCGAAGTGGCCTACAAAAGCGAGATCGAAGCGGCGGAAGACCCGCAGGCCCACCTTGAGGCGATTCGCGAGCGGCTCAACCGGGTGCGCAGCCCGTTCCGCACGGCGGAAAAGTTCGGGATCGAGGACATCATCGACCCGCGCGAAACCCGCCCCCTGCTCTGCGAATTCGCCGACCTTGCCTGGCGGGCGCTGGGGGCAAAGGACTAAGGCCCAGGCCGCCCCCTCTGCTTCCGAGCTTCGGCCCGAAGCGGAGGGGGCGGGTTCAGGCAGCGCTGCGGATCAGAACTTGATCTTCAGCTTGGCGCTGCCGGTCAGGGTCTTGTCGCGGTCCCCGCCCAGGTAATTGAGCCCGGCGCTGAGGCTGACGCGGTCGTGGTGCGACAGCACGAATTCGCCGCCGACCATCACCGCATTCTGGTTCAGGCCAAGCGTCAGCAGGGCCGGATCGGCCGCCGGATTTGCCCCGATGAAGCGATAGGGCATGGCCATGGTCTGCTCCAGCTGGAACATCCCGCCCACCGTCAGGCGGAATTCGGCATGGCTGGCGGCGCGGTCCTGCAAGGTGACGCCAGCGGTCAGGCGCGGATTGGCAGTCCACAGCCACTGGGTGTGCGCATCCGATTTCATGCCGAGCCCTTCCAGGCCCTTTTCCGCAAATTCCGCCTGGTGCAGCGCCGTACCGGTCAGCTCGAACGAGGGCTTGAGGAAGCCGCCGCCGAACTGGTGGGTATAGCTGCCGCCCAGTGCGAACTGGACATCGCTGGCCTTCGGCCTGGCCTGGACATTGGCAACCTGGAAGACGTTGGTCAGGCGCGTGCTGTGGAGCCACTGCCAGCCGGCGCTGATCGAGCCGGTCAGTTCGATGCCCGGCTGCGGACGCCAGGCCAGCATCCCGCCCAGGTGGAACGCATCGCCATTGCCCGTCGTCAGGGTGCCGTCCGTCACCGCGAACGAATCGATCCGGCGATAGCCCAGGCCCAGGCCCAGGATCAGGTCGCTGCCGATGTCGCCGCTGCTTCCCATGGCCATGGTGTAGCCCGTGGAATCCGCAGCATACTGGTCCGGCTTGGAAGCCTGATCGAACGAGGTGTGCTCAAAGCTGCTCCACCAGCCCCATTCGCCCTTGGTCGCCGTGCTGGATGCCGCCATGCTTCGACGGAAGCGATCCGCGCCGAGATAGTGGATCTTGTTGGCGGTCAGGTAGGCTTCCGGGCTGATCTGCGTCATCAGATCGGTGAAGATGCCTTCTTCACCCGCCTTCAGGTTGGCAAGCCAGCCAGTCAGTCGGCCGATGCCGCCCGAACCACCCGCCTCGATGGCAGAGTTCATGTGCTTGCCGATCGCCTGGCCATTGGGGGTCAGGTAGGACTGATCGAAATGGCTCGTGAAATCCAGTTCGATCCCGCGCGACGTCGCCAGGATGCGATAGTCCATGGCCAGCGTATCGGTGACTTCCAGGCCCAGATCGCGCGCAGTGCCGCCCGGTCCGGTCGAAACCAGAACATAGGAATCGGCATTTTCCAGCCAGGTCATCGTCACGTCCATCGTGCCATCGACGATGGCACTCCCGCTCGCGCGGATCTGGTCCGACGCATAGGGGCCGAAGGCGACGTCGAAGACCATGTGCCCGCTGGCCGACTGGATGAAGTCCCCTGCCAGGTTGGTCTGGGTGATGACCCGCGAGCCAAACAGCAGGTTATCCCGCGCCGGAGCCACGCCGTCGACATTGGCGAATTGCTCGCCCGCCGCCAGGTTGAGCGGCAGGAGCGGGGCGCTGAGCCCCATGAACAGCACGCCTTCGTTGCGGAACTCACCGATGGCTGCGGGATCGGTGCGAAGCTGGATATCCGAAGCGGCGACGAAGCTTGCGCCTTCACGGTTGAGCAGCCGGTTGTTGCCCCCGCCCAGCAGCACGTTCCCGAACAGGCGCCCGGTATTCTCCAGCGTGTCGTTGCCGGTGCTGCCGGATGCCGCCAGCTGCGAAACGGCGGACAGCGACTTGCTGCTGAGAATGTGGTTGTCCGCGCCGCCGTCCAGCACGATCCCGGCGCCGGTGCCGCTGCCGCCCCGCACGTCTCCCGATACGGTGACCGTGATATTGCCCCCTGCATCGCCGCTGCTTTGGGCAAAGACCGCAGTGGCATCCAGGGCCGTGGCCATGACCGCCCCGCCAAGCAGCAGGTTGATCGCGGCGCCATTGCCCGTTCCGCCTGCGCTGCCGGCGAAGAGACCTTCGACATAACCGCCACCGCCGCCAAGCGACTGGGCAATTACCCCGCGCGATCCTTCACCATCGACAAGGATGTTGCCGGTCTGGGCAAAGCTGATGGCCCCGCCATTGCCGGTGCCGCCGCTCCGAAGGGCGAGTCCGCCGAGGTTGCCGCCGAAGACCGCACCGCCGCCGCCGCCGATCGATTGCAGCATCACGCCGTGCGAACGCAGGCCCAAGGTCGAGATCAGGCCATTGTTGGTAACCGCAATCGCCCCGCCATCCCCGGTCGCGCCGTTTGCGCCGCCGATGGTGATGGAACTGGCCCCGATATCGGCCAGGCGGACATTGCCGCCGCCCGCGCCGATCGACTGGACCAGCAGGCCGGAGCTGAAATCACCGAAGGTCCCGATGCCGCCGCTGTAGGTGCCCGTAACCGCACCGCCGCCAAGGCCCGAGCCGCCGTTTGCGCCCAGGGTCAGCTCGGCGATGGCGCCAAGCGGCAGGCCAGCGCTGACATGGGCGCCCAGAGTGCCCCCGCCGCCACCGATCGATTGCAACATCGCACCGGGGGCAATGTCGCCCGTGGTAACGATGCTGCCGCTCTGCACGACAATGACGGCACCGCCGGCAGAATCGGTCGTGTTGGTAGCGCCCAGCGTGGCGATGATCTGACCGGGGCTGGCCAGCGTGGTGTCGATAGCCAGAACGTCACGGCCCCCGCCACCGCCGACCGACTGGTAGAACTGGCCGGGTGTGTCGGTGCCATTGGTCAGGATCTGCCCGGCCAGGTTGACACTGATGGCGCCGCCGCCGTTGCCGGTCCCTCCGCTTCCGCCGAGGTCCACGATGATATTGGACAGCAGGCCGTCCACCGAAACCGCTTGCGGTGCCAGGGCCATCGCGCTCTGCCCGCTGCGCCCACTGCGCTGCGCGGTGTTCTGCGCGACCGGCACGAACTTGAGGTTGAGATAGGCGGTACCGCCGCCGCCGCCGATGGACTGGACGCCGGAACCGCTGCCTCCCGCACCGGCAACCGCCTGGTTGCCGACGGCATTGATCGTCACTGCTGCCGACTTGGCGCCGCTGGTGTCCTTGCCGCCCAGCTTGGCCGCAATGGTGGAGCGCAGTTCGCCTGCCGGGTCCAGCGGGGTTCCGACCAGGTCGGTGATGCCGGACAGGTCGAAGGTCAGCGAGCCGCCGCCGCCGTTGATGCTGGCCGCCGAAATCGCTTGCGAATTGCGGCCCATCACGGTGATCGATCCGGTGTGGTTGACCGTGACGGAACCACCCTCGCCGCCGCTGCCGCCGCCTACTGCGCCCAGCACGCCGTTGAACAGGTTGCCGGCCAGACCGGACTTGCTGGTGCCGAGCATCAGCCCGACATTGGCATCGCCGCCGCCGCCGCCGACCGACTGGGCGCGGATGCCGTCTGCGCGGTCACCCAGGGTAACGATCGAGCCGGTGTTGTTGACCGTCACCGCTCCGGCATTGGCTCCGTCGCCGCCCAGTCCGCCAACCGCGAACACGTGGGTGTTCTTGCTGGCTGCTCCGGAAATCACGCCGGCCAGGGCCATGCCGCCGGTGCCGCCGCCGCCGCCGATCGACTGGGCAAAGATGCCATGCGCGTCCTTGCCGCTGGTGGTGATCGTCCCGGCGTTGCTGACCGTCACGTTTCCGGCCGAATTGCCGGAACCGCCCTTCCCGCCCAGGCTGAGGCCCAGGATCATGCTCTCTTCGCTGGCTGCCAGCCCGGTCGCGGAAATGACCGAGGAACCGCGCCCGCCGCCCCCGCCGATCGACTGGGCAAGAATGCCATAGCCGCTGTCGCCGAAGGTGCGGATCGTGCCGGTCGCGCTGTTCGTGACCGTGACATTGCCGCCCGTGCCGCCGGTGCCCCCGGCCCCGCCGACGTTCAACTTGAACTGCTGGGTCGACTTGCCACCGGTTCCGCCCAGCAACAGGTCCAGCACCACGCCGCCGCTGCCGCCGCCGCCGCCAATGCTGGTCGCAACGATCCCGGCCGCTTCGCTGCCTCCGGTCTGGATTACGCCATTGTTGGTAACGGCAACCGTCCCGGCCGCTCCGCCGATTCCGCCCGAGCCGCCGATGTTGATATCAACCCCGGTGCTCTGCCCGCTGCCCTGGAGACGGGCATTGATCACGGCGCCGCCGCTGCCGCCGCCGCCGCCGATGCTTTCGGCGCGGATACCGTAGGAACGCTTGCCCAGGGTGACGATCTGGCCGTTGTTGGTGGCCGTGACATTGCCGGAAACCGCACCGGTTCCGCCCTTGCCGCCGACCGCCACGTTCACCGTGGTCTGGTCCGTGCCGGACTTCACCCCGCCAACCTGGAAGCCGATCACGCTGACCATGCCGCCAATGCCGCCGCCGCCGCCGATGGACTGGGCGAGGATCGCTTCGGCATCGTCGCCCCGGGTGGTGATGCCCGCGCCGTTGGTCACGCCGACCGTGCCAGAGGCCGCGCCGCTGCCGCCGGCACCGCCCAGCGAGAGGCCCACCTGGGTCGCCGCGCGGAAGGCAATGGCAGTCGCGCTGCCGCCAACCCCGCCGCCGCCGCCGATGGACTGCGCCAGGATGCCGCGTGCATTGGCGCCGACCGTGTTGATCGTGGCCAGGTTCCCGACTGAGACATTGCCGGAAACCGCGCCGGTGCCGCCTTCGATGCCGACCGCCATGCTCATTCCGTGCGAGCCGCTGCTGTCGTCCGTTGTGGACATGCTGACCGAAGTGGCCGAGCTGGTGCCGCCGCCGCCGCCCACGGATTGCGCGAGGATTGCCGTGGCACCCTGCCCCATGGTGGTGATCGTGCCTGCGGCATTGACGCCCACGTTGCCGCCCTGGCCGCCAGCGCCGCCCTTGCGGCCGATCGAGACGCCCACCGAGTTGTCGGAAAGCAGGCTGAGCGCCATGGTCATCTTGGTGTCGCCACCGCCGCCGCCGATTGACTGGGCGCGGATGCCGACGGAATCCTTGCCCCCGGTCCACAGGTCGCCCGTGTGATTGACCGCCACGTCACCAGCCGCGCTGCCGTCGGCAGGGTCGCCGCCGATGGCCAGCGACATGGCATTGGCCTTGCGGAACAGGCCCAGGCCAAGGCTGTAGTTGGCGCTGCCGCCGCCGCCGCCGATCGACTGCGCAGTGATGCCATCGGACCGGTCGCCTTCGGTCGCGATGTTCCCGGCATGGCGGACGGATACGTCATCGCCAGTGCCCGATGCTCCGCCGCTGCCACCCACGACGATGTTCGCCGCAAGGTTCTTTTCCCCTTCGGGCGGCGAAGTAACGCCGGAAAGCGCAAAGCCCAGGGTCATTCCGGCCATGCCGCCGCCGCCGCCGATCGACTGGGCGACCAGGCCGGAGGCATTGTCACCCCGGGTCCAGATCGTTGCAGGCGCCGCAGTCTCGCCGCCGCTGCCGCCCGGCGCATAGCCGCGCACCACGCTCACCGTGGAGGCATTGCCCGCCGCGCCGCCGCTGCCGCCGATCCCGATGGCCGCCGTGCTGCCCAGGGGCGCAACCGCCAGAGTTCCGTTGAGCCCGCCGATGCCGCCCCCGCCGCCGACCGACTGGGCAAGAATGCCCGCCGTCGCTGACGAAGGCCCTTCCAGCGTTTTCAGTCCCAGCATCTGCAGGATCGACGAAACCGTGCTGGGCAGGTTTTCCGGCGGGTTCAGCTGATCAGCCGGGGTGTTTCTGTTCACTTCGATCAGGCCGCGGCTGCTGACCGCCACGCTGCCCGCATGAGCCCCGCTGCCGCCATTGCCGCCCACGCCGACCGCGATGGCCATGCCGGTCTTCTGGTTCGATGCCGTGGCCGAGCCGGACACGTTGATCCCGCCCATGCCGCCGCCGCCGCCGATGGACTGCGCCAGAATACCGACAGTGCTGCCGCCTTCCACGCCAATGCGGCCGGCCTGGTCGACCGTCACATTGCCGCTGATATTGCCCGCACCGCCAAAGCCGCCAATGCCCAGGGTCAGGGTTGGCAGGCCCGCGTCCTTGGTCAGGGTGATCCCGCCCGAGACGTTGATCCCGCCGAGACCGCCCCCGCCGCCAAGCGATTGGGCGACGATACCGGCCGAGCCTGCGCCAGCCGCGAACACGTCGGAACGCACGGTTGCACTGACTGCGCTTGCCGTTCCGCCTGCGCCGCCAAAGCCGCCAATGCCCAGGGCCAGGTTGCCGTCCATGGAGATTCCGCCGGACACATTGATCCCGCCGGCTCCGCCGCTGCCGCCAATCGACTGGGCCAGGAAGGCGGAATTGCCATTGCCATTGGCGACCAGCAGGCCTTGCGTGCCGTTCTCGCCGATGGAGCTGGCCGTGACCGTGCCGGCATTGCCGCCGCCGCCGCCGAAACCGCCGATGCCGATCGCCGCGCTGGCGGAATCGCCACCGGACGGGTTGGTCAGGGCAATGCCCGCGCTGACGTTGAGGCCGCCATTGCCGCCGCCGCCACCGATCGATTGCGCGACCAGGCCGTTGCCGCCCACGCCGTTTCCGGTGGCAAAGCCGGGCAGGCCAGCCCCGCGCGAGGCAAGACCGGTCGTGCCGCTGGTCACGATGCTGCCGGCCAGGGCAAGCGAGACATTGCCGGCATTCCCGCCGTCACCCCCGAAGCCGCCGAGGCCGAGCGAGACTGCGCCGCCCTGCTTGGCGCCAATGGCCAGGCTGCCGCTGATGTTCATGCCGCCATTGCCGCCGCCGCCGCCGACCGATTGCGCGACCACGCCGTTCGAACCGCCCAGAGTGGTGAAGGTATTGCCGGTGCGGACCAGGTTGACGCTGGCCGCATTGCCCCCGCCGCCGCCAAAGCCGCCGACGCCAATCGAAATCGCCCCGGCCATGTCGCCCGACAGGCCGACCGATCCGGCAATCGACATTCCGCCGTTACCGCCGCCGCCACCCAGCGACTGCGCGAGGACGCCGGTCGAGTTGAACCCCTTGGTCAGGACCTGGCCGCTGACGTCGGCGGTCACGGCTGCCGCATTGCCGCCGCCGCCGCCAAAGCCGCCCAGGCCAAGGCTGAGCGCACCGCCGGCCTTGCTTGATCCCGATACGCTGCCGGCAATGGCCATGCCGCCATTGCCGCCGCCGCCGCCCAGCGACTGGGCCAGGATCGCCGTGCTGCCCAAGCCTTCGGTCAGGGTATCGCCAGAGCGGGTAAGCGAGACGGTCCCGGCATGGCCGCCGTTACCGCCAAAGCCGCCCATGCCCAGGCCCACGGCGCCCGATCCATTGCCCGCGAACGAGGCTCCGCCCGCGATGCTGAACCCGCCAGCGCCGCCGCCGCCGCCGATCGACTGGGCCTGGACCGCCGTGCTGAAACTGCCCGACGTGCTGCCGCTGCCGGTTACCGTGGCAACGACGTTCCCGGCATTGCCGCCCGCACCGCCAAAGCCGCCCAGGCCTACGCCCACGGCCCCGCTGCCGGTGCTGGCCCCGGAAACCGCGCCTGCCACGCTGAAGCCGCCAGCCCCGCCGCCGCCGCCAATCGACTGGACCGAGATGGCATCGGAGAAAATACCGCGCGTTGCAAAGTTTCCGCTGAAGACAAGCGAAGCGTTCGCGCCCGCGCCGCCGCTGCCGCCGAAACCGCCCAGGCCCACGCCAACCGCGCCGCTGCCGCTGCTTGCGCCCGAGATCGATCCGCCGACCGTGAAGCCCCCGGCACCGCCGCCCCCGCCCAGCGACTGGACCAGCAGACCGCGGCTGAGCGCGCCGCTGGTTCCAACGTCGCCCGTGACAGTGGCCATGGCATTCGATGCACTGCCGCCCGCACCGCCGAAGCCGCCGATGCCGACACCAACCGCCCCGCTACCCGTGCCCGAGCCCGAAAAAGCCCCGCCTACGCTGAACCCGCCGGCACCGCCGCCGCCGCCCAGCGACTGGACCACGATCCCGTCGCTGCCCCGGCCCAGAGTGACCGTGCTGCCGGTCAGGGTCAGGCTGGCTTCGGCGGAAGTGCCGCCTTCACCGCCGAAACCGCCGATCCCCGCACCGACCGCGCCGCTGCCGGTCCCGGATGCGGACAAGGCTGCGCCCACGGCGAAGCCGCCCGCGCCGCCGCCACCACCAGCCGACTGGACCAGCAGGCCGCGGCTCAGATCGCCTCCAGTGCCGATGTTGCCCGTGATCGTTGCCGTCGCATTGGCCGCCGCGCCGCCAGCGCCGCCAAAACCGCCGACCCCGACGCCCACTGCACCGCTGCCCGTTCCCGCACCGGACAGGGCTCCACCGACCGTGAAGCCGCCGGCACCGCCACCGCCGCCGAGCGATTGCACGGTGATCGCGTCGCTCAAGCGGCCAAGCGTCACCGTATTGCCGGCCAGCGTCAGTTGTGCCTGTCCGGCCAGGCCGCCATCGCCGCCGAAACCGCCGACGCCCAGACCGACGCCGCCGCTACCCGTACCCGCACCCGAAAGGGCGCCGCCGACCGAGAAACCGCCCGCGCCGCCGCCGCCGCCTGCCGACTGGACCAGAATGGCCCGGCTCAATTCTCCGGTAGAGCTGACATCGCCGGTGATCGTGGCCTTCGCCAGTCCCGCGCTGCCGCCCGATCCGCCCAGGCCGCCGATGCCCAGGCCCACGGCACCGCTGCCCGCCCCGGCACCCGACAGGGCCCCGCCGACGGTGAAGCCGCCCGCACCGCCGCCGCCACCCAGCGACTGGACCGTGATCGCGTCGCTGAGACGGCCCACCGTGGCCGTATTGCCGGTCAGGGTAAGCTCGGCCCGCGCCGCATTGCCGCCGCCGCCGGCAAACCCGCCGATGCCGACGCCAACAGCGCCCGCGCCGGTGCTTGCCCCGGCCAGGGCTCCGCTGACCGAAAATCCGCCTGCACCGCCCCCGCCGCCAAGCGACTGAACGACGATGGCCGATGAATTGCTGCCCCGGGTGCCGGTATCGCCGCTTCGCGTCAGCTGCGCGACCGCGGCGTTTCCGGCGCTGCCCCCGGACCCGCCGAAACCGACCGTCACTGCCCCGGAGCCGCCGCCCGAAGCAGCCAGTCCGCCCGCAATGCTGAACCCGCCAGAGCCGCCGCCGCCGCCGACCGACTGGACGATGGCGCCCGTGGACTGCGCTCCCCTGGTCGTCACCAGGCCAGTGACCGTGCCGGTTGCATCACCGGCCGAACCGCCGCCGCCGCCGGAACCGCCGAAGCCGACTGATGCCGCAAAAGCTGCCGTGCCGCCCGCGCTGAGGCTGCCCGCAATGTTGAAGCCGCCTGCGCCGCCCCCGCCGCCCAGCGACTGGATTGCAACGCCAGTGGACTGATCGCCTTCGGTCGAGGCTCCTGCCGTTACCGTGCCCGTAACCGTGCCGCCCGCACCGCCGCCGCCGCCAGCACCGCCAAAGCCGATCGCCGCCGCACCGCCCACGCCGACCGTGGCATTGACTGCGCCGGACACATTGAAGCCGCCAGCGCCGCCGCCGCCGCCCACGCTCTGGATCGTCACCCCGTTGGAGCGATTGCCCACGGTTGCCGCCGAACCGACCGTGCCGGTTACGGTGCCCCCGGCGCCGCCATTGCCGCCGGTTCCGCCAAAGCCGACCGCTGCGCTTACTCCGCCAAACTTTGACGCGTCCATCGCGGCGGCAATGTTAAATCCGCCGCTGCCGCCACCACCGCCCAGCGATTGCACGACAGCACCGCCCGCATCGTGGCCGGAGGTGCGGATCTGCCCGAGGAAATTGCCCAGGACCGTGCCGCCCGAACCGCCCAGTCCGCCCTGACCGCCAAAGCCTGCGGCCACGCTGACCGTCGCAAGCCCGCCCGAACCGGCTACTGAAACGGACATCCCGCCATTGCCGCCGCCGCCGCCGACCGACTGGGCGGTAAAGCCCGTGCTGAAGTCACCCTGGGTCGCGATGGTTCCGCCGGTGTTGGCAGAGACGTTGCCGCCGACGCCTCCATTCCCCCCAGACCCGCCGATGCCGAGCGAGAATGCAGCTCCGGAGGTCAGCTGGACCGCAACGGCCAGACCGCCGTTGCCGCCGCCGCCGCCAACCGACTGGGCCAGGATGCCATGGGCGTTCGCCCCTGCCGTTGTTACACTGACATCGCCCGCCAGGTTGACCAGGCCGCCGCTCCCGCCAGCGCCGCCCGTTCCGCCGATTGCGAAGCTGCCACCGGCCCCGACGCTGAGGCCCGCAGCCGCGGCGAAACCGCCGTTGCCGCCGCCGCCGCCAACCGATTGGGCGAGGACGCCGTGGGCCCCGCGCCCGGCAGTGGAAATCGAGGGATTGGCCGTCGTCGGCCCCAATGGGCCATTGATCGTCGCAGGCTGGAAATTCAGCGTTACGTTGCCGCCGGCACCGCCGCCGCTGCCGCTGCCGCCCAGCGCGACACCCACGAAGCTGCCGACCGTGATCGCACCCCCGGCACTGCCGCCGCCGCCACCGACCGATTGTGCCTGGATGCCGATTGCTTCCGCACCCGCAGTCGAGATGAAACCACTGTGCGTGACGTTGACGGTCCCGCCAGTGCCCGCACCGCTGCCGCTGCCGCCGATCGACACCAGCAGCGATCCGGCGCTGCCGCCAGAGCCGCCGCCGCCACCAACGGACTGCGCGAAGATACCCTTGGCCAGATCACCCTGCGTGGTGATCGAACCGGCATTGCTGACCGAGACAATCCCGCCAGAACCACCGGCGCTACCGGTTCCGCCCACACTGGCCAGGCCGATGCCAACACTGCCAGAGCCGCCACCGCCGCCGATGGTCTGCGCAAAGATCCCGGTTGAACCGGCGCCGCTGGTCTGAATCGAGCCTGCCGCCTGCTGGGCAATGGTGACATTGCCGCCGTTGCCGCCCGTGCCGCTGCTGGAACCGAGCGCGACCACGCCAAAGGAGCCGCCAGCGGAACCGCCTCCACCGCCAACCGACTGCGCGAACAGGCCACGCGAATCCTGCCCGCGCGTGATGATCGAGCCGCCGCTGTTGATCGACACCTGCGAGGCAGAACCACCGCCTGTCCCGGACGTGCCAAGCGCGACAAGTCCACCGGAAATGCCGCCGCTACCGCCGCCGCCGCCGATCGATTGTGCCACCACGCCATCGGCCCAATTGCCGCGCGTTTCGACCAGGGCACCCGCATCGACTGTGATCGAGGCGCTTCCGGCACTGCCGCCGGAGCCGCCAGCGGATCCGAAGGTGACAATGGCAACGTCAGTCCCGCCATTGCCGCCGCCGCCGCCGACCGATTGCGCGACCAGGCCGGAGGAGAAATTCCCGCTGGTGCGCGTGACCGAGGAAGACGTCGCGGTCAGCGAAACATTGCCGCCGTTCCCGCCGGGTCCGCCACTGCTTCCCAGCGGCAGAGTGAGAATGCTGGAACCGGCATTGCCGCCGGTTCCGCCGATGGATTGGGCCAGGACGCCATAGGCAAAGCTTCCGCTGGTCTGCACGGTGCCGCCGTGCGTGACCGAGACCGACCCGCCGTTGCCGCCATAGGAACCGCCGCCCCCGCTGCTGACCGACACATAGCTGGACCCGCCGGAACCGCCGCTTCCCCCGACAGACTGGGCCAGGATACCAGCGGCATTGTTGCCGGTGGTGTTGATGATGGCCTGGCTGCTCAGCGTGACAGTTCCGCCCTGGCTGGCTTCGCCGCCGGAACCGCCGCCACCGGTCGTGGCATAACCGCTTCCGCCCGAACCGCCGGTCCCGGCGGCGCTTTGTGCAAAGATGCCATAGACCTGGTTGCCCGAGGTGCTGATGGTGACGCCCGAACCAACCGTAAGATTGACGGTTCCACCCGCTCCGGCGGCACCGCCCGGTTTGCCGCCGCCAGCAAGGTTGAGATAGGAACTGCCGCCGTCGCCACCGTCGCCTCCGATACTCGCAACATAGATTCCGGCAGGGGAATTGGGCACGGCCGTGATGGACAGCGGACCGACAACAACCTTGTCGATCGTCGGACCGGTCGCGCCGTCGCCGCCCGAAGTCGCCGGAACGAAGATGGCCCCGTCGCGGCCATTCCCGCCGTCGCCGCCCTTCTTGACCTCGTAGATCGTGTTCTCGCTTCCCGAGGGCGGAGTGAAGGGAATGGTGTTTGCGCCGGAACCGCTGGAGCCATCGCCCGAAAGCGGCTGCGCGGTTGCAACAACCTGGCTGGTGTTCGTGGTCAGGTTCTTGAGCGTAACGGCCGTGACAACATCGACAGTGCCGACCTTGGTGGTCGTGATGGCAGTCACTTCAAAAGTATAGCTGGTCCCGCCCCCGCTGATCGTGAACCGGTCGCCCACCGTCTGGGCCAGCAGGATCACCCAGCCAGCATCCGTGGCGACCGAGGCCGGAGCGATGACCTGGGTAACCGTTTCGACCGAGCCAGTGATCGGATTGTAGACCTTGTCGCCCGGCTGCAGCGTCGGAATCGCGGCTTGCGCTGCCGGTGCGACCAGGGCCGAGGCGACACCCAGGCCCATGAAACCAACCACGGCAGGCGCCATCGACCGTGCAACGTCCACCAGAAGGCGGTGGCGCATCAGCGTTGACCAACGCCCCGGACCGGAATGTCCGGTTGCTCCCTGGCTCTTCGACACTACGGATTCGAGACAACGCACAGCCATGAAAAACCCCCGGGAAACTGCCACTGGTCGAGACTTCCCGCAGGCGCAGAGCGGCGAGCTTGAAGGAACCGACTCAAGTTAACCTGATTTAAATAGGTGTTTTTGCTGTGTCCTGGCAATCACCTGATTCGATAGAACAATTCTGACCTTTCCCCGGCGGGCCCGCTCCGAAGGGTGGCGGAAAGCCCGCGTCGGGATCCTGTCACAATCGCGACAAGTGGCTGTTCGCCTTTGTGTCACATAAGTGTCATAGAGATTGCCTAACTGGCGTCCGACTCATTGATACGAGGCTGCCATGACCCGTTTTAAGACCCTTGCTTTTGCTGCGATCTCTTCCGTCGCCCTTGCTGCCTGCGGTGGCGGCTCTTCGGGCGCCAGCCGCGATGCGGCCTGGGCCGTCGGTTCATCGACGATTTATCCCTTTGCCGCTGCCGTGGCCGAAGAAGTCGCCAAGGGCGGCGTCAAGGCTCCCAAGGTCGAACAGAACGGTTCGGGCGCGGGCATCAAGATGTTCTGCGAAGGCGTCGGTGCGAAGTTCCCGGACATTGCCAACGCCTCGCGCCGGATCAAGAAGTCGGAATTCGAAACCTGCCAGAAGAACGGCGTGAAGGACATTGCCGAAATCCAGGTCGGCCTGGACGGCATCGCCTTTGCCGAAGGCAAGAGCGGCCCCGGCATCGCCCTGACCCCGGTTGACGTCTACAAGGCGCTGGCCGCCAATCCGTTCGGCAAGCCGAACACGGCCAAGACCTGGAAGGACGTGAACCCGGCCCTCCCGGCACTGCCGATCCTGGTTTACGGTCCGCCGACGACCAGCGGCACCCGCGATGCTCTGGCCGAACTGATCCTGGCCAAGGGCTGCGACACCGATCCGGCGATGAAGGCGCTGAAGGAAAAGGATGCCGACGCGCACAAGAAGGTCTGCACCGAAGTCCGTGAAGACGGCGCCTATGTCGACTCGGGCGAAGAAGACAACCTGATCGTCCAGAAGCTGGCCGAAAACCCGAATGCCATCGGCGTGTTCGGCTTCTCGTTCCTGGAAGAGAACATGGACAAGCTGAAGGGCATCACCATGGGCGGGGTCCAGCCGACCTATGCCTCGATCTCCGACTTCAGCTATCCGGGCGCGCGCCCGCTCTACATCTACGTCAAGATGGCGCACCTGAACTCGGTTCCGGGCCTGAAGGAATTCATCGCGACCTGGGCCAAGGTCTGGGGGCCGGACGGCCTGCTGAAGAGCAAGGGCATGGTCATTTCGCCGGATGACGTCCGCGCGAAGAACGCCCTGATCGCCGCCAATCCGGTGGCGATGGACGCCTCGACGCTCAAGTAAGGCAGCAATGTCCCCTGCACTTGTCTTGCTGGTGTTGATTGCGCTTGGCGGCGCTGCGTGGTTCACCGCGCGCCGCCGGGCGCAAGCGCTTTACACCGGGCGCGGTTCGCTGAAAGCGATGCCGAATTACCACGGGCTGCACATGGCGCTGTGGGTGGTCCTGCCGGCCTTGATCGGCTGGGCGATCTGGAACGCGATTGCGCCGGGCCTGGTCTATGGGGCGATCCTGGCTCATCCGGCGGCGCAGCTGCTGCCCGCGATGGACATGGAGCGCGACGCGATCATCAGCGAAGCGCTGGCCGCGGCCCGCAACAACGGCTTTGGCGCGTTCCGCCCCGAAGCGGCTGCACTGACCGGCCCGGTCGCGGAGATTCTCGCGCGGTTCAGCTGGATCGGTGCGGGTCTGACCCTGGTACTGGCCCTGGCGGGCGGTGCTTTCGGCTATACCCGCGTGACCAAGGACTTCCCGGCGCGGACCAAAGTTGAGCGCGGCGTGCTGGGTCTGCTGCTGGCGGCATCCTGCGTCGCGATTGTCACCACGCTGGGCATCATCGGCTCGCTGGTGTTCGAAGCCTTCATCTTCTTCACCCACGTCAGCCCGATCGACTTCCTGTTCGGGACCAACTGGAACCCCGATCCCTTCGCGCCGATCAATGCCGAACTGGGCAAAAAGCTGGGCGCGGTTCCGCTTTTCTGGGGCACTCTGTTCATCGGTGCGATCATTGCCATGATCGTGGCTGTCCCGCTGGGCCTGATGAGCGCGATCTACCTGACGCAATATGCCTCGGCCGGTTTCCGCCGCTGGGTCAAGCCCGCGCTGGAGATCCTGGCCGGCGTGCCGACGGTCGTTTACGGCTATTTCGCCGCCCTGACCGTGGCGCCGCTGGTACGCGATTTCGCGGCCGCCATCGGCATTCCCAATCCCACCACCGAATCCGCCCTGGCGGCGGGCCTGGTGATGGGGGTGATGATCATTCCCTTCGTCTCCTCGATGGCCGACGATTCCATCGCCGCCGTGCCGCAGGCCATGCGCGACGGCAGCCTGGCCATGGGCGCCACCAAGTCGGAAACCATCCGCAAGGTGCTGATCCCGGCGGCCCTGCCCGGCATCGTCGCCGGGGTGATGCTGGCGATCAGCCGCGCCATCGGCGAAACCATGATCGTCTACATGGCGGCCGGTGCGGCTGCGCGCCTGTCGGCCAATCCGTTCGATTCGATGACCACGGTGACGTACCAGATCGCCCGCCTGCTGACCGGCGACGGCGACTTTGCCCACCCGGCCACGCTGTCGGCCTTTGCCCTGGGCCTGGTCCTGTTCGTGGTCACGCTTGCTCTCAACATCGTTGCCCTGCGCGTCGTGAAGCGCTTCCGGGAGGCTTATGAGTAATCCTGCATCCCAGTGGCAGTCGCCCGAAATGGCAAAGCGCCTGGCGCGGCGCTATGCGGCAGAGCGGCGCTTTCGCCTGATGGGCGTGACCGCGATTGGCGTGTCGCTGGCCTTTCTCGCGTTCCTGCTGTTCACCATGCTGAAGAACGGCATGGGCGGCATCGACTGGGCTTTCCTGACCGGTTCGGATTCCACCGACGCCGCCAATGCCGGCATCTGGAGCTCGTTCAAGGGCTCGCTGCTGACCATGGGGGTCACGCTGGTCCTCTCGTTCCCGCTGGGCGTGCTGGCCGCGATCTGGCTGGAGGAATTCGCGCCGCGTTCGCGCTGGGTGGAATGGATCGAAGTGTCGATCAACAACCTGGCTGCCGTGCCCTCGATCATCTTCGGCCTGCTGGGCCTGGCGATCTTCATCCAGCTGTTCGGAATGCCGCGGTCCTCGCCGCTGGTCGGCGGCATGACCCTGGCGCTGATGACCATGCCGGTGATCGTGATTGCCGCGCGCAACGCGATCCAGGCCGTCCCGCCCTCGATCCGCGACGCCGCTCTGGCTGTCGGCGCAAGCCCGGTCCAGGCGACCTTCCACCACGTCCTGCCGCTGGCGCTGCCGGGTATCCTGACCGGTACGATCATTGGCATGGCGCGCGCCCTGGGCGAAACCGCGCCGCTGCTGATCATCGGCATGCGCATGTTCGCTGCCAATCCGCCGCAGGGCATTACCGACAGCTCCACCGTGCTGCCGATGCAGATCTTCCTGTGGTCGGGCGAAATCGACCGCGCCTTTGTCCAGAACACCTCGGCGGCGATCATTGCGCTGCTTGTCTTCCTCCTCGCCATGAACGGCCTCGCAATCTACCTGCGCGCCCGTTTCGAGACCCGCTGGTAATCCCATGACCGAAACGAACCGAATCTCCGCCCGCAACGTCAACGTGTTCTACGGGGCGAAACAGGCCATCGACGATGTCTCGATCGACATTCCGTCGGACTATGTCACGGCCTTCATCGGCCCGTCGGGCTGCGGCAAGTCGACCTTCCTGCGCACGCTCAACCGGATGAACGACACGATCCCGGGTTGCCGCGTCGAAGGGGAAATCACGCTCGACGGTGAGGACATCTATGGCCAGTCGATGGACGTGGTGCAGCTGCGCGCCCGTGTCGGCATGGTGTTCCAGAAGCCCAACCCGTTCCCCAAGTCGATTTATGAAAACGTCGCCTATGGCCCGCGCATCCACGGCCTGGCCAATGGCAAGGCGGAAATGGACGCGATCGTCGAAAAGTCGCTGCGCCGCGCCGGTCTGTGGGACGAAGTGAAGGACCGCCTCGGCGATGCCGGCACCGCGCTGTCCGGCGGCCAGCAGCAGCGCCTGTGCATTGCCCGCGCCATCGCGGTCAGCCCCGAAGTGATCCTGATGGACGAGCCGTGCTCGGCCCTTGACCCGATTGCAACGGCCCGGATCGAGGAACTGATCGACGATCTGCGCGGGCGCTATGCCATCGTCATCGTCACCCACTCGATGCAGCAGGCGGCGCGCGTTTCGCAGCGCACGGCCTTCTTCCACCTCGGCAAGGTTGTCGAATACGGCCCGACCGAACAGATATTTACCAATCCGCGCGAAGAGCGCACCAAGGATTACATTACCGGACGTTACGGGTAAGGAACGAGCGATGGCCGAGCATACAGTCAAGGCATTCGATACCGAGATCGGCCAGCTTCGCGGGCTGATCGCGGAGATGGGTGGCCTCGCCGAAGTGATGATCCGCGATGCGGTCGACGCGCTTGCCCGGCGTGACGAGGCGGCGGCGGGTCTGGTGGTCGATACCGACAAGAAGCTGGACGCGCTGGAGGCCGAGGTTGACCGGCTGGCCGTGCGGGTGATTGCGCTCCGCGCCCCGATGGCGGACGACCTGCGCGACGTGATCGCGGCGCTCAAGATTTCCGGCGTGATCGAGCGGATCGGCGACTATGCCAAGAACATCGCCAAGCGCGTGGGCGATATCGAGGGCCGCTCGAAACTGGGGCCGCTGACCCTGATCCCCGCCATGGCCGAGATTGCCCAGGGCATGGTCCGCGACGTGCTCAACGCTTATGGCGCGCGCGATGCGGAACTGGCGGTGGAAGTGATCCACCGCGATGAAAAGCTCGACAATTTCTACGACAGCCTGTTCCGCAACCTGGTCGCTCACATGATGGAAAACCCGGCGACGATCAGCTCTGCCGCGCAGCTGCTGTTCGTGGCCCGTAATCTGGAGCGGGTCGGCGACCACGCCACCAATGTCGCCGAAATGGTCTATTTCGCGGCGACCGGCCTCTACTATTCCGAGCGGGAACTGCCCGGCGGGCAAGACAAGGTGATCTGATGCAGCCTTCGGTGCTCATCGTCGAGGACGACACGGCGCTGTCCGAACTGCTGCAATGGCACTTCAATTCCGAAGGCTATGACGTGCGCGCCACTGCCGATGGCGAGGACGCGCTGATCATGGTGCGCGAGGACTTGCCGGACCTGATCGTGCTCGACTGGATGATCGAATCCCTGTCCGGGGTGGAGGTCTGCCGCCAGCTGCGCAAGGCCAAGGACAGCGCCCGCGTGCCGATCATGATGCTGACCGCGCGGGGCGAGGAAGAGGACAAGATCCGCGGCCTGAAGACCGGCGCGGACGATTACCTGACCAAGCCGTTCTCGCCGCGCGAACTGCTCGCCCGGGCCGAGGCGCTGCTGCGCCGCAGCCGCCCCGCGCTGGCCGGGGAAATGCTGGCCTTTGCCGATCTGGAACTGGACCCGGCGGCGCACCGCGTGAAGCGCGGCGGTGAAGTCCTGCACCTTGGCCCGACCGAGTTCCGCCTGCTGCGCCACTTCATGGAAAAGCCGCGCCGCGTCCATTCGCGCCAGCAGCTGATCGACGCGGTCTGGGGCATGGACAAGGAAATCGACGAGCGCACGGTGGACGTTCACATCCGCCGCCTGCGCCAGGCGATCGAGCGGCCCGGCGGGACGGAGCTGATCCGCACGGTCCGCTCTGCTGGCTATTCGATGGACGACGCGGCCTGAAGGCCAGGGCTTGACCTGACCCGCCCGCCGCCGCAGCAGCGTGGCGATGTTGGCTTTCGCAACCGCTTTTGTCGCCGCCCTCTTGCTGGGCCTGGGCGCGCGCGACCAGATGCTGGTTGCGGGGCTGTCCCTGCGGCTCGGCAAGCGGCTTAGCCTGCTGATTATCGCACTGATGGCCTCGGCACTGACTTCGGCGCTTGCGGTCTGGGGCGGAGAGACGCTGGCTCCGCATGCGCCGCCTTTACTAGCCGGACTTGCCCTGCTGCTTGCCGGCCTGGAGATGATCCTGCGGCGGCCCGGTCCGGTGCCGGTGGAGCCGACCCGGTCGCTCGGCGCCATGGGCCTGGCCTTTGCGCTCGTGCAGATTTTCGACGCGGTCCGGATCGTCCTGTTCGGGCTGACCTTGGCGGCGGTGCTCCCCGGTGCGGCCATGTTCGGCGTGGTGGCTGGCGCGCTCGCTTCGGTAGGGCTGGGGTGGAGCAGTGGCAGCCGTCTGCTCTCTTTCCCGCTGCTCCGTTTGCGCCGGATTGCAGGCATCCTGCTTGGGGTGGGGGGAACCTTGGCGCTGATCCTGCGTTAATCGCTCTTGACGATCATTGTGAGCATTTCAATCGTCTGGAACGATTAGAGGTGCTGCGGTAAACCAAGGCCAACAAGGGAGACACCCCAATGACCAAGACCAATGCCCAGGCCGCGCTGACCGACAGTCTGAACCGGCTGCTGGCCGATTGCTTTGCGCTCTATCTCAAGACCAAGAACTTCCACTGGCACGTGCGCGGGCCGCAGTTCCGCGACCTGCACCTGCTGTTCGATGAACAAGCGGCGGAAATCTTCGCCCTGACCGATCTGGTGGCGGAACGCGTGCGCAAGAACGGTGCGGCGACGCTCACCTCGATCGGTGCGATTGCCGCGCAGAGCCGGATTGCCGACCAGGATGATGCCACGCTTTCGGCGGACAAGATGATTGCCGAACTGGCCGAGGACAACCGCACCCTGATCGCCGCGCTGCGCGAGGCCAAGGCCGCTGCGGGGGCCGCTGGCGACAATGCCACCGAAGGGGCGGCGGACGACTGGACCGACCAGGCCGAGCAGCGTGTGTGGTTCCTTACCTCGCTTCTCGCATAGCCCCCCTTTTTCGCATAGCATTGCACAGCCGTTCCGCCCGCGCGGCGCACCTGCTATCGCGCGGGGCATGAACACGGCTGACATCATCCCCGGCGCAAGCGACGCGCAGATCGCCACCTGGCTCCAGACGCGGCTGGGCGAAGCCCTTGGCGCCGCGAACGGAGAGGTGGCCATTACGATACCCGGCGGGTCCACCCCGTTCCCGATCCTGGCCGAACTGGCGCGCCTGGGCCTCGACTGGAGCCGCATCGCCGTCTGGCCGGGGGATGACCGGGTCGTGCCGGAAGATCATCCGGCCAGCAACGTCGGGCGCATTCGCGCGGCGCTGGAACCGCTGGGCGCCCGCGTCGTCGCGCTGGAGGAAGGGCTGGCCCCGCCGCACTTTGCCCTGGCCTGGCTGGGCATGGGCACGGACGGGCATATCGCCTCGCTGTTTCCCAATACCGATCCGCAGGCAGACGATCCGCAGCCCCTGCGCCGCCTGGTGCCCGATCCCCTGCCGCCCGAAGCGCCTTTCGCGCGGCTCAGCCTGACCATGCCCGCCCTGCTGGACAGCGATGCCCTGGTCTTCGTGATCCGGGGCGCGGAAAAGCAGGCCCTGTTCGAAGCGGCGCTGGCGGGCGAGCACGATTTGCCGGTTGCGCGGCTGCTGCACGCGGCGCATCAACCGGTGACATGCTTCACCTGATCCCACCCTCCCTTCACCGGACTGGCCTGCGGTTCGCACACGCCATACGCAAGCGGTGGTGGCGGCTGGCCAAAGTGCGCCTGAATGGCTGCCGGGTCCTGGCTTTCGACGCAGAGGGGCGGCTGCTGCTGATCCGCCATTCCTATGGCACCGGCAACTGGATGCTCCCCGGTGGCGGCATTGCCCGCCGCGAAAAACCGGTCGCCGCCGCAATGCGCGAACTGCGCGAGGAAACGGGCTGCGTGCTGGAGCGCCCCTTCGTCCATTCCGTGGCCGAGGAACCGCTGCATGGCACCGTCAACCGGGTCCACGTGATTGCCGGACTGGCCACGGGAGAGCCGCGCGCCGATGGGCGTGAAGTGATCGAGCTGGGATTCTTCGCCCGCGACGCCCTGCCGCAGCGGCTTTCGCCCGCACTGGCCGGGCAAATGGACGAACTGTTCGAAGCCTTCGGCCGGATTGCCTGACCGGGTTCAGGACTTCTGGGCTTCCTGAACCGCGGCAAAGGCGGCCTTGCCCAGGTCGGTGCAGGTGCCGAAATCCTTGCCGAGCAATTCTTCGGCAGCCCCTTCCTTTTCCAGCGACTGGGCCATGGCGCCGCTCTGGGCGAACACGTCCTGCTGGACCTGGCCGGGGTCCTTTTCCGCCATGGCCGCCGCCACGACGGTCAGCGCGGCGGCCTGCGCCACATAGGTTTCGGCCTGGGCCTTGACCGCCGCCTCATCCTTGTCCGGCCCGGCGCTGAGCACCTGGCCGAGCAGCATGTTGAGCGCCGCGCAGTGCGTCAGGCGGGGATAGGACATGTCCTCATCCTGCTCCTGCGCTGATGCCGCGCCGGACAGGTTCATGGAAATCAGCGCCGCAAGGACGGCCAGTGCGCGAAGCTTCATTTTAGCAAGTCCCTTGCCCACGGATGGAGGTCATCGCCTCTGTTGCCGGGACTTGCCCAAGCGGCCAGGACTAGAACCGATCTGCCGGTGAATTTCGACCAAGCGGCGCGCCTTGTCCATCCCATTTGCGCGGGCCTTGTCAGAACGGCAGCTCTGCCTGCCCTTTCGAGGCCGTGACGGGAGCGGGCGGCTCATCCTCTTCCAGCGCCGAAAGCGTGAGGCCGACCAGGCGCACCGGCTGGGCCAGGGGCAGCACTTCGCCCAGCAATTCGTGCCCGATCCGGGCAAGTTCCGCTTCGCTGGCAATCGCTGCGGGCAGGCTGCGCGAACGGGTGAGATTGGTGAAGTCCTTGTGCTTCAGCTTCAGCGTCACGGTCCGGCCCCTGGCCTCGGCGCGGGTGATCCGTGCCCAGGCGAGCGCAATGATCCGTTCCAGCACTTCGCGCAGGGCCGCGCCGGATGAAATGTCGCGGTCCAGGGTTCGCTCGGCCCCGACCGACTTGCGCGGGCGGTTTGCCTTGACCCGGCGCAGGTCGATCCCCCGCGCAGCGCGGTAAAGGTAATCCGCCTGGCTGCCAAAGTGCTGGCGCAGGAAGTGGATGTCGCAGGCGGCAAGGTCCGCGCCCGTCTCGATCCCCAGGCTGGCCATCTTTTCCGCACCGCGCGGCCCGATCCCGAAGAAGCGCCGCACCGGCAGGGCCGCGACAAAGGCCGCGCCTTCGCCCGGACGGATGACGCAGAGGCCGTCGGGCTTGTTCTGGTCGCTTGCCAGCTTGGCTAGGAACTTGTTGTACGAGACACCCGCGCTCGCCGTCAGCCCGGTTTCCTGCTTGATCCGGTTGCGGATCAATTCCGCGATGCGCGTGGCCGAACCGATCCCGCGCAGATCCTCGGTCACGTCCAGGAAGGCCTCGTCGAGGCTGAGCGGTTCGACCAGCGGGGTATAGTCCAGGAAGATGTCGCGGATCTGGTGCGAAATCGCGGTATAGACCGGAAAGCGCGGCGGACGGAAAATCAGCTGCGGGCACAGCCGCTTGGCCGTGACCGAGGGCATGGCCGAACGGCAGCCGAACTTGCGCGCTTCATAGGAACAGGTGGTCAGCACCCCGCGCGGCCCGTCGCCGCCCACCGCCAGGGGCTTGCCCCGCAGGCTGGGATCGTCGCGCTGTTCCACGCTGGCGTAAAAGGCATCCATGTCGACATGGATGATCTTGCGCAGGCCGGTGGCGCCATCGGCCTCGTCGTCGGGTACGGACAGGTCATCCATCGCTCCCTTCTACGCGCCGGGCCATGCATACGAAAAGAGCCTTGAAGAGGGCTGGCCATGCCGCGCTGGAAAGGCCATTGCGCCACTGTGCCTGCAAACCCTTCCGCATCGACGCCCCGGCACATCGGGGAACGCGAATTCATTGCCCTGATGGCGATGATGATGGCGCTGCAAGCGCTGGGGATCGACGCGATGCTGCCGGCCCTGGGCGAAATCGCCCGCGATCTGGCGGTGGCCGATCCCAACCAGCGCCAGTTGGTCGTGGGCGTGTTCCTGTTCGCGGCGGGATTCGGTTCGCTGCTCCCGGGATCGCTGGCCGACCGCTATGGCCGCCGCCCGGTCCTGCTGACCTGCTTTGCCGCTTATATCGTCATGGCGATCGGCTGTGCGCTGGTCAGCAGCTTTACCATGCTGCTGGTGCTGCGGGCGCTGATGGCCATTGCCAGCGCGGGCCTGGCAGTCCTGCCCAGCGCGATCATCCGCGACCGCTTTGGCGGCGACCGCATGGCGCGGATGATGTCCACGATCATCGTGGTCTTCATGTTCGTGCCGATGATCGCCCCCAGTTTCGGCCAGGCCGTGTTGCTGGTCGCCAGCTGGCGCTGGATCTTTGGCGGGATGGCCGCGATGGGCCTGGTGGTCGGCGCCTGGATGTACTGGCGGCTGCCGGAAACGCTCAATCCCGAATACCGCCAGCCGATCGCCCTGGGCAGCATTGCCCGCAACATGTGGGACACGGCCAAGGATCGCACGGCATTTGGCTATGCCATGGGCGGGGCCATGCTGACCGCCGCGATGTTCGGCTATATCAATTCCTCGCAGCAACTGATTGCCGAGCATTTCGGCGCAGGGGACAAGTTCCCGCTGATCTTCGCGCTGATATCGGCGGGAATGGCCGTGGCCAACTTTTCCAATTCGCGGATCGTGGAGCGGTTCGGCGCGCGCCGGGTCAGCCATGCCGCGCTGCTGGCCTTCATCGCGCTCAGCGCGGTCCAGGTCTGGCAGGCGTTCCAGCCCGGGGAGACGCTGTGGCAATTCGTGCCGCTCATGGCCGCGAACATCTGCCTGCTGGGCTTTATCGGAGCCAATTTCGGCTCCATCGCCCTGCAACCTTTCGCGCGGTTTGCCGGAGCGGCCAGCTCGTTCCAGTCGTTCCTGCGCATGGCGGTTGGCGCCTTGCTGGGCGGGCTGATCGGGCAGGCCTTCGATGGCAGCCCGCGCCCGCTGGTTTTCGCCTTTCTGGCAACGGGGCTTATCGCCTTGATCCTGGTGCTTTATAGTGAACGAGGCCGCCTGTTCCGCCGCCTGATCCCTCCCGGTCAGGCACGGCCGGTGGCCGAACCTGGGGTGCATTGAAACCGATGAGCGAAGTGTTCGATCTGGCCGTGATCGGCGGCGGCGTAAACGGAGCGGGGATTGCTCGCGATGCAGCGGGGCGCGGCGCCAAGGTGCTGCTGCTGGAAGGCGGGGACCTGGCCCAGGGGACCAGTTCCGCCTCGACCAAGCTGATCCACGGCGGGCTGCGCTATCTGGAGCATTACGAATTCGCGCTGGTGCGGGAATCGCTGGCGGAGCGGGAAGCGCTGTGGCGAATCGCGCCGCACATCATCCACCCGATGCGCTTCGTGCTGCCCTATGTCGAAGGGCTCCGCCCGCGCTGGCTGCTGCGGCTGGGCCTGTTCCTTTACGACCACATCGGCGGGCGCAAGCGGCTTCCTGCCACCCGCACGGTCGACCTGCGGCGGCACAAGGCGGGCGGACCGCTGAAGGGCGGTTTCTCGACCGGCTTCGAATATTCCGATGGCTGGGTCGACGATGCGCGGCTGGTCGTGCTCAATGCCAAGGACGCGGCAGAGCGCGGCGCGGCCGTGCACACCCGCACCCGCGTCACGTCCGCGCGGCGTGAGGACGGCCTGTGGCGGATCGAGGCGGGGAACGAGATTTTCCACGCCCGCGCCCTGGTCAACGCCGCCGGACCGCGCGTGCTGGAAGTGGAGCGGATCGCCGGGGACGCGCCTGAATATGCAATGCGGCTGGTGCGCGGCAGCCATATCGTCGTGCCGCGCCTGTTCGATCACGACTATGCCTATTTCTTCCAGCTGCCCGATGGCCGCATCTTCTTCGCGATCCCCTATGAGCGGCACTATACCCTGATCGGGACGACCGACGTCGATCACGATTCCTCGCTCGACAAGGTGGAGGCCAGCGCCGAGGAAATCGCCTATCTGTGCGACGGAGCGAGCCGCTATTTTTCCAAGACCGTTACGCCCGCAGACGTGGTCTGGACCTATTCCGGCGTGCGCCCGCTGGTCAGCGACAACAGCGGCAAGCCGGAAGAGGCGACGCGCGGTTACCGGCTGGAATTGTCCGGGGCCGGGGAAGGAGCACCGCTGCTCTCGGTCTATGGCGGCAAGATCACCACCTATCGCCACCTGGCGGAGGAAGCGGTGGACCTGATGGCAGCGCGCCTGCCGGCGCTGTCAGGCAAGGCCTGGACGCGCAAGGAAGCGCTGCCGGGCGGCGACTTCGCGATTGACGGCCTGCCCGCCCTGATCGCCAGCCTGCGCCAGGAATTCCCCTTCCTGTCCGCCGACGATGCCGACCGGATCGCCCGCGCCTATGGCACCCGCGCGCGCGCCTGGCTCAGCCAGCCGCAGGGCCGCGATTTCGGCGGCGGCCTCAGCCAGGCCGAAGTCGATTACCTGGTCGCGCAGGAATGGGCGAAGACCGCCGAAGACGTGCTGTGGCGGCGGACCAAGCTGGGCCTGCGCCTCAACGCGCAGGAGCAGGCGGCGCTGGCAGAATACCTGGGCGGCTGATCAACCAGCCAGCAAGGGCAGGATGATCGAGGCGGTCGTTCCCTGCCCCGGAAAACTGGAGATGTCGAACCGGCCGCGGTGCCGTTCGACGATGTGCTTCACGATGGCCAGGCCCAGGCCGGTCCCACCTGCGGCGCGGCTGCGCCCGGTGTCGGCGCGATAGAACCGCTCGGTCAGGCGCGGCAGGTGTTCGGGCGGAATGCCCTCACCCTCGTCATGCACGGTGATCGCCACGCGGCCCGTCGGCGTCGTTTCCAGCGAGACTTGCACCGGCGCATCGGACTTGCCGTATTTCAGCGCATTGTCGATCAGGTTGCGCAGGACCTGGGCGAGCTGCCCCCGGTCGCCCGCCACCATGGCGCGCTGGGCATTGCTGGCCAGAACCACCTCGCCCCGTTCGCGCACTTCGCCGATGGCTTCCTTGGCCAGGGCGACCATGTCGACAGGATCGGTCGGGGCATCGTGCTTCACCGCCTCGATCCGCGACAGGCTCATCAGGTCCTCGACCAGGGCACGCATCCGCTGCGCCTCGTGCCGGATGATGCCCAGAAAGCGCTTGCGGGTCGCTTCGTCGCCGCCTGCCTTGGGATCTTCCAGAGTTTCGACATAGCCCAGGATCGCGGCGAGCGGCGTGCGCAGTTCGTGGCTGGCATTGGCGACGAAATCGGCATGGGCGCGGGCCACGCTGACGCGGACCGACAGGTCCTCCAGCAGGACCAGCCGCTTGTCCTCGTCAAGCCTTTGGCATGTCAACTGCCAGCGGCTGCCGGGGACCGAAAGCCCGTCGATCCGGATCGGAACCCCTGCCGGGGCCAGCACCTCGGCCAGCGCCTTGGGATCGCGGATGGCGATGCGCACGTTCTCGCCCACCACATGCGCGCCGAGCAATTCGCGCGCGGCGGCATTGGCGAACGTGACCTGCCCCTGATCGACCAGCAAAGCCGGGGACGGAACATGTTCGAGCAAGGCCTGGCCGGAACGAGTCATGTCCCAGGAATAGCCGAACCCGTCCACGCAACAACCCCGAAACTTAAGCAGGCGTGCAGAACGAGATAAGTCCGTCGGCCAGCGGCTTGGCTGCTTCCAGCGGGGCAAGGTGTCCCGCATCCAAATCGAGGTGCGCCGCGCCCGGAATGGCGCTGAGCAGGTGCTCGCCGTGTCCCGTGAAGGGCGTCGAGGCATCGCGGCTGCCGGTGACGACCAGCGTGAGGCAGGCAATCGCAGTTATGCGCGAGATCAGGTTCATGTCGCGGATCGCCGCCGCGCAGCCGTTATAGCCCGCCGGGTCCATGGAAAGCAGCTGGCGGCGCACCGTTTCGCGGATGGCCGGTTCGGCCAGGTCAGAGAGGAAGCGGCCCATGGCAAGGTCGGCAATCCCGCCCATGCCCTTGGCCTTGATCGTGGCGATGCGGTCGTTCCATGCCGCCGCGTCCATCGTAGCCGAGGTGCAGACCAGGGCAAGCCGCTCCACCCGCTGCGGCGCGCGCAGGGCGGCTTCCATCGCGATCATCCCGCCCAGCGAAACGCCCGCCACGGCAAATCTGTCCAGCCCCGCCGCCGTGGCGACGGACAGCACGTCGTCAGCCAGCTGGGCCAGCGACCAGTCGCCCGGATAGGCGGTGGACGCGCCGTGCCCGCGCGTGTCGATCCGCAGCAGGGCGAACCGGTCCCGCAGGAACGGCAAGACCGGCTCCCACAGGTCCATGTCGGTGCCGATGCTGTTCAACAGCACCAGCCCCGGCGCCTGGTCACGGCCTTCGCGTTTCCAGTAAAGCTGCGCATCGTAGAACGCGGTGAAGGGCATGGAACTGCCTCAGGCCGCGACTGGCAGCGAAAGCGGCGCGCCGGTCTTGGCGACGACTTCGGCTTCGCTCACGCCGGGGGCGCGCTCCACCAGGGTCAGGCCGCCGTTCACCCGGTCGACCGCAATCACGGCAAGGTCGGTGATGATCAGGTCGACGCAGGCCTTGCCGGTCAGCGGCAGGGAGCATTCGGGCAGGATCTTGGGGCTGCCGTCCTTGGCCACGTGATCCATGACCACGACGACGCGCTTCACGCCCGCGACCAGGTCCATCGCGCCGCCCATGCCCTTCACCATCTTGCCCGGAATGGTCCAGTTGGCGAGGTCGCCGCGCGCCGATACTTCCATCGCGCCCAGCACGGCCATGTCGATATGGCCGCCGCGGATCATCGCAAAGCTGTCTGCCGAGGAGAAGAAGCTGCTCGTCGGCAGAGCGGTGATCGTCTGCTTGCCAGCATTGATCAGGTCGGGATCGACTTCATCGTCATAGGGGAACGGCCCGATGCCCAGCATCCCGTTTTCGCTTTGCAACGTCACGTTGATCCCGGCGGGAACGTGGTTCGCCACCAGGGTCGGAATGCCGATGCCCAGGTTGACGTAAAATCCGTCGCGCAGTTCGCGGGCCGCGCGGGCGGCCATTTCATCACGGGTCCAGCCCTTGGTTGCGGAATCCATCAGACGGCCTCCCTTTCGCGCACGGTGCGCTTTTCGATGCGCTTTTCGTTGATGGTGGAAAGCACCACCCGGTCGACATAGATGCCGGGGGTGTGGATGCAGTCGGGATCGAAAGTGCCGGCGGGCACGATCTCTTCGACTTCGGCCACGGTGACCTTGCCCGCCGTCGCCATGTTCGGGTTGAAGTTGCGGGCGGTCTTGCGGAACATCAGGTTTCCTTCCTCGTCCGCGCGCCAGGCCTTGATGATCGAGAGGTCCGCCCGCAGCCAGGTTTCGCGGACATATTCCTCGCCCTCGAACACTTCGACCGGCTTGCCTTCGGCGACGACCGTGCCGACCCCGGTCTTGGTATAGAAGGCCGGGATGCCCGCGCCGCCCGCGCGGATGCGCTCGGCCAGGGTGCCCTGGGGATTGAGTTCCAGTTCCAGCTCGCCGGACAGGTACTGCGTTTCGAACAGCTTGTTCTCACCCACGTAGGACGAGATCATCTTGCGGATCTGGCGGCTTTCCAGCAGCATCCACAGGCCGAAGCCATCGGCCCCGGCATTGTTCGAAATGACCGTCAGGTCGCGCACGCCAGAGGCGCGGATTTCCGGGATCAGGCTTTCCGGATTGCCCGACAGGCCGAAACCGCCCGACATGATGGTCATGCCATCGCGGAGCAGGCCGTCCAGCGCGGCGGCGGGGGTAGCGTAAATCTTGCTCATGTCTTGTCCTTAACCAAGGTCGCCGCCGGCGACGGGCAGGATGGAACCGGTGACGTAGCTGGCCTCGTCCGAAGCCAGGAACAGGATCGGGGCGATCTGTTCGTCCAGCGTGGCATAGCGCCGCATGAAGGCCGACGAGGTGACCTGCGCCACGGCTTCGGCCATCCAGGCCTGTTCCTGCGCATTGTCGCCCGCTGCATTGCGCGGCACCCGGCGCGGGGGGGCTTCAGTGCCGCCGGGGGCTGTGGCGACTACCCGAATGCCGGCTTCGGCATATTCCATGGCAAGCGACTGGGTCAGGGCGTTGATCCCACCCTTCGCCGCGGAATAGGGTACGCGCCGGATGCCGCGCGTCGCGTTGGACGATACGTTGACGATCGTCCCGCGAGCTTGCTTGATCATGGCGGGCAGGACTGCGTGGCAGCAGTACAGGGTGGGCATCAGCGAGCGGCGGATTTCCGCGTCGATCTGGTCCGGCTCGAATTCGGCAAAGGGCCGCATCCGGATAGCGCCGCCGACATTGTTGACCAGCACGTCGATCCGCCCGAAGGCTTCCACCGCCGCCGTCATGGCCTGGACCGCGCCGGCGTGGGTTTCCAGGTCGCACTGGACCGAAATGGCGGCGGCGCCCGCAGCGCGGATCGCCGCTTCGGTTTCCGTCACGATCTCCGCCCGGTCGACCAGCACCAGGCTGGCCCCTTCGGCGGCGGCGCGGCTGGCCACGCCCGCCCCGATGCCCTGCGCGGCACCGGTAACGACCATGACCTTGCCCGCGAACCTGTCTGCAAAGACCACTGGCCCGCCCCTACACGTGGTAGATGTCGATGACCTGATGGATGTAGTCATCCTTCAGGACGATCTTCTTGCGCGCGATCAGCGGCGCAGGACCGGACGTGTCCAGCGTCAGGAACGTGGTTCCAAAGAACTGCGCGGTCTGCTGGTAGCGGTGGCTCAGCGTGTGCCAGTTGTAGCGCACTTCCACCGCATTCCCGTTCTGCTCCAGCACTTCGACATTGCTGATGAAGTGCGCGGTGCGCGGTTCGGGCGTGCTGGCGGTCGAACGTTCGGTGTTCAGGCGATAGACCCGGTCCTCCAGCCCCTTGCGGTTGGCATAGTAGATCAGCGAGATCTGGCTGTGCGGATCGGTGGTCAGCTCGTCGTCGTCGGTCCAGGCCGGCATCCAGTATTCGGCGTTTTCGGCATAGCATTGCAGCCATTCGTCAAACCGGCGATCGTCCAGCAGCCGCGCTTCGCGGTAGAGGAACTGGCAGATTTCCTGGTGCGACAGGGTGGTCCGCTCGAGGGTCTGGGTCGCGCTCATTCTGCTGCCTCCAGTTGTGCGGCTTCGCCCGGCTCGCTGGCCAGGGCTTCCAGCATGGTCTGCGCCCAGTATTCGTGCTGGCGGACGAACAGGCCTTCGTCCTCGCTGCGGGTGCTGGACAGCAGCGGGTTCATGCCCATGGCCTTGGCATTGTCGTCCGGCCCGGCGATCCAGCGGGTCGCCCCGCGGCTGAGATCGTTCCACAGCTCGCCGCCGCCCTTGAAGGCCGACTGGCAGCTGGCGAACTCTTCCAGGTCGTCCGGCGTGCCCATGCCGCTGACGTTGAAGAAGTCCTCGTACTGGCGGATACGGTGGGCGCGGTCCTCGGCGCTTTCGCCCTTGGGGGCAAAGCAGTAGATGGTGATTTCGGTCGTTTCGACGTCGATCGGGCGCACCACGCGGATCTGGGTGGAGAACTGGTCCATCAGGAACACGTTAGGATAGAGCGCCAGGTTGCGGGTCTGGCCCAGGATGAACCCGGCCTTGTCCGCACCCAGGCGGGCTTCCAGCGCTTCCTTCTGGTTCCAGATCGGGCGGACTTCCGGGTTCAGCACCTGGGTCCACAGCAGCATGTGGCCATGTTCAAAGCCATAGACGCCGCTGGCCGGGGCCTTGGACCAGCCGTTCGCGTCCACGGCCTTGGTCCCGCCTTCGGCGCGGCGGTTCATGGTCGACTGGTAGTTTTCGTGGACCGAGCTGACGTGATAGCCGTCGCACCCGTTCTCCATCTGCATCTTCCAGTTGCCGTTGAAGGTATAGCTGGAATTGCCGGTCAGCACTTCCAGGCCTTCGGGCGCCTGGTCGACGATCTGGTCGATGATTACGCGGGTTTCACCCAGATGCTCGGCCAGCGGCTTCACATCGGGGTTGAGCGAGCCGAACACGAAACCGCGATAGCTTTCCACCCGCACGCGGGTCAGGTCATGCGACCCTTCGTGGTTGAAGCTGTCGGGATAGGCACCGCTGGCGGCATCCTTGGCGCGCAGCAGGCTGCCGTCGGTCTTGAAGCTCCAGCCGTGGAACGGGCAGACGAACAAGGGCTGATTGCCCCGCTTGCGGCGGCACAGCTTGGCACCGCGATGCGCGCAGGCATTGACCACGCAGTTGATTTCGCCGTCCTTGCCCCGGCTGAGGATCACGGACGTGCGTCCGATCCAGGCCGTGAAATAGTCGTTCTTGTTGGCGAACTGGCTTTCGTGGGCAAGGTAGACCCAGTTCTTGCCGAAGATGTGCTTCATCTCCAGCTCGAACAGGTCGGGATCGGTGAACACGTCGCGGCGGCAGCGGAACTGGCCGCTTTCCGGATCTTCGACCACTGCGGTCGCGACGCGCTGCATCAGTTGTTCAATCATTGTTCGTTCTCCCCGAATGCGCCTGGTCAGGCGGCAGCAGCCTCGGTGCGGACCCGGGCGGAGAAGCCTTCGTCGCTCTTGCCGGCAGCACGCTGCAGCTGGAAATCGAAGGCGATGTCGGCGCGGTCGCCCTGGCGGGTCGGAACCGGCAGCAGGCCTTCGCGGGTGCCGAATGCGAAGTCGTCCTTGGCAAACGGATCGTCACCGAAGTTGATCTGGGTGGTCAGGGTGCGATAGCCCGGCGCTTCGATGAAGAAGTGGACGTGGGCCGGACGATTGCCGTGGCGGCCCAGCGCCTTCATCAGCACGTCGGTCGCGCCTTCCGGCGGGCAGGAATAGCCGCTCGGCATCTTGGAGTGGAAGGAATAGCGGCCATCGGCGCCCAGCTTGATCCGGCGGCGGTTGTTGAACGGGGTCTGCTCGCGGGTCGGATCGAAGTGCGAATACCAGCCCTTCGAGTCGGCGTGCCAGACGTGCAGGATCGCGTCCTTGACCGGCTCGCCGTCCGGGCCAGTGACAGTGCCGTGCATGTACAGGGTCGGCGCGTCCTCGTCGGGATCGCTGGTCAGGTTGGCCTCGCCTTCGACCAGCGGGGCGCCGGCGACGTAGAGCGGGCCTTCGATGGTGCGCGGGGTGCCGCCGGTCAGGCCGGCTTCGGCGTCCTTGGCGTCCATGTAAAGGTCAAGGAAGTGCTCCAGACCAATGCCCGGCATGATCAGGCCCAGCTCGTCCGCGCCCTTGATCAGGTAATTGGTCGCCTGCCAGAATTCGTCTTCGGAAATGTCGTGCTTGACGATCAGGACCATCAGGCTTTCGATCAGGTCGCGGGTGATCGCCTTGAGACGCTGGTTGCCGCCTGCGACGTCAACGCCCGCGGCGCGGTCGAGCAGGTGCTGGACTTCGGCGGTTTTGACAAAACTGGTATCCATGAAACTCTCTCCCTAATTCTGGACGGCGATCAGCGATCGTCGGTGTGGACGGATGAAGGATGGCGGCACAGCGGGGTCACCTTCATGGTCATGAAGGGGTACAGCGGCAGTGCCATCAGGGTATCGTGAAGCGCGGCATTGCTTTCGACGTCGAAGATCGAGACGTTCGAATAGAGCCCGACCTTGCGCCAGATATGGCGCCAGGTGCCCAGGGCCTGCAATTTCTGGAAATAGGCCTTTTCGGCAGCCTTGATCCGGGCGGCTTCCTCTGGATCGAAGTCCAGCGGAATGTTGACGTCCATTTCGACCATGAACAGCATATCAGGCTCCTGCGCTGACGGGGTGGACGGAAGGGGCGGTGCGGTCGCGGCGGAAACGGGCGAGCTTGTCCTCGTCCAGCGTTACGCCCAGGCCCGGCCCGGTGGGCACGGTCAGCGAGAAATCGGCATAGTGCAGCGGCTCGGCGAGCACTTCCTCGGTCTGGAGCAGCGGCCCGAACAGTTCGGTACCCCAGGCCAGGTTCGGCAGAGTGGCGAACACCTGCGCCGAAGCCGCCGTGCCGATCCCGCCTTCCAGCATGGTCCCGCCATAGAGGCCGATCCCCGCGGCCTGACCGATGGCTGCCACTTCCGCGGTAGCGAACAAGCCCCCGGACTGCGCGATCTTGAGCGCGAAAACCCCCGCCCCGCCTGCAGCCGCGAGGCGCAGGGCAGAGCGAGGGCCGTGGAGAGCTTCATCCGCCATCAGGGGAACCGTTTGAGCCTGGGAAAGCCGCGCCATGGCGGCAATGTCGTCACCGGCGATGGGCTGTTCGACCAGGTCGCAGCCGACATCGTGCAGCATGGCCATGCCCAGCTTGGCCTGGTCCTCGCTCCAGTTCTGGTTGACGTCGACCCGGATCGAGGCGCGGCCGGCCAGCGCCTTGCAGATCGCGCCGACATGGGCGACGTCATCGCGCACGGCGCGCTTGCCGATCTTGAGCTTGAAGATGTTATGGCGCCGCAGGGCGAGCATTTCCTCGCCCTCGGCAATGTCGCGCGCCGTGTCGCCGCTGGCCAGGGTCCAGGCGACGGGCAGGCTTTCGCGCACCCGGCCACCGCCGATCAGTTCCGAAGCGGGGACGCCCAGCCGCTTGCCCGCCATGTCGAGCAGGGCGGATTCGACCGCGCACTTGGCAAAATGGTTGTCGCGGACATTGCGTGCGATCTTGGCCATGGTCGCGCCGACCTGGCTCAGGTCGCAGGTTTCCAGGATCGGGACGATATAGGTGTCGATCGCCGACTTGATGCTTTCCGGGCTTTCCGGACCATAGCTGAGGCCGCCGATGGTGGTCCCTTCGCCGATGCCCTGGACGCCATCGGCGTCGGTCAGGCGGACGATCACCATGGTCTGCGCGTGCATGGTCGCCATGGCCAGCACGTGCGGGCGAATCGTCGGTACATCGACAATGAAGGTATCGGCGTGGCTTAGCGAAGCCATTGCTGCCTCTCTCCTGTAAAACTTGGCTCTGACGGTGAAATTTGCATCCGGCGCGGGATTGGCGCAAAGACCAATGTGGTAAGCAGGCGATACCGACGGAGTATGACGTGATCGAATTGCGGCTCTTGCGCTATTTCGTGGCCGTGGCCGAAGCCGGCAATTTCAACCGCGCGGCAGAGCGGTTGCACATCGCGCAGCCCCCCCTTTCCCGGGCAATCCAGCATCTTGAGGCCCATGTCGGCGCGCCGCTGCTCGACCGGGCGAGCCGTCCGCTCAAGCTGACCCCGCCGGGACAGCTGCTCTATGCCCAGGCCCTGCAACTGCTGGCGCGGGTGGAAGACGTCGAAACCATGGTGAAGGCCGCGGCGACCAGCCAGCGGCGGCGATTCGTCATCGGCTTCGTCGCCTCGACCATCTATGCCCGCCTGCCCGAACTGATCCGCGAATTCCGCAAGGAAGCGCCCGACGTCGAACTGTCGCTGGTGGAAAGCCCGACGCTGGATCAGCTCGCCGCGCTTAAGGAAGGACGGATCGACGTCGGCTTCGGGCGTATCCGGTTTGACGATCCCGCCGTGCGCCGGATCATCCTGCGCCGGGAAAAGCTGATCGCCGCCTTTCCCGCCGATCACCCGCTGGCCCAGCTGGACGGCCCGGTATCGCTGCACGACATGGCGGAGGAGCCACAGATCGTCTATCCGCGCACGCCCCGGCCCAGCTATGCCGACCAGGTCATCTCGCTGTTCCGCGACCATGCCATCGAACCGCGCATCGTGCACGAGGCGCGCGAACTGCAGATTGCCATCGGCCTGGTCGCCGCGCAGGAGGGTATCGCCATCGTCCCGGAATCGGTGCGCCGCGCGCGCAGCCATGACGTTGCCTTCCGCGAGCTGGTCGAGGCGGCCTCATCGCCCATCATCATGAGCCACCGCCCCGGCGACACCTCGCCCGAACTGGCGCTGATGGCGCGGATCATTGCGCGCAAATATGCCGACTGGAACTACACGGTTCCGGCCGCCCTGCTGGAAGAGCAATAGGGCGCGCCGCAGCCTGATACCGCTTCGGTATGGTGACGGGACTTAATTGATATTTGGCCAATGCGAACGATTCGCACACCCTAAAGCGAAGAACATCAACGCTTTGGGGGAGAACCAAGCCGTGCAAACTATTGACGTTAGCCGATTAGTGGACGAGGCCAAGGTTGGCCCGTTCCATACCATGATCATCGCCATCTGCGCCATTCTGCTCATCGTCGACGGGTACGACGTGTTCATTTACGGCGTCGTCCTGCCCGAACTGATGAAGCAATGGCAGCTGACCGCGCCGCAGGCCGGTTCGTTGGCGAGCTGGGCCCTGTTCGGCATGATGGGCGGCGCCCTGCTGTTCGGTCCGCTGGGCGACCGGATCGGGCGCAAGCGCACCATTGCGCTGTGCTTTGGCCTGTTCAGCGTTTCGACCTTCTGCAACGGCTTTGCCGCAACGCCGACCGAATTCGGGATCTTCCGCTTCCTGGCGGGCCTGGGTTGCGGCGGCCTGATGCCCAATGCCGTCGCCCTGACCAATGAATATGCGCCCAAGCGGCTGCGCTCCACGCTCGTCGCGGTCATGTTCAGCGGCTATGCCGTGGGCGGCATGGTCGCCGCCGGGATCGGCATCTTCATGCTGCCGCGCTTTGGCTGGCACGCCATGTTCTTTGCCGCTGCCGCGCCGCTCATCCTGCTGCCGCTGCTGCTGCGCGCCCTGCCCGAATCGGTCGGCTTCCTGATCCGCAGCGGCCGCGAAGAGCAGGCCCGCGCCGTGCTGACCCGCCTTGTTCCGGGCAACGCGCCCACCACCGGCAAGCTGGTTTACCAGAACGCGGGCAGCACCAGCGCCTCGGTCGCCGAACTGTTCCGCCACAACCGCACGCTGGGCACGCTCGCCATGTGGCTGTGCTTCTTCTGCTGCCTGCTGATGGTCTATGCCCTGGGTTCGTGGCTGCCGCAGCTGATGCGCAGCGCCGGATACAGCCTGGGCTCCAGCCTGTCGTTCCTGCTCGCGCTGAACTTCGGCGGGATGCTCGGCGCGATCTGCGGCGGCCGCATTGCCGACCGCTTCGGCCTGCCCCGCGTGGTCATCGCCTATTTCGCGCTGGGTGCCCTGTGCATTGCCCTGCTGGGCACGAACCCCGCGATGCCGGTGCTCTACCTGCTGATCTTCATCGCCGGTGCTGGCACCACGGGTACGCAAATCCTGCTCTATGCGTCGGTTGCAGAGTTTTACAACCTGTCGGTCCGCTCCACCGGCCTGGGCTGGGCATCGGGCATGGGCCGGGTCGGCGCGATCGTCGGCCCGATGCTGGGCGGATTGCTGATGGCGGCCAAGCTGCCGATGGCGATGAACTTCGTCGCCTTCGCCATTCCCGGCGTGATTGCAGTCCTGGCAACCCTGGTCTTCATCATCGCCAGCCGCCAGCAGTCCGCACGGCCGGAACTCGCCGTAGCCTAAAAACCAAGGGGAAGGTCGGCGCTGGCCGGACCTTCCCCGCCCTTTCCAACCCATCCTTTTGAACGCGACCGCGCGCGGTGCCGCCGCCGGCCCGCCGCGCTGCGCCTTGCCTCTGCGCCATTCCCACGGAGACTTCCATGTTCGTCCTGCTCGCCCCCGCCCTTGCCGCCTTGCCGCTAGAGGCTCAGGCCGCCCCCGCTGCCGCCACCACGCCGGTCGTGGCTGCTCCAGCGGCTCCGGCTGCCAAGCCAGCGCCGCAACCCGCCTTTCGCCCGATCAACCACGACGAGGACTATGCGACGTTCCGCGATCAGCGCGACGCCAACACCTGGACGCGGCTGAAATACATTCCCATCGCCGGGGACAGCTATGCCACCCTGGGCGGCGAGCTGCGGCTGCGGCCCGAACTGCGGCTGGGTGAGCGCTTTGGTCGCGGCCCCCAGGACAAAGGCGGCGATTTCCAGCTGCGCAGCCGCCTGTGGGGCGATGTCCATGTCGCGGGTGCGCTGCGCCTGTTCGTCGATCTGGAACATGCCACCAGCAACGATCTCGATTCGGTGATTGCCCCGATCGAGCAGGGCCGGCTGGACTTCCACCAGGCCTTTGCCGAACTGCGCCTGCCGGTGGGCAAGGGCAAGATCGTGGCGCGCGTCGGCCGTCAGGAAGTCGGCATCGGCAACCAGACCCTGTTCGACATGCGCGAAGGCGCGAACACCCGCCGCTCGTTCGACGTGGCACGCGTCATGGTCCAGGCGGGCCGGTGGGACGGCGGCGTTCTGGCCGGTAATGCCGTGCTGGAAAAGGTCGGCAGCTTTGACGACGGCACCAACCACAATTTTGACCTGGCCGCCGCGCACCTGGGCCGCAACTTCGGCTCGGGCGCGAATACGGGCCGGGTCGAGACGCTGTTCCTGCGCACCGACCGCGCCAGCCTGGCCTTCGACACCGCCCCCGCCGCGCGCGACCAGCGCCGCTCCCTTGCGCTGCGCTATGCGGGCAAGGCCAAGGCGTGGAGCCTGGACCTGGAAGGCATCCGCCAGTGGGGCCGGTTCGGCCAGCGCGAGATTGACGCCTGGTACGTCACCACCACCCTCGCCCATGCGTGGCAGCAGGGGTGGAAGCCGCGCCTTGCGCTGCGCGTGGACGTGGCATCGGGCGACAAGAACCCTGCCGACGGCAAGGCCGGAACCTATTTCTCCGCCTTTGCCCGCCCGCTGACCTACAACGGCGATCTGGGCGCGCAGAACATGACCGTGGTGCAGCCGATGCTCAGCCTGCAACCGGCAAAGAAGCTCACCATCGACCTCACTGCTGCGGGGCTGTGGCGCACTTCGACCGGCGACGGGGTCTATTCGCTGGGCGGCCAGGTCCTGCGCCGCGCGGCGGAAAGCGACCAGCACTTCTTCGGCAAGCGCGCGACCATTGCCGCGCGCTATACGGTCAATCCGTTCACCACCCTGGGCTTTTACCTCAACGTCACCAAGGTGGCCGAAGACCTGCCCCCGAGCCAGGACCTGCGCTACGCTGCGACCTACCTGACCTTCCGCTTCTGATCCTGTCCGCCCCGGCAGGCGCTTGCTACTTTTCCTGCAACGCCTGCGAGGTAGTCTTGAGGATCGGCTTCATCAGATAGTCGAACACGGTGGAACGGCCGGTGATGATTTCAGCCGTGGCGGTCATCCCCGGCTGCAGGGCGACCACTTCGCCGGGGCTGCGCGGCCGCAGGGCAGAGGCATCGACCGCCACGCGGACGCGGTAGTAAGAGCGCGGCCCCTGCGCGGTCTGGTCGCTGAGCGTGTCCGCGCTGACATAGGTCACGCGTCCCTTGCCGGTGCCATAGATCGAGGAATCATAGGCGTCGAAACGCACCTCGGCATTCTGGCCGGCCCGGACAAAGGCAATGTCGGCGGGCAGGACCTTGGCCTCGACCACCAGGTCCTCGTCCTCGGGCACGATGCTCAGCACCGTGTCGCCCGGCTTGAGCACGCCGCCCACCGTATTGACCGACACCGCCACCACAACGCCAGCGGTGGGCGCGCGCATCACCGCATTGCGCAGGGCGGACTGGCGCTGGGTGAGGGTCTTTTCCGCCGATGAAAGCTGTTCCTCGGCCTCGGCATATTCGGCCTGCAATTGCTGCAGGTAATCGTTGCGCAGGCCCGAGATCTGTCCGCGGATATCGGCAATGCCGCGTTGCATCCGCAGGATCTCGGAACGGCTGACGTCCCCAGTCGCCAGCAGCGGGCGGTTGAGGTCCAGTTCCTGCTGCGCCAGCGATGCCGTGGCTTCCAGGCTGGCGACACTGGCGCGCAGGGCCTCGCGCCGGCGCAGGTAGAGCTGGCGCTGGTTGGCCACGAATTCGGGATGGCTCTCCAGCCCGGCCGGGAAGACCAGCGGGCGGTCGAATAGTTCGGCCTTGATCCGCGCCATGCGGGCGGTGTGCGCGGCAACGGCGGCTTCGCTTTCCTCCACGCCCGCGCGCAATTGCACTTCATCCAGCCGGACAAGCACGTCGCCCTTGCGCACGCGCTGCCCCTCGCGCACGTTGATTTCGGCGATGACGCCGCCTTCCGCGCTCTGGATGATCTGCGTGCGGCCACTGGGGATCACTTGCGCTTCGGCGCGGGTGACCTGATCGAGTTCGGCCCAATGCGTCCAGACGAGGAAGATCAGCACCGCCCCGCTGGCAAGGGCAATGATCGTGCCGGAAAGTCCCCAGCGTTTCATGGCACTGTCCCTCCGCCAGGTCTGGCTGACTGCGCCTGCTCCGCCAGCTTTTTCAGGACCTCCTCGGTCGGTCCGTCGAGCGCGACCTTGCCCTCGTTCATCACGATAACCCGCGTGCTGAGCGCCAGGTTGCGCAGCCGGTGGGTGGCAAAGACCAGGGTCCGCTGCGGCGTGATGCGGCGGGAAATTTCCGCCAGGACGCGCGCTTCGGATAGCTGGTCGAGGTTCGCGGTCGGCTCGTCCAGCAGCCAGACATCGGGATCGAGCACCAGCAACCGCGCCAGGCTGGCGAGCATCCGCTGCCCGCCGGAAAGGCCGCGCCCGCCTTCGCTGATCGGCAGGTCCAGGCCGCGCTGGTGGGCGGCAAGCATCGCGCCGAGGCCGACGGCGTTCAGCGCGGCGATCAGCGCGTCGTCCGGCTGCTGGCCCAGGCCAAGCTGGACATTGTCCCGCAGTGTCCCGTCCAGCAGGCGGGTATCCTGCGGCAGATAGCCGACCGTGCGGCGCAGCGCGTCCGGCGCGATCTGCTGAATGTCGAGCCCGCCGATCCTGACCGATCCGGCACCGGGTGCGTAGAGCCCCGCCAGCACTTTGAGCAGGGTCGACTTGCCCGCCCCGATGCCGCCGATCAGCGCCACCCGCTCGCCCTGAGCGATGGCGAGCCGGGCTATATCGAGCCCGCCCTCCCCAGCTTCCGGATAGGCGAAGCGCAGGTTCTCCACCCGGAAGGACGGCTCGATCCGGGCCGGTGACAGCGGCAGCACTGTCCCACCCGCGTCCTGCGGCAGGGCGAGCATCGCGTCGAGCGCGCGCAGCGCCGAGCGGGAATAGCTCCACTGGATCAGGAAGCCCGGCAGCTGCGTGATCAGCGGGCCGTTCACCCGTCCGGCCAGGATCGTGCAGGCAATCAGCGCGCCCATGGTCATGGCCCGGTCCGCCACCTGGACCGCGCCCCAGGCCACGATCAGGATATAGGTCAGCTGCTGCAAGGCGGCAAAGACCGACGTCGCCAGCGACGACCAGCGCTTGATCGGTTCTTCATGCCCGATCAGTTCGGCGTTGAGGCGGTGCCAGCGCCCCTCAAGCTCGGCGCGGGCGTTGGCCGCCTTGATCGCTTCGCCGGCATCGACTGCCTCGACCAGCAGGCCGTTGCGGCGGTTGCCGTTGAGCTGCGCGCGCTCGGCATCGGCGCGGATCAGCCGGGCGAACAGAAAGGCCAGCCCCAGCGCCAGCGGCAGGGCCAGCAGCGGCACCAGCGCAATCACCCCGCCCAGCCAGGCAATGGCCAGGATGAAGATGACTGCAAAGGGCAGGTCCGCCAGCAGGAAGATCGAGGCCGAGGAAAACAGCGCCCGGATCTGCTCCCACCCGCGCAGCTGGGCCGCGATGGTGCCGACACCGCCGGGGCGGGCATCCAGCCTGACGCCCAGCATCCGGTCAAAGAAGACTTGCGAAACCTCGGCATCGATCCGCGCCGCCTCGCGCTCGATCAGCAGCGCCCGCGCAGTGCGCAGCGCAAAATCGAGCAGGAGCGCGACGATCACGCCGACAGTGAGGACCCACAGCGTATCAAAGCCCGAACGCGGGATCACCCGGTCATAGACCTGCATCGAATAAAGCGAGCTGCCGAGCGCCAGCAGGTTGACCGTGACCGTCGCCACCACCGCGGAAACAAACAGGCCCCGGCGCTGCCACAGCGCCGCGCGGATGATCGCCAGCGCGCTGCTGCCGGCGGCCTGGTCGGACACGAACCCGGTCATTGTGCGCTCCCTTCCGGATCGCCCGGCAGCCAGGCGCAGGCGCGCAAGTGGATCAGCGCGGAGGAGGACATGGCGCTCGTCTCCGCCTCGATCAGGGCCGAACGGGCGGCGACTGCTTCGCGCACCGAATTCATCACGTCGAGCCAGGTCCGCCGACCGGCAACGAACTGGCGCAGGAACGAACGGGCCACGTTGAGTGAGGCATCGGCCGAGCGCGCGCTGCTTTCGATCCGCGCCCGGGCATTGCTGTTCTCGATCAAGGACAGGGCAACCGCTTCGCGCAGTTGGCGCTGGGCAGTCAAAGCATCGAACTGGCTGGCATCGCGCCGCGCTGCCGCTGCTTCGGCCAGGGCAAAGGCGGATAGCCCGCCATCGGTCTGGGCGCGTACCGCCAGCCCGACCTGGTCCCCGCCGAACCGGTCGCGCACATATTGCGCGCCGACTTCGGGCATGATCTTGGCCCGGCTGGCCTTGCGGTCCGCCTCGGCCAGCGAAACCAGCGCGGTGAAGCGCCGGAAGGTCGGATTGCAGGCGCCAGCCTGGTCGATCATCGCCTCGCTGACCGCATGGTGAGCGACCGGATCGTAGACCGGCGGCGCCAGGGCGGCGGCATCCAGGCCCGACAGTTCGGTAAAGCGGCGGCGGGCAATGGCCAGCTGGGTGCGCAGCATGGCCAGTTCCTGCTCGGCCTGCGCGGTCCGGGTCAGGGCGAGTTCCAGATCGGTGCGCGGGCTGACTTCCTGCTGGACGCGCCGCTCCATCGATTCCACCAGGCGGCGATGCTCGGCCACGCTGTCTTCATAGATCGCGACCAGCCGCGCGGTGCGCCCGATCTCGTAATAGGTAAGCGCCAGCCGCTCCAGCAGCGCGAAGGACACTTCGCCATAGGTCGCCGTCGCCACGTCCCGCGCCGCGCGGCTGCGCTCTCCCGCAGCGGAAATCCGCCCCCCGGACCAGAGCGGCTGAAAGACCAGGATGTCGGGCCGCAGATCGAAACTGTCGTTGCGGGTCTCGATCGAGGCGGTGATCCGTGGGAAGCGCAGCCAGTGTGCCGCATCGGTTTCATACCCGGCGGCCCGCAGGTTGCGCCGCGCCGCTTCCAGCGAGGGGAAAGTCGCCATCATCGCGCGGGCCGCTTGGGCGAGCGTCTCGTCAATTCCGGGCGGCGCGGCAAGTTCGGCCGCTGCGGCTCCAGCCGCCGGAGCCGGTGGACCAAAGGACTTGTTTCCTTCCTGTGCCCACGCCTGCGGAGCGGAAAGGACTGCCAGCACAAAGGCCGCGCCCAGCGCCGACAATCGCCGGCACGATCCGCCAGGTGCAGAATGCCTCTTCGCCCCAACCACGCTTTCGACCCCAATTGCCGCACAATCGCGCCTTCCCGCCTGGAAAGCGTTGCGACGGGCACCGGTTAATGCCCGGTAGCTCTTATGGCAGAACAATTACGCAATGCCATTGAATAAAAACGCTTTTCCATCTTGTTGATTGAAATTCCCGGCGTACAAGTCGGCACATATGCCTTTTGTCAGCCGGGCGGGATCGGCGGGAGAAATACCATGGAGAAGTTTGACGTCGTACGCGGTTCGTCAGAAGTAACCGCTGCAACTTCGCTCAATCCGGAGACGCCGGGACTTGTCCCGCAGGTCCAGCCCGAAAGCATCCAGCCGCCTTCCGGCGGGCAACCGGCAACCTTCACCAAGAAGAAGAACCGCCTCGGCGAAGAGGAAGAGGATAACCAGCGCTCCGGAAAGGGCCCCCGCAAGTCGGGCAGCGATGCGCAGGGTGAAGGAGCGTCTGGCGATGGCCAGTCCGGACCGGCACCGAGCGCCGATGAAGGCGATCGCGCAAGCCGCGCGTTGGGTAAAGTTGACAATCCGGGCGGCAACGGCGGCGAGGGCGGCGGCGGCCTGATTACCCTTGGCGCGATCGCGGGCGGCGGCCTGATCGGCGCCGTTGCCCTTGGCGGCGGCAGCAAGCCGAACGTGGCGCCTGTGGCCCAGGCCGACACCACCTCGGCTACCGAAGACGGCGCGGCAGTCACCGGAAGCGTCGCGGGCAATGACAGCGATCCCGACGGCAATCCGCTGACCTATTCGCTCGGCAGCCCGGTCGCCGGCCTGACCCTGAACCCCGACGGCACTTACCGCTTCGACCCGGCGAACGCGGCCTACCAGGACCTGCGCAGCGGGCAGACCCGCACCGTGGTGGCCAATTACACCGTCAGCGATGGCAAGGGCGGCTCTGCTTCCTCGACGCTGACCATCACCGTGACGGGCACCAACGATGCCCCGGTGGCGACTGCCGACACGGCGGCCGCCACTGAAGACGCCGCCGCCGTAACCGGCACGGTCGCCAGCAATGACCGCGATGCCGAAGGCGACACGCTGACCTACGCCCTCAGCGCCCCGGTCGCGGGGCTGACGCTGAATGCCAACGGCAGCTACAGCTTCGATCCGTCGAACGCGGCTTATCAGGACCTGGCGGTCGGGCAGACGCGCAGCGTTGTCGCCACCTATACCGTCAGCGACGGCAATGGCGGAACCGCGACATCGACCCTGACCATCACCGTGACCGGAACGAACGACGCGCCCGCCGCGGCAGTGGACAGCGCCGCCGCAACCGAGGATGCCGCGCCGGTCACCGGAACGGTCGCCACCAATGACAGCGACCTCGACGGCGATACCCTGACCTATGCGCTGGTCGCGCCGGTCGCCGGGCTGACGCTGAATGCGAACGGCAGCTACAGCTTTGACCCATCGGTCGCCGCCTACCAGGACCTTGCTGCGGGCGAGATACGCAACGTGGTGGCCAGCTATACGGTCAGCGATGGCAAGGGCGGCACGGCGACATCGACGCTGACCATCGTCGTGACGGGGGCCAACGACGCGCCAGTTGGCACTGCCGAGAGCTTCGTCACGCTTGAGGATACGGCCGTGAATGGCTCGCTGCTGGTCAACGATACGGATATCGACGGGGACAACCTGACCGCCAGCATCGTCGGCGCGCCGCAGAATGGTACGGTCGTGCTCAATCCCCAGACCGGCACCTTCGTCTACACACCCAATGCCAACTTCAGCGGCACGGACAGCTTTACTTACGTAGCCAACGACGGAACCGCCAACAGCGCCCCTGTCACGGTGACGATCACGGTAACGGCGGTCAACGACGCGCCGGTTTCGGCGCCGGACACGTACACGCTGGACGAAAACACCATGTTCGTCGCGCCGGCGCCGGGGGTGCTGGGAAATGATACCGATCCGGATAGCCCGACCTTCACTGCCGCCCTGGTTTCGTCAACCAGCAACGGCGTGTTGAGCTTCAACCCGGACGGCAGCTTTACCTACTCACCCAATCCAGACTTCTACGGGACCGACAGCTTCACCTATCGCGCGAACGACGCCACGGATTCGGGCGCCGTCACAACGGTCACTCTGGTGGTCCGGAACGTCAACGCGGCGCCGACCGGCGCGGCTGACAGCTATACCATCAACGAGGATCAAACCCTGGCTATCATGCGAGGGGGCGTGCTGGGCAATGACAGCGATCCCGACAACGACACCCTTACTGCCGTGCTGGAAACCGGCCCTCAGCACGGATCGCTGACGCTGAATGCCGACGGCACCTTTTCCTACACACCCAATCCGGACTTCAACGGTCCGGACTCGTTCACCTATCGCCCCCATGACGGGACGGTGGCCGGCGACCCGGTGACGGTCAATATCACGGTCAGTCCGGTCAACGACGCTCCCCGCTCTGTGGTCGACAGTTACTCGGTGAACGAAGACGGCGTGTTGAACATCGGCGCTGCCACAGGCGTACTGGCGAACGACATCGATCCCGAATTCGACCCGATGACCGCGTTTATCGTCTCCGGACCGGCAAACGGCTCGCTGAGCCTGAATGCCAACGGCAGTTTTATCTACACGCCAAACGCCAACTTCCATGGCACCGACACCTTCCTTTATCGCGCCTATGACGGGTCGTCGAATGGCGCATTCACGATGGTGACGATCACAGTGAATCCGGTCAACGACGTACCGGTCGGCCTGAACGACAGCTATACGCTGAACGAAGACCAGACCCTGACCATTGCGGCGGCAGCGGGCGTTCTTGCCAATGACAGCGACGTCGACAATGACCCGCTTACGGCCGTGCTGCTGACCGGTCCGGCGCATGGATCGCTGACCCTCAACGCCAATGGCAGCTTCGTCTATACCCCCAACGCCAATTACAACGGCACGGACAGTTTCACCTATCGTCCCAACGACGCTTCGGTCTCTGCCGCGCCGGTCACGGTCAACCTTACCGTGAACGCGGTCAACGATGCCCCCCAGGCCAGTGACGACGGCTTGCAGACCAATGAGGATGCGCCAGTCACCGGCGCCGCGCCCGGGCTGCTCGGCAACGATTTCGACATCGACAGCACCTCGTTGACGGTCGTTTCGATCAACGGACAGCCTGCATCGGTGGGAACGCCGATCCTGCTGCCTTCCGGCGCGCTGGTCACGGTTCAGGCGAACGGCAGCTACGTCTACAATCCCAACGGCGCGTTCGAATCGCTGCGTCCCGGCCAGATCGGTGCCGACAGCTTCCAATACACGGTGAGCGATGGATCGCTGTCCGACACGGGCACGGTGAACGTCGCTATCGAGGGGCGCAACGAGGTTCCGATTGCGGGCGACGACGCCTTCACCATGACCGGTAACACGCCCATCACCTTCACTGCCGCGCAGTTGCTGGGCAATGACACCGATCCCGACGGACTGGCCTCGGGCCTGACCATTACCGGCGTTTCGGCCGGCACCAACGGCACTGTCGTCAACAACGGCGACGGCACCTTTACGTTCACTCCCACCACCGGGTTCCAGGGCGCGGCCAGCTTTACCTATACGGTCAGCGATCCCGATGGCGGAACCGACACTGGAACGGTGAACCTGACTGTCAGCGGCCTGGTCTGGTATGTCGACAATTCCTATGCCGGAGCCAATGGCGCACCCGACGGTTCGTTCCAGCGGCCCTTTACCCAGCTCACCCAGCTGAACGGCGTCACCGGCGACGGCACCACCAATGACGACGTGGACGGCGCTGGAAACACGATCTTCGTCGCCAATACCGACGTCAACTATGTCGGCGGGATCACGCTGGAGGCCGATCAGAAGCTGTTTGGCGACGGGCATGAGTTCACCGTCAACGGCATCCAGATCGGCGGCGGTTCCACCTCCAACCCGACGATCAACCACAGCGCCTATGGCGTCACGCTGAGCACGGGGAACGAAATCCGCGGGCTGAGCTTCAACGGGACCGACAATGCCACGGTCGCTTTCCAGGATGGCAACGGCTCGGTCGGCAACCTGACCATCGCCGGCGTTTCCTCCACCGGCCAGGGCAAGGCGGTGGACATTGACCAGGGCGGCACCCTGGCCGTGCAGTTCAACACCCTGTCCTCCACCGGTTCGGCCAGCGAAGGGGTACACCTCCAGGGCGTGTCGGGCAGCTTCACGGCGAACGCCGGGACCATCCAGGGGGCAGCCAACCAAGGATTCCTGATCGGCGCGGCGGGCGGCGGCACCCCCAATTCCGGCGGCAATGCCACGATCACCTATGGCGGCGCGATCCAGAATGCGGGCGGCGCTGCGGTTGAAATCCAGGACCGCAACGGCGGGGTCGTCACGTTCAGCGGGAACATTACCGAAACCGCCGGAGAAGGCATCGTGGCCGACGGCAACGCTGGCGCGATCAACTTCAGCGGGCAGATCTCGATCAACAGCGGCGCATCGACTGCAATCTCGCTGACCAACAACACGGGCGCCGTGGCCTTCAACCCGACCGGAAGCGGGCTCGACATTACGACGACGACCGGAAGCGGCTTCTTCGTCGCAGGTGGCGGCGGCACGGTCTCGCTTTCCGGAACCGGCAATTCCGTCAGCACCGGTTCCGGGCGCGCGGTGCATATCGACGGCGTTTCGATCGCGACCGGCGGCGTCAACTTCCAGTCGGTGGGCATCGCCGACGGCGCGAGCACGACCGGAATCTTCCTCCGCAATGCTGGTTCGGGCGGCTTCAACATCACCGGCAGCGGGACCACCGCCGGATCGGGCGGCACGATCAACAGCATCGACACCGGAGCGAGCCTTTCGGCCGATAGCGGGATCGGGATCTACATCGAGAATACCAGGAACATCGCCCTGTCGAACATGAACTTCACCGGCAATTTCGGGAATTTCGGCATTCGCGGCGTGAACGTGAACAACTTCACCCTGCGCGATTCCGTGTTCAACGGGGGCGATGCGGACGATGGCGGGTTCGGGGATAGCGCGGCGGACGATGAAGGCGTGATCCGCTTCACCAACCTGACCGGCACGGCTCTGTTCGAGGGCAACAACTTGTCCGACGGGCACGAGGACGTCATCCGCATCGACAACGACACAGGCGCGCTCAACATGACCGTGCGCGACAGTGCCGTCAACCAGGCCGTCATTGGCCGCAATGGCACCCTGACCGGCAATGACGGTATCCTGGTGCTCGGCTCGGGGGCCTCGAACATTACCTTGCTGGTCGATGGCGTCGATTTCACCGGCAGCCGCGGCGACCTGGTCCAGACCGACGCGCGCGAGGGCGCGACCCAGAACGTCACGATCCGCAACAGCAACTTCATCAACTTGCACCCTGATGTGGTGTCGGGTGGCGGCGGCATTACGCTGGGGCTTTCGGCGGGCACGGGTTCGGGGCCGAACGTGACTTACAACGTCCAGGGCAACACCTTCCGCGGGGCAGAGGGCACGGTGATCCTGGCCAGTGCGATCGGTCCGGTTGGCCGCATGTCCGGTGTCATCTTCGGCAACACGATCGGCACGGCCAATGGCACGTTTGATCAGGCCCAGGCCAATACCGGCGCGAACAACAGCGGCGACGGGATCGCGGTGCGGGTCGAAAAGCTGTCCGGTCCGGGCGATCTGACCCACGCCGTCCGGATCGAGGGCAACACGATGCGCGACATCGATGGCAACGGGATCTTCCTGCGTTCCAACGGCGCGGCTGACGGTAGCGGCACGGCGCGGCTGGAAGCCACCATCCGCAACAACACCATTGCCGAACTGGGCGATGCGGGCTTCGCCGGTATCTACGCCCAAATAGGCGGCAACGTGACGAACGACGATGGACTTATGGGCCTGGATATCGCCAACAATACGATCACCATGGCTGGAGCCGTATCCGCCTTCGGCGGCGGCATTTCCTTTGACGACATGGCGAATGCCTCGCAGTTCTACCTGCCCGGCTTCAACGGCCCCTATTCCGATGCCAACCTGCTGGCATACCTGACCGGCACCAAAGGCAATGTCATTTCCATGGCCGGAGCCACGTTCCCGACCGCATTCACCAGCGCGCAGACCGGGACTTTCGCCAGCGGCAGCGGCTTTGTCCTGCCCACGCCGTTGATGGTGGCAGCGGGCTTTACCCCCAGCGGCCAGGGGACCCAGGCCACCGAAGCAGCGCTGGAGAGCCTGCGCGAAGCGGCGATCCAGCTCTGGGTCGACGCCGGGGCAAGCGAAGCGCAGATCGCGGCCATGCGGGCCATCGAACTGGGCGTGGCCAACCTATACGGCGGGTTCCTGGGCCAGACCACGGCGGACGGCGTCCTGATCGACGCCGACGGGGCCGGGCTGGGCTGGTTCATCGATTCAACCCCCCGGGCCAGCGAGGAATTCGGCGCAGGCCGCGACGGCCTGACCGCCCCGGCGGGCAGCGCGGCAGCCGGCGGGCTCGACCTGCTCACCGCACTGGCGCACGAGCTCGGCCACGTTGCCGGGCTGGACGACCGCTACGACGGCGCGGACGACGGACTGATGCACGGCTTCCTGGCCCCCGGCGAGCGGCACCTGCCCGCACCTCTCGCAACGAGTGCGGGCCAAAGCAGCGCTCATACCCTTGCCCTTCCGGTTGAGCTGGTCGGTGAAGCAGGCGGCTACATCGAACGGCTGGCTGCGGGTGGCTTCGATCTCGACACCCTATTCGGTTCCAGCGGCGGTGGACGCCCCAGCATCACGCTTACGGACCGCAACTTTGTCTCAAGCTTCGACGCCATCGGCGTGCAGATCCAGCAGGACCCGCTCGAACTGGCGCTGGCCGACGCCCGCGTCCTTTAAGCGCGAAACGGGAAAGGGAGCGGAATGATCACGGGGGAAGCAGCAGGCCTGTCCTGGGCCGACTTCGCGGAACGGGAAGGCGCGCGCTTTACCATGAAAGTAGAGGGGGGAACCTGCGATCTGGTTCTGGAGGCGGCGGAGCAGTTCTCCCGCTCCGCCCGCCCCGGCGGCGCATTCCGCCTGGCCTTTCGCGGCCCGCGCGACCCGGTCTACCCCCAGGCCATCTACCGCCTGGAAGCACCCGGCTTTGCGGGCGAAATTTTCCTCGTCCCGATTGCCCAGGACGCTTCCGGCACGCTTTACGAAGCGATCTTCAACTGATCGGGGCGCCCGCTGCGCGGCGCATGAATTCGTAGATGCCGTGGTTCTCGACCGGCTCGAACCCAAGCCGCTGGTAGAGCCTGCGCGCCGGATTCTGCTGCTCAACGAAGACGGTCAGGCCCTTGCCGGACCGCGCTGCGTGCGAGGCCAGGTCGCGCAGCAAGGCTCCGCCCAGGCCGGTGCCCCGCATGGAAGGAACCAGCGCGATGTCGATGATGTGCAGATCGTCCGCCTTCTCGTCCCAATAGAGCCGCCCGATCGGCTGCCCGGCCTGTTCCAGGATTCGCCAAGCGGCGTGGCCAAAATGCGCCTGGTAATGGGCATGTTGCGCGGCGTGCTGCTGGTGCAGGAATTGCCGCTGCATCTCCACCGGCCAGCCTGTCGCCGCCACCTCCTCGGCGCGGGTCGAGGCGTAAAGCGCCTCCAGGAACGGCAGGTCATCTTCCGTCACGGGCCGCAACACGATCGCAAAGGGCAATGCAGCATCTAGCGGGAAATGCACGGGACCGGTCCAGTTCAACAACGATGGGCAGTTTGCGCCAAGAACCTTTTCGTCTCAATAATTTAGGCGAATATTCCGCTGGATAAACAAGCGGTTGTCGCATAAGCTCCGCTGGTATCGGGGAGAGGTCGCATGGCAGAGCCGTTCTTGGGCGAAATCAGGCTGGCGGGTTTCAGTATTGCACCAAAGGGCTGGGCCCTGTGCGACGGGCAGATGCTGCCGATCAACCAGAACCAGGCTCTGTTCTCCCTGCTGGGGACAACGTACGGCGGTGATGGCCGCACCAATTTCGGGCTCCCCAACCTGCGCGGCAGGGTCCCGATCCATTTCGGCGACGGTCGTTCCATGGGGGAAGCCGCCGGCGAAGAATTTCACACGCTGACCGTCGCGGAAATGCCGGCCCACAGCCATAGCGTGCTGGGCACGGCCACCGACGCCAGCCAGGCGGTGCCCAACGGCAACCTGCTCGGTTCCTACAACAATGGCTATGGCGCGCCCGCCAGCCTGGTTTCGCTGGCCAATTCGGTCGTTGTGGGAATCGGCGGAAATCAGCCGCACGAGAACCGCTCCCCCTACCTGGTCGTCAACTACATCATCGCCCTTCAGGGCATTTTCCCCTCGCCCAACTGAAGAGGCACCCATGGCCCAGCCCTATGTCGGCGAAATCAGAATCTTTGCAGGCAATTTTGCCCCGGTTGGCTGGGCGCTCTGCGATGGCACGCTCATGTCCATTGAAGAGAACGAGACCCTGTTTCAAGTGATCGGCACAACCTACGGCGGGGACGGTCGATCGACCTTTGCACTGCCTGACCTGCGCTCGCGCTTTCCGGTTCACCAGGGGCCCAACTATGGCATGGGTCAGTCCGGCGGTGTCGAAACGGTGACCTTGTCGACCGAGCAGATGCCGGCGCATACCCATCCCTTGCAGGCATCCACGGCGACGGGCAGCCAGGCCTCTGCCTCTGGCGCAGTGCTGGCTTCGGGATCGAGCGTCTCGCTCTATCGCGCCGCCACGGCGAGCGCGCCGCTCGCGCCAGAGGCAATGCGCTTCACCGGTGGCTCCCAGCCGCATGACAACATGCAGCCCTTCCTCTGCATTACTTACATCATCTCTCTTTACGGGCTCTATCCGTCCCCTACCTGATAAGGACTGCCTGCGATGTCTGATCCATTTGTCGCCGAAATCCGGATCGTCGGGTTCAACTTCGCCCCGACCGGCTGGGCTTTCTGCAACGGACAGATCCTGCCGATCTCGCAGAACACGGCGCTGTTCTCCTTGCTAGGCAATACCTATGGCGGCAATGGCCAGTCGACCTTTGCGCTTCCCAATCTTCAGGGGTCGGCAGCGATCGGCAGCGGGCACGGGCCGGGCCTGAGCCCAAGGAACCGCGGCGAGCAGGGCGGGTCACCCAGTGTCACACTGATCCAGGCCGAAATGCCAGGCCACACCCATACGGTCCAGGCGGCCGGCTTTCCCGCCAGCGCAGCCGTGGCCAGCGAGGGTGCATCCATCGCCCGCAGCGGGGGTGGCTCCGCCTATGCCCCGGTCGACAGCAACGCCGCCGTCTTCGCTCCGCAAGCCGCGCAAGTCGCAGGGGCCGACCAACCGCACAACAACATGATGCCCTACCTGGCGCTCAACTTCATCATTGCCCTGCGAGGGATTTTCCCGGCACGCCCTTGATCTGACCCCAGGGCGCCTCACATGTGCAAGCGCTTGCCATGGATGCGGACCGCCATTTCATCGGGGTGCCGGACGCTGTCGTCCCGCCCTCGGAGTGAAACCGCATCTGACCAACCTCTCTTTTCCGGCAGAGAGCGTTCGAGCAAATGCGCCAGTTGCGGTTAATGCGCCTCTCCGGGGCTCAGTGCCTTGTCAGGGCGGGGGGCAAGCCAGACGGACAGGATCGCGATCAGGAAAATGGCAAAGCTGAGCGCAAAGACGTAATGCGCCGCGCCGGTCAGGGCCTGGATTTCGACAATGCCTTCCAGTGCGGAGTAGCTTTGCCCCGGGGTCAGTCCGGCGCCCTGCATGGCTGCAGCCGCGCCGCTGGCATCATTCATTCCCTGAACGAATTCTGCCCTCTGCGCCCGCGCATTGTTGATCCACAAGGTTGATGCCGTCGCAGTCGCCACTGCGCCCGCTACCGTTCGGCTGAACGTGACGATCCCGGCAGCGGAAGCGACCTGGTCAGTCCGCACGGCGGCGATCGACAGAGCCGACAGGCCAACAAAGAAGAACGGCATGCCCAGCCCCTGCAACAGCTGCGGGAGGGCCAGCGACCAGAAGGTTGATTCCGTATTCCAGGCCAGCCGCAATAGCGTGGTCAGGCCAAGCCACAACATCCCAAGGCTGACGGTCAGGCGCACATCGACCCGGTTCAGCAGTCCAGCGGCCAGAGGCGCGACAAGGATTGCCAGAACCCCCTGAAACCCCGTCACCAGCCCCGCATTGGTCGCATTGTAGCCCAGCGCTTGCTGCATCCACAGCGGCACCAGCACGACCGAGGCAAAGAAGGCGCCATAGCCCAGCGACATGGCCAGAGTGGATGCCGCCAGCGTCCGGTCGCGCAGCAACCGGATGTCGACCACCGGATGCGGTTCATACCACTCCCAGATCACGAAAGCGGCAAATCCGATGGCAGCCACGATCGCCATTGCCACGACGGTGCCGGAGTTGAACCAGTCATGCTCGCGCCCGGTTTCCAGCATGATCTGGAAAGCGCTGACCCAGACGATCAGCAGGAACAGGCCGGTCTTGTCGAGCGGGGGGCGGGCGATCCCGGTTTCATAGCGGCCCAGGCTGCGCACAAAGGTCAGCAGGCAGAAGGCGATAACCGGCAGATTGATGAAGAATATCCAGTGCCAGCTCCAGTTGTCGCTGATCCAGCCGCCCAGGATCGGGCCAAAGATCGGCGCGGCAATCGTGGTGGTGGCCCACAGACCCATCGCCATCGGCACCTTTTCCGGCGGAAAGATGCGGGTCAGCATCGCCTGGGTCAAGGGCATGATCGGGCCGCCGGAAAGCCCCTGCAAAACACGGCTCAGCACCAGCAGTTCGATACTGGGAGAAATTCCGCACAGGAACGACGACAAGCCAAAGCCCGCGACGCACAGGATCAGGGTACGAACCGTCCCGAAGCGTGCGGCCAGCCAGCCGGTCAGCGGCACGGTGATCGCTTCGGCCACGGCGTAGGAGGTCAGCACCCACAGTCCCTGGCTGGGCGACACGGCCAGCCCGCCGGAAATATGCGGCACCGAAACGTTGGCAATCGTGATATCCAGAACGACGATGAAATTGCACAGGGCCAGCGCAAAGGCGGCCAGGAACAGGGCGAGCCCGGTCAGCGGCACCGGCGTCGATGCTGCGCTGCCGTCAATAGTCTGGCCGGACCTTGCCATCGTCTCAGTCCCGGGTATCGATCTCGGCCTCCATCGAGGCTCCGATCGGCAGCGGGTGCTTCTTCAGCTCGGCAGGATCTAGCGCGATGCGCACCGGAATGCGCTGGACGACCTTCACCCAGTTGCCGGTCGCATTCTGCGCCGGGATCAACGCGGTGGCAGCACCCGATGCAGCCCCGACGCCGACAACCTTTCCGGTAAATTCGATGCTGGAGCCATAGAGATCCGAAGTCAGCCGCGCACTTTGGCCAATCCGTACATCGCGCAACTGGGTTTCCCGGAAATTCGCATCGACATAGACCTGCGCCAGCGGGACGATCCGCATCAGCGGGGTTCCGGGTGCTACCTGCTGGCCAGCCTGAACCTGACGCTGTGACACGACGCCGGCAATCGGCGCGCGGATTACCGTGCGCTCAAGGGTCAGGCGCGCCGCTTCTAACCGGGCGCGGGCCGCGACAACGTCGGGATCGGCCTCGATATTGCCAAAGCCAGTGATCACGGCATTGGCCTGCGCGCTCCCGCTTGCGGCGGCGCGGCCTGCCTCTGCGGCATTCACTGCGCCGAGTGCGGCGTGGTAATTGGCCCGTGCGGTTGCAGCAGCCGCTTTGGCCTGGGCCAATTCCTCGCCAGCGACCGCGCCCGAAGCGACCAGGCCTTCGCGCCGCGCCAAGGCATCATTGGCCCGGCGCAGCTCGGCTTCACTGGCCGCAAGGCGAGCGCGAGCCTGGCCGATATCCGCCGTAGCCCCGGCAACCTGGGCGCTCAGGCTGCGGCCATTGGCCTGGGCCTGCATGAAGCGTTGCCGCGCCTGGCGCAGGGCAGCCTCGGCCGAAGCCAGTTCAACCCGGGCATCGGCATCATCCAGCCGGACCAACAGGTCCCCGGCCTTTACCGTCTGGGTGTCAGTGACCCCGACCTCCACGACAGCGGCTGCAATTCGCGGGGTGATGACTGCTGAATCCGCAGCGACATAAGCATTGTCGGTGCTGACCATGCCGCGTTCGAACAGCAGATACCACAGGCCCCAGGCCGCAGCCGCCAGAACGACGACCAAACCGAGGCGCAGCAGCATGGTCTTGCGGCGGTCGGCCGGCGGAGCATCGCTGTCGGTGGCCAGATTGCTTGCGCTGTCGGGGGTGTTCATCGGTTCAGTTCCGGCTTGTGTTCAGGGGTTTCGGCAAAGCCGCCTCCCAGGGCGGCGGACAGAGCAATATCGGCCTGCTGGTTGCGGGTATTCAGGGCGAGCAGCGCCGCCTTTGCCGCGATCAGCGCACGCTCTGCGGCAAGGGTTCTGCGCATATCTTCCAATCCGGCGGCGTGGCGCTGCCGGGTTGCGGTCAACTGGCGCTGCGCCGCGTCCACCGCGTTCTGTGCCGCGGCGATTTGCCCCACCAGGCTGGCCTTGCTTGCCGCAGCATCGGCCACTTCGCGAACAGCCGCGATCAGGGCCGCGTTGTACAGCGAAACCGCCTCGTCATATTCGGCCCGCGCCGCGCGGTATCCAGCCCGCGCCGCACCGCCGTCGAAGATCGGCAGACGCAGGGCGGGACCGGCATTGGCGGTCAGCGACGATTCCTTGAACAGATTGTCCAGCCCGATGGCCTGAAAGCCGACAAGGGCGGCAAGATTGATATCCGGGTAGAAGGCGGCGCGCGCGACACCGATCCGCGCCGATGCACTTTCCGCACGCAGCCGGGCCGAAACCAGATCGGGACGGCGACCGACCAGATTGAGCGGCAGATTGCCGGGAAGCGTAAGCCCTTGCTGTGCCGCAAGCTGGGGCCGCTGGATCAGCTGGCCGCGCTCCGGTCCTGCCCCTACCAGCGCGGCCAGGGCATTCCGGTTCAAGGCGATGGCTTCGTCCAGCGCCATCAATTCGGCTGTGGCGCGGGCCAGCTGCCCTTCCGCTTCGCTGACAACCGCGCTGTTTTCCAGACCGCGTGCCTGCCGTGACTGAAGCAGTGCGAGTTCGTTTCTGGCATTCTGCAATCTGGCTTCGGCCAGGTCCCGGCTGGCGAACAGGCCGCCCAGATCGGCATAGGTCGATGCGATTGCCGCCTGGAGCAGAAGGCGTGCCTGGGCCACGTCAGCCTGGGCGCTCATGGCGGCGGAAGTGGCTGCGGCAAGGGCAGACCGTTTGCGCCCCCACAGATCGAGATCGAAGGCCAGAAGGGCGCCGATCCGGCCTTGATCGCGCAAGTCTCCCGGAATCAGGCCAGGCGGGAAACCCTGGTTCTGGCTTTGCCGGATCGCACCGGCACTGCCCTCGATCCCCAAGGTCGGCATGGTCGCCGCTTTAGCCTGGGCCTGAAACGCGAGCGCGCGGCGCGCTCTGGCCTGGGCGACGGCAAGATCGGGCGAGGCATCAGTCGCTTCTTCCATCAGGCGGTCCAGCTGCGGGTCGCCCATGGCCGTCCACCAGCGATCGGCCGGGAATGAGCCTGCCCAAGCCTCAGGCCGGTCGCCAAGGGACAAGGTTGCCGGATCGCGCAGGGCAGGCGGCGCATCCAGTTGCGGAATGGACGCGCAACCGGTCAGCGCCAGCATTGCCAGCAAAGCGTGAGAGTGCCTGATCATAAAACCGTACTACGCAGTATCATTGCGGTGCATGTCAGAAATATGCGGGCGGTTGTCAATGCAAATGATACTGCGTAGTATCACTGCATGGCCGAAAAAGAGCATGGAGCGGGAGGTGCGCGCCGCAAGGCAATCCTGGCGACGGCGCGCGAGATGTTTCTTGACCAGGGTTACAAGCCGGTTTCCATGTCGGCCATCGCAGCGCGGCTGGGTGGCTCCAAGACCACCCTGTGGTCCTACTTCCGCAGCAAGCCGGTTCTGTTCATGGCCGTCGCCGAGGATCTGGTGGGCGAATATGCCGAGTTCATTTCCGCGTCGCTGGTCCTGAGCCAACCGCTGGACCGCTCCCTGACCGTGTTCGGAGAACGCCTGCTGGCCGCACTCACTTCGCCTCCGATTACCGCGCTGATGCGCATTGTGACGGGCGAGGCGCGCGACATTCCGGGGCTGGGGCAGATGTTTCACGAACAGGGCCTGGCCCGGGGCTGGCGGATCACGGCCGAATATTTCGCCGAACTTCAACGGCGCGGGCTCCTGCGCAGCGACGCCGACCCGTTCCGCGCCGCCCAGCACTTCATCGCGCTGTGCCAGTCCGGTTGTTACCAGATCCACATGATCGGCAATCAGTTGCCACCCAGCGCCGCAACGATCGCGGCAGATGTCGACGGGGCAGTCGAGGTCTTCTGCGCAGCCTATGGTCAGCAGCCAGACTGACCTGGCCGCCACCGAAGACGTTTCTGTAATTTCCCTTTTATAAATACCACGAGCGAAAATATAAGTATAATCACGTAGTGGTATTTACATTATAAGTACTTTATTTGCCCCAATTAATCCCGGTCAATTTAATTGACGGCAATCCGCAATCATTTCATATTTGATTCAAATTCTCCGAAGCGACTCTGGGGAATGGACGCGGACGCCACTTTGGAGAGGGCCGGGATGCCTGTTTTTTCGTTAGCTCGACCGTTCGATAATCTCCAATCCCTGGCGGAAATGCAGGCGATGGCGCTGGTCAATCACCTGGGAACGGACCTGTCCGCCTGGCGCGAAGGGCGCGATCTTGAACAGCGCAAGGTTGCCAAGGAGCAGCAGCTGGAAGAATTCCGCGCGGGACTGACCGGCGTTGCGGCAGAAGCCGAAGAGTGCGGACCGCTGATCGAGAAAGCCCAGAAGGCCGTCCGCCTGGCAACCTTTGGCACGGTTGCGGCTGGTCTTGCCCTGTTCCTGGGGCTTGTCCCCGGCCTGGGCCTTGTCGCCATCCTGGGCCTTATTGCCGCGGTCGGGCTGCTGATTTACCGCAATACCAACCAGAAGGCCGCCAGCGCGGCAATGGCGCGGCTTGACCAATGCCGCGCCCGGGAAGCCACCCTGAACCAGGAAATTTCCGGAGCCGCCGCGGCAATTAAGAAAATCGGCGAGGAAATCGTCTCGCGCGCGCAGGCCTATCCCGAAGTTGCCGTCGCACCGGTCCGGCTCGCGGTGGAAGTGGCCAAAGTCGGCGAGCGCACCGTCCTGCTCGACAACGCCGGTTTTCATGCAGACGCGCGGCTGCAAGTGCTCGACCCCCGCCCCATCAAGAAAAAGATCAAGAAGATCAGGCCGGAGATCGACAAGCTGCGGAACGTACCCGCCATGCTCTCCGTGCAGGACGGCAAGGCATACGAAGACCCGCTCAACACGCTCTATGGCGAGGAAGATCGCATTGCCGATCTGGTCGACACCTTCTCTGCGGGCCTGGGGGACCTGGACAGGATCGAGATTGGCCTCCCGCTGGTAGAAAGCAGCAGCACGCTGGCCCAGCGGCTGGGCAACGGCGAACTGGATCCAGTGCTGTCCGACAGCGCCATCATCCTGAAGGACACGGAAGCGACGGACCAGATCGAAGGCTTCGTCGACCAGCTGAACGATGCGAAAAAGGATGGCTCCGACGTTCTGGCCGGGATTCAGGAAGTGTCCGAAGGGCTCGGCGAGATTTGCGACCGGTACAACACGGCGCGGCAGGATTCCATCAACACGCTGCACGCCAATCTGCTTGAGGTCCTGGGCAAGGCGCATTGGTGCAATCGCCGCTTCTATTGCCCGCGCACGATCATGTCGCCCGCCTATATCCAGGACCTGATCGGCATCGACCTGGTCGACGCCCACCTCTTGCCCATTCACGTCCTGCTTGAACGCCTGCGGTCCGAGCCGGCAATCGCCCGCCGCCTGGATGGTTCGCCGGATCTGCCGCAGCAACTGGTGGGGCAGCACGAGGCGATCCACCAGATTTCGGCACAGGTCGGCTCGCTCGATATGGCCGGCGATGTTTCGGCGAACGAGCGGGCGCGGATATTCAACGATGAGGAAGCCGAGCTGATCAAGGCGTTCAGGCTGACGCTCCAGAAGGCGATGACCGGCGCGTCCCGGCCGCTGCTGGCCTTTTCGAAGGAGTCGGTGCTCTACTTCGATCCGGAGACGGAAGTCTGGGAATCGCGGACCAGCCCCTATTCCTACTCCACGCTTGATGTGGCGCGGTATGGATCGGTGGTGAAGGTCTATTCCGACCTGCTCGTCCCCTTGTGGGAGAACCTGTGGACCGAGAAGGCCGATTTCCGCAAATCGGAACTGTTCCGGACCAACGAAGCCATGATCTCCATGTCCGAGAAGGAAACGGAGAAGCTGATCGACATTGCCAACCAGTTCCGCGCGGACATGCGGACGGTTCGCGAGAATACCAACATCTTCCGGGCAGAGCTGACTTCCAAGATCGAGGAAGTGCGGGAATTCCGGTCGAGCATGGATCGCATCGGCCTGCTTTCGGACAACCTCAAGACCACCTTGAGCGACGAACGCATAGCGGCACTGGACGTGGAAGGCGGGGATACGGCCTCGATCGACAGTTACGAGAACATCCTGACCTACAAGCCGCAGGCCCAGGCCGAGGCGCGGGGCACGGTGCACGACCCCATCGATTATGTGCGCGAACCCGGCATCGTCATCCGCCCGCTACCCGCCGCCCGGCGGCTGGCCCTGACCGGCGGAGAGCAAAATGGCTGAGGGCGGAGTCAGCTCTTACCAGCTGCAGAGCGCAATAAGCAGTCTCAGAAGCCAGCTTGAGGCGGAAATCCGCAGCGTCGAGCAAAAAGTCTACAGCCTCCAGAACGAGTTGCGGAGGGAGGTCGAACGACTGGAGAGAGAAATGCGAGAGATTGGGGACCGGATCGTAGGCGCGATCAATCAGCAGACAGCTGCGATCGTTGGCGGCGTTGCTGCAAACACGGTCATGATCGAGACCCTGAAGGGGCGGGTCGAGGACGAATTCGGACGGACAATCGAAAAGCTCGATTCCCAGATCGAATCCGCCTTGCAGGTCGAGGTCGTCAAGAAGATCGCTGACGCCAGCTCGATCAGCAGCAAGCTGACGGCCTTCGTGGGCGACATTTACTCACGCTACGAGAAGGCGCTGTTCAGCTCAGCGGCGAACCGCGAACTGTACAACGTCAACTTCAGGAAGATAACCGACGAGTACGAGAACAAGATCCACACCATCGGTCAGCACATCTTTGAAGTGCGCGACCAGGACATTGCGCCCGTGCTGGAATCCGCCAAGGTTCCCTATGAACTGACCCATGGCCTGTCCATCGAGATGGACATTGCCCGCCTGTCCGCCCGTTCCCAGAACCTGGACGAAACGGTCGGCCTGCTGCGCGAATCCCGGGTCAGCGAAGTGCTGTCTTCGCTCGATCAGCTGGAAAGCGACCTGGCCGAATTTGCCCTGCCTTGCGCCCCCCCCGCTGCCGAAATCGAACTGTGCGTAGAGGGGATCGTGACCCATTCATCGACGCAAAGTTCGCTCCACGCCGGGATGAAGGCGCAAAAGGTGTCCGGCGGGAATGCGGTCAATCTGATCCATGAAGCGGGCCTGGGCATCTACAGCTCGCCGGAAGGCCGCCGGCGCGTGGTTTATGAGCTGGAAAAAGCCGATCTGCGCTCCGCCAGCGAGGACGAGGTGGCGGCAATCGCGGCTGCCGCAGAAGCCCTGGCAGAGCGCAAGTTGATTTCGGCAGAAGCGCGCGATCAGCTCGCCGACTTCCTCCGGGCGGGCAAATTGAAGGTTCTGGGAGCGTAGCATGGCGGCAGCAAAAGGCAGCAACATTGTCATCGACAAATCGGTCGCCGGCAGTGTCTTTCCCCAGTCGGAAAGGGACATCGTCTTTCCGGTCCTGATCGACGGCAGCGCCAATGCCGTACGGGTCGAAGGCGCGGTCTATGGCCGCGAACTGCAACTTCGCGGTGACGTGCGCATCGACGGCCCGGTGGTCGTTCGCGGCGACGCGCGTATCACGCCGCGCGGCGCGGTGGTCCGGCTCAATTCCGGCATCACGGTCAACGGATCGATGCGCGCCGTGCCAGAGGGCGATGATCTCGGCCTGCTTGAGGCCATCCGTTCGGCACGGTTGATCCTGCGGGGCGACATTACGGTGAACCAGAACCTGTCCCTGCGCGATGCCATCGTCTTTGGCAGCATCCGCGCGGTCAACTGCACGCTGGAACGCTGCGTGGTTCTTGGCACCTGCATCGTCAGCGAGCAGCTGCGGGTGAGCAACAGCTCCATCGGCGGCTATGCCGCGGGCGAGGTGGAATTCGAAGGCGGCTGCATGATGATCCATGCACTCGGCGAAAGTAAGGAAAAGCCGCGATTCGTCCCCTTCGAAGCTCCGGATGGCACCATCACGCCAGCCGATGTCCGGTTCTATCCCTTGATGCGGTCGCACCAGAGCCTGCTCAACCGGAATGCCGCGGGTGAAAGTTCCGGTTCGGACGAAGCCAGGCTCTACCCCGATGTGGACTGGATCCTGACCGCTGCCACAGCCAATGCCGGCCTGTCGGAGGATGGGGACAACATCTACCAGAAGTGGGTTCTTTCCCTGGGCGGGCGCATCGCCGACTACTCGTCGATCCAGGATTCGATCCAGTCGCTGACCCGGATGCTCAAGTGCGGGTTCGAGTTCGAGCATTACCACCCCAATCACCGCCCCCGCCTTCTGAAGGAAGCCAAGACCGGCCTGACCCTGGAGGAACAGTGGATCCTCGATCAGGTCTGCACCCTGGAGGAAGTGTGATGGCGCGGGGCATTGTCGCCGCGTTCCTGGCGCTGGGAATCTGGCTGTTGTTCGGCGCGCCGACCAGTTTCACCTTTCGCACCGGCCTGGTCTTCCTGGCCCCGATCGCGAGCGGCTGGATGGTCATCTGGAGCGATGCGATCTTCCGCCTGCTATCTGCGGATAGCTATACCTATGCCCTGGTCGGCAAGACGCTCAACGGCTTCGCTTTCTTCATGACCCTGAGCAGCGCCCTCTGGGCCTACTACGGCTACCTACCCCTGGCCGCGATGGCCCATGTCAAGGTTCCGGCCTTCCTCTGGATCGGCATGTTGACCGGGCTGTTCATACCGCTTTGCCTGCCGCTGGCGACCGGCCGGTCGACGCCTCCCTTGCCCGGCAAGGATGTTCGTCGCGACTATGCGGACCCTAGCTGAAGCAAGGAATTACCATGGCCCTGGACTGGCTCAAGAAGTTCTCGATCAAGCAGGAGACGCGGTCGTTCTATATAGCCCGGCCGCCGGAATATGCCGAGCGCCTGATCTATCTGCATCCTGACCGCAGCGTTCCCCGCGGGGCGAAGCTGACGGTCCGGTCGGACGAATGCGCCCTGTTCTTCCGCGAGGGCAAGCTGATCGGCAAGATAGATACCGGAACGTACCTGCTGGATACGGCGAACCTGCCGTTCCTGGGCCACCTGATCGTGGACGAGTTCACGAATGCGAACCACTTCATCTGCGAACTGTTCTTCGTAACCACGCGCGAATGGGCGCAGTCGTTCGAAGACGTCGAAGTCGGCCAGTTCCGCGACAGCAATTCGCGCAACGTGGTGAAGGTGCTTGCTTCATTCGGCTATACGGTGCGAATTGCCGATCCGGCCCGGCTGATCATCGGCCTGGGCGGGCAGAACAAGGAATCGCAGGAACCGATCAACGAGGTCCTGCGCGGCCGCGCCGCGACAACCCTGCGCCAATCGGTTGCCCAGCGGGCGCAGCGCGCCGACATTCTGGATGTCGTCTCGAACATCGATGTCGACGCCATCGGCCAGGAACTGGTCACTGCGGCCCGCGCAGAGTTTCTGCCGCTGGGGCTGGACGTCATCCGCGCCTTCGACCTCAGGCTCGACCTCGACGACGAAAGCCGCGAGCGACTGGTCGAATTCGGGCAGATGGAGGCAAAGCTTGCCTATCAGGCGAAAGGCGCATCCATCGCCACCCAAGACGGTTTCGCCCACTTCAATGCCGTGCAGGGTCAACTCGCAGCGATGGAGGGGCTGGGCAAGGGCCTGAGCACCGGCAATAGTCCGATGCTGCTTTCGGGCAATATCGGCGGCCTGGGCGGGCCGAATCTGGCGCCAAGCTATGCCAACACCCGCCGCAACCTTGGGGCGGGTTCAACCCCCTTGTCGAACCAGGCCAGCTTTGTCCTGGTCGATGGCAATGGCGACAAGGGGCCCTTTACGCCCCGTCAGCTTGCGCTTGTGCTCATCGCCGAGGGACTGGATCCGCAAGCCACCACGATCCGCCGCACCGACGATCCGGAGACGATGGCCTTCGCCGCCGACCTGGAACCACTGGTCATGGCGGAATACAACAAGCGCAAAAAGCCAGAGGCATCGCCCAGGGCTTCATCCACCGTTGCGTCCGCTCCCTTGCCGAACGGGCAGTCGATCGACCTGCTGGAGGCGGCAATGCAGGCTGCGGCGGTGAACGGATCGGTTTCACCCGAAGCCCAAGCGACCCTGATCCAGATGGCCCAGTCGCTTGGCATTGCCAGCGACCCGCGCGAGGCTTCGCTGCTCATTCTGGGCCTGGCGGCCAAGGCTGGTCTGAACCTGGCCGATCCGGACGTGCAGCCATAGGGAGCAAGAGGTCAGTGCAAGATACCTGCGAAAACTGTTCCGCTCCGCTCAGCCCGAAAGCGCGCGTCTGTCTGCAATGCGGCACCATGCGGTTGCCTACGGCTGCTGTGGAGCCGGAGCCGGAGCCGGAGCCGGAGCCGGAGCCGGAGGCCGCAGACGAACTATCGTCCGAAGTGAACAGCGAGCCCGCGCCTGCGCCGGGCGAAGTGTTGGTGATCGATCCAGAAGAGGCAGAAGGGGCAGAAGAAGCAGACGAGCCGGAACAAGCGCAGCCTGAGCCATCCGAGCCTGAAGAGGCGTCAGCCCAGCGGGAAACCTACTCACAGCAGACCGAGCGCTCACGGCTTCCAGTGTCCCTGATCGTGGTCCTCCTTCTGGTGTTGGCAGCATTCGGGGCCATTTTCGGGTTCGGATCGGATTCCAGTCCGGACGAGGGCGCTGAACTGGTCAGCGTTTATGTCTCCGGGCGCGCCAATGCCCGCGATCAGCCCAGCGCCGAAGGTTCGACCGTCCTCGACACCTACGAGGTCGGCACCAAGCTGGCGGGGACCTGGGTCGAAGGAGCGAGCGACGCAAGCGAACGGTGGCTGAAGTTCGAGGATGCGGGGCAAACGCGGTACATCTGGGACGGCAATCTGACGGTCGCGCCGGTCACGGCTGAAACGACAGAAGCGCCAGAGCCTGAGCCGGAGGCGATTACATTTACTGAGCCCATAGCTCCCGGCGAAGCCATCCAGTTCGTCCGCAGCTATGTCGAGGCGACCAACAGCGAATCCGGAATGTCCGCAGCCGATGTCGTTGCCACATATTACGCTGACAACGTGTCCTACTTCGGCAAGTCGGTCGACCGGTCCTATGTCGCCGGCGAAAAGATCCGCTACGCCCGGCGTTGGCCTGACCGGACTTATGAAATCATGGAGGATACGGTCCAGACCGACTGCGGCCCCAGGGCCGGCACCTGCTGGGTCAGCGGCACCATGTGGTATTCCGCATCAAGCGATGCGCGCGAAGCCTATGGCGAAGGCTATGCCGAATTCAGGCTGGGCCTTGAGAAAACAGCTGCCGGGATCAAGCTGGTTTCCGAAAGTTCCAAGGTCATCGGCGACTGAACGCTCCTGCTCACCACCGGACTTCAGCGTTGGTGGGTTGGCCGATCCGTCGCCCGGATTTCCGTATCGATGGCCTCGGCGCTGGCGCTGATGGTGCTGCTGGCATCATCGAAGCGTTCGTCGAAATCCGGTTCGCGGTTGCAGCCGCCCAGGGCTGCGGACAGCAGAAGTGCCGGAACCAGGAGGGCAGGCCGCATCAGTAGTCCTTCCGGATCCGCAGGTTCACGCTGTTCGCGCCGGAACCGCCCGCCTGGCTTAGCAGCGAGAGCCAGCGGGTCAGGCTTACTTCCAGCTGGGTCGCAGTAAAGCCGCGCGCGTCGGTGACCAGTTCGACGTAGATATTGTCGGTGAGATACTGGCCCGCCGCCAGCGCGGTGCCGCGTCCGCTTGCCTCTTCCGGGGCCAGGATCCGCAGCCGGCTGATGCCTGTTGCCGAGCGGAGCCGTCCCAGCGGGTTCAGTCCGCCACTGGTCGCGCGCAAGGCATTCAGCGACGAGGCCAGTTGCACGGCCTGGATCGCGGAGAGGTTGGCAATCGAACTGCCGAACAGGATGCGCGACAGGATCTCGTCGTCAGGCAGGCCGGGGACAGAGCTGAACGTAACGCGCGGGTCCGTGGCGCGCCCGGCCACGTTGACGCTGACCGCAAGATCGCCGACGTCGTCCGAAGCGGAAATCGCCACGGTCGGATCGTTGACCGGACCGCCGGTGAAATTGATCCGCCCCTCCTGCAGGTCGAAAGAATGCCCCGCAAAGTCCAGGGTGCCCCGGATCAGGCGGACCTGCCCCGTCAGGCGCGGAGCGGCGCTGGTGCCGCCCAGTTCGAAGTCCGCGCCCCATTCCGAGTTCAGCCCCATGCCGGTCACATAGAGCCGGTCAGGCGCTTGCAGGCGCAGGTCCAGCCGCAGCGATCCAAACAGGTTGGGCAGGGCGGCAGCGACCTCGTCTCCGGTGATCCGGGCGGCGCGATCCAACTTGAAGCGCACCCCGGTCAGGCGCGGAACGCTGGCCGCGCCTTCGCGCACGATCTGGTACCGCGTTTCCGGAAGCCGCAGGTCTCCGCTGAGCAAGGCGGCCTGCCCGGCCTGCTTGGTCAGGCGCAAGGTGCCGGTGGCCGAAGCGGACAGGGCTTCGCCGCGCGCCAGACGCGCCTGGCTGAGCGTGGCGGTCAGATCCATCGGATAGCCCGCTGCGGCCGACAGGCCGATCCGCCCGCTGGCGCTGATCGTGCCGCTGCCGGCCTGTGCCTTGAGGCTGGAAAGGTCGAGGTTGTTGCCGGTGAAGCGGCCCGCGAATTCCAGGTTGGTCAGCCGCGTTCCATAGGCCAGGTTTTCGTAACTCAGGTTCCGCCCCCGGACCACGCCGTTCAGGCATGGATCGGAAACCTGGCACGAGAAATCGGCGGCGAGCGACAGCGGCCCGGTGATCGACTGCCCGGTCTGCCCGGTCAGGGAGAACAGCGTGTCGGCATTGCCGTCATAGCGGATGCCGCCGCGCAGCGGTGCGCTCCCCAGGCGGGTGGTCCAGTCTCCACCCGATGCGGCAAGCGGGCCAAGGCTGGCGACCAGGCGGCCGATCACCTTGCCCTGGCGGCGGATGACGGCGCGCGCCTCACTGCCTTCCGGGGCCAGCCTGCCGATGAAGTTGACCGCGACCGGCTGGCTGATCGTGGTCGCATTGGTGCGGGTGAAATCGGTCAGCATCAGGCGGGCTTCGACGCGGGGAATGGCTCCGGGGCTGGCCTGCGCAAAGTCGATGCTGCCGCTCGCCGCGCCGCCGATGCCATAGCCGGGGACGAAGGCGTTGAGCACGCCCAGGTCGATCCCTTCGATGCGGCTTTGCAGGTTGAGGCCGGGGCCATAGGTGCCGGCGATCCGCGCCGTGCCGCCCCCCACCGCCAGACTGGCCGGCAGCAGTTCATAACGGCCCATGTTGGTTCCGGTGCCGGGCACGATCCGCGCCGGACTGAGCGTGCGGATCGTCTGGCCCCGCACCCGTCCCTGCAAGGCAACCCGCCACAGGTTTGGAGCAAGATCCGCATTGAGGCCAAGCCGGAACGGCGCGCCGCTGGTTCCTTCGACCAGCACCGCCGCATGGCCACGCCCATCGCGGTAATCCACCTTCGCCCGCGCTGCGGCCAGATCGAACGCGCCCAGCCGGGTGGAGGACACTTCCACATCGGCATTCACTTGCGGGCGCTCGAACAGGACAAGGCGGCCAGTCGCATTGGCCGCGCCGACAGACAGACGCGCCGGACCCGCGAACACGGCATTACGGGCCTTGAGGTCAAAGTCAGCGGCTTGATACCGCCCCTCCGCGCCCAGCCGCAGCGTGCCGGTGACACCGTTGCCATTGGCGCTGAGAGTTCCCGTGAAGGGACCAGCGGCGGTCCGGGTGAGGTTTCCGGCAAAGTCCACGCCGGACAGGTTGGCACGGTTGATCTGCAGCGCAGTGCTCGTGCCCAGCCCCAGCGTCACGTCGGCTTGAAGCGGGCCGTAATCGGTCTCGCCCTTCGCATCGAGGCGATAGCCGCCGGGCGCGGCGGTGATCCGCGCCTCCAGATTGGCAAGCCCGATGCCGAGCCCGGGCTTGCTGGCGGTGATGCGCGCATCCGGGTTCGCCATGGTTCCGCCCAGCCTCAGGCCCAGCGCGCCATAGCGCGGCGAGGTGCCCGCTGCTTCCAGACTGATCCGGCCATCGGGATACCACGCCCCGCGCCCGCCGGTTACGCGCAGTTCCGGCGCGGTCAGGCGCAGGTTGTCAAAGCGGCCAATCCCATCGGCGCCATAGGTCAGGTCGGCGGAGGCGGCGAGATTGCCGCCGAGCGTTGTTCTGAGCGTTTCGTTGGCCAGGCTGGTCGAGCGGGTGCGGACCGTTCCAGCGATCACGAACCCGGAACCGCGCTGGTTCAGGTCGAGCCAGGTCTGCACTGTGAACATGCCTACAGAGGCCAGCCGGTACTGGTCGATCCGCCCGTCGATTGCTCCGGCATAGCGGCCCTTTTCCATGTCAGCGGTGAGGATCACCCGCGCATCAACCCGGTCGGACCGAATCCGCAGGTTGTCCGAAACCAGACGCGGCCCGCGCGCGGCCAGGTCACCGTCCAGCGTGACATTGGTCAGGCTGCCGCCCGCGATCGTTTCCAGGCCCGCGATCTGCCGCGCCTGCGCCTTGACCGGGATAAGCCACTGTTCGCGCCCGCCCCTGGCCGTGCCGGTGGCCGCCAGATCGGCCAGGGTGGCGCTGCCGACCATCAGGCGGTTCGCCCGCAAGCGATAGGCAATCTCCGGCGCGACGAAGGTGCCGTTCGCGGTGAGGTCGGCGGCGAGGCCGCTGCCGCTCAGGTTCTCGGCCAGGCGCGTTTCGCCGGACAGGGCGAGCTTCACCCTGAACTGGTCGAAGCGATTTTCTCCGAGGTCGATCACCCCATCCGGAACGATCCGGAAATTGTCCCCTGTGACAGACCCTGACAGCTTGGCGCGGCGCTTGGTGAACATGGCGGCGAGGTCGAGGTTGGCCTCCGGCGCCAGCATCCGTGCCGCGCGCCCGCCGAGCAGCCGGTCAGCCCGCAGCGGTCCTTTCACGGCGAATGTGCCGCTGCGGGCGGCAAGGGCCAGCTGCGCGAGGTCAGCGCCGCCCAGGTCCGCGGCGAGCGTTCCGTCCCACCTGGCCCAGTTGCCCCGCCCGCCAAGCCTTATGGCGAGCGGCTGGTCGATCCCGGCCAAGGCGGCAATGACCCCACCAGCCGGTGCATCGAGCGCAAGGTTGATGTCCAGTTGTTGATCCGCCGGGCGCGCATCCAGCCGCACTGCAAGACTGTCACCAGCGCCTTGCCCCTCTACCGCCAGAGTCTTTGCAGCGGCGCGAAGCTGGGCGCGGCCATCGGCAATGTGCGCGCTGCCGTGCAGGTTCAGCACCCGCCGTGCGCCCGCCACGGCCGGTTCGGCGATGAACTGGTCGATCCGCAGCGCGCCCACGTCGATATCCAGATCGGGCAGCAGCGGCGCATCGGTTTTGGGCGTCACCTTCAAGGCGGGAACCCGGTGCAGGACCACGCGCGGGGCGCTGGCGCTGCGAATGTCGACATGGCTGCGCAGATAGGCAAAGGGCCGCCAGTCGACCGCCACGCGCGGCGCGGTCAGAAAGGCCCCCTTGCTGTCCTTCAGCGCCAGATCGTGCAGGGTCATCGCGCCGTAGATCGAACCTTCGATCCGCCCGACCGAGACGCGCATTCCATTGGCAAAGTTCAGCGCGGCAATCTGCCGGAGGATCAGGCGGTGGCCGGGGCCGGTGTCGATGCCGATTGCCAGAGCGACCACCAACAGGGCCAGCCCCAGCACACCGGCTAGGGCGATGCGCAAGGGCCCCCGGCGGCGCGGTGCCGTGGCTGGTGCCTCGCCCTCCATCAGAATGCCTGCCCGATCGAGACGTAGACGTTGAACCGGGCCTCATCCGCCTTGCGGCCGAGCGGCGTGGCGATGTCGACGCGGACGGGACCGAAATTGGTATAGAACCGCCCGCCAATGCCGACACCATAGCGCAGGTCGCTGAACTGCGGGGTCGTCTCGCGCCAAGCCTGGCCCGCATCAATGAAGGCCACCACGCCATAATACCCGAAGCGATAGCGCGCCTCGAGCGAGGCCTCCGCCGAACTGCGGCCGCCGGTCGGCCTGCCATCCGGGGCCACTTCGCCAAGCGCGTGATAGCCAAAGCCCCGGACCGAGCCGCCACCGCCGACGTAGAGACGGCGGGACGGCGCAATGTCCTGCAGGTCCGCCCCCTGGATCGTTCCCAGCCGCACCCGCCCGGCGAGGACCAGCGCCTCTGTCACCGGCTGATAGGCGGAACCCTCGATCCGGCCCCGGACATAGGGATTAAACCCCTTGTTCAGGGTCGCTTCGGGCTGGACCAGGCCCGTGAGGCGAAAGCCCCTGGTCGGGTTCAGCAGATCGTCCGTCCGGTCCAGGCCCAGCTGGCCATTGGCACCGGCGACATAATAGGTCTTGCGGGCGCGCTCTCCGGTGACAGGATCGAAGTCGGTCTCTCCGGTCGCCAGTGCTTCAAGGCCAAAGGCATAGGTCAGGCGCTTTTGCCAGAGCGGCGTGGAATCCCGGCTGATGCGCGCGGCGATCCGTCCGGTATAGGCGTCATAGGCATCGTAGTCGCTGCGCAGCGCCTCGACCGTCAGTTCCACGGTGCGGTCGCGCGCCCCGGCATTGGCGCGGCGGAAGGTCGCACCCAGGCCCTGCTCCTGCGTACCGGCCACCCCTTGCAGGATCAGCGCGCCTTCGGGCCGGAACAGGTTGCGGTGAGTCCAGCTGGCCTTGGCAGTCAGGCCCTGCCCGGTCGCATAGCCGATGGTCCCGGCAATCGTGCGCGGCGGCCCGGCCTCCTGCTGGACGGCGAGAGTCACATATTCCGTGCCGTCGCCTACCGCTTGCCCGGTGCGTTGCGGCTCGACCGAAACCGCACTGAACAGGCCCGTGGCGACCAGGGCCTTGCGCAGGTCATCGACCTTGCGGCTGTCATAGAGGTCACCATCGCTGAAGCGCGACAGCACCTTGATGTGATCGGCACCGAAGGCCAGCTTGCCCGAGGTGGTGAACCCCTTGAAGCGGCCGCGCGGCCCGGGCCTGACCGGCAGGACATAGCGTCCGGTCCCCTTATCGCGATCAAGCACGATGTCCCGCTCGCCCAGTTCGGCAAAGGGATAGCCGTTTTCCGGCAGGGCCACCGCAACGCGCGCTTCTTCGGCCAGGACCTGGTCGGCAAGGATCGGTTCGCCCACACGCAGCCGCAGGTTGCGCTGGACCAGGTCGGGGGGATCGGCGGGCGCCGTGTCGATCACGATTTCCGAGAAGGCATAGCGCGGGCCCGGATCGACCGACAGGACGGCAACGACTTCACCCCCGGCCTTGTCATTGGGAACATCGATCCGGCTGCGGATCGCGGGGGAATACCAGCCCTGCGCCGCCAGGATGGTCTGCAACAGCTGGCTGTCCTCTGCCAGCCGCGCCCGGATCATCGCCAGGTTGCCGGCAGAACCCTTACCTTTGCGCAGCGCGGAGAGTGCGTTGAAAGTGGCCAGCAGGTCCGCCTCGGCCTGCTCGTCCGCCGCATCCAGCCCTTCCAGCCGCGTGTGGTAGGCCACGGCCATTTCCGGGGCGGCGGCGTGCTTTTCCTCTGGCAGGGCAGAAGGAAGCTCGGCAACCTGGTCCAGCGGAGCAAGCGGCGCTGCGAGTTCGGCATCCTGCCCGGGCGCAACGGCATTGCCAGCCGCATCCGGACCCTTGTCCTGGTCCACCATGCGCCGTTCGAACGCTTCGACGCTTTCCAGCGGCGCATTGAGTTCCGGATCGTCGCCAGGATCAAGCGCGGGAATGGTAGCATCGAATTCGCGGTCCGGGACGATCGGCTCTTCGCGGGCCGGCCCCGAAACGCCGGTTGCCTGCCCCAATGCTGGACCGGACCAGACGGTCGCGGCAAAAGCACAAGCAAGCAAAGAGGCCGGACCGGAACGGAAGAAGGCGCTGAAGAGATCGGTCGGTTCAGCCATGCAAATTACAACGAATCACTCCAGCGAAAGCAGACCATAGCTTTCCTTCCGCACAAACCGAACCCGCCGCCTTGAAGGCGCAACACAAGACCGGATCGGCACCTGCGCGTCCGCGTGATTCGCGCAATCCATATCAATCCTAACGCGGCGGTCGGGCGCGGCCTGTAACCGCGTAAACGAATTCCCGAAACGGGACCGCGTTTGGTTGCCTGTTACATTTAACGATCAAGTAAGATTCATGCCCCTAAGCAGCTGGAAATAGGACGATTTGTCGTCGCTGATTCGGGCCGCACCACATTATGAGAGTACTTGCATTCGCCTCGCAAAAGGGCGGGTCTGGAAAGACCACCCTGGCCGGACACATTGCCGTTCAGGCGCAATTGACCGGGGCTGGCCCCGTCGCGGTCGTGGACATCGATCCGCAAGGCTCGCTGGCCGACTGGTGGAACGAGCGCGAAGACGACTTTCCGCTTTATGCCCAGACCACGGTCGGACGCCTTGCGCATGACTTGCAGGAACTGCGCAACCAGGGGGTCAAGCTGGTCGTGATCGACACGCCCCCGGCCATCACCATGGCGATCAATTCAGTCATTTCGGTGGCTGAGCTGATCGTCATCCCCACGCGCCCCAGCCCGCATGACCTGCGCGCCGTCGGGGCGACGGTCGAACTGTGCGCGCGTTCGAACAAGCCGCTGATCTTTGCCGTCAACGCCGCCACTCCCGGAGCTTCGATCACGCGCGAGGCAGTAATTGCCCTGTCGGAACACGGCACGGTTGCGCCGGTCGTGCTGCACAACCGCACCGACTTTGCCGCCTCGATGATCGACGGCCGCACGGTGATGGAAGTGAACCCGACGGGCAAGTCGGCGGCCGAAGTCGCCCACCTGTGGAACTATATCCAGGAACGCCTTGAAGTCGGTTTCCGCCGCACCGTTTTCTCCGCGCGGCCCAGCGCGGAATTCGGCCGCCGCGAAGCTGTTTGAGGTGGGCGCGATGACTGCATTCAAGCCGATGGCGGGACTGACCTCGGGCCTGCTCGCGCGCAAGGGCGGCGCCCGTCCGGCCATGCGGTCGCAGCTTTTCTCCAGCCTGCGCCAGACCGAGCAGTCGGCGGAAAACCAGCCCGATCTGGACGACCTGGGCTGGAACGACATGGGCGAGGATGCTCACGAAGTTGCCAGCAGCCAGCTTGAGACCGGAACGGACCTTTTCGCCGATCGGCAGGATTTCCTGGCCAAGCGCATCCAGTTCAACGCCGGTGCGGCCCTGCTGGATGAAACGCCGCTGGAGCCGGAAGGCGACGAGGCGGTCCATACACCGGCCGCAACCCTGGCAGGGGGTGCTGCCTCTTCGCTGCTGGCGCTCAACCCGCCGGTTACCCGCGAAGTGCGTCGCGCGGTGACGGTCCGCATCAATGAAGAACGCTACAGCCAGCTGCGTGAGGTCTGTCATGGCCTCGGCTGGACCGCGCAGCGCGCCATTTCCGAAGCGCTTGAACAGTGGCTGGCCGCTCGTTCGGCCCGGCAGAACTAGTTCATCCGGGACGCGGGATCAGAAACGATGGCACTGATGCGACCAATTGCCGAAGCAGAGCATGAAGTGCTCGATGGACCGGACGCGGACGACACCGCCGAGCAGGTGCAGCTGGAAGAACGCCGGCTGCAAGTGCGCGCCTATTACTGCTGGCTGGATGCAGCGGGCGGGAAAGCCTTTCCGACCCTGGCAGAAATGGAAGCATCGGACTTTCCCGAAATGCTGGTATCCAGCTTCGTACTGGACCTGCGCGAGGACGTGCTGAACCCGCAGTTCCTGCACATCGGCGATCTGCTGGTGCAGGACTGCGAAGCCGAGACTGCGGCCCGGATCAAGTCCATTGCCGACGTTCCGCCGCGCTCCCTGCTGTCGCGGCTGAGCGAACACTATCTCCAGTGTTTCTCCAACCGCGCCCCGATCGGCTTCGAAGCGATCTATTCGGATCTGCGCGATGACCGCGTGAAGTATCGCGGGATCATCCTGCCGATCTCTTCCAACGGGCAGGAAGTCGACTACGTCTGGGGCACGATCAACGGTACGGTCGATGCGGAAGATCTGGACTGTCCGCCGCAGACGGTTCGCGCCACGAAACAGCGCAAGGCCGAACCGGTCAAGGCGGACGCTTCGGACAATTCACCCGAGCACGAAAAACTCGCCGAACTGTGCGCGCCGCGTCTGGCCGAGCTGCTCGAAGTTCCCGGCGTTCGCTGCGCCGCACTGGTCGATAGCGAAAGCCGCAAGCCGCTGCTGATTGAAGGTGCGTTTGGAAAGGTCGACGTGGCAAAGCTGGCCATCGGCTGCGCCAAGGTCCTGTCCGAAAAGCAGGCGCTGGTAGGCGGGCTGACCGATCAGGAACAGATGATCGAAAGCATGCTCTTCACGCTGCCCGATGCCTTTTACCTGATCCAGCCGATCGCGTCCAAGTTCGGCGTGAACTCGTTCATCCTGACAATCGCTGACCAGGACACCGCAAATACCGCGATGATCCAGTTCAAGGTTTCCAGAATATCCGCGGACTTATGATCCTAATCCCGATCTTGAACGGGTCGCACCCTGCTCAAGACGAAACAACCTGCACTCATAAATGATGGAGAACTGAAATGAGTCTTGAAGCAAACCTCAATGCCTGCCTCGAAATCGACGGCGCCGTTGCCGTGGCCCTGGTGGACAGCTCCAGCGGCATGGCCCTCGCCACGGCGGGCACTCCGCGCGGCCTGGACCTGAACGTCGCTGCGGCAGGAAACACCAACGTGATGAAGGCCAAGGAAAAGACCATGAAGGACCTGGGCCTGAAGGACAAGATCGAGGACGTGCTGATCACCCTGACCAGCCAGTACCACCTGATCCGTCCGCTGACCGACGCTTCGGGCAAGGGGCTGTTCATCTACCTCGTCCTCGACAAGGAAAAGGCCAACCTGGCCATGGCCCGCTTCAAGCTGGCCAGCATCGAAAAGTCCGTCTCGGTCTGATCGGACCTGACAATCGAGCCACGACGGCCGGGCGCAAGCAATTGCGTCCGGCCGATCCTTTTTCGCGCAACAAAAACGCCTCTATCCAGCGCGAACGCAGTTAAACGCGCAAGTATCCGCAACAATTACGGATGTTTACCGAACCCATCGATCAAGCCGCATTCATTGCACCGGCTTAAACGCCTCATCGGACTTCTCGGAATTGGAGAACACGATGAGGAATGCATTTGCTACGATCCGGAACTCTTCCGGCCGGAACTCTTCCGGTAAAAGCGCGACGCTGACGGCGGGAGCATCGGCGATTGCCTTTGCCGCGGCAATGATGGCCAATCCGGCCCTCGCCTGTGGGACGGTGCAGGTCGTCTCCGGAACGTGCGAAGGCCCGGTCACGCCAGCGTCCGGCACGTTCGAAAACAGCGGCTATATCCTTCTGCTGAGCAATCCGCAGCAATTGATCGGCGTTTTCGTGCAGGAAGGAGTCAGCATCTCCACTTTCGACAACACCGCGACCGGAACCATCGACTCCAACTGGGCCGGAACGGACGTGGGAACATCGGTTGAAGTCGATGGCACGATCACCACGTTTAACAATGCGGGCCAGATCATCACCGATGGCTTTGGCGTCTATGTGGACCAGCTGGGCAAGATCGGCACGCTGAACAACCTTTCCGGCGCCCTGATCGGCAATAGCAGCCTGGTCGGATATGCCGGGGTGGGCCTTTATTATGGCGGTCGGATCGACACGATCAACAATGCCGGTACGATCCGTGCGCAGCTGAGCGGCGGCATCCATGTCGAAGGCGGCAGTTCGATCGGTGCGATCAACAACAGCGGCACGATCGTCTCCGGCACGGCGGGTGCGATCGACAACAACGGCAGCACCATCGATTCGATCACCAATACCGGCACGATCTCTTCGGGCTATGTCGGCATCAAGAACTATACCGGTGGTACAATCGGTTCGATCAACAATTCCGGTAACATCGTTGGTGGGGGCGGCACCGGTGGTCAGGCCATCCTGAACACTTCCAGCACGATCGGCACGCTCACCAACAGCGGCACGATCAGCAGCGGCTTTACCGCGATTGCCAACACCGGCGGGACCATCACCACGCTGAACAACAGCGGGACGATCACGGGCAGGACCGGGGTTTACCTGCTCTCAAACGCGACCATCGGCACGATCACCAACAGCAACCTGATCGAAGCCACCGTACGCAATGCCATCGATGTCAGCAATGGCCAGGTCGGCACGCTCACCAACACGGCCGACGGTCATATCAAGGGCGGATACGCCGGCGTCTCCAATTCCGGAACCATTACCCAAATCACCAACGCGGGCCTGATCGACGGCCTCTATGCCATGATCAACGAAGGCACGATGGGAAGCGTCGCAAACAGCGGCACGATCACCAGCGACGGTTCGGGCCTGGTCAATTACGGTACGATCAACACGCTGACCAACAGCGGCACGATCAAAGGCGATACCTATACCGGGATCTACAGTGCCGATGGCACGATCGGCAGCATGACCAACGAACTGGGCGGGACCGTGTCCGGCAGCACCAACGGCATCTACAACACCGCCACGGTCACCCTTCTGACCAATGCCGGCACCATCAGCGGCAACCGGAACGGGATTTACAACGGCGACGGCACGATCAGCAAGATCACCAATAGCGGCGTGATCCAGGGCACCGGGGACGCAGGCATTTACAACTTTCGCGGTACGCTGGGCGACATTTCCAACCTGGGCGCCAGTGCAAAGATCACCGGCGGCACGGCGGGCATTTACAGCAGGGCGGCAACTGCCGGCTCGGTCACCAACGAAGGCACGATCCAGGGCGGTTCGTATGGCATCTACGCCAGCGGCACGATGGGCAACATCACCAATAGCGGTCTGATCGACGGCCTCGAATATACGGGTATCTGGCTTTCCGGCGGAACGCTCGGCAACATCACCAATACTGCCTCTGGCACCATCCAGGGCGGGACTGCCGGCATCTACAACAGCAACACGATCGGCAACGTCACCAACAACGGAACCATCTTCGGTAACAGCTACGGCATCTACAACTCCACTCTCATGGGAGATGTCGTCAATACCGGAAGCATCATCGGCACGTCGTATTACGGCATCTACAACGGCGACACGATGGGTTCGCTGACCAACAGCGGCACCATCCGTGGTGGCAGCTATGGGTTCTATAACAGCGGCGCCATGGGTGATCTCAGCAACAGCGGCACCATCGAAGCCACCCAGAGCCACGGCATCTACAACGGCGGCACGATTGCAACGCTGAACAACAGCGGAAAGATCGTCGGGCTGACCTCGAACGGGATCTACAATTCCGGCACGATTGCAGCGCTGAGCAACTCCGGCACGATCAGCGGCCAGGCGACGGCGATCTACAACAGCTACGCCATCACCTCGCTGGTCAATCACGGCACGATCTCAGCCTCTGTTTACGGGCTTGTCAACGCGGCGGAGAGCACGGTGGACACCCTGCTCAACTGGGGAACCATGGGCGGCGTGATCAGCAACGCGGGCACCATCGGCAACGTGACCAATGCCCAGGGCGGCCTCACAGCCGGGGGCTCGCTCGGTCCGCTCTCGCTGACCGGCGCGATGTTTACCGGCGACTATGTCGCGCACATCACGTCAACCACGCACTATGGGCAGTTCGCGTTTGTAGACGGCAATGGCGTGCTCAAGTCGTTCAACCTGACGCCGAATTCGGTGCTGAAGAAGGGCACCTATGAAGATGTCCTTGCGGGTATCACGTCGATCAATGGTCCGCTTACGGGGACGGTCGGACGCGCGCTGTGGACCCTGCTGGCCGACCCGGCGACTGCTGGAACCTGGGACCTGGCCGTGATCCTGCTTGGCCCTGACGTGGCCAATACCCTGCTGGAACTGGGCTATAGCCGCGACGAAGTCCTGACCGCGCTGCGCAACCGGGCCGCATTGATCAACAATGCCCTGGCAACCGATTGCTCCAGCTTCGGCAGCACAGGCGTCTGCCTGTCGTTCGACGTGCGCCGCACCGCCATGGACGAGGAACGCGAAACCAGCGGCACCTTTGCCCTGGGCGTCCGCCTCAGCTCCAAGCTGCGCGCCGGGGCCTTCGTCGAAGTGCCGATGAGCCACAGCAGCAATCTGCACGGCGTCCATCGCGGCGACAAGAAGCCTATCTTCGGTGGCTACCTTGGCTATTCGCAGCATGACCACGGCGATGGCCTGCAGGTCCGGATCGTGGGCGCAACGAACACTTCCCAAGTGTCGATCACCCGTCCGAACGCCTTGCAGGACACCGAAGCCGGTAAAGGCCATGCCCAGGTCAAGAGCTGGGCGCTCGGTGCGGAACTGGGCTACGGGATCAAGCTGGGCGCCCACACCCGCCTGACCCCCTACCTGGGCCTGCAACGGGTCAGCGTCGAACGCGAAGCCTATGCCGAAACCGCGACGGATACGGTGGAATACCCGCTCTCCTACGCCGCCTATGGCCAGCGCACCACGACGGGCCGGGCCGGAGCCGTTCTGTCCGGCAAGCTGGGCGAAAAGGTCCACTACAAGCTCGGCGCCGGGGCGGACTTCGACCTCAAGTCGAACAGCGATGCCTATGCCGGCACCAGCCTGATCGACGACCTGCCCAGCTTCTCGCTGGCCAATACGGCCCCGGCGAAGAAGTTCCGCGGCACGGGCACGGCCGAACTGGGCTATGAAGTCCTGCCGGGGGTATCCCTGTCGGTCGCCGCATCGCTGCGCGGCGAGGCCTTCAGCGACAAGACCCACGCCAGCGTCTCGGGTGGCATTCGCTTCAACTTCTGATCCGAGCGAAACCACCACAGGAAACAGCGGTCACCCTCGCGCCCGGCGGCGCGGGGGTGATCCTGTTTCAGCCCTGGTTCAAGTGCTAGGCGACGAGGTCGCCGATGTCCGCAACGGCCAGGCCGTGCTGGGCGATCAGGTCGGCCAGGTCATCCAGCCGGGCCATTTCGCCATCCTCGCGCATGATCGCGCAAATCACCGCCGCTTCACCCGCCCCGGCGCGGCGGACCAGTTCAATCGAAGCTTCCAATGCCGCCGGACGCTCTGCAACCCCGCCGGGTGCAGCGATCAGCGGGAAGACATGGCCGGGAGAAACGAGGTCGTCTCCGGTCGAGGCCGGATCGACGGCCACGGCCACGGTGCGCGCCCGGTCCGCCGCGGAAATGCCAGTCGAAACGCCGGTCCGCGCTTCGATGGAGCGGCCATGCGGGCGGCCCGACTGGCGGTCGCTGCCCGGATTGATCAGGCTGATCCCCAGCCGCATCGCCTGGGCCGGAGTCAGCGCCAGACAGATCAGGCCCTTGCCGTGGGTGGCCATGAAGTTGATCGCTTCCGCCGTTGCGTGGCGGGCGGCGACGGCGAAGTCGATGTCCCCGCCGCGCAGCCGGTCACCGGTCAGCACGATCACTTCGCCAGCGGCCAGCGCGGCAATCGCCCGGTCCAGCGCCCTGGTCATTGCCCGTCCTGCACCCCGGCAAAGGCCCGCGCCCCGCGCACGACCTGGTGCCCGACCATTTCCAACTGCATCCGCGCCCGATCCTCAAGGCATTCGCCGTCGGGCGAGAACAGGCCGTGATAGGTCCGGATCGTCGCTCCCATCGGCGTGGGCCAGCCGCGCAGGGCGTGAACGATGGCGCGCATGGTGATCAGCGTGCTCATCGTCGCCTGGTCGCCATAGGCGGTGGCGATCAGGCCGACGGCGCGGCCATCGAGATAGGGGCGGCTGTCCTTGGACAGGTCCTCCAGATAGTCGAGCGCGTTCTTGACCAGGCCGGAAATGGTGCCGTGATAACCCGGCGCCGCAATCAGCACGCCATCGGCGGCGCGGACCGCCTCGACCAGTTCGCCGCCATCGCCCTTCTGGTGCGCGCCGCTGCCATAGTGCGCCAGGGTGGAGAGGTATTCCCCCCCGAACACCTGCACTTCCGCCCCAGCGGCAGCCGCCGTACCTGCCGCCAGGCGCAGCGCCTGTTCGGTGGTGGAGCCGGGATTGACGGTGCCGCCCAGGGCGACGATCCGGATGGTCAAGATTGCACCTCTATTTCTGGTCTGATCAGATCGTCAGCGGGCCGTGCTGCAATTGCGGCAGCACATAACGCGCGAACATATCGCACTCGTTCACATGGGGATAGCCGGACAGGATGAAAGCTTCCATCCCGGCGTCCTGATAGGCGCGCAGCTTGGCAATCACCTGGTCCGGCGTGCCGACGATGGCGGCGCCGCAGCCGGAACGCGCGCGGCTGATCCCGGTCCACAGGTTCTCTTCCACGAAGCCATCGCCATCGGCCGCGCTGCGCAGTTCCTGCTGGCGCTGCACCCCATAGTTCTTGGCGTCGAGCGACTTTTCCCGGATCGCCTGGCCCTGCTGCTCGTCCAGCTTGGACAGCAGGCGGTCGGCATAGGCGCGGGCCTCGTCCTCGGTTTCGCGCACGATCACGTGGGCGCGGTAGCCGAACTTGAGGCTGCGGCCCTTGGCAGCGGCGCGGGCCTTCATGTCGGCCACGGTTTCGCGGACCTTGTCCATCGTGTCCGGCCACATCAGGTAGACATCCGCCGCCTCGGCCGCGCACTCGCGGGCTTCGTGGCTGAGACCGCCGAAGTAGAATGCGGGGCACTTGCCGGAGATCGTGGAGATGCGGGGCGGATCGAGCTTCAGGTTGAAGAACTCGCCCTGGAAATCCAGATGCTCGCCGTTCAGCAGGGTGCGGACGATCTTCATGATCTCGGTCGCGCGGGTATAGCGCGGGCCGCTTTCGATCTTTTCCCCCGGCATGTCGGACGAGATGATGTTGACGTTGAGCCGCCCGCCGGTGCCCGCAGCATTGGGGCCCAGGATGCGGTCCAGCGTGGCGATGCGCCGCGCCAGCTGCGGCGGCCAGTCTTCGCCCATGCGCGTGGCCCAGAGCAGCTTGATCCGCCGGACCTGGGTGGCGACCGCTGCGGCAAAGGCCGTGGTGTCCAGTCCCAGCTGATAGCCCGACGGCAGCAGGATATTGTCGAACCCGCCCTCTTCCGCACGCAGCACGATGTTGCGGCAGTGTTCCCAGCTGGACGCCAGATAGGGATCGGGCACGCCCAGGAACTCGTAATCGTCATCGCACAGGGCAGAGAACCACGAAATTTCGCACTGCGGTTGGGTCTGGGTCATGGCAGTCGTTCTCCTCGTGCGGCGACCAGCACGGCGTACCAGTCGGTCCGGTTCCATTGCACTTGCAGGGCAGCCGCCCCTTCAAGGATGCGGGCGGGTTGCTGCGATCCGATGATCGGGACGATCCCCGCCGGATGGGCCATCAGCCACGAATAGGCGGCGACCGAGCGCGACACGCCGTAATTTGCGGCCACGCGGTCCAGCTCTGCCGCAACGGCGCGGTCGCGCTCGCTGGCGGGATAGACCAGACGCCCGCCGCCCAGCGGCGACCAGGCCAGCGGGGTCAGGCCCAGCATCATCGCCTGGTCCAGCTCGCCATTTTCAAAGCAGGTGATCCGCAGCGGACTGATTTCCGGCTGGGTGGCAACCAGCTTGTTGCCGAGGAACTGGTTGAGCGCGGCGGTCTGGTGCACGGTGAAGTTGGACACGCCGATGGTGCGGATCTTGCCCGCGGCGACCGCATCGTCCAGCACCCGCGCCACTTCCTGCGGGTGAGCCAGAATGTCGGGCCGGTGGATCTGGTAAAGGTCGATCGTCTCCACCTTCATCCGGCGCAGCGAAGCATCCAGCGCGCTCTGGAGGTATCCGGCGCTCTGGTCATAGGGCAGTGGCGGCATGATCCCGCCCTTGCTGGCCAGGACCATGCGGCTGCGCAGGCCCGGCTCTGCCGCCAGGACTTCGCCCAGCAGCGCTTCGGCATCGCCGAACCCGTCCGCGCCGTTGAAACCATAGATGTCAGCCGTGTCGAGGAAGTTGATCCCCGCATCCAGCGCCGCATGAACCAGGCGCGCCGCATCCGCCGGGGTGCGGCCATTCTCGGCCAGGCGCCACATCCCCCAGGCAATCGGGGAAATGGCAATTCCACTGGCACCAAGCGTGCGGGTGGCAGGGGGCAGGGGCAATTCGCTCATGTGGTCTTCCTGAAAGGGGGCGCGACAGAGGCGCGCTCGACAAGGGTATGGGGCAGGCGGCGGTGGGTAATGTCACCCCCGGCGATGAGGATTTCCGTGGCGGTGCGGGCAAGCTCCGCCATCGGCTGGTGGATCGTTGTCAGCGGCGGCCAGACAGTGCGGGCCAGGGTCGTATCGTCGAACCCGGCAACCGAAAGGTCTGCCGGCAGGTTCATCTGGCGATCATGGGCCACGGCCAGAACGCCTGCCGCCATGTCGTCGTTCGAAGCAAAGATCGCGCTCGGCCGGTCCGGCAGGTCGAGCAGGTAATTGCCCGCCCGCACGCCGCTTTCGAAATCGAATTCCCCATCGCAGACCAGGCCCGGCTCATAGGCGATGCCCGCGCGGTCCAGCGCGCGGCGATAGCCGAACAGGCGGTCGTCCGATGCCATGTGGTTGGGGTGGCCCTTGATAAAGCCGATGCGGCGGTGCCCCGCATTGATCAGATGTGTGGTCATGTCATCCGCTGCCTGGGCATCGTCCATGAAGACCGAGCTGGTCAGGGCATGGTTGGTACCGGGCGAAATGCGGACGAAGGGAATGTCCATCGATTCCAGCGCGCGCAGCACCGGATCGCAATCGGTCACGGGCGAGGACAGGATGATCCCGTCGACATGGGTTTCGGTGACCAGCCCGCGCACCTGTTCGCCCACTTGCGGATCGGCCACGTCGACGGGCTGGGCGAGCAGGCGGATGCCATTCTCGCGGCAGAAATCCCAGCACCCGGTCTGGATCTGGAACATGTAGTAGGGGCTGTGATTGTCATAGATCAGCGCGACCTGGTTGGACTTTGCGCCAGACAGGATCCGCGCCGCGACCGAGGGCCGGAAGTCCAGCTCGCGCATCGCCTTTTCGACCCGCTCCCTGGTATCGGCGCTGACATAGGGGTGGGCGTTCAGCACGCGGCTGACCGTCTTCACCGCCACCCCGGCAAGGGCAGCCACATCGCGGATATTGGAACGTTCGCTCATTTCCCCAGAACCTCCGGCAATCCGGCGAACAGCGGCGCAAAGGCGCTGTCCGGCCGGTAGAATACCGGTGGCTGGCCGATCGGAGCGGAGACCACACGGGTTCCGGGCGCAAAATCCTGACCCGTCCAGCAATGCCGCCACGGGCCCTCGCCCGGCAGCACCACTTCGCGCGATAAGGCCCCCTCCTCGATCACTGGCGCCACCAGCAGGTCGGCACCGTAGAGGTATTGGTCCTGTACCGCAAAGAGGGCGGCATCGTCAGGATAGTGCAAAAACAGCGCGCGCTGGGCAGGCAGGCCCAGCTCCGCCGCCTCGTCGCACAGGTGGCGGACATAGGGCGCCAGATGGGCGTGGACCCGGCTCCACCGCGCAAAGCAGGACAGCAGTTCGCTGGTGCTGTCATATTGCAGGTTGTCGTCCGGGCGGTTGCCTTCGTGGCTGCGCATGACCGGCGCGAAGGCCGCCAGCTCGCACCAGCGCTGCATCAGTTCGATCGAGCGGACATTGCCATGGAGCGAGGTATAGCCGCCGCAATCGGAATGGCTGTAGGCATTGCCGACCAGGCCCGCGGAAAGCGCGCCGGTAATCACCGTTCCAATTCCGTCATGCCGGGTGAAATCGACCGACTGGTCCCCGGCCCAGAGCAGCGGGCAATATTGCTGCACGCCCGAAAAACCGGCGCGCATGAAGAACACCGCATCGCCGGTCTTGCCCCGGCTCTCCACGGCGCGCGCATTGACTTCGCCCCACAGCACCGGCCATCGGTTGTGCGCTTCCATCGGGTCCGATCCATCGGCGAGCCGCACGTCGGTCGGCAGGTATTCGCCGAAGTCTGCCATCCATCCGGAAATCCCGATGTCGAGCATTTCGCGGCCCAGGACCTTTTCGGCAAACCAGGCGCGGGTTTCCTCGCGGGTGAAGTCCAGCACGCCGCAATCGAACTCGCCGAAGTCGACCAGATAGACCTCGTCCGAATCCTGGCGCAGGCAGAAATGCCCGCCCTCGCGCGCTTCCTCGTAAAGGATGCCATCGTTGGACAGATAGGGGTTGGCATAGGCGAGGAACCGGATGCCGCGCGCGGCCAACCCGGCAATGCGCTGCGGCAGATCGGGGAAGCGCTGGTTGTCGCGCCGCCAGTCCCAGAACAGGCGGCGGCCAAAGCTGGTTTCGCGGATGCCCGCCCAGTCCTCGCACCACAGGCCGGACACGGCGGTTCCAGCCTGGATGAACTGCTCCAGCCGCTCAAAGCTGCGCGCGCCGTCCTTCAGACCGACAATGGCCCCGCCAATCGCCCAGTCGGGTAAGGGCGGCTGACGGCCGAAGCGCGCCGACAATTGCCCGACCAGGTCCAGCGGATCCTCTGCTGCGAACAGTTCGAACGCGGCTGCACCGCTCCACACTTCGACGTGGTGTGCGTTCGCCTCGGTGAAATCGAGCACCGAATAGGCCTCGCTGGTGCAATGGACCGCAATCCAGCGCGAGGTGAGGAAGGTCGGCTGCGGGTAATTGGTATTCCAGTAATCGCCGCCCGCCATGCCCTGTTCGTCCATCAGGCGTGTCAGTTCGGTGGTCTTGTCGCGGCCGACGCCGGGTTCGCTGGTCCAGATCGGAAAGGCCCGGCCATTGAGCGCGAGGTAGCTCATCTGCTCGCCGCCGCCCCAGACGGTTTCACCCGGTTCGGCGGCGAAATAGAGGTGCAGGCGGTCATAGCCCGGACGCAGCAGTTCGGCGCGCAGGGCGTGGCCGTCGAGGACGAGGCGCGCGGCAGGCCCGCCCTCGTCCGACAGTTCCACGCAGTCGCCTTCAAGAGTGAAGCGGGTCGGCGCGATCAGGCCATCGGGTGCATCCTCGATCCGGAAGTTGCCGCGCACCATCTCCACGTTCGGATTGCCCCGCGCCATGGCCAGGACGGGCGAATCAGAATTGTGCGACAGGACGAGACGGCCCGCGAAGTGCAGGTCAAAGCCCTGTTCGGTAATGGAAAATCCGGTCTGCACCGCCGCTTCGTTCCTCGTCCCCGGGTGCTGTGACACTTATGCCACGCCCCCGTGCTTCTCTGTATGACACCGCTTGACATATCGAGCCATTCACCGCATTTCAAGCCTCACAAATGGCAAGGGGGCGAAACGCAGTTCACCGCCTCAGCCTAGGTTCGTAGCAACCACGGCCGCACTTCCGGCCTGGGAGAGAGGAAGGAAAACCCATGAATTCCCCCAAGAAAGCTGTGCTTCGCGCATCGGCTGCAATTTTGGCGCTCAGCGCATTTGCCGCTCCGGCCTATGCCCAGGATGGCGCCGCGGAAGACGATCAGGCACCCGGCGAAATCGTGGTGACCGCGCAGAAGCGTTCGGAAAGCCTGCAGTCCGTCCCGCTCGCCGTTTCGGTCATCACCGGCGATGCCCTGTCCGATACCAACCGCCCCAGCATCGAAAGCGCCAGCCAGCTGGTTCCTTCGCTCAACTTCCAGAAGTCGGGCACCACGCTGAACCAGACCATCTTCCTGCGCGGCGTTGGCACGGCCAACTTCTCTATCGCGGGTGAGCCTTCGGTTTCGACCGTGGTTGACGGCGTGGTCTACTCGCGCTCGGGCGAAGCCTTCTCCGACATGGTAGACGTGGCCCAGATCGAAGTCCTGCGTGGCCCGCAGGGCACCCTGTTCGGCAAGAACGCATCGGCCGGCGTGGTCAACATCACCACCCAGATGCCCAAGTTCGAATTCGGCGGCAGCCTGGAAGCCAGCTATTTCGACCGCAACGAAATGCGCCTGAAGGGTGCCGTGAACCTGCCGCTGGGCCAGGACATGGCGGCCCGCGTTACCGGTTTCTTCGGTTCCTATGACGGCAACATCCGCAACGTCACGACCAACGAATGGGTCAACGGCTACAAGCACTACGGCGTGCGCGGCCAGTTCCTCTATGAACCGGGCGACAACCTGCGCGTCTACCTGGCGGCAGACTATTACAAGAACGACGACGATTGCTGCGCCGAAATCATCGCCACCGGTCCGCTGACCGGCACTGGCGCGGCGAGCACCAGCCTCGGCTTCACCGCGCTGCCCACCCCGGAGGGATCGGACACCCGCGAAGTCGCCCAGAACCTGGTCACTTCGACCAAGGAGCAGGGCTGGGGCGTTTCCGGCCAGGTCGACCTGGACGTCGGCACCCACTCGCTGACCTCGATCACCGCCTATCGCGGCTGGGACAACACCGAAATCCGCGACGGCGACTGGCTGCCGCGCGCCTATGTCGGGTTCAACCAGCTGCATGACAATGGCCCGCAGACCTCCAACACCTTCAGCCAGGAACTGCGCCTGACCTCGCCGGCAGACCAGACCCTGTCCTACGTTGTCGGACTCTACTACTCGCGCGCCGAAAGCGAGCGTACCTTCACCCGCAACGTGGTGAGCTGCACCGCAGTGACCGGTGCGCCGACCAACGTGTTGATCCCCTGCGGCAGCGCCAACGCGAACCCCTCGGTGCTCTACTCCGGCACGGCAACCTTCGGTTCGGTCTTCAACAACTTTGCCGCATTCACCCAGGCGACGTTGAAGATCGGCGAAAAGGCCCGCCTGATCGGCGGCCTGCGCTACACCAACGACAAGCTCTCGGTGTTCCATTCGCGCAAGTCCAGCAACACGCCGAATTCGGCACCGGGCATCCAGGCCAACTTCGACCAGGGCGTCTATGACGAATACCTGCGTCAGCTGGCGCTCAACGTTGCCCCGTCCGCAGCGGTTACGGCGGGCCTGGCCAAGTCCAATGGCGTGCCGTTCCGCACCAAGACCAGCAATGACAACGTGTCGGGCAAGGTCGCGCTGCAGTATGACTTCAGCGACGATACCATGGGCTATGCATCCTATGCCCGTGGCTACAAGGGTCCGGCCTACAACGTCTTCTTCAACCTGACGCCGACCGGCACCAACGTGATCGAGCCGGAAACTTCCGACTCGTTCGAAATCGGCTTGAAGAACACCTTCCTTGACGGGAAGATGACGCTGAACATCGCGGCCTTCTACGCCAAGTACAAGAACTTCCAGGCCAACAATCCGGACCTGGTTGCCGGCGTGGTCGTCACCCGCTTTACCAATGCCGGTTCGATCTCCAGCAGCGGGATCGAAATGGACCTGAACTATCGTCCGACCCGCAACACCACGATCAGCGGCGGCCTGGCTGTCACCGATGCCCACGTAGTGAAGTTCAATGCGCCCCCGGGAGCCGCTGCCACCGCGATCATTCCGGAAGGGACGAAGCTTGGCTATGCGCCCACCTGGAAGGGCTCGCTCTCGCTGGAACAGAAGTTCCCGATGGAAGGCTTTGCCGACGTGGTGTTTGGCAGCTCGATGAACTTCCAGTCGGAGCAGCTGTCGCTCTTCTCGGCCAACCCGGTCGAGCGCGAGCTTGGCACGATCCCGGCCTATGCCCTGGTCAATGCCTCGGTCTCGCTGGTCGATCAGGATGATGCGTGGAAGGTCAGCCTGATCGTCCGCAACCTGTTCGACAAGAGCTATGCCGCTGCGATCAACAGCGGCGGGGTCAGCGGTTCCTACCGCTATCAGATCCCGCGCGATGCGGATCGCTACTGGGGCGTCAGCGCCCGGGTGAACTTCTAAGTTCAGCCGCCAGGACAAAAGCATGAGGGCCTCCGGAGCGATCCGGGGGCCCTTTTCATTGGGCCGCAACCGTCTTGACTGCCGTCTCCCTGAACTTGTTTCAGGGTCCATGGCGCCGCTCAGGCCGTGGGTCAGTCGGCCCAATGGATGCTGAAACAAGTTCAGCATGACGCATTACTTTGCCAGTCTAGTCAGAAGGTTTGGTGGCACAGTTCGTCTTGGCGCGCTGTCGGACAGCCCCCAACGTCACCCTGAACTTGTTTCAGGGTCCATCGCGCCACTCAGGCCATGGGTCAGTCGGCAAAATGGATGCTGAAATAAGTTCAGCATGACGAGTGGTTGGCGGCCGGACCTGGCGTTTGCTGGTTCGCCCCGACGTCGTGTTTCGGGCCAGGCCAAGACATCCCCACCCTCCCCACAAGAAACAGCCCGGCACACGATATGCGTGTGCCGGGCTGCTGCGACCGGAGAATTAGCTAGCGTGCGACCCGTACCACTTCCGGCGCCAGCTTATCCCTCGTCGCGAGCCACGATCCGCGGGACCAGCACGTGGATCACCGCGAGCGCGAGCAGGTAGGCCCCCGATGCCGCGTAGAACAGCGGCGCATAGCCATGGCCATTGGTCAGCAGCCAGCCGGTCGCTTCCTGGATGGAAAAGCCCGCGAGGTTGCCGGCGATGGCGCCCATGGCCATCACGGTTCCGACGCGCGAGGCGCTGACCGTGTCGGCGGCAAAGCCAAAGATGTTGGTCGAAAAGCCCTGGTGCGCGAACAGCGCCATGCCGATGATCGCGGCTGCAACCCAGGGGCTGTCGGCAGTCAGGGCAAGCGGGATCGGCAGGACGATCAGGGCATAGATCAGCAGCGCGGTCTTGCGCGCCTTGTTGACCGTGAGTCCTCGGCCCAGCAGGCGTGGGAACAGGACGCCCGCCGAAAGTGCGCCGATTGCGGCCAGGGTAAAGGCCAGCGCCGTCGGGCCGACCAGTTCCTTCTGCGACAGGCCGAAGACCTTTACGAAGAGGTCCGGCAGCCAGAAGGTGAAGAACCACCAGAACATGTCGGTGATCGCCTTGGCCCCGGCAATCGCCCAGGTGATCCGGTCACGCACGGCTTCGCGGAAGGACGGGCGCAGTTCCCCGGCGGCGAGTGCGCTGGCGACGGGCTCAAGCTTGCGAGTGCCGCCGATCCAGAAGGCCAGCCAGACGAAGCCGATCAGGCCGGTGACGATGAATGCGGCCTGCCAACCGAACAGGGCAGCAAAGGGAATGACTGTCAGCGGCGCGATGATATTGCCCAGGTTCGGGGCGGAATTGACCACGCCCATGGCCATGGAGCGCTGCTTTAGCGGCAGGTACATGGCTGCGGCCTTGACCGCTGCCGGGGTGTTGATGGCCTCCGCCGCGACCAGCGCGACTCGCGCGGCAACAAATTGGGTTACCGTCGCAGCAAAGGCATGGGCGATTCCGGCCAGGCTCCACAGGCCCACTGCCGTGCCATAGGCGCGGCGCACGCCGAACCGGTCGATCAGGTAGCCAACGAAGATCAGCGCCGCCGCCGCAGCCAGCTGCGACATCGAGGCAAAGTGCGCGAATTCTGCGTCGCCCCAGCCATATTCGGCTTCGATGCTGGGCTTGAGCAGCGAGAGGACCTGCCGGTCGACATAGTTGATGATCGTGCCGAAGAACAGCAGGCCGATCAGCAGATTGCGCGAGCGCGCAAGGCTCTGCCCGGTGTGATGGATACCGCCGTCAGACACGCAACTTCCCCCGCAACACTTTATCGTTGCGAGGGAGATTAGCGTTTCATTCGAATATGAAAAGCGATTTATGACACCGCAGGACAGGATTCTGAGATCGAACAGCGGCTCAAAAGTCTACGCTTGCCCTTTCGTACAGGTGATTGCACTTTTTAATCGACCGATTAAGAATGGTGCCAAGGAGAGAATGCCGATGTCGATACTTTATGACGAGGGCCAGCAGGCCATCGCCACCGAATCGCGCCGCGTGCTCGATGCGCGCATGGACAAGGGCCGACTGCTCAAGCTGCTGGAACAGGTGGGCGAACACGACCAGCCGTTCTGGGACACCGCGGTAGAGCAAGGCTGGACCGCGCTGGCCATTCCGGAAGAGCACGGCGGGCTTGGCCTGGGCCTGATCGAGCTGGGCCTCGTTGCCCAGGCCTGCGGCGCCGCGACTTCGGGCGCACCGTTCCTGACCGGCAGCTATGGCTTGTCGCAGGCGCTGCTCCAGGGCAGCGACGCCGCGCTTGCCTCTGCCTGGCTGCCCAGGCTGGCGAGCGGCGAAGCAACCGGCTGCGTCGCCTTTGCCGAAGGGAATGCGGCTCTGCCGCCCTCGCCCTCCGTCACCTATGCCGATGGCAAGCTGAGCGGCACCAAGCCCGCCGTGGCTGGCGGTCTGAAGGCTGATCTGGCACTGGTCTGGGCCAGTACCGGGGGCGAGCCGGTGCTGGTCGTGGCAGAGCTGGACGGCGCTGCCCGCTCGGCCGTCGCAAGCTATGACAATTCGCGGCTCTATGCCGACCTGGCCTTCAACGGGACAGCGGCCAGCGTGATCGCTTCGGGCGCAGCGGCGCGCAAGCTGGCGCTGGACGTGCTGGCCCGCATGGCCGTGGTCACTGCTCACGAACAGGTGGGCGGGTCGGAATTGCTGATGCAGGTCGCCCGCGACTATGCCGTGACCCGCAAGGCCTTTGGCCAGCCCATCGGCATGTTCCAGTCGATCAAGCACCGCATTGCCGAAATGTACGGACTGGTCGAAATCGCCCGCGCCAACTGCATCCACGCCGCCGCGCAGGAGGGCACGGACGAGTTCCTGCTGGCCGCCGCCGATGCGCGGATCAGCGCGACCGAAGCCTATGACACCAATGCCCGCGACTGCATCCAGATCCATGGCGGGATCGGGGTGACCTGGGAACTGGGCCTGCACCTCCACATGCGCCGCGCCCGCAGCCTGGCCGTGGAAGGCGGCAACCTGCTGTTCTGGGAAGATGTCCTGGTGAACGAACTGACCGGAGAAAAGGCATGAGCGAGCTTGAAGCCTATCGCGCCAAGGCGCGCACCTTCCTGGAATCGATGGCCGCGAAGTATGGTCGTGACGCCCGCACCGGCAATACGGTGGAGCAGGACCTGGCCCTGGGCCGCGAATACATGGCGGCCAAGTACGACGCCGGGTTCGGCGGGATCAACTGGCCGGTCGAGATGGGCGGGCAGGGCCTGACCCACCTGCACAAGATCACCTTCGATGCAGAGGAAATGCAATACGGCATGCCGGTGCAGTTCTTCGGCATTTCGCTGGGCATGCCGGTGCCGATCGTGATGCACTATTGCGAGGACAAGGCCTGGGTGAAGGAACGCGTGGTCAAGGCGCTGCGCGGCGAGGAAATCTGGTGCCAGCTGTTCTCCGAACCGTCGGGCGGTTCCGACCTTGCCGCCCTGCGCACCCGGGTTGAGCCGGACGGCAACGGCTGGAAAATGAACGGGCAGAAGATCTGGACCTCATGGGCGCAGTATTGCGACTATGGCGTGATCGTCACCCGGTCGGACCCCAATGTCGAAAAGCACAAGGGGCTGACCTATTTCTGGATCGACATGAAGGCCAAGGGCGTCGACGTGCGACCGATCAAGCTGGCCGGGGGCGACAGCCACGTCAACGAAGTGTTCTTCGATGACGTGCGAGTGGAGGACAGCCAGCGCCTTGGCGCGGTTGGCGGCGGCTTTGGCGTCGCGCTGCACACCCTGATGATCGAGCGCTATATCGCGACCGACAGCGGCGGTTTCGGCCCGCACCTGGACGAGTTCGTCAAGCTGGCAAAGTCGGCGGACCTGAACGGCAAGCCCGCGATCGAGGATGGCCGCATCCGTTCCGCCATTGCCCGCAACCACGCGATGCGCGCAGGGCTGGATTCAATCACCCGCCGCGCCTTTGCGATGATGATGGCCGGAATGCAACCGGGGCCGGAAGGCTCGCTGCAAAAGCTGGTGGCCGTGCGCAGCCGGCAAAAGCTGTCGGAACTCGCCATGGACATGCGCGGGGCGGAAAGCCTGGCCTTTGACGAGCACGCCTTCGTCAAGACCGACTGGGGTACGAGCTGGCTGAACGCTCCGACGGGCCGCATTGCAGGCGGTTCGGACGAAGTGCTGCTGAACACCATTGCCGAGAAGATCCTGGGCCTGCCGCAGGACTATCGCCCGGACAAGGGCGTGCCGTTCAACGCTATTCCGGCGTAGGCAGCGGAGCCAGAATCCTGAAAACCACCCCGGACTGCCATGCGGTCCGGGGTTTTCTTTTACCCGCGCCCTTGCGCGCAAATCTCGCAGAGCGAGTGGATGATCGCCCGGACCACCGGGTCTTTCAGGCTGTAATAGCGCGTCTGCGCCTCGCCCCGGATGGCCACGACATCTTCCTCGCGCAGCAGCGCCAGATGCTGTGACACCGCCGATTGCGACAGGCCGGACAGAGTGACCAGCTCGGTCACCGAAGCCTCCCCTTCGTCCAGCCGGCACAGCATGATGAGCCGTTCCGGATGGCTCATGATCTTCAGCCGGGCCGACATCGCCCCGGCATTCGCCTTCAGCTCGGCAAGATCCATCGGTTTGCTCATGGCACCTCCTAGGGCCGAAACGCTTCCATCTGCAAGAGCAGGCCAAATGAGCGGCCCTAACATTTGCACTTGCTAATATGATGTATAGTGCATATAAGTCAATTCGAATATGAAGGCGAGTTGGCAAAACCCCATAATGCCTTCAACCTATGTCCTGCGTCGCCGCCCACCCCCCACCGCGGCGGCGCAGGACGCCAGGCTGGAAAGGGACTGAAGATGACCGACCCGATTATTGCCAAAGCCATTCAGCAGGTCGAAGCGGCCCGCGCCTCTGGCCAGGTGCCGATGGTCAAGACCTTCTTCGACGGACCGACCTTTACTGCCACTCACGTGGTCTGGGATCCGGCGACCAAGCGCGCGGCCATCGTCGATTCGGTGCTGGATTTCGACCAGGCGTCGGGCCGTACGCACACGGGTTCGGCTGAAGCCGTGGTCGCTTTCGTCAAGTCCGAAGGCCTGAGCGTGGACTGGATCCTGGAAACCCACGCCCATGCTGATCACTTGTCCGCAGCGCCCTTCCTGAAGGGGCAGCTGGGCGGACAGGTCGTGATCGGCGCGGACATCACCACGGTCCAGCGCACCTTTGCCGGCGTGTTCAACGAGCCCGCAAGCTTTGCCCAAGACGGCTCGCAGTTCGACAAGCTGATGGCCGATGGCGAGACCTTCTCGGTCGGCACCATTCCGGCGGTGGCGTTGCATGTCCCCGGCCACACGCCCGCCTGCCTCGCCTTTTTGATCGGCGATGCCGTATTCGTCGGCGATACGCTGTTCATGCCGGACTATGGCACCGCCCGCTGCGACTTTCCCGGCGGCGATGCACGCACGCTGTACCGCTCGATCCGCCGTCTGATGGAACTGCCGGGCGAAACCCGCGTGTTCCTGTGCCACGATTACCAGGCAGAGGGGCGCAACACCTATGTCTGGGAAACCACCATCGCTGCCGAGCGCGAGGGCAATATCCAGGTCCACCAGGGCGTGAGCGAGGACGAATTCGTCGCCATGCGCGAAGCCCGCGATGCGACCCTGGCCATGCCCAGGCTGATCCTGCCGTCCGTGCAGGTCAACATCCGCGCCGGGCATTTCCCGGAACCGGAGGCAAATGGCGTCAGCTATCTGAAGCTGCCGCTCAACCTGTTGTAAGAGGCGCGCCATGATCGACACCGTCCAGGCCCTGCTCGCCGCGCTGAGCGGCATCGCCGTGGGCTTCACTCTGGGCCTGGTCGGCGGGGGCGGGTCCATCCTGGCCGTGCCGCTGATGGTCTATGTGGTCGGCGTGAAAAGCCCGCACCTGGCCATCGGCACGTCGGCCCTGGCCGTTGCGGCCAACGCCCTGGCAGGCCTTGCCAACCACGCCCGCGCACACAACGTCAACTGGCGCTGCGGCGGCACCTATGCCCTGGCCGGAGTGCTAGGCGCCTTTGCCGGATCGACATTGGGCAAGGCGGTGGACGGGCAGAAGCTGCTGTTCCTGTTCGCCCTGCTGATGCTGGTCGTGGCCGGCCTGATGTTCCGCGGACGCGGTGACACCGGCGTGGAAGGCGTGGTCTGCAACCGTGACAATTTCCCCAAGGTGGCCAGCTTCGGCTTTGGCACGGGCACCCTGTCGGGCTTTTTCGGGATCGGCGGCGGGTTCCTGATCGTACCCGGCCTGATCGCCTCCACCTCCATGCCGATCTACCGCGCGATTGGCACTTCGCTGGTCGCGGTCAGCGCCTTCGGGCTGACCACGGCGCTCAATTATGCCGCTTCGGGCTTGCTTGACTGGGGCATTGCCGCCAGCTTCATCGCGGGCGGCGTGCTGGGCAGCGTGGGCGGAACCAAGGCGGCCAAGCAACTGTCCGGCAGCAAAGGCACGCTGAATACGGTCTTCGCCTCGATGATCGTGCTGGTGGCGCTTTACACGCTGTACAAAAGCTGGCTGGCCATGGCGGCCTAGGATTTCGCGCAGAGTTCGCAGAGAGACGCAGAGAAAGATTCATTGCCGAAGGCAATGCCAAGCCTCCCTGCCTCTGCGTTCTCTGCGATCTCTGCGCGAACCATTACCAAGGCATCACCGCGCTTTCACCCGCATCCCATCGACCAGCGTCTTGGCTGGATTGACGATCACCGTCGCCTGATCCCGCAGGCCGCCCAGGACTTCGCCCCATTCCTCGTTGATCTGGCCGATGGTCAGCTTGCGATCGACCGCTCGGCCCTTGACCACTTCGAAGGCGTGCCAGGCGCCGTCGCCTCCCCGGAACATCGCGCCAATCGGAATACGCAGGGCCTTGTCACTGCTCCACAGGATGAAAGTGGCGTCGAACTGATAGCCGTGCCCCAGCCGCGCCGCCTGGGGCAGCGATTCCGGGGCAAAGCCGATGATCACGTTGACGCGCTGTTCTTCGATGCCCAGCGCCGACACTTTCAGCCGCCCGAACGGCTCGATCCGTTTCACAAACCCGCGCAGCGCCTGCGGCCCGCCCCATTGGGTGATCTCCACCGCATTGCCGGGCTTCACCCGCACCGCCTGGCGTGAGAGCAGGTCGACCACGCCCTCGATCCGGTCCGGATCGCCGATGGTCATGATCGGCGTGCCTTCCAGCACCACCCCTTCGCTTTCATTGATGACCGACAGGACCGAGCCACTGGCCGGAGCGCGCACCGGCACGGGCGCCCCGCTGGCCAGGCCGCTGGGCTGGGCGCGCTGGGCCGCGATCCGGCGCACCTCGGCCTGGGCTTGGGCGAGGACCGCGCGGTCCGCCGCGACCCGGGTCCGCGCGGCCTCCAGCTGGGCGCGCGGCAGGAACCCGTCGCGCGCCAGCTTCTGCGCGCGTTGCAAGTCGTTCCACGATTGCGCCAGCGCCGCCTGCGCGCCGCGCTCCGCCGCCCGCGCCGCCGTTTGCGCAGCGGCCAGTTCAGCCGTGCTGCGCGGGTCGAGCGGGGTGGAGGGACGGCCCTTCATCCGCGTGACCAGCGCGCCGCGCGCCACCTTGTCTCCGGCCTCCAGCTCAATCCGTTCCAGATACCCGGTTACCGGGGCAGATACGACATAGAGGTCTTCCGCGCGGGTCTGCCCGTCATCAGTGATCCCGGCGACCATCCGCCCTTTCGAAACCTGTGCCGCATCGACCAGGACCGCGCGCGGCCAGAAGGCAAAGGCCAGGCCCAGCAGCAAGAGCCCCGCAACCAGCAGCGCCCAGCGCCAACGCTTGATCATGGCTGCCATCAATCCCGCCCCTTCAACACGCGCACCATGTCCAGGTGCATCACCCGGCGCGCCACCAGCAGGCTGGTCAGCGCCGTCGCCGCCAGCACGATCAGCACGGCCCGGCCATAAGAGGCCGGTTCGGGCGCGAAGGGCAAGCGGAACAGATCGGAACTGAACATCGCCGTCATCACCCGGGCCAGGCCATTGCCAAGAACGCAGCCAAGCGGAACGGCCATGACCACCAGCTGAGCCAGCTCGCCCAGCAAGACCGTCGCCACTTCGCGGCGGTGATAGCCCAGCACCCGCATCGTCGCCAGTTCGTGCGCGCGTTCCGAAAACAGGATGCGCGCGGAATTGTAGACCACGCCCACGGCAATGGCTCCCGCAAAGGTGATGTAGAAGGCCAGCATGGTGTTGATGTTCTCGTCGATCATGTCCTCGAACCGCGCAAAGGTCGCCCCGCGTTCCGACAGGCCGAGGACCATGGGCATATCCTTCAGCCGCGCCATGATCGCACCGCGCTGCGCCGGGTCGATCCGCAGCAGCGCCGCACCGACCGGGGCGGCATCGCGGGTGATGGAAAGCAGGGTCGCCTCGCTGGCATAGGCGCGTTCGCCGACGAATTCCTCAATCACCCGCACCACCGGCAGGGCCGCCCTGGTCCCGCGTCCGCCCAATTGCTCGACCTGGACCAGGTCGCCCGGACCGGCACCCAGCTTGTCAGCCAGCTGGCGGCTGAGCATCAGGCCGCTGGGGGGCAGGTCGATCTCATTCCCGGCCATGTCGACATGCGCAGTCAGGCGGGCATTGGCCGGCGTGCTTTCAATCGCGCCGCGCTCTACCCGGTTGCCGCGGCTGAACTTCACCGGCACGGCCCGGCTCGGCTCGACCCGCAACACGCCGGGGATTTGCGCCAGGGCGAGCAGGGCGGCTTCGCTGCGCGGTTCGATGAACGAGACGACCAGGTCCTGCCGCTGCGCGCGGAAGAAATAGTTGTCCAGCATCGAGCGGCTGGAATCGAGGAACTGCGTGGTCGCAAACAGCAGACCGATCGACAGGCCGACGCCAAAGACGGTGATCGCAGAGCGCCCCGGCCAGCGCGCGACATGGCGCACGATCATGTGCCCGACGGCCGAAAAGCCGCCCTTCCGCCCCAGTACCTCGACCGCGCCGCGGCGATAGACCGGGGGCGGCGGCGGAGTCATCGCCACGGCAGGGGTCAGCACCAGGGCGGCGCGCATTCCGCCCAGCGCCCCCAGCGCCGCCGCGCCGAAGGCCATGCCCGCCGCGCCCAGGAACACGCGCGGATCGAGTTGATATGACAGGAAGGGAAAGCGGTAATACTCGGCATAGATCCGCGTCATGGCCCGGCCCATCCATACCCCGCTGACCGAACCCAGCACAGTCGCCGCGAGCGCAATCACCAAGGCGAATTTCAGATAGTGCCAGCCCACTTCGGCATTGGTGTAGCCAAAGGCCTTGATCAGCCCGATCTGCGTCCGTTCGGTCCGGATCATCCGGCCCAGCACGATATAGACCAGAAAAGTCGCCACCAGCAGGAAGACCGGCGGGATCACCCGCGTCATCGCGCTCAGCTGGGTCAGCTCGTTGTCCAGAAAGGCATTGCTGACATGGTCCTCGCGGCCATAGGCGCCGGTTCCGCCATAGGGCGCGATGAGCGCGTCCAACTGCCGGATCACCTCGGCCTGGCGCGCACCGCGCTCCAGCGTCAGCGACAGGCTGTTGATCGCCTCGGTCCGGTCGGTAGCAGCTTCCAGCGCCTTCTGCCCCATCCAGAAAATGCCGAAGCGCCGGTCGTCCGGCAGCAGGTCGCCGGGGGGCAGGGCGTAGATGTAGTTGGGCGCAAGACCGGTGCCGACAATCGTCAGCACTTGCCGCTTGCCATAGACCAGCGCCACCACCCGGCTGCCCAGGGCAAGGCTATTGGCTTTCACGAAGGATTCGTCGGCGACTACTTCGCCGGTCGCGCCTGGCTGCGGCAAGCGGCCCGACCGGATGATCAGGCGGTTGAGCTGGCTGCGCCCCTGCTCGTCCACCGAATTGATCAGTGCCCGCACCGGTTCGGGCCGGTCCGGGAAATCGAGCGTGGCATATTGGACAATCGCCCCTTCGGCGCGGCGGACGCCCGGAATGGCCGCCACCCGGTCCACCAGGCTGCGCGGGGCGCGGGTCATCTCGGCAAAGACCTCGGCAAAGTTGCTCCGCGCGTAATAGGCGTCCCGCGTTTCCACCAGCGAGCGGTGCACGCCCAGAGAAAGCACGAAGGTCGCCGTCGCCGCCGCCAGGACCAGGGCAATGGCAAAGACCTGCCCGCGCATGTGCCACAGGTCGCGCAGCAGCTTGAGATCGAGCGCCTTCACCAGGTCATTTCCGTGGGCGAAGCGCGGCGCGCGTTGCGCTCGATCCGCGCGATCCGCCCGTCAAGGAAGTGGAACACCCGGTCCGCCATGGCGGCGATCCCCGCGTTGTGGGTGATGATCACCAGGGTTGCGCCCGTTTCGCGGTTGGCCGCCGCCAGCGTCTCCAGCACCTTGACCCCGGTGGCGCTGTCCAGCGCGCCGGTCGGTTCATCGCAGAGCAGCACGCCGGGCTGCTTGGCAATGGCGCGGGCGACAGCGACGCGCTGCTGCTCTCCCCCGGAAAGCTGGGCCGGAAAGTGATCGCGCCGCTCGGTCAGCCCCACCAGTTCGAGCGCGCGGGCCGGGTCCATCGGATTGCGGGCAATGTCGGTGACCAGCCGGACATTCTCTTCCGCAGTCAGGCTGGGGATCAGGTTGTAGAACTGGAAGATGAACCCCACCCGGTCGCGCCGGAAATTGGTCAGGTCCGCATCGTCCAGCGCGGTCAGGTCGAGATCGCCGCTCAGCAATCGGCCAGACGTGGGGCGATCCAGCCCGCCCAGGATGTTGAGCAGGGTCGACTTGCCGCTGCCCGAGGGACCGAGCAGGACCAGCACCTCGCCCGCTTCGATTTCCAGGTCGACGCCGCGCAGGGCCTGCACTTCGGTCTCGCCGGTGCGGTAGACCTTGCGCAGGTCTTCCCCGCGAAAGTTCATTGGCGGTGCCGCTCGCGCCGCGCATCGCGGTGCGCGGTATATTCGTCGAGCACCTTGCGCATCGCCCGGATCGCTGCCTCGCGCTGACGTTGATCGTCGATCCGGGCCAGCTCCCGCTTCAGTCCGGTGACGAAATCGGCATAGGAATTCTGCCAGTCGCGCCCCAATGCCTCGCGAATGTCCATGCGCCCGGTCTTGAGACGCCGCGCCGGCGCCGCAGGCGGCAGGGCGTAAAGCTCGCCAATCTCGGGCGTGGTCACGTTGGTGCCGGGCAAGCGCTCCGCGGCCAACTTGCGCAGGGCTTCCACCGCACCGGCCTCGCCGTGGTCCAGAAAGACAGTGCCGCTGACCGGCGCGCGAGCGGCGATCCAGTCGGCCAGTTCGGTCTGGTCGGCATGGGCGGAATAGGAATCGATCCGCCGGATCTGCGCCCGCACCATCACGTCCTGACCCGAAATCCGCACCCGCTGCGCGCCTTCCAGAATGACCCGGCCCAGCGAGCCTTGCGCCTGATAGCCGACGAACAGCACAGTGGATTCGCGCCGATGCAGGTTGTGCATCAGGTGGTGGCGAATGCGCCCCGCCTCGCACATGCCCGATGCCGCCATGATCACCGCGCCGGACACGGCATTCAGCCGGATCGATTCGGCCACGCTTTCGACAAAGCGGAAGGCCGGGTTCTGGAATACACTGGTTCCGTCGATATCCTCCAACCCCTCGGCATGGCTGGCGAAGACCCGCGTCGCCTCTCGCGCCAAGGGAGAGTCGATGAACACCGGCACGCTGGGCAGGGCCTTTTCCCGCACCAGCCAGGCAATATCCAGCAGCAGTTCCTGCGTCCGTTCCAGGGCAAAGGTCGGGATCACCAGATTGCCGCCCCGCGCCAGGGCACCCCGGATCTCTGCCGCCAGCAATTGCCGCCGCGCCTCGATCGTCGTCTGCTCGCGCTGGCGGTCACCATAGGTTGATTCGCAGATCAGGTGATCGATCCCGCTTGGCGCTTCGGGATCGGGATGGAACGACTTGTTGTCCGGCCCCAGATCGCCCGAACAGACCACCCGCGTTCCCCCCGCCTCGATCTCGACCGAGGCAGAGCCCAGGATATGCCCGGCATTCCACAGCCGGGCGCGAAAGCCCTCAGCCGGTTCGAACCAGTCGTTCAGTTCCACCGCATGGGCCTGTCCCCAGGCGGCCAGGGCGTCGGCTTCGGTATAGAGCGGCTCGAACGGTTCCTCCCCGGCGCGGTCGCGCCGGCGGTTGCGGCGTTCGGTATCGGCTTCCTGGATGCGCCCGGCATCAGCCAGCATCGGGCGCAGCAGGTCGGCAGTCGCGGCGGTGCACCAGATCCGCCCTTCGAATCCTTGCGCGACCAGGCGCGGCAGCAGGCCGGAATGGTCGATATGGGCGTGGGTCAGGATCACTGCGTCGATCTTCTTCGGATCGAAGGCAAAGTCCTCGCGGTTCAGGGCTTCCAGGCTGCGCGATCCCTGGAACAGGCCGCAATCGACCAGCACCCGCGCGCCGCCCAGCGTGAACTCCATGCACGAACCTGTCACGGTCCGCGCCGCTCCGTGGAAAGCCAGCGTCAGTTCCCTGCCCATGACGGCATGGTGCGACTTTTCCGGGGCTTTGCCAATCCGTTTTAAAACGCTACCGAAGGTCCAAACAAAAGGAGAGTGCGTGTGACCAAGGCAATGGGATTTCCCGGGGCAATTCCCGCAGGCTGGCCGGCCAAGAGCCTGCCCGAAATCCAGGAATTGCTTTGCGCACCCGGAATGCCGTTCGAAATGGAAACGGTCGAAGTGCGCGGCATTCCCACCCGCGTGTGGAAGAATGCCCTGCCCAGCCTGGCCGCGCTGGCTCGTCACGGCCGCAGCCATGGCGATGCGACTTTCCTGATCTATGAGGACGAGCGCGTTTCCTATGACGCCTGGTTCCGCGCGGTCGCTGCCCTGGCCGCGCACCTGCAGGCGCTAGGCGTGCAAAAGGGGGACCGGGTGGCCCTGGCCATGCGCAACCTGCCGGAATGGCCGGTCGCCTTCTTTGCCATCACCGGCATCGGCGCGATCTGCGTGCCGCTGAATGCCTGGTGGACCGGGCCCGAGCTGGAATACGGCCTGGCCAACTCCGGCGCGAAAGTCCTGATCTGCGATGCGGAGCGGCTGGAACGCGTCGCCCCGCACCGCGCCGCCCTGCCCGCGCTGGAACAGGTCATCGTGGCCCGGCTGGACCACGCGCAGGAAGGCGTGTCGCGGCTTGAGGACGTGATCGGCACGGCGGCGGACTGGGCCAGCCTGCCCGATGCAGACCTACCCGCAGCCGACATCGCCACCGACGATCCGGCCACGATCCTCTACACCTCTGGCACCACCGGCAATCCCAAGGGCGCGCTGGGCACCCACCGCAACCTGACGACCAATATCCTGTCCGGCGGCTATGCCGCGGCCCGCGCCGTGCTGCGCCGGGGCGAAGCGCTGCCCGCGCCCGCGCGCAAGACCATGCTGACGGTGATCCCGCTGTTCCATGCCACGGCCTGTTCGGCCACGATGATGGGCGCGATATTCGGCGGGCACACCCTGATCTTCATGTACAAGTGGGATCCGGTGAAAGCCTTCGGCATCATTGAGCGGGAAAAGGTCAATGCCACGGGCGGCGTGCCGACCATTGCCTGGCAATTGCTGGAGCATCCCGAACGCCAGAACTATGACCTCTCCAGCCTGGAATCGATCGGCTATGGCGGCGCCCCTTCCGCGCCCGAACTGGTCCGCCGCATCTTCGAGGAATTCGGCGCCCTGCCCGGCAATGGCTGGGGCATGACCGAGACGACCGCCACGGTCACCACCCATTCGGGCGAGGACTATCTCAACCGACCGACCAGCTGCGGCCCCGCCGTGGCCGCTGCCGACTTGGAGATCCGCGCCGAGGACGGGGTGACCGTCCTGCCTGCGGGCCAGATTGGCGAACTGTGGGCGCGCGGGCCGATGATCGTGGCCGGTTACTGGCAGAACCCCGAAGCCAGCGCGGCAACCTTCGTCGATGGCTGGGTCCGCACCGGCGACCTGGCCTATCTGGACGAGGAAGGCTTCTGCTTCATCGCCGACCGGGCCAAGGACATCGTGATCCGTGGCGGCGAAAACATCTACTCTTCCGAAGTCGAAAACGCCCTTTACGAACACCCCGCCGTGATCGACGCTGCCGTGGTCGGCATCCCGCACCGCACCCTGGGAGAGGAACCGGCCGCCGTGGTCCAGCTTTCGCCCGGCGCCACGACCAGCGAAGCCGAATTGCAGGACCACGTGCGCGAACGCCTCGCCGCGTTCAAGGTGCCGGTGCGCATCCTGTTCCACGCCGAAACCCTGCCGCGCAATGCAAATGGCAAGATCCTGAAACGGGAATTGAAAGCGCTGTTCGCCGACTGAACTAAAAAAACAGCAAAATTAGAGTATTCTCATAAATAACTGAAAATACTTGAACTTCTTGCGCATTCGTGTTTGACGCCGGGCTTTCCACCTTAGCCCGGGGTCGCATCTCCATGAATACCGCAGTCATGCTTCGCGCACGCCGCCGCACGCGCTTTTCAACGCTCCTTTCGGTCCTGGCCGGAACCACCATGCTGGCCATCGCCAGCCCCGCAGCCGCGCAATCGGCACCGTCCATTCCCTACGATACCTTGGTCGAAATCCCAGGCTTGCCGGAAAGGCCGTTTGTCGAACTTTCGGACATCAGCGACGATGGCAACGTTGTCGTCGGTGGAGCCGCGATGGGCGTGGAAATGAGGCCGATCGCGGTCCGCTGGACGACCCAGGGAATGCAAGGCCTTGGCTCGCTGGGCGGCAGCTTCAGCATTGCCCGCGCCGTCAGCGGCGATGGCAAGGTGATCGTTGGCGATAGCAGTACCGGGGACGAAAGGCGCGCGTTTCGCTGGACGGAAAGCGGCGGAATGCAAAGCCTGGGGAACCTGGGTTTCGCTTCCTATGCCATTGCGGTCAGCGGCGACGGCAGCGTCATTGCCGGCGAGATCATGTTCGAGAACTTTGACTATCGCGCCTTCCGCTGGACGGAAAGAGGCGGGATGCAGGATCTTGGCACTCTGGGGGGAAATGCATCCTACGTAGCTGACATCAGCGCTGACGGGCGGGTCATCGTTGGCGGGTCTTATCTCCAACCGGATGTCTACGAAACCAGGGCCTTCCGCTGGACCGAGGCCACCGGAATGCAAAGCCTCGGCTCGCTCGGTCGTGAATCCTCCGCCTACAAGGTTAGCCGGGATGGCACGGTCATCATCGGCTTTGCCAATCTGGAGAACGGATTCTCCGTCGGCTTCCGCTGGACGGAAACGGGGGGAATGCAGACCATCCAGAGCCTGGGCGGCGACTTCTATCAGGTCAGCGACCTGAGCGACGATGGCAAGGTAATCGTCGGTGCTTCGGTACTTGCCGGCAACAAGTTCAGTCACGCTTTTCGCTGGGTCGAAGGACGTGGCAGCCAGGATCTCGACACCCTGGGCCGGGAGTGGTCGTCAGCCACCGCTGTCAGTGGTGACGGGTCCATCGTCGTGGGCAGGGTCGCTGCTTCTGCTGGCTTGGCCGAGTTTGCTGAGGACAGCCACGCCTTCCGCTGGACCGAGGAAGACGGGATGCAGGATCTTGGCACCCTGGGCGGGCTCCGGTCCGAAGCGACCGGGATCAGCCGGGATGGCAGCACCATCTATGGCGGATCACAGAACGCCGCAGGCGATTGGCGCGCCTTCATCTACCGCAAGCGAATGATCGACTTTACCAACATGATCGCCTCTTTCGCGCTGACCGCCAGCGATGTCGAAGCCGTGGGCGAAGGGCAGCGGCAGAACCTGGGCTGGGTGCTGGACAGCACGTGCCAGGTCAGCATCGGCGGCAAGGGCTGCATCGGCGGGGCGGTGCAGGTGATGCGCGTCGCTGCTGACGACAAGGCCGTGCTGATGCGCCGCCACGATCAGGGGGTAAAGGCCAATGTCGGCGTGCGGCTGACTGGCGCGCTGTCCATGGGCGCGGGCTTTGGCCTGTTCCAGCAGGAAGACCGCGCCTTCTCGCTAAAACCGGGCACCGCCTTCCACTATGGCGCCTGGCTCGATCTCGCGCCGGGCGGCACGGGTCCGCTGGGCTTCAAGGCGCGGCTCGCGGCGGGCGGCGCGGTGCAGGGCAATACCATCGAACGCGGGCGCGGGCTGGACAATGTCGAGCTGACCCCGGGCCGGGCGGATCTCGCCACGCTCACCGCGCAGGGCCAGGTGCAATATGGCATTGCCTTGGGCAAGCTGGCCCTGATACCCAATGCCGGGATCACCTGGCAGCGCAGCACGCTGGGCGCCTTTACCGAAGCGGAAGGGGATTTCCCGGCGCAGTTTGACCAGACCCGCTGGCAGACCAGCTTTGCCTCGCTTGGCGCGGACCTCTCCGTGCCGCTCGGCGAAGGCACCCGCGCAGTGCTGGGTGGCAAGGCCGACTTTGACCTCGATAGCGATGCGGTTACCATGACCGGCACTTCGACCATCCCCGGCATGGAAGCGGTCAAGGCCACGTCGCTCTACACCCGCAAGGACCGCCGCGGCCGCTTCGAACTGGGGCTGGAGCACCTGTCCGGCAAACTGGGCTTCAGTGCCCGCGCCGGTGTCCACACCCCGGTGATCGGTTCCAAGCCGACATTCGTGGTCGGCCTCGGCTTCGGCGCGGGGTTCTGATCTGACCCGCTCACCCTGCGCACCGCATCGGCGTTTACGGTTTCGTAACGCAGTGCGGCGCAGGGTGAGTGGATGCAGACGCAAAGCCCCATCACGCCGCCCCGCAGCCTGGAGTTGCTGCGCCGGTTCATCGTCTGGGGCTGTGCCGCGGCGGTGATTGCCGCCGGCCCGGCGCTGCCTGCCTTAGGCCTGTAACAGCTTCCACAAGGCGGCGAGGGCCGAGAGGCCGAGCACGCCCCCGGTAAAGATCCGCCAGGCGGATTCGCTGACCTTGCCAAAGGCCAGGTGCCCCAGCCAGTTGCCGAGCAATACTGCCGGAAAGAGCACGAAGGCCAGCAGCGGCTCTCGCCAGGTCGCCACCCGCAAGGCCAGCGACGATCCGACGCCGGAAATGGAGGTGGCGAGGAAAATCGTCATCATCGAAGCGCGCGCCAGCTCGGGCGCAATCTCGCGCCGCAAGTAAAACGGCACGACCGGAAGGCCGGGCATTCCGGCAAACCCGGTCAGCGCCCCGGCGGCAAAGCCTGTCGCCCCGGTCTCGATTGCTCCGGGCGCATAGTGGGCGGGCTTCTTCGGCAGCAGGACCAGGGCAAAGGCAGCCAAAGCAATCATCGCGATCAGCAGCCGGGCAAAGGCCGGATCGGTTCTGGACAGGACCCAGACGCCCAGCGGTGTGGCCGCAATCGCCAGCGCCGCGATGATCAAGGCGCTTTTCTCGCTCGCGCCGATGATCTTTTTCAGGCCGACCAAGCCGATCAGCAGGCCCAGCCAATTGCTGACCACCACCGCTTCGGCAGGGGGAACGGCCAGCCCCAGCACCGGCACCAGCAGGATTGCCATGCCGAACCCGGCCAGGCCGCGAACGAAAGCAGCAGCCAGCGCCGCCGTGATGGCGACGCCGATCTGAACTTCGGTCAGCCCCAGGATCAACGACGTGCCGATCCTAGACCAGGTCCGGCGCGGTGGCTTCGCGGCGGATCAGGGCGATGGCATCGGCCAGCGGCATGACCTTCTGGTGCTCTGCCCCCAGGGTGCGGACGGCGACGGTGCCTTCCTCTGCCTCGCGCTTGCCGACGACCAGCAGGTGCGGAACCTTTTGCAGCGAGTGTTCGCGGACCTTGTAGTTGATCTTCTCGTTGCGCAGGTCGGTCTCGGCACGGATGCCCGCCGACTTCAGTTGCGCTGCGACATCTGCGGCATAGGGGTCAGCATCGGAAACGATGGTCGCCACCACGGCCTGGACCGGCGAGAGCCAGACCGGCAGGCGGCCCGCGAAATGCTCGATCAGGATGCCGATGAACCGCTCATAGGAACCGAAGATCGCGCGGTGCAGCATGACCGGGCGGTGCTTTTCCCCGTCCTCGCCGATGTAGCTGGCATCAAGCCGTTCGGGCAGCACGCGGTCGGACTGGATCGTGCCGACCTGCCAGGTGCGGCCAATCGCGTCGGTCAGGTGCCATTCCAGCTTGGGCGCATAGAAGGCGCCTTCACCGGGCAGTTCTTCCCACCCGTATTCCTCGGTCGCCAGACCGGCCTCGATCACGGCGTTGCGCAATTCATCCTCGGCCTTGTCCCAGTCAGCATCGCTGCCGAACCGCTTTTCCGGGCGCAGCGCCAGCTTGATCGAATAGGTAAAGCCGAAGTCCTTGTAGACCCGGTCCGCCAGTTCGCAGAAGGCGCGGACTTCCGAAACGATCTGGTCTTCGCGGCAGAAGATGTGCGCGTCGTCCTGGGTGAACTGGCGCACGCGCATCAGGCCGTGCAGCGCGCCGTGCGGTTCGTTGCGGTGGCAGCAGCCGTTCTCGTAAATGCGCAGCGGCAGGTCGCGGTACGACTTGATCCCCTGACGGAAGATCAGGACGTGGGCCGGGCAGTTCATCGGCTTCAGTGCCATCCAGTCCGCATCGCCCGAGACGACGGGGCCTTCGTCCTCGGTATTCGGGACTTCGTCGGGGATGACGAACATGTTCTCGCGGTACTTGCCCCAGTGGCCGGACTGCTCCCACTGGCGCGAATCCATTACCTGCGGCGTCTTCACCTCGCGGTAGCCGGCAGCGTCGATCGCGCGGCGCATATAGGCTTCCAGCTCGCGCCAGATCAGGTAGCCCTTGGGGTGCCAGAAGACCGAGCCGTGGGCTTCCTGCTGCAGATGGAACAGGTCCATTTCGTTGCCGAGCTTGCGGTGGTCGCGCTTGGCGGCTTCTTCCAGGCGGTGGAGGTGCTCTTCCAGCTGCTTCTTGTTGAGCCAGCCGGTGCCATAGATGCGGCTGAGCATGGCGTTGTTCTGGTCGCCGCGCCAGTAGGCGCCCGACACGCGGGTCAACTTGAAGGCATTGGGATCAAGCTTGCCGGTGCTGGGCAGGTGCGGGCCGCGGCACATGTCGAGCCAGTCCTCGCCGGACCAGTAGACCGTCAGCGGCTCATCGTCCGGCAGTTCGGCCGCCCATTCCGCCTTGAAGCTTTCGCCCTGCTGCTTCCACCGGCTGATCAGCTGTTCGCGGCTCCACTCCTCGCGCCGCAGCGGCTTGTTGGCAGCGATGATCTTGCGCATTTCCGCTTCGATCGCGGGCAGGTCCTCGTCGGTGAAGGGCCGGTCCTTGGGCGCGAAGTCATAGTAGAAGCCATCGTCGGTCGACGGACCGAAGGTGATCTGCGTGCCGGGAAACAGCGCCTGGACCGCTTCGGCCAGGACGTGGGCGAAATCGTGCCGCGCCAGGTCCAGCGCATCGGCCTCGTCCCGCGCCGTGACCAGGGCGAGCTGCGCATCCGCGGTGAAGGGGCGGGTCAGGTCGACCAGTTCGCCATCGACGCGCGCCGCCAGGGCCGCCTTGGCCAGGCCGGGGCCGATTGCCGCCGCCACGTCGGCCGGAGTCGAGCCAGCGGGCATTTCGCGCACGGAACCATCGGGCAGGCTGATCTTAAGGAGTTCGGACATTCGAATAACTCTCACCGGTTTCGGCGCGCTTTGGCACAAGCCGGGGCGCACCGGAAGGGGCAGCGTCTATGGAGCGGGTTTCGGGAGGAGACGCCTGCCACCCGAACCCGGGTGGCGGCACGCTTCGCCTAGGCGAAAACGGCCCGCCCCGGGAAGCCCGGGGTGGTGGTAGTAGTCAGCGTTGAGGCGCAAACCTTGTGCATGGCGCGCCTTTAGCAACGGACCGGTTAAAGGGCAACTAAACCGAAAACCTGCGCTGACCTGCCAGCACCACCATGCCCTTGGTCCCGGCAAGCGCCGTGCCCCGCTGGCGGACATTGGCCAGGAAGCGCCATTCGCCCAGCGCAGCCGTGGGGGTCAGTTCCACCGCCAGGTAACCGCGCCGCGAAGTATCGCACCATTTCAGTTGCTCGTTGCGGGCGACGATGTCCTTGGCCAGGTCTTCCGGCCTGCGCCAGCGGACCGAATTCTCGGCGCCCGGTGAAGTGACCGAATGGCCCGCCATTTCCACACCGACCCTCTGCCCCTGATGATCCAGGTCGAAAGCCCAGGCATTGTGGCTGTCGCCGGTAAAGACCAGCAGGTTGGCCTCGGCTTCCAGCGAGGAGCGGTAGAGCCGTTCGCGCGCTGCGGGGTAGCCGTCCCAGGCGTCCATGTTCCACGGCAGCCCCTGGGCCGAAGCGGTGGTGGCTGACTGGATGCGCTGCTTCAGCCAGCCGGGCGCATCGGCGGCCATGCCTTCGGCCAGGTTCTGCGGCATGGCAAGATTGCCCATGATGACCTGCTGGACCAGCACCTGCCACGGCTTCTTCGCGCGCGCGCTGGCCTTCAGGCCCGCACCAAGCCAGACCTCCTGCTCTGCACCCAGCAGGCCCCGGCGGGCATCGCGCCATTCCCCGTAGCGGAAAGCCGCCAGCGCGGCCTCGGCCTTGCCGGGGCCGGCGGCGGCGAAGATCTCGTCGAGTTCGAACGGCTTGTCGCGCGCGATGTGCCGCGTCTCCAGCCGGAACAGCGTGGCCAGATCGCCAAGCTCATAGCTGGCGTAATAGTCGTCCGACACCGGCAGCCATTCGCGGTAGGCCTTTTCCGACATCGCCTTGCGCGTGGCCCAGTCACCTTCATCGGGCTGGTGATTCTCGGCCCCGTCGCGCCAGGTGTCGTTGGCGGTTTCGTGATCGTCCCAGACGGTCACGGTGGGATAAAGCTGGTGGAGCCGCTGCAAGTCCGGGTCGGCGCGGTAGGTGGCAAAGCGTTCCCGGTATTGCGCCAGGGTCACCGTCTCGTTGATCGGCACCAGCCGCTCTGCCAGACCCTGCTTTTCGCTGGGATAGACCCCGCGCTGATACTCGTAGAAGTAGTCGCCCAGATGCACGGCCAGGTCGAAATCGCCCGCCTCGCAGGCATGGCCATAGGCGTTGAACCAGCCAAAGCCGTAATTGGAGCACGAGAATACCGCGATCTTGAACCGCGGCACCTTGCCCACCGGAAGGGTCCGGGTGCGCCCGATCAGCGACACTTCGCCGGTGGGCGCAATGAAGCGGTAGTAATACCACTGCCCCGCCTCCAGCCCCTTGGCCCAGGCCTTGGCGCAGCAATCGTTGGCGGGGGAGGCGGTGCAATCGCCCTGCGCCACAATCCGGGCAAAGTCCGCGTCCTGCGCCACTTCCCATTTCAGCGCCGTGTCCTGATCGGCCAGGTAGCGGGTCCAGAGCAGCACCTGCTGCGGCCCCGGCTCGCCGCTCGCCACGCCGTGGGTAAAGCCGCGCGCGCCCTGGGCCAGAGCCGGCGCGCCAAGACCGGTCAGGCCGAGCAGGCCCAGCTTGAGCGCATTGCGGCGATTGGCGGTGAGCAGCGGGGTGTGATCGGCGGCTTCGGGCAGCGGGCTTGGCATGGCGGTTCCTCCCTGGCTTTTGCCGCGCAGACTAGCCGCCTTTCGTGACAGGACAATGGCTGTTCGATCCGCTTGCCCTTGGCGCGCCGCTCCACCACAAGGCGGCATGACTGAAACGCGCTTTCATAACCTTCCTGACGGCCGCCGGATCGCTTTCCGCCATGCGCCCGGCACCGGGCCGACGCTGGTTTTCCTGCCCGGCTACATGTCCGACATGGCGGGCGGCAAGGCAACCGCGGTGTTCGATTGGGCCCGCGCCCAGGGCCGCGCCTGCCTGTTGCTGGACTATTCCGGCTGCGGGGAAAGTTCAGGCACATTCGCCGATGGCACGCTGAGCCGCTGGCGTGAGGAAGTCACCACCCTGATCGAGGCGCATTGCCCCGGTCCGGTCGTGCTGATCGGTTCGTCCATGGGCGGCTGGCTGATGCTGCTGGTCGCGCTGGAACTGCAGAGCCGGGTAGCGGGACTGATCGGGATTGCCGCCGCGCCGGACTTTACCGACTGGGGTTTTGACGCGGAGCAAAAGGCCCTGCTCGCCAGCGGAGAGACGCTGTTCGAAGACAATCCCTATGGCCCGGAACCGACGCCGACTCATGCCGCCTTCTGGCAGGATGGTGAGTGGTTGCGACTGCTGGATAGCGCAATCACGCTGGATTGCCCGGTGCGCCTGCTCCACGGTCAGGCCGATCCCGACGTCCCGTGGCAAGTGTCGCTGCGGCTGGCAGAGGCGCTGCGTTCAGCCGATGTGCAGGTCACGCTGATCAAAGACGGGGATCATCGCCTGTCGCGCGATGCGGACATTGCCCTGTTGCTGCGAACCGTCGCCGCGCTGGGCTGAGCAGGACCACGCCATGCCCCTTTCCATCCTTATCCCCCTGATGCTCCAGGTCGGACCCGGCGGCGCCTTGCCGCAGGCGCCGCTGGCGATCCCCAAGAAAAAGGCCGAAGCCGTGGCTCCTCCGCCCCCGCACAGCGATATGCTGAAAGACTGCCTGCAGCTCGCCATGACCCGCCCCGCCGACGGGATCGAAGTGGCAGAGGCATGGCTGGCCAAGGCCAAGACCATGCAGGACCGCGCAGGCGCGAAGCAATGCCACGCCATGGCCCTGACCCGGATCGAGGGCTGGGCCGAAGCGGCGCCGCTGTTCCTCGCGGCCCGCGCCGATACCCCGGAAAGCCAGGCCGACGAACGCGCGCGCCTTGCTGCCCTGTCCGGCAATGCCAGCCTGGCCGCACAGGACCCGGCGGGGGCACTCACCGCGCTGGATCTGGCGGCGGCGGATTCGGCCAAGGGCAGCGACCGCAAGCTGCGCTCTGCCGTGCAGGTCGACCGCGCGACCGCGCTGGTTTCACTGGACCGCCCTGCCGATGCGGCTGCAGCCCTGGCGGCGGCGCGCAGCGCCGATCCGGTCAATGCCGAAGCCTGGCTGCTTTCCGCCACGCTCTCGCGCCGGCAAGGGGATCTGGCCGCAGCGCAAGCACAGATCGAGCAGGCCGCGCAGCTGATGCCGGTCGATCCCCGGATCGGGCTGGAGGCGGGCGTCATCGCCCTGCTGCTCGGCCGCGAGGATGCGGCGCGGAAAAGCTGGCAATCGGTCCTGACGGCCGCGCCCGGCAGCGATGCGGCAAAGACCGCGCAGACCTATCTGGACCAGCTGGGGAAATAAGCGCGGCATCCGGGCTTGCGCAAACCGCGCTGGATTGCTTCGCTGCACTCGCAATGACGACTCTATAGGCTGAACGATGGTTTCCTTGTCCGTCCTCGATCTGGTCACCGTGCGCGAAGGGGGCAGCGTGGGCGATGCGCTGCACGATGCGGCAGCGCTGGCGCAGACGGCAGAGGCCGCCGGATACAAGCGGTTCTGGGTGGCCGAGCATCACGCGATGGAAGGCGTGGCCGGGGGCGCCGTCTCGGTCGTCCTGGCCCATATCGGCCAGGCCACGCGCGCGATCCGGATCGGTTCGGGTGGGATCATGCTGCCCAACCACAACCCCTTCGTGATTGCCGAGCAGTTCGGCACGCTGGATGCGCTGTTTCCGGGCCGGATCGACCTGGGCCTGGGCCGCGCTCCGGGTGCGGACGCGCGCTTTGGCCAGGCCCTGCGCAAGGACCTGTCCCGCGCGGCGGAATATTTCCCGCAAGACGTGATGGAACTGCGCGCGCTGCTGACCGGTGAGCCGGAGCTGCCGATCCGCGCCACGCCCGGCTATGGCGCGCAGGTGGAAATGTGGATGCTCGGCTCCAGCTTGTTCGGCGCGCAGCTCGCCGCGATGCTGGGCATGCCCTATGCCTTCGCCTCGCACTTTGCGCCGGACCATCTGGACCAGGCGCTGGACATGTACCGCAAGCAATTCCGCCCCTCAGCCTGGCTGGACAAGCCGTATGTCATGGCGGCCATCAACGTGATCGCGGCAGAGGATGACGAGGAAGCCGCGCTTCTCGGCACGTCGATGGACCAAAGCTTTGTCGCGCTGCGCAGCGGCACGCCCGGAAGGCTGAGGCCACCGGTCCCCGGCTATCGCCAGACCTTGCCGCCCAGCCAGCTCGCCATGCTGGAACATATGCGCCAGGTCAGCGCGATTGGCGGGCCGGAAAAAGTCCGTGCCGATCTTGCGCGGTTCGTGGAACGGACCGGCGCGGACGAGATTATCGTATCGGGTGCCACCTATGATCCAGCCATGCGCCGCCGCTCGCTTGAATTAACGGCAAAAGCCGTGGCTTAGGCTTAATTCCGTAGGGGAAAGGTGGTTGCAGCTGTGACTACTTTGGCCTAGGGTGTGAAAAATTGCTACGCATGATAGCAATAATATAACACACAGGAATGGCGGTTTCCCCGCCGAGGAGCCAGAAGCGATGAGTTCGAAGCCCGCCCCGGCCAGCCCCCTTGCCCCGGTTCTGGCCCAGCGCCTGTCGGGCGCAATGTTACCCGGCGATCCGCCGTTCCAGGGTGACGGTCTGGCCCAGGCTGCCGAATTCACGATTTCCGCCGCTTCCGCCCGCCAGGCCGGTGAACCAGCCATCCGGATCGAATCGGTTTCAGGCGCCGCCGGTGAGCGCTTCATGCGCCTCGCCCTGATCAACGACGACATGCCGTTCCTGGTCGATTCCATTGCCTCCGCGATTGCCGCGCAGGGCCTGTCGATCGACCGCCTGATCCACCCGGTCATCCCGGTCCGCCGGGATGCGGAAGGCCGGTTGACCGAGATCGTGGCGGGCGAAGCTGCCGGCGAAAAGCGCGAATCGATGGTCTATGTCGAGACCCGCCGGGCCGACGCACGCCACCGCCGCGAACTGGAGCGCGCCCTGCAGGCGACCCTGGCCGATGTCCGCGCCGCCGTGCAGGACTGGCCCCGGATGCAGGCCGTCATGGCCAGCGATGCCGACACTTGCCCGGACAGCGAAGGCGCGGCCCTGCTGCGCTGGTTCAAGGACGGGATGCTGACCCAGCTCGGCCATGTCACCCGCCACCGCGATGGCAGCCAGACCGATGCGCTGGGCATCTGCCGCACCAGCGCGAGCGAATTGCTCGGCCCGGTTTCCTATGAACGCGCCTTTGCCTGGTTCGAGGGGCAAAAGGGGGCGCGGGTTCCGCTGGTGGTCAAATCGAACCGGACCAGCCAGGTCCATCGCCGCACCCCGCTGGACCTGTTCATCCTGCCGGTGATCGAGCAGGGCCGCGTGACCGCGCTTTCGGTCCACGCCGGAATCTGGACCAGCGCCGCTCTGGCCGCTTCGCCCACCCAGGTCCCGCGCCTGCGCTCCAACCTGGCGGACCTGACCAGGCGCTTCGGCTTTTCCGCGCAGGGCCATGCGGGCAAGGCGCTGGTCCATGCCCTGACCACCCTGCCCCACGACCTGCTGGTCAGCTTTGGCGAGGCCGATGTCGAGCGGCTGGCCACTGCAACGATGAGCCTGACCGACCGCCCCCGCCCCAAGCTGGCCCTGGTCTGCGCCCCCTTGCAGCGCCACCTGTTCGCTTTCGTGTGGATTCCGCGCGATGCCATGTCGACCGGAACGCGCCTGCAAGTCCAGGCCATGCTGGTCGAAGCCGCTGGCGCCCCGGTCATGGACTGGAGCACGCAGATCGAAGGCCAGCTCGCCCTGATCCAGGTCGTGCTCGACCTGCCCGAAGTCGCGCGCTTGCCGGACGAGGCGGCGCTCGATGCGCGGCTGGGCGCCATGCTGCGCGGCTGGGCGGACGCGGTCGAGGCAGAGATTGCCGCCAGCGAGGAACCCTCGCGCGCGGCGGCCCTGGCGCACCGCTATGCCGAAGCTTTCCCGCTGGCCTATCGCAATGATTACGGCGCGGCAGAAGCGGCAGTCGATATCGGGCGTCTGCGCCGGCTGGCTGGCGAAGGCGAGGCGGGTCTGCGGCGCGGCGCGCGCCTGCACCTGGTTGCGGGCGACGATGCCGGAGTGTTGCGGCTCAAGCTCTATCAGCGCACCGGGGCGCTGGCCCTGTCCGACGTAGTCCCGGCGCTGGAGAACTTCGGCTTCCGCGTGATCGAGGACGTGCCGACCGAACTTGACGGCGGGAAGCTCGGCACGATCCACGACTTCCTGCTGTCCGTTCCAGCTGGACTGGAGCCAGCCACGCTGATGGACCGGGCCGAAGCGATCGAGGCGGCGGTCGGCAATGTGCTGAACGGCGCGGCGGAAGATGATCCGTTCAACCGCCTGATCTCTGCCGTCTCGCTTTCCGCAGGGGAGGCGGACTGGCTGCGCGCCTGGTATCGCTATCTGCGCCAGGCGGGGCTGAACTATTCGGTCCCCACCGCCGTCGATGCCTTGCAGAACGCGCCCGGCGTTACCCGCGCCCTGGTCGCGCTGTTCGTCGCGCGGCACGATCCGCTGTTCCAGGGTGACCGCGCGAGCGCCGAAGCCGCAGCACAGGAAGCAATCCGCGCCGGGCTGGCCCAGGTCAAGGCGATCAACGACGACCGCCTGCTGCGCCAGTTCCGCGCCGTGGTCGAAGCCTGCCTGCGCACCAATGCCTTTGCTCCGGCCGGTCAGGCGGCCCTGGCCTTCAAGCTGGATTCGGCGCTGGTTCCCGGCCTGCCCAAGCCGCTGCCGTGGCGTGAAATCTTCGTCTATTCACGGCGGGTGGAGGGCATTCACTTGCGCTCCGGCCCGGTCGCGCGCGGCGGGCTGCGCTGGTCGGACCGGCGCGACGACTTCCGCACCGAAATCCTGGGCCTGATGAAAGCGCAGAAGGTGAAGAACGCGGTGATCGTTCCCGCCGGAGCCAAGGGCGGGTTCTATCCCAAGCAATTGCCCGACCCGGCGCGTGACCGCGATGGCTGGCTGGCGGAAGGCAAGGAAAGCTACAAGCTGTTCATCCGCACCCTGCTGTCGATCACCGACAACATCGTCGGCGGCAAGGTGGTCCACCCGGCCCAGGTGGTGATCCGCGATGGCGAGGACCCCTATTTCGTGGTCGCCGCCGACAAGGGCACGGCCACCTTTTCCGATACGGCCAATGCCATCGCCGAAGAGCATGACTTCTGGCTGGACGATGCTTTCGCCAGCGGCGGATCGAAGGGCTATGACCACAAGGCCATGGGCATCACCGCGCGCGGGGCCTGGCTTTCGGTGCAGCGTCATTTCCTGGAAATGGGCGTGGACGTCCAGAGCGAGCCGGTCCGCGTCGCGGGCTGCGGCGACATGTCCGGCGACGTGTTCGGCAATGGCATGTTGCTGAGCCAGGCGATTCTGCTGGTCGCCGCCTTCGACCATCGCCACATCTTCCTCGACCCCGATCCCGATCCGGCGAAAAGCTGGGCCGAGCGCGCCCGCATGTTCGCCCTGCCGCGTTCAAGCTGGGAAGACTATGACGCCAGCCTGATCAGTCGGGGCGGCGGCATTTTCCCGCGCAGCGCCAAGGAAATCCCGCTCAGCGCCGAGGTCCGCGCCATGCTGGGGATCGAGGCGGAGAGCATCGATCCCGACAGCCTGATCACCGCGATCCTGAAAAGCCAGGTCGACCTGCTGTGGTTTGGCGGGATCGGCACCTATGTGAAAAGCAGTGCCGAAAACAACGTGCAGGTGGGCGATCCGGCCAACGACGCCCTGCGCGTCGACGGCGCGGATGTTCGCGCCAAGGTGATCGGCGAGGGCGCGAACCTGGGCTGCACCCAGGCCGGGCGGATCGAATTCGCCATCCACGGCGGGCGCAACAACACCGACTTCATCGACAATTCCGCGGGGGTCGATTGCTCCGACAACGAGGTCAACATCAAGATCGCCCTGGCCGGAGCCAAGCGTGCGAGACGGCTGGACGAAGATGGCCGGGTCAAGCTGCTGGCCGAAATGACCGACGAGGTCGCCGATCTGGTGCTGGAGGACAACCGCCTTCAGGCCCTGGCCCTGTCCATTGCCCAGGCCGATGGTCCGCAAGCGACGGCATCGCACTTGCGCCTGATCGAAACGCTGGAAAGTTCCGGCCAGCTTGACCGCAAGACCGAAGGCCTGGCCGATAGCGAGGTCTTCACCCGCCGCGCCGCCGACGGGCGCGGGCTGACCCGCCCCGAACTGGCCGTGCTGCTGTCCAGCGCCAAGCTGGCCCTGCAAGCCGCCATCGAGGATTCCGCCCTGCCCGACGATCCGGGCCTGGCCGATGACTTGCTGCGCGCTTTTCCCGCACCGATGCGCAGCGAGTTCCAGCAGGACATCCTGGACCACCGCCTGCGCCGTGAGATCATCGCGACCAAGCTGGCCAACCGGATGATCAACCGCCTGGGCCTGATCCATCCGTTCGAACTGGCCGAGGAGGAAGGCGCGAGCCTGGCCCAGGTCACCGCCGCATTCGTCGCGGCCGAGCGGCTGTTCGGCATGGCCGACATCTGGCAGCGGCTCGAAACCGCTCCGATGAGCGAAACCGCGCGCATCACCCTGTTCAACCGCGCCGCCGCTGCTCTGGCAGATCACATCGCCGACCTGCTGCGGGTGGGCGGACACACCTGCACCCCCTCGCAACTGGTGGCGGAACTGCAGGCCGGGGTGCAAGACCTGTCGCGCGATACCGAAAGCCTGTTCTCGGGCGAGGTCCGCGCGCAGTCCGAACGGATGCGCTCGCAACTGGCCGAGGCCGGGGCACCTCCGCAAGAGGCGGCGCTGGTCGCGCGGCTGCAGGACCTGGATGGCACCGTGGGCCTGGCCCGGCTGGCCCGCGAAAGCGGCGCACCGGCCCGCGCCATCACCGCGGCCTTTGCCGACCTGGGCGGGCGCATGGGGCTGGACTGGGCGCAGCAGACCGCCGCGCGGATGAGCCCGTCCGACCCGTGGGAGCGCTTGCTGGTCAACGGCCTCGCCCGCGATTTTCAGCAGATGCGGCTGGAATTCCTGCGCCGCAAGATGGCTGAGAATGGCGACGCGGCCAGCGCCGTAACGGCCTGGGCCGAGCAGCACGCCGAAGGCATTGCCCAGTTCCGCCGCGTCATTGCCCGCGCCCAGGCCGCCGTTCCGGTCGCTCCGGCCATGCTGGCGCAACTGGCCAGCCAGGCACGCAACCTGCTGGGGCGCTAGGGGGCACAAACCCTCCTCGTCATTGCGAGCGAAGCGAAGCAATCCAGGGCCGCACAAACCGCCCTAGATTGCTTCGTCGCTGCGCTCCTCGCAATGACGATTGGCTTAGTCTGGCACCAGTTCCCCCAGCGCCCAGGCCGCCGCTTCGGCCACCACCGGATCGGAATCGTCCAGCAGCGCCTGCACCGGGCCGGTCAGCTTTGCATCGCCGCTGTTCCCTGCCGCATAGAGGCAATTGCGGACAAACCGGTTGCGGCCAATGCGCTTGATCGGGGAACCGGAAAACAGCTTGCGAAACCCCGCGTCGTCCAGCGCCAGCAGGTCAGCCAGGCGCGGCGCGGCGAGTTCGGCGCGAGGCAGGAACTGCTTCATCGCATGGGCGCTGCTGGCAAACTTGTTCCACGGACAGACGGCCAGGCAATCGTCGCAACCATAGATCCGGTTGCCCAGCGCCTTGCGGAATTCCAGCGGGATCGCCTCCTTCAGCTCGATGGTCAGGTACGAAATGCAGCGCCGCGCATCGAGGCGGTAAGGCGCGGGAAAAGCGGCGGTGGGGCAGGCGTCCTGACAGGCGGTGCAGGAGCCGCAGCGATTGCGCCCCGGCGGGTCCGGTTCGAATTCCAGCGTGGTATAGATCGCCCCCAGGAACAGCCACGAACCATGGTCGCGGCTGACCAGGTTGGTGTGCTTGCCCTGCCAGCCCAGGCCCGCCGCTTCGCACAGCGGCTTTTCCATCACCGGGGCCGTATCGACGAAGACCTTCACGCCGGTTTCGCCCAGCCCGCGCTTGTCCGCTTCGGCCACCAGCCAGCGCGCCAAGGCCTTCAGCGCCTTTTTCACGGTATCGTGATAGTCGCCGCCCTGGGCATAGACCGAGATCCGCGCCCGGTCCGGCAGGTCAGCCAGGGCGAGGGGATCGCGGGCAGGAGCATAGCACATCCCCAGGGCAATCACGCTGCGTGCTTCGGGCCACAGGCCTTCGGGGCTGCGGCGGTGATGGGCGCGGCTTTCCATCCAGTCCATGCCGCCGTGCAGTCCTTCGCTCAGCCATTGTTCCAGCCGCGCCGCGCGCAGCGGGTCTTCCGCCGCCGGGGCAATCCCGCAGGCGGCAAAGCCCAGCCGCAACGCCTCTGCGGCCAGATCCTGGCGAAGCGCGGCAATAGACGCGGCGTTAACCAAAGTTCCTGTTGCTCCTGTTCATTCCCGCTCCATAGTGGGCGGAAATGATGAAACTAGGCGATGGACCGATGACGAGCAACGCAGGCGGCGCAGAAACCCGGCCGCTGGCAATCGAAGCGGTCGGTCTGGTCAAGCGGTTCGACGGATTCACGGCGGTGGACGGGGTGAACCTGGCCGTCCCGGAAGGATCGATTTACGGCATCCTGGGCCCGAACGGCGCGGGCAAGACCACGACCCTGCGCATGTTGCTGGGCATCATCGATCCCGACGAGGGCCTGCGCCGCGTGCTGGGGACCGAGCGCCCGCACGAGGTTGCCCACACCATCGGCTACCTGCCCGAAGAGCGCGGGCTCTATCCGGCAATGAAGGCCTTTGAGGCGATTGCATTCCTCGGCGCGCTGCGCGGCCTGCCGCTGCGCGAAGGGCGCAGGCGCGGCAAGGAACTGCTGGAGGAGCACGGCCTGGGCTATGCCATCGACCGTGAGATCCGGCAGCTATCCAAGGGCATGGCCCAGCAGGTGCAATTGCTGGGAACCCTGGTCCACAATCCCCGCCTGGTCGTGTTCGACGAGCCGTTTTCCGGTCTGGACGCCCTCAACCAGGGCAAGCTGGAACGGATGATCCGCAGCCTGGCGGAGCGCGGCACGACCGTCATCTTCTCCACCCATGTCATCGCCCATGCCGAACGCCTGTGCGACGAAGTGGCGATCATCGCCGGGGGCAAGGTGCCCTTTGCCGGGCCAGTCGACCTGGCGCGCGACCGGATCAGACCGCAGGTGCGGCTCGAAACCCGCGCCCGGGACGGAGCCTGGCGGGCCGCCCTGCCAGCGGACGCCCGCCATGAAGGCAGCTTCTGGTTCTTCAGCCTGCCGGAAAGCGGGATCGAACCCCTGCTGCGCGCCCTGATCGAGGGAGAAGCGGGCATCCTCTCGCTCTCGATCGAGCGGGCCGGCCTGCACGATGCCTTCGTGGCGATTGCCGGGGAGGCCGCCGCCCAGGCCCTGGCCGAAGAGAAAGAGGAGTTGCGCCGGTGAGCAGCCATAACCGGACCGGACGTCTTTCCACCCTGACCGCCGCCTTCGTGGTGGCGCGCCGCGATTTCACCGCGATCCTGTTTTCGCGCAGCTTCATCTTCTTCCTGCTCGGCCCGCTGTTCCCCTTCGTGGTCGGCGCGCTCGCAGGCGGGGTGGGAGAGCAAGTGAAGGACAGCATCCAGCGGCCCATGCTGGGCGTCGCCATGGCGCCTGCGGACGCCGAGGCCATGGTTGCGGCACAGCAGGCCTTGGCCGAAAGGATCGGGCCGTCGATTCCGGGCCTGGTCGTGGTGCGCAAGTTGCAACCGGGCGAGAGTTTTGACCCGGTCGGCGCGATGAAATCGAACGAGGCGAACCTGGCCGCTGTCGTCACCGGAACGCCCCAGGCCCCGGTCCTGACCGGACCGATCGAGCGGATCGAGGACTGGCAGGGCCGTGTCGCCCTGATCGCTGCGCAGGCCGCCGGCAACGGACCCAAGGCGCTTCCCGCAGTTGCGCTTTCCAGCATTGCCACGTCCAAGGCGGACCAGACGCGCAGCCGCTTGCTGACGGCGCAAGTGGGCCAGACGGTCCTGTTCCTGCTGACCATGCTGCTGGCGGGCATGGTCCTGTCCAACCTGGTCGAGGAAAAGGGCAACAAGATCATCGAGGTCCTGGCCGCAGCGATCCCGATGGATGCCGTCTTCCTGGGCAAGCTGTTTGCGATGCTGGCCGTATCCTGGGTGGGAATCACTGTCTGGGCCACGGTGGGCGGAGCCGCCTGGTTCACGGCGGGCCACAGCCTGTCGGACTATGCCGATCCGGCGGTGGGCTGGCCGGCGTTCCTGCTGCTGGGCGTGGTCTATTTCTCGCTCGGCTACCTGCTGCTTGGCTCGGTGTTCCTCGCCATCGGTTCGCTCGCCACCACGGTCCGCGAGGTTCAGACCCTGTCCATGCCGGTCACCATGCTGCAACTGCTGAACTTCTTCTTCGCCGGGTTCGCCATGGCCAAGGCAGGCACCTGGATCGAAACGGCAGCCATGGTCATTCCGTTCTCTTCCCCTTTCATGATGCTGGCCAAGGCGGCGCAGCATGAGGGGCTGGTGGTCCACGGACTGACCATCGCCTGGCAGGTCCTTTGCGTTGCCGTCTTCGTCCGCCTGGGTGCCGCCATGTTCAGGAAGCGGGTGATGAAAAGCGGTCCGGCGGTCCAGCGCAAACGCAAGTGGTTCGGCCGCGCCGCTGCTTGACCGACGCTGCCCGCAGTTCACCGAGGTCCTATTGACATTTCGGTAAGTTGCGCCGGATAAGTCTCGACAAGCAACGCATCGACCAAGGTGCGGCATTTGGAGAGAGAAGCGATGGCCACCCAGGCAGCCAGTCCGGAAAAGTTCATCTACCGCAGTTCGCCCACCGCGACCGAAGCCTTTGAAGGCTGGTTGAAGGAACACGGCCAGGAACTGCCCAAGCACACCCATCCGTGGGACGTGTCGCGCTCCGACATTTACGTCGAGGACCGCTGGCAGCCGATCTTTGCCGAAATGCGTGCCAAGGAGCCGGTCAACTATGTGCCGGAATCGCCCTATGGCCCCTATTGGAACATCGCCAGCTCCAAGGCGATCCAGCATGTCGAGGCCCTGCCGGAACTCTATTCGTCGTCCTGGCAGTATGGCGGCATCACCATCACCGAACCGCCCAAGGACGTGACCGAAGAGCAGCTGGCCGAGCGCCGCCTGCCGATGTTCATCGCCATGGACCGGCCCGAGCACACCGGCCAGCGCCGCACGGTGGCGCCGGCCTTTACCCCGGGTGAGATCGAGAAGATGGCCGAGGAGGTGCGCGCCCGCACCGCGGCCACGCTCGACACCCTGCCTTATGGCGAACAGTTCGACTGGGTCGACAAGGTCTCGGTCGAACTGACCACCGGGATGCTGGCGATCCTGTTCGGCTTTCCCTGGGAAGACCGCCGCCTGCTGACCTTCTGGTCGGACTGGGCCGGCGACGTGGAACTGAGCTTTGCCCGCGAACTGAACGATACGCGCTGGGAAATCTTCCAGGAGATGGCGCAGTACTTCAAGACGCTGTGGATCGACCGCATGGGCAAGCCGCCCAGCCGCGACCTGATCTCGATGATGATTCATTCCGACGCGATGAACCAGATGAGCCCGCAGGAATTCATGGGCAACCTGATCCTGCTGATCGTCGGCGGCAATGACACCACCCGCAACACCATGTCGGGCATCATCCACGCGCTGCATTCCTTCCCGGACCAGCGCGCACTGTACGAAGCCGATCCGTCGGTCATCCCCAATGCGGTGCAGGAAATCATCCGCTTCCAGACCCCGTTGGCGCACATGCGGCGCACGGCGACGGCGGACGCGGAGCTGTTCGGCCACCAGATCAAAAAGGGTGACAAGCTGATCCTGTGGTACATCTCGGCCAACCGGGACGAGGAAGTGTTTACCGATCCCGACAAGGTGATCCTGAACCGCGAAAACGCCCGCCGCCACTTGTCCTTCGGCTATGGCATCCACCGCTGCGTCGGTGCCCGCCTGGCCGAACTGCAGCTGAAGATCCTGATGGAGGAAATGCACAAGCGGCGGATGCGGGTGAACGTCACGGGCAAGGTGGAACGGGTCCGCGCCAACTTCGTCCACGGCTTCCGCAAGATGGAAGTGACGCTGGAGAAGTTCTAGGCGTCGCTGCGAAGCCGGTCGTCAGGGCCTGACCGGCCCTGCGCCGGCCAGCCCACCGGGGGGCAGCACTTCCCACAGCAGCGCACCGCTTTCGCGGGGCAGGGGCATGGGACGAAGCCAGCCGGGCGTCTGCCCCGCAACCAGCCGGGCCATGAACCCGCCCGGCGCAGCCCGGCGGTATATCCCCGCTTCCACCAGGCCCGGGCAGATCAGCACGTAGCGGGCTCCGCGCTTGCGGACGATCGCTTCGGCCTGACTGGGCGCGGCAAGAAAGGCGGCGATGGTGTCATGCAGTCCCTGGGCCGCGCGATGGTGGGCGGTTGCCACGACGCTGTGGGGGGTATGCACCAGCAGCAGGGGGCCGCTGTCGATCGGGGCAAATATGGTTGAAGCGGGCAGGCGGCGCAGCGCGGTGGCAGCGGCGGGAACGTCGCAAACCTCTTGCACCGCCGGACCGGAGCTGGCCCGCGCCGGTGAAGCGATCCGTGCCACGCCAAGCGGTGCGTCGGGCAGGAGGATGACCAGCGCCATCGTTGCCAGCGCGGCCTTTTCCCCGCGCTTGCGGGCATTGAGCGCGCGCCGCCGCCAGTTGTAGAGCAACCAGCTGAGCGGGACGGCCACCAGGGCGGCAGCGAAAGCCGCGGAACGGCTGACCAGCAGCGCCAGGGCTATGCCGCCCAGGACAAGCAGCAGATACTCGCCCCAGAACCGCCGCAGCCATCCGGCGCTGGCCTGCCAGAGCTGCCATACCGCCCACAGGCCGGCCAGCGATGGCACCAACAGGCGCAGGAGCGTGCGCCCGTCTTGACGCCACGCCGGCATGCCTTCGCCCACATTCGCGTACCAGTATTGCTGGACCAAAGGATCGAGCATGACGAAAGGCCCGCGCGAACATTGCGGCGCAATCGCCAGAACCACGCCCAGCCCGGCGGCCGCAGCTCCCGCCAGACCCAAGGCCCGAGCCGGTGCAGGCAGATTACCCGCCAGCGCCAGCAGGGAAAGACCGGCCGCAATCACCACCAGCCCGGCCAGGTAAGGCACCGACAGCGTGTCGCAATGTCCGGCAAGATCGGCCAGTCCGCGCGTGGCGAGAAATGCGATCGCCGCACTGACCGCAAGGGCGCGAACGTAGGACAGGCACAGCGCGGGCGCCTTGGGATCGCGCAACCAGCGCAGCGCGGCGACCCCGCCGATCAGCGCGGCAAGCGGCAGAAGCTCAAGGCTGATCGTCATGCCCAGGCCCATGGCCACCCCGGCAACGCGCCCGCCGGTGCGCTCATCCCGCGCGGCCAGACCGTTCAGCGCGGCGAGCAGGCAAACGATCTGCCAGCCGTGATGGTCGATCCGCAATGGCTGCAATTGCACCAGGGCGCCAAGCGACAGGACCAGTGCGCCACAGGCATAGAACACGGCATCCTCGCCCACCATGCGCCAGGCCAGCCGCCCGACCAGCAGCAAGGCAGCGCCCAGAGTCAGCAAGGGCACGATCACCACTGCCGCCTGTTCGGCAGCATGGCCGCCCAGGAGCGGCGCAAGGACCGCGTAAACAAGGAGCAGGGGCAGGTCGACCAGCCGCGACCAATGCATCAGCACCCCGTCCGGCGGGGAGATGCGATATTGATGCAGATCGAACCAGGACTGCCCGGCCAGCAGATCGCGCAACTGGACCAGACGCAGATTGTCGTCCGAATCGGTCAGCCGCATCGCCGCGATGTCGGGCCACCGCACGGCGACAAGGAATGCCGAGACCAGCAACCAGACCAGGCCGACCCGCTGGAGCAGGTCGACCGAGAGCGGCGGGCGGCGGCGTTCCATCAGGATCACGGCGCAGGTGCCCGGCGGAATACCACCCGTTCGCGCAGCAACCAGGTGAGCGTGAAACTGGCACCGATGGCCAGGAGCTTGGCCAGTCGGGGATCCAGGCCCAGCGCAGTGCCCAGGCCGACGATGGCCGTGGTCAGCGCCAGACCCACCAGGGCAGAGCCGACGAACAGCACCTTCTGGCGGTGCCGCTCCGGCCCCCGTTCGGCAACGCCGGCAGTAAACACCGCCCGGCTGGAAATCAGCCAATGGGCCACGATCCCCAGGCCATAGCCTGCCGCCGCCGCTGGCGCGGCGGGATTGCCCAGTGCCAGCAGGGCCATGAAAGTGCCCATGTCCACGGCCAGGGCAAAGCCGCTGGCGGCGATATAGCGCAGAAACACCAGATCGGCGGCGCGGCGCAGCATAACGTCAGGCCGCGTCGCGCGTGACCGGGACCACGCGTTCCGGCACGTCCCGCAGCGAGGCCAGTGCCGCAGCCTGATCGGCGCTGGGGGCGCGGCGGCTACCCAGTTCCGCTTCGGCGCCTTCCGCTCCGGCTTCGTGGTATTCGGCATCTTCGTTGACGCACCAGACGTCATAGACCCGCTCGCCCGCCAGGATGTTCTCCACCGTCAGCATCGCGGTCATCATGGCGTGATCCTGGTTGTTGTAGCGGTGCATGCCATTGCGCCCGACCAGGTGGAGCGTCGGGTGCCGGTCCTCCAGCTCGCGGCGCATGGCCGCGACATGGCTGGCATAGTCCTCGTCATAGACCGGATAGGCCTTTTCCTGCCGGACCACGGCTCCGCCAAAGACCTGACCGGCTTCGACCAGTCCCAGTTGCGTCAGCTCGCGCGTCGCCAGGGCGATCAGATCGTCATCGGCCATTGACCACAGGCCGTCGCCTTCAAAGCAGAAGTATTCCAGGCCGACGCAGGCGACGCCCTGTTCGGGCACCATTTCCGGCGACCAGGACCGGAAGTTCTGGACCCGGCCGACCTTCACCTTGGAATCGTGGATATAGATCCAGTTGTCCGGGAACAGATCGTCGCTGCGGATCTTGAGCGCGACGGTCAGGAAATCGCGATAGCGCAGCTGCGTGGCATTCAGGCTCGATTCTGGCAGCGGGTGAAGCCGCGCGGCAAGTTCGCGCATCGGCGCCGAGCTGATCGCATGACGGGCCCGGATCACGGTTTCGCCCGCGCCGTGGCTGGCCGTCAGACGCCAGCCGCCACTGCCATCGCTGGAAAGCTGCTTCAGCGCGTGGTCCATCAGCACTTCGCCCTTGCCGCTGGCAAGGATCTTGTCGCGCGCCGCTTCCCACATCATGCCGGGGCCGAGACGGGGATAACGGAAGGTTTCCAGCAGCGTCTTGGCCTGCATCCCGTCGTTGGGAACCTTGTTCAGGCCCAGACTGCGCTTGAGGCCGTCAACAACCGCGCCCCACAAGGACAGCCCCTTGATCCGCTGCGCCGCCCAGTCCGCACTCATTTCATCGCAGGGCATGCCCCAGACCTTCTCGGTGTAGGTCTTGAAGAAGATCGAATAGAGCTTCCAGCCGAAGGCATTGACCGTCCAGTCCTCGAAGCTCTTGACCTGCCGGTTGGGAAACAGGCGCGCCTTGGCAAAGCTGGCCATGCACAGGGTGGAGCGCAGGATGCCCAGGTTCCACAGCGCTTCGAAGGCGCGCAGGGGATAGGAGTAGAACTTGCCCTCGTAATAGATCCGGCTCATCCGCGGGCGCTCGATGAAGTCATCGGGCAGGATCTCGTTCCACAGATCGACGACTTGCCGGGACTTTGAAAAGAAGCGGTGCCCGCCGATGTCAAAACGGTAACCCTCGACCTCGACGGTGCGGCTGATCCCGCCGACATAGGTTTCGTCCTTTTCGATCACCGCGACCGAAAGGCCTGCCTTGGTCAGCAGATAGGCGGCGGTCAGGCCGGCCGGCCCCGCTCCGATGATCGCGACATCAACGCTTCGTTCACGCTGCGGCGCGATAGTGTTTGCGCCAGTAAAGCCGGTAACAGCCATTTTGCCCCCAAGTCTATGAAGCGACACTGGTGAAGGAAAATGCCTAACTGGCGGTTAATGCCGACGATTTTCCGGGCGGGATCTCGCCGACTGCGTGGAATTGCAGGGGGGTGGATTAAGCCGGGATAAGGCCAATCCCTATACCATCATTTGACCATCGCCGCTGATCCCGCATTAACGGGTCGGCCCGCACAGTGCCTTTCGATCGAAATGCGGGGCACTTTATGGAATCGATAATGGGGGAGCGCGGCCCTGACGGGTTTCAGGCAGACCTGAACGCCTACCGCCGTCTGCGGTTTCAATTGGCCGAGCTGGAGCGCAAGGGCGATCTTGACGAAGCGCTGATCGAAAATGTCGCGCCGCCGAAGACCGGCTGATGGCGGCCGCAGCCACCAGCCTAACCGTTGTTCTGACCAAATTCGAAATCGCGGCGAGCCACCAGTTCCTGGTCAACCGGGCCTGGTTCGACACGATCCGCACCGACCTGATGCTTCTGTGCGGACTGGACTCCTCGCCACTGGGGGCGCCTTTGCTTTAATGGGGAGACCGTCGCGGTTGGAAAGCGTGGTGCGGACGGTGGGACTCGAACCCACACGATCAGGGATCAGGGGATTTTAAGTCTCATTCCGTGACAGTCCGAAAAACTTAGGCCCTGATATTCAGTGGTTTACGAAACGGTCAGTTCAGCGTGGGAGGGGTAAATGAGGCCAATTCCCCCACCTTGCTCCCCCTCCCCTCATGGAAGGAAAGGGCATCCAAAGCGGCATCCGAAAGTGTCTTATCGTCTACGTGCGCATAACGCAGAGTAGTGTTGATGGTCTTGTGACCCATGAGCCGCTGAAGGACACGTATGTTCACCCCAGCTTGGACAGCCCTCGTAGCATAGGTGTGGCGACAGGCGTGGAAGACGAAAGTATCATCATCGTCAAGACCCATGGCCTTTCGTGCCTTCTGCCACTGGTCCCTAAGCTGGAAGTAACCGGGGAAGCCGCTGTATACTAGAGCAGTGAGGAGCTTATACAGTTCGTCATTTATAGGGACCGACCTGGATAGTCCGTTCTTAGTCTTCCAAAGGTGTATCCAGCGCGGCTCTACCTGATCCGGCTTGAGGGACAAAAGTTCTGCTGCACGAAGCCCTGTGCGAATGGCAATGTACACGATTGTAGAGTATGGCGCTGGCAAAAGCTCCATAAGCTGACGTTCCTCAGAGTACGTGATCCAGCGGATACGCCCTTGGTCTTCGTCTCGCCACTCAAGCTCAGGAAGCTCTGCCTTGTACAGCTTACGGCGCTTACAGAACCCAAGGAACGCACTGACAGCGGAGAGGTAGCGATTGATCGTACCGTCCGAGCGCCCATTGTTCTGAAGGTGCCTCACGATCTTATCAACCGTGTTCGCGTCGAACTCTTCGAGGGCCATATCAGGACCCACGATGTCAGACATGATAGCCAGCTTACGGAAGCTGCGTCCTTCGGTTTCCTGACCAGCCCAGAGGATACCCTGGGACTGGCCGATAGCTTCCTTCAGGGTGAGCGGCTTTGGGGCATCCTTGGGGTTAGATGCCTTGGGCTTTATCTCACCCTGAAGGATAGAGAGTTCGAGAGCCTTGGCTTCATCAAGGCTACTCGCTCTCATACGAATACGCTGACCACCCGACTGCACCTCTACTCGGTAGCGTCCGGTCAGCTTTCCGTTCTTGCGGTCGGGATAGATAGACATTGCAGTCCTCTTATTCTTCGTCCTGGGAAGCCACCAGCTTCGCAATGACCTTTCGGCCTCTCGCAGTCAGAGAGTACATATTGCGCCGAAGCTCATCAGGATCACTCTCACGACTGAGCAGTTGGTATCCTGCGTCTCCCTTGCGCGTCTTGTCCGACAGGTTCAGCAGATAGCGACTGGCCGTGGACTGGCGCATATCGGAAAGCTCTGCGAGTTCCTTGAGGCTTGAGCCTTCGTTCAGGGCTGCGGTGAGGAAGATGGATATTTCTCCTACCGGCATCGTCGGGCTTAATTCCCGAAAGTGCGACAGGGCATCAGAGATGGCCCGAAGACGCTGACGCTCTAGGCCCAGCTTGCTATCGGCATCGACTGTTGAACCCTTCGGAATCTTAGTGTCTTGTGGAGATAATTGCATGGTTGGTTCCTTTCCCAATTGCTCAGAGGGTATAATCCCTAATTGGGGAATGAGTTCCATCCTGTAGGGACTTACATTTGTGTATGCAACAGTTTTCTGCGAAAAACACAGATCGACCGGCCCCCTGCTGAGGGGACCGGAAGATCGTAGGTGTGCGCAAGACGCTGGTAAACAGCGGCTTACTTTTTGCCAAAGCCGAATTTGTCAACAAGGGCGCGAATGCCAAAACTGGCAGCGATAGTCACCAGAAAGGCGACCTTATACCATTCGGGAGCGGTGGAGATGGCCGCGAAGCCGTCTGAAACAGCCTTGCGCCCCCAGTCTCCGAAGAAGGCGAGGATCATTGGAGCAGACAGGAGGAGAGTAAGGTACTCGTCCTTCCAAGAGGTAGACATCTGGCGGGTGGCCTCTCGGTCCCAGTCTATCTCTGCGTCTTGGAGTTTGTTGAGGCGGGCAATCTCAGCCTCTGCTTGAGCAACCGCAATCCTGGTGCGGCCCTCGATTTCGATTTCCTTTAGCTTCTGACGCTTCTCTAGGAGATTGCCTCCTAGACCTAGGATGGTGGAGATTACGTTCCAGATCATTTGATAAGGACATCCAGGAGGCGAGGACCGGCAGTACCGGCCACAAGGGCCACGACAGCGCCCATGCCTAGCAGTCGAGAGCTACTGTTCTCAATTACTCGGATGCGGGCTTCGTGGTCATCATGGCGGGCTGCTTGGTCGATTGCGCGGGTGATGAAGTTGTCAATCTTCTCCTCCACGCGGGTTAGTCGTTCGATGACTTGATGGTCATGTGTCACCAGTAGGTCTCCGGTGGGGGTTAGGGGATGAAGGTGCGGCGGCGTTTGGCTACCGGAGCAAGCTCCTCAAACATCGCCACGTAGGCTGTTTGGCTGGACAGAGTGATCTGACTGGTGAGCAGAGCCGCGTAAGCCGTCTGGGCGGTAGCGTTAAGCCCCTGACTAATCATCGGGACGTACGCGGTCTGACTGGCTACGCTGGCGGTCATTAGGTCACACTCAGGTAGCCGAACTCGGCGCTATTGAAGCTGCTCTCGGTCCATGCTGTGCCGGTCGCTGGGTTTGTGTCGTATCGGGCCGGTAGAGGGACAAAGCCAGTTCCGATGCCTGGGAAGTTGGCGGAGTTGTCGTAGTTGGTCGTACCTTGGCGAACCACGGATTTGATGTTGGCCGGGGCTGCACCATCGTTTTTCGCACGGACGAAGTGGAACGTAGACAGGATCGCGTAGTTAGCCGGAACAGTAACATCACCCATGGCGTAAGTCTGACGAAGCCCTGCCGTGGTAGCGCTATCGACAGTGGTATCACTGTTTACCGCTTCGTTCACATTGTCGACTGCTCCGGTCCATTCGCTGTTACCCCCTGATGCGGAGGGGCGACTGTACTTTACCTTAGCTCCAATCGTGCTGCGGTTGTTTGTAATCAGTAGCTGACTAATGCGAGCCGAGTTGGTTTGACCAAGAAAGCGCATACCACGGGCGCTTGTGAAGCTGGACTGGGTAAACGTACCGGAAGACACCAACGTACCGTTGACGTAAAGTTCGGCTGAGTGTGGCGAACCTAGTGTTACCTTCAGGTCCACAGCCACCTTAACAAGACCGCCGATTGTGGTGGACCCTGTTCCAAGCTGTGTCCACGTAGGAGAGGCCCCTGTACCGCTGTTGTACGCCAGCAGCAATATCCCAGCACTAGCTCCTCCGCGCACAGAGACCCATTGATTACCGGCGCTGTCAACAACTTGAAGGAAGTTTGAGTTGGCCGGTAGACCAGTGCTGGTGAAGTTCACTTCGCAGTGATACCAGCCCGTGTCGCCGCTTACGAGGTCAGTAGGTGCGTTAGAAGCATCCAACTGATCCACCCTCACGTTCTGCCCGGTAGCTAGGCTGACAGACGCATCGCAGTATGTTGGATCGAATGTTCCTGCGGTGGTGACTTCAGTTGGGGTCCCAGACTGAACCGTGAGGCTGTCCAAGCGACCCCCAGCAAACAAAACGGTCATGGTCGGTTATCCTTGTTGATTGGGTTCATCACGACCGGGTCCCCTTCAGAGTGGTCGCTAGGTTGGCGACAGTCGCATCTGCACTTGCGGGGCAAATGACCTTGATGGTGTCGCCAGCGGCGAAGGACAGGGTGGTCCCGGTGGTGGAGAAGGTGAACACGCCAGCGGTGGAGACAGTGATGCTCCCTGCGGCTGTTCCGTTCTTCTCAATAGAGATTACGAAGCTGGACGTTGGGTTGGTCCCTACGACCCCGGCAGCACCTGAGAAATCGTCCGGGAACACCACGTTCTCTGCGAACACATGGTACAGCAGAACGTCACTAGCTACCGGAGTTTCGAGGAAATAGATCGGCAGGGAGTAGGCAGTAGAACCGGCAGGACCAGTGGGACCGGCAGGACCTTCAGGACCTGTGGGGCCGGTTGCGCCTGTGGGGCCAGTAGGACCGGCAGGACCGATAGGGCCTTCTGGGCCAGTCTCGCCAACAAGACCCTGAGGACCAGCGGGACCTTCAGGACCTACAGGACCGGCGGGACCTTCTGGGCCAGCGGGACCGGCAGGACCTTGGATACCCTGAGGACCTTCGATACCGGGAGGACCCTGAGGACCGGGTTCGCCTTGGGGACCCTGGGGACCGATCAACTGATCTACGATGATGTCCGCGCCGGATACCGAGTGGAATGAAGTGGGGGATGAAACTATGACGGGCATTATCAGTATTCCGCAGGGTAGGAGTAGGCGGGCTGGATGCGCATAGGCCCTGAGAAATCTTCCTGCTGCTGCTGCTCTTGGAGTTCCTGAGCGCAAATGCCGTAGCGTTCGGCAAACCGGGGAAGGCGCTCGTCCTCGAAGTGGTCAGCGGCATACTCAGCGGCTGCGTAGAGGAGAGCGTCAGGGGTCGATACGGTCCAGTGGTTAGTGTCGCTGTCCGTCACCAGAGCCGGTTCTGCGGCGTAGTAGCGAAGGTAAACCGTGTCCGTGGTCGCAGGGGCGGGGCGCATACGGAAGTCGTGTCCCGTCTGCACAAAGACGCGAGGGATACCACCGGACGCAGGGGTCTTGAGGTAAAGCCCCATGTCCACACGTTCCAGTTCACCGTTGTCCGTGAAGATGTCGATGAGTTCCAGGTAGTCTACAGGAACGCGGAAAACGCCGTCAGCCTGAGCGGTACTGAAGCTCACGAACTTCTGCATGAAGCTGAGACGAAGAACACGCTCTAGCCGCATCTGGGCCATCTTGATGAAGGACGCAGCGAGTTCGTCCGTCATGTCACTTCGGTTGATTAGCCCCCGAAGCTGGGCCTTGATTTCGGCGTAGGTCATTTACTCTTAAACGATGCGTTTGGAGGTCGCCATGAGGCCCATCATGTCCAAGCTCTGAAGTCGCTTGATGATGTCCTTGGCGGTGACGTTCTTGTCGTAGATGTTGAAACCCTCGGTCATCCACTTTTCGATGATGACGGTCGGGATGGAAGCTACATGGTGGAAGTCCCCCATGCGGCTGTTAGCTGTATCAATGCGCTTCGCTGCGAGGTTGCTGAGGAAGTGTTTCCCTAGGTCCTGAGTTCGCTTGAAGACCGCCTTGTCACCGTCGATTTTGACGGCATTCTCGGCATCAGCAATCGTGATGCCCTTTGAATTGTCCATGTGTATTTAACTAGAAGGGGTGTGGCCCCACGCCTCGAAAGGAGACGCAGGGCCACGGTAGATCAGGTGAGATTTGTGATGAGAGCGTCACCGGCGAAGTTCTTGTGCTTCAGACCGTATTCGCCAACGATCATGTGCTTCGAGCTATCGCCCGACTTCGCCAGCGGTTCGCGGGTCCAGGCGCGGAGCGTAACGTCTTCCCACATTTCGGGGTCGAGCAGCCAAGCGTCCGTGGACTTCAGGAAGCGGTTCAGGACCACCTTGTACTCACCAAACGGCGAGACGTAGAGGTCAACCACGTTCACAACCTTCTTGGTGTCACCGGAGAACTCACGCGCACGGCCCGAAGACCCCGTGAACCCAGCGACGATCAGGCTGTCCGAAGGCTTAATCATCAGAACCGAGGCTTCACCGCCCTGGTTGTAGACTGCCTGACCAGCGGCCAGGATAGCGTTTTCGGTCAGAGCGCCAGCGGTGCCGGTCGTACCACCCAGCGGCGTAGCGGCCCCGGTGTAGTAGCGGTTGGTGGAGTTCGTGACCATCGAAGCTGCCGAAGCGGTCAGGCGGGCGGTCGAGGTGCTGTCACCCAGTGTTGCGGTCTGGGCGAGGCCGACATAGGCGTGTTCCTTGTCGCGCTTCAGTTCCTCAGCGGCCTTGGAAAGCTGGTAGGCGGTTTCCTTGGCGCGACCGTACTGGTCCACCGCGTCTTCGGTTGCGGCGACCTTGATGGTCTTTTCCATGATCTGCGTGTAGTTCGAGCGCAGGGTCGGCGGGGTCAGCGTAGCGTCCGAAGCCTCGAAGCCTTCGACCTTAGCGTTGGTCTGAACAGCGCGGAGGCTGTCTTCCAGCCACTCGAACTTGCGGCTCGTAGTCTTGCCCTTGCCGATCATGGTCTGGAAGGGGGTCTTCGTCGGGGCGATGTTGCTGATGATGTCCGAGACATCTTCCTTGATACCAACGGTATCGTAGGTGGTGTAAGTTGCCATAATTCTTTAGACTTTGTATTGGGGAAAAGGGTTGGGTTAGTCGTTGTCGCTAGACCACCGCGCCATGAAGGCGTTCGCGGCATCGTCACGGGACCCGGAGCGGCGAAGCTGGGCAATGGCATCACTGCCCTTGTTGCTCTTGCCGATCCGCCCTGAGGGTTGGTTAGAAGACTTCACGACCCGCTTGGGCGAACCCTGCGGAGTAGTCTTCTTCTGCTTGGCCTTGGCCTTAAGCTCATCGTAGCGCATGGCCTTATGGATGAGCTTGATCGCGGTGGGTTCGATGATCGTGGAGACGATCTGCGGCTCCATGCCGCTCTGTACCGCGTAGTTGCAGACCTTGTTGTAGAGTTCCCGGTTCCAACCAGGAATGTCTCGTTCAAGGACCTTGATGCTTTCCTTAGCAGCTTCCGCACGTTCCTGAGCCTTGACCGTCTGGATATTGGACAGGACACTCTCGGTCTCGTTACGGATGAACTGGATTTCGTCGTAGGCATCCTTAGCTTCACGGCGCAGGGCCGCGAACTCGTCTGGGGTCAGCCGCTGCTGGGCTACCAGCCAGTCGATATTCTCAAAGGGTGCGAAACGAGCCTCAGCCTTCTCCATGAGACGCTGAGAGGCGATGATAAACTTCTCGCCATCCTGCTCTGCTGCCTTGCGGGCGGCAGCGACTTCTTGCGACTTGCGAGTGAGGGCTGCTTCCTGGCCGAAAAGCCGCTTCAGCTCCTTTACGGATACAGTCTTCGTTTCGCCGTCAACGGTGACAGATACCTTGTGGTCATCAGTGGCCTCAAGTGAACTATCATCTTCGTCTTCAGCGTCAGACTGGTCCGCGTCAGCTTCAGTGCTTTCGTCAGTGTCCTCTTCGCTATCTTCATCTCCAAACAGGTCGAGGTCGGTCGCGTCTTCCTCATCATCCTCAGGGATGTCGTTTGGAGTTCCCCCTTTACCGCTGTCAGATGGCTTATCAGCGTCTGCCCATTGGTTTAGGAAGGCATTGGTGGCTTCATCACGCGAGAAGCCGGTGTCATTGACGCCCTCATTCGGGGTGGTCATTGGTCAGTGTTACCTTGAATAAAAATGGGGCCTTCAGTCTCGTCTTGATCTTCGAGTTGAGCGTCTAGCGCCTTCACCGCCTCTTCCTGTGCTTGGATGCGGGCGTTGAGTTCGGCTTCGATGGCTTTGAGGCCCTGATATAGATTGTAAGTGTGTTCGCGCTTGTCGGCTTCGGAGGGCTTTGTTTCCGTAAAGGCTGCAAAGCACTCCACGCCGATAGAGCGGACCACGGATTGAAATGTGGGGTTGGAAAGGAGGCTGGACGCTGCCAGCCCCCTCTCGATTACTTCTTCTGTTGTCACGGTTATCCGTTTGGCGACAGGATCGCGGTGGCCTTCTGGTTCTCCTCTGGGGCCTTGGCCTGAGCTTCGATTGCCAGAGCGATTTCCGCTTCCGCCACTTCGATGCGGTTCTCGGTTTCCGCAGCCTTGCGGTCGAGTTCCTGCGTCTTGAGCGCAAATTCCATCGTCTTGAAGCGGGCTTCCATGTCCTTCGATAGCTTTGCGATAGCGTCTTCGGACTGGAACTTGGCTTCTGCGAGGGACTGTTTGCGGTCGTTGATTTCCAGTTCCTGCTTCCGAAGTTCAAGCTCTGCCATCATCATCGGATCAGGTTGCGGAGGCTGTGTCTGCTCAGGGTTCTTCAGGAACATAGAGACGTTCTTGTGTCCCTTCGTTTCCAGCACAGACTTGTAGAGGTTGTAGCGTTCCGTCGCGGTGAACAGGTGGGCAATGGTCTGGTCCTGAGCAAGCAGGGTGCCAAGCTCCACGTATTCGCGGGCGCGGGCTTCACGCTCACCGTAGCCCAACCGGAGGTCGATAGTTACGTCACGCTGCCTATCCCACTGGGAGGGCGTGATCGGGACCCACTCACCGGCAATCTCTACGACACGTTCCCTGTCCTCGTTCTCGACTACCAGGCGGTAGACTTCGAGGAACAAGGGGCCAAGGAACTGCGAAGCGAAGGCGCGGGCCATAGTCTTCTGGCGCTGCATGGAAGCGCCGATAAGCTGCTCCACCATCCCCTGTGAGTTCTGGTTGGAGATAGCGTCCTTGTTCAAGCCCTGCGAGAGACGCGAGACCCCGGTGACATCTTCCTTGTCCTCATCCAGCATACCGATAGTCTGGAAGACGAACGGGTTCAGCGGAGCCTGAGGAAGCGGAAAGATACCGTCTGGCCGCGTCACGTTAACTAGACCACCAAGGCGGTTGTCGAGCAGTTCACGCGGGTTGGTCAGAGCGCCCTTCACTACGGCCATGCGCGGATTGTTTGCTACAACTGCGTGGTCGAGAATGGAGCGGATCAGGACCGTCTTGGCGTTCTGGGTCGGAATGACCCGTGCCGCGAAGTTCTCACCCCAGAAGCGGTGAGGCGTAGGCAGGGGCGCGTAGCTGTAGAACGGGTGTCGAGATACCTGTTCCTTGTCCAGCACTACGTTACCGCAGTGGACCAGCTTCCAGAGGCGCGTACCGCTACCGTCGAGGTCCGCACGAATGTAGGTCTCATAGACTACGTGTTTGCGGTTGCCCGGTTGGTCCTCAGCGTCATTGCCAATGGTGATGTCACCGCCAACGTCAGAGAAGCGGTTAGTGCGCTCTGCATCGTTGCTGAGTTCATCGTCCCGGCCATCTGCAATCTGGGCAATCTTCTTCGGATCGAACCCTTCAGCCTTAAGCTCGTCCTTGGTCTTCTCAGTGCGGTGAGAGATGAGCGAGGCGGTCTTGAGGCACCGGATGTTCTGGGCGACAATGAACTCCTCCATCGGGAGGGCTTCAATGCGGACCTGGGAGCGGTTCTCTGTGCGGACGATCTTACCGGAATAGGTAGAGGTATCCGGGTCCTCCATGAGTTCGATAGGAGCAACCGTGTCATCAGACAGCAGTTCGTCCAGTTCGTCCTCAGCTAGACCCTCGAACTCTTCCTCTACCTTGTTGACCGCCTTGTCCCAGTAGACCTTTACGACCGCGTTGCGGTGCGTCAGGCCCCCGTGGATCACGGTAGCAAACAGGTCGGTCCCATCGTTCTGCTCGAAGATTACGTGCTTGGTGTAGGCCGTGGCTACCTTGGCAAGAGCTACATCATCCTCGCCGCGAGGGGCGAACTGAACGATGTCTCCGTGGGCGCTGAAGGTTTCCAGGAGGGTAGACTTCGCGCTCTCAACAGTGTCGAAAACGTCAGTGGAAACGTAGCGGCTATTGCCAGCATGGAAGGGAGCAGGGAGCTTCCCATTGTAGTAATCCTCAACTTTCCTGCGCTCTTGGGCCAGCTTCGTATCAGTGTAGCGGACCCCTGCCTTCAGGTCGGAGGACAGTAAGGACAGGATTTCCCCGTCCGTCATTTTCTTAGGCATTAAATCGCAGTCAAGTAGTAGTCATCTGTGGAGACAACGGGGGTGAAGATGCCCTCATGGATGTGGTTAGCCAAAGCCAACGCCATAACGCAGTCATCATGGCATCCTTGTTCGGCTTCCATGTTCCCTGTGTCAGTGACAATGAAGGTCATCAGTTCTTGAATGGTGGTGCGGTCGAATAGCTTCAGTTCGTTTTCTCGCAGCGAGGCGCGAAGCTGGTCTATAATCAGCGGTTTAGTCTTGGCGTTCGTTCGGAACCCAAGGTTTACCGTCTCCCTGTCATCCAGCTTGTCCAAGATCGTTTCCGTATAGAAGTTCGGATACGCCATATCTTTGCCCAAGCGGGTACAGGTGAGGATGCCGTGATTATTGCTTTCGACCGCTATCTTGGCGGTGTTGTAGAAGAAGCCCAAAGCCTGAAGGACAGTGGCGAAGTAGTCCGGGTGAACATGGCCTCGCCATATGCCGACCTGACGCTTCTTACTGTCTAGGATTTGAGCAACCGAGTAGTCTCCCCCTCGGACCCCCATCGCTACGTCAGCGCCGATGTAATAGGTCTCTTGGGGGTCTACCTTATGGTAGATCGTCAGTTCGCCCCTGCGGTCCTCCTTGAAGGTCTCGCCTATTAGCCCCATCGTGGGGGCAGATCGCGGGGCAGCACTGGCCATCTGGGATAGCTGGTCTGGATTGAAGACTGGACGGCCAGTAGTCAGGAATGCTTCTTCAGGTGTCGAAGGGTATTCCTGCTTGAACAGGTCAATACCGTTCTGGGCTACCTTTCGACGGCGGAACATTAGCTGTTCGTCATCTAGCCCATGAAGCTCTACCAGGCGTTCTTCCTCTGGGGTGCGAGTGAAGCCCTCAGGGACCTCTTCGCGGTATTCGTCCTGAATGAACCAAGGGAGGAATACAGGGATGTACCCATTCGTTCCCTCTACGGCACCCTTCCACATTTCGTAGAAGACCCCTGAGACACCATTCGCCGTGCTTTCAATGAAGACACAGGTGTTGGGTCGGTTGGGGATCGCCTGAAGGACACCGTTCAGGATATCGTTGGCGGTGCTTTTGGGCCAGAAGGCAAGCTCCGATAGGTGAGCAACCGTGATCGTTTCACCACGGCCCACGCTGTCACCACCGGCAGTAGCAACCGAGTAACCGCTATCCAGCTTGGAGAAGCTGAGTTCCTTACGGGAGGAGTAGCGCGTCTGGGGCTTCAGGGCTTCCGGGGTGTTGTCGTAGTAGCGCCTGGTCATGTCGAACAGCGCCTTGGTGCTGTCCGCGTGGTGCGTAACGACCATCGCCTTCTGGGCGCGGCGTTGGGAGGTCCACCAGTACATGAAGCCACCTACTGCGGTGGACAGTCCCATCTGCCGCGCCTTCAGGATAATGACGCGGACCTTCTTCTCCGTGGAGAGTTGTCCCTTGATCGTTTCCAGAAGCCTACGCTGGGCTTCATTCAGTTTGAGATTGACTACCTCGCCGTCCTTGGTCCTGATCTTCAGGGCCTTCTGGGCGTAGAAGTCGAAATCATCTCTTAGCCGCTTACGTACCTCCAACCGCCTCTTTTCGGCATCAGAAGTCATCAGTCGCTGTCAGCCAATTCGTCCAGGAAGTCCTCAGCGGTCTTCAGGTTGACGTTCTGGGTCGAAGCGGGCTTCGCCATGTTGTATTCGAGCAGGGTGCGGATAAGCTTGATCTTATCGGAGGACGAATTGTCTTCGGCCAGCATTTCCATTGCCCGCTTCATAGCCTCACGGGCGATGGGGTTTTCCGGCAATGAGCCGTCTTTTTCCATTATCTTGTAAATCCTATGTGCGATGATGCGGGCATCTTCCTTAGCCCTCGCCCACTCCTTCATCGTCATCCGATAAGGCTTACCGGAGGCGTTGTAGGGCTTGGCCTTACGCTCTGCGGAGGTAGCTGCCTTCTTTGAGATTTCCCGCAGCTTCTCCGGGTCCTCTCGCTTAAGACGGGCGAAGTAGTTTTCCTTGTTGGAAGGGCGTGGTTTAGGACGGGCGCGAGGCTTTGGCGGCTCAAGGGCCAGGGCTATCAAGCCCTCGACGGTCTTGGGCCTGTTCTTAGACCCCGGAGGTCGGCCCCTTGGGCGCTTCGGCAGTCTCTTGAGTTCTTCCAGCAACCACTTCGGTCGGCTTTTGGAACCCTTTGGTCTTCCCGCCTTGCTTTTGGGTTTGGACTGCGGGCTGTCCTGCGTCTCGTCTTCCATTGTCAATCATTCGGGAAATAGCGTCCCGGACAAGGCGGGCGTGGCTTGGGATGCCAACCATCATGTCGGGGACAGTGTTGCGCAACTCACCTAGGAGTTGATCTTTTTCGTTGTCGGTAAGGCCAGTCGAAGCCTTGATGGTCTCAGCGTCCCGCAAAATCTGGACGGAGCTAGTGATATTGAACATGAAATCCTTTGGAGAGGGGAGGATTGCTCCTCGCCCTCTCTCTTGGTTTGTTAGTTAGCTTGCTTGCGCGGTCGGCCACGCGGGTTGGCCTTCGTACCAGCTTCGTAAGCCTCACGGGTTGCGTAGGGCTTGCTTCCTGCAATTTCGTACAGGTAGCTACGGATGGTGTCGATTTCCTGACCGCTGACCTTAGCTGCCTGAAGATCGGGAACGACCTCATTCTCAACGTAGTTGATAGCTTCGTCAGTGGTCTTGAACTGATCCCTGATCTTCTCAGGGACACGCTTGATGGCGTTTAGCGCACCATCGCCAAGCCGGATGTCACTGTACAGATCGGACATCGCAGCGTTAGCGGCAGACTGGTAGTTCTTCTTACCTTGTTCCCACTGCTGCGGGCGGTCGATCTGGCGGATTTGACGCTGGCCGACAGTAGATACCACAATCGTCCCGTCAGGCATTTCGTCAATGGACCCTACCGTATCGCCTCCCAACTGGGATGCCTGGTAGTCGAGAGCCTGTTGCGCTTCTTCCATGCTAGACACGGTTCCGCGAAGCTCCACCTGGTCTGTACTGCCTTCGACGGGCTTGATGGCCGGTTCATCCTTAGACTGGGCATAGCTAGGCGGAGGAGCAGCTTCAGTCTGCGCAAGACGCTGCTGGGCAGCTTCATCCACCGGGATCGGACGCGGGCTTTCTCCGCCAGCCGCTGCCTTCGGGATACCGAGTTCGTCAGCCGCTGCTGCCATACGTCCACCAAGGACTGAACCGATCCTGCGGTTCTTGGTTGGGTAGTTGAAGCGGATACGGTTGATTTCACCGGCCAGGTCCGGGAGGTCCTGTTCGATCTTGTCGAGGACCTTGGGCAGATCGTCGGGCGAGATGCCAAGACGGGCAACAAAGGCGTTCTGGACCCCACTGTCACCACGAATGCCCTTGGAGATTGCGTCTTCGATAGCCTGATCCTCAGGGCTGATCTTGGCGGGCTTAGGTGCTGGTGCGGGCTTGGGCGGGGTCATGTCGAGCTTCGGAGCCGAAGCCTTCAGCGCAGCCTGTTTGGCAGCTTGGCGCTGCTGGGCGATGCTGAGGATGTTTCTCCATCCAGCTTCTTCTTCCGCAACCTTACCCCTAGGAACAGGGACAGGCTCGACGGAGGCCCACATGGCTTCTTCCTGCCTACGCTTCTCAGCTTCGGACAGGGTAGTCTTGGACCGCTCGTTCTCACGCCATGCAGCTTCTTCCTGGGCAGAGCGCGTACGGCGGGGCTGATTGCCCATCTCCATCTTCTGCTTTGCGTTCCAGGCGGCTTCCTTCTCACGCGCCAGCTTTGCGGCCTCCTTAGCCGCTGCTGCACTCTCCGCGTCCATAGACTTGAACAGATCGTCCAGTTCGGCCTCGGAGGACAGTGCTTCCACCTTGTCCCAGAGGGCTTGTTGGCTTTGGCGTTGCCCAGAAGGACCCACCATACCGGCCAACTTGCTGTAGGCGTTGTTGCGCTTGATTAGGCGCTCAGCGGCGTGGACACGGGCAGCTTCACCGTCTCCGGTGATCTTGCCGAGCTTGTTTAGTCCGGCTCGAACACCAACGGACGCAGCACCGTATGTACCGGGCAAGCCAAACAGAGGCGCAACGTCCGCAGCCCCCGCAGCTATCTTAGCGGTCTGGGCAATCCAACCGGGGTTACGCTTGAGTTCCGGGGTTAGCTGGCGAAGTCGCTGGACCTTCGTGATCGCGTCAGCAACAGCATCGCCTTCCACGGTGCCTCGCAGCGCATCCACCTCCTCTTTCGGGATGGAATACTTGCGGGTCATCGCTTCCTTCAGCTTCAGCTTGGACACATCGTCCAAGTCAGTGCGGTTCAGGAGGTCAGCGAACTGGGCGTAATAACTCTGCTCGACGTTGTTGAGCGTCTTAACGGTAATCTCTGCGCGGCCCTTGGGGTCGCGGGGAGACACTGCACGGCCCTCAGTGGCTTTTGAGATGTCAGCAGCAATCTCAGCGTCATAGGCAGCGAATGGGTTCTTTGCGGCTTCCTTGGTGGCAAACCGGGTGGCCCTGCCTTCAGCCGATACGGCCTGGGGGATACCCCCGGCCTTGTAGCCAGCGAGACCGCCGAGAACGGCTGCACCAGTCTGACCGAGAACACCAGCCCCAGCGTCTTCTGCTAGGCGCTGGCCCGCTGCGGCACCACCGCCAGCTACAGCATCACGGATAGGCGTTGCGCCGAACTCTGCGGCTGCGGTAGAGGCAAGCCCAGTGGTGGCCTTAGAGATTAGCTTGGCGGCACCGGCACCTCCGAGACCCCCGGCAATACCCTTCTGGATGTCACCTGAGAGGCTATCATCGTCCGGTAGGCCGAGCATTTCGCGGGCAGCGTCCCCCAGAGGCATAGGACGCTTTGTTCCCAGGGCCTCGCTTGCCATGACGTTGATAGGGTCAACGACGATGCCTGGGATACCGGCAAGACCTTCGACGATATTGCCAGCGCCGAGCTTCAGACCTTGGAGCAGTTCGTCGGTAGACTTTGGCATACGCCAGAAGCCGCTGCCTTCGTCCTGAGGAGGCTGTGCTACCGCAGTGTTGGCCATGGCGGTCGTAGGAGGAGGCCCGACTTCCGGCATATCCGGGTTCTCTTGGCCTTCAGGTCCACCCCCAAGGACGAAATGCCAGTGGGGGCCGGTCGCATAGTCTACGGGGTTGTTTACTTCATCCCGGTCTTCGATCAGCGTGTAGCCAGCATCAGTGAAACGCTGCTTGGCCTCTTCGTAGGTCATTCCGGGGATCGGGGCCATGTCGATAGCCCCACCGGACCTTACGTGCCAGCTATCGGGGTTCTTGCGGCCAAGGTCGCTATTAGGGTCGCGCTTCCAGTCCGTAATGCGGGCCTCAGGGAATAGGCTTGAAGCAATGGACTGTGCATCAGCAACCGGGGGGACCCTAGGAGCAGCAGGAGCAGAAGGACGCGGTGCGCCTCCCCCTGCGTTACTACCGCCGCCTCCTAGGGCATCCGGGAACTGTCGGAGAACTTCAGCTTGGACCTGTTCATCCGTAGCCCCATCGGGGCCGTCAATGCGGTAGGTTTTCCCGTTCGGGGCTTGGATTTCATAGGTGGGCATTAGTTCACTACTTTAGCTTTGCCCCAGCCTCCGCTTCTTGCAGGGGCTGGCGTTGATCCGCCTCCTCCTGAGGTGGCGATGCCATATTGGCTGGAAATGGCGTTTGCGCGGCCTTGGGAATACTCGCGGCGGCGGCGAAGATTATTAAGAACGATGTCGAGGTTCTTCTTCACGGACTCAGCACTGCCCGTGCCGGACAGAAGCTGGGCCTTGGCGCGCTCTGCGTCACCGTCAGTCTGAACGCCCCTTGCGTCCATCAGGACCGTGTTGCGCAGACCTTCGACGAAGGTGTTAAGCTGACCGTACAGAACAGCCTGATCGTCAACGCCCATGCCTGTTGCCAGCTTGGTCTTGTTGGCGAGGTTCTCAACGATACCGAGCTTAAGAGACCCATCATTCAGAGCGGCCATGATCGGCTCTGCTTGGATCAGGGTGGTGTCGATAGCGTCCACCTTACCGGCGTGTTCGTCGTACTGCTTGAGAACACTCGCGGAGGCTTGCTTGTTGCCGGAAGTCAGGCGGGCGCGGCGTTCCGCTGCGTCTGCTTGTAGCTTGGCAATACGTTCCCTGCTCTCAATTTGGAGCTTGTTCCACTTGTCCTGCCATTCCAGCTTGTTCGCGTCAGACTGAGCGCCGATGTTGGCGACTTCAACCTTTCCGTCCTTACCGATGTTGGCGACGGCAACAGCCTTATCGAACGCCGCCTTGCCACGCGCTTCGATCTGCGCGTCCGTATAGTCAGCAACAGGGGTGCGAGTGAAGGTCGGCCTCCCGGTAACGGGGTCGATCTGATAGGTGTGCGAGAAGTCCTTGGTGAACTGCGGCTTGAGCTTTTCCTTCTCAGCGTCAAGGGTTCCTTGGTACGCCAGAGCGCCCTTACCCAGACCCTCGAAGAAGTCGTTCGCCATCATCATGTTTGCGCCGAAGGCCAGAAGGGCCTGTGCGCCACCAGGCTGCTGCTTGATGCGGCCAATCAGTCCGGGACGCTTGATCTGGTAGTCAGGGGCCTTCAGGTTGTTGGCATTGATACCAGTCTCGACGGGATCATTGTCCATACCGATACCGGCAATGGCCGCTGGTACGTTCCCGCCCATCGCAGGACCCGGAGCCGCACTAGGGGCCGGTACAGGAGCCTGAGCCGTATCCGGGGTTTGCGGAGCAGCACTGAAAGCCTGGTCGAACTGAGATAGGAACGCAGGGTCCAGAACACCCGTATCAGGGGGAAGTCCATTCCCACCGTCAAGGCCAAGAAGCATAGCAGCCCTGCGCCGCTTGGCATCCTCATCGTCTCCGAGAGGGTCCATATAGAGGGCCATAGTTATTCCTTAGATTAAAGGGCGGCGTAGTTGACTGTCTTGAAGCCGCCAAGGGTCGGACCCATCGCCCACGGGCGGAGGTTCTCAACTTCGTCGGCCATTACGCCCTGCGAGTGTTCGCCCCAGATGTAGTCGTATTCGTAGACACCAAGGCCGTCCGCAAGTTCGCCAACCTTGACGATGTTTTCCTTGAGACGCGGATCGGAGAAGAGGCCAAGAGAGGCTGCGGTTGATGCAGCGCCCACCAGCTTACCGAACAGGTTGCCGCTGTTCTTCTCGGTCGTGGTCTGCGTACCGCCCCAGTTGTTCGCCCCAATGATACCGTAGTAACGATTGAGGAGGTCCGTAGCGCGGGTGTCGTTACCCTGCCAACGCATGAAGTCAGCATCAAGCTGGCCCTGACGATCCTGCTGGAACATCTTGCTGGCGTCGATAGCAGCGCCGTAGTTGGCAAGGGACAGGTTGTTGCCGCTGGTCAGGGCATTCAGACCCGTATTGAGGCTGTCGCCGTATAGGCCGGCACTCTGGCCCATAGCCCCCAGGTTCGTGCTACGAGCGCCTTCAGCCAGCGCAAGGCCGCGATTGAACGCATCGCCACGGATGCTGGCGGAGATGTCTCCGATCTGATCCTGAGCGCCGCGCATTGCGATACCCTGGGCCACACCAGCCCGCGAGGAGTTGATGTTACCGCCAGCAGACGCAGCACGGTCAATGCTGGGGATTTGGCCTTCGTACAGGTTGCGCGTTACGTCACGGGACGCAGCGTCAATCATACCGTTGATGGCCGGGTTGTTGGCGTAGGCCGTGGCAGCGGCGATATTGCTCTGCGTGGGGTCAGCCGAAGCTGCCGCACTGAACTGGTCCATAGCTCCTTGGAGCTTCGAGGGGTCAGCTAGTTGCTGCCCGGTCCCGGTAATCTGATCGGCAGACTGCTGGCCTTGCGTCGAGGCTTTCGAGACAAGGCTGTTGATCGCGGCGACCGTCTGGGGGTCCATGCCCTCATACAGATCGCCCGTATACCACGGGGTCCCTTCCTGAGAGGAGTAGATGCTCCCGGCCTTGTTGAAAATGTCTTTGAGTGCGTTACCTTGAGGTTCCCAAGGCTTGCTGTCGGTAGTGGTCTTCTTTTCGCCACCAAAAAAGCTACCCATACTGGATGCTCCTAGATTTTGTAGATGTCGTGGGGTGAGCCGTCATGTCCAATGAAGGACGCGGCGTAGTGGAACCCCATCATCAGCAAGAACTTTTCGTGCTTCGTGTCGCTGGGGGTATGGAGGGCGTAGATCGGGCCTTCGTGAAGCGCCCTAAGGGCTTTCCAGTCGGCACTTAGGCGCTGCTTGATGTCCTTGGTCCACGGACAGAGGACATCGCAGTGAATGAAGGTGAGGCCGCTGGTTCGCTCAAAGTAGACCGTGTACGCCCCCGAACGGACGATCACAGGAACTTTACGCTCCGGGATCGCCTCGGACGGGATTGTTAGCATTAGGGTGTCTCTAAGATGACGATACGAGCTTCCAGAGCTTCGATGTAGGCTTGCATGGCAGCAATCGCCGTTTCGATCTTCTCGTACTCCCGGTCAGTGTGTTCAGGGAGACCCTCAGCAATCGGAGGCCGCAAGTCTCGCCGGTAGGGAAAGTTGGGCAAGCTCATGTCTTACCGCTTCCCTCTGGAAACCATACGGGCATCGAAGCCTGAGTATGAGAAGTCTGCTGGTCCGGTGTACCACAAGCGGTGGCCCAGGTAGCGTCCAGCCCTGCGAACATCGACCTGGTAGTCAACCCGTGGGTCGAAAGTCCTGCGGGCATCCCAGTCGGGTTCGACCCCAGACACATCGTTAGCGCCGAATTGGAACTCAACGGTCGATCCGGTGCCGCGTACAGCCACCTGAGGGTAGACCTTCAGGAGTGACTTGTAGGTGGCAATGGACAGGCTGTTTTCGTCCAGGTCGATACCTGTGCGCTCGACAAAGGCATCCTTCACAAGCGAGGTGAGGACGGGTCGAGCAAGGAGACTGCCGGTGGGAGGACTGAAACCGACTATGCGGTTGTCATCCACGCCTATCGTAGTGTCCTTGCGGATCGTGAATAGCTGGTGACGCTCGTTCTGGTTGGCTTCACCCGCGTAGGTCCCGCCGTACTCTTCGTAGCTGGCGGGCGCAGTGTCTTCGTAGGTGATACCGTTCGCCACTACCGCGTGGGTAGAGGAGGTGACGTTGGGAACATCGTAGAAGGTCCACGTATCGCGCCTGTAGTTGTACGCAGCGATGCGGTTGCAGCCCGTGGTGGTCTTTCCGAACCCTGCCAGTCGGTCCTGGGATGGATAGGCGAAGTGGATTTCGTTTAGCTGCGGGTTGTGAGCGACAAAGCAGAGGTGCTTGAGGTCCCTTACAAGACCTCCGAAGATGAAATCCTTGACCCTGCCGTGGATAATGGACTGCTTGGTGGCCCCATCGTGAACGATGATGTCATTCCGGGCGAAAACGTAGTGCTTACCGTCGATTTCGACCACGCAGTTCGTGTTGATGACCCCTACGTCATCGAAACGCTTGCGGAAGTCGAAGACGAAGCCGCCACCAACGTAGTTCATGGCCCACACTTCGTTCTCGCCGTAGATCATGAAGGTGTCCCGGAGGACATGACCATCAATGATGGCCCCTCGCATCTGGTTGAGGATGTTCTCACCAGCCGAATTGGTCGTGGACGTTTCGTCCCAAGAGGCCGGGGGAGCGCCAAACTGCACAAAGTCCGACCACTTGACCATCTGAGGGTATTCTACGGCCCCCTTCTTGACGTTCAGGGCAATCAGGAAGTCCTTGTAGGCCCTGAGGACCGTACAGCGCCAACCGCTATCCCAAGCAGGGAGAGCAGCGAAGTCCAGGGCGCTACCTGACTTGTAGAGGGGGACGTTGGAGCGCCTGTTGAGGTACGTAATGTTCCCCAGGAAGTCGTGAGAGAACGGGTCCCCTGTGTCCCCGGTCGAGATACCGATGGGGGTTACGTCCGTGATCGTATTGCCGACTACGGAGAGGATTTTGCTGTAGTCGTTGGCGACCGCTACGAGGCTTTCGGAACCTGAAGATACCGAGGGAATGTAGAAGAGGTGCGCGGGGCTGAAGTCTACGTGTTCACCAGCGAACTTGGTGACATCCTGCGGCACTGGGCCGCGCATGACTGTACCGTTCTCAAAGCGGACATTGACCCCAGCGGAGAAGGTGTTGTTCGGGAGGTCGTAGGGGTGGATGTCAGTGATGATCCCCCCGCCCCCTAGGTTGCGGACTGGGAGGTTAGGCAAAGTGACTTAGACCTTCATGATGTAATGCAGACCCAGAGAGGGCTGAAGGGTCGAGGTAGTGAACGAGTGCGTATGGTCCGAAACGGTCGATACATCGTGGGTATGCGCGGTGGCATCTACGGTGATCCCGTGATTGTGCGCGGTGCCTGACCCAACGGAGCTTGAGCGGGCGAGAGTAGCCGCGACGTTACCAGCAGAGGCCAGCTCGATTTCTTCGTTACCGCTGTCCCGGTTAGCCCACGCAAGGGTGCCATCCGGTTCGAGCGGGATGTCCACGTTGCGGATCACGTTGGCGACAAGGCGGTGGAAGTGAGACGGGATCTGGGCTTCGGTCAGCGAGTGACCAAGGACCGTTGCGGTGTGCGTATGGGACCCACCGTTGACCGTGTGGGCGTGGGAGCCTGAAGCCCCGGTGGTCCCTGAGGCCGTAGCGGCACCAGCAGTTGCACCCTGGGCAGCGGTAGTCCCTGCGCCAATCACTACGCGGTCTACTAGATTGGGGGTCGTAATGGTCCCTGCGCCGTCAGAGCGCGTTACGGTCTGTCCGTTGCAGATCGCCCACCCTGCGGGGACGGTGAGATTGCTTCCGTACCAGATGGTGATGAGACCAATGGGGAGGAGACCGGCGATGCTGTTGATAGCGTCCTGGTCTACCGTCACTGGACCGTCGATGTTCGGGAAGGTCGAGCGAAGGGTGGACTTGATGAGGCGGAGGTGTTCGTCGGCTTGGGCTAACTGATCGGTCGATGCGGGGTTAGCGATGTCAAGCTGATTGATGAAGGTAGCGGTTTCTAAGGGCATCGTTGGGTACTTATGGTTTGCCCTTGGATGGGCTTTAGAAAGACAGGAAAGGAAGACCCAAAAGGGAAGACCCAAAAGAGGAGAGATGAAGAGGGCTTTGGAGGGCTTAAGGTAGCTTAAGTGGGCTTAAGTTAGTCCTCTATGATTATCCTTCTAGTTATCTCTCTTTGGTGGACTCTTAGTGGGCTTAAGTGGGGCGTAACGGTCGCTCCGGGATGGCGGAGAGATTGTGTGTTCTTCTAAAGTCGGGGTTATATTCCGAAAAGTGTCATTATCGTGAGAATACAGGGGTTTACTGGTGGGGGGCTAGGGGTGGCGAAACGGGGGCGAAACGGTCGATCAAGGGTGGTTAACGGGGTGTGAAACGAAGGGGGACCGGGGGAACCCGATAGTGGTCGAGAGGGGACCCAAAGTTACCCAGGTGAGACACGAATAATCGCATTTGGGAGGCGGGGAGGTACAATCCGCTCTTATGGGACCCAAAATCGCAGTTTTCGTAGGGAAAACTCCCGGAACCCTTCGCCACTGAACGCGGTCTACAACAACAACCGCCGACCGCGTTTAGCGGTTTTTTTGAAACGATCAGGGCAAGGGGTCGATAGTGTCTATCTGTCCCCGGAAGGGACCCTAAACCTAGGTGCAATCCCCCTCCTAATCCGTCCCCCTCCCCCTGCAATCCCTAGGTTTTCTGCGGTTCTCAAGGGATAGTGCATCCCCTGTTACGTCCAGCCATTAGGCGCGGGCGCGTGGGCGCGTGTGCATCATTAGGTCAGGACATTGAGCGTCCTGGTCGATGGTCGTCCTGATCGGGATGGCTCTAGCCCTGATCGGGCCAAATTGTTTTGTGTGAAAAGGTGAACGAGGGGGACATTCCGCTCCCATTCCGCCCTAATCGCGTTCCCTCTCCCTTTCCCTAATTGTCCTCTATTGCAGTATCTCCGTATTCGTGTATGTAGGTGGTCTAGCTAAGTGAAAGGTCTATCTAATGCGCACTATGTCCTACCTCATCCAGCCGCTGCTTATGGCGCTGTTTGCTCTCTCCGTTGTCGCATTTATCGCTACGTTTGCCGGTGTCGGCTCGGCCTATCTGACCATCCTCGAACACCTGGGAACGTGTGATAGCTCGGCCCCTGTGTCTTGCGTTGCTGAACGCTCCACCATTGAAGAATAACCTCTAAGCGAAAGGTCTAGTCCCATGTCTTACGTTATCGTCAAGTTCGCTGTTCCCTCTCTCGCTGCCGATTGTCTCTATGTGGTCAACGGGGAAGCTGCCGGGGTCGATGCGCGCAATGCTCCCTTTAGCTACACGGTGGGAGACTTCAGCCTAGCGTGTGAACTGGCGCAGGAGGCTTCGGGGCGGTTTGCCCACTGTGCGGCCTATGCGGTCTTTAATGTCACCGGAATGAGCTATGCGTGGGACGTTGGTGGTGTTCCTGCTGTCCTAAATCCCTCTTCCCCGTTCTGCGCCCTTGCCCCTGTCTATGTCCCTGCGCCTAGCGCGGGTCTGTGGGCGCGCTACGGTTCCACCTGGGAGCGTTTGCCATTCATGCTGGGCAATTCGTCCCCTGCTGTAGCTCCTGCTGCTCTCCCCACGTTTGATCCCTCGGCGGCTGTTCCTATCCCTGCGCCCATCCCTGGGCCTGGTCCTGTTGCCAATCCGCACCTTGCTGCCCCCGCTGTAGCTCCTGCTGCCCCTACTGTCCGCTTTGAAGTCCGTGCGGGACTAGTGGGAACTGATCGGGATGGTTGGTCTGCGGTCATGGACTTTGACAACGGCAAGGATGCTGGGGCCTGGGTGTCTGCTAATCGTGCTTCGTTTACTGAAGCGGGCAAGGCGCTGGTGATCGTCAAGGTGGAAGCTAGTGCGGTGGCTTCAGACTGGCGGGAACGGGAGCGTAACCGGCTAGAGGATGGGACATACACGGCGCTGCCGGGTGAATGGGCTGTGCATATTGCTGAGTTCTATCCAGACCATTTCGCCCACGTTGCGCAAAGCGATAAGCGCAAGGTAGCATTTACGGAAAGCGAGAGTTCGGGGGAACGCGATAAGCAAAAGGTGCTTAGTGCATCGGCTTATGTAGAGCGTTTCTTTGGTGACACTGCGTCCTTCTATTGGATGAGCGAGAGGCGCGCCCGGTTCGTCGCTGATATGCTGGGGGATAGCGTTAAGCCGCTATTCGCTCCGCTGGGTGATGCGGACGCTATGGAAGAGATTTACCGCGCTACGGAAGGCGGTCCTGCTCATGGGTGTATGAGTTATTCCGAGCGTTCTTATTCTTCTCCTTTCCACCCTGTCCGGGTGTACGCAATGGGGGGAGATATTACCGTGGCTTTCCTTCGCTCTCATTCGGCGGAAGATAGCGGGGTTAATCCTGATGCTGTCTGGGATGGTGACGGAGATGTTATTGCCCGGTGTCTCGTATGGCCTGAGCAAAAGCAATTCGGGCGGGTTTATGGGTCAACTGAAAATCAACGGCTCTTGCGGACTGCTCTAGAGGCGCAAGGTTATTCCTCTGGTGACTTGTCGGGCGCTAAAATTGCCAAGGTTGAAGCTGGTAGCAGCTACGTCATGCCCTACCTTGATATTGGTGGGGGGCAAGTTGAAGACTGCGGGACTTATTTTGAAGTCGGGGGGGACTTGTGCGCAACCCGTACTGACGGTCTTCTAGAGTCCGGCTATTGCTGTGAGCGATGCGGTGAGATGGTGCCGGAAGATGAAATTTCTACGGTCCACACTTCGCGGCGCAACACTGAAAGCTGGTGTGATAGCTGTCGGGATGATGGCGCAAGCTGGTCTGAGTATGATGAGGAGTACATTGCAGACCATTGCACTGAGCAATTCATCCCTAGCGGGGCGCGTTGGCCTGAAACCATTTCGATCTGGGCGCTAGAGAATATGGGCGCGGTCTATGTGGAAGAGCACGGCGCGTGCTGTGAAGATGCTTTCGTCTGTGACGATTGCGGGGAAGCGTTCCACAATGACGATTGCAGTGAATTGAGTGACGTTTGCGTGTCCTGTTACGATGAACGCAAGGCGCAAGAGGAAGAGGAAGCGGAAGACACTGCGGCGGCTCAAGCTGCCTAATCCTCCCCTATTGTAGAAAGTCTGTATTATGTCGAAGATTGTATATTCTAGCTCGGTGTCTATGTCTGAGCGTTTCGCGTTTGCTGCGGCTCCTCTCGCTGCTCCTGTTCCCCTCCCCGGTGAACTGGAAGAGATGCAGGAAGGCGTTAGGGAACTGCTCGAAATACTAAGCTGGGCGCGTCCTCATGGGTCGCAAGCTGAAGCGCAGTTTGTTGAGCTTCATGTCTGCAAGGTCCTAGACGGCCTGGGCGTTCCCTATGATCGGGACGGCTTCGGGAACGTGTGGGCCGCTGTGCCTAAAGCGGTCAATTCGGGGCCTGACGTTCTCTGGTCCTGCCATGTTGATACGGTCCACGCCAGCGGGGGGCGGCAAGGTGTCCGGTTTGCTGATGATGGGCAGACTGTGGAACTGGTCAAGCGCAAGGCTGGGCGATGCCTAGGTGCTGATGATGGCGCGGGTCTGTGGCTTATGCTGGAGATGATACGCGCTAGGGTGCCGGGGGGCTATGTGTTCCACCGGGGGGAAGAGAAGGGGCGGCTAGGGTCCTGCTATGTGGTCGAATGTGAGCCTGAGCGGCTTCAGGGCTGGGATGCTTGCGTGGCATTTGATCGGCGCGACTATCAGGACATTATCACGCATCAACTAGGGGAGCGTTGCGCGTCTGAAGCGTTCGCTGCGTCTCTCTCCGCTGCTCTTAATGAGACAGGGCGCGGCCTGAAGTACCGGGCAGACGATACGGGGAGCTATACAGATAGCTATTCATATATGGGCGTTATTCCCGAATGCACTAACGTCTCTGTGGGCTATTCCGGCGAACACGGGCCTAGGGAGACGCTCGACGCTCTCCATGTCTGGCGGCTGCGCAAGGCGCTAGTCTCTGCTGATTTATCAGGGCTGGTTATCCAGCGGGACCCTACTGAGCTAACCTATTACGGGTCTGCCTGGGGCTGGGGCGGTCAATATGATGATGATAGCGCTTTCGCGTTCGGTTCCCCGGCTGGTGCCTATGACGCGCAAGGGGAACTGTTAGACCTGGTGCAGCGCTTCCCTGTTCTTGCTGCTGAACTGTTGGATAGCGTGGGCATAACGGCTGATGATTTTCTAGAGGCAATGTCCCCGGCTGAGTTCGGGCAAGCCATGGGAAGGCGCTAGGCTGTGAAGCTCAACATAATAGAGGATATGGCGGAGGGTGTTCTATTCGGTCTTATCCTGTTCGTCCTGTTGCTGCCGTTCTATCTGCTGTGGTGGCTTGTGAAGCTCATTAGGGGGGATTTCGACTAGTTCCCTGTCTCTCCCTGTTATCCCCTCTCTGCCCCTGCCGGGTTATCCTGGCGGGGGTTTTCTTTTGCCTGTTGTCCCGTGGGGTGCCTGGGGCGGCCTATCTCCGTATTTTGCCCTAGGGAGGCGCTGGGGGTGTTTCGCCCCTATTTGGCAGGGCTAGTACCTAGGGCTATCCCCTTGGCGCTGTACGGCCTGTTTCCGGGCAATCTAGAGGGGGTTCCCTTGGTGCCTAGGGGGCAATGGGCGCGTGGGCGCGTAGGTGCGCGCATGGTGTGCGCGTGTGGGCGCGGGTGTGCGTTCATAAGGACAGAACGGTCCCCGGTGCCGACAAGCAAAAACACAGATCGCCGCCAGTTACAGCAGCGACCCGCGTTCTTTATGGCGGAAAAGGTCGAAAAATCCGATCAAATTAAAAATTGGCCTAAGCCTGAAAAGGTCCGAAAATCGGATCAAACAAAATCATCCGGGAGGAGTTTTGGATTCTGCCTTCTCATCCTCGCCTGTGGGCTTGTGGAAGAACTTCTGGTGGACCCACATGGCGCTAGTGATCGCACACATACCAGACAGGCCGTAGATCACTGATGGGGCCAGTCCTTGCTCCCCTTCAACGATTAGTTTCCAGAGGTGGGCCTGGAACATTGCGATGGTGAAGGACATTGCTGCGGCCAGCTTATAGTTTCCACCATTGACTGCACGGCTCTGAAAGCCGAGGGTAAACACCGAGGCAAATCCACCTACGAAGATCATTGCCGTATCTAGTAAAGTCAACGAGAAGTATTCCTCATGTACATCCCCCAGCCGCTACTCCTAGCGATAGTATTCATAGTGATACCATTGCTGATGCACGTTTCCAGAGAGGAGGGACGGCAGCGCGGAGCAGCGGCTGAGAGGAGGCGATTAGAGAGCGAAGGTCGGCTTAGGGATACGGATGAGGACCCTGAGTTTTAGGCCCTGATCCATGCCTTTCGAGCTTCAGCGAACCCACAGGTACAGGCAGGGATCGGATCGCCCCACGCCCCAACATTGGACGCGCAGCCATCAGTGTGCCGAGCGTATTCTAGGGCAGCGTCACCCTTGGACATTAGGTCCTGGATGCGGGCTTCTAGGTCTTCGTAGCTGGGCTTAGATGCCGCAGCTTCCGCCCTTGCCCGATATATCACAAATATCATGGTATTCTTCCTTGAACTCATCGCCTTGCAGTAGCTTGGCGGTGGCGTAGGGAGCCGGGGTCAGCGGTTGACCGCCTCGCGCTCCGTCTGGGTAACAGGTGAACCCACGCAGACGCGGGGCATACTTGGAGAGCTTACGAGCGAAGTCCTCCACGGTGTCTTCATTGTTGAGAGGGGTTCCCCATGCGGGGAGATTGATCGTGGAACTGATAGCCATGTCCACGAAGTCCTGAACGTCAGCCTGAAGTGACAGGCGGCGCTCGTAGTCGGCAGCGAGGTCCACGGCGCTTTCGATCTTCTCAGGGTCAGCCCCATAGAGGTCGATCAGTTCCTGGGCCGTGCCGTCCACTACGTACTGGTAATGCCAGTCCTTATCGCCCTTCAGGTAGCGGCGCTTGTAGGCCACCGCAAAGAGCGGTTCGATCCCCGTGGTGGTCCCGGCAAGGATGCCGATAGTCCCGGTGGGAGCGATAGCGCGATTGGCGACCGGGCGGCTGATAGACAGTTGGTCAGCGAAGGTCCGCGAGGTAGCGTCAGAGACCGTCTGGTATACTGCCAGCCAGTTACGCAGTTCGGGGGTTACTTCGTAGCGATAGCCCTTCTTAATCAGCCATTCGTGGAGACCCATGATACCGAGGCCCAAGCGGCGGTTCTTCTCGCGGGTCTCATAGACACGTTCGTAGGGCAGCTTGGCCTTGAGGGTTCCGCAGATCAGGAACTTGGTGGCAAGCTCCGTAATCGCAATCATCTCATTGAGGTCTTCGATACGACCGAGGTTCAGGGAGCCGAGGTTGCAGACATCGCTGTCATCGGCGCTGGTGACTTCGGTACAGGCATTGCGGAGCGTTTCGTTCTGCTTGTCTCCAAAGTTGAAGGAGAAGCCCGGTTCGGCGGTCTTGAGGGCCTGACGGACATTCTTCAGGAACGTGGGGTTCAAGGCGCGGGCTTCTTCGCCCAGGTTCAACCAAGCATCGTCATAGTTGAGGGAGATGTTGGTCATGTCGAGCGGGCAGGGGAAGTTGAAATCCTGCTGCTTGATGTCGGCATAGGTGAACCCGGTGTTCCCTACAGGGTACTGGTCCCAGTCCTTGATGGTGAGGAACTTGTCAGCGTCCCCATGCTGCCAATTGAGGCTGGCGTAGATCGCGGATCGGCGTGAGCCGCCCTGCATGACCCTGCGGCCAATCTCGTTAATCATCTGCATCTTGGGCAGAGGACCAGAGGCAAGGCCACCAGTTCGGGAGATAGGGGAACCTTCAGGGCGATAGACCGAATAGTCAGCCCCAATGCCACCACCAGTCATCAGGCAGCTTTCAGCTTTCCATGACAGGTTGGCCCAGTCTTCGCGGCTGTCTTCCTCAGCGCGGAGAAGGTAGCAATTATTGTAGAAGGGGTTCGGTCGGCCAGCGTAGTACAGGTAGCGACCACCGGGGATGAACTTCATCTCCTTCATGTACTGGGTAAGCTGGGAGACTTCGGAAGGGGCCATAAGGCCAGAGCAGACTTCAGAGATTAGGGTTTCGCAGAGTTCATCCCAGGTCCGTGCGCCATCGTGGGCGTACTTGTGATTGAAGATGTCTTCGGAGAACTTGGAGCGGAACTGGGGATTAGCGTTAGATTTAAAACGGGTCATTTATGCTTTTGAATTGAGGAAAAATAAGCCCCCACGCCTAGGGGTAGGCGCAGGGGCGATAAGATCAGAAGTGCTTCATCAGGTTCGCTACCTCGACTTCAAGGACCGCAGGGGTGCTGAAGTTGATGATGCGGTAGGCGCAGGGGTAGTCGTTAAGCTGGCCTTCGGACGGGTGATCTGTAGGTGCAGCACTAACTCCCGGACGCTCTACGCGGACCATGCAGCCAAGATTAGCGACAATGGCCTCAGCTTCGTTAGTGAATCGTACATCATCGAACACAACGCTGTAGCCCTGAGACATCAGAGATTTCGCCTTGTTGATGGCGGCGTTGATCCAGAAGTCTTCGCCAAACAAGGTGCGGCCCCATTCGGTGCCTAGGGTCTGCATGGCGTACCTGGGGGTCTTCCCGTTCAATGCCTTCAGGGGCATTTCCTTGAGTTCGGGGTCTGCGATGATTTCGGCAGCATCGTAGGGGTTCATTCCGCTCTCTTCGAGAAAAGTGCGGGTCATGGCCTTCAGGGTCGAGGCGACCGAGAGACGGATGAAGCCGTGATTGCGTACCAGGTATTCAGCTACGGTGGTCTTTCCCGACCCCATGACCGGAGAGCAAAGTCCGATCATGAGGGGGCGAGAACTAAGGGGACGTTGGGTTATTTCAGTGTCATCCATAGGTTCAGGGTTGGCCACAGATTTTGAAGCATCTCGCGGCTAACAATGATCGACATATACTCACCGTCTTCGGTAATCTGTGTGATCGTTAGGCAGTCATGGTCCCCAAGGTAGACCTTGGTTTCGTCACAAGCCGGGTCATTAAGCGTCACGATATTGAGGCGCTGGTCCACGGAAAACGTAGGGTCAGGGGTACTTGCCATCTGAGAAAGGTGCTTCATTGTGGTCAGTCTTCCATCAAAGGGTTATGCGGTCTGCGGTGTCCACAGAATAGGTAGGCGGTTCTTACTATCCCAATCTGCGTAGCGAAGGATGCGGGCAAGGCGAGCTTGAAGGACAGCTTGGTCTTCAGTCAACCCGGCTTTCAAAAACTCACGGCGAACAATTTCCCACTTTTCCCCCGGTTTAGCTAAGAGCTTCTCTGCGGTTACTGGACCGACACCGGGACAGCCTTTGTAGCCGTCAGCCGGATCGCCAGTAAGCGTCTGTAGAAACCAGTATCTGTCCGCTTCAACTTCGTCAATCGTGGACAGTACGCCAAGACGGAATAAAGTGCATGGAATCGTTTGCAAGTCTTTGTCATCGGAGACGATAATACTATCGGGCGCACCTGGTTTAGTAGCCAGAATGCCCAAGTAATCGTCAGCTTCCAGCACATCTTCCCAGACTACGCGGTCAGGATAAGTCTCCTTAAGCCAATCGGTTAGCTTCTTGTAACCGAGAGGTTTGCGGGAGGTCCGGTGAGCCTTGTAGCTGGGGTCCAGCTTCTTGCGGAAGTTGTCAGAACCGGAGAGGACGAAAACGTGGTCATCACTTTCAAGCTCACGGCCAATGCTGTCCACTTGGGACTTAAACATATCTATGGCTTGGTTAATGTTCGTAGAGGCCACCAGGACCCCATCGTCCCACTCTGCTTCGTACTCTGCGGCGGCTACTGCCCGAAAGAGCAGACCGTCAGCGTCAATTAGTAAGCGTGGGGGTTTGGACAATGTACTGTCCTTCGATTACTTCCCCCATCCCTGCGAACAGGGAGAGGAGACCGTCAGGCGAAACGCGCCATACGTTACCGAAGCCATCCAGAGGGGTTTCAGTGGTGATGAGGCCAAGCGATGCTGCTTCAGCGATGCGGGTGGCATACTCACGGGAGAAGTCAGACTTGGTGGTCGTTCCGCCCGTCAGGTAGATGTAGTGAACTAGGTCAAACAGGTTCATTGGGGTTTGTTCTCCCGTAGGGCTTCCCAGGATACCGGGAAGTGTTGGCGGAGGGCTTCAGCGATGTCCTGAGCTACCGGGAGGCACTCACGCTGGGCGTGGGGATCAAGACGTTGATTGGCGACACGGGCGAACGCTGCGAGGCTCCCGGTCCAGACCCATTCGGTCATCATGGACTGCGGTAGGACCATGCGGGCTTGCTCTGGGCAACACCCTGCATCCAGTAGGTCTCGGTAAAGTGCGACCAGAGAGGTCAGTGTCATCCTGTATACTGTTCGCGGAGACCAAGAGAACGCTCCGTACTCGTCGCTTCCGAATATCTCATCAGCAAGGATGTCATCAGACGATCCCTGCTTCACGTTGTCGGCACGTTTGCGCCATACGTCAGGGACGTAGAACTCCGGTTCACTGTCCACGTAGCGCCTACTCACTTCATTCCACGCAAGGCCGACCTGGTGCTTCTGAAGCTGCCTAGCGACGAAGAGAGGCGCAGATACGCGGAACGATAGCTGGGGGTGAGCGAACGGGGTCCAGTGCTTGTGCTTCGCCAGGTAAGCAATCAGCCGCTTGTCGGCATCCTTGAGACGCATGGACTTTACGTCATAGGGGAGAGGACCAAGGAGAACATTGTCTTCCCAGAGGGTCTCAGTGACTTCTTCCATTTCGCTTTGCTTGTCGAAGCTGACGCGGGCGGCGTTCACCACCGTCAGGTCCGAACCCATTACGTCAATGAGTTCGGCTCCATAGGTGCTAGTGGTCTTCATGCAGCCGGTACGCTCCATCCAAGGAGGAAGGCTGCGGCCATGAGGATCAGGCCCATCTTAATCATTAGGGTTCCAATTCGATATTGAGAGAGGTCAGGAACTGCTCATCGCGTTCCAGAAGGAGGCTGAGGATTGCTTCGGCATCCACAGCGGGGAGCTTAATGTCAGCGTTGAACACGCTGCCTCGCTTGTCCTTGATGACCAGGGTTGCTTCTCGGACGTTTACGAGAGCGTCTCGGACATTGTGGCGGCGATTGGATACAACCGCAGCTAGGCGAACCTCCCGCTCCGTTAGGACAGCAGGAGGCTTGTACAGGATCAGGTCGTTCATTCGGTTTAGGGTACTCAGGGGTAAGGAGGTTTGCTTATGGCCCCGTTAGATCATGGCTGGGGGCTTGTAGGAAAGCGTTCTTTTTTCGTTCTCCATCGCACCCTCCGAAATTGGCTTCGATCTGGTCAAGGATGCTTTCCCCAAACTCTGCGCCAGTGGAAGTTTCCCACCATCCATTGTCGGCTTCGCTTCCGGTGCTTGCGATGCCCTGCTCCCGCAGCCACGCCACAATCTCCCCCACGACCCGTTCGCGTTCTGCGATGCGATGGCGGGCGAAGGCTTCCGTGAAGTCGTCGCAGTGCAAGTCACCATCGTCCCATAGTGCAATGAGCCGCGCCGCCGCTTCCCGGTCGATTTGTTCAACTTGCATCGCGCTGTTCCTTCGCTCGTTCGGCAAGCATGGCGTCTGCCAGTTCATAGGCTCGGCGGGCAAATGTCTGCGCGATACCCTCGCCCTTTTCACTTTCGTGACTTGTCACAAGACGCATGGTGCTGGTCAAAGCCTGCCCTGCGAACCAATCGCGCAGCGTCATGCCGGGGTCGCGCATAGACAGACCATCGCCGCTGCTATCAAGGCAGGGATATGCTTGTGGGTTATCAGGCATCGCGCTGTTCCTTGTAGCTGGTGAGTGCTTTGATCGAAGCGTCAGCCGCTACGTCTAGTGGCTCCCATGGGTAGGCAACACCGCTATCTGCGCGCACTGCCTCGGCAAACCCCGTCTCATGGCAAACGGCGCGGTGCATTTGTTCCAAAGCCCCCGCCAGCGTCTCGGCCAGCGCCTTGAACTTGGCGAGTTCGGCAGCTTGCTTTTCAATAAGGTCTGCAACTTGGCCGTATGGTAGTGGGCTGCTAACGTAATGCGCCTTGTTGTAATAATCTTGCTGCCGCAAAAGACCCGCAAGATTGCCGCTGCGCAAAAACTGCTCGGCTTTATTAAGCCGCTCCGCTTGCGCCTTTGCTTCATCAGTCATGGCTTTCCCCCATATCTTCAATGGCGCTCTTCATTAGCAATACAATCCAATCGAATGTAAGCCCGCGCCTGACATACTCGTCAATCAAATCAGACAGTTCAGCAGCGAAATCCTCTGCGTAGGGCGTTTCAGTAAAATCAAACATGGCTGTCTCCTGCGAGTGCTGCGCGGTCGCGGAAAGCAGCGTATTCCGATACAATCTCTAGAATAGTGGGGTCGAACCACTCGGATTGCGCTTTCTGCCATTCAATGAGATCGGGCCGCTGCGTTTCCGATCTAGTTGTTCGCGTGTGGCGGCAAGGTTTGAGCCGTTCGGCTTTCAAAGCCTCCCGCAGCCGCTCGATTTCGCGGACTTGGGTTTCGATTAGGCCCAGCATTTCTTTGTGCTGCGTGTCGTTCGCAACTAGGTCCAAATACATCTGGCTTCGGATAGTTTCGGACCGCTCCACCAGCGCCTTTGCTTCGTCAGTCATGGCCTTCACTCCCAAATATCAGGAGCGTCACTCCCAATTTGCTAGGATCAGTCATGGCTTTTCCCATCCGTCCTTGAGGTGGCCGTAGTCACGGGGTTCCGTAACCGCCCTGCGCTCACCGCAGATGCAGCAAGTGTCCGTATGCCACGTTGCTCTGCCGCATTCCCTACGGCCCCACTTGTCACCGCATGGGCTGCATATCCATGCGGGGTATGGCTTGCGCTTAGTCATAGCTAGTCTCCACAAGGTTATGCCCCAGCTTGGCGAGGATCAGGCCAAACACCTGCTCTTGGTCGTAGAACGTGCCGCCGTAGCAGGATGCTACAGGCTCAAGGTCGAGCGCCAGTTCGCCGTCGAAGTAGACCCGTGCGCCTTCGGAATAGCCGCCGCTGCAACCGGCTTGGTCGCAGTCGCTACTGGCTGTCAGCCACTCGATGCGGATGTCAGTCATCACCGCCTCCTGCGTAGTTCAGCACTTGTCGAAAGGCGTGTAGGTCAGCCAGCGCAGTGTCCCTGTCCTCTGGATGGATTGCCTTGTCGTATGCGTCCTGCGCCCATGCCATGTGCAGCTTGAGCCATGCCTTGACGATTTCGTCGCCTAGTTCGTTGTTCACTGGCAGCATGATGGCATCCAACTTGCGGTTTGCTTCGTCAGTCATGGCTGCTTCTCCCTTATCTCAAGGCCACGGGCGGCTAGGGCTGCGTTAAGATTATTAGCCACGACCATGTAGTTTTGATCGAAGCCGCAATCCTTAAGCGCCTCAACCAGCGGGTCGGGCTTGGCGATGATGAAGCGGTTGAGGGTGCTGACGAGAATGCCTTGCGATCTGATGGACGGCCACGCCAACAGCGTCTCCACCGCATCGCTCACCTCCTGCCGGAAGACTTCAAATTGTTCGATGGTGCGGCAGAGGGCTTCTTGTGAGGAGATGTGGTCTCTGTTTAGCTTATCAAGTGGAGACTCGTCTCGTTCCTCCCGCACCTCATTCACCAGCGCGAGGGCTTTCTTTTCGGTTTCAGTCATTGCTCACGTTTCCTTTCTGACTACCTGGTACACCATAATATCCACGATTGTCAACAGTCCTCTATTCGGCACTATTAGTGACACTCAGCCCAGTTGCGACCGACCTTTACGTCTACGTCGAGCGGGCATTGGAAGTTGAAGGGGATACCGGCGTTGCGGCCAGCTTCGATCCCAGCTTGCTTGACCGTTTCTATCAGGTCGGGGTCATCGCGTACTGCGAGTTGGTATTCGTCATGGGACCAAGAGAGGAACACGTAGTCCCCGTCCCAGCCATGCTTCAGACCCTTGGCCTTGAGGGCATCGTCCCAGTCGCAGCCCCATTGCTTACAGACCACAGCCCCTGCGTTTTGGAGGCGCATATTGAGAGCAGCGTGATCGGAGCGAATGGGAACTTTGCGTCCGTCGATACCCTTGATGTAGCCGCGCTTGGCGGCACCCTTGACGATAGCGAGGAGCTTGGCGAGGCCGGGGGTCTTGGCGAGGAAGGCTTCCTTGAGCTTCTTCCCGGCTTGCTTCCCCTTCCCTGCGATGGAGCCGATCTTTTCGTCCCCAGCGCCGTACAGGAAGGCGTAGATGAAGGTCTTGGCCTTGTCGCGGGTATCTAACCCAGCGGCCTCTTGATTGGTGGTGTGAACATCGCCCTGGGTAACGATAGTGGCATAGTTCCCACCGTCCCCTGCAAGACCCGAAAGGTCAGAGGCTAGGCAGCGAAGCTCTAGGCCCTGTTGGTCAGCGCCAAGCTGTACCCATCCTTGAGGTACATGGAACAGGCTTCGACAGTCCCGTCCGAACTCACTCGAAACACGGGGGACTTGCGATATGTTGGGATGAGAGTGTGTTGACCGCCCTGTGACGGTGCCGTTCGTGGTGTAGCGGGCATGGATTTTACCGTTCTTCTGGACCTTCAGCCACGCTTGGTTTCCTTCAGCCAACTGGCCGATGCGCTTTTCGAGCAGGAAGAACCGGGAGAGCTTCTGGGCTTCAGGATATGGGAGGGATGAGAGAACATCATCGTCCACCATCGGCTTACCGCTCTCGGTAAAGCTCGTAGGTTTCCAACCGTACTTGGCGGTCAGGCGGTCAGCGATATGTTCACGGGAGGCAGGGTTGAACTCGTACTCTTTCCAGCGTTCGACAGGCTGGCCTTTGACGTATCCACGGGTCTTGTTGTTGACCTTGGGGATGAAGTCAGGGAGCTTGACCTTCCACGGTGGGAAGAGGGTGAGCAGTTCGACACGGAGAGCTTCACGCTCATCCAGAAGGCGACCGTGGAGTTCGATTGCCTTCTGTACGTCGAAGGGGAACCCGTTCTGTTCGATCTGGAAGCAGAGGCGGGCAATGCGATGTTCTAGTTCGACCGACTGGGCCGAAGGCTCATGGGCCATCAGCTTCTGATAGAGGAGGTGTGTGACCACTCCGTCCTGCATCATGTAGTCGAACATTTCTTCAGAGAAGGTCTGCCAATCGTCCTGGGTCTGGAAGTCTCCCTTGTGTTCCCCAAGACGATAGCCCCACGCCGCAAGGGAGTAGGAGCCGATCATCTTGGCGGGGAACGGGTTGGGGACAGGCTTGGTCCAGAGGCGCGGAGTGCGACCTTCGGAGTAGTCAACGGCAGCTTGTTCTTCGCTATCCGCGTAAGCCTTCCAGAGCTTTGCCCGGTCATAGTCAGAGGACTTGATGTCCGGGTGGACCAGTCTGGACAGGACCATCGTGTCCATGCCCTTAGGTGGCGTGAAGCTGGGGTAGAGTTTCTTCAGGACTGGTTCGTCGAACTTGATCCAGTTGTGACCCCAGACCTCATCGTAGGTCGAGAGTTCCTGAAGGTACTTATCAATTTCGTGAGGGCGGAAGCCCTTCGCTTCCCCGGTGTCTATATCGACAATGACCGCACAGTGTATCTTGGTGACGGTTTCGAGGAAGCCGTTCGTCTCCAAGTCGGAGATACAGCGGCGTATGGTCATGTAGGTGGGTTAGCCCCAGGTTGAGGCCATCGCGTTTGCAATGCCTTGGTATGTAAGGGAGCGGATTGCCCAGCGGTCCTCGGAGGGACCAAGGCGGTTCTGTCCGCTATCGGTTTGGTTTGACCACCGCTCGACCATCTTCCCGTTGTTAAGGACCATGCGGCCTGGGAAGCGAAGCGCTGGGTCAAGAGGAAGCGGCGGTAAGCCCTTCAGCCAAAGACAGGTCTTCTTGGAAGCGTCATGTCCGAACTGATAGGGCTGGATGATTTGATCTGGTTTGCGGATACGGGAGCTTATGCAGCTTACCGGGTTCTCAATGGCTATCTTAGGGATCGGAGCGTCCATGAGTAGCCTGACGAACTCCAAGCCTTCTTCGGTCTTGGCCGCTCGTTCAGGGTTCCTCTTGTTCCAGTGCAGACCAGAGACCGTCAGGTACGTACAAGGGGGATGGGCAATCATAAGGTCCCAACCATCGTACAGTACGTCTTTGACATCCCCTTGGTAGTGGGGACCTGGCTTCAACGAAGGAAGAAGATCACAGGATAGTGCTTCATGACCTCTTGCGATGAAGGCATCACGAACCGTCCCGCTAAACTCGCAGGATATTAGAACTTTCAAATTGTACTCTCATGTGGTGGGGGAAATATGGACCTAGTGTCCCCCGGCACCGTGCAGTCACACGCTCTAGACTGGCGCTGCATCCCTATGGTGCGCCCGCCTAACCCCCGCAGCTTCAGAGGCCGTGGGGTGAGACTATTACAAGGCGGAGGGGTCCTGACGGGTTACGAGACTGAGAGGCGGCAATTGGTCCCTAAGTCTCTGGGCTTCGCGCTCTGCCCTTTGGAGGGCGAGAGCATCGTTTACGGACTTGAACTCACCACGGTCCCTGCGGGACTTGAGGTGGTGGATCAGTTTGGACTTAGCGCGTAGGTCAGCGAAGAGTGTGCGGACATCCATTGGTTAAACTTCCAATGTCTGACCCTTGCTCTGGAAGAACTCATCCGGGTCCTCCTCAGCCTTGGGGAACAGACACTCGGAGATAAGTCCGGTGGTCGTGTCGTATCCAAGGGTGATGGTCTTGCCGTTAGCTCTCCCGGTGTAGCGGTCCTTCAGGCAACGAAAGGTTGTCTGCTGGGCTATCTCAGGGTCATCGTGTTGCGGATTGCGCTCTAGGCCGAACGCGAAGTGCGCCCAGAAGCCGATTGCACGGGAGCCTTTGAAGTGACGGAGCATGACGCGACCGCCCTCTTCGTGAGGCTTTCCTTCCGGGGTTGCGAGGTGGGAAATGACATGGATTACCACTTCCAGTTCCTGCGCCATCAGGGCGAGTTCCTTGGTGATAATCTCCAAGCTCTCGCGTTCCTTTGAGGGATCAGCGAGGGCTGTCAGGTGGTCCAGGTAGAAGTGCTTTACGCCTAGGCCGTGGGCCATGAAGCGCATACGGGCCTTGATCTGCTCCCATGACGCAGAGGCGAAGTTACCTCCCAGGAATAGCTTCCCGGTGGCTTCGACCTTGCGGAAGGCATCATCCAGTTCCTCTTGGGTCCAGCTTCCATCGGGGATGTGAAACTGCTTACCGAAGATTTTGCCAAGGATGCGCTTACCTGTCTCGCTTGGAGGTTGTTCAAGATAGATACAGGCAGTGGGTATCCCTAGCTGCATGATGTCGTAGCTGATCTGCTGGGTAAAGAAGTCGGTCTTCCCTACGCCCGTCCCTGCGCCGAAGTAGTAGACCTCACCGGCCCTGCGGCCAAAGGTCAGCTCAGTCAGCTTATCCAGAAACCAAGGTGTCCCCATCTCCACAGGAGCGAGAACGTCTTCCTTGATGTCAGACAGGGTGAAGACCCCATCAGGCTGATAGGGCTTTGCGTTCCAGAAGGCCGAAGTGATGGCGCTAGGCTTCCCAGCGACAAGGGCCTCATTGGCATCCTTGAAGCCTTCGATAGTAGCTATGTGCGTCTTGCCGATAGGCAGGAGTTCAGCACAGGCTTCTACAGCCTTACGTCCCGGCTCATCGTCATCGAACATGAGGACGATCTTGTCGAACTCGCAGACCCATTCGTAGTGACGCTTGATGTCGTTCACTGCGTTCCCTGCGCCACCGCTTAGGGAGACTACAGGGTACTTGTGGTCCTGAACCTGGGAGACGGACATAGCGTCCAGTTCCCCCTCAGTGATGATGAGGGAACGCCTGTCCCCACGCCACAGATGCTGACCAAAGAGGGGCAGCTTGGTCCCTTCAGCCTTGAGGACCGGGAAGTCCTTACCGGCTGTGCGGACCTTCTGGGCTACCAGTTCCCGTGTAACGGGGTCCCGGTAGTGGGCGAAGTGACATGGGTTGCCGTTGAACTCCCCGATCCCATAGTCCCAGATGCGGCAAGTCTTCTCAGACAGACCACGCTTGGGGAGACCGGAGATTTCGTAGTGGATGGGGTTGAAGGAGGTGCGCTTGGGCGTGAAGTCGCTTTGCGCTTTCTCACCGTCTGCTGGTTCAAAGTAGTCGCAGGACGGCGAGAAACAGTAGGCATGGCCGTCAGAGTAGCGGCCCAGGTTGTCTTTGGACCCACAGCTAGGGCAGGGTTCCTTACCAACAAAGACGCTACCATCAGCGCCGTCTTGGTCTTTCATGGGTTACTTAGTCAGTCCAGATACACGGTGAAGGAGCTTGTAGGCGGTGTCCAGGTCAGCGTCCGCTTTGCGGATAGCTGCTTCAAGGGCTGCACGGGCTTCAGCCATGTCAGAGAGACGGTCGGTCTGCTGGTCAATGCTGCGGCTGATAATCGTTTCCGCGAACCCTACGCCCTTGACCAAGGTAGCGGTCGAGGGGGTGAACAGGTTCTGGAAGAAGGCGATGATCTTATTCATTCAGTGTTCCTAATTGTCAGGAATACCTGAGGGCTATGCCGACCGAGATGGCTAAGGCCCACGCGATCAGCATTAGGCCCCCAAGGTAGTAGATGTCGTAAGGCTCAAACCGGGAGTAGTTCGGATCGTCTGGATCGTCGGGGTCCGGTTGGCGGAACATCAGTCTTCCAGCGAGTAGCGCATATAACGCTGGCCGGTGATCGGGTGCATCTTCCAGCTACCTACGATGTTGAAGCCAGCTTCGCGGAGGTCCTTGATGCGGCGCGGGAGCGACTGGACGCTATGGTCGAGGATAGCTTCACGCAGGGTGATCGAACCGGCCTTCTGGATATGCTTCAGGACCGTCTGGGCCTGGGGAGACAGGGCGGCAATGTTGGGCTTAGGTGCCTTGCGGCTGCGAGTGTTCTTCTTCACTTGGCTTCTCCTGTCTTAACGACAGTGACCATTTCGGAGATGATGTGCGGGATGTCGGAAACGATGAGTTCCTTCAGGTCCAGAACGAACTCGCGGAGGAAGTCGAAGATGTGATGGAGGGTCCCCACGACAACCGATGCTGCGAGGAGGACCGGGAAGAAGATCAGGGATACGGCGGCACGAACGCGGCGCTGGGCCTTGGTGCCACCCTTGCGGATAAAGGTGTCAAGCATGAGTTATTTCGTCTTTCGCTTTGCGGAGACAAGGAGGAATGCGGGCGGGTTTGACCGGAAGTCTGCGAGGGCCTTGAGGTCCAAGCCGTAGTCGGTCAGTAGGACAGCGTTTGCTGGGGTCACGAAGGCAACTCCACGCGGTTCATAAGCCAGCCAAAGAGGAAGGCTTCGTTTGTAGGGCGGCTCTCAGCGAGTGAGATGTACCGTGCGCCCTGGAGGCAGTTGAGGGCCTTCAGGAGAACCGTTTCGGTATCTTCCAGACCGCGCTTCTTGATGAGACCCTTGAGGGCGTTGATGGTGCCGGGGCCGATCTTTCCGTCTACGGTGATGTCAGCGTAGTCCTTGCCTTGGTTGTTGAGGGCGTTGAGGGACTGTTGGAGGAACTTGGCGGCAACGGCAGGTCCCATGTTGACACCAGTGTCAAAAAGCTCTGCTGCCACTGAAGGGACCCCTGCGTCTGCGACAAGTCCGAAGCCGGGGGTGTAGAAGTATTGCTTACGGTAGATTTCAAGGGCCTGATCCTTGGTCAGATCACGCATGGACCCGGTGTAGCCATTCGCTACTGCGGTGGCCTTGGTGATCCCGAAGTTCGTCTCGCCCCCAGCATCGCGGGGGTCGTTGACGTAGCCCCCCTCGACCCGGAGGAGGTCGGAGAGCATCTGGTTTACGTTGATTGTCATAAAGTCGCGTCCTCTCTCGGTCTCTAGGCCGAGGGGTTGGGGGTTATTTGCGGGTTGGTTTTTCCTTCAGCCACGCATCAGGGATGAGCTTTTCGTCCCACTTGAACCCATGATGGTCGGCCCAATTCGCATGGGTCGTAGGAGACCCTTTGTAGATCGGGGCGTTGGCGCGGCTGAAGACTAGCCGGATGTCGAGGTCAGGGTGTTGCTGCTTGATGAGCAAGTGCTTCTTGCGGTCATCAGCATCGAAGATACCCTTGCTCTCCACGATGATACCGTTGTCGAGGAGAACGAAGTCCGGGGTGTAGGTGGCTTGGCGCTCAGGGACTGTGTAGGTGATCTTCAGCTTCTCGTAGTCAAAGGGGATACCCTTGTCCGAGAGGTCGTCTGCGATCTTCTTTTCCAGCCCTGAGCGGAAGCCGTTAGCTAATCTAGGTGCCTTTCCCGCAGCCCGATTAGATGTCCAAGGCCGACCCATTGGTCGCCCCATCGTCTTCGTCGCCATCGTCTGCGGCATCGAAGCTGTCATCAGCATCGTCCGAGGGTTCGTAGACGTAGCCGTCTTCAACTTCCTCGAAATCGAAGCTGTCATCCGAGAGGGACTTCACGCGAACCTGGTGAAGCTGGAAAGAGACGCCCTTGTCGAACTCGACCAGGTAGCCAGCGAGGGCCAGCGTCGAGCCGCCACGGATGCGAACGTCCTTGCCGACCTTGTTGCCCTTAACGTCCATAACGAGAGGGGCGTACTGGGACTTGGCCGAGAACGTGATGGTTCCTGCGTCTTCGTCAATCTCGAAGGGCATATACTTCTTGAGACCGGCCTTGCCATGAATGTCTTCGGCAGCGGCCTTGATGCGCTCTACAGCAGCGAGAGCCGTGGGGCTGTCGATCTTGCAGACGATCTTGGTCTTATACTTGTTGTCCGCGTACTTCCCCTTGGTGTCAGGACTGGAAATGTGCGGGTACTGTGCAACGCCATACGGCGAGGTGAACTTAACTTTCTTCAAGTGAACTTCTGTTGGCTTAAGGTGTGAAAGAAAAGACCCTCCTAGTTCTAGACTAAGAGGGCCTTAGAGGGCTTTAGGAGGTCCAGAGCGGTCTCTGGGTATGTCGGGGTTTTATTCCTTGATCGTGGAGATTTCACCAAATGAGAGGGGATTTTCCTTGAACTCAGGGACCACCCTATTGAGCGTAACGATCAGGGCTTCCATGCCCCAGGCCCCAAGTGCGGGGAAGGTTGCGAGGTGACGCAGAAGTTCGATCTGCGCCCCTCTTTCTTTGCTGGTGTTGGCCATAGTAGAGAGAACTCGATAGTAGAGAGTTAGGCGAAGGCATAGTGAGCATGGAGGACCACAGAGAGGTCCATGTCACCCTTAGCCGGGATTGCGGGGAGCTTTTCGATCCCTGCGTCACTGAGGACGGACTTGGCGTAGGCCAGCACTTCCTCAAACGGACAATAGTTGTCGTACATTTCCACGAAGCTCTCCCGGATGATGTCGAAGAAGCGTTGGGTCTTCCCAGCGTGAACTCCGAAGCTGTCGTGGATCAGGGCGAAGTCACACATCCCTTCGTACTCAGCGTTCAGGACGGTCAGCAGAAGGTGTGAACCATCCATAGAGTGAATGACGTTGGGAGCTACAGCCGACCGGGCCTTGTCCTTGTCGATACGGCTAGTGGGCTTGGTACGGATGTTTGCGCGGACCCTGCGAAGCACAATGTTGTCCCCGGTGATCTTGTCGTGAGACGAAGCCTTAAGGACGGGCATGGAGCGGTCGTAGAGGTTCAACTGGACTTCCTTGACATCCCACACGCTGTACTTGTGCATGACAGGAAGACCGAGAGGAGTGGACCAGATCAGGGGCTTCGCTTCGTGGGCGAGGGTTCCCGCAAGGCGCTTGAAGAACTCCATGCCTTCGGTTGCCTTGGTCACGGTCATGGTCACGGCTTGCCATACCTTAGCAGCGATGTAGCCAGCGGCAGCAAACCCACCGTCCAGATCGTCACTGACTTCCCCGGTGTCTTTGTTGACCCGGTGGATGGCGTAGGGGTTGGCTTCAAGGCGACCAAGGAAGACCTTCTCGTTAATCGGCCCCATCAGGTCAGTCATAAGCTGCTGACGGAAACCGAACTGCTCCGAGGAGTAGGCGAAGGTCATGACGTTGCGCTTCACGATGGAGCGGTTGATCCCTGCTGCAAGGCAGACCTGGGCCAGTACGTTCCCTTCGGCGGCTTCAGCTTGCATGGCTGCTACCACCAGTTTCGAGATAGTGTTGTAGAGGTCCGAGGGCTTGGCTGCGGGGGTCAGGGAGACCAAGGACGCTTCGCTCTCCGAACGCAGGGCAGCAGCGTAGTGCTGAAGACCGGAGTTAGACCCATCCAGGGCTACGGCGAGATAGGACACGAAGTCTTCACTGCGTCCGGTAGCTACCCAGCGGGCATATTCCATACAGGCGGCGACGAACATGAAGGGGCTATCCGCTTGCTTCCAGAGGTCCACGGTAGCCTTAGGGTCGTTCCCTACGGCAAGGATCATCTGCTCGTTGTCCTCGACCCACTGAAGGCGGGTGTCGAAGTCTTCCTTGGAGACCTTATCGAAGTCCCCGCAGTTAGCTAGGTGGACCGAAAGCCACGCAATGCCGAACTCTCCCAGAGGCTCACCGTTGGCGAACTGGAACATGGCCTTGATGTGGTCTGCCCGCTGGTGGTTGAAGTGCGGCACTGGGTACACACGGCCCCGGAAGTCTAGGTTGTGGGGAAGCCAGAACTGTTGGTAGGCGGTGAGTTCCTTTGCGGTCTCTAGGTCACGCAGCAGGACCGCTTGGTCCGATACGATCCCACGGTTGCGCTTGTGGATACCAGCAAGGATGAGGCGGTGGGCCTTGCGCTGCTGGGGGGACATAGCTTCCCACTCTTCCGCGTCGATCTTGGCAGGGACAGGGCGAAGTTCAGGCGAAGGTAGCCCAAGGTCTTCGATCCCGGCGTTGAAGGCCCACTCGACCAGATCAAGGATAGGCTGGTTGATGGCCCAGGAAGTGTTCTGGACAGCGTTCACTGCCTTCAGAACGTAGGACATCTGACCGTCTGCGATGGCTTGCTTTACGAGGGCCTTGTGGTCCTTGTTGTAGGTGCGGACCAGCTTCACCGTGCGGGCGGAGCGTTCTTCATAGTAGCAGCCGGTGTCAAAGTCGGCCCAAGGACGCGGAGGGACCACCATAGGGCGGTGGATGGGCTGCATCCATGCCATGCTTTCACGAAGCTGGCCGAATAGCTGAATGCCCTCTTCGGTCAGGCGAATGACGGTTTGGGTATTGTTGCGGGCTACCGGGATAGTGACCATTTCGATCAGGTCCGGGAGAGCGAGGAGGACAGCGTTGACCAGAGGTTCAGCGATGCGGAGCTTGTGGTCCTGCGCCCACGATTGGTGTTCAGGGAGGTGTTCGGAGGTCAGCTTGTTGAAGACCTTCTTGCGGTTGCGGGCGCTGCCTTGGCGCTGGGTCACTTCCTTGATGCGCTTGGCGACCTTGCGACCTTGGGCTTCCTCAATGTCGAGAGCGATGAGTTCAGCTTCGACCTGACCGCCGATCACGGTCTGGATTGCGGTGATGGTGTGTTCTTCAGTGATCCCGGCGAACACTGAGTTCAGCGACAGGAAGGCGAGAAGGTCAGCGTCGAAACGCTTCAGGACTGCGAGGGCGGCGTGGCGCTTGCCCCGGCCACCGTGGTCGTTGGCTTCGATCCAGGCGTTGATCTGCTCTGCTACGAGAGGGATGGACCCACGGATCATCTTGACTGCTTCAGCGCTCGACTGGCCACCAAGGTTATCTACGGCTGACTGCTGCTGCTTGATGTAACGGTTGTAGCCATCCTGGGAGGCGCGGAGTTCGATAGTCCGCTGGGCTTCGATCAGGGTGGCGGTGTCATTGGCGGAGGTAGTCAGGACCTGTGGCTGCATCTTGGCAACTCCTGTTCTTTGGGTGCTTAGGGTATGTCGGGGTTTTATTCCCTGATCTTGGATGTTCCTAGATCGTGGTATGTCTCCATACGCATTACTGCTGTGGGTTAGCAAGAGGGTTTTTTTGGCTGGGCTGTGGAAAAGTAAAAAAGGCCCCTGAAGAACGAATCCTCAGGAGCCTTTAGGATCGGGAGGAAACCCGGAGGAGGGGGAGATTCCCCCACCCCTTCGTCCCCCACCTTGATACTGTATCGAAGGGTCTGAACCCGAAAAGTCCAGCCTTTTGAATGGTGCGGACGGTGGGACTCGAACCCACACGATCAGGGATCAGGGGATTTTAAGTCCCCGGCGTCTACCATTCCGCCACGTCCGCATCGGCATTCGCCATAAGGGCAAGTGGCGGAATTCGGAACCCATTTCGTCGTCCCGGGCTGGGCCCGGGACAACAGGTCGCCCGGCCCGGACGCGGGCCGGGCCAAGTCTCAGTCGGCGTTCAGGCGGGCGCGCATTTCCTTGCCCGGCTTGAAATAGGGAACGCGCTTGCCCGGCACTTCCACCGAATCGCCGGTGCGCGGATTGCGGCCCTTGCGCGGATCGCGGGCGCGGGTGGAAAAGGCGCCAAAGCCGCGCAGTTCGACGCGGCCACCCGAAGCGAGCTTCTGGCCGATTTCATCAAAGAAGGTCGAAACGATCTTTTCGACTTCTTCGGTACGCAGTTCGGGGTTTTCCCGCGCAAGGGCGGACACGAGTTCGGAACGGATCATTACACACGCCTTTCGCGGACCGGCAAACCGGTCCTCCCAAATCAATGGATAAAAGCGCGGTACGGCTTCCGACCCGGTACAAGCAGCACTGCACGGGCATCTTTTGCCAAATCCGGATCGGATTAGCAATTGTCAAATAGTGCCAAAGCTAGGAAATTTCGGCGAGAAGTTGTGCCGGAGCGATACCCAGCCGTTCGATCCGCCGACGAATTGCCGGCCATTCGACTGACAGGAACTGCTCGCGTTCGCTGCTGCGCAGCTTTTCCGCAGCGCCGCGCGCCACGAACATTCCCACTCCGCGCTGGACCTCGACCAGCCCGTCCAGCTGGAACTGCTGATAGGCCTTGGCAACGGTCAGCGGATTGGCCCCCTGGTCGGCTGCGAATGCACGCACCGATGGCAGCATCGACCCTTCCGGATAGGAACCGTCGATGATCGCGGCGGCGATCTTGTCGCGCAGCTTCAGATAGACGGGCTTGCTGTTGTCGGCCATAGGTGCAGCAGTGCCATAATACAGCGGTGCAGGCAAGGGCTCATGCCCCTTTGGACAGGCCCTCACACCGCGCAATAAAGCAACAAGCCAGACGAATTTCGCTTCACAGCCGCGAAATCCCGGTTAGTCTCCCGGCCCATGTTGCGGCACCCCGGCGTGCCGCGCGAACTGTTGTTCGGGGAGCTGTTAATGAAAGACATGGGCTTGTGGAACGAAGCCGACTGGATCGCAGCGATTGCGGTCGTCGTGCTGGGAGTGTTCCTCGCCATCGGCGGCAAGATCGCCATCCAGAAAGAACCGGAATTCGCAGGCCATCCCAAGGGCCTGTACATGCTGTTCTTTGCCGAGATGTGGGAGCGCTTCTCCTACTACGGCATGCGCGCACTGCTGATTTTCTACCTGACCAAGCACTGGCTGTTCAGCGACGGCAAGGCCAACCTGATCTATGGCGCCTATACCAGCCTGGTCTATATCACCCCGGTCCTGGGCGGCTACTTGGCCGACCGCTATCTGGGGCAGCGCAAGGCCGTGCTGTTCGGCGGGCTCTTGCTGGCCATCGGTCACGGCCTGATGGCGGTGGAAGGCAATGGCGGGCAGACCGACCCGGCTATCAACGTGTTCTGGGCGGCCCTGGCCTTCATCATCGTCGGCTCGGGCTTCCTCAAGGCCAACATTTCGGTGATGGTCGGACAGCTCTACAAGCTGACCGACGTGCGCCGCGACGGAGCCTACACCATCTTCTACATGGGCATCAACGTGGGCGCCGCGATCGGCACGATCCTGGTCGGCTACCTGGGTGAGACCATCGGCTGGGGCTATGGCTTCGGCCTGGCCGGGATCGGCATGCTGGTCGGCCTGATCGTCTTTGTCCTGGGCAAGAACGTGCTGGGCGGCGCCGGCGAGGCTCCGGCCCCGCTAGCCAAATCGCGCGAGATGATGCTCTACGGCATCGGCATTGCTTCGGTCGCGGTGATCTGGGGCCTGGTCCAGTACCAGTCGGTGATCCAGACCCTGCTGGTCATTTCCGGCGTGGCCCTGCTTGGCTATGTCCTCTACGAAACCTTCAAGCTGCCCAAGGAGCCGCGCGAGCGGATGTTCGCGGTGCTGTTCCTGATCAGCCTCAACCCGCTGTTCTGGGGCCTGTTCGAACAGGCCGGCGGATCGATGAGCCTGTTCACCGACCGCTATGTCGATCGCGGCGCTACGCCGGCCTCGTTGTTCCAGTCGATCAACCCGATCTACATCATCATGCTCGCCCCGCTGTTCGCCGGGCTGTGGCAATGGCTGGGGCGGCGCGGCAAGGAACCTTCGGCACCGGCCAAGTTCGGCCTGGCCCTGGCGCAGATGGGCCTGGCCAACCTGGTGCTGGTCTGGGGTGCGGAAGCTTACGGCATTGCCGCGATGACCCCGGTGATCTTCGTCTTCCTCTACTACCTGCTGGCCACCACGGGTGAGCTGTGCCTGTCCCCGGTCGGCCTTTCGGCCATGAACCGGCTGGCACCCAGCTACCTCGCTTCGCTGATCATGGGCGCATGGTTCTACATGACCGCGGTCGGCAATTTCGTGGCGGGCAAGATCGGCGAAGCGACCGGCGGCCATGGCGGCGAAATGAGCAAGGAAAAGCTGCTGGAGATCTATGCCCTGTTCGGCTGGATCTCGATCGGCGCCGCCGTGGTCGTGCTGCTGCTTTCGCGCATCGTGAAGGGGTGGATGCACCTCGACACGCTTGAAGACCGCTAAACCATTCATTGAAGGAGTTGTGACCATGCGGGGGCTTCGCCGTACGCTATTGGGGGCTGCTGCCTGCGCCCTGGTGCTTGGCACCGGGCCGGGTCTGGCCAAGGACAAGAAGAAGGATGAAAGCCCGGCGGAGAAGGCCGCGCGGGATTTCAACAAGGATCCCTATCCGTCCAGCTATCGCCCCTATCCATCCCACACCACGCTGATCACGGGGGCGACCGTGTTCGACGGCGCGGGCCGCAAGATCGAGGGCGGCGCGGTGCTCATCCGTGATGGCAAGATCGCCGCCGTAGCAGACAGCGTCGCCGGTCTGGACGTGCCTTCCGATGCGGTGCGGATCGACGGGACCGGCAAGTTCGTCACGCCCGGCATCATCGATGCACACAGCCACCTGGGCGACTATCCCAGCCCGGGCGTAGAGGCTCATTCCGACGGCAATGAACTGACCAACCCGACCACGCCGCAGGTCTGGGCCGAACATTCGGTCTGGCCGCAGGATCCCGGTTTCTCGCGCGCGATGGCCAATGGCGGCGTTACCGCGCTGCTCGTCCTGCCCGGCTCGGGCAACCTGATGGGCGGTCGCGGCGTGGTGCTGAAGAACGTTCCGGCGCGGACCATGCAGGGGATGAAGTTCCCCGGCGCGCCCTACAGCCTGAAGATGGCCTGCGGCGAAAACCCCAAGCGCGTTTATGGCGCCAAGGGCCGCGCCCCTTCGACCCGCATGGGCAACCTGGCGGTCAACCGCGAAACCTGGATCAAGGCGCAGGAATACCGCTTCAAACGGGACGCCGGAAAGCTGGAAAGCCGCGACCTTGCCATGGAAACCCTGGCGGGCGTGCTGGACGGCGAAATCCTGGTCCAGAACCACTGCTACCGCGCCGACGAAATGGCCATTGTCCTCGATATGGGCAAGGAATTCGGCTACAAGGTCAGCACGTTCCACCACGCGGTGGAATCGTACAAGATCGGTGACCTGCTCGCCGCGGCCGGCACCTGTAGCGCGGTCTGGGCCGACTGGTGGGGCTTCAAGATGGAAGCCTATGACGGCATCCCGGAAAATGCCGGACTGCTCTACAAGGCCGGGGCCTGCGTCGTGATCCATTCGGACGACGAAAACGGCATCCAACGCCTCAACCAGGAAGCGGCCAAGGCCCAGGGCGATGCACGCCGGATCGGCGTGGACGTCTCCGATGCAGAAGTGGTGCGCTGGCTGACGCTCAATCCGGCCAAGGCCATCGGCATCGACAAGCTGACCGGCAGCCTGGAGGCAGGCAAGGCGGGCGACGTCGTGCTGTGGAACGGCAATCCGCTGTCGGTCTATTCCCGCCCCGAAAAGGTCTGGGTCGATGGCGCGCTGCTGTTTGACGCGAACGATCGCAAGCGCCGCGCGGTGAGCGACTTCGAACTTGGCCAGCCTGGTGAAGGAGACGTGAAATGAGCGCCCGCCGCATGACTGCAGCTCTTGCAGCGCTGCTCGCCTGCACTGCCGCTCCGGCCCTGGCCCAGACGGTCGCCATTACCGGGGGCAAGGTGGTGATCGGCGATGGTTCCGATCCGATCGAGGGCGGCACGGTCCTGGTCCAGAACGGCAAGGTGGTTGCCGTCGGACGCAACGTGGCCGTTCCTGCCGGGGTGCCAAAGGTCGACGCCAGCGGCAAATGGGTGACGCCCGGCTTGGTCGTCGCCGTGACCGACATCGGCCTCTATGACGTCGAAGCCGTGGGCGACAGCAACGATTCCGGTGCTGACAAGAGCCCGTTCAGCGCCAGCCTGGACATCAGCCAGGCGATCAACCCGGACGCCCAGCACATCAAGGTCAGCCGCGCCGGGGGCGTGACCCGCGCTGCGATCGCACCGATCGGCACCGACCAGATCTTTGGCGGGCAGGGCGCAGTGATCGACCTGGGAGCCGATCCCGATCCGGTCGTGGCCGCGCGCGCGTTCCAGTATGTGGAACTGGGCGAAACCGGCGCATCGCGCGCCGGGGGCAGCCGCGTCGCGGCCTGGGCCGAACTGCACAATGCCCTGACCGAGGCAAAGGAGCTGTCGCTGGCCCCCGCCGGGCCGCGCCGTGACGACGTGATGCTGAACCGGCGCGATGCGCAGGCGCTGATCGCGGTGGTGACCGGCCGTCAGCCGCTCTACGTCCATGTCGAACGGGCGGCGGACATCCGCATGGTGCTTGGCCTGCGCAAGGAATTCCCGCTGATCAAGCTGGCCATCGTCGGCGCGACCGAAGGCTGGATGGCGGCGAGCGAGCTGGCTGCCGCCGGTGTCCCGGTCTTTGCCACGCCGCTCAACGACCTGCCCGCCAGCTTCGAGCAATTGGGCGCAACCCAGTCCAACGTTGGCCGGATGAAGGCGGCAGGGGTGAAAGTCTCGCTGGGCGCCTTCTTCGACCAGCCGCGCTATGCCCCGCAATATGCCGGCAACCTGGTCGCGCTGGGCAAGGTTCCAGGGGCCAGCGGCCTGACCTGGAACCAGGCCTTTGCCGCGATCAGCTCGGCTCCGGCCGAGGCCATGGGCATGGGCGACCGGTTCGGCTCGCTCCGTCCGGGCCGCGCGGGCGACGTGGTAATCTGGGACGGCGACCCGCTGGAAGTGACCAGCGGCGTGGCCAAGGTGTTCATCGACGGGGTGGAACAACCGCTCAAGAGCCACCAGACCCAGCTGCGCGACCGCTATCTGAACCCGGTCGAGGGCGCGCTGCCCAAGGCCTATGACTGGTAAGTCGCCCCCCCATTTCGGGCTTGCAACCAGCCTATGATCTGATACCCCATGTTGACGCCGTCAACATGGGGTATCTCGTATGACTGACGCATTTGCCGGACTGGTAGCCGCCGCCGTCGCTTTTGTTGGCACCCACTTTGCCCTGTCCCATCCCTTGCGGGCGCCGCTGGTCCGCATGGCCGGAGACAAGGGCTTTCAGGCCGCGTACTCGCTCGTCGCCTTTGCCACCCTGGGCTGGTTGGTCGTGGCCTTCCGCGCCGCCACCGGAGGCGCGATGCTGTGGGATGGATTTGCCAGCGCGCCGTGGATCGCGGCAACCGTCCTGATGCTGGTCGCATCGGTCCTGCTGGTCGGATCGTTCATGGGCAATCCAGCACTCCCGGCTCCCAATGCTGCCGAGGTCGCGGCGCGGGGACCGCACGGCGTGTTCCACGTGACCCGCCATCCCATGATGTGGTCGTTCGCCCTGTGGAGCGCCAGCCACCTGCTGGTCAGCCCCACCCCGCGCGTCTTGGTGCTGACCCTGGCCATTGCCGCGCTGGCGCTGATCGGATCGCACCTGCAAGACCGCAAGAAGCAGGTACTGATGGGCCACGCCTGGGCGGATTGGGAAGCAAAGACCAGCTACTGGCCCCGGCTGGGCGGTCTGGCCAAGGCGGGAGCGGTGCCTTGGCTGGGCGGCATGGCCCTATGGCTGATCGCCAGCTGGGCGCATGGCCCGCTGATCGCTGTTCCGGCAGGGGCGTGGCGCTGGATCGGTTGATCCCTAAAACTGCTTGAATTCAAACGTATAGCCGTCGCATACCACCTTTCTTTGGGTCGGTGTGATGATTGCCAACTGGACTTTGAACTGGGGCTCCGTCCCGGACTGGCTGATGGCCGGCATCGCCGGGGTGGCCGCCTGGATCGCCCTCTCGCAACTGCGGTCCGCCGCATCCGCCGCGCGCGACCAGGCCCAGATCGCGCGGGCAAGCTTGATCCTCGAACTCGACCGGGATTTTGAATCCCCCGAAATGCGGGAATCGAGAACCGCGCTGCGGAGTCTGCGCAACGAGATTGAATCGTTTACCCGCCGGGAGCACCGCGACCTGGACAACGACGCTCTGCACGAGGAGATGAACCGGAACTTTTCGCGCTACATGAACGCGCTCTGGCGGGATTTCCGCAAGGCGGACCGGAAAGTGACGAACAATTCGCTGGAATCGCTACTCAAGCTTCATCTCGACAACCAAGCCAGCGATGAAGGGGCAATCCAGCCGCACGAACGCGCTGGGATTCAGTACCTGCGCCTCACCCAGATTCTCGGCTGGCTGGAACGGGTGTCACATCTGGTTCACCAAGGCCTGATCCCGAAGGAGGACATATTCCTGCTTTACGATGCCCTGTTCATCGAGATGGGGAAATGGTTTTCCGGGCACATCAAGCTGCGGCAAGAGGACGGTCCCAAGCGCAACCCCGATTTCATGCGGCTGACGCTGCAACTGTGCGCTGAAATGGAGGCAAAGCGCCTCGCTAACCAGAAGGAGGCGGAAAAGATTCCCCGTACCGGCGGCGGCGGAGTCCGGGCTTTCGGGTAAGACCCACAAGTCCGCGCGCCCGATCCTGCTGGAATCGGGCGCCGTGAACTTAGTCGAGTTCCTTGTTGCGCATCTTCTACTCCTCTGCCGGAGAGCTAGGTCCACATCCATGAACCTGCGATGATTGTCTGGCCTGCTCACAGTCCAGCAAACCTGTGAAAATGATGTTAGTGCAGCTTAAGTGTGTAGGCAAACACAATAAACCGGGACCGCACTGGCCAGATCAGGCCCGCGCTTCCTCTACCCCGGCCGAGTTGTGGCGCAGCGCCTTGAGCGCGGCGTCGACGATATGCGGGGCGTTGAGGCCGGCGGCGTCGTACTGCTTGTCCGGGCTGTCGTGGTCCTGGAAGGCGTCGGGCAGGCGCAGGGTGCGGATTTTCAGGCCCGCATCGGTCAGTCCCTCGTCACTCGCCATGGTCAGGACATGCGCGCCGAGGCCGCCGATGCTGCCTTCCTCGACCGTCAGGACAACCTCGTGCGTCGCCATCAGCTGGCGGATCAGCGCGGTGTCGAGCGGCTTGGCAAAGCGCAGGTCGGCCACCGTGGTGGAAAGGCCCCTGGCCTCCAGCTGGTCCGCTGCCTTGAGCGCTTCGGCCAGGCGGGTGCCGAGCGAGAGGATCGCGACCTTGCTGCCCTGGCGGACGATCCGGCCCTTGCCGATTTCAAGCTGCTGCGGAACTTCCGGCAGGTCCACGCCCACGCCGTTGCCGCGCGGGTAGCGGAAGGCAATCGGGCCGCTGTCATGCAGCGCGGCGGTATAGGTCATGTGGACCAGTTCCGCTTCGTCCGCTGCCGCCATAACCACCATGTTGGGCAGGCTGGCCAGATAAGTGATGTCGAACGAACCGGCGTGGGTTGCCCCGTCAGCGCCGACCAGTCCGGCGCGGTCGATCGCAAAGCGCACCGGCAGGTTCTGGATCGCCACGTCGTGGACCACCTGGTCATAGGCACGCTGGAGGAAGGTGGAGTAGATCGCGCAGAACGGGCGCATGCCCTGGGCCGCCAGACCGGCCGCGAAAGTGACCGCGTGCTGTTCGGCAATGCCCACGTCGAACGAGCGGTCCGGGTGCGCCTTGGCGAACTTGTCCACTCCGGTGCCGCTGGGCATGGCCGCTGTGATCGCGCAGATCCGGGGATCGCTGTCCGCCAGCTTGGCCAGGGTTTCGCCGAACACGTTCTGATAGGCTGGAGCCTTGGCCGGAGCCTTGACCTGTTCGCCGGTGATCACGTCGAACTTCTGCACGCCGTGATACTTGTCGGCGCTCGCTTCGGCCGGGGCATAGCCCTTGCCCTTTTGCGTCACGACATGGATCAGGCAGGGCCCTTCTGCGGCATCGCGCACGTTCTCCAGGACCGGGATCAGCTGGTCCAGGTTGTGCCCGTCGATCGGGCCGACATAGTAAAAGCCCAGTTCCTCGAACAGAGTCCCGCCCATGGCCATGCCGCGGGCGAATTCGTCGGTCTTCTTGGCGGCGCGGTGAAGCGGTTCGGGCAATTTGCGCGACAGGCGCTTGGCAATCTCGCGCAGCGACAGGAACGGGCGCGAGGAAACCAGCCGCGCCAGATAGGCCGAAAGCCCGCCGACCGGCGGCGCAATCGACATGTCGTTGTCGTTCAGGATCACGATCAGGCGGTTTCCGGCCTCTGCCGCGTTGTTCATCGCCTCATAGGCCATGCCCGCGCTCATCGCGCCGTCGCCGATCACGGCAATGCCCTTGCCCGGCTGGCCCGACAGCTTGTTGGCAATGGCAAAGCCCAGCGCGGCGGAAATCGACGTGGAGCTGTGGGCCGTGCCGAACGGATCGTATTCGCTCTCGCTCCGCTTGGTGAAGCCGGACAGGCCGCCGCCCTGGCGCAGGGTGCGGATCCGGCTGCGGCGACCGGTGATGATCTTGTGCGGATAGGCCTGGTGGCCCACGTCCCAGACCAGCTTGTCGTCCGGCGTGTTGAAAACGTAGTGGAGCGCGACCGTCAGCTCGACCACGCCCAGGCCCGAACCCAGGTGCCCGCCGGTGGTACCCACCGCGCTGATCATCTCGGCGCGCAATTCGTCCGCCAGCTGGCGCAGCTGACCCGGTTCAAGCCGGCGCAGGTCGGCAGGAACGTCGACAGTGTCGAGGAGCGGCGTTGCCGGGGTGGTGCTCATGTTCGCGCCTTATACATTGGTTTCCACCGTGTCGATTGACACTAAAGTGCAGAAGGGGTGAATGGACGGTGTCAGACGCGCCCTAATTGCACGCGCTGCAAATGCCGCGCAGCTCAACCACCGGGCGGATATCGGCAAATCCGGCGCCCCGTGCAGCCTCTACCAAGGCGCCGGTCATCCCGTCGTCATCCAGGTGCGTGGCCCGTCCGCAGGAATCGCAGATCAGGAAAATGCAATCGTGGCGGCAGCCGGGATGCGGATTGGCGATATAGGCATTCGCGCTTTCGATTCGCCGCGCCAGGTTGGACGCCACGAACAGGTCGAGGATGCGATAGACCGAATTGGCGGCCACCCGCTTGCCCCGCGCCTGCGATACCGCTTCGGCAATGTCATAGGCCGAGGCCGGACGCGGCTGCGCAGCGAGAGCGGCAAACACTTCCTCGCGCATCCCGGTCCACTGCTCTCCGGCATCGACCAGAGCCTTGGCAGCCTCTGCCACCAGGCTCTGCCCGGTCGGTTCATGGTGATGGTGGTGATGCACGCTGGCCATGGGCCAGATATAGTCAGCCCGCAGCCGCTCCGCAAACTTTAGCGGTTGGAAGGCAGAGCCGGATCGACCAGCGTCTGGTCCGGCAGGACCGGAGCCGCACTGGCCGCCGGGATGACCAGCGGACGTTCGCTCTTCATGCTCATCCCCGCACCCAGCAGGGCAGCGCCCACGACAAAGCCGATGGCGAAGGAACGGAAGAGGTCGGCTTTGAACAGGCCCATTGGCGCGGCTACTCGGTAATCAGGTTAATGCTTGTGCGCTCTCGTGCAGAAGTTCTCCTTACCGTCCAGTGAATATGCCCTTCACTTCGCCGCCGCAGCGACGAGGTGAAGAGCTTATACGGTGAACGGTGGAACTCAGTGCCGGAAGTGACGCATTCCGGTAAAGACCATGGCCAGGCCCGCTTCGTCCGCGGCCTTGATCACGTCCTCGTCACGAATCGAGCCGCCGGGCTGGATGATCGCGGTCGCGCCTGCTTCCGCTGCGGCCAGCAGGCCATCGGCGAAGGGGAAGAACGCATCGGAAGCGACCGCGCTGCCGACCGTGCGGCTCTGCGCCCAGCCGAACTTTTCAGCGGCTTCGGCAGCCTTCATCGCGGCAATGCGCGAGCTATCGCGGCGGTTCATCTGGCCCGCGCCGATCCCGGCGGTAATGCCGTCCTTGGCATAGACGATCGCGTTCGATTTCACATGGCGCGCAACGGTCCAGGCGAACAGGCAATCCTTCAGCTCCTGCGCGGTCGGGGCACGCTTGGTCACCACCTTCAGGTCGGCTTCGGTAATCGCGCCATTGTCGCGGCTCTGGACCAGCAGGCCGCCCGTAATCGGCTTGACCGCCAGACCGCCACGGCGCGGATCGGGCAGGCTGCCGGTCAGCAGCAGGCGCAGGTTCTTCTTGCGCGAGAAGGCGGCGATGGCAGCTTCGTCCGCATCGGGGGCGACGACGACCTCGGTGAAGATTTCGCAGATCGCTTCGGCGGTCGGTCCGTCCAGCGGGACGTTGACCGCGACGATCCCGCCAAAGGCCGAAACGTCATCGCAGCGCAGCGCGCCCTGCCAGGCATCGAGCAGGCTGGAGCCCTGGGCGACGCCGCAGGGGTTGGCGTGCTTGACGATCACCACCGCCGGGTCCTGCCCCTTGAATTCGGCGCAGAGTTCCAGCGCGGCATCGGCGTCGTTATAATTGTTGTAGGACAGCTCCTTGCCCTGAACCTGCCGGGCCTGGGCGATTCCCTGTCCGTGCGGACCCTTGGGAATGTAGAGCGCCGCACGCTGGTGCGGGTTTTCGCCATAGCGCAGTTCTTCCGCGCGGGTGGCGGTGATCGCCAGCATTTCCGGGAAGACCTGCTGCTGGTCGGCAAAGGCAAACCACTGGCTGATCATGCTGTCATAGGCCGCCGTGGCGGCAAAGGCCCGCGCCGCCATCAGCTTGCGGAAGTCATAGCTGGTCGCGCCGCCGTTGGCTTCAAGTTCGGCCAGCAGGCCCGCATAGTCCGCCGGATCGGTGACGATCGTGACATAGGCATGGTTCTTGGCCGCCGAACGGACCATCGAGGGACCGCCGATGTCGATATTCTCGATCACCTCGTCGCGCTCCGCACCCTTGGCCACGGTCGCTTCGAACGGGTAGAGGTTGACGACGACCAGGTCGATCGCGCCAATCTGATGTTCCGCCATCGACGCGGCGTGCTCGGCATTGTCGCGCACGGCCAGCAGACCGCCGTGGACCTTGGGGTGCAGCGTCTTGACCCGGCCGTCCATCATTTCGGGAAAGCCGGTCAGTTCGGAAATGTCCTTCACCGCCAGGCCCGCATCGCGCAGCGCCTTGGCCGTGCCGCCGGTCGAAACCAGTTCCACCCCGCGCGCGGCAAGAGACTGGCCCAGTTCCACCAGTCCGGCCTTGTCGGATACCGAAAGCAGTGCGCGGCGGATCGTTACATTGGTCATCTGTCTAACTCCGTTTGCCCTGTCCCATTCGTACGAACAGCGACGAGGCAATCCAGAGCGTCAGGGTAAACGCCCTGGATTGCCTCGCTGCGCTCCCAATGACGAAAAAAGGGACGAAATCTAGCCCATTTTCTTCAGCAGCCAGGCGAAGTTGCCGCCGCCGCGGGAAACCAGCCCGGAAACAACGATCTGCTGGATCGCTTGCGGACGCCCGTGGCCATCGGCCCAGATGCTTTCCTCAACCGTCACCTGACCGCCGCCCGCGCGGAACTGCCAATAGGAACCATCGGGCAGGGCCAGGCCCACGCCCTGGCCGTCCTCACTCAGCCCCACTTCCACGCCGGGGCCAAGGTGGAAGCGGATGGCAAAGCCAACCTTGCCGTTCTTGCCCTTTTTCCCCGCCGGAATCAGCAGGTCTTCGCCGCGCAGCTCGGTGCCATCGTCGCGCAGGATCAGGATTCGCTGATGGGTCAGGCCGAACCGCCCGACATAGCCGTTGTGGCTGGCCTCAAGCCGGGTTGCCCCGCCCAGCTTCTCTGAGGTCAGGATGCGGCGGTCGATTTCCACTTCGGAAACGCCGCTGCCGATTTTGCCGTTGATCAGGATCGCGGTGGAATTGGCATCGTCGAGCACCAGGGTGGAATGAGCCGCCGTTGCGCGCAGACCCTGCTCCAGCCGGACCGGCATCAGCCCGCCAGCAGCTGCCGCGCCGCCGCAGTTGACCACCAGGCGGTGCCCGCCATGGCTGAATTCGAACGCAAGGGTAGAAGCGCAGCCCGAACGCGCGTGCTTGGCCAGCGGCGGCGGCGCAGCGTCGAATTGCAGGATGCCTTTTTGCGCGGCGACTCGCTGATAGCCCCACTGGCGCACGTCGCGCAGCGGGCGGGTGCGGACCCCGGTCGCAGCGATCAGCGCGCCGACCTCTGCCCCGTCAACCGCCCAGCCGCCCTGCCACGAACCCAGCGATCCATCGCCGTGGGTCAGGGCGAGCAAGGGCGGCACCAGCAGGGCCAGGATCGTTTCCAGGGCCTGGGGCGGATCGCGCCGCACGGCCTGGTAACAGGCCCGCAGCCGGACCAGCAGGGCAATCGCCTCCATCTGGGCAATCGGACTGCGCGACAGGACACCGCCATCGTCGCCGACCAGTTCGCCCAGCGCGCGGATCAGGCCAGCCTCGCCAAACAGGCGGCGCGGCTTGCCATCCGGAAGGAGCAGACCCGCCGCGACAATGCCGCACCAGCCGGTCACTTCGCCCAGCAAGTCATCGGCGCGAGTCACGTTCTTGTCGAGCCAGCGGGCCGTATCGGCCAAGGCCGTGAGAATACGGGCACGCAGCACCTTGTCGCTGCCCGACAGGATCAGCGGCGCGTGGACCAGCCAGTTCAGTTCGCGCAGCCCCGCATTGGCGACGGTCCAGGCCGGTCCCTTGCCGGGCCGCGCCGGCATTTGCGGATTGGCATTCAGCCAGGAGGCCAGGATCTGTTCGGCCACCGGGGCCACGGCCTCACGAGGGGCAGAGGCTTCGAGGTCGGCCAGCCAGGAAAACGAATGGACCACCTTTTCCAGCGGCGGAGAAAGCCGTGCGGCTCCGGCAAATTCGACCTGGGCGATCGGGGACTTCGCGCCGTGAACCAGGAAGTGACCGGCGCGCAGCGCGGTGCCAGCAACCTTGTGCCCCGGCAGCGGATTGATCACCGTGGCGAGAAGGCGCGGCTTGGCCTGCTTGCGGAACGGAGAGGCCAGCGCGGAGACCGGAACGCCCATGCGATAGGCGAGGCGCAACAGGCGCTCCCCCGCACCCAGCGCAGGGGGCGTGAAGTCGGCCAGGGCCAGCGCGCGGCCCGGCTCGATCACTTCGCCGCCGGCCGGAAAATTCGCCTCGTCCGTCACCAGTCCGCCCTCGTCCGAAGAGCCGAGCGGGATGGCAGGGCCATCGACCGCAAATTCATCGTCCTGGACCGAGCGGGAGGTTAGGACGCCGTCGCTCATCGCTCATCCCTCTCCCTTCAGGGCGGCGATGTTGGCGGCATAGTGATCAGGCCCGCCCTTGAAAGTGGCCGATCCGGCGACCAGCACGTCGGCCCCGGCATCGACGCACTGGCGCGCGGTAACCGCGTCGACGCCGCCGTCGACTTCCAGATGGATCTGCCGCCCGGTCTTGTCGATCTGCTTGCGAATCGCCTCGATCTTGCGCAGCTGGCTGGAAATGAAGCTCTGCCCGCCAAAGCCGGGATTGACGCTCATCACCAGGACCAGGTCGATCTCCTCGTACAGGTAATCGAGCATCTTGGCCGGAGTGGCAGGATTGAGCGAGACACCCGCCTTCTTGCCCAGGGCCTTGATCGCCTGGACCGTGCGGTGGGCATGGGGTCCGGCTTCCGGGTGGAAGGTGATGATGTCGGCCCCGGCATCGGCAAAGGCCTGAAGATAGGGATCGACCGGGGTGATCATCAGATGCACGTCAAACGGCTTGGCGCTGTGCGGACGCAGCGCCTTTACCACCATCGGGCCGATGGTGAGGTTAGGCACGAAATGCCCATCCATGACGTCAACGTGAATCCAGTCAGCCCCGGCGGCGTCGATGGCGCGCACCTCTTCGCCCAGGCGAGCGAAATCGGCAGAGAGGATCGAGGGCGAAATCAGCGGCGCGGGCATGGCTGTCGCAAGGCTCCTTTCCTTGCGATTAGACAGGGGCAATGGCGCGGGACAAGCGCCGCAAGCGGCTTTTCCACACGGTATTTCGATACTTGGCGCAATTTATGGGCAACCGGTCGCAATTGACCGGGCGCTGCCTTGCGGGCATTCGCCAATGCATGTCGCAACCCCATCTGGACCATCCCGGCCCGGCCCTGCTCAGCCATGAAGCGCGCGTGCGATATGGCTCCGTCCCGGGGGCAGACGCACCGGGCTGGTCGATGGGAATCGACGGCGAAATTTTCCAGCTGCGGACCGGCACGGGATACGCGCTGCTCTATCGCAAGGGCCAGGGCGTGACCATTGACCGGCACCCCGATGCGGACCCTGCGGAAGAAGAGCTCTGGCTGAACGGCAGCACCTATGCCGCGATTGCCGCCATGAACGGCTTCTTTCCGTTCCATGCCTCTGCCGTAGCGTGGCGAGGGAGAGCCTATGCGCTGGCGGGGCCAAGCGGCGCGGGCAAGTCCACCCTGGCCGCCGCACTCGGCGCACACGGCATGCCGCTGCTCTGCGATGACACGATGGTTCTGGACCTGGCGGGGCCTGGCGCGGCGCTTTGCCTTCCGGGACACAAGCGATTGAAACTGAAGCGAGATGCTTTGGACTTGACCGGAGCGGCGGCGACCGAAAAGGTGGGCGCCATGGTCGACAAGCATTATGCCGAGCCGCCTGCGGGGGCGGTCAACCAGGCCCTCCCCCTGGCCTGCATCCTGTTCCTGGAAACGGGCGACACGGTCCGGTTCGCGCCCGTCACCGGCGCACAGCGCATCGCGCGGCTGAACGACGATCACTACACAGCACACCTTTACGCAATGGCCCGGGGCGAGAGCATGCCCGCGCGGCTGACTCAGCTGGCCAGCATCGCCGTGCGCATTCCGATGGAGCGCTTTGCGCGGCCCATGGCGCGGGGGCGCTTTGCGGAAACCGTTGCTGCGGTCGCAGAGCGAATCCAGGGAATGCAGCCATGATCGCGCCGCTGATGAAGCAAGCAGGCCGCTTCAGCGAAACCACGGTTGATGGCGAAGTGGTGCTGCTGAACCTGGATGACGGGGCCTTCTTCTCCCTGACCGGTACTGCCGCCGAAATCTGGGCCCTGATCGATGGCGCGCGGAACCGCGAGGCGGTGATTGCAGAACTGGCGGCTCGCCACAATGCGGACCACGCCGCAGTCGCCGCTGATCTCGATCCGTTCCTCGCCGACCTGCAAGCCAGGGGCTTCCTAGCCGGTGCCTGAAACCTGGCTGGTCCGGCTGACCACGATCGAGGCAATGGCGGCGCTCGCCTTCGCCCGGCTGGCCATTGCCGTGATCCCGATGCGTGCCTGGACAGGCCATCTTGGCAAATGCGCAGGGGCACCGTCCGGCGATCGCATGGAAGCACTGCGGCTGGCGGCGCGAGTCAATCGCGCGGCCCTGCGCCTGCCCTTTGCGGTCAAGTGCCTGCCCCGGGCCATGGCGCTCAGCCTGATGCTGGGTCGTCGCGGGATTGCGCACCGCATGGTCATCGCCGCGCGCCCGGCCGGCCAAAGACAAGGAACCGATGCGCTTCACGCCTGGGTTGAAGTGGAACAGCAAGTGGTGCTGGGCGAACTGCCCGGTCCGTGGATCACGGTCCTCAGCCTGCCCTGAGCGGGCCATGTTTGCTTTTTTCGCTTAATTAGAATAACTTGTTCCGTTAATGCACCGCGCAAGCAAGGGGCCGCACGTGAACAAGACTTCCCGGACGACTTGGACCAAGCCCGTACTGGTGCCGCTGGGCACGCTGAAAGACGTTGCCTCCGGCCGGGCGATCGGGAACGACACCAACGGCAAGGGTTCCGGGTTCAAGTCCCCGATTTCCTGACAGCCTGAAGGCCGGGTCCGATGCTGGCCTTTTTCCGCCGCTGGGGACCATCGGCGCTGGATGGCGCCCGCATGGCGGCTTCGCTGGGGCTGACGGAACCCGGCAGACTGATCCAATCCCATCGCGATGGCGCCAGCTACGCCTTGTTCCCCGGCCTGTGGGGCGCGCCGCTCAAATCACCGGTTCCAGCCATCCTGCCCGGCGGCGACAAGGTGCTGTTCACCGGCTGGTTCGACAATCTGCACGAAATCGCCACCCGGCTGGGCGTGCCGCCGCAGGATGCGGCCTTGGTCTATGGTCACGCGGTCAGGCGCTGGGGGGACGAGGCCGACCTGCACGTTGTCGGCTGCTATTGCGCGGTCATCGACAGTCCGGATTCGGGCGAAGTCCGGCTGTCGCGCAGTGCCTTGACCGCCCCCCCGCTGCACTATCACCGGTCCGCCCGGGGAATTGCCGCCGCCAGCACGCCCCGCGCCCTGATCGCGCTGGGCCTGCCTGCCCGGCTCAACGAAGAACGGTTGGCCATGCAGGTCCACGCCGCCGCCTTCGACGCGCCTGGCGGATGGTATGACGGTATCCAGGCACTGCAACCCGGCGTTGTCGTCACGGCGACCCGCGACGGTGAGCGCAGGGCCAAGCCCTATGATCCCACCGCTTTGCCGGAACTGCGGCTCCCGCGCGATGAGGACTATGTCGAAGCGGCGGAGTCCCTGCTGGCCGAGGGAATCGCGCGAACCGCGGCCGGTTTCAACCGCCCGGGCACCCTGCTGAGCGGCGGGCTGGATTCGACGATTGTCGCCAGCCACCTGCTGGACCGGCTGCCGCCTGATCAGACCCTGCTCGCCTTCACCTGGGTCCACGAGGCTGGAAGCCAGGTCGCCGATAGCCCGTCCCATTTCGCCGATGAACGATCACGCGTGGAATCCTTCGCCGCGATGCACCCCCGGGTGGTGCCGCACTTCATCGACAATGCCGGACGCGGATTCGAGGATGGATTGCAAGACCTGTTCCTGCTCGCCGGAACCACGGCCACGGCGATCGGACTGCTTTACCCCTATCAAGGCGCCTTCGCGGCGGCCCGCAGCCGGGGGTGCGACATCATCATCGGGGCAGGCTACGGCAACTTGACCTTCTCGGCCGAGGGGCGGCGTGCCTACACGGACTTTTTCCGCCCGGGCAAGCTGCGCCAGCTGTGGCAGGCTCTGGCTGCGCGACCGGGAGACCAGCGGGCGATGTGGCGGCGTTTTCTTTCCCTCACCCTGCTGCGCCAGATGCCCGATCCGGTGTGGCAGGCGGTCAGCCGCTGGCGGGGAGTGACCGTCCCGGACCCGCACCGCATTGCCGGTGCGCTCAGTCCGGATTGGCCCGGCAAGGCGAAGCTTGAGGCAGCTGCGCGGCGCGCCGACCCGGCCATGGCGCGGCCGTTCTATCGCTCCCGCCGCGAAGAGGTGGCGGCCATGGCGAGCGACATGGATGCCGACGGGTTCGACCTGATGCAAGCGCTGCAGCAACGCCACGCCATCGCTTACCGCGACGTGACGCGCTATCGCCCGTTCCTGGAATTCTGCTGGCGGCTGCCGGTCGATCAGATGATGCGCGATGGCCAGGGCCGTTTCCTCGCGCGGCGGATGGGCAAGGGGCGCCTGCCGGAATCCCTTCGCACCGAAACCCGTTATGGCTTGCAGCATGGCGACTGGCACGTGCGGATCGGCCGGCGGCGCGAGGCTCTGCTCGCGGAGCTGCGCACCTTGCATGGCGATCCGCAAGTCAGGCGCATGGTCGACACCGCGCGCCTGATCCAGATGCTCGAAGAATTTCCCGCCGACGACCAGGTCGAACGCGAAGTGGTCCTGCAATACCAGATCGCCTTGCCCAACGGTCTGGCAGCAGCCCGGCTGATCCGATATGTGAGCGGGACAAACTGCTGATCCCGGTTAATCATGCCCAGCACGCAACCTTCCCCTTGGGGAGGAATGCGACGGACTGAAGCCCGGAATCCGATTCTGCCCTTGCGAAGGGGGCCGCAATTGCCACATTAGGCCCGTATCTGCCTTAGGGGGGCAAAGGAGTTTCCCATGAGATCCGCAGCTGGTTTGCGCCTGACGGCCCTGGCCGCCGCGTCGCTTGCGCTTGGCGCCGGGGCGCCGCTGCAGGCTGATTCCGGTGCGCCGGGCGGCTGCACCGGGCCGGAAAGTCCCCATTGGGTCAATGTCGCGGTCGAAGGGCTGCGCAATTCCAACGGGGTGGTCACTCTGACGCTCTACCCTGACGATCCCGCGCGCTTCCTGAAGCCCAGGGGCTCGCTTTACGTAACCAAGGTCAACGCCCGCGCGGGTCTGGCCCATGCCTGCATTCACGTGCCGGCTCCGGGGGCCTATGGGCTGGCGCTGTACCACGACGAGAATGCGAACGGGAAGATCGACCGCAACGGCCTCGGCATTCCGAAGGAAGGCTTCGGCTTTTCCAACAACCCGCGCATTTTCCTGAGCGCGCCGGGCTTTGCCAAGGTTCGGTTCATTGCGCCGAGCGGGGGGTCCAGCACCCGCATCAGGATGAAATACCCCTGACCGCTCAGCCGTAGATTTCCGGCAACTGGGCCGGGGCCTGCGCCTCCGCCAGTTCATGGGCCCGCGGATCGTCCACATCGAGCCACCAGGCGGTGCCAATGTCCATCGTGGCGGCACGGCCCGCGTCGGCCAGCTTCTGCATCCCTTCCGACAGGCTGCCCGCCTTGCCTTCGTCAATCGCCGCGCGGATCGCACGCGCCAGTTCCGGCGTGGCGAGAAAAGCCCCGCAATCGACCGCGTCGTATTCAGGAATGGACTTGCCGATGGCGCGGATGAACTGGCGCTCGTCCAGCTTTACCCAGGTCGCGTCGTCCGGGTCGATCAGGGGATCGTCGCAGCGATAGTCCACGGCCAGGGTCACGCCCCGGTCCGCTCCACCCTGCTGCGCCAGTCGCGAGAGGATCGTGCCGGAAAAGATATGGTCGCTCATCATCAGCAGGTAATCGCCGGGAATCACGCTGGCCCCGGCCAGGACCGACCAGCCGTTCGGCTTTGACCAGTCCTCGACCCGCTGGGCCACGACCGGAATGCCAGCGCGCTCGGCCAAAGCGGGCAATGCCGCCTCCAGCCGTTCCGCTTCGTGACCGGTGACCACGACGACGCGTTCCACCCCTGCAGCTTTCGCCTGCCGCACGCCCAGTTCCAGCAGCGGAATGCCGGCAATCGGCGTCATCGGCTTGGAATCGGAAATATCGCGCAGGCGGCTGCCGAAACCGGCGGCAATGATCAGGGCGTCCATGGTGCAATCCTCAAATGGAAACGGCGCCAGTTGCCCGGCGCCGCTCCATGTTCGTCTTTCCGTCCGCGCTTATTCAGCGGCGAGCGGAGCGTCCGAGACGTATTCGTCAACCATCTGGGCAGCCAGATCGTCGTTGAACTGCTGCGGCGGATGCTTGCAGAAGTAGGCCGACGGACCGATCAGGGCCCCGCCTTCACCGCGGTCCAGCGCAACCTTGGCGCAGCGGATCGCGTCCATGACGCAAGCGGCCGAGTTCGGGCTGTCTTCCACCGAGAGGCGGAGTTCCAGTTCCATCGGCACGTTGCCCCACTGCAGGCCTTCGAGGCGCAGGAAGCACAGCTTGTTGTCCTTCTGCCACGGCACATAGTCCGACGGGCCGACGTGGATGTTTTCGTCTTCGAGACGCTGGGCCAGCATCGCCTGGACGGCTTCGGTCTTCGATTCCTTCTTCGAACCGAGACGCTGACGGTCCAGCATGTTCATGAAGTCAGTGTTGCCGCCGGTGTTGAGCTGGTAGGTCCGCTCAACCGTGACGCCGCGGGCGGCGAAGAGGCTGGACAGGACGCGGTGGACGATGGTGGCGCCAACCTGGGCCTTGATGTCGTCACCGACGATCGGCAGGTTCTTTTCACGGAAGCGCGCTTCCCATTCGGGGCGCGAGGCGATGAACACCGGCATGCAGTTGACCACGGCCACGCCAGCTTCCAGCGCGCATTCCATGTAGAATTCGGTGGCCTGCTGCGAACCCACGGGCAGGAAGTTGATCAGGACTTCGGCGCCCGAATCCTTGATCGCCTGGACGATGCGGTCCTTGTCGGCTTCGGGTTCGTCAGCAACGATGAAGCCCTTTTCGCCCACGGTGGTCATGTGCGGGGCAACGCCGTCCGACACCTTGCCCATGATGACCTTGCCGCCAGTGGCCGGCACGCTGGGCATGAACACCTTGGTGTTGTTCGGAGCAGCGAAGATCGCTTCGGAAATGTCCTTGCCAACCTTGCGCGCATCGACGTCGATGCCGAGCACGAAGTCAACGTCGCCCGCGCCGTATCCGCCGATCTTGTCGTGGATCAGACCTTGCGAGGAGTTGTTCTGGCGATAGTAGGCAACGCCCTGAACGAGGGAGCTTGCGCAGTTGCCGACGCCGATCATGGCGACCTTGATGGGCTTCATTCTGATTTCGTCCTTACTCGAGCGACATTATCGGGGCCGCGAAAGGCCCGTCTTTGAAAAAATCACGCGCCAAAAGCAAGCCAATTGGCGCGCGTCAAGCCGAATGCTTGCCTCACCGTGGCATTAAGACAAGCTCCATAACCCCTTCCTGAACGGCGCGGGCCGCCGGAATTGATCCAAAACGGCGCATTATCAAGGCGCGCCCAGGCTCCCGGCGGGTGGCAGCGCCGCACGGGGGCCAGGCGATGCTTCTCCACCGGATTCTTGTTCTCCATGATCCTCGAACACCTTTTCGTAGGCCGTGGCATCGAGATTTCGGGCAATTGCAGCCGAGTGCACCCGACCATATTCGGCCAGGCGGACGAAAAAGCGCCACAGCATGATGAAGAAATTGACCGCCGCGTAGACTGCAATTGCGATCAGACCGGCGTGCCAAGCGTCGAACCAGGCAAAGGGCAGCAAGGACCAGAAGAAAGTGTTGCGGCGCCCCGAAACCAGGCGATAATTTCGCTCGAACCGCCCCGCATCGTCCAGCTGCGCGCCGGTCATGCGGCGGTAGAATTCGCCCAGCAGCGCTTCGGCCAGGGCAGTGCAGACGATCAGCGCCGCGAGCGCCCAGGCGGTTCCCGTGCCCAGCGCCGCTGCCAGCCCCGCAAACCAGGCATATTCGACGATCTTGTCGCCGACGTGCTCCAGATCGCCCCATGGGGAGAATTCCATCCTGCTGCGCGCCAGCTTTCCGTCGATTCCGTCGATCGGGCCGACGGCCAGAGCAATCAGCAGACCCGTCCACAGCGCACCCGTCGCAAAACACCAGGCCGCGTAAAGGCCGAGCAGGAAGGCGAGGACGGAAATCATGTTTGGCGTGACGGCCGTCGGCCACAGCAGCCGGACAGCGGCATTTTCTATCGGCGGATGAACAAACCGCGCGGGCCAATCGAGGCAGCCCTTTTGCGCAGCGGCCAGAAGCGCGCTGGCGGCTTTTCTGGCCGATGCCGCATCCTCTGGTCGTTGCCACAGCAGCGGAACGCGGCGGCGCCGTTCAGGCGAGTAGGTGTCGACGCCGGAAAGATCGACTGGCTCGGCCTCGCGCCTGATCTGCGCCCAGTCCGGCGCTGCGAGGCCCGCCGGAAGCCAGGCGAGTCCGCCGGGTGTTCCATCCGGACCCACGGCCATGGCCGGGCCACGCGACCAGGACCGGGATTGTACCTCGGCAAGGAAGGCGGCGAGCAGGCGTTCGTCGGCAATCAGGCCGGCTTCGATCAACAAGACCGGACCGCGGCGTGGGTTCTCCCCCTCGTGCACGCTTTCCGCGCCCAGCCGCAGCAACTGCCGCCGCTGCCGCTGGGCGATGGTGATGCCGGCAACTCTTCCCGCGAACGGCGCGGGCAAGGTCTGATCGGGAAGAATGAGCGCGCGAAAGGCCGTGGGTCCGGGATTGGGTACGGATTCGCGCCGCGCAGTTTGCGGATCGTGCAAGGCCATGTCCTACCTGTTGCAACCATGGTCAACCGGGTGGAGCGCTGCGCCGCTTCCCTGACGGAATAGATCTTTTACTTATGAACTTCTACTGAAGCTGCAAGGTTTCTCGGTCCGCCCCGACAGGAAGGCCGCCGGACCCGAAAGCCGGTTCGCGTGGCAAAACGGTCAAAATGCTAGTGCTGCGATTCTGTCGGGCTATAAGCAGCCGTTCAGGCGGGTATCCCCATGACCCGCTTTTGTATCGGGAGCGCACAGAGGGTCATGGATCCAGTTCCGGCCGAAGGGCCAACGCAGTTCAATTCGCCCGCACCGCCGCGCATGAAGCGGCCCATGCGCCCGCGCGAATTGCAGGACCCGCTCAACTATTACCTGTACCACCCACTGGCGTGGCAATTCGCCCGCCTGCTGGCGCCGACTCCAGTCACGCCGAACATGGTTTCAGTGCTGGGAGCCGGCTTCGTCGTGGCTGCGGGGCTGGTCTATACCAATTTCACCGGCCCGGTGATGGCAGCAGTGGGCATGGCCCTGCACATGACCTGGCACGTGGTCGACGGCGCGGACGGCGATCTCGCCCGGCTGACCGGCCGCTCCAGCCCGATTGGCGAAATGGTCGACGGGCTGTGCGACTATCTGAGCCACATCGCGGTCTACCTGATGCTGGCGGCCATGCTGGCAGCGGGCACCGGGCTGTTCAGCGGCTGGCTGGCCTGGGTGCTGGTGGTCGGCGCCGGGATCAGCCACGCGCTTCAGGCCAACCATGTCGAAGTGCAGCGGCGGCAATACCAGTGGTGGGTCTATGGCACGCCCTGGCTGCGCAACAGCCATGCCAAGGAAGGCTCCGCCACCTCGCAAAGCTGGGCGGGCAAGCTGGTTTCCAGTTACATCGCCGTCGCCAGCGGCATGACTCCCGAAGCGCTGCGGATCGATGCCGCGGTCGATCAGGCGCAGGGCGACAAGACCCGGCTGGCGGCTATCGCCGATGCGGTCCGCGCCGAAGCGCCGCCGCTGCTGCTGCTGTGCAAGGTGCTGGGCCCCAATCCCCGCGCCATCGTGCTGGGCCTGTCGATGATTGCCGGCAGCCCGGTGTGGTACATGCTGTACCAGTCGGTCGTCCTCAACCTGCTGCTGGTCCATTCGGTGCGCGCCCACAACGCGGCCGCGCGCCGGATCGCCGCCAAGATCGGAGCAAGCGATGCTGCACGAAAAGCTGCTTGACGAAGCCCGCGCGCTGGAAGGCGAAATCGTCGCCCTGCGCCGCGCCATCCATGCCGAGCCGGAGCTGGGCCTGCACACGCCCAAAACCCGCGACAAGGTCCGTGCAGCCCTTGCCAACCTGCCGCTGGAATGGAGCGAGGGTCCTTCGACCACCGGCGTCGTCGCCACGCTGAAGGGCGGCGCAGGCGATGGTCCCTGCGTACTGCTGCGCGGAGACATGGACGCCCTGCCCATGCCCGAGGAAACCGGGCTGGACTATGCCTCCACCGTTCCCGGCACGATGCACGCCTGCGGCCACGACACCCATACGGCGATGCTGGCGGGAGCGGTCCGCCTGCTCTGCGCGCGCCGCGACAGCCTGAAGGGCGAAGTGCGCTTCATGTTCCAGCCTGGCGAGGAAGGTTTCCACGGCGCGAAGTTCATGCTGGAGGACGGCCTGCTGGGCGGCGAAGGTACAGACAACAAACTGCCCGACGCCGCCTTTGCCCTGCACGTCATGCCCAATGCCCAGCACGGGGTTGTGGCAGGCCGCGCCGGGGCGCTGATGGCCTCAGCCGACCAATTCGACATTACCGTTACCGGCCGCGGCGGCCATGCCGCCATGCCGCACAGCGCGCTGGACCCGGTGCCGATCGCCTGCGAGATCGTGACCGCACTGCAAGCCCTGGTCGCGCGGCAGTTCGACGCGCACGATCCGGTGATTGCCACGGTGGCCCGGATCGAGGCCGGTACGGCGCACAACATCATCGCCGACTTTGCCACGCTGCGCGGCACGCTGCGCACGCTTTCATCGCGCCACCGGGACAAGCTGCACGCCGCGCTGACCCGGCTGGCCGAAGGGATTGCGGCGGCTCACGGCGCGGAAGCGCGCGTCACGATCACGCCCGGTTTCCCGGTCACCCTGTGCGATCCCCGCGCGGTCGACCTGGGCGAAGCGGTTTCGCATGATCTGTTCGGTCCCGGTGCCTTCCGCCGACTCGACCAGCCGATCATGGGCGCGGAAGATTTTTCCTACGTGCTGGAAAAGGTGCCCGGCGCCATGTTCTTCCTGGGCGTGGCGCACGAAGGGGCCGACTGGCGTTCCTGTCCGGCGATCCATTCCCCGCGCATGACGGTGGACGAAACCGCCCTGCCCAAGGGTGCGGCGCTGCTCGCCGGTTGCGCCGTGCGCTTCCTGGAGCAGGGCTGGGCCTGAGAAGCCGGACCGTTTCAGGCAGGCTTGAGGCGGATGACGAAGCGCGCGCCGTCGCCATTGTTGGCGGCAGTAATGTCGCCGCCCAGGTCGCGGATGATTTCGTAACTGATCGAAAGGCCCAGCCCCATCCCCTCGCGCGGCGGCTTGGTGGTAAAGAACGGCTCGAACAGTTTCTTCGCCGCCTCGGGCGAAAAGCCCGTGCCATTGTCGTCAAAGGTCAGGACGATCTGGTTCCGCTCCGTCCGTGTGGCGAGCGTGATCCGTCCCTGATGCTCTGGTTCCTGATCTGCGCGCGAACGGATCGCGTGCTCTGAATTGAGGAACAGGTTCAGCAGAACCTGCTCCAGCAAGTTGGGCCGGGCCTGGACCAGCAGCGCGGGATCGACCCCTTCGGCGTCGATGGCGATTCCATTGTTCGACAGCTGCGGGCGGACCATGGTCAGGACTGCGTCCACGACTTCGGTCAGCCGGACCGGTTGGGGCGGCTCGCTTGAGGTCCGGCCGAACACGCGCATCTGCTGGATGATCGCTGCGGCGCGATCGACGTGGGACAGAACCTGATCGAATTTCTGCGCAAACCGGTCACGGTCCAGCATGTTCCGGGCAGTGCGCTCTTTCAGGTTGGATACCGCAATCTGGATGAAGTTCAGCGGCTGGTTCAATTCATGCGCAATGCCTGCCACCATTTGCCCCAGACCGGCCATCTTGTCCGCCTGGACCAGTTGTTCGGCCGCCGCCTTGCGATCGGTCACGTCGATCATCAGGCCGACCGTCTCGGCCCGCTTGAAATAGGGATCGGATGCCATGGCAATGGTATCGTAGATCCAGACCCAGTGCCCCTTGCGGTGGCGGATGCGGTATTCCAGTTCGAAAGCGTCCGTTTCCTTCAAGTCAGCAAGGGCAGCTTCATAGCGCGCGCGGTCATCCGGGTGGATCTTGCGCAGCAGCCAGCCCACGGTCCGCGCCTCGACGGTCCGATAGCCCAGCAGCTTCTCCACGCTGTCGCTGATGTACAAAAGCCGGCCCGCCGCGCTTCCGGAACGGCCCACGGCATAGACGACCACGGGCGCGTGGGTCGAAATGCTGAGCAGGCGGCGCTGATAGTCGATCAGGGCACTGCGTTCTCGCGAAACCTCCGTATCGGTCATTGCCAGGTTGACCGTGATGTCGTTCAGTTCGCTGATGACCAGGCTATCGACCCGTTCGGGCCTGGCCCCGGTCAGCGTCACGTCTGCCGCCGCCCGCGCAATCCGCCGCAGCGACAGTTCCAGACGCCGGGCCAGACCGGCACTCAGCAACATCATTGCGATGACCAGCCCGAACAGGGTCAGGAACATCACCGATTGTCCCTTGCGCGCCTGCAAGACGCCGGGCTCCAGCGGGGTAGCGACCAGGATCTGCCAGTCCAGCAGGCCAGGCGCGGGCATGGCGCGCATCAGCAGCGCCTTGCGCAAATCGCTCATCAGCGAATCGCCATAGGTCCGCGGCCCGATAACGGAGGCCTGGCGGTCAGCGGCGCGCAGGGCTTCTGTATCGATCGGCCGTTCCAGGGGCAGGGCAGCTTCGCCTTTGCTGGCCACCCGGTATGGGCGATGGTCCGGGCCAACCAGATAGAGATCGAGGTCCGAAGGTTGTTCGGACCGGCCCAGGATCCGTTTCAACGCGTCCGTCCGCAAGGCTGCCACGGCCCAGCGGCCCGGCGCCGTCTCGGTCCGGACCACCATGAGGAGGTGAGCCCGGCCCGCACGATCCGCCTGGGCCAGCAGCCTGGCCCCAGGCTGGGAGGGGGGCGCGGTCTTGCCAGCAAGGAGCAGTCCGGTTGCTTCACGCTGCCCGGGGCGCGTGAAAGTCCGGACATTGCCGCCGTCCGAAACAACCGCAAGCGCATCGAAGTCGCGGTAGAGGTGGTCCAGGGTCTGCCGGTCCGGGCCCTCCGGCTGGCCATGCTCATGCACCAGCGTCTCGATCTCGGCCTCACGCGCCTGCCGCCAGCTGTCAAGCTGCGCTCCGGCCACGAAAATGCGGTCTTCCAGCCTGGTCGCCACGGTCTCGCGCGCGGCAGCTTCGCGATTGGGCGCATCGATCGACAGGTAGATGACGGTCGGCACCAGGATGGTCAGCATGGTGAACATCTGGAACGTGGCCTCGATCGAAACGGTCGGCCAGCGCAACCGCCTGCGCCGGATCGCCAGGATCAGGAAGCCCAGGTAGAGCGCCTCGCCCAAGGCCACGTTGAGCACGCCATTGACCGCCTGCTTGCCAATGACCAGCAGCAGGGACGTACGGTCCATGCCCATGATCCAGCCATAGGTCAGGGCCAATAGCGGCGTGCCGAGGAACACCCAGAACAGGACGCTGGCCCGGACCGGAGCGGTGCGCCGCACGGAATAGGCCAGTACCGCCGCTTCGGCTGTCCAGATCAACCAGGCCCACGGATGCCCCCACAGCATGACGCTGCGAAAGCTGGCAATCGCCCCTGCCAGGACGATCCGCCGCGGGCTGACCGTGCGCAGGAAGGCAAAGATCAGCGCATTGCCGAAGATGAAGTGCAGGCCCCAGCCCAGTTGCACTTCCAGAAAGTTGAGCGCCAACGCCGGACCGCCAAGCAAGGCGGCAAAGGCCAGGTCGCGCAAGACCAGACCGGATCGCTCGGCCAGACCGCGCGCTTCGCTTGCCGCCATCATACGCGTTCCGAAAGGGCCTCCGACACCGCCGCGATCAAGCGCTGACGGTCAACCGGCTTGAGCAGGACAGGTCCGCCCACTTCGGCAGGATCATGATTGACGGTGGCGTCTCCGGTGATCACGATGAAGCGCAGCTTGCGGTCGGGCAGCGCAGTGCGCAGCTTGCGGATCAATCCCGCGCCATCCAGCCGCGCCATGCGCAGATCGGTAATGACCAGCTGGATTTCAGGCCGTTCGCAGACAATGCGAAACGCCTGTTCGGGGTCAGCCGAGACCAGCGCGCCATAGCCTTCAAGCTCCAGCATCTCCTGGTATTCGGGAAGAATGTCCTCCTCATCATCGACAAGGATGGCAGTGATCCCACCCATCTTGTGCTCCATGTTCGATGCGAGCCCGCCTGCAAAAGAAACGGCCTGGAACCCCGTCCGGCCTGGCCCATCGCACTTCTACCGGGCGCGGTTTAATCCCTCTCGCCCCTGTTTTGGTCAAGTAAGGGATAACACCTAATATAGGTAGGAACCCCACGGTGCTGACACAGCGGAATGGGAAAGACTGGCGCACCCGACAGGATTCGAACCTGTGGCCTCTGCCTTCGGAGGGCAGCGCTCTATCCAGCTGAGCTACGGGTGCGTGATGGGCGCGGTTAGCAGTGTGGGGGGAAATGCGCCAGTGCCTTTTCGCTTTCACAACACAGGTTAGCTTTTTGGCAAGGGGTGGTTCCTAGACCCGGGGCATGAACATGCACACCCGCCTCGATTCGCCCATGCCCGGCGCTGGCGATATGCAGCTGGTTCCGGCTCACGCTCCGGTGGAGCGGAGCAATTGCGGCACGCTCGCGCTCAAGTGGGCTGCCTTGCAGGAAGCAGCGGAGGCAGTCCGGCTCCTGTCGGGCCATTCCGCTATGCAGCCGCACCCGGAATCGCGCGATCTGGCCGATACCATGCTCCACGCCGATCTGTGGCGGCAGGAAGTGGTTCGCGAGGCAATCGAGGATCTCTCAGCAGTGATGGAGGCGGGCCTTGTCGCCTTGCTGGCGATCCACGAACGCGGCGGGAACCCTGCTGCAGCGGCTCTTGCCCTCAGCGAGGAATTCCACGCTGCCGAAGCCGCCGTTCTGGCCCTGGTTCCCATCAGCCTGAGAGCCTCTGCCTGAGCGAACTGTTGCGCAGGCTTGCGAAGTTCACAGTTTGTTCCTAGGCTGGGCCATGCCTTCGCCCGCTCCGATTCCCGTCGATACAGAACTGAAGGCAGCCCAGGCCGTTGCGCGCGGAATCTGCCGCCTGTTCGCGCGGAACGACATCTGGTGCCTTTCGGAAATGCCGCTGCGGTCGAACCGCCGCGCCGACCTGATGGGGATCGATGCCAAGGGCCACCTGGTCATTGTCGAAATCAAGGTCAGCCGTGCCGACCTGCTGGGCGATGGCAAGTGGACCGACTATCTGGACCATTGCGACCGGTTCTATTGGGGCCTGGCCCCGCACCTCGACCGCGCCTGCATGGAAGAACCCGGCTTTTTGCCGCAGCGCTGCGGCCTGATCGTGGCTGATGGCTATGACGCCGAAATCCTGCGTCCCGCCGCCACGGTTCCGCTGGCCGCCGCGCGGCGCAAGGCAGAGACGGAGCGGCTGGCCCGCGCGGCGCTGCGCCGCCAGCTGGCCCTGATCGATCCCAACTTGTCCGCCTGGAGCGATTGACCTTGGCCGCTTCGCGCGCCTAACCCCTGTCCAGTGACTGAAGCGCAATCCCGATCCACTGGCCTTACTGCACCGGGGAGCACCTTTGCGCCGTTCCGCTTTCCCGCCTTCCGCGCGATCTGGACCGCAAACCTGGCATCGAACATCGGTTCGATGATCCAGTCGGTCGGCGCCGCCTGGCTGATGACCGACCTGACCCGGTCGCACCAGCTGATCGCGCTGGTTCAGGCTTCGACCACCCTGCCCGTCATGCTGCTCGCCCTGTTTGCCGGAGCCATTGCCGACAATCATGACCGGCGGCTGGTGATGCTCGCCGCGCAGGTCTGCATGCTGATCGCTTCGGGACTGCTGGCCGCGCTGACCTGGGCCGGGATGATCGGCCCGCTTTCGCTGCTGGCGCTGACCCTCACTGTCGGCGCGGGAACGGCGCTCAACGGTCCCGCCTGGCAAGCATCGGTGCGCTTGCAGGTCGGTCCGGAAGACTTGCCGCAAGCGATCTCGATCAACACCATCGCCTTTAACCTGGCGCGCAGCGTCGGCCCTGCCATCGGCGGCCTGCTGATCTCGCTCGCCGGTCCGGCAACCGCCTTCGCGCTCAATTCGCTGTCCTACATCGCACTGATCGTGGTGCTGCTGCGCTGGCGACCGGAAATGCCCGCGCGCGAGCGACAGCCGATGCTGGCCTCAATCGCGACCGGAGTGAAGTTCTGCGCCGGGTCCAGTCCGGTGCGGCGCGTCCTGGGCCGGGGTTTCGCCTTCGGCTTTGCGGCCGTTGCCTTCCTGGCGCTGGTGCCGGTCCTTGTGCGCGAGCAGATGCGCGGGAGCGAGGTCGATTTCGGCCTGCTGTTGGGCGCCTATGGACTGGGCTCGATCATCACCGCGCTGTGGGTTGCGCCCGCGCGCCGCCGCTGGGGCAACGAGCGCCTGCTGGCCGTGGCCCAGACCGCCTTTGCCCTGGCCATGCTGCCCATTGCTTCGGCAACCACGCTGCCCGCGGCTCTCCTCTGCGCCATGATTGCGGGGGGCGGCTGGGTTTCCACCCTCTCGACGCTCAACGTGGCGATGCAACTGCGCTCTCCCGAAGCAATCCTGGGCCGGTGCCTGGCGATCTATCAAGCCGTCACCTTTGGCGGCATGGCGGTCGGGGCCTATGCGATGGGTCTGCTGTCAGACTATGTCGGGGTGGCCGGATCGCTGCGCATGGCCGCAATCCTGCTGCTGATTCTGGTTCCCTTGCTGCGCTGGCTGGCGCCGATGCCGGCCCGCGACGAGGGCAGGGTGATCGCCTAGGCAGCTACCCGATTGGCTTAACGCAAAATTTACCACGCCGCGCGCACATTGCCCCGACAGGACTTGGTGGGGCACCACATGGACACGTATCGCGGCAATTATCTGGACATCGACCTGGGCGACGATTGGCCCGAGGTCGAGTTCGGCGAAGAGGAGGCTCTGCGCGAACCTCCCCCCAGCCCGGTGGGGCAGGATGAACGGCGCATGCAGGTGCGGGCCTACAACCATTGGGCCAGCCTGCTGGGCGACCGGAGCTTTCCCTCGATCGAAGACCTCGATCGCGATGCCTTGCCCGATTTCGGCCCCTACAGCGTCATGCTGGATTTCACCAAGGGGATCGAAAACCCCGCCATCCGCTTCCTCGGGTCAAAGCTGGCAGAGGAATGCGGCATCCAGGGGCGAATCGAAACGCTCGAAGAGGTTCCGGCCCGTTCGCTGCTGTCGCGGATTACCGACCACTACATGCAGATCCTGGCCAACCAGGCGCCCATCGGCTTCGAAGCGGAGTTCGTGAACCAGAACGCGCGCACGATCCTTTATCGCGGTATCCTGCTGCCGTTCTCGTCGGACGATGAGAACATCGACTACATCTGCGGCGTCATCAACTGGAAGGAGCTGGCCGACCAGGCCACGACCGACGAGCTGATGCTGGAAATCGACCAGGCCCTGGACGAAGGCCGCCTGCTTGAGGCGCGTCGCAGCAGCCCAATCACCGATTGGGCCGATGGACCTGCCGACCCGGGCGGTCTGGCCGAACCCGATGAGGCAAACGAAGAGCCGGAAGACATCCTGGACCTGGCCATGGCTGAAGAGCTGCTGGACGAGGTCGAAGCACCCGAAAAGCCGGTGGCCTTGCCCCAGGCGGCGACGGAACCGGAGCCTGAACCGCGGCCCGTACTATCCCGACCAAGGCAATTGTTCGCCAGCCCTGTGGACCTGGACGATGACGGTGCCGAGGACGAGGATGAAGGCAACGGCTACCAGCCGATCATTCCTCTCGACCTGCGTTCCATTGTGCGGATCCAGGGCGACCTCTTGCCGCTGCGGCTGCGCAATGCCGAAGAGCAGGACGCGGAACCTGCCGCTCCGGACCATGTCGAGGAAGCTGCCGAACGGTCCATCGAGCTTGCCCCCGTGGCAGAGGCCGACATGGGCCTGGGCGACTGGCTCGCCTCGGCCCGCGAACTGGCCGAAGCCGCGCGCGGCAGCGAAGACCGTACCCGCAGCGCGCTCTATGAAGCCATTGGCAAGGCCTATGACTTCTCGCTGGCTGCTGCCGAGGCTCCGGAAGAATTTGCGGAACTGGTCGCCGAATCCGGCCTGACCGTGCAGGACCGCGCGCCGCTGACCCCAGTGGTGAAGCTGGTCTTCGGCGCGGACTACGACAAGACCCGCCTGACCGAATATGCCACGGCACTGAGCCATGCGCAGCGCCTGGGCCTCGGCCGGGGTACGCTCGCCAGCTATCTGTCCTCGGCCCCGGGCGGTCTGAAGGGCGTGGTCAGCGAAGAGCGCCGCCTCAAGCGCGAGGAAAGCGGCAAGGCCCAGGAACTGCGCGATTGTCCGCGCGAGGCCCTGGCGAAGAAACTGAGGCTGCTGGACCATGCCCCGCTCGATGCCGTGGCGGCAGAAGGCGCGGAATTCACCCTGCTTGTTGCGCGGCGTTTGCCCAGCGGCGAAGTGGTGCTGCTGGGTGAAGTGGCGGACGATATTCCGCTGCTGGAAAAGGCCGCCAAAAAGCTCATCGGCTGACAACAAGTCCTTGTCCAATCAGCCGTAGGGGCGCGCCATGTCGGGGGGCATGGCGCGCCTTTGCTTTGCCCGCTAGAGTGCGGCCATGATTGTCTCCACGGGTCGAAGGCGGCTGCAGAGAATGGGCTGGATTGCACTTGCCGTGGTGGCCGCATTGGCCACCGCGCTGTTCGGGGCGTGGCGCTATGCCCATGCCACCAATTCGGTCGCCTTGCTGGACCTGGCCGACCGCGTGCTGGCGGGAAGCGCCGGAAGCCACGTGGCGGTGAAGGATGCCCGGTTCGGCGCCGATCCGGCACAGCGTCTTGACGTCATCGCGCCCGACGCGCCGGGTCCGCACCCGGTCCTGGTGTTCATCCACGGTGGCGGCTGGCATTCCGGCGTGCCCGGCGAATACGGCTTCATCGGCCGGCACTTTGCCCGCGCCGGATACCTGGTCGTCCTGCCGGGCTACCGACTGGGTCAGGCGGGGCGCTATCCGCACATGTTGCAGGATGGCGCAGCGGCACTGGCCTGGGTCTGGGCCAATGCGGCCCGATTGGGCGGCGATCCGCAGCGCGTTTTCGTCATGGGCCATTCCGCCGGAGCCTATAATGCCGTCATGCTGGCGCTGGAGCCGCGCTGGCTGGCCGAAGCGGGCGTTCCGCAGGGATTCATCAAGGGTGTGGTCGGCCTGTCCGGTCCCTATGACTTCTATCCGTTCACTTCGGATTCCGCGCGCGATGCCTTTGGCCATGTTGCCGATCCCCGGACGACCCAGCCCGTCAATCACGTCAGCGACGAGGCCCCGCCCATGCTGCTTGTGACCGGCAACGCGGACGAGACGGTGAAGATGCGCAATTCGGTCGCGCTTGCAGGCAAGCTGTCAGCGGCGGGGCAACCGACCGCGCCAGTCGTCCTGCCCGGCGTGGACCATGCCGGACCCGTGCTGAAACTGGCCGCTCCCTTCAACCGCGACCGCAGCGTGATCGATCCCGTCTTGGCCTTCCTGGCGAAACACGGCGGAGCTTCAGCCACGGTTCAGGCGGCAAGCCGTTAGGAATGCAGCCAATGCGCGCCCTGCAAAGCCTTTTCGCCCGCTGCCTCGCTCTTGTCCTGGCCGTGACGCTCAGCGTCCAGCCGGCCCTGGCCCAGTCAATCCTGCGCGATGCGGAAACCGAAAGCCTGCTGCACGAAATGGCGACGCCGCTGATCCGTGCGGCCGGGCTTGACCCGCGCAATGTCTCGGTCGTGCTGGTCGGCGACATGTCGATCAACGCCTTCGTCGCGGGCGGGCAGGCGGTCTACATCAACGCCGGCCTGATCAACGAAGCCGGTTCCGCGCTGGAAGTGCAGGGCGTGATCGCGCACGAGCTGGGCCACGTCACCGGCGGCCACGTCATCAACGAAGGCGGCGCGCGCGAGGCGCAGGGAATTTCCATCCTCTCGCTGCTGCTCGGCGGGATCGCCGCAGCGGCCGGGTCGGGCGATGCCGCCATGGGTGTGATCATGGCCGGGCAGCAGGCCGCGCTGGGCAAGTACCTGGCCTTCAGCCGCGGGCAGGAAGCCAGTGCCGACGCTGCCGGGGCGAAGTACCTTTCGGCGGCGGGCCTTTCCGGGCGCGGTTCGCTGCAATTCTTCAAGCGGCTGGCCAATCTGGAAATGCGCTATGGCTTTACCCGCACTCCGGATTCCGAATTCTATCGCACCCACCCGATGACGATGGACCGCATTACCACCTTGCAGGACACCTATGAAAAGGATCCGGCGTGGAATGCCCCGGCGGACCCGCAGATCGAGGCGCGGTTCCAGCGGGTGAAGGCCAAGCTGCTGGGCTATCTGTCCGAACCGAAGCGCACCTTGCAGGTCTATCCCGAAATGATGAGCGACGTTCCGGCGCGCTATGCGCGGACCTATGCCTTTCACAAGGATGCCCGGCTGGACAAGGCGCTGGCCGAGGCGGACGCGCTGCTCGCCAAGGCGCCGAACGACCCCTATTTCCTGGAGCTGAAAGGCCAGATCCTGCTTGAATCCGGCAAGCCGGCCCAGGCCCTGCCGGCGCTGCGCAAGGCGACGGACCTGTCCGGCCACAACCCGCTGATCGCCACGACCTTTGGCCATGCCCTGATCGCCACGGAAGACCCTGCGCAACTGGTCGAGGCGGAAAAAGTGCTGCGCGCCGCCGTCTCGCTGGACCGGGAGAATCCCTTTGCCTGGTATCAGCTCGGCGTGATCTACGGATCCAAGGGCGACATCCCCCGCGCCCAGCTGGCCAGCGCCGAACAGCAGACCTTGCAGCGCAATTTCCCGCAGGCCCTGCGCAGCGCGGAATCGGCGCAGGCGGGGCTGGCCAAGGGATCGCCCGACTGGATCAGGGCCGGGGATATCGCCATGCAATCGCGCGCGGCAATTGAACAGGGCAAGAAAGCCCGTTAGCCAGCGGCTTATGGCCAATTCCACCGCGCGTCCCGCCCTGCCCCTGATCGTTTCCGGCATCGCCCTTGCCTTGGCCGGAGGGCTGGCCGGCTTTACCCTGGGCCGCACCGGCGCTGGCGGAATGGACAGGACCGCGATTGAAACCGTGGTCCACAACTACATCCTTGAGCACCCCGAGATCCTGCCCCAGGCCATGGAGAACCTGCGCAAGAAGGAAACCGGGCAGCAACTTTCCAGCGTGGGCGAAAAGGTGACCAAGCCCTTCCCCGGCGCGGTCATGGGAAATCCGAACGGCACGGTGGTGCTGGTGGAATTCACCGACTTCGCCTGCGGCTATTGCCGCCAGAGCGTGGCCGACGTCGACGCCCTGATTGCCGAGAACCCGGACCTGAAAGTCGTGATCCGCGAATTGCCGATCATTGCGCCGACCAGTGCGGATGCCGCCCGCTGGGGCCTCGCCGCGGCGCAACAGGGCAAGTATCCAGCCTTCCACAAGGCGATGTTCGCCGCCGGGCGGACCGACGCCGCCTCCATCGAAATGGCCGCCCGCGCCGCCGGTCTGGACCTGGACCGCGCCCGCGCTTTCATCAAGAACCCCAGCGTTCAGGCGGAGCTTGCCTCCAATCTCGAACTCGCGCGGCAACTTGGCATCGACGGCACCCCCAGCTGGATCGCGGGGGGAGAGCTGCTGTCCGGCGCCGTGGGCAAGGAAACGCTGGGCAGGGCCCTGGCCGCCGCACGCAAAAAGTAATTCCCCTCTTCGCACTGCGGAAATTCTGCTAAAGGCGGGCCATGGCCGTACTGCCGTTCAGACCGATCCCGTTCTTCGCCAACAAGAACCGCGCGTTCTGGCGTCTCCAGGCCGCAGGGTGGAGCGGCGCCATGTTGCTGCGCGCGGCCTCGGGCCTCGCCAACGGGCAGCCGGCATCCTACCTGGTGCTGGTCCTGATCTCGACCATTACCGGCCTGTCGCTGACCCTGATCCTGTCGGTGATCTACCGCCAGCTGATCAATCGCCGCCCGCTGATCACCTGGGGCGTGACGGCACTGGTCCTGCCCATGGCGACCGCGCTTTACGCCTTCGTCGATACCTGGGTGAACAGCCTCTACATGGGCACCGGCAGCGGTTTCGCCCAACGCTATATCAGCGTGTTCTATTTCGACGCGACGCTGATGCTGGCCTGGTCGGCGCTGTACTACATGATCAATTTCTTCCTCCAGATCGAGGAACAGAACGACCAGTTGCTGCAACTGGAAAACCAGGCGACCCAAGCCCAGCTGGCCATGCTGCGCTATCAGCTGAACCCGCACTTCCTGTTCAACACGCTCAATTCGATCTCGACGCTGGTCCTGCTCAAGCAGACCGAACCGGCCAATGCGATGCTCAGCCGCCTGTCCTCGTTCCTGCGCTATACCCTGGTCAATGAACCAACTGGCCGCGTAACCGTTGCGCAGGAAGTGGACACGCTGAAACTCTACCTCGAAATCGAACGGATGCGGTTTGAAGAGCGGCTGCGCACGCGCTTCCAGATCGAACCCGATACCGAAGCCGCGCTGCTGCCTTCGCTGCTGCTGCAACCGCTGGTCGAAAACGCGATCAAATATGCGGTCAGCCCGCAGGAACTTGGCGCGGAAATTACCATTGCCGCGCAACTCGTCGGCCCAAACCTTCGCATCACCGTCTCCGACACCGGCCCAGGGTTGCAATCCGGGGGTACGAACAACAGGTTGACCGGCGTGACATTCGACGGCGGCGAACAGGTTTCCACCGGTGTGGGCCTCGCGAACATTCGCGATCGGCTTGCGCAGGCTTATGGTGCAGACCATCGCTTTGAGACGATGGAACCTCCCGAGGGTGGGTTCGCCGTGCTGATCGAAATCCCCTTCGAACGCCGCGAACCTGCAGTGCCTGCCGCCGCGGCTGACAAACGCCCGGCGCTGGCCGGCTAGAGGTTTATTCCATGACCATCCGCACCATCATTGTCGACGACGAGAAACTGGCGATCCAGGGCCTGCAACTGCGCCTGGAAAAGTTCCCCGATGTCGAAGTGATCGACACCTGCTCCAACGGGCGCGAGGCGATCCGCAAGATCAAGACGGAAAAGCCCGACCTGGTCTTCCTTGACATCCAGATGCCGGGGTTTGACGGGTTCTCTGTGGTCAAGGGCATCATGGAGATCGAGCCGCCGCTGATCGTCTTTGTCACCGCGTACCAGGAACACGCCGTCCGCGCCTTTGAAGCGAATGCGGTCAACTACCTGATGAAGCCGGTGGACGAGGACAAGCTGGCCGACACGATGGAGCGGGTGCGCCAGCGCATTGCCGAAAAGCAGGCCGCGGAAGAAGCGGAAAAGCTCAAGACCGTGCTGGCCGAAGTCGCGCCCGATGCGATGGAAGCCATGCCGGAAGAACCGGAACACGCGGCGCGTTACGAAAAGCTCATCAACATCAAGGACCGCGGCCAGATCTTCCGCGTCGATGTCGATTCGATCGAGCGGATCGAAGCCGCTGGCGATTACATGTGCATCTACACCGCCGACAACAGCCTGATCCTGCGCGAAACGATGAAGGACCTGGAACGACGCCTCGATCCGCGCGTGTTCCAGCGTGTCCACCGCAGCTGGATCGTCAATCTCAACCAGGTTCGCCAGGTCAAGCCGCACACCAACGGCGAATGCTTCCTGGTGCTGGAAAGCGGCGCCGACGTGAAGGTTTCGCGCAGCTACCGCGATGTGGTGGCGCGCTTCGTGCACTGATTTTGGTCCACACGAAGACACGAAGACACGAAGATCGTCACGCGGGCCGCAGGCCCCTTTATAAATCCAGACGTCGCCGCAAACGCACCGTTGCTAAAACCATGACGCAGCGTTTGACGCGACCTCTTCGCGTCTTCGTGTGAGACCAATTCAATCACGCAAAGCCGCAAAGGCGCGAAGATGTGGCGTTCCAGCGCAGCGGCACCTTGCGCAGCGGACTGTTAAGGCGCTTCGCGCAATTGGCGCGCAAGCTAACGCAAAGCGCAACCTCTTCGCGCCTTTGCGGCTTTGCGTGATCCAATACTTGCGCAAGTCGGCAAATCTGGCGAAATGCCCGGATGACCTTCACCCTCCCCGGCTTCGACCTGCCCGCATTCATCCGCTCCACACTTGACGAAGACCTGGGCGTTGGCCTGCCGGGCGGCGGGCATGACGTGACGAGCGAGAGCGTCATTCCCGCAGAAGCGCAGTTCAGCGGCGTGATGAACACCCGCGACGCGATCACGGTCGCCGGCCTGCCGATTGCCGCCGAATTCTTCCGCACGCTCGACCCCGAAATGGCCATCGAAGTACTGGTCGAAGAAGGCGCTCAGGTGCCCGCCGGGACGAAGCTGATGACGCTGTCCGGCAATGCCCGCGCGATGCTGACGGCAGAGCGGTCCGCGCTGAACACGGTGCAGCACCTGTCCGGCATTGCGACCATGACGCGGACCTATATCGAGGCGATGCAGGGCAAGGCGACCCTGCTCGATACGCGCAAGACCATTCCCGGCCTGCGCCAGCTGGAAAAGTACGCGACCCGAATGGGCGGGGCCAAAAACCACCGCATGGGCCTGTGGGACGCTGCCATGATCAAGGACAACCACGTCCTCGTCGCGGGCAGCATTACCGAGGCGGTGCGCCGCGCGCGCGATGCCGGGGTCAAGGACGTGATCTGCGAAGTGGACCGGCTGGACCAGATCGAACCGGCCATTGCCGCCGGGTCGAGCCATATCCTGCTCGACAATATGGGGCCAGACATGCTGGCTGAGGCGGTTACCCTGATCGCAGGCCGCGCGCCGAGCGAGGCATCGGGCGGAGTCCGGCTGGACACCATCGCTGCCATCGCGGCGACGGGCGTTACCTACGTCTCGGTCGGGCGCCTGACGCAAAGCGCACCAGCGGCGGACATCGGACTGGATTTCACCCCGCTATGATCCGCAAGGCGCTGCTGATCGCGGCACTGGCACTACCCCTCCCCGCCTTCGCCCAGGCCTACCAATGCCGCACGCCGCAGCGGATCGACATGCCACAGCCGCCCCGCCCCGACGGGCCGCGCCGCGACACCCCGATCACCGGCTATACCCTGGCGATCAGCTGGTCGCCTGAATTCTGCCGTGGCGGCAAAGCGGCAAGAGACCCGGCGAATTACCAGTGCAATGGCGCTATCGGGCGGTTCGGCTTTGTCCTCCACGGACTGTGGCCGGAAAGCACCCCGGGCAAGTACCCGCAGTGGTGCAGCCTCACGCCCCGCCCGACCGAGGCCGAGCTGAAAGCCAACATGTGCATGACTCCGGTGCCCTGGTTGCTGGAGCACGAATGGGCCAAGCACGGCAGCTGCATGGCCAAGACACCGGCAGCCTATTTTCAGAAATCGCAGGCCATGTGGCGGGCCGTGCGCTTGCCCGATGCCGACCGCCTCTCCCGCCAGCAGGGACTGACTGCGGGCGACCTGCGCCGTGCATTCGTGGCGCTCAATCCGCGCTTTCCGGTTGGCTCGGTCGGCATTCGCACGGGAAACGGCGGCTGGCTGCGCGAGGTCCAGCTTTGCTATGATCGCAAATTCGTGCCAACCCCTTGCGACAAGGCCAAGTTCGGGCCCAAAAACGATGTCCCCCTGAACATCTGGCGGGGACTCTAACTATCGGGAACGAGGACAAGCGATGATCCGTTTTGACCAGATGATTCGCAAGTGCCTCCTCTCGCTCACGCTTCTGCTGACCATGCTGCCGCTGCCGGCAGCCGCGCAGGATCAGGAAAGCAGTGGCCGCAACGTCATGATCGGAACCGGGGTGCAATGGGTGCCGGTCTATCCCGGCGCGGATGCTAACCGCATTACCTTCCTGCCCCTGGTCGATACCTGGCGCGTCGGTGAACCGATGACGCCAGAATCGCCGGATGAAGCCTTTGGCTTTGCCGTGCTGGGCGAACGCAACAAAGGCATTGCGGTGGGACCGGCACTGACCTTTGCGCCGGGCCGCAAGGCGAAGGACCTGCCTGGCCTGCCTGAAGTCGGTTTCGGCATGGAGGCGGGCCTCTTCGCCGATGCCTGGCCGCTCAAGTCGCTGCGCCTGCGTGCGGAACTGCGCCAAGGCCTGGGCGCGCACAAGGCGCTGACCGGCGATCTGGCCGGTGACTACGTCTGGCGGCAGGGCAAGGAAGGTGCGATCCTGACTGTCGGCCCGCGCCTGCGCTGGGGCAGCGTCAAGTACAACCGCGCCTATTACGGCGTACCGGCTGGCGGAGCGGGGGGCTTCACCGCCTATGAGCCGGGTTCGGGCGTCTATGCCGTGGGCGCTACGGCGGGTCTGCGCTTGCCCCTGAACCGGACCTTCGGCCTCTACACCTATGTAGGATACGACCGGCTGGTCGGCGATGCGAAGGATTCGCCCATCGTCCAGGCGGGCAAGCCGGACCAGTTCTCCGCCGGCATGGCCCTGACCTACCGCTTCAGGCTTTAACGCCGCGCGCGGAAGAATGCGCGGAGCATTTCGCCCGCCTCATCCTCACCCATGCCGGAATAGACCTGCGGCTTGTGCAGGCTCTGCTCGTGTTCGAACACCCGCGCACCGTGTTCCACCGCGCCGCCCTTGGGATCGGGAGCGGCGTAGTAGAGCCGCCCGATTCGCGCATGGGCAATCGCCCCGGCGCACATCGCACAGGGCTCCAGCGTGACCCACAGGTCGCAGCCATCGAGCCGTTCGCTGCCCAGAATCGCCGCGGCCTCACGAATCGCCAGCACTTCGGCATGGGCGGTGGGATCGTGCAGGCCACGCGGAGCATTGTGCGCGGCGGCAATCACCGCGCCATCCTTGACGATGACAGCCCCGATGGGCACTTCGCCCGCCGATTCGCCGGCCCGCGCCTGATCCAGCGCCAGTTGCATCGGTTCGGGCAGGGGCCAGCGGCTCATTTCTGCGGAATTGGCCGCAATGCCTTGACCGTGCAAGGGGGAATCGGTAAGGGCCGCCCTTCTCCCGCATTGGGTAGCAGTTTTTCGAAGCGAGTTTTGCCATGTCCCGTATTTGCGAACTGACCGGCAAGGGCCGCCAGGTCGGCCACAACGTCAGCCACGCCAACAACAAGACCAAGCGCGTTTTCCTGCCTAACCTGCAGAACGTGACGCTGCTTTCCGAAGGTCTTGACCGCAGCTTCAAGTTCCGCGTTTCGACGCAGGGCCTGCGTTCGGTCGAGCATGTCGGCGGTCTGGACAACTGGCTGCTCAAGACTTCGGACGAAAAGCTTTCGGCCACCGCGCAGAAGGTGAAGCGCGAGCTGAAGAAGAAGGCTGCCGTCGCCGCCTGATTCGCTGAAAGCGAGCCAAGCAATTCAAAGGCGTCCGGTTATCCGGGCGCCTTTTGCTTTGGGGGCGCCTTTATCTTGGGGGCAGGGCGGTTTCGTCGATCCGTACTTTCAGCAAGAGCACGCGCTGCGAAACCGCGCTGTTTTCGTCGCTGATGATCCAGGCGACCAGTGTGCCGTCCAGCTGGCGCTCGATGGCAAGGCCCTCATAATTGTCGACCGGCCAGGGCGCGGAAAGCTCCGCAATCTCGGTCGCGCGCCAGACCTGACCGGGCCTGATCTCCGCCGGATCAGCCAGGGCCACCTTGATCGCAAAGCGCGCCGGAACCGGCCAGACCAGGCGCCGCATCAAGATCAGGACGCGGCCATCCGGCAATTGCGCCATGTCGGTCGGCCGGTAACCGTCCACACCAGCAAAAGTGAATGCTTCAGCCGGTCGTGCCTCCGTCGGATCGCCCGAATGGATAGTGGCGGGATGACGAAACTCCCCGAACCATCCGTCGCGGCATTCGCACAGCGCAATGAAGCGCCCATCCTTCAGCCGGACAAAGGCCTCGACCCCGGAGTTGCTTGGCCAGTCCCGCCATTCGGGAACCTTGCGCCGCACCTCCAGCCGCATCCCCGGCCCATACCGCGCCACGGCATTCTGCCCTTCCTGCGCCAGCCACAGCTGCCCGGTGGCCGGATTCCAGGTCGCGGCCTCGATGTCCCGGTTCGTTTTGAGTGCGCGCGAACCAGGCTGGGCAGATCCGAAGCGCGGCGCAATCCGGGCACCTCCGGGCTCACCGAATTCCATGAAGTAACCCCGGTCGCTGAAAGCCCTCAGGCGACCCGGCCTGATTCGTAGCAAAGCCGAATAGCCGCCGAATTCAAAGTTGGAACTGGTCAGCTGCCAGGCCTGCTCAAGCCGGAGCGGTCCAGCACGGCAACAGTCGCGCTCCACGGCTACCCTTTGCCACTTCAACCTGGGTGACAGGTCCTGAAGGGGAGGATCTGTCCGCACCCAGGTACCCGGAGCCAGGCCGACGGCGACCAGAACGAGCAGCATTATCCGACGCATCGAAGCCGTGTGGCGCCTCCCCCGCCTCCACGCAATAGCGGGAATTGACGCGCGCCCGGACGGCGATGCACAATGCGTTTCGTTTGCACATTGCTGGAGAGAAACCTTGCGCCACGCCGTTCGATCTGCCCTGCTGGCACTTTGCCTGTTTTCTGCGCCAGCCTACGCAAACCAGCCTGATAACGCCCAACAACCGCCGGTTTTCCGAGAGGTTCTGGACTGCCGCGCAATTGTGGACGCCAGCGCCCGCTTGGCCTGTTTTGATCGCAGCGCCGCCGCACTTGCGACGGCGGCCGAGAAAAAGGACATTCTGGTGGTGGACCGGGCGACGGCGCGCGAAACCAAGCGCGGCCTGTTCGGGCTGACCCTGCCGAAAATCAAGCTGTTCGGCGATAACGACGACGAGGAAATCGCGCAGATCGATACCACGATCGCCTCGACTTATACGGCCAGGGACGGCGCGACAGTCTTCGTCCTGCAAGACGGCGCGCGGTGGAAGCAAACCGACGGCCGCGACACTTACGCCAAGTCCGGTCAGGCGATTACAATTCGCAAAGGCGCCCTAGGGAGCTTTTTTGCCAAGGTGAACAATCAACCTGGGGTTCGTGTCGTACGCCTTCAGCAACAATAGGGGGCGCCCTCAGTTGCCGGTATTCCAGGATTTGCTGGTCATTTCTTCGTAAGTGTCACGGGCGTTCTGGTTCCCGATTTCATCGGCCGCCTTCCATTGGCGGTTTGTCCGGCATGAATAGGTCTTCTTCACCAATGACCCGATCTCGCCCGATTCCACGCAGCGAATGTAAAAAGGATGATTCCGGGGTACCTTGGAGTTGAATTCGCGGATTTGCTTCTGGCTCATCTGCTTCGGATTCGGTTCGGCCAGGGGCAGTTCGACTGCCGAAGCCGAAGCCGGAGCAGCCTGAGTGAGCAGTAACATCAAAACCGTACCAAGCATGGGAAACCTCTTCCGCGAATCCGGCGCTATTTTCTGCGACAAGCCGCGATACTACCCTACCCCCGCAAAACCGACAAGCGCGGCTCAGGTCAGCGCAAGGTCGGCTTTCTCGAAGTAGTCGCTGACCGCCTTGCGTTCCGCATCGGACAGGTGCGGATTCCAGGCATCGATGATCAGGATGGCGCGCGGCTCGTCGCTGTCGTTCCAGGCCTCGTGGTCGATAGTATCGTCGAACGCGAAGGCGCGGCCTTCAATCCACTCGCGAGTCTCGCCGCCAACGCGGAAACGGCAGCCCGGCGGCACGATCAAGGGCAGGTGAATGATGGCCCTGGTGTTCGTTACGCCTGTATGCGCGGGTATATGGCTGTGCGGGCGCAAGATTGAGAAGAAGGCCGAAGGACCACGGTTCGGAATGTTCAGAATCGGCAACCGGCTTAAAAGAGCGGCGGTTTCAGGGCATCTTTCATGCACCGGCAGGTTCGGCACGCCATACTCCCACAGGAAGCAGGCCCCCCAATCCAGCGAAGCGTCCAGTTTGCTCCATTTGTTTTCCGGAATCCCTTCCCCCAGTCGAACATAGGGCCTGATCGCCTCCCCCGGTTCGCGCATGATGCCCAGCAGCTCGTTTCGAATGACGTCGGTATGTGCCTCCAGTTCCTCGAACCACGGGAAGTGGCACCGATCGAAATATTCGTCCGCCGGCAGGAAGGGGTAATGCACGCCCGCGCACTCGTTGTGGAATATGGCGCGGCGGCCAAGTGCCCGGTCAACAAAGGCACCGATCCTTCTGCGCTCCGTCTCATTCCAGTCTTTTTGCCCTTGCGCTACAAGCAGGTCCGCCGTCGACTCCAGTCGGGTCTGGAGTTTTCTGCAATAGGCAGCGCCTTCATCCAGCTCCGCCCGCACTGTGGGCGAAACTTCCAACTCCTGCCGCTCGACCAATTGCTGGACCCCGTGCCAGGCAATCAATGCGGCAGTTTCCTTCCCTTTTCGCTGAAGCCACTGCGCCTTGCGCAATTGGGCGCTGAAATCGAGCTGGTTGATCGCCAGGGCGCGATCCAGGGCATCCCCTTCGGCGTCGATGTTTCCGGCCAGACGGTGCGCATGCGCCAGATTGCACCATAGAGGCAAAGCGCCCGGATCCAGCCGAGTCGCACGTTCAAACTCAGCTATCGCAGCCTGATAATCCTGTGCGCGCAAGGCGGTCATGCCAGCGCCGTTGGCTTCTTGCGCGGACGTTGCAGGTGCGATCTGGTCGTTCTGCATTTTGGCAGCGCCTCCCCAAGGTTGGACACGGATATGCGGTCTCTGCATCGGCAGCAAGGGCCAGTTGCGAGATCCTGCGGGCACGCTTAAGCACGGTTCGTGGCAAACGAAGCTCAAACCCAGCTTTCTGATCCAGCGTGGCTTGCGCACCGCTATGTGGAAAGCAATGACAGCGTTCGATTTATCCATGTTCCTCGGCAGGATCATGCATCCACGCCTTTTCTGACCGATGATTGCCTCGGCCCCCGCCCGACGGGAAGAGATCTTCCCGCAAGTGCCTGTCTGTCGCTCGCCAGCGATCCACCAGTGGGCTTTCTCTTTCACTCCGCGTTTTGTGGCTCCACCCTGTTGACCCGCGCATTTGACCGCCCCGGATATGCAATGGGGCTGTCCGAACCGGTCATGCTGAACGATGTGGTCGGCTATCGACGCCGGGGAGCGAAACCCGCCGCAGTAGCGCGCCTGGCCGATCTGACGACCCGCTTGCTGGGTCGGCCCTTTGGGGCGGATGAAATGGTCATAATCAAGCCGTCCAACATTGTTAATCCGCTGGCGGAACTCCTCCTCGCGCTGCGGCCACAGGCCCGCGCCATCTTTCTCTACGCACCGCTGGAGACCTTCCTCATTTCGGTTGCGCGCAAGGGATTGCCCTGCCGCTTATGGGTGCGTGAGCTGCTTGAAGGCTATTTGCGGGAAGGGTTCGTCTCGCTGGGTTTCGCCCCTGAGGACTTCTTCAGGCAAAGCGATCTGCAAGTGGCGGCAGTAGGATGGCTGGCCCAGCAAGCCTATTTTCAGAGATTGGCTGGAAAAAATCCCGATCGGCGGCTTCGCACGCTCGATGCCAATCGCATGACTGCCGAGCCCGCGCGGGCAATCGCGGCGGCGGCGGATCATTTCGGTGTGCAGTTCGATGCGGCGACTGTCGCGGATATTGTGTCCGGGCCTGCCTTCAACAAACACTCGAAGTCGGGACAAGCATTCACGGCCGGAAGCCGGACGCAGGAATATGCTGCGGCTCGCGCGGCATATGGCGAGGAAATAGGCCTGGTCCTTGCCTGGGCCGAGAAAGTCGCTGCGGGAGCTGGAATTGCCTTGAGCGGTCTCGATCCCTTGCTCGATCAAGCGTAGCCAAAACGCTCGATCCACGGGTTCAGGATCGGCAGGACCGGTTCCAGATATTGGGCATAGCGCTCCCATTGGCGAGTGCCGTCATAAAGCCCGCGCCGGACCTGGCTCGAACTGGCAGTGGCCACGCCGCGATTCTGCGCCGTGCGATCAAAGCTGCGCAGAGTTTCATTCCATTCCAGGCCCAGGAAATCGCACACCTCGCGCGTGGTCTGATCGAAATCCTGAACCAGGCGGTGATAGTGAACCTCCAGAACATTCAGATCCAGTTTCCCGACGGCGTCCTCGGTCAGGCTCATCATTGCAGCATAGTGCCGGGCGGCGCGTTCCAGGCTGGTGAATTCCAGAGTCCCGCTTGTCATGGCGAAATTGGTGCGGAAACAACTCCAGACCACATCGCGCGGATCACGGCGCATGATCAGGATGCGGCTTTGGGGGAACATCTTTGCAATGAAAGGCAGGCGCGTTCCCTTCAAAGGGTCCATGTCCACGAAACACCGGGCATTCGAGGAAACACCCGAAGCGACGACGCCATCCCAGTAGTCCCGGCATAGGGCTGCAATCGAGCCTTCGTCCAGTGACGCAAATCGCTTCATTCCCGCCACGACGAATGCATGGTCGCCCATCAGGTAGGTCCGGTCAGCGGCGGAGAGGGTCGGGCGCTCTTCCAGCGCCTCTACCCCGGGAAGGGAGGCCAGCACGTTCTCCATCAGCGTCGTGCCGGATCGGGGATAGCCCAGCAGAAAGACATGCTTTTCCGCAGCATGTGCCGGCTGCTGGTTTCGCGCGCCGTGCCATTGCCCGGTGGGAACCGCAGCCAGCCCGCAGTGAATCGATTCGACAAATTGCCGGTGACCAGGTTGCCCTTCCGCCATCGGTGCATTGACTGCTGCGAAATCAGCCTTGGCCGCGCAGTAGGCATGATAGGCCTGATCCACGTCCTGCAGCTGGTCAAATGCATCGCCCAGCAGGCCCCAGGCAAATGAACGATCCGGGCTGGGCTGTGCCGACCGTGCTATCAAGGCCTGCAATGGAGCGATGACGCGCTGTGGCTGTTTGGCAGTAAGGTCCGCACTGGCCAAGGCGCAGGTCGCTACCGCGTTGATCGGATCAAGCAGCAGCGCATCCTGGGCATGCTTTCGTGCACGGGCTTCGTCACCTTCACGCGCGGCCAAGCCCGCGAGGCCGGCATGAGCCTGGGCAAGATTGGGCGCTAAGCGCGCTGCCTCGGCAAAGCTATCGCGGGCTGCGGCATTGGACCCGCCGGAAGCCAGGATAGCCCCGCGTTCAAGCCAAGCGTCGGGATAGTGCGGGACGGACCGGATGGCCGCATCACAGGCCAGCACGGCATCGCGCAAGCGCCCTTGCTTCCGCCGCAAAACGGCCAAGCCGGTCAATACCGCTGGATTGCCTGGTTCAAGCGCAAGCGCATGCTGAAACAGGGCTTCTGCGGCTTCAAGTTCATGCCGCGCTGTCCGCCCCAGAGCTGCAACCATGTAATCATGGGCGTCGGCCCGCGATTCCGCGATGGCCTTCTCTGCTTCGCGGGCCAGTGTTTCAAGGCTATCGTGGCTCATTTCGTCTGTTGGTCGACTTGCTCAAACGGTGTCAAGCATCGCCGCAAACAAAAAGGGGTGGGCATTGCTGCCCACCCCCGTTTGTGCGTCTGGTCCGAAGGATCAGAAGCGCAGCTTGGCCGAAACGGCAAAGCGGCGGCCGAGCGCATCGTAGGTCGACGGGAACACGTTCCCGCTGTTGTACGAGGTCGAACCGATCGTGTTGCCGACAACCTTGGGCTTGTTGTCGAACAGGTTCTGAACGGTTGCCGTGAACGTGAAGTTCTCGGTCGCATTGAACCGCAGCGTCAGGTCGAAATAGCTTTCCGACGGGATCGTGCGGAATTCCGGTTCAACCATGCAGGCATCCGGGTCCGTACCGTTGGGATCGCGGCAACCGCCTGCAACGGCAGCAGCAAGATCGTCAGCCAGCTGTTGCGGTTCAAACTGCACAGTGTCGATCCAGCGCCACAGGAGCGAAGCATCGAACTTGCCCACCGACAGGGTGGTGCGCTGCGAGAACTGGAACTTGGGCTGGATCGAACCGGTGAACGAGCAGTTGACCGAGTAGTATCCAACGCAGTTACGGTCCAGTCCGGTCGGAGTGGCCTGATACTTCGAGTTTGCGGTGTAGTTACCGACGAAGCTCAGAGCCAGCTTGCCGAAGCCCAGATCACGGTTGTAGTTCGCAATCAGGTCCACGCCATCCGTAGCCAGCTTACCCAGGTTGCTGAGGGGTGCGTAGAGACCGGGGGTGTTCGCCGGGTCACCATCAAGACCACCGGTGACCGGGTTACGGCGGATGACCGTACATGCCGGGTTGGTGGTGCTGGCCGCAGTAATCGAACCGAAGCAGGCCGACACGAGGTCGCCCGGCAGCGGTGCACCGATCACGTCCTTAACCTTGATGTTGTAGTAGTCGACGGAGAGCGAGAAGCCCGGGATCATCGACGGCTGGATAACAACACCAGCGGTCCAGGTATCAGCCTTTTCCGGCTCAAGGTTCAGGTTACCACCAGAGGTGATGTTGGCCTGACCCGCAGTCGGGTTGGTGATCGAACCGATCGAACCTGCAGGGGCGCCCTGTGCAAGGCAAACTGCGCGCAGATTGCTATTGGCAACAGGAGCGGCACCAGCGCAGGGATCGACGCCCAGGTTGGTCAGGCCGGTGGTCAGCGGCGTGAACAGTTCACCGATGTTCGGAGCGCGAACAGCGTGAGCGTAGTTACCGCGAATCTTCACGTCAGCAACCGGCTCCCACGAAGCGCCGAACTTGTAGGTCCAGGTTTCGTTGTTGCCGCCGCCGTCGACCTTGTACTTCGAGTAGCGAGCGCCACCCTCAAGAGTCAGGCTCTTGAACATCGGGCGGTCTTCGATCAACGGAGCAATAAGCTCGGCATAACCTTCCCAAACGTTGTAGCCGCCGTCGATGTCCGGAGCAGCCCCGCCAGCACCGCCGAGTTCACCCGGCGTCTTGGCAAGGAGGTCCGACGCCTGCTGCGCCTTGTACGAGCGATACTCGCCACCAAGTGCGAAGCCGACCGGCGTGCTGGCACCCGGCGATGCAAAGCCGAGATCGCCCGAGACGATACCGCGAACCTGTGCCAAGCTGGTGCGAACCGTGGTTGTGCTGTCTTCGGTCAGGAAGCCAGCCATGGCCGGAGTGATCGAACCGTCAGCCCCGAACGCATTGACCGGAACGCACGCGGTGTTGCCGCTGATGCAGGTTGCGGTGTTGTTGGCCAGCAGGGCTTCCCGCCAGCGCGACTGCAGAGTGTAGTTCTTGATCGTCTGCAGCTTTTCGGACTCACCGTACGAACCGCTCAGATCCCAGTCGATATTCGAGGTGATTGCACCGCGCAGGCCTGCACGGATGTCAAACACGGTCGAAGTGTAATCGCTGATACGCGGACCAACTTCAGTCGCACGGCGACTGAGGTTGAAGGTTACCGTACGATAGTTCGGATCGCTCGGACCGGTGGCCGTAGCAGCAGCAGCACACTCGGTCGGGGTGAAGCGCGGGGTATAGGCAATCTGACCCGAAACCGCATCACCTGCAGCATTCACACCGTTAACCACCGGAGCAATGTTGAAAGCGCAAAGCTGGTTGCGCAGCGCAGCCGGCAGATAGGGGTTGTTCAGGTTCGTCGTTACCGAACCGCCAAACGAGCCGGACGGCGCGATGATGGTCGAAACGGTGTTCTTCGAGAACATGCCACGGGTATAAACTTCAACCGCGTCGCTCACTTCGTAATTTGCCTGAGCGAAGATGTTGAAACGCTCAAACGGCGTCTGGAAGACGTTGTAAGGGTTGAAGTTGAAAGTTGCGAAAGTCCCGACGGCCTGACCGGCCGAGTTGACCTGACGCGTGCCACCGTTCGCGGCGCCGCCCGTGACCAGGGCCAGGATCGGAGTGCCATCTTCGGCCGTTCCGGTCTGGCTGTATTGCGGAAGGGTGTTGATAACACCGTCTGTCAGAGGACGAGTGCCCGTGATGCGCGAGGGAACGCTGGTGCCCGAGCCGCCAGCGCCGCCCGAATAGGAGCTGATCTGCTCAACCGAGAAGTCGCGCTGACCCTGATAAACCGCGTCGGCCTTCTGATAACCAATGCTCAGCACAGCGTTGCCGCGCCCGTCATCGAAGTTCGCACCAACGGTAAGGTCGGTGCGGAAGTAGTTGCCGTCACCCTTTTCGGTGATCTGCTCGCTGGCCGAAAGGTCCATGCCGGCGAAATCGCGGCGGGTGATGAAGTTGATAACGCCGGTGATGGCGTCAGCACCATAGGTGGTCACGGCTGCACCGGTCTGCGCATCCACGCGGCTGATCAGAGCCAGCGGAATGTTGTTGAGGTCGACACGGCCAGCAAGGTCCGCCGGGGCGATGCGGTTGCCGTCGAGCAGCACGATATTGCGGTTCGAGCCGAGGCCGCGAAGGTCAACGTAAGAAGAACCGCCGTTACCGTTGTTCACGGCCGAACCGATGTTGGCGACAACGCCCGGAACTTCGCGCAGGACTTCTTCAGCAACGTTCGACTGCTTCAGTTCGATCTGGTCAGCAGTGGTGACGTTGACCGGATTTGCCTGAACCAGGTTGGGGTTACGGATGAGCGAGCCGGTGACCACGATGGTCTGATCTTCCGGAGCAGCTTCGTCCGTTGTCGTTTGAGCAAGCACGGGAGTGCTGATCAAGGCCAGCCCCAGCACCATCGGTGCAGTGCCGGCCTTCAGCGCGGTAATAGTTTGCTTTTTCACAGGTCAGTTCCTCTGTAAAATCCCGCGCAGATACCACGCGGATTTTGGTCATTTCCGCATCCGAACTGGGCAAAACCCCAGCTACAATACGGAAAAGATGAACCCTGAATGACGAAAAGCCCCCGCTCGGGCAAAGGATTTTCCCATTTTGGAAGCTTTCAGGGTCACACCTGTTGCATGTGCGCAACAGGCGGGAGTCCCGAATAAGTGCCGAGTTTTGGGGGTTCTGGACCAGGGAGAGGTGCTTTGGGAGGAACAGGCAGTCCCTCACGCCGCCTACTAAGGGCTTTAGATCAAGGGGTTATCCCGCGTTGCGGGGATAACCCTACTTGCCCAGCAACCGCCGGGTTGCCAGTTCCGGGCTGGCGTAGGCTTCCTGGTGCTCGACGCTCCAGTACCGCAGGGCTTCGAGCAGGATCGGTTCGCCGCTGACCGCGCAGACCACGTGGTTGCCCGGGCTGAGGACGCGGAAGCCATTGGCCTGGAAGAACAGCATGGCGGGGCGGTCGGCGGAGTTCATCAGCATGGGGCCACCCTAGCAAACCGCGCGGTCTAGAGCAATTTGCCTTGCGGGCTATCGTCCGGGGGTGAGGCGGGTTTGGGTCGGGGCGCGGCTCGCATGGGCGCGGGGCCGGTGCTGACGGCCAGTTCGCCATCCTGGAAATGAAGGTTGAGCGACGCCGCGCCAGACGCGGCGGCCCTGTTGGTCAACGTGCGCCCGGAGGGATCGGTAACCCGGACATAGCCACGCGCCAGGACCTTGTCGGGATCGAGCGACACGAACAATCGCGCCAGGCCGTCCAGCCGCCCACGCGCCGTCTGGACCCGCGCCGCGAGCAGGGGCAGGGACAGCCGCCCGGAAACGCGCTGAAGCTCTCCGCGCGCCAGCATGGTGCGATCGCCCAAGGCGCGGCGGAAGCGTTCGGACAGTTCGTCCAGCTTTTGCGCCTGCGGGCTGAGCAGGGCTTGCGGCGCGGGCAGGCGTTCGGCGCGCGCGGCCAACCGCTCGCGCCCCAATTGCAGGGGGCGCAGCACGGCGCGGCGCTTGCGCAGGGTCAGTTCGCCAATCTGGTTGATCAGGTCGCTGCGGACCGGGACCGCCATTTCGGCTGCGGCAGTGGGGGTCGGCGCGCGGCGATCGGCGGCGAAGTCGCACAGCGTCGTGTCGGTTTCATGGCCCACAGCGGAGATAATGGGGATCGAACAATCCGCGACGGCGCGGACCACCGCTTCCTCGTTGAAGGCCCAGAGGTCTTCGATCGAGCCGCCGCCGCGTGCCACGATCACGAGGTCAGGCCGTGGAAGCGGTCCGCCCGCGGCCATGCCGGAGAATCCGCGCACCGCTGCGGCCACCTGCTCTGCCGCGCCCTGACCCTGGACGAGGACCGGCCAGACCAGCACGCGCACCGGGAAACGGTCGGCCAGCCGATGCAGAATGTCGCGGATCACGGCGCCAGTCGGCGAGGTGACCACGCCGATGGTGCGCGGCAGGAATGGCAAGGCCCGCTTGCGCTCTGGCGCGAACAGCCCTTCCGCCTCGAACCGCGCCTTGTTGCGCGCGAGCAGGGCGAGCAGCGCGCCTTCGCCCGCCACTTCCATCCGCTCGATCACCAATTGATAGTTCGACCGCCCTGGATAGGTGGTGAGCTTGCCGGTCGCGACGACTTCCAGCCCGTCTTCCGGCTGGAAATTCAGCCGCTGTGCCGTGCCGCGCCACATCACCGCGTCGAGCCGCGCATTTTCGTCCTTGAGGCACAGATAGACGTGGCCCGATGCGGCGCGCTTGAACCCGCTGATCTCTCCGCGCACGCGGACAAAGCCGAAGCGATCCTCAACCGTGCGCTTCAGCAGTGCGGAAATCTCGGACACGGATAGCGCTGCGGCGTTGTCGCCAGCCGCTTCCTTCGCTACCAGCCCGGCGGATTCTTCTTCAAAATAAGGCGGCGCTGACATGAATATCCTGCTGATCGGTTCGGGCGGCCGCGAACATGCGCTGGCGTGGAAGCTGGCGCAATCCCGCCTGTGCACGAAACTGTTCGCCAGTCCGGGCAACCCCGGCATAGCCGAACATGCCGAACTGGTCGCGCTCGATCTTGGCAATCATGGCCATGTCGCGGAATTCTGCGCCGCGCAGGGCATCGGCCTGGTGGTGGTCGGCCCCGAAGCGCCGCTGGTCGATGGCCTGGGTGACAGCCTGCGCGCCGCCGGACTGCCGGTGTTCGGCCCTTCGCAGGCCGCTGCCCAGCTGGAAGGGTCCAAGGCCTTCACCAAGGAGCTGTGCGCTCGCCACAATATTCCCACCGCCGCATTCCGCCGCGTCACCAGCGAGGCCGAGGGGCTGGCCGCGCTGGATCAATTCACCATCCCCGTGGTGATCAAGGCCGATGGCCTGGCTGCGGGCAAGGGCGTGACCGTGGCCATGACCCGCGAGGAAGCCGAGGAAGCGGTCCGCGAAATCTTCTCCGGCCGGTTCGGCGCTGCCGGGGCGGAAGCCGTGATCGAGGAATTCCTGGAAGGCGAGGAAGCCAGCTTCTTTGCCATTACCGACGGCCATACCGTCGTCTCGTTCGGATCGGCGCAGGACCACAAGCGGGTTGGCGATGGCGATACTGGGCCCAACACGGGCGGCATGGGCGCCTATAGCCCAGCTCCGGTCCTGACTCCGCTGCTCGAAGGCGAAGCGCTTGAGCGGATCGTGATCCCGACGGTGCAGGCCATGGCCAGCGAGGGCGTGCCCTATTCCGGGGTGCTCTATGCCGGGCTGATGCTGACCCCCAAGGGCGTCCAGCTGATCGAATACAACTGCCGCTTTGGCGATCCGGAATGCCAGGTGCTGATGCAGCGCTACGAAGGCGATCTGGCCGAATTGATGCTGGCCACGGCGGAGAGCCGGCTGGCCGCCCTGCCCGCGCCGCAATTCTCGCCCGAAACGGCGCTGACCGTGGTCATGGCGGCAAAGGGCTACCCCGACACTCCGCAAAAGGGCGGCGCGATCGATGGACTCGCCGCTGCCGAAGCCGATGGCGCCAAGGTGTTCCATGCCGGAACCGCCCTGAAGGATGGGCAACTGGTCGCCAATGGAGGCCGGGTCCTGAATGTCACGGCGCGCGGTCCGAATGTGACCAGCGCCCAGCAAAAAGCCTATGCCGCAGTCGACAAGATACTTTTCCCGGAAGGTTTTTGTCGCCGCGATATTGGCTGGCGCGAAGTAAAACGTGAAGCTATGTAATTAACCTGAAGGTGCCTTTGCGCACGTTTGGGAGAATTCGGGGTGAAGATTACCCTGGTCGATAGTTCCAGCGCGGAGCTCGGCTCATGTCTCATCGGTTATGTCGGGGGTGAAATCGCTGATCGCGGCCACCTGGTCCGCCGCGTCATTCCGGCCCGCCCCAACTGTTTCGTCCAGATCATCCTGGAAGGCAGCCATGCGCTGCATGACCTGAAAACGCGCCAGCGGCTGGAAGCACCGCAGGCCGGGCTGTTCGGGCCGCTGACCCACTATCGCTATGACATGGAGGTGACCGGGCAGCTGCGAACCTTTTCGGCGCGGCTGCAACCGGCGGCGGCGGCACTGTTCTTCCGCGTCGATCCGGTGACCCTGGTCGACGGCTTTATTCCCATCACTCTGCCCGATGGCCTGCTGGAGCAGCTTCGTGCCACGCCCGACTGGCAAGGCATGGCAGCACCGGTGGACGAATGGCTGAAATCGCTCACCGCAGGGCGGGTCTGCAACGATCCCGTGGCGCGCGAGGCGAGCCGGCAACGGATGATGCGCGGGACCGTGCCGATCCAGGACCTGGCCGATTCGGCGGGACTGTCCCTGCGCCACTTCCAGCGGCGGTTCCGCCAACTGACCGGACTGAACCCCAAGCACTACGCCCGGATCTGCCGGATCGGCCATGCCGTTCACCGCAAGGAGCTGGAGCCGGATGCGCCCTGGACTGATCTGGCGCACGAGGCGGGCTATGCCGACCAGTCGCACTTCATCCGCGACTTCAAGGCGCTGACCGGCACCCTGCCGCGCGACTTCCTGCGCGGGCAGACCCCGATCCTGCGCTATCCGAAATGGGATAGTTAGCCCAGCCGCCTGGCCACGAGCTCTGTCAGGCTGGCTTCGGGCCGCGCGCCATAGTGCGAGATGATTTCCGCCGCGCAGACCGCGCCCATGGTCAGGCATTCGTCGATCGCGCGGCCATTGACGTGACCATAGAGGAATCCGGCGGCAAACAGGTCGCCGGCCCCGGTGGTGTCGACCACCTTGGCAACCGGTTCTGCTGGAACTTCGTAAAGCTCGCCCCCGCTCGCCGCGACTGCACCCTGTTCGCTGCGGGTGACGACCAGCAGCGGAACCTTGTCCTTGAGCGCGTCGATCCCGGCGTGAAAATCGTCCTGTCCCGTCAGCGAGGCCAGTTCGATGTGGTTGGCAAACAGGATGTCGATGTCGCCCGCGTCGATCATCGCGCGGAAATCGTCGCCATGGCGGTCGATGACGAAAGCGTCGGACAGGGTGAAGGCCACCTTGCGCCCGGCGCTCTTCGCCGCCGCAATGGCGCGGCGCATGGCGGCGCGCGGCTCTTCCGGGTCCCACAGATAGCCTTCGAGATAGAGGATCTCGGCATCGGCGATTGCCGCTTCATCCAGCGCGGCAGCGGGCAGGTACTGTGATGCGCCCAGGAAGGTGTTCATCGTGCGCTGGCCATCGGGGGTGACGAAGATCAGGCAGCGGGCCGTGGGCGGATCGCCGGCGCGCGCCGCCGTATCGAACCGGATTCCGCCCGCGCGAATGTCGTGCGCGAAGACTTCGCCCAGCTGGTCCTGAGCCACTTGCCCGATGAAGGCGCAGCGCGCGCCCAGTGCGGCCAGGCCCGCCAGGGTGTTCGCCGCCGAACCGCCCGAAATCTCGCGCGCCGGACCCATGGCCGCATAAAGCTCTTTTGCGCGGTCGGTGTCGATCAGCGTCATCCCGCCGCGCGTCATGCCGAACCGCTCGATCAGCGCATCATCACAAGGAGCCATGACATCGACGATGGCATTGCCAATGGCGATGACCTGGGTGGACGGCTGGGACATGGGGGGAGAATCCTGTGATAGCTGAAAAATAAGGCGAAGCGCGCCTAGCGGCTTTTGTCGGAACAGGAAAGCGTTGAGACATGGCCAATGCGCGCGGCTTGCACAGGGCAGGGGATCTGGCGCAAAGGGGGGCATGGTGTTGTCCCGTCTTGCCCTACCCTTCGCGCTTGGCCTGCTTCTCTCCGCCTGCGGCTCTGGCGGAGGCGCGGTGAAAAGCACGCCCGCCCCAGTCAAGACGAGCAAGCCGGTGCAGATCCGCCCGGTTACGCGCACCACCGCGCCTCTCACCCCGCCCAAGCCGCGCATTCTTTCCGCTCCGGGCCTGGAAGGCGTGATCGGCGCCGGACCTGACGACCTGGTCCGCCAGTTCGGCCCGGCCCGGCTGGACGTGTGGGAGGGCGATGCGCGCAAGTTGCAATTCTCTGGCCGTGCCTGTGTGCTCGACGTGTTCCTGTACCCGGCCACCGCCGGCGGGCCAGTTACCGCCACCCATGTCGAGGCGCGCCGCGCCAGCGACGGGCAGGACGTGGACCGCGCCGCCTGCGTCTCCAGCCTGCGCGGGAAATAAGGTGAGGGGTCAAGGGTAACGGTGATTTAAGGTTATTTCGCCACAGAGAAGGCCTGTTTTGACCATGGGGCCTTGCCGCGATGAGCATGGAATTCGGTGACCTGACGGTCCAGTTCGCAGGTGACGGGCGGATAACCGCCAACGAAATAAGCGAATTGCGCCGCCTTGGCTGGGCGGACGGACGGATGAGTCCGGACGAAGCCGAATCGCTGTTCGTAACCAATGAAACGCTCGACCAGCCGGGGCCGGAGTGGTGCGACTTCTTTGTCGAGGCGCTGACCAGCTTCATGCTCGATACGGTTGAGCCCCGCGGCTATATCGATGCGGAAATGGCGGACGAGCTGATCGCCCGGATCGACCGCGACGGGCGCGTCGGCACCATGGCGGAACTGGAACTGCTGGTCCGCGTGATCGAAGTGGCCCGCAGCGTGCCGCAGAGCCTGCGCGCCTATGCCCTGCGCCAGATCGAGGAAGCCGTCATCATGGGTGACGGGCCGACCCGCCATGGCCACCTGGACCCCTGCGGCATCAACCAGACCGAAGTGGCCCTGCTCAGGCGCATGATCTTTGGCACGGGCAGTGAAGTGCCTGCCGGGGTCAGCAAGGCCGAGGCCGAAATGCTGTTCCGGATCAAGGACGCGACCCTTTACGAAGTGAACTGCCCGGAATGGCAGGACCTGTTCGTCAAAGGTGTGGCGCAGTTCCTGCTCGGCTTTGCCGGAGAGGAAGCCCCCTGTGCCGAACGGATGCGCGAGCTGGAAGCATTCATGACCCGCGAAGGGGCCGGCATCGGCAGCTTCCTGGGCCGGATAGCCAAGGCCGAAGTGGAAACCGGCTTCGCCAGCCTGCTCGAACTGGGCAGCGACGGGCGCGAGCCGCTGGACGATTGGGACGACAATGCGCAGGTCGCCGCCATGTTCACCCAGTCGGAACAAGGCTGGTTGCAGGACATGCTGGAGATCGACGAAGACCTTGACGATCTGGAAAAGGCGCTGATCGCCTTTATCGACGCGGAAACCGGCGAAACCTTCGTCCCGCGCCCCTGAATCAAACGGTAAAGCTTTCGCCGCAGCCGCAGCTGCCCTTGGCATTCGGGTTATTGAACACGAAGCCGGCGGTGAAGTCGTCTTCCTGCCAGTCCATCGTGCTGCCGATCAGGTAGAGCACCGAAGCCGCGTCGATGAAGAACAGCCCGCCCGGCGTTTCGATCCGTTCGTCCATCGGGCTGGCCTCGGTCACATAGTCGACCGAATAGGCCAGACCCGAACAGCCCCGGCGCGGCGTGCTGAGCTTCACGCCGATCGCCCCTTCGGGCGCTTCGGCCATCAGCTTGGCAACCCGCGCTTCGGCAGCGGGGGTGAGGATCACGGCAGCCCTTCGAGACGGCCGCTCTGCCTTCGGCTTCGCTTCCTCCTCAGGACGAGCGGAAATAGGATCGGTCATAGCATTCCAAGCTCCAGCCGGGCTTCGTCGCTCATCTTGGCCGGGTCCCACGGCGGATCCCAGACCAGGTTCACTTCGCAATCGCGCACTCCGGGCACGGCACCGACGCGCAGTTCGACTTCGCCGGGCATCGATTCGGCCACCGGGCAATGCGGCGTGGTCAGCGTCATGGTCACGGCAACCCCGCCATCCTCGGCAACGTCGACACCGTAGATCAGGCCCAGGTCATAGATGTTGACCGGGATTTCCGGATCGAAAATGTCCTTCAGCGCGGCGATCACGCCTTCATAGATATCGCCGCCCGGTTCTCCCGGAGCTGCCCCTTGCGGCTTTTCCGCTAGGAAGCCTTCCAGATAGTCGCGCTTGCGCTCCAGCTTGTCGGCGGGAGTTTCGGCATCTTCCACCTTGGCGCGCGGCGGGGCCGGAACGCTGGCAACTTCCTCGACGATGAATTTGGATTCCTCGCTCATCCGAAGATTCTCCGTGTCCTTTCAATGCCGCGCAGCAGTGCGGCGATGTCTTCGCTGTCCGAATAAAGCCCGAAGCTGGCCCGCGCCGTGGCAGGCACGCCCAGATGGTCCATCAGGGGCTGTGCGCAGTGGTGCCCAGCGCGGATCGCCACACCTTCCTCGTCCAATATGGTGCCGAGATCGTGGGGATGAACCCCGTCCATCGCAAAAGATACGATTCCGGCGCTTTCTTCCGGCCCGAACAGGATAATGTCGTTGCGGGCGCGCAGTGCCGCGCGCAATTCCGCCACCAGCGCGGCCTCGTGATCGTGGATCGCTTGCAGGCCGATCGCGCGGACATAGTCCGCCGCCGCACCGAAGCCGATGGCCTCGATGATCGCCGGGGTGCCAGCCTCGAACCGCTGCGGCGGCGGGGCAAAGGTCGATCCTGCGAAGGTCACTCGCTCGATCATCGCGCCGCCGCCCTGCCACGGCGCCATGCGGTCCAGCAACTCGGCACGGCCCCACAGCGCGCCGATCCCGGTCGGGCCGTAGAGCTTGTGGCTGGAAAAGGCATAGAAATCGCAGCCCAGCGCCGCGACATCGACCGGCAGGCGCGCCACGGCCTGGCACCCGTCGAGCAGGATCTTCGCCCCCACCCGGTGCGCCAGGGCAACCGCACGCTCTGCATCGAGCATCGAGCCGAGCACGTTGGAGACATGGGCAAAGGCGACCATCTTGTGATCAGGCGTCAGCATCGCCTCGGCCGCATCCAGGTCGATCCGGCCATCCGCGGTCAGCGGGCAGACGTCCACCTGCCAGCCAGCCAATTGCCACGGCACGATATTGGAATGATGCTCCAGGGTGGAGAGCAGCACGCGGCCCTTGTCCGGCCAGGAATAGGCGAGGAGGTTGATCGCCTCGGTCGCGCCGCGCGTAAACACCAGTTCTTCGGCCGGAGCGCCAATCAGCGCGGCCACCTTGGTCCGCGCCGCTTCGAAGGCCAGCGTCATGTTGGCCGAGCGAGCATAGACGCCGCGGTGCACTGTCGCATAGTCCCCGCCCATGGCGCGGGTGACGGCGTCGATCACAACCTGCGGCTTTTGTGCGGTGGCGGCAGAGTCCAGATAATGCCAGCCGTCAGCGAGGCCGGGGAATTCACCCTTCAAGACCTCTCCGAACCGGGGAGGGGGACCATCCGCAGGATGGTGGTGGGGGCTTGCGGCGGGCGCGGTGGACGGGGGCACCGCCCCTCCACCAGCTTCGCTGGTCCCCCTCCCCGGTTCGGGGAGGAATGGGCTGGCCTTGTTCACACCAGCCTCCCCAGCGCGCCCAGTGCGGCTTCGAGCAATTGCTCTTCCTCAGCCGCACCGACAAAGGCCTCGGCCACAAAGGCCTGGAGCATCAGCTTCTTGGCTTCCTGCGGCGGCAGCCCGCGCTGGGCCATGTAGAACAGGGCCTGCGCGTCGAGTTCACCGACCGCGCAGCCGTGGGCGCACTTCACGTCGTCGGCATAGATTTCCAGTTCCGGGCGGGCATTGGCCGTGGCCGTCCGGTCGAGCAGCATGGCTCGCACCGATTGCTCGCCATCCGTGCCGTCCGCGCCCTTGGCCACGAGCACCTTGCCCAGATAGTTCACCGTCGACCTGGCCGAAGCAACCGAGCGGACCACCTGCCGGCTGACCGCATCAGGCGCGGCGTGCGTCACTTCGGTCACGATCTCCAGCGTCTGGCCCGCGCCGGCCAGCTGCGCCGCGCCAAAGGTAAACTCGGCCCCCGCGCCAAGCGTGACGCGCACAGCAAAGCGGCCATAGGATTCGCCGGCATCCAGCAGGTGCAGGGCATATTTTGCCCCGTCGCCGAGGACGATTTCCAGATCGCGCGCAACCGGACTGTTGCCCGTGTGCAGTATGGCAAGCGCTCCTTCCTCGCCCGCGCCCAGCACGATCCGTTCCGGCGCGATCGGCCACAGCGGCTCCAGCGCGGCGAGGTCCGCATAGCGGTAATCCTCGCTCTTGCGGGTGGGGAGGGCGAGTGCCTGCGTCACGCTGCCACCGCCTCGTAACCGCGCTCTTCCAGTTCGAGCGCGAGTTCCGGTCCGCCCGTCCTGACGATACGGCCTGCCGCAAGGACGTGGACGAAGTCCGGCTTCACATAGTCAAGCAGGCGCTGGTAGTGGGTGATCAGCAGCACGGCCTTGTCCGGCGCGCGCATGACCGCATTGATCCCCTCGCCCACGATCCGCAGCGCGTCGATGTCGAGTCCGGAGTCCGTCTCGTCGAGGATCGCCAGCTTCGGATTGAGGATGCCCATCTGGACCATTTCCGCGCGCTTTTTCTCGCCGCCGGAAAAGCCCAGGTTCACCGGGCGCTTGAGCATGTCCATGTCCATCTTGAGCAGCGCGGCCTTTTCCCGCGCGAGCTTGAGGAACTCGCCGCCGGACAGCGGCTCTTCGCCACGGCTGACCCGCTGGGCATTCAGGCTTTCGCGCAGGAACTGGACGAAGGAGACACCCGGAATCTCGACCGGGTACTGAAAGCCCAGGAACAGGCCGGCCGCAGCACGCTCGTGCGGTTCCAGTTCCAGCAGATCCTGCCCGGCGAACTGGACCGAACCGTCGGTCACTTCGTAACCGGGCCGCCCGCCAAGCGTGTAGCCCAGCGTCGACTTGCCCGCGCCGTTCGGCCCCATGATCGCGTGGACTTCGCCCGGGTTGATCGACAGCGACAGGCCCTTGAGGATCGGCTTGTCGGCAACGGTGGCGTGAAGATTTTCAATGCGAAGCAGGGTCACCGGCTATATCCTTGGCGAGCGGAAGGTGCGGGGCGGGCGCGGCCACGGGCGCGGCGCTCTTCCCAGCGCGCCTTCATCGCGGCGATTACGGTTGTAACGACGGCGTCGGGGTCGGCCAGGACCTCGGCGGCGGGAAAGCGCAGCAACTGGATGCCCACGGCTTCCAGGCTCTTGTCACGGCGCGCGGTAATGGCCGGATCGCCGCCTTCGTCGATGGAAACGGCCACTTTCAGCGGCTGGCAGGCGAAATCGACGATCGCCGAACCGATCACGACCTGGCGGTGCAGGCGATACTTGCCCAGTTCCTGCGCCGCGAACTTTTCCGCCAGCAGGGCATGGGCAGGGGTCGGCTCGCGCTTCATCGCGCGGGCCATTTCGTGAATCGCGTCCAGCCGCTTTTCACCAATGTTCCAGCCCCGCCCGCGCTTTTGCAGCGGCGGCGCTTCGGTGCGCTCTTCGAGCGGGCGGACGGTGAGAGTCTTTTTCATCCAACGCTTCCTTCAAGCGAAATACCCAGCAGCTTCTGCGCCTCGACCGCGAATTCCATCGGCAGTTGCTGCAGCACTTCCTTGGCAAAGCCGTTGACGATCAGGGCCACGGCGGCTTCCTGGTCCAGCCCGCGCTGCATGGCGTAGAACAGCTGGTCGTCGCTGATCTTGCTGGTGGTCGCCTCATGCTCGATCTGGGCGCTGGGATTGCGCACTTCGATATAGGGCACGGTATGCGCGCCGCATTCCTTGCCCAGCAGCAGGCTGTCGCACTGGGTGAAGTTGCGCACGCCTTCCGCCCCGGCGGCCACGCGGACCAGCCCGCGATAGGTGTTCTGGCTTTTGCCCGCGCTGATCCCCTTGGACACGATGGTGGAGCGGCTGCCCTTGCCGTTGTGGATCATCTTGGTGCCGGTATCGGCCTGCTGGTAATTGTTGGTCACCGCAACCGAGTAGAACTCACCCACCGAATCCTCGCCGTTGAGGACGCAGGAGGGATACTTCCACGTGATTGCCGAGCCGGTTTCGACCTGGGTCCAGCTGACCTTGCTGCGCTTGCCCTGGCACAGCGCGCGCTTGGTCACGAAGTTGTAGATTCCGCCCTTGCCCTCGGCATCGCCGGGATACCAGTTCTGCACGGTCGAATACTTGATCTCGGCATCGTCGAGCGCGACGAGTTCGACCACCGCGGCGTGAAGCTGGTTTTCATCGCGCTGCGGCGCGGTGCAGCCTTCCAGGTAGGAAACATAGCTGCCCTTGTCGGCCACGATCAGGGTGCGTTCGAACTGGCCGGTGTTTTCCGCATTGATGCGGAAATAGGTGCTCAGCTCCATCGGGCAGCGCACGCCTTCGGGGATGTAGACGAAGGTGCCATCGGAAAAGACCGCGCAGTTGAGCGCGGCGAAATAGTTGTCGTGCATCGGCACGACCTTGCCCAGCCACTGCTTGACCAGGTCGGGGTATTCGCGGATCGCCTCGCTGATCGACAGGAAGATCACGCCGGCCTTTTTCAGCTCTTCGCGGAAGGTGGTGGCGACGCTGACCGAATCGAACACGGCATCGACGGCAACCTTGCGCGCGCCTTCCACCCCGGCGAGCACTTTCTGCTCTTCCAGCGGAATGCCCAGCTTCTTGTAGACTTCCAGGATCTCAGGATCGACCTCGTCCAGGCTGGCCAGCTTGGGCTTCGCCTTGGGCGCGGCGTAGTAATAGGCGTCCTGGTAATCGATCGGCGGCACGTTCAGCTTGGCCCAGTCCGGCATCGGCATGGTCTGCCAGTGGCGGAACGCCTTGAGCCGCCAGTCGAGCATCCATTCCGGCTCGTTCTTCTTGGCCGAAATGAACCGCACCGTGCTTTCGTCCAGCCCCTTGGGCGCGAACTCCTGCTCGATATCGGCGGACCAGCCGTGTTCGTAATCGGCAACCTTGGCCGCCGCATCGCGCGCGGCCTGGTCCTTCACCGCATCGCTCATTGCGCGCCTCCGGAAAGTTGAGTCAGGGAAACGCCGGCCAGAGCCCCGCGCATGGCGGCGTTCACCACCGGCCAGTGCGGCTTGACCGAGCAGCAGGCGTCGAGCGAGCAGCTTTCCCGCTCCTGGTCGATGCAGGTGGTCAGGGCGATGGGGCCTTCGACCGCTTCGACAATGTCGGCCAGCGTGATTGCCGCCGCCGGACGCGCCAGCTTAAGCCCGCCCCCCGCGCCGCGGGAAGAACGCAGCAGCCCCGCTGCGGTCAGGCGGCTGACCAGCTTCTGCACGGTCGGTGCCGGAAGGCCGGTTTCATCCGCCAGTTGCGCGGCGGACACGCGCGCGCCGCCGCAATGCCGGGCGGCGGCAGTCATGGTGACAACGGCGTAATCGGCCATGCTGGACAAGCGCATGGGCAAAGGCTCCCGCAAATCGGATTGATTCGTTCCGGTTTCCCCTAGGCGCAACACGCGGCGCATGCAATCGTGCCGAGCAAATCGATCAGCAGCGGCGGAATCCGGGCAAAAAAGAAGCGACTCCCGGACATGCCAGAGAGTCGCTTTTTGAAGTTAAGGATCTCGATATGGCATGTGCCACGAGTCCTTCGGGTCGCACGAGTTCATTACGAATTCGCAACGACATATCATTGTACAGAATCGACAAGATGGCGCTTGGTGAAAGGTCCGGAATGGATTGAAATCGATTTTCATCGCAAGAATCGACAGCGCGGCGCTCCGCTGTCATAGGCGCGCCATGGTCTATTCGCTGTTTCGGCCCGCCCTGTTCCTGATTGACCCCGAGTCGGCCCACGGCCTGTCCATCGCGGCGCTGAAAGCCCTGCCGCTGCATGGAACGGACCGCTGCGACGGGCCGCTGGCCACCGAAGTGGCCGGGCTGCATTTTCCCAATCCGCTGGGCATGGCGGCCGGTTTCGACAAGGACGCCGAAGTGCCGGACGCGCTGCTGGGCCTGGGTTTCGGCTTTGCCGAAGTCGGCTCGATCACGCCGCTGCCGCAGGCCGGCAACCCGCGCCCGCGCCTGTTCCGACTGGCGAAGGACCAGGCGGTGATCAACCGCATGGGCTTCAACAATGGCGGCGCCGAACAGGCGGTGGAACGGCTTGCGCGGCGGCATGGCAAGCCGGGGATCGTCGGGATCAATATCGGCGCGAACAAGGATTCAACCGACCGGATTGCCGATTATGCGACGATGGCGCGGCTGATGGCTCCGCTCGCCAGCTATCTCGCGGTCAACGTCTCCAGCCCCAACACCCCCGGGCTGCGCGCCTTGCAGGACGAAGGCGCCCTGACCGCCCTTCTCGACGCGGTCCTGGCGGCGCGGGGCAGCGCGCAGGTTCCGGTCTTCCTGAAAGTGGCTCCCGATCTGGAACCGGCAGACATTGACGCGATTGCCCGCATCGCGATCGACAAGCAGCTGGGCGCGCTGATCGTGTCCAACACCACGATTTCCCGTCCGCCCCTCGCTTCAGCCGATGCAGGCGAGGCAGGCGGACTGTCCGGCGCGCCGCTGAAGCCGCTGGCGCTGCAACGCGTCCGCGATTTCCGCAAGGCGACCGGCGGCCAGGTACCCCTGGTAGGCGTCGGCGGCATCGCCACGGCTGAGGACGCGTGGGAGCGAATCCGCGCCGGGGCCAGCCTGGTCCAACTTTACAGCGCCATGGCCTATGCCGGGCCGGGCATTGCCCGCAAGATTGTCCATGGGCTTGAGCGGCTTATGAAACGCGATGGTTTCGCCACCATTGCCGAGGCGGTCGGAAGCGAATAGCAAGGGGGAATGACTCCCCGCCTGATCACGCTACTCGCCGCAGCCGCAACGCTTTCGGGCTGCACCATCATCCCCAGGACGGTCGAACCGCCGGCCGCTGCGCTCTATGAAGCCGGCATGGTCAGCGCCGCCGATCCGCGCGCATCCGAAGCGGGGGCGCAGATGCTGCGCCAGGGCGGCACGGCAACCGATGCCGCCATTGCCACGATGCTGGCCCTGACCGTGGTCGAGCCGCAAAGCTCCGGCATCGGCGGCGGCGGCTTTTACGTCGCGGCCAATGCCCGGGGCGAAGTGGAAACCATCGACGGGCGCGAGACGGCACCAGCCGCCGCCCATCCGCAATGGTTCTACAAAGACGGCGTTCTGCTCAAATTCCCGGAAGTGGTGCCCGGCGCAACCAGCGTTGGCGTTCCGGGCAACATTGCGCTCGCCGCAAAGGCCCATGCCGCGCATGGCCGCCTGACCTGGGCCGCCCTGTTCGCTCCGGCGATCAAACTGGCACGCGAAGGCTTTGCCATCACCCCGCGCCTGCATGCCATGCTGAAAAGCAATGCCAAGGTCGCCGGTTTCTCGGCGGAAGGCCGCGCCATGTTCTTCGGCGCGGACGGTCAGCCGCTGCCGGTGGGAACCGTGGTCAAGAACCCGGCGCTGGCGGATTCGCTCCAGATGTTTGCCGATCAGGGCGCCAAGGCTTTCTACACCGGCCCCAATGCGCGGGCCATCGTCACCAAGGTCACTACGGCACCGGTCAATCCCGCGCCGATGACCGAGGCCGACATTGCCGCCTATGCCGCGAAGGACCGCGCCGCGGTTTGCGGCACCTACCGCGCCTATCGGGTCTGCTCGATGGGTCCGCCCAGTTCCGGGGCGACCACGCTGCTGGCCACGCTGATCCAGCTTGAGCGGTTCGACATGAAGGCCCTGGGCAAGGACAATCCGGTTTCGTGGCACCTGATCGCGGAAAGCCAGCGGCTGGCCTATGCCGACCGCGCGCGCTTTGCCGCCGATGCCGATTTCGTGACCGTGCCGGTGGCGGGAATGATCGACCGCAAGTACCTGACCGGCCGCTCGGCCCTGATCAGCCAGAGTGGTTCCATCGCCAAGGCCGTCGCGGGAACCCCGCCGGGAGCCGAAAAGCTGACCTTTGCCCCGTCGTCGCAACTGGCGGAGAATGGCACTTCGCACTTTGCGGTCGTGGACCGGGCGGGCAATGCCGTGTCCTATACCTCGACCATCGAAAGCGCGTTCGGATCGGGCATCGTTGCGGGCGGCTATTACCTCAACAACGAGCTGACCGACTTTGACATGAACCCGCAGCTGAATGGCCGCCTGGTCGCCAACCGGGTCGAAGGCGGCAAGCGTCCGCGCAGTTCGATGACACCTGCCCTGGTCTTCGGGCCCGACGGACGCTTGCGGCTGGTAGTCGGCGCGGCGGGCGGGGCCACGATCCCGGCCCAGGTGATCCGCGCCGTGATCGGGGTGATTGACTGGGATCTGCCGGTTCAGCAGGCACTCGCCCTGCCGGTGCTGTTCGCGCCGGGGACGGAAACCGTCTATGTCGAACAGGGCTCCTGGCTGGAAGGCATGATCCCGGCGCTGAAGGCCTTGGGCCATGCCGATGTCCAGCCGCGCGCCCTGCCGCTCAAGGCCAATGCCATCGAACTGCGCGGCAGCCAGCCCTGGGGCGCGGCGGACCCGCGCAGCGAAGGCAAGGCAATCCGGGAATAGCACCTGACCAGAGGGGTAGAGCAGCTTGAAGGCCGCTTGCCCCTCGCCGCAAGGCAGCTTAACCAAGCAGGCGGGAACAGGATGTGCTGCAAAAGGGGCCGTGCGTGGTTGATATTTCTGACCTGCCAAACACCAGGAATCTGGTCGAACTCTTGCTGAACCGTGCCGACGCGAAGGGCAATGCGCCCTTCCTGTGGGCCAAGCACGGCGGGGAATGGCAAACGCTCAGCTGGGCAGAAGTGACCCGGCAGGTCTGCTGCCTGGCCGAAAGCCTGCGGGCCATGGGGCTGAAGGACGGGGACCGGGTGATGCTGGTTTCCGAAAACCGCCCGGAATGGTGCATTGCCGATTTCGCGATCATGGCGGCGGGCTGCATCACGGTGCCGGCCTATGTCACCAATACCGAGCGCGACCACTTGCACATCCTGGAGGATTCCGGCGCCAGCGCGGTGATCGTCGCCAATGACAAGCTGTCCAAGCCGCTGATCGGCGCGCTGCATCGATCGGGCAAGGCGCGGCACGTGATCGGCATCGATCCGCTGCGCATCACCCAAGCGAGCAATTTCGAATACCACCTCTGGACCGACCTGATCGCGGGCGAGGGCAAGGAACAGCGAGCGAAGGTCCAGGCCCGGATCGCCCAGATCGGCCGTGAAGACACCGCTTGCCTGATCTATACCAGCGGCACCGGGGGAGCGCCGCGCGGGGTGATGCAGCACCACGGGGCGATCCTGATGAACGCCGACGGCGCGGCGCGCATCCTGTCCGAGGATTTCGGCCTGGACGATGACGAGGCGTTCCTTTCGTTCCTGCCGCTCAGCCACGCCTATGAACATACCGGCGGGCAGATGCTGCCGATCTCGGTCGGGGCGCAGATCTATTATTCCGAAGGGCTGGAAAAGCTGGCCAGCAATATCGAGGAGACGCGCCCGACCATCATGGTCGTGGTCCCGCGCCTGTTCGAAGTGCTGCGCACCCGGATCATGAAGCAGGTGGAAAAGCAGGGCAAGGTCGCCAACTTCCTGATGGACCGCGCAATGGGCATCGGGGCAAGCAAGGCCGCCGGACGCGGCCGTTGGCGCGACAAGCCGATGGACCTGCTGCTGGACCGCACGCTGCGCCCGAAAATCCGCGCGCGCTTTGGCGGGCGGATGAAGGCGATGGTTTCGGGCGGCGCGCCGCTCAGCCCGGAAGTGGGCGTGTTCTTTGAATCGATGGGCCTGACCATGCTGCAAGGCTATGGCCAGACCGAGGCCGGACCGGTGATCAGCTGCAACCGCCCCCGCACCGGCCTGAAAATGGACACGGTCGGCCCGCCGCTCCACGGGGTTGAGCTCCGGATTGCCGAGGACGGAGAAATCCTGGTCCGGGGCGAGCTGGTCATGCACGGCTATTGGCGCAACGAGGCAGAGACGGCCAAGGCGCTGCAGAATGGCTGGCTGCACACCGGCGACATCGGCCACCTGGACGAAGCCGGACGGCTGGTCATTACCGACCGCAAGAAGGACATGATCGTCAATGACAAGGGCGACAACATCTCGCCCGCGCGGGTCGAAGGCCTGCTGACCCTGCAACCCGAAATCGGCCAGGCGATGGTGGTGGGGGACCGCCGCCCCTATGTGGTCGGGCTGATCGTGCCCGATACCGAATGGGCGATCGAATGGGCCCAGGCCAATGGCGAAAAGTTCGACATGAAGGCGCTGCAAGACCTGCCCGCTTTCCGCTCCGCCGTGCGCGCCGCGCTGGACCGGGTGAACCAGGACCTGTCGGTGATCGAAAAGGTCCGCCAGTTCACCTTTGCCGACGAACCCTTCACGATCGACAATGAGGAACTGACTCCCAAGCAATCGATCCGCCGCCACAAGCTCAAGGCCCGCTACGGCGAACGGCTGGACGCGCTGTACAAGGGATGACGGCGACCGGGCCACAGGGGATGCTGGAAGGCATCCGGGTGCTGGATCTGACCAGCGTGGTATTCGGTCCCTATTGCACGCAGTTGCTGGCCGATCTGGGCGCGGAAGTGACCAAGGTGGAAACGCCGGGCATCGGCGATCCGTTTCGCTGGTCCGGACCGGCTCCGGCCAGTCCCAACATGGCGCCGGGGTTCATGGCGCTCAACCGGGGCAAGCGCTCCGTCGCGCTGGACCTGAAATCCGCCACCGATCAGCAGGTCATGCGCGGCCTGCTGGAACAGGCCGATGTCTTCGTGGTCAACGTGCGCGGCAAGGCGCTGGAGCGGCTGGGGCTGGATTACGAAGCGGTGCGGCAGATCCGCCCGGATATCGTCTATGTCCACTGCGTCGGGTTCGGACAGGATGGGCCCTATGCCGACCTTCAGGCCTATGACGACGTGATCCAGGCCGCGACCGGCACGGCTACGCTGCTGCCGCGCGTTGATGGCGATCCCCGGCCGCGTTACTTGCCCTCGCTGATTGCCGACAAGGTAGCCGGGCTGCACGCCGCCTATGGCGCGCTGGCAGCCATCGTCCACCGCCAGCGGACCGGTGAGGGTCAACTGGTCGAAGTGCCGATGTTCGAGGCTTTTTCCAGCTTCATGCTGCTGGAGCACCTGGGCGGGCAGACCTTCGACCCGCCCGTTGGCCCGGCTGGCTATCCGCGCCAGATCGATCCGCTGCGCCAGCCTTTCCCGACGGCGGACGGGCATATCAGCATCGTCATCTATACCCACGACGCCTGGGACCGGGTGTTTGCATTGCTCGGCGCGGCGGACTTCATCGCGCAGGAGCGCTTCAACGTGCCGGGCGGACGCGCGCAGCACCAGGACGAGCTTTATGCCAGGCTGGCAGAGCTGACTCCGCAGATGACGACCGAGGAATTGCTGAAACAGTGCCACGCGGCACAATTGCCGGCCCAGCCGGTGCGCGACCTGTCAGAAGTGATCGAAGATCCGCATTTGAACGCGACCAGCTTTTTCCGCCGCCGCGCGCATCCCAGCGAGGGAACCTATATCGAGCAGGCCCAGCCGGTGCGGTTCGGGGCGCAGGTGCGCCGCGATCTGGCGCCGCCGCCCAATCTTGATGGGGATGGCCCGGCTATCCGCGCGCAATTCGGGCAGAACGGTCCGGACAAATAAAAAGAGCCGGGGCGGCAGTGGTCCACACCCGCCAGCCCCAGCCCTTTGATCGCTTGCGCGATGCTTTTGCTTACTTGGCTTCTTCGGCCGGAGCAGCAGCAGCGTCGGTCGCAGCAGCAGCGTCTTCCGAAGCAGCAGCCGAAGCGTCGACAGCAGCAGCGGTTTCTTCAGCAACGGCGGTTGCTTCTTCAGCCGGCTTTTCACCACCGCAAGCGGCGAGGGCGAGCGAGCCAGCAGCAACGGCTGCGAACAGAGCAATCTTCTTCATTGGGAATCCCCTTGTGTTAACCCTTGCCCGCCTTGGGCGAGCAGGGGGCGGTTTGCCCGCTAAATCGACGCTTGTCGATTCTGAAAATAACATGAATGCGTATTCCGGGGCCTAAGCGGCCTCTTTTTCCACCCATTCCGGGTAAAAACAGGGCGCTTTCAGCGACCAGCCGGGGGCAGTCGCCGCCGCTTCGCTGATCGATTGCAGCAGGTGCTTGCGCTTTTCGGGGCGGATTTGCGGCAATGCGGCGGCCCCGCAGAAGGCGGAAGGCAGGAACGGACGCACTTCCGGACCCAGCAAACGCTCGTAAAGAAAGCGGAATGCGGAAAATGTGGACAACCGTTCCTGCGCCAGATCGAAAGCGGCAATGCGGATCAGTTTGCCGATGAATTCCTCGAGGTGGTCAAAGCCCTTCTCACCCGGAACGGCCCCGCGCAAAGCATCCAGTTCGGCATAGATCGCGTATTGTGCGCGGATCGACAGGGTCTCCGGGGCATTGCGAGCCCAGACGCGCAGTGCATCCTGCCGACCCAGCCCGATATCCAGGCTGCGGCGGATATAGCGCTGCTCGCAGGCGGAAAAGCTGGCGAACTCGCGCAGTTCGGCAATGGTCAGTGATGCAGTCCCGATCTCAGCCATGATCTTGTCCCTATTGGTCCGAACAAGATCAACATAAGTTGGTAACTATCCCGTTAACCAACAGGGCTAAATCAAGCCTGCCAGCGGGCTTGAGGGATCTGCGTACTTGCGGGTAGCCATTCGTCCGGAAAGATAGGCATCACGTCCGGCCTCGACCGCAAGCTTCATGGCGCGGGCCATGCGGATCGGATCCTTCGCCTCGGCAATGGCGGTGTTCATCAGCACCCCGTCACAGCCCAGTTCCAGCGCGACGGCGGCATCGCTGGCGGTGCCAACGCCGGCATCGACCAGGACCGGGACGCTGGCCCCTTCGACGATCAGGCGAACGGTCACGCGGTTCTGGATACCCAGGCCCGAACCGATTGGCGCGCCCAGCGGCATGACCGCCACCGCGCCCGCGCTTTCCAGCTGCTTGGCGGCGATTGGATCGTCGACGCAGTAAACCATCGGCAGGAAGCCCTCGTTCGCGAGGACTTCGCACGCCTTCAGCGTTTCGCGCATGTCGGGATAGAGAGTGCGCGCTTCGCCCAGCACTTCCAGCTTGACCAGGTCCCAGCCGCCCGCCTCGCGCGCCAGGCGCAGGGTACGGATTGCATCTTCGGCAGTGAAGCAGCCCGCCGTGTTGGGCAGATAGGTGATCTTCTTCGGGTCAATGTAGTCCGTCAGCATCGGTGCCTTGGGGTCGGACACGTTCACCCGGCGCACCGCCACGGTCACGATTTCCGCGCCCGAAGCCTCCACCGCCGCGGCATTCTGGGCAAAGTCCTTGTACTTGCCGGTACCGACAATCAGGCGCGAGCGGAAGGTGCGGCCCGCGACGGTCCAGCTATCGTCGCTGGCTTCGCCTTGGCCTCCGCCGACGAAATGGACGATTTCCAGCACGTCGCCATCGCCCAGCGCCACCTCGCCCAGGGTCGAGCGGGGCACGATCAGGCCGTTCCGCTCCACGGCGACTTTGCCGGGGTCAAGCTCAAGGCTGCGGACGAGATCGGCGATGGAGCCCGCATTGGCGCGGCGCGGTTCACCATTGAGGGTGATGGAAAGCTGGGCAGTCATGCCCTGCCAAATAGCAATCGCCTGCTCAATCGCAAGTTGCGCAGTTGCTCAGCCGCAAGTTGCGCAAGTGCGCCCAGGCGAGCAGCGAGACGCCGCCGATGGTCAGCACCGCTTCGGACGCTCCGTGACCGACCGCCAGAGCTACGACCATAAGGCCCAGGCCCAGCGCACCAATCTGGAGCGGACGGGGATCGCCGTGGCGGGCTATTCCGATTGCCAGGGTAATCCCGCCAATCACGATGGCCAGGGCCAGCCCGATGCGGTGGATCGAAGGAGCGAACAGGAATTCACCCCCGACGCCCAGGCCCGCCACCAGCAGGATTCCGGCCAGGCAATGCAGCGCGCACAGCGCGGAGAGCAGAATGCCCATCCGGTCCAGGCGATTGCGAATCATGGCAATGGCTGCGCGCATGGATCACGATATATGTTATAGTGTAACATCCTTCAAGCCTGCATCGCCTTGCCTGCTTGAGGATCGCACCTGTTCGTTGGAACAGGCTTGCGCTTTTGCGCGGGGGACAGCACTAGCGCGGTCATGACCAAGCCGGATTCACGCGTTTCCGCCCCCCGCCCCCTTGCCCTTGCCCGGTGGCTGCTGTTCGTTGCCGGGCTGGTGATCGTGATGGTGGTGGTTGGCGGCGTAACGCGCCTCACCGAATCCGGTCTTTCCATTACGGAATGGAAGCCGATCACCGGCACGATCCCGCCACTGACGGAATCGCAGTGGCAAAGCGAATTCGAAGCTTACCAGCGCATTCCGCAGTACACCCAGGTCAACGGGCCGGCGGGGATGACGCTGGACGATTTCAAGTACATCTTCTTCTGGGAGTGGTTCCACCGCCTGCTGGGCCGGATCATCGGCTTGGCCTTTGCGCTGCCGCTGGCCTGGTTCTGGATCAAGCGCGCGATCCCGCAGGGTTATCACTTGCGCCTGCTCGGCTTGCTGGCGCTCGGCGGCCTGCAAGGGGCAGTGGGTTGGTGGATGGTCAAGTCGGGCCTGACCAACGACGTGAAGGTCAGCCACCTGCGCCTCGCGACGCACCTCTCGCTGGCGCTGACCACGCTGGCCCTGCTGGTCTGGACCGCGCTGGATCTGCGCGCCCATGCGAGGGGTGAGCCCCGCTCTCGCCTGACCGGTTTTGCCGCAATTGCGGTGCTGGGTCTGGGCGTGCAGCTGTTCTATGGCGCGCTCGTCGCAGGACTGCGTGCCGGCTATGTGGCCGGTGCGGGCTGGTTTGAATGGAGCGCCTGGCCGCTGATGCAGGGCAAGCTGTTTCCGGCCGGTGTCGACCTGGCGAAAGGCGCGCTGCATGCCATGGTGGCAGACCCTTACCTGGTGCACTTCATCCACCGCTGGTGGGCCTGGGTCGTCGTTGCCCTGCTCGTGGTGCTATCCCGCAAGCTGCGTCCGCTAGAGCGGCGCGCCTCTCTGGCGATCCACACCGCATTCGGCACGCAGATCCTGCTGGGCATCGCGACGATCTGGAGCGGAATGGCGATCTGGCTTGCCGCGCTGCACCAGTTGACCGGCGCTCTCCTGCTTGCATCGACGGTCTGGGGGGCGCACATCCTGGGCCGCCAGCACCGCTAGACCGGATGGGGCAGGCCTATTAATCCGCCAAAACCAATCGTTTGCTTGCGCCAGAACCCTCGATCCCGTAGATTCTGATTTCGCCTGGCGGTGAACGACAGGCGGTTCAGGGAGGTTGGGTTGCTGTTCCGGACAGAAACAGACATCGCGACTGGGCTATCGCAGGAATGATCGAAGCAAGCCTATGAACCTGGCGCGCCTGTTGATCGCAAGCGCAGCCGTGGTCCTGCCTGCAAGCCACCTGGCCGCGATGGACGGACCGGAAGCAGTAGCGGCCTCCGATGCCTTCGCCCCGCCCTCCACGCCCTTGATCCTGACCCGCACGCTGTACCGCGATCTGCCGGGCGGCGGAAAAATCGTCGTGACCAGACAATACGCAGTGCAGTTCAGCACGGACGCCGATGGTTACAGGCTGGATGGCCAGTTGCTGGACACGATGGTGCAAGTGCCGGAGCGGCTCTCCGCCTTGGCCGAGGTGGAGCGCAAACGCCCTGACAGCGGTCTGTTTCCCGCCTACCTCGATCGGCATGGCCTGATCCGCAGCGACGCAGGCCCCCCACGCTCTTCGGCGCACAGCGACGCCTTGCAACTGGCCGGGCGGGTGCTTTCGAAAAGCGCGCTTCCTCCTCGCGGCAAGGAGGAACTGGGGCAGGCGGCGGGGATGATCGTTACCACTTCGGAGAATTCGCCGTGGCCCGCTTTCCTGTTCAATCCCGGGCCGGGCGAACGGACAACCACCAGCCGGACAGCCTTGCCGGATGGATCGACTGGCTCGATCGAGGTGCGCGTGAAAGCCGACGCGCTGATGCCGGGCGGTCTTCCGCTGCGCATCAGCCGCCTGATCACCACCCGGCTGGCCGGCACCGAACGGACCACGCGCGAGGTCTGGACCTTGGCGCCAAAACCCTGACGGTATTATTTTACCTCTTCCGCAGCGCGCGGAATTCTTGACTTTGTAGCCGAATTGCACGATTGGGCCGGCCTTCCCGCAGGTCCGGTCAACGGATTCGCGGCAACAGCCAAGGGATTCACAGCCATGAAGGCGCTCAGCAAGGTCACCCGGTCGATCAAACCGGCCGAGGTGGAAAAGAAGTGGCATCTGATCGATGCCGAAGGTCTGGTGGTCGGCCGTCTCGCCGTCGTCATCGCCAACTATCTGCGCGGCAAGCACAAGCCGAGCTTCACCCCGCACGTCGATTGCGGCGACCATGTGGTCGTGATCAACGCGGACAAGGTCAAGTTCACCGGCAACAAGCTGAAGCAGCAGACCTATTACAAGCACACCGGCTATGCCGGCGGGATCAAGGAAGTGACCGCTGACAAGGTTCTGGAAGGCCGCTTTCCCGAGCGCGTGCTTGAAAAGGCCGTGGAACGCATGATTCCGCGTGGTCCGCTGGGCCGCGCCCAGATGCGTGCCCTGCACCTCTACGCCGGCACCGAGCACCCGCACGGTGGCACCCAGCCGCAGCCGCTCGACGTGGCTGCCATGAACCGCAAGAACAAGGTGGGCGCGTAATGTCTGAAGAAACCGTCACCGATCTCGCCGCTCTCGGCACCATTGCCGAAACCCCGGTTGCTGCCGCTCCCACCGCGCCGCTGCGCGAAAAGGAAGTGGACGCCCAGGGCCGCGCCTATGCCACCGGTCGCCGCAAGGACGCCGTGGCCCGCGTGTGGATCAAGCCCGGCACAGGCAAGGTCACTGTCAATGGCCGTGACCAGGAAGTCTACTTCGCCCGTCCGACCCTGCGCCTCGTGATCGACCAGCCGTTCCAGGTTGCCGACCGCGCCGGCCAGTACGACGTGATTGCCACCGTCAAGGGTGGTGGTCTCTCGGGCCAGGCCGGCGCCGTGAAGCACGGTATCGCCACTGCCCTGACCAAGTTCGAACCGGCCCTGCGCGGCGTGGTCAAGGCCGCTGGCTTCCTGACCCGCGACCCCCGCGTGGTCGAGCGCAAGAAGTACGGCCGTGCCAAGGCACGCCGCAGCTTCCAGTTCTCGAAGCGTTAAGCGTTCAGACCTTTTCTGGTCGAAAAATCAGGGGCTTGCGAGCAATCGCGAGCCCCTTTTTTGTGGACAGGCTGCATTGGCCTTCTATCTGGGCGGACCGGTTTAGGGGTTCGCACGATGGCTTTTGCCGCAAAGATGATCAGGCCGCGAACTGCGGTGCTTTTTCTGATGGTTGCAGCGCTGATTGGCGAGATTGTCGCGCGCGCCTGGCTGGGTCTTGGCACCCCTCCGCTATTTGTTCCGCACCCGACCATCGAATACATGTACAAGCCCGGCCAGGACGTCATGCGTTTCGGCAATCGGCAATTGTACAACGAATTGGGGATGCGGAACCTCCCCCTGGCGAGCTTCGGGAATCGCGAAGTCGTGATGGTATTCGGCGATAGCGTGCTGAACGGCGGCGCGCAGACGGATCACCAGAACCTGGCGACAAGCCTGCTGACGAACGACCGCGTGGTCTATGCCAATATCAGCGCGGGTAGCTGGGGACCGCAGAACATGGCGGCCTATTGGACAGAGTTCAGGAAACTACTGCCTTACAAAAAGGCGATCCTGGTCCTCAATTCCCACGACATTGCCGACATCCCAAGCTTTGCACCGCTTGATCCTGCGGAGCACCCCACGCAAGCACCCACATTCGCGCTCTTGGAAGGCGTGCAGCGATACCTGCCGCGCTATCTCCCCGCCGGTTGGTTCGGAAGACCAAGCGCCGCGCAGGAGCTGCCATCCATCGCGCGCACGCAGCTCGGGGAACAAGGTGTCCATCGCCTGATCGAACAGTTCCGGCGCGATGGCGTCTCCCTCTGCGCCGTTCGGCATTATACCGTGCCTGAAATGCGCAATGGCCCCGAGCCGGGCGATTCTGCACTTCGAAGCGTGCTGGAAAAGCACGCCCTGCCTGTGGTTGACCTGCGACGGCACTACCCACCAGGAGCCGGGAAAGAAACTTTCTTCAGGGACGACATACACTTCAACGATGCTGGCCAGGCTATCCTGGCAAAAGCCGTTGCGGAATGCGCGAGCATCATGGAGTGAGGCGCCGCGATCCGCCTGCGAAACCCGTCTGGAGTACACTTTGCCCGACAAACATGGCCGCCTTTCCGGCGCTGCACCGATCCTGATGGCCGGACTGACGCGCTGGTTGCCCGGTGCGCTGGGCGCCGCCATCGCCATCGCCCTGACCGGCTATGCGACGCACCTGCTGATGGCGGGAGAACCTGCCCTGCCCTGGCTGGTCGCTTCGATGGGAGCGACCTCGGTACTGGTCTTCGTTGTTCCGGCCAGCCCGCTGGCGCAGCCCTGGCCGGTGGCCGGGGGGCATCTCCTCGCCGCAGCGATGGGCCTGCTGGCGCGAGAGGCAGCGGCGGAGCAATGGGTCGCCGCCGGGCTGGCGGTGGGTCTGGCGATCAGCGTGATGAAGCTGACGCGCTGCCTGCATCCTCCGGCGGGCGGGACTGCCCTGATCACGGCCATGGCCGCACCGGGAAGCGCGGCAGCCGGGCTGGGATTCCTGATAGAACCGATGGCGGTCAACATTGCCTTGCTGCTCCTGTTCGGCCTCGCCTGGCACAAGCTGACCGGACATTCCTATCCGCACCGCGCCATGCCCGTCCCTGCCCCCGCGGCCTGGGTGGGCCACATCGAGGACGAGGATCTGGATGCGGTCCTGAGCGAATGGGACGAAGTGCTGGACGTCAGCCGCGACGACCTGCTTGCCCTGCTCCACGCGACAGAGGCACGGGTGCTGGACCGGGTGAAGGCGGCGAGCGCCTAGCCCGCCTCTGCGCTCGCCGCCTCATCGGGCAGCGGGCCGGTGGGCACTTCAGGAACCTGCACCTGCCTTGTCGGCTGGTGTTCGCGGTTGCGCGCGGTGACCTTGATCGCATCAGACCCCAGTTCGATCCGGTTATAGCTGGGCGGGCTGGAACGCAGGCGGTGCGAGAGCGTACCCGCGCCGATCATCCGCAGCGGACCCGATGCGGTTTCCCGGACCAGGTCGAACGGATCGTGGACGTGTCCGCTCAGCACCGCCGCCACCTTGCGCCGCGCCAGAGCCGCCATGGTCCGCTCGCCATTGATCGTCAGGCGGCGGCCATCCGGCGCGCGCTCCAGCAAGGGGTGGTGCGCGGTTACCAGGACGCGAGTCCCGGCAGGAAGCGCGTCGATAGCCTCCAGCGTATGGCGCAGGGCATTGGGCCTGACCCAGCCTTCCACCCAGGGCCAACGCGGCTGGGCGCGGGTGGTGGTCTTCAGCGGGACTACCGCGAAACCGGGAAAGTCGAGCTCCCGCTCCAGCAGCTTCTCTATCGCGCGATAACGGCGATAGGGCTGGATGAAGCGTTCGATCAGGTTGAAATAGGGCAGGTCGTGATTGCCGATCTCGACCGTCACCGGAACGCCCAGTTCCGATATCCACGCACAGGCAGCGCGGAATTCGCGGTGGCGCGCCCGCATGGTCAGGTCCCCGGTGATCAGCACCGCATCGGGCCGCTCGGCAGCGATCGCCTCGCGCACCCAGGCCAGGGCCTCGGCGTCTTCGCGCCCGAAGTGAAGATCGCTGATATGGAACAGGACCAAGGGCTTCATGAGACTCGCCTGAATTGCAGCGACAGGGACACGCCTGCCGACAGCAAAAGAAATACACCAAGCCAGCCTGCGGTTTCCCCTGTTGCGGTAAGCATCGGTTCTGGACCGGACAGGATGAAGGCCGCGCAGGCCGACCGGACGCGTCATAGCCGAGTCGCGCTTCAAGAACAGCCCAGCAGCATAGTGCACTACTACGGCAATACACTCATGGGTTGAAATCGACCGTTGGTCGACGATCCCCAACCTTGGTCCCCCGATGGCTGCCGCAGGTCGATGCCGGGTGGAGCGCCCGGCAGCGCGGCTTACTCAAAGGATCAGGCGCACCGTCCCCCTCCCCCCAAATAGCGCCGATCAAGAAAGGAGACCTGCCATGTCCCGGTTCCTCACTGCCTCGATTGCCCTGGCCCTGCTTGGCGCGGGCGCTGCCCAGGCCCGCACCGCCGAAGTGCGCTATGCCGATCTCAACCTGGCCCATCCGGCTGGCCAGGCAGAGCTGGATCGCCGCGTCGAAAGCGCTGCGCGCAAGGTCTGCGAAAGCGACCTGCGGCCTAACACCCGTATAGAGAATCACCGCGAAGTCAGCCGCTGCAAGGCCGACGTTCGCGCACAGGTCAGCACTGCCCTCAAGGCTTGAGGGCAGTTTGCGACGGCCCCGGAGCAGTCCAGTCCCCCGCATCCGGGGCCGTTTTATCCGCGAATTGAAGTGTCAGCGGCCCGCCATCGCCTTGGCCTTGGCCAGGTAGGTCCGGCCAATCCGCACCAGCGTTCCGTCCTCCAGCTCTGCCGACCAGACGCCCAGGCCATCGTGGCGCAGGCCCTTGATCCGGTCACGCCGGAGAATGGTGGAGCGGTGCAGGCGAATGAAGCGCTCGGGATCGAGCCGCGCTTCCAGCCCTGAAACGGTTTGCAGCAGCAGATAGGTCCGGCTGGCCCCGTCCTTCTGCCCGACGTGCAAACGCACGTAATCGCGCTCTGCATCGATCCGGTCCACATCGTCAGCCGATATGCGCAGCAGTTCGGAGCGGTATGGCACCCAGAATTCGCTCAGCCAGTCGCCGCCGCCGCTGGCCCGCTGACCACGCCGCGCCGCCGCGCGCGCCACGGCCCGTTCCAGCCGCTCCGGCGTCACCGGCTTCAGGACATAGTCGACCGCTTCCAGATCGAACGCCTCAACCGCGAAATTGTCATGCGCAGTAACGAAAACGACTGCCGGGGCATCTTCCTGCCGGGTCAGGGCGCGCGCCACGGCCAGGCCATCAAGTTCCGGCATGGTCATGTCGAGCAGGACCAGGTCCGGCGCCAAGGCACCGATCTGGCGCAGGGCCGCCGCGCCGTCCTGCGCGGTTCCGGCCACCTCGATTCCGGCGATTTCGCGGCAGATGATCTCCATCCGCTCCAGCGCCAAGGGCTCATCATCGACGATCAGAGTGCGCAGCGGCTTATCGGTCATGGCGTTCCAAGGGCAAGCGCAGCACGGCCTGCCATCCTCCTTCGGGCGCCGGACCGGCGGTCAGGCTCGCTTGTGCGCCGTATCGCGCTTCCAGCCGGTCGCGGACATTGGCGAGGCCGATGCCGAAACCGGACTTGCCGCCCTTGGCCGCGCCGGGGCCATTGTCGCTGACCTCGACGATCAGCCCGCCTTCGTCTTCGCGCGCGGCAATGGTTACCGTCACCGGCTTGCGGGTGGGGGCCACCGCATATTTGACCGCGTTTTCGACCAGCGGTTGCAGGATCATCCCCGGCACGGTCGCCGTTTCCAGCGCGGCGGGAATATCGAACAGCGTCACCAGCCGGTCCGGGAAACGGGCGGATTCGATTTCCAGATAGGCGCGTTGCAGCGCCACTTCCTGATCGAGCGCCACGTCGCTGGTCGGGTCCTCGGCCAGGCTGCGGCGGTAAAAGCTGGACAGAGCCTGGATCATCTTTTCCGCCGCTTGCCCGCGCCCGGTCATCACCAGCGAGGACAGCGAATTGAGCGTGTTGAACAGGAAGTGCGGATTGACCTGGTAACGCAGACTGCGCAGCTCCGCCGCCTTGGCCGCGCGCTTGTATTCACCCTCGCGCCGTTCGGCCGCGCGGGCCTGCTCCGCCGTGACCATGGCAAAGTAGAGCGCGGCCCAGGCCAGCAGCAGGAAATAGCGCCCGATGGCAATGTCGGTCAGCTGCCGCCAGAGCGCCTGTTCGGCGAACTTCTTTTGCAGGGCGGCAAGCTGATCCGGAGTGAGTGCCGGGGGATCGGGAATATCGACCAGCACGTTGCCCGCCGTATCGTGGCGGATCTGGACTTCGGTCGGATTGCGCTTTTCCTGCAGGATCTTCTGGTCGAGCCCGGAAAAGACCTGGCGGTTGATCATCGCCAGACCCAGCGCGGCGGGCAGCATGACGACCAGAGCAATGCCCATGCGTAGCCCGATCCGGGCATTGTCGAACAAACGCAGGATCAGCCAGGCCAGCGCCGTCACCGTCATCCCGGCCAGGGTGACCAGGGTGCGCAGGCCCAGCATTTCCAGGAAATAGGCCCGATCCAGCAGCAGGCTGCGCAGCGTGATCAGGCCCAGATAGCAGAGCCAGATCCCCGCAATGGAGATCAGGACTGCGCGCGTCGGCACGCGGGAAGGGCGGCTATCGGATTCCTCCATCACACCCGGACGATAGACTTCCGCTGGCCACGAAGGCCAGCGGATTGGTCGACCCCTTTTGCCGTTTGGTCGATGGATCAGCCGTTCAGGTGTTCCTTGGCGATCTTGTCCTTCCACACCAGCGGGGCAAGCTGGTGGACATTGTTGCCTTCGGAATCGACCGCGACGGTCACCGGCATGTCCTCGACCGAGAATTCGTAGATCGCTTCCATGCCGAGGTCTTCGAAGGCCACGACCTTGGCTTCGCGGATCGCGCGGGCAACCAGGTAGGCCGCGCCGCCCACGGCCATCAGGTAGGCCACCTTGTGCTTGGCAATGCACTGCACCGCACCCTGCCCGCGCTCGGCCTTGCCGATCATGGTCAGCAGGCCCAGGTCGAGCATCATGTCGGTGAACTTGTCCATGCGGGTCGCCGTGGTCGGGCCAGCCGGGCCGACGACTTCGCCGATCACCGGATCGACCGGGCCGACGTAGTAGATCGCGCGGCCGCGGAAATCGACCGGCAGCTCCTCGCCCTTGGCCAGCATGTCCTGGATCCGCTTGTGCGCGGCATCGCGGCCGGTCAGCATCTTGCCGTTCAGCAGCAGGCGGTCGCCATGCTTCCAGCTTTGCACTTCCTCATGCGTCAGGGTGTCGAGGTTGACCCGCTTGGCCGCCTTGTCGGGCGACCAGGTGACATCAGGCCATTCGTCCAGCTTCGGCGTTTCCAGGAAGGCCGGACCGGAACCGTCCAGCGTGACATGAGCATGGCGCGTGGCCGAGCAGTTGGGGATCATCGCCACTGGCTTGCCTGCGGCGTGGCACGGCCATTCGTGGATCTTCACGTCCAGCACCGTGGTGAGGCCGCCCAGGCCCTGCGCGCCGATGCCCAGGGCGTTGATCTTGTCATACAGCTCGACGCGCAGCTTTTCGATGTCGGTCTGCGGACCGCGCGCCTTGAGCTCGTGCATGTCGATCTCGTCCATCAGCGATTCCTTGGCGAGCAGGACGGCCTTTTCCGCCGTGCCGCCGATGCCGATGCCGATCTGGCCCGGAGGACACCAGCCGGCGCCCATCTGCGGGATCATTTCCAGGACCCAGTCGACGATCGAGTCGCTGGGGTTCATCATCTTGAACTTGGACTTGTTCTCGCTCCCGCCGCCCTTGGCCGCGACGTCGATGGAGACGGTGCGGCCCGGCACCATTTCGACATTCAGGACGCAGGGCGTGTTGTCGCGGGTGTTGCGGCGGGTGAAGGCCGGGTCGGCCACGATCGAGGCGCGCAGCTTGTTTTCCGGGTGGTTATAGGCGCGGCGCACCCCTTCATCGACCACTTCCTGCAGCGAGCGGTTTGATTCGAGACGGCATTCCTGGCCCCATTTCAGGAACACGTTGACGATCCCGGTGTCCTGGCAGATCGGCCGGTGCCCTTCGGCGCACATCCGGCTGTTGGCGAGGACCTGGGCCATCGCGTCCTTGGCCGCGGGGTTTTCCTCCCGCTCCCAGGCCGCGGCCAGCGCGCGGATATAGTCCATCGGGTGGAAATAGCTGATGTATTGCAGCGCGTCGGCCACGCTTTCGATCAGGTCTTCCTCGCGGATCGTCACCATGTTCATGGGCCTGCCTCACTCCATTGATATAGCACTTCGCCGCCCCCATAGGCGCGTAAAGTGCCCCGCGTCAAAGCGCTTGGCGCATGGCGGCGCTTCCCCTAAGAGGCGAAGGAATTGCGTTACTGTATTGCTTGTGCAATACAGCTTGCCAGAGGCCCGATATGACCCTTGCCGCCCAGACGATTGCATCACAGTCCGAAGACCTTGGCGCCGCCCGCCGCGCCATGATCGACAGCCAGCTGCGCGTGTCCGGAATCAACCAGGACTGGCTGCTGGCCGTCCTGGCCCGCGTGCCGCGCGAAGATTACGTGCCCGCCGCCGCGCGCGGACACGCCTATATCGACCGCGCGATCCCGCTGGACCACGGGCAGGCCCTGCCCGCACCGCTGTTCCAGGCGAGCCTGCTGGCCCAGGCCGAACCGAAAGCGCACGAAAAGGTGCTGGTGATCAGCCCCGCCGGCTATCTCTCGGCGCTGGTCGAACCGCTGGTGCAGTCGGTCGAAACCGTCAACCCGATCGGGGTCCACAGCGTCCAGACACTGCCGACATACGATCTGGTCCTGATCGACGGTGCGGTCGAACAGCTGCCGGACAACCTGGTCAAGGCGCTGCTCGATGGGGGCCGCGTGGTGACCGGGCTAGTCCTGCGCGGTGTTACCCGGCTGGCGGCAGGGACCAAGAATGGCGAAGCGGTAAACCTTGTTCCGCTGGCCGAGATGGGGATTCCGGTCCTGCGCGAATTCGCAGCACCGAAAGGTTGGAGTTTCTAGGCGAATGGCGAAGTCCAGCGGTTACCAGATTGCGCGTCAGGCGCTGATTGCCGGCATGGTGGCAATGGCCGCCACCCCGGTCCTGGCGGACGATCTGCGCGAAGCGCTGGTCATGGCCTATAACACCAACCCGACCCTGCAAGGCGCCCGCGCCCAGCAGCGCGCCGTGGACGAAGGCGTGCCGATTGCGCGCTCCGCCGGGCTTCCTTCGGTTTCGGGCACGGCCACCTACAGCGAATTCGTCGAAGGCAGCACGGACAATCCCCTGGCACCCCAGCGCAACCTGGACGCTACGGTCAATCTGGGCATGCCGATTTACGCGGGCGGCGGCATCCGCAATTCGATCCAGGCGGCCAAGACCCGCGTCGCTGCCGGTCAGGCCGATCTGCGAGCCGTGGAAACCGGCGTGTTCAGCCAGGTCGTTGCCAGCTACATGGACGTGATCCTGGCCGAAGCCGTGGTCAAGCTGAACCGGGCCAACGTGCAGCGCCTGAACGTCAACCTGCAGGCGACGCGCGACCGCTTTGAAATCGGCGACCTGACCCGGACCGACGTCGCCCAGTCCGAAAGCCGTCTGGCCCTGGCACAGGGACAGACCCGCAGTGCAGAGGCAAACCTCATCGCCGCGCGCGAACGCTATATTCAGGTGGTTGGCAAGGCTCCGCAGAACCTCGCCACACCGCCCGCCCTGCTGGGTCTGCCCACCAACGCCGACGATGCAGTCGCGATTGCGCTCGATTCGAACCCCGACCTGCTCGCCGCGCGCCAGCGCTCCAAGGCCGCCGGCTATGACACTGCCGCAGCCAATGCGCGCAGGTTGCCGCAGGTCGGCGTCTTCGCCAGCAGCGGTTACAACGACTTCCTGGGCTCCAACCAGATCCCGGGCGCAGTGCAAAGCAGCACCGACACCACGGTCGGCGTTCGCGCCACGGTGCCGCTGTACCAGGGCGGACTGCCCTCGGCACAAAAGCGCCAGGCCCAGGCCCGTGAAGGGGCTACGCTGGAGCAAGAGATCGGTGTCGAGCGCGCAGTTATCGCTTCGGTCCGGGCGGCCTTTGCCCAGTGGCAAGCGGCGCAATCGCTGACGCTCAGTTCGCAGACCGCCGTTGCTGCGGCGGAACTCAGCCTGGAAGGCGTCCGGGCTGAAAACACCGTGGGCAACCGCACGATCCTCGACATCCTCAATGCCGAGAACGAATTGCTCAACGCCCAGGTCCAGCTGGTGACCGCGAAGCGCAATGCCTATGTCGCCGGGTTCAACCTGCTTGCCGCCATGGGCAAGGCGGAGGCCCGCGATCTGGGGCTGGACGGTGGCACGCTCTACGATCCGGACGTGAATTATCGCCGCGCGCGCGGGTCGATCTTTGACTGGAACGACAACCCGGATCCCAAGCCGGTCTCGACTCGCACCGTTGACACCAGGGCGCAGGACGGTTCAGTAACCGGCGACTGATTCTGTCCCTTTCCGGGACGCGTGGGGAACGGGCAATGCGTCAGGCGAATGAACCTTCGGTCGAGGAAATCCTTGATTCGATCAAGAAAGTGATCGCCCGCGACAACCGTGTTGCCACTGAATCCCCCACCCGCCGCGCCGCATCTGCCCCTGTGATCCAGGACGAGGAAGAGGACGTGCTCGATCTGGAAACTGCCGGCGAAGTGGTTGAGGAAGTGGCCCCTGAAGGCCCGCTGCTCCCCCGCGAAACGGTCAGCTCGATCAGCGAATCGCTGGCAGCCCTCGCCGTCATGGCCGAACCGCGCGCTGCCCCGCAGATCGTGCGTTCGGGCGAAACCTCGCTGGAAGGCCTGACCCGCGAACTGCTGCGCCCGGCCCTTGCCGAATGGCTCGACAAGAACCTGCCGCCGCTGGTTGAAAAGATGGTCGCAGCGGAAATTGCCCGGATCGTCGGCAAGCGCGTTTAACAACGCAAGGCCGGAACAGGACCGTCATTGCGAGGAACGCAGTGACGAAGCAGTCCGGCCTAGACACGGCGGCAAGTGCAGCTAATCCTGCCCGCATGAAGAAATCAGCCACTGCGCTCTGTGCGCTCGCTTTCGCCCTGTCCGCTGCTCCCGCCCTGGCCCAGACCGCGCCCCGCGCGATGACGGCGGAGGACCTGATCACTCTGAAGCGCGTCGTCGCTCCCACCGCTTCGCCCGATGGCCAGTGGGTCGTGTTCCAGCAGACCGATACCGACCCGCAAAGCTACAAGCGCAGCACCGGCCTGTGGCGCGTCCCGGCCAAGGGTGGCCCGGCCCAGCGCATTGCCGACATTCCCGATGCAGGCGAAAACAGCCCGGCCTTCAGCCCGGACGGCACGCGGCTCTATTTCATCTCGGACAAGAGCGGCAAGGATCAGGTCTGGCTCCTGGACCTGACCACCCCCGGAGCGGCACCGGTCCGGGCGAGCGATTTCCAGGCGGACGTCGCGGGCTTCCAGCTATCGCCCGATGGCACGCGCCTGCTGGTCTGGGGTGATGTCGCACGCGACTGCCCGACGCTCGGCTGCGATAGCAGCGGCGATACCAGCCAGCCCGGACCGGGCACCGGGCGGCACTACAAGACCGGCACCGGCTTCGTCCGGCACTGGGACAGCTGGGAAACGCCGGGCAATTACAGCCGCGCCTTTGCGGTGAACCTGGGTGCCGATGGCAAGGTCAGCGGGGAAGCGATCGCGCTGGACGGCCCGGTCGGTACCCTGACCGGCGATACGCCGTCCAAGCCGATGGGCGGCGGTGAGGAACTGGCCTGGGCCGCCGATTCGAAGAGCGTGTTTTTCACCGCGCGCCAGTCCAACGCGCAGGAGCCGCTGTCGACCAACCTGGACGTCTGGCATTCGATGCTCGACGGCAAGGCCCCGCACAGCCCGACCAAGGCCAACCTCGCGACCGATACCCAGCCGCGCCCCTCGCCCGATGGCAAGTGGCTGGCCTGGACCGCGATGGAGCGCCCCGGTTACGAAAGCGACCGGCTGGTCGTCCACGTGATGAACCTTGCCACGCACGAGCGCCGCGCCCTGACCGGCAGCTGGGACCGTTCGGTCAGTTCGCTGGCCTGGACCCCGGATTCCCGCGCCCTGATCGTCACTGCGGAGGACGTGCTGGACACCCCGGCATTCAGGGTCGAGCTGGACAGCGGCAAGATCACCCGCCTGCGGCTCGCCCCGAAAGGTGCGCGCGAAGGCCACATCGGCAATGTCACCCCGCTGGCCAATGGCGCGATCCTTTACACCCGCGACGGCGTGGCCAGCCCCGCCGAAGTGTGGATCGCGGAAAAGGGCAAGGCTCCCCGCCAGCTCAGCCGCGCCAACGATGCGCAGCTGGCGGCGCTGGTTCCGCTCAGCAGCGAACGTTTCAGCTTCAAGGGCGCAAACGGAGCGACCGTCTGGGGCCAGATCCAGACTCCGGCCAATGCCAAGGGCAAGCTGCCGGTGCTGCTGTTCGTCCATGGCGGACCGCAGGGTTCGTTCAATGACGCCTGGTCATCGCGCTGGAACCCGCGCGTTTTCGCGGCCCAGGGCTATGCGGTCGTCTCGATCGATTTCCACGGATCGACCGGCTACGGGCAGGCCTTCACCGATGCGATCAACCAGGATTGGGGCGGCAAGCCACTGGAAGACCTCAAGCTGGGCCTGGAAGCCGCCCTGGCCGGACGCCCGCAGCTGGACGGCACAAAGGCCTGCGCGCTGGGTGCATCCTATGGCGGCTACATGATGAACTGGATCGAGGGGCAGTGGCCGGACCGTTTCCGCTGCCTGGTCAATCACAACGGCGTGTTCGATTCCCGCGCCATGGCCTATTCCACGGAGGAACTGTGGTTCAACGAATGGGAACATGGCGGCAAGCCCTATTACGAAGCGCCCGAAGCCTATGAAAAGTGGAACCCGGTGAACCACGTGGCCAAGTGGAAGACGCCGATGCTGGTCGTGCTGGGCGAAAAGGACTTCCGCATTCCCTACAGCCAGGGCCTGGGTGCCTTCACCGCCCTGCAACGCAAGGGGGTTGAGGCGGAACTGCTGGTCTTCCCGGACGAGAATCACTGGGTGCTCAAACCCAAGAACTCGCTGCAATGGCACCAGACGGTCTTTGCCTGGCTGGACCGCTTCCTGAAGTCGGGGAACTGAACCATGGCCCGTCCTGATGCAGCGCTGCTCGATGCGGCGCGCTATCCTTTTGCCCACACGATCACGACGCGGTTTGCCGACGTCGATCCGAACCAGCATCTCAACAACGTTGCCCTGGCGGCGATGATGGAAGACGCGCGGGTGCGCTTCAACATGTCGATGGGCAGCGCGGTAAAGATCGGCGAGCGCCGCGCCATGGTCGCCAGCGTGGCGATGGAATACTTGTCGCAAGGCCATTTCCCTGATCCCGTTACGGTCCATTGCGCGGTGGAGCGGGTGGGCAATTCCAGCTGGACCGTGATCCAGTTGCTGGCCCAGAACGGCCGCGCGGTGGCCTTTGCCCGTTCGGCGCTGGTCGCGATTGCGGATGATCGTCCCACTCCGATTGCCGAGGACTACCGGCAAATTCTCGCCGAGTGGACGCTCAAACCGTGAACGATCAGGCAGAACTCGCCCGTGCCCGCGCGGCCCTGGCCACCAACGGCGGAGACAAGGTCCGTCGCCACATCTTCCTTTGCGCCGAAGCGCAAAAGGGTGAGTGCTGCTCTGCCGCGGTGGGGGCCCCGGCGTGGAAGTTCCTCAAGAAGCGGCTCAAGGAACTGAAGCTGGACCGCGACGGCGGCATTGCCCGGACCAAGGCCGATTGCCTGAAGATCTGCGCTGCGGGCCCGATTGCCGTCGTCTATCCCGAAGGCGTCTGGTATCATTCCGCGACGGAGCCGGTGCTGGAACGGATCATCCAGGAACACCTGGTGGGCGGCGTTCCGGTCGAAGAATTCCGGCTCTATCCGGCCGGCAAGGACCAAGCCTAAGCCGACTCGCCAAGCGCCTCGCTTCGTGTCATCATCTCCGGGCAAGAACAGACCCGGAGAGTTGCCATGACGATTGCGCGACTGATCGAAGGGCGGAGCGGCGAAATCGTCGCCTGCGATACGCAAACCAGCGTGCGCGATGCGGTACGCTTGCTGGCAGAGCGACGAATCGGCGCCATGCCGGTCTATGCCGGGGGCAAGGTTGCCGGCATCTTTTCCGAACGCGACGTGGTTTACGAACTGGCCGAGCAAGGCCCGGGCGTGCTCGACAAGACCGTGGGCGAGGTAATGACCTCTCCGCCGATCACCGTGTCCCCCGCAACGGACGTGCTGGAGGCGCTGGGCCTGATGACCCGCCGCCGCATTCGCCACCTGCCGGTCGTAGACGGGGAACAGATGACGGCTTTTGTTTCGATCGGCGATCTGGTCAAGCACCGGATCGACCGCGTCGTGGCCGATGCCGAAGCCATGCGGGCCTATATCCAGAGCGCGTGATTCCTTGCCGCTGGGGCGGGGAAGCCCTACATCGGCAACATGGATGCACCGACAATGACTCTCAGCCCCTCGGCCGCCGCGCGCGTGGCAACCATTGCGGCCAAGCAGGGCAAGCCTGCGATCCTTCGCCTCTCGGTCGAAGGGGGCGGCTGTTCCGGGTTTCAATACAAGTTCGGACTGGCCGAGGCTGCCGAAGCGGATGACCTGGTGGTAGAGCGCGACGGCGTGACCCTGGTGGTCGATCCAGTCAGCCTGGACCTGGTTGGTGGCAGCATGGTCGACTATGTCGAATCGTTGGGCGGCGCGGCATTCAAGGTCGAGAATCCGAATGCCAGCGCTGGTTGCGGCTGCGGTTCAAGCTTTGCCGTCTGATGAAGGTCGCCACGTTCAATATCAACGGGATCAAGGCCCGCCTGCCGCGCCTCCTGGAATGGCTGGAGGAGACCCGCCCGGCCGTTGCCTGCCTGCAAGAGATCAAGACCCAGGACGAAGGCTTTCCCGCCGACGAGTTTGAAAAGCTGGGCTACCACGCCATCTGGCACGGCCAGAAAAGCTTCAACGGCGTTGCGATCCTGGCCGACGGGACCAAGCCGGTGGAAATCCAGCGCGGGCTGGAGGGGGAGCCTGAGGACGATCATTCCCGGTATCTCGAAGCAGACGTGTTCGGCACCCGGATCGTCTGCATCTACCTGCCCAACGGCAATCCGCAGCCGGGGCCGAAGTTCGACTACAAGCTGCGCTGGATGGAACGCCTGCGCGCCCGGATGGCGCAGATCAAGGCCGAGGAAGTCCCTGCCGTGGTGCTGGGCGACTTCAATGTGATCCCGACTGACAGCGACGTGTGGTCACCGCGCGCCATGGCCGACGATGCCCTGATGCAGCCGGAATCGCGCAATGCCTATTTCCGCCTGCTGGGCGATGGCTGGACTGACGCATTGGCCACTCACAATCCACAAGGCGGGGTCTGGACCTATTGGGACTATCAGGCCGGGGCCTGGCAGCGCGATCATGGCTTTCGCATCGACCATGCCCTGCTGTCGCCCGAACTGGCCGACCGGCTGGTCGCCTGCGGCGTCGACAAGGCGCACCGGGGGCGGGAAAAGGCCAGCGACCATGCGCCGGTCTGGGTCGAGTTTCGCCCCGAGAGCTGATCCCACGAAAAAGGGCGGGTGTTACCCCGCCCTTTTGATTTCAGACCGTGCTGCGTCTCAGCGATAGAAGACGTGGTTGTCGACCTTGCCCAGGCGGCGCAGGCGCCATTCCGGGCTGACATAGGCAGCATGGAAGAACAGCGCGCCTTCGACGGGGCTGCTCCAGGTATTCTCATGCGCGATCTGGGCGATGGCGACAGCGTTCTTCCAGGCCTTCGAAGCCTTGGGAATCGCGGGCATCGAACGGCCCCGGACGAACGAGAACTGGGACGGCTGATAGACCACCCCGCAATAGGAAGTCGGGAAGCGGCCCGACTTGGACCGGGCGACGATCACGCGGCCCACGGCCAGCTGTCCGGCCAGGGTTTCGCTTTTCGCCTCGAAATAGATCGCGCCGGCAAGGCATTCCATTTCGTTGGTCAGTTCAACCGGAGCGGACTGCGCGGCGACAAGTTCGGCCAGCGTATCCGGGGTATCGTCAAGGGTGGCGGAGCCGGGCCCCGGAGCCTCTACCACCTGAGGCACGGTGATCTGCGCCTCGGCGGGAAGCGGGGTAACCAACAGCTGCGAATTGTTGGAGACTGGTTCCTGGATGGCCGGCGCGGAAACCCTGTTCTGCGCTGCCGCGCCCGAACCACCGGCGCTTGCAATAATAGTGAAAAGTGTTGCGGCTACCGCCAATGCGGATGCCTTTTGAAGCTTCGGACTCACTACAAGTTCTTTTTGGGCGGTGGACGCGCCTGACGCAGGATGGTCGGGAACGATCAACCAGGCGAACCTGTTTCACTTATTCCACGCCGGGATCCTGCCGACTGCCCCCCGTCTGCGTGCTTGCGTGGCAGACCGGAATGTCTGCGCGCGCCGCCTGCGCATCAAAGAGTGGGGGGCCTTTGGTTGTGCAGCGCAGCAGAGTCAACCCAGGAAACCTTGCCGCAGGATGAACCGTTCACCATCCGCGATATCCAGTTCAACAATCCACAGGTCCGGATCGCGACTGCAGCGCCGATCCAGGTATTCGGAGAAGTCCGCAGGATTTTCAGGGTCTTGCTGCCTCGTGCAGGTCCAGACCCGGCCTCTTTCCGGGTCGGGCAAAAGCTCGAACAGGCGCAGATTTGCGCCTCTTTCAGCCATGACGACAAGGATTGTTCCGGCTTCGCGTTCACCTTTGTGCAGGACCGCGCCAAAGCCGCCCGCAGCCTCTGCCGCGCGGATGATTCCTGCCACAGCCATGTGGGCGGGAAGGCGGGCGCTCAGGCCGCGTCCTTCTCGATCGAATTGGACAAGAGGCCGTAAATCGCCTCGGCACCCGGCGCTTCGGCCAGGGCGCGGTGCATGGCCTCGTCGCGCATCAGGCGGCTGATCGCGGCGAGGGCGTGCAAGTGAGCGGCGCCAGCCGCTTCGGGCGAGAGCAGGCCGAAAACCATGCTCACCGGCATCCCGTCCGCCGCATCGAAAGCAACCGGGCTGGCCAGGCGCAGGAACGCGCCGACCGGACGGTTGAGACCGGGAATCCGGGCGTGCGGAATGGCTACGCCGCGCCCGAATCCGGTAGAACCAAGCTTTTCCCGCTCTTCGATGCGTTCCAGCACCAGATTCGATTCCAGGCCGTAAACGCTGGCGAATCGCTCTGCCAGCTGTTCCAGGATCGCTTGCTTGCTATCCGCATCGACCGTTCCCACGGCTTCGGGCATCAGGGTGAAAAGTGCAGTCATTTCAGACGTAAGATCCAAGTTGCACGACCGGGCCGGTTAAAGCCCGGTCAGCGGTTGACCCCGCTTCAAGCCCCCTCGCCTGTCGGATTGACGCGCGCCTTTACCCCGCGCGTCACCGGGGTTCAACCCATCCGATCGAACCATCCCCCCGGCGATACACCATATTGTGCTTGCCGGTTCCCGCATTCTTGAACAGCAGCGCGTTGGTATTGCGCAGGTCTAGCATCATCACCGCATCCGATACGGTCGCCTCTGGCACGTCGACGCGGGTTTCCGCGATTACGACCGGGGCATCGATAGTGACTTCCTCGGCCTCTTCATCCGGTTCGACAAAGACGGTGTAGGCGGCTTCCTCGGTGCGCATGGCATGGGCGCTTTCCTCGTGCCGGTCCTTGATCCGGCGCTTGTAGCGACGCATCTGCTTGTCGATCTTTTCGGCGGCCTGGTCCAGCGCCACATGCGCGTCCTGGGCGATACCCGCTCCCTTCAGCACCAGGCCCTGCATCACGTGAGTCACGATGTCGCAGCGGAAGGCAGCTGCCGGGGCGCGGTTGAAGGTGACGGAACTGGAAAGCGCGCGGGGGAAATACTTTTCAACGATCGCATTCAGCCGATCCTGCGCATGCACCTGCAGCGCTTCACCCGTTTCAACCTGGTGGCCCGATACGCGAATGTCCATCGTTGCTTCTCCTTCACAAAAGCCCGGAACGATGTCAGTCACGCCATAGCGGAGACTGCATCGTTTCGAGGAATGCGGCATGGGCCGCGAGTTCAGCCTCGCTTGGCGCATGGGGCCTTGCGGGGCGGAATATTCGCTCGCGCCGGGTGACGGCGAGCGTGGTAATCTCGATCGTTTCGACTTCGGCGGCGAGCGACAGGCCGATCTGCCGTCCGCCGGTCAGTTCAACATAGACCTGGGCCAGCAGTTCGGCGTCAAGCAAGGCGCCGTGCTTTGTGCGGTGGCTGCGATCAATGCCATAGCGGGTGCAGAGCGCGTCGAGCGAATTCTTCGCCCCCGGATGCCGCATCCGCGCCATGGCCACCGTATCGACCATGCGGTCGCGGCTGAGCGGCGGCAGTCCGCACATTTCGAGCTCGGAATTGACGAAGCCAAAGTCGAACCCGGCGTTGTGAGCGACCAGCATCGCCTCTTCGCCGATGAATTCCAGGAACTCCGCCGCCTTTTCATGAAAGCGCGGCTTGTCAGCCAGGAAAGCGGCGGAAATGCCGTGAACCCGCTCGGCCTCTGCCGGCATGTCGCGGTCCGGGTTGAAATAGCAATGGAAGGTGGCGCCGGTCGGCACCCGGTTGACCATTTCGATGCAGCCGATTTCCACCAGCCGATCACCGCTTTTTGGATCGAGTCCGGTGGTTTCGGTGTCGAAGATGATCTCGCGCATTACCCTTCCGATATCTGCCCCTTTGCGGGCGGTTACAAGAGGGATTCACACCGAATTTTCGATCCCTGTGATCCGGTGGACCAGTTGCTGCACGGCATGGCGGGTTTCGGCCAGGCTGACCCCGGTGTCGATCACGTGGTCGGCCAGCTTGCGCTTTTCCGCGTCGGGCACTTGCAACTTCAGGATCTGCTCGAACTTTTCCACGGTCATGCCAGGCCGGGCCAGCACCCGTTCGCGCTGGACCTCTGCCGGAGCGGACACCACGACTACAGCATCAAGGCCATGCTGCCCGGTCTTTTCGTACAGGAGCGGAATGTCGAACACGATCAGGGGGGCATTGGCATTGTCCGCCAGAAAGGCGCGGCGCATTTCGGCCACTTCCGGGTGGACGATGCTTTCCAGAGTCTTGAGCGCGGCGGGATTGCCAAAGACGGCGGCGCCCAGCTTTTGCCGGTCCACCCCCTGCGGCCCGGTCGTGCCGGGAAAGGCGCGCTCGATCGGGGCGATGCAGGCGCCGCCCGGTCCCTGCAATTCGTGCACCGCCGCGTCGGCATCGAAGACCGGCACGCCCAGCCCCCGAAACATGGCGGCAACCGCACTCTTGCCCATGCCGATGGAGCCCGTCAGGCCAAGGATGAAGGGGCGCTGGTCCGTCATGCCGTCAAGATCTCCCGAAGCTGCGCATCCTGTTCGCGCGGGGCCGGGGCACCAAAGAACTTTTCAAAGGCCACCGCAGCCTGCCCGATCAGCATGGCCAGCCCGTCCACGGTGGGAAAGCCGCGCTGGCGCGCTTCGACCAGCAGCGGCGTATCGAGCGGGTGAGTGACAATGTCATAGACCACGCTTCCCGGCGGGGCATGGCTGAAATCGAAGGCCAGCGGCGGCTGACCGGCCATGCCCAGCGGACTGGCATTGACGATCAGGTCCAGCAGCCCCTGCCGATCATCGAAGGCAAAGTCGGTTTCCGGCGCGAAGTGCGCCAGGTCGACCGCGTGGTGCTCGCCCTTGGGGGCCAGTTCGTCCAGCAGGGCGCGCGCCTTGGCCGGATCGCGTGCTGCCAGAACCAGGGTAAATCCTTCGTCCGCCAAAGCCGCGACAATGGCCCGCGCCGCGCCGCCCGCGCCCAGAATGCGGGCCATGCGGAACAGGTGCGTATCGGCTAGCAGGGGCTGCAGTGGCTCCAGAAAGCCCGGGGCGTCGGTGTTATAGCCGGTCAGCCGGCCATCGACGCCGCGCACCACGGTGTTGACCGCGCCGATCCGCGCCGCTTGCGGATCGACCTCGTCCAGAAAAGCCATCGCGGCCTGCTTGTGCGGCATGGTGATATTGCAGCCGCGCCAATCGGGATCGCCGCGCCTCCGGGCAAAGTAATCGCCCAGTTCGGCAGGCAGGACATGGCAGGCGCGGTATTCCGCATCGAGGCCCAGCTTGCCCAGCCAGAAGTTGTGAATCGCCGGGCTTTTCGATTGAACGATGGGATCGCCGATCACTTCGGCATAGGGCCGGGTCATGCGGGCAGTTCCCCTTGTTCGCGCAGGGCACCCAGAACCGGCAGCAACGGCATTCCCAGCACGGTGAAGTGATCCCCTGCGATGGTGTCGAACAATTGCACTCCGCGCGCCTCGATCCGGAACACGCCGACGCAGCCCGCCACGGCAGGCCATTCGTGGGCAAGATAGTCAGCGATGAAAGCCTCGCTCAATGCGCGGACCTGCAACCGGGCCAGGGCGACATGGGTCCACAGCACCTGATCGCCACGGGCCAGGCAGGCGGCAGAGAACAGCTGCATTTCGCGCCCGGAAAAGAACCGCAGGTGCTCTGCCGCCTGGTCGCGGCTGGCGGGCTTGTCGAACCGGCGGCCATCCACGGCGACCAGGGAATCGCTGCCCAGAACCGTCGCTTCAGGCCGCTCCTTGCTGACTGCCAGCGCCTTTGCCTCAGCCAGGGCCAAGGCAACCAGGTCGGGGGGGGAACCTTGCAGACTGCCTTCCAAAGCCCGTTCGTCCAGATAGGCGGGCATGGCTTCATAGGTGACGCCAGCCGCGTCCAGCATGGCGCGGCGCGAGGCGCTTTGCGAGGCGAGGATCAGGGTCATTCCGCCATTCCTGCCGGGGCAGCCCGGGATTCGTTGTAGAGGTTGATGATTGCCGCCGCCGCCTCTTCGATGGAACGGCGCGTCACGTCGATCACCGGCCAGCCATTATCGGCAAACATGCGCCTTGCATATTGCACTTCCTTGGCCACCCGGTCGGCATCGACATAGGACGTTTCCGGCGCCTGGTTGAGCGAGAGCAGGCGATTGCGGCGGACCTGGACCAGCCGGTCCGGGGCAGTAGTCAGGCCCACGACCAGAGGATGCTTCAGCCCGAACAGGGCCGGTGGCGGGGGGCTTTCCACCACGATTGGAATGTTGGCCACCTTGTACCCGCGGTTGGCGAGGTAGATCGATGTTGGCGTCTTGGAGCTGCGCGACACGCCGGCCAGGACAATGTCCGCCTCTTCCCAGTTCTCCCAGCCGATCCCGTCATCGTGGGCAATAGTATAGTGGATCGCATCGACCCGGCGGAAATAGGCCTCGTCCATCGTGTGCTGGCTGCCAGGACGGGCGCGGGGGTGCTGACCCAGGGCATCCTCCAGCGCGGCCACGGCAGCGTCGAGGACCGGCACGACCGGCAGGCCCAAGGCGCGGCACCGCTCCTCCAGCTTGACCCGGATGTCGGCATTGGCCAGCGTGAAGAAAACCAGACCGGGATTGGCCCCGATTTCCCCCATGATCCGGTCCAGATGCTGCTGCGAGCGGACCATCGGCCAGAAATGCCGGTTCACTTCCGCCCCTTCGAACTGGGCAAGCGCCGCCTTGGCCAGCATTTCCAGCGTTTCACCGGTGGAATCCGACAGCAGATGAAGATGCAGGCGCGGCATGGAAGTGGATCAAGGGCCCCTGTGGATGAACAGGCTCATAAACCACGGGACAACCATTGGTACAAGTTCGGGGAAAGAATCCATGCCCCTTCCCGGCCTGCCACAGGGACTCTTGTGGACAGGTGGATAGTGTTCCCCACAGGCTGGGGACAACGGGGATAAGATTGCCTTGACGCGCCGCAGCAAGGATTCGGATGTGCCAGCACCCCTGTTCAGAACGGGAGAATTCCGGCAAGGGGCGCTTGTGCCCGCTTTCCACAGGCCAACAACACCTGAATCCTTTTAAGAATCTAATTTGAATTGGATTGGAATCCGACGCGATGCCCGGTTTGCTTCTCGACACCCTGCGTGGAAAAAACGTCCGTCCCCGGCCTTCGTGGCTGATGCGCCAGGCTGGGCGCTATCTGCCCGAATACCGCGCATTGCGGGCGGAGAAGGGCGGATTTCTGGCCCTGGTCTATGACAGCGAAGCCGCGGCGGAAATCACGATTCAACCGCTGCGCCGCTATGGCATGGACGGGGCAATCCTGTTCTCCGACATTCTGATCGTTCCCTATGCCATGGGCCAGGACCTGGAATTCCTGGTGGGTGAGGGGCCGCACCTGTCGCCCCGGCTGGTCGATGTGGCGCTGAGCAGTCTTCATGCGGTGCCGGAACGCCTGACGCCGATCTATGACACGGTGAAGCTGGTCCGCGCGCAGCTACCGGCTGACAAGACCATGCTGGGCTTTGCCGGTTCGCCCTGGACCGTCGCGACCTATATGGTGGCGGGCGAGGGGAGCCGCGATCAGCACGTCACCCGCGAACTGGCCTATCGCGATCCTGCGGCTTTTCAGGCGATCATTGACGCCATCGTTGGCGTCACGATCGAATACCTCGCCGGGCAGATCATGGCCGGGGCAGAGGCCGTGCAGCTGTTCGATTCCTGGGCGGGCAGTCTGTCCCCAGCGCAGTTCGAACGCTGGGTCATCGCGCCCAATGCGGCGATTGCTTCGGCCATCAATGCGCGCTTCCCGGACGTGCCGGTCATCGGCTTTCCCAAGGGCGCGGGCGAAAAGCTGCCCGCCTATGCCCGTGAAACCGGGGTTCAGGCGATTGGCCTGGACGAAACCATCGACCCGCTCTGGGCGCACAAGGTGCTGCCGGAAGGACTGCCGGTGCAAGGCAATCTCGATCCTCTGCTGCTGCTGGCTGGCGGCGACGAGATGGAGCGCCAGGCGTTGCACATTCTCGAAACCTTTGCGGATCGCCCCCACGTGTTCAATCTGGGTCATGGCATCGGCCAGACCACGCCGGTCGAACATGTCGGTCAGTTGCTGAATCTGGTGCGCAACTGGCGGGGCTGACCTATTAGGGTTCCATGGACTGGGTGCTTGCAATGACCTACCTCTGGCTGAAAGCTGGCCACATCATCTTCGTGATCTTCTGGATGGCCGGGCTGTTCATGTTGCCGCGCTATTTCGTCTATCACCAGGAAGCACCCGAAGGATCGCCAGAGAACGCCCTGTGGCTTGAGCGGGAGCGCCGCCTGCTGCGGATCATCCTGTGGCCAGCCATGACCGTCTCGTGGCTTCTGGGGCTGGCCCTGGCCTATAACACCGGTGCCTTCACCCAAGGGTGGTTCCATGCCAAGCTGGGCTTCGTCCTCATCCTTTCGGCCTATCACGTCTGGCTGGCGGGCTATCACGATGCCTTGAAGCAGGGCGTTCGCAAGCTGAGCGGCAAGAAGCTGCGCATGCTGAACGAAGTGCCGGGCCTGGCCGCCACGCTGATCGTGATCATGGTAGTCCTGCGCCCGTTTTGATTGACGGGGGCCTGCCCAAGGCCTATCTGCACCCCTGCTGACCGGCACAAGACCGCGCGACTGTCGCGGCACGATCCGCTTTCTCCAAGCCCAATGATCAGCCGGCCATTCCCAGACTGAATCCATCATGGACGTTCGATTTTTATGCACCTGAAAGAACTCAAGAAAAAGACTTCCGCCGAGCTGGTCGAAATGGCCGAAGAGCTTGGTGTTGAAGGCGCATCGACCCTGCGCCGCCAGGACCTGATGTTCGCAATCCTCAAGGAACTGGCCGAGGATGGCGAGGAAATCATCGGCCAGGGTACGATCGAAGTGCTCGCCGACGGCTTCGGCTTCCTGCGCAGCCCGGAAGCAAACTATCTGGCCGGTCCGGACGACATTTACGTTTCGCCCAACCAGGTCCGCAAATGGGGCCTGCGCACCGGCGATACGGTGGAAGGCGAAGTCCGCGCGCCCAAGGACGGGGAACGCTATTTCGCCATCACCAAGCTGATGAGCGTCAACTATGACGATCCGGATGCCGTGCGCCACCGGGTCAATTTCGACAACCTGACGCCGCTCTATCCGGACGAGAAGCTCAACCTCGATACGGTCGATCCGACCGTCAAGGACAAGTCGGCTCGCGTGATCGACATCATCTCGCCCCAGGGCAAGGGCCAGCGCGCCCTGATCGTCGCCCCGCCGCGCACCGGCAAGACCGTGCTGCTGCAGAACATCGCCAAGGCGATTACCGACAACCATCCGGAAGTGTTCCTGCTCGTCCTGCTGGTCGACGAACGCCCCGAAGAAGTGACCGACATGCAGCGTTCGGTAAAGGGTGAGGTGATCTCCTCGACCTTCGACGAACCGGCTACCCGTCACGTGCAAGTCGCTGAAATGGTCATCGAAAAGGCCAAGCGCCTGGTCGAACACAAGCGCGACGTGGTGATCCTGCTCGACTCGATCACCCGCCTCGGCCGCGCCTACAACACGGTCGTGCCCAGCTCTGGCAAGGTCCTCACCGGCGGTGTCGACGCCAATGCCCTGCAGCGGCCCAAGCGCTTCTTCGGCGCGGCGCGCAACATCGAAGAGGGCGGCTCACTCTCGATCATTGCCACGGCCCTGATCGATACCGGCAGCCGCATGGACGAAGTCATCTTCGAAGAGTTCAAGGGCACCGGCAACTCGGAAATCGTGCTCGACCGCAAGGTTGCGGACAAGCGCATCTTCCCGGCACTGGATGTTGGCAAGAGCGGCACCCGCAAGGAAGAACTGCTGGTTGGCAAGGACAAGCTGTCAAAGATGTGGGTCCTGCGCCGCATCCTGATGCAGATGGGCACGGTCGACGCGATGGAATTCCTCCTCGACAAGATGAAGGATTCCAAGACCAACGAAGACTTCTTCGCCAATATGAACCAGTAAAGGCACCGCGTGGCAGCCGACTTGATCCTGATCGTCGGCTCAACCGGGGCTGGAAAGACAACTTATGCGCGCCGCCTGGCTGATGAGCTTGGCGGCGTGCGATTCTCAATCGACGAGTGGATGACGGCGCTGTTCTGGCAGGACAGCCCGCAGCCGATCGAATTTGAGTGGACCATCGAACGAGTCCGGCGTTGCGAAGCGCAGATCATGGCAACGGCACGCCAGCTCGTTTCACGGGGCGTGCCCTGTATCCTGGACCTTGGCTTCACCACCAAGGAACATCGTAATCGTTTCCGGGCATTTGCTGCCGAGGCTGGCCTGACCGCAGCAGTCCACTTCATTGACATACCCGCCGATGAGCGCTGGTTGCGCGTAAATCGCCGCAACATCGAGCGCGGTGAGACCTATGCCATGCAGGTCGACCGGCAGATGTTCGACTTTATGGAAGCGATGTGGGAACCGCCGCTGGAGACCGAATGGTCCGCAGACGGCGGTTGCCGGATCGACGGTTCGCAGTCGGCCTGAGCCTATCCCGCGGCCGCCTGAAGCTGTGCGGCCATCATTTCCCACAGCTTGTTCACCGCCTTGACCGGCCGGACCATAACTTTGAAATCAATGATTTTTCCGTCGTGATCAAAGCGGATCAGGTCGATTCCGTTGATGTGAATTCCGTCGATCACGCTGGTGAATTCCAGCAAGGCGTCCTGGCCGTCGACAATCTCGCGAACATAAGTGAAGCTCTCATTCCCCAGCACCTTTGCGGCGCTGAGGAGGTAGAGCATGACCTTGGCCTTGCCCTCCTGCGGGCTGTGCACCACGGGCGAGTGGAACACGGCATCGTCGGCGACCTGCGCCGAAAGCAAGGCCGCATCCCCGCCGCTGTTCATATAGGCGTGCCAGGCGGCAACGCCGGCGTGGGCAATGCTCATGTTCGGTCCCCTCAATTGCTGGCGATCATGACGTAGCTTGCCATGCAATTCCATCGTGCGATACCATCGGATCATGGGGGATTATCAGCAACAGATAAAACAAGGCCTGGCTGCGTTGAAAGCACGGGATCCGGCCAATGCTGCCAGATACCTGTCGGAAGCAAGCAAGACGGCACCCCCTTCCGACATGCCTTGGATTGCCTTGGGCAATGCGCAGCTATCGCTTGGCCGGAATGGAGAGGCCGAAACGGCTATCGATGCGCAACTTGAGCTTGCTCCGCGGGATGTGGGCGCGCTGCTTTTGAAGGGCTGGCTACGGGAACAGGCAGATGACACGCGCGCGGCGGTCAGTTTCTACCGCGCTGCATTGAACCAGGCTGCAATCTCGGGGACTCCCCCGGCATTACAGCAGCTACACGAGCATGCCGCGATATATGCGGAGCAAGCGAACGACGGGTTTGAATCGCATCTCCTTGCCTCGCTGGGCACCGACCTATCGCCGGTCATGACGGAAGCGCTGGAGTTGTTGACCGGACGACGCCAGCTTTTCCTGCAGGAACCGTCAGTATTTTATTACCCCGGCCTGCCGCAAAAGCGTTTCTACGATCCGGCAGACTTTCCATGGCTAGAGCCTATGCTGGCCCTGCTGCCCGAAATGCAGGAGGAGCTTCATTCGGTCATGGCGGAGGGGGCGAATGGTTTTGCTCCCTACGTCCACCGCCCGCAGAACCGCCCTGCGCCCAACAACCCCTTGCTGGATAACGAAGCCTGGACTGCGTTCCACTTCTGGCGCGATGGTGATGTGGTAGCCGAGAATGCCATGCGCTGTCCCGCGACGATGAAGGCGTTGTCTCATGCACCCATGCCGCAAATTGCAGGTCGCTCGCCCAATGCCCATTGGTCCCGGCTCTTGCCTGGAGCACACATTACTCCACACACCGGGATGCTGAACACCCGGCTGATTTGTCACATTCCGATCAAGACCGCGCCGCACTGCTGGCTACGGGTAGGCAGTGAAACGCGAGGCTGGGAAGAGGGGAAACCCCTTCTGTTCGATGATTCGATCAACCACGAAGCGAAAAACGAAGGAGATCAGGAACGGGTCGTATTGCTGTTCGAGATCTGGCGGCCAGAGATTGACGCGGCCGACCGCGAAGCAATCGGCCGCATCTTCCAGGCAATCGGGGAATTTCAATAAACAATCAGGCGAGGTGTTCCGCCAGGAACGCTTCGGTCCGGCTGTCCGCCAGCTGCGCGCCTTCCTCGTTGCGACGGTCGCCCATTTCGGCGGCGAAACCATGGTCCAGGCCCGGATAGTCGTGCAGGGTGACGCGCGGATGGTCGTCCAGGCCGGCGTGGATCGCGGCTTGGGCTTCGGGCAGGACGAAGTGGTCGGCTCCCGCGATGTGCAGCATCAGCGGGTTTGCGATGTGGTGCGCCTCGTCCAGCATCTGGTCGATCATCACGCCGTAGTAACCCACCGAAGCATCGATATCGGTCCGCGCGGCAGCCATATAGGCCAGGCGCCCGCCGAGGCAGTAACCTGCGCAACCGACCTTGCCGACGCCTTGGTCACCCCGGATCCACTTGATCGTGGATTCGATGTCATAGACGCCGTCGGTTGCATCGTACTGCTGGAAATAGCCGAAGGCCTGCTGCAATTCCGCTTCGACATCGGGATTCAGTTCCACGCCCGGGGCGAAGCGCCAGAAGATATCGGGGGCGACGGCCAGGTAACCCTGCTGCGCCCACTTATCAGCCTTTTGGCGAATGCCCGGATTAACCCCGAAAATCTCCGGAATCACGATAATCGCGGCCTTGGGCGTACCTGCCGGGCGCGCAACATAGGCGGGAATGTTTCCGTCTTCCTTGATGGAGGGAATCTGCACAGTTTCTGACATCGGGTTTTCTCCAAAAGGGGGTTTGGTTCCACCCTAAGCCGGTCGTGGACTTTGTGAAGGCTCTATGCCAGCTTGCGCATTCAAAAGTGCAGCCGCACCATTGTGCTAACCGGGAGCTGGCCATGAAAATCACCGTAGAGATCGATTGCACCCCGGAAGAGGCACGCGCCTTCCTGGGTCTGCCCGACGTCAGCAAGGCCAATTCGGTCTATGTCGATGTTCTTTCCAAGGCGATGAAAGGGGCAGGGTCGGTCGATCAGGTCCAGGAATTTGCCAAGAACATCGCGCCCATGGGCCAGGTGGGGCTGAAGCTGTTCCAGCAATTCATGGAAAGCGGCAATGCTTTCGGCAGCGGTTCGGGCAAGAAGAAGGATTCCGAATGATCCTCCCCGCAGCGGGCAAGACCTGCTAAACCGCGCATATGACCGATACCATCTTTGCCCTGTCGAGCGGCGCACCTCCGGCCGCAATCGGGGTGGTGCGCGTCAGCGGACCGCAGGCTCGCGATGCCATGTTGGCCCTGGCTGGCCGCGTTCCGGCACCCCGCCGCGCCGCGCTTGGCAGGCTGCGCGACCGCCAGGGGGCGGTGATCGACGAAGCCCTGGTGCTCTGGCTTCCGGGGCCGGGGACGGAAACGGGCGAGGACACCGTTGAACTGCAATGCCACGGCGGGCGTGCGGTCATCGCGGCAGTTGAAACGGCCCTGGCAGCCCTGCCGGGACTGCGCCGCGCCAAGCCAGGCGAGTTTACCCGCCGCGCCTTCATCAATGGCAAGATCGACCTCGCCGAAGCCGAAGGACTGGCCGACCTGCTGGAAGCGGAAACGGAACTGCAGCGGCTTTCCGCCATGGCCATGGCGGGGGGTGCATTCTCCCGCGAAGTGGAGGGTTGGCGGGAGGAACTGCTCTCGCTGTCGGCTGCGGTGGAGGCTGTGCTGGACTTCGCCGATGAGGATGACGTTGCCACTCTGCCCGCCGATTTCGCGCTGAAGGTTGCGAGCCTCAGCAGCGCGATCAAGACCTGGCTGGATCGCCCCCGCGCCGAATTGCTCAAGGAAGGCTTTCGCGTGGTCATTGCTGGCCCGCCGAATGCCGGGAAAAGCACGCTGTTCAACTGCCTGGTTGAAGCCGAAGCAGCAATTGCGACACCGATTGCCGGTACCACGCGGGACGTTCTGACCCGTCCGGTGGCGATTGCCGGTGTGCCGTTCCTCTTTGCTGATACGGCAGGACTGCACGATACAGTCGATGACGTGGTCGAAGCCATCGGCATTGAACGCGCCCTGGAAGCCTTGGACAGGGCCGATCTTGTCCTGTGGCTCGGCCCCGAGGGAACCGGCCCGGCAGGGGCTTGGGAAGTCGAGGCTCAAACTGATCGGGGGGGCCATATTTCCAAGCTTGCGCCCCGCCACCGCATTTCTGCGCGAACCGGCGACGGGATCGAAGAGCTGCGGGCTGACTTGGTCGAGACGGCCAGTGCTGCTCTGCCTCGGCCGGGGGAGGCAGCGCTCAATGAGCGGCAGCACGACTTGCTTGCCGATGCACGGGCCGCTCTGGTGCAAGCGGCAGAACAAAGCGATCCTCTGTTGATGGCCGAATCGCTGCGCGTTGCGCGGGTTGCTTTTGATACGCTTTTAGGCCGCACCGCCACGGAGGACTTGCTCGATACGCTGTTCGGGCGCTTCTGCATCGGCAAATGACTGTTCCACGTGAAACACTCCTGCGCTAAGAGCGCGGGCAGCCATGCAGCAATTTGATGTCATCGTAGTCGGCGGCGGACATGCCGGAGTGGAAGCGGCCGCTGTTGCCGCGCGCATGGGTGCCCATGTCGCGCTGGTAAGCTTTGACCTAGATGCCATTGGCGCGATGAGTTGCAACCCGGCGATCGGGGGGCTGGGCAAAGGCCACCTGGTCCGCGAAGTCGATGCATTCGATGGCATCATCGGCCGTGCAGCAGATGCCGGTGCCATCCACTACCGCATGCTCAATCGTTCCAAGGGATCGGCGGTGCAAGGCCCGCGTGTCCAGGCGGACCGCAAGCGGTTCAAGGCCGAAGTGCAACGGCTGTTGAAGCTGCAAGGTGATCTGACTCTTGTCGAGGGTGAGGCTGCCGCCTTGCGGATCGAGCAGGGCAGGGTGGTCGGCATCGAACTTGCCGACGGTGAGGCGCTGGCTGCTCCCGCAGTTGTCTTGTGTACGGGCACGTTCCTGGGTGGCGTGCTGTTCCGCGGCGAAGAACGGATCGTTGGCGGACGCATTGGCGAGGCTTCGGCACAGCGCCTTGCTGCGCAGCTCCGCGAGGCGAAACTGCCGATGGCACGCCTCAAGACCGGAACTCCACCCCGGTTGGATGGCCGTTCGATTGATTGGGTGCGACTGGAAGAGCAGGCCAGCGATGAAGAACCCTGGACCATGTCGCCGCTTGGTCCGGGCCGGGTACTCCCGCAGGTGTTCTGCGCCATCACGCGTACGAACGAGCGCAGCCACGACGTAATCCGTGCGAACCTGCACCGTTCGCCGCTCTTCTCTGGAGCGATTGGCGCTTCGGGGCCGCGCTATTGTCCGTCCATCGAAGACAAGATTCACCGCTTTGCTGACCGTGATGGGCATCAGGTATTTCTTGAGCCAGAGGGTCTGGATACCCACCTGGTCTATCCCAACGGCATCAGCACTTCGCTTCCAGCAGATGTTCAACTCGCCATGCTTCGGACTATGGAGGGGCTGGAGCGGGTCGAAATGGTCGTGCCCGGTTATGCGGTGGAGTATGATCATATAGACCCGTGCGCCTTGCGCCAAAGCCTGGAACTGCGCGACATGCCCGGGCTCTATTGTGCCGGTCAGATCAATGGTACGACCGGTTATGAAGAAGCGGCAGCCCAAGGCCTGGTCGCCGGGATGCACGCGGCAGCGGCGGTACTTGGGCGCGACGGTCCCGCGATCGACCGGGCGAATTCCTATATGGCGGTGATGATCGACGACCTCACCCTGCATGGGGTGAGTGAGCCATACAGGATGCTGACTGCCCGCGCGGAATACCGGCTGAGGCTGAGGGCGAACAATGCGGCTACGCGCCTTACACCCTTGGGCCTTGCGATAGGCTCCATTGGTGCGGAGCGGATGGAATGGTTCAATCGTCGGCAGGAAGTTCGTGACAGACTGGATGCGGAATTGGATCAAACCGTGACGGGAGCCGCAATGGCCGGGGCTGGCCTTCCTGTCCGGGCTGACGTCGGGCGGTTGTCGCTTCGCGAGTGGCTGCGGTTCAGCGGAGTCGAGATCGAAGGCCTGCGTGAATGGATCTCGCCTGACGCACTGGTTGATCAGGACCTTGCGGCCGAAGTGGCCGAAGACGCGGCATATGCTCCCTACCTTGCACGGCAAGACAGCGAACTGCGTGAACTCCGGGCGGGTGAGGCTTTGCCGCTAGGCGATGATTTTCCCTATGAAGCAATCCCCGGTTTGTCGCGCGAGATGGTTGAGCGCTTGAGCAAGGCGCGACCGGCAACCTTGGCCGCAGCTGGACGAGTTCCCGGTATTACGCCGGCGGCACTCGCGGCCTTGTTGGTTCATGCCAAGCGGAGGGCCGCATGACCCTGACCAACGAGTCAGCGGCGCGCACCTGGTTCAAGGCGTTGCCGGAGTGGAACGACGAGGTTCTGGATCGGCTGGAGGATCTTGCTGCTCTGCTTACGGCGGAGAACGATGTGCAGAACCTGGTATCCGATGCCAGCCTAGCTGAATTATGGGTCCGGCATTATGCCGATTCCGCCCAGTTGCTGAACTTTGTTCCACGTGAAACCTGCCGCTCATGGTTGGACCTCGGAACCGGGGCCGGCTTTCCGGGGCTGGTGATTGCGGCGCTCCGCCCTGAATGCCAGGTCCACATGGTGGAATCGCGAGGACGCAGGATCGAATGGCTCCAGCGTGCTGCGGATAGTCTGCACCTCTCCAATGCGCACATTTGCGGGACAAAGGTTGAAGCACTGGAGACACGGAAGTTCGACGCCATCTCGGCGCGTGCGTTTGCTCCTCTGCCGAAACTGCTCGATCTTTCCGCACGCTTCTCCACAGACAAGACTATTTGGCTGTTGCCCAAAGGGCGCTCGGCCCGGCAAGAACTGAAAGAGCTTCAGGGATGGAATCATCTGTTCCACGTGGAACAGTCCATCACGGATACGGAAGCGGGCGTGATCGTCGGAACCTTGAACGGCAGAAAGGGCAGGAAAGCGTGATTCGCGTAGCCATCGCCAACCAGAAGGGCGGGGTCGGCAAGACCACCACCGCGATTAACATTGCCACTGCCATGGCTGCGACGGGCTGGAAGGTTCTGCTGATCGACCTCGATCCGCAAGGCAATGCGTCAACCGGGATCGGACTTTCCGCCGATGAACGAGAGCGCTCTTCCTATGACCTGCTGGTCGATCAGCTTCCTTTGTCCGAATGCGTGGTGCAGACTCGCATACCCGGTCTGGATGTCCTGCCGGCTACGGTCGATCTTTCCGGTGCCGAGGTGGAACTGGTCGCGGTGGAGAACCGGACGGAACGGTTGCGCAACGCGCTTGCGGCCAGTTCGGATTACGACATTGCCTTCATCGATTGCCCGCCGTCGCTTGGCCTGCTCACGCTGAACGCGCTGTGCGCGGCGGATACTTTGCTCGTTCCCTTGCAGTGCGAGTTTTTTGCGTTGGAAGGCCTGTCGCAGCTGCTCCAGACCGTGGAGCGGGTGCAGCAGCGCTTCAATCCAGATCTGGGGATCATCGGCATTGCGCTGACCATGTTCGACCGGCGCAATCGCCTGACCGACCAGGTGTCGGACGACGTCCGCTCGTGCCTGGGAGCGCTGGTGTTTGACGCGGTAATCCCGCGCAACGTGCGTTTGTCCGAAGCGCCGAGCCATGGATTGCCCGCGCTGATTTACGATCACAATTGCAGCGGCAGCCGGGCCTATATGGCCCTGGCGCGTGAGCTGATCACGCGGCTGCCGGAAAAGAGGAAAGCCGCATGAGCGACGAAGCCGCAAACAAGCCCGTAGCTGTAAAGCGCCCTGCCTTGGGCCGGGGGCTGGGGGCCTTGCTGGGCGAGACGCGCCGCGAAGAACCGCTGGTTGCACCTGCGGCGACCAATGCCGCACCTGACGTCAAGCCGTCGACCGGCCTGGCCAACCTGGCGGTTGCTGACATCATCCCGCACCCTGGGCAGCCGCGCCGACATTTTGCCGAGGAAGCCCTGGCCGAACTCGCAGCATCCATCGCGCAGCGCGGCGTGATCCAGCCCGTCATCGTTACGCCGCATGGTCCGGGACGCTATCGACTCGTTGCGGGCGAACGCCGCTGGCGGGCGGCGCAGCGCGCACAGTTGCACGAAATCCCCGCGATCATCCGTGATCTGTCGGACCGTGAGATCACGGCTCTTGCCCTGATCGAGAATCTGCAGCGCGAAGACCTGAATCCGATCGAAGAGGCGCGCGCCTATCACCGTTTGTCCGAAGACGAAGGGCTGACTCAGGCCGAAATCGCCAAGCTGGTCGACAAGAGCCGCAGCCATGTTGCCAACCTGCAGCGCCTGCTTGCGCTTCCGCCCAGCGTGATCGAGCGGGTGGAAGAGGGCAAACTCTCCATGGGCCATGCCCGCGCCCTGGTCGGTATTGAAAATGCCGAGTCGCTGGCTCAGCAGGCGGTCGAGCGGCAGTTGTCCGTGCGCGAAGTGGAGAAACTGGCGCGCAAGGCATCGGGCAACACGTCATCAGCTCCTCGCCGGGCGCGGGGCGAGCGCGATTCGGCGGACCTTGCCGACATCGCAGCGGTTCAGAATCACCTGGAAGAGTTTCTGGGCCTGTCGGTGCGAATTAATACCGATGCCGATCCTCGGTCCGGCGCGGTAACCATCCGCTATCGTACGCTGGACCAGTTGGATCTGATCTGCCAGCGCCTGACAGGTGGGGGAATTTAAGCATTCTTGCTAGCTAGCCGTTAACGTTGCGGCTGATTTCGTTAACCATACCCGCAAGCAAACTTTGAACATAGTGGTCCTACTTATACCCATTGCGAATGGGGGGTTTTTTGCCGGCCATTCGGGCAGCGCGCAGGGTCGCGCTTCCGGCAATATTTACTGAAGGACCAGATCATATGCGCAATTCGCTTCGTTTCGCCGTTGTCGGTGCAATCGCTGCTGCTTCTTTCGCCGGTTCGGCACATGCTGCCACCACGGCCACCGGCACTGCCACGGCAGAAGTTCTCAGCTCGCTGACCGTCACCTCGACCGCCGACCTGCTGTTCGGCCAGATTGCCGCGAACACCGGTGGCACCGTGACTGTGAACGCCGACTCGACCGTGGCGTCCACGGGCACCCTGATCGCGACCGGATCGCGTAGCCCGGCCGCTTTCAACGTTGCCGGCTCGCCCAATGCCATGGTGCTGGTCAGCCTGCCGACCGCCCCGGTGAACCTGACCCGTTCGGGCGGCACCGAAACGATGTCGCTGGGCGGCTTCAACACCAACCCGGGCGGCGCTTTCCAGCTTGATGGCACGGGCAACGGCCTGTTCCACGTTGGCGGCACGCTGACCGTGGGCAATGCCCAGGTTGCTGGTGCCTATGCCGGATCCTTCCAGGTTTCCGTCGAATACCAGTAACCCCGTTCCCCAAGCGGGGGGATGGTAGCGCACACAAGGGCCGCGTCCGCACCGGACGTGGCCCTTTTTCGTGCCCGCAGTTCGAACATGCTTATCGGAAAATTAACCTAAACTAGGTCAATCTCCTAGGGACATACCCGGGGTCGCAACTCTCCGGGTCATTGTTGATCCAGAGGGAACCCGATGAAGCTTGTTTCTGTGTTGCGCCGCGCCGCTGGCGCAGCTGTGCTGCTTGGCCTGATGGCATCGGTGAATCCAGCCCGGGCCCAGGGGGACTTGTTGGTCGCCCCGACCCGCGTGATCATCAATGGCGCCGGAAATGCGGAAGTCGTGCTGAGCAACATCGGCGACAAACCGGCCACTTACCGCATTTCACTGGAACTGCGCCGCATGGAGGAGAGCGGCGACTTTTCCGAGGTCGACGAAACCGCTGCTACCCAATCAGAGCGAACCGCGCGGGACATGGTGCGTTTTGCGCCGCGCCGGGTGACCCTGCTGCCTGGTCAACCGCAGGCCGTGCGGCTCTCGGTCCGGCCGCCAGAGGGACTGCCCGATGGTGAATACCGCGTGCACATGAGCTTTCGCGCCATTCCTGCGGCGCAGCCTGCTGAAGCTGCGGAGGAAGCTGCCACTTCTGCCAGCGGGGTCTCGATCAAGCTGACGCCCATCTATGGGATTACGATCCCCGTATTCGTGCGCCAGGGGCGGCTCGAAGCGCAGGCGGCGATTGCCGGCGCGCGTCTGGTTCGATCGGAAAAGCAGTCCCTTCTCGAAGTGGATATGACCCGCACAGGGAAGCGGTCGGTCTATGGCGAACTGATCGGGCGCAATTCACGCGGTGAAGTGGTGTTCAGCCTGCGCGGCATTGCCATTTACCCGGAAGTCGGCCGCCGCAAGGTGCACGTCCAGCTGAATTCGGAGCAAATCGCCAAGATCCTCGGTCCGCTCAAGCTGGAATATCGCGATCTGCCGGAAAACGGCGGCGCCTTGCTTGCTGAAGCCACTGTAACGGTTTCCTGACGGGACAGCGCTCCAGAGCGGGGCCTCTTGACGTCATGAAGACCGCGCTCGCCCGGATTGGCCAATCCGTCGCACTGGTTGTGGCGGCCTTTGGCATTGGGGCGACACCCGCTGCGGCGGGCAATTGGACTGCCAGCGAGGATGATGCCTTGCTGCTGGAATTGCGCAGCGGCCAGTACCGGCTGGGCGAGCCATTGCGCGGCTATCAAACCGATAGCGGCGTTTGCGTCGATTTTGCGGATCTTATCCAGGCACTCGATCTGCCGGTCCGGCTCGACAAGAAGTCGCGCCGCGCAACTGGCTGGCTCTTCGCCGAAGACCAGGGCCTGACGATCGACCGCGATTCCAACACGGTGCGAACCGCGCAAGGCACGCGCGCCATCGGACCCGGCGCAGTCCGCGACACCCCTGAAGGCTGGTGCATCGATCTGGCTTCGCTTTCGCAGTGGGCCGGAGTGCGATTCAAGCCGGATATCGGCAATCTATCGGTCGTAATCGAAAGCGAGCGGAAGCTTCCGTTCCTCGAAGCTATCGAGCGCAAAAGTCGCGCAGCGCGACTTCGCCCGGCGAGCGCGAAGGACTTCAGCCTGGCCAGCCTGCCGCGTGCGGAAGCGCCCTACCAGGTCTGGCGAAGTCCCGCAGTCGACGTCCAGATCCAGGGATCATGGACCAGCGGAGGAGGGTTTACGACCCAGTACGAAACGCTCGCTGCTGGTGAAGCCCTCGGGATGAGTTATGCCGCGCGGGCGGCCGGGCGCGATTCGTTGCTGCCGGATTCCTTGCGGTTGAAGGTCTATCGCAACGACCCAACGGGCTCGTTGCTGGGCCCGCTGCGGGCCACGCAGATTGCCGTTGGCGATGTTGAAACGCCGCCCGGGACGCTAACCGGGCAAAGCGCGTTCGGACGCGGGGCCTTTGTTTCCAACCGGCCGTTGAACTTGCCCTCGCGGTTCGGAATGACCACTCTGCGCGGAACCTTGCCGCACGGCTGGGACGCGGAACTCTATCGCAACGGCGTGTTGCGAGCCTATCAGCCCGATCGCGGAGATGGCCGCTATGAATTTCCCGATATCGAATTGCAGTTCGGGGAAAACGACTTTGAAGTGGTCCTCTATGGCCCGCAAGGCCAGGTCCGGCGCGAGCGGGCGAGCCAGAACGTCGGCATGGAGAGCATTCCGGCCGGGCGAACCTGGTACTGGGCCGGAATCCTCGACGAAGGCCGCGATCTGGTCGATCTGGGATCACAGCTTTATCGGGTCAGGTCGGGCTGGCGCTGGGGAATCGGGGTTGAGCGAGGCCTGGATAGCCGAACGACCGGCGGTCTGGGCTATCAAAGCCTGATCCGGTCGGGGCGCCGAAAAAGCTTTCTTGAAGCGGTGTTGCGGCGCTCAGTCGGGCCGATGCTGATCGAATTGTCCGGCGCGCAGCAGATGGGAGCGGGCCGCGCCTGGCGGGGCGAAGCCTTGGGCCGCATCAAGGGCGTGAATCTTGCTGCAAACGTGGTCTGGGTCGACGGAGAGTTCGATTCAGACCTCGTTTCCATCGAACAGCGGCGCGAGTTTGGCCTGCGCCTTTCCGGAGCGGCCCGACTTGGAACCTGGCGCCTGCCGCTGGAGGTTGGTCTGCGCCATTCTTTGTCGCGTCGCGGGGTCAGAGTGACCGAGGCATTGACGCGGGCTTCGATCCACATTGGACGGGCATCGCTGACCGCGGAACTGCTCAGACGCCAAGCCGAAGGGCCGGAGCGGCTGGTTTCCGCCGAAGACCGTGGAACCCGGCTCAGTCTGATCGGGCATACGCAAATTGGCCCCGTGCGCCTGCGCGGGCTGGTCTCGCTTGGGCTCGATCCGCGCCAACCGGGCTTTCAGCGCAGCCAATTGGTCGCCGATGCCCCGATCGGGCCGCTTTCCACGCTGCGCGCGGCCTTTGAATATGACCGGATGGCGCAGCGGCGCGAAGTGTCGCTGGGGTATATTCATCAGTTCAAGCGTTTTGCCGTGCGCGGGGAAGGGCGCGCGGACAATCGCGGAAACCTGGGCTTTGGCCTGACTCTCGCGTTCAGCCTCGGCCGCGATCCGGTCAATGGAGGGCTGCGCCTGTCGCGCGAGCGGCTTGCGGAAACCGGGCAAGCCGCTGTCGAAGTGTTCCGCGACGAAAACGGCGATGGCTACCGCCAGCAAAGCGAACCGGCCGTTGCCGGAGTGTCGGTAGAGGCAGGGTTCCGCAGCGGGGAGGGCTCCACCAACGCCCAGGGATTGACCGTGATCGACGGGCTATTGCCTTACGTCCCCGTGCTGGTCTCGATTGACGATGGCACTCTGCCCGACCCGCTGCTGCAACCGAAAGGGCGGGGCATGGTCGTGGTCCCTCGGCCCGGCGTGATTGCCAAAGTCTCGCTCCCGCTTGCCCCGACGGGCGAGATCGAGGGCGCGCTGCTGGGTGCTGATGGCGAACCGCGCGGCGGAATTGGAATCGAGCTGGTCGATGCGAGTGGCGCGGTGGTCCTGCGCGGGCAGAGCGAGTTTGACGGTTATGTCTTTTTCGATTCCGTTCCTTATGGTTCTTACCGCCTGCGCCTGACGGAAAAATCGGCGCAAATGCTCGGCGCCAAGCCGGAAATAAGTGGATTGCTGCGGGTCGATCGTGCGCAGCCATCGCTCCGCCTGGGCCATCTGCGGATCGAGTTGCTGCCATTGGGACGGGATCTGGCCCGCGCATATTAATCGGGCGATTAAATTCCGGTTGACCGCTGCGCCCCAGGGGCATTACGCCTCGCCGCGAGATCACCTTTTAGAGAGGAGCCCGCTATGTCGCTCGATTCGCTCGCACGCACTGCCTACACCGAAGACCACGAAGCTTTCCGCCAGACCGTACGGCGTTTCGTTCAGGACGAAATCGCACCGCACCAGGCCGAATGGGCCGACGCCGGAATCGTCCCCAAGTCGATCTGGCCCAAGGCCGGCGAACTGGGCCTGCTGTGCCCGACTGTGCCGGAGGAATACGGCGGCCTCGGCCTCGACTTCGGCTATAACGCTATCGTCGATGAAGAAAGCGCCTACTACGGCGGCGTGACCACCGGTTTCTCGCTCCAGTCGGACATCGTGGCCAACTATCTGGTCGCGCACGGCTCGGAAGAGCAGAAGAAGGAGTGGCTGCCCAAGCTGGTTTCGGGTGAGGTCATCACGGCCATCGCCATGACGGAGCCGGGCACCGGATCGGACCTTCAGGGCATGCGCACCACGGCGAAGAAGGACGGCAACCATTACGTGATCAACGGGTCGAAGACCTATATCACCAACGGCCAGAATGCTGACCTGATCCTGGTCTGCTGCAAGACCGACACCGAAATCCAGCCCGCCCACAAGGGCATCTCGATCATCCTGGTCGAAGCGCACCGCGAAGGATTCAAGCGCGGCCGCAATCTCGACAAGATCGGGCAGGACGAAGCCGATACCTCGGAACTGTTCTTCGAAGACGTCCGCGTGCCGATCACCAACTGCCTGGGTGAGGAAGGCAAGGGCTTCATCTACCTGATGAGCGAACTGCCGCAGGAGCGCCTGTCGATTGCCGTTTCGGCCCAGGCCAGCGCGCAGCGCGCCTTTGACATGACGGTCGAATATACCCGCGACCGCAAGGCATTCGGCAAGCCGATCCTGGATTTCCAGAACAGCCGTTTCGTGCTGGCCGACCTCAAGGCCAAGCTGCAGGTCGGCTGGGCGCACCTCGATTGGGCCCTGTCGCGTCACCTCAAGAAGGAACTCACCCCGGAAGAGGGCGCCGCGGCCAAGCTGTGGCACACCGAATTGCAGTGGGAAGTCATGGACAAGTGCCTCCAGCTGTTCGGCGGCGCTGGCTACATGAACGAATACCCGATTGCCCGAGCCTGGCGCGGTGCGCGCGTGACGCGCATCTTCGGCGGCACCAGCGAAATCATGAAGGAGCTGATCGGGCGCAAGCTCTGATCCGCAGCTTCAATGGCTGAAACGGAAAGGGGAGCCGCGCGCTCCCCTTTTTGTTTACGTTCAGATCGATTCCGCGATTGCCGCAGCCAGTGCTTCGATCCCGGCAGCATCCTCCGCATCGAAGCGGTTGAGCGTCGGGCTATCCAGGTCGATCACTGCGATGACTTGCCCGGCGCGCTTGACCGGCACGACCAGTTCCGATGCGCTGGCCGCGTCGCAGGCGATATGGCCCGGGAAAGCATGGACGTCGGGCACCAGCTGCGTCTCGCCGCTGGCGGCGGCGGTGCCGCACACGCCTTTGCCCAGCGGAATGCGGATGCAGGCGGCCTTGCCCTGGAACGGGCCGAGCACCAGCTCTCCATCCACCATGCGGTAGAATCCGGCCCAGTTGAGTCCGGGCAGGAACTGCCACACCAGCGCGGAAAGGTTGGCCATATTCGCCACTGCGTCGCGCTCGCCCTGGATCAGGGCACGGGCGGCCTCCACCAGTTCGCGGTAGAGTTCGGGCTTAGATTGGTTCGGATCGGGTTCAAAGACGTACATGGGAATGCGTTACATTAGACTTTTGTTGCCGCCTAGCGGCCTGCAAAGTATCACGCGCAAATGTCGACCAAACGCAAGCTGCTTGTCGCCCTGGCCCTGTTCCTGCTGATCCTGGGCGGTTTCGCCTTCTGGCTGTGGCGGGGCACCCCGGCTGAACACACGATCGAAGAGCTTTCGGGCAAGGATCCGGTCATTGCCGAACCCCGGCCAGAAACGATCCCCTCGGTCGCCATCGCCAAGCCGATTGGCTGGGCAGCTGGCGAGGCTCCGGTGGCCGCGCCGGGCCTGGAGGTAAAGCGCTTTGCCGAAGGTCTTGACCATCCGCGCGTGATTCACACCCTGCCCAATGGCGATGTAATCGTTGCCGAGGCGGATTCACCGGTCTCGAATCCGGGTGGCGGGCTGGTCGGCTGGATCGCCCAGCACCTGATGGAGCGCGCCGGATCGCATGGCGAATCCCCGGACCGGCTGGTGCTGCTGCGTGATGGCGATGGCGATGGTGTAGCCGAACAGCGCTTTACCCTGATCGAAGGCAAGCACCTGGCCTCGCCCTCCGGCCTCGCCTGGGACGATGACCGGCTCTACGTTGCCAACCACGATGCCGTGATCGTCTTTGACTACAAGCTGGGCGAAACGGCGATTGCTGGCGAGCCGCGCAAGGTGATGGACCTGCCGGCTGCGGGCAACCACTGGATGCGCAACCTGGTGCTCAGCCTGGATGGTAACCGTCTCTACGTGGCCGTCGGCTCCGCCTCGAATATCGGCGAAGGCGGGATGGAAGCGGAAAAGGGCCGCGCGGCGATCTGGGAAAAGGACCTGACCAAGGACGCCTACCCGCGCCAGTTCGCACAAGGTCTGCGCAATCCGAACGGGCTGGCCTGGAATCCGGCGACGGAAGAATTGTGGACCACGGTCAACGAGCGCGACCAGCTCGGCCCCGATCTGGTTCCTGACTATCTGACCAATGTTCCGGTCGGCGCGCATTACGGCTGGCCGTGGATCTACTGGAAAAAGTACGACGACGACCGCGTGAAGTCGCCGCCGCCGCTCTACATCGACGATTTCGTGCGCAAGCCGGAATATGCCCTGGGTGCGCATACCGCGCCGCTGGGCATGGTCTTCACGCTGGGCGGCGAACGGATGGGCGCAGGCTTTGCCAATGGTGCCTTCATCGCACGGCACGGGTCGTGGAACCGCAATCCGCGCGCCGGCTATGACGTGGTCTTCGTGCGGTTCGATGCGAACGGCAACCCGCAGGGCCTGCCGGTTCCGGTCCTGACCGGCTTCCTGACCGATGGTGGCCAGACCCGCGGGCGGCCGACCTGGGTCGGCTTTGCCAAGGATGGCGCGCTGCTGGTCAGCGACGACACGGCCGGGATCATCTGGCGCGTGATTGCGCCACAGGCGGCACCTTCGCCGGTAATCAAGCCGGTCAAGGTCGGCAGCCTGCCCCCGCGCCGCCAGCTGGACGGAGACCCGGCGCAATACCGGGGCTCGTTCCAGGCGGATCAGAAGGTCAAGCAGTAGGCGCTACAGGCTCTTGCCCGCGCGTCCGGCCAGTTCGGTGACGAATTGCCAGGCGACGCGGCCAGAGCGGGCACCGCGGCGCTTGGACCATTCCAGAGCTTCGCCCTCGCTCCAGGACAGGCCGAATTCATCGCAATATCCGCCGATGATCGCCAGATAGTCGTCCTGGCTGCAATTGTGGAAGCCGATGGACAGGCCGAACCGGTCGGCCAGGGCCAGGCGGTCATCCACGGCATCGCGCGGGTTGATCGGATCGTCCTGTTCGGAAAGATGGCGCGGCACGATGGCGCGGCGGTTGCTGGTCACCGCGATCCGCACGTTGCCGGGACGCGCCTCGATCCCGCCTTCCAGCCATGAGCGCAGGGCGCGCGGACCCGAGCTGTCATTGTCCTCAAAGCCCAGGTCGTCGATGAAGACCAGGAAGCTGCGCGGCTGAGCAGCCAGTTCGTTGAACAGCTGAGCCAGTGAGGACAGCGCTTCGGGTGCAACCTGGACCAGGGCAATGCGCCCCGCGCCGTCGTTCTGTGCGGCCAGTACTGCCGCGCGGAGCAGAGCGGACTTGCCCATCCCGCGCGAACCCCACAGCAGCATGTCGTGTGCGGCAAATCCTGCGGCTAGCCGAGCAACATTGCCGACCACCGCCTCTTTCTGCGCATCGATGCCCTTCAGCAGGGCGAGCGGAGGAGCAGCCAGCGCACCCACGGCGCGGGCACTGCCATGCCAGACATAGGCGGGAGCGCTCAGCCAGTCGGTCGGTGCCGCAGCGGGCGGGGCCAGACGCTCCAGCGCATCGGCAATGCGGGACAAGGCTTCGCTATGGTCGCTCATCCGGCCAGCGCCTCTGCATCGAGGGCATAAAGCAGATCGGCCCCAGCCATGGCGAGCGCCTTTTGTCCCCGCACTTCGGCGGCGATATGCTGGTCAAAGTATCGCGCGACCACGGCCTTCTGCTCACCGCCCGCGCCATCACGGACCTGGCGCTGCAATTGCCATCCGGCGACCGCGACCGAGGCCATGGTGCAGAACGGAACCGATCCGGCCAGCTTGTCATCGATGCTTGCCTCGCCCATCCAGCGGGCGACTTCGATGCAGTCCTGGGCGAGGGCCTGAAGTTGCGGCGCATCGCCGCAATCGGCCGCGACGTCAGCGAACAGCGACGTCAGGACTTCGCCGCCTTCATAGCCCAGCTTGCGGGTAACGAGGTCGGCGGCCTGAATGCCGTTGGTGCCTTCATAGATCGGCGCAATTCGCGCATCGCGGTAGTGCTGGGCCGCGCCGGTTTCCTCGACAAAGCCCATGCCGCCGTGGATCTGGACGCCCAGGCTGGCCACTTCGCAGCCCACGTCGGTACCCCAGGCCTTGATCATCGGCACCAGGCAGTCGGCGCGGGCCTGCGCTCCTGCGACGCCCAGCGCGCCGCGATCAACCATGCCGGCGGTGTAGTAGAGCAGGGCGCGCGCGCCTTCGGTCAGGGCGCGCATCCGCAGCAGCATGCGGCGCACGTCGGGATGCTCGACAATGGCGACGGGTTCGCGGCTGGCTGCACCCGCTCGGGCCGATTGCACCCTGTCGCGCGCATAGCGGCGCGCCTGTTGTAGTGCGCGCTCGGCAATCTGCACGCCCTGGCTGCCGACATTGATCCGGGCCGAGTTCATCATCGTGAACATCGCCTTCAGGCCTTCGTTCTCGTGCCCGACCAGTTCGCCGATGCATTCATCGTTGTCGCCAAAGCTCATCACGCAGGTCGGGCTGGCCATGATCCCGAGCTTGTGTTCCAGACCCGCGCAGCGCAGATCGTTGCGCGCGCCGAGCGAGCCGTCGGCGTTCACGTGGTACTTCGGCACCAGGAACAGGCTGATCCCGCGCGTGCCCGCCGGAGCGCCGGGGGTGCGGGCCAGGACCAGGTGAATCACGTTGCCGGACAGGTCATGCTCGCCCCAGGTGATGAAGATCTTGGTCCCCTTGATCGACCAGGTACCATCGCCGCGCGGGGTGGCAGTCGTGCGCAGCGCGCCGACGTCGGACCCGGCCTGCGGCTCGGTCAGATTCATCGTGCCCGACCATTCGCCGCTGATCAGCCGGGGCAGGTACAGCGCCTGCTGCGCGGGCGAGCCGTGGTGATGCAGCGATTCGATCGCGCCGACAGTGAGCATCGGCAGGAGCGAGAAGGCCATGTTCGCGCTGCCCAGGTTTTCCAGCACGTTGGCCGCCAGCGTGAAGGGCAGGCCTTGGCCGCCATGCTCGACCGGTCCGGCAATCGCGTTCCAGCCTTGCTCGACATAGGCCTGATAGGCAGCGGCAAAGCCGTCGGGCAGCGAGACGGTGCCATTGGCCAGAACCGCGCCTTCCTTGTCCCCGATGCGGTTGAGCGGCGCCCATTCCCCGGCAGCGAACTGGCCGATGCCCTCGACGATCGCCTCGACCATGTCCGGCGTCGCAGCTGCGAAGCGTTCGTGCGTGGCAAGTTCGTCAATTCCGGCATTGACGCGAATGGCCAGGACCTGATCGGCGGTAGCGGCGGTGAAATCCATGACTGCTTTCCCTTGGCTTTGTTGCCTGCGGCCTATAGCGGGAGGACATGACAGGCAAGTCACAGGTCCATCCCGCCGATGCAGCGGGCATTGCCGCCGCAGCCGATGTGCTGCGCGCGGGCGGCCTTGTCGCCGTGCCGACCGAAACGGTCTATGGCCTCGCCGCGCGGGCCGACAGCGCGCCTGCCGTAGCGCAAATCTATCGCGCCAAGGGCAGGCCGGACTTCAATCCGCTGATCGTGCACATTCCCGATCTTGCCGCCGCGGAACGCATCGCGATTTTTGACGAACGCGCGCGGCAATTGGCTGCGGCCTTCTGGCCGGGCGCCCTGACCATGGTCCTCCCCCTGCGTGAAGGTGCGGAAATTGCCCCGGCCGTGACGGCGGGCCTGCCGACGATTGCCTTGCGTTGCCCGGCTCACCCCGCGATGCGCGCGGTGCTGGCGGCGACGCAGCTACCGCTGGCGGCACCTTCGGCTAATCGCTCCGGCGGAGTCAGTCCCAGCCGGGCCGAGCACGTGGCCGAATCGCTGGGTTCGGCGGTGGGACTGGTACTGGATGGCGGACCGTGTGCGGCGGGAATTGAAAGCACCATTGTCGCGCTGCGCGATGGCGGTTGGCAGCTCCTGCGCCCCGGTCCGATTACCGGGGAGCAGATTGCCGCGCTGCTGGGGTCGCCGCTTCAGCCGGAAGGGAGCGCAGGGATCGAAGCGCCGGGACAACTGGCGAGCCATTATTCGCCCGGAAAGCCGGTGCGGCTGAATGCGGAATGTGCCGGACCAGACGAGTTCATGATCGGATTCGGCGAGGTCGCGGGTGACGTCAGTCTGTCACCCAGTGGCGACCTGGCTGAAGCGGCGTCTCGGCTTTACGATTGCCTCCACGCCGCACAACGGGCGCCGCAAACACGGATCGCAATTGCACCGGTTCAGGACGAGGGGATTGGCGCGGCGATCAACGACCGGCTGGGCCGCGCCGCTGCCTGATCAGCGCGGTGGCTGGGCCGGAATTTGCGCGCGCAGTTCGTCCATTTCCTGCCCGATTGCGTCGCGCTTCTCACAGGCCTTGTCGTTGCCCTTGAGGCAGCGCTTGTCTTCCTTGCGATAGTCCCGGTCGAGCTTGCCATAGCGCTCTTCCAGCTTGCGCAGCTTGCGACCGCGTTTTTCGTCGGCTTCCGATTGGCTGGTCGTGGCCATGTCGACTGCCTTGCCGGCCACGCGCACCGGGGCAGTCGCTACGTCGACAAGGGTGCCGACGCCGCAACCGCTGAGGCCGAGGGCGAGGATGAGGGGAAGGGGATTCAGGCGCATGTGGGGGTCTCCGGATAGAGCCCCTTTGCAGAATTTGAATTGCGCGCGCCTGAACCGTGCCCAACTGGAAGGCGTATTACGGTGCCTTGGGCGGCTCCGGAGCCTGCGGCGGTACGGGCGGGCCGTCCTTCTGCTGGGCTGGCGTTTCGCAAATAAGCTTGCCTGAGCCCATCGAGCTGACGGTGCAACGCGCGCGGCCTTTGACTGTGACGTTGCCCGACCCCATGATGTTCGCCTCGACGTCACCGTCGGAGGTAAAGGTCGTGCTGCCCGATCCTGCGATGTTCACTTCGGCGCGGTCCACTTTCAGTGCGTCCATCTGGGCCGAGCCGCTTCCGGCGATGGTCATGTCGAGTTTGCGGACCTGGCCAGCAGCGCGGAAGTTGCCCGATCCGGCAATGGTCAGCTCCAGCGATTCGCCCGAAACACCGGCGTTTTCGATGGTCCCGGAGCCAGCGACAGTGACTTCGGCCTTGCTGGCGAGCTGGGCCGCCGTGATCTTGCCCGAACCGGCCATGACCACTTCACGCGGCGCGGGCATGGTCACGTTGACGATGGCGACATGCTTGTCGGAGCCGAAGGTCTTGTCCTTGCGGTGGATCGCCAGGCTGCCATCTTTCAGGCTGAAGCGGATCAGGTCGCGTGCTTCGGCATCGCCTTCAACCGTGATCGCCAGCTTGTCGCCGGTGGTGATGCGCACTTCGTCAGGACCGGCGAGGACCAGCTCTTCCGGAGCCTTGCCCGACATGTCCAGTTCCGAAAGCGGTTTGCCCTCATCCCCGTTGATCGAAACCTTGCCTTCGCATCCGGCGGCGCCAGCGGCCAGGGCGACGGCGATGATCGGCCCCAGGGCCTTCGCAAAACGGTTGAAGCGGAATTTCATGGCTCACTCTCCAAAACCAGTGTGTGTTGGAGATATAATACACCAAGGCACAGGCTTCAAGAGCGATACGAAAAGGGCCGCTCCAGCGGAACGGCCCTTTCGATTCGTTTCAGTATGCCGGGATCAGGCGGTGGCCTGCTCCGCGTAGTACTTCGGCGCATGTTCATTGAGGATCGCCAGGATCTTCTTCAGCGCCGCCGGTTCGTCGGTCTTTTCCATGGCGGCCAGTTCGCGCGCCAGGCGCGAGGAGGCTGCTTCAAAGATCTGCCGTTCGGAATAGCTCTGTTCCGGCTGGTCGTCGGCGCGGAACAGGTCGCGGGTCACTTCGGCAATCGACACCAGGTCGCCTGAATTGATCTTGGCTTCATATTCCTGGGCGCGGCGCGACCACATGGTGCGCTTGACCTTGGGCTTGCCCTTCAGCGTATCGAGCGCTTCGCGCAGCGTCTTGTCGCTGGAAAGCTTGCGCATTCCGATGGATTCGACCTTGTTGGTCGGCACGCGCAGGGTCATGCGTTCCTTTTCGAAACGCAGCACATAGAGTTCCAGAGTCATCCCGGCGATTTCCTGCTCAAGCAGTTCGATCACCCGTCCAACACCGTGCTTGGGATAAACAACGTAGTCACCAACGTCGAAGGCGTGGGCCTTGGCCACCATGTACCGTCCTTTCACTCGCGGGACCGGTGCTGACCGCACCGTAAGCCAAAGGGGGCGTTCGGGAAGTGATCGGAAAACCGGATGAACCGGTCCCGGGGCTTCCACCTGCCGCCTAATGCCTCCCGCCCATTGTATGATGCCAGGCTGCCGAACGAAGCCAAAGCTTCGCCGCAGTCGTGCTATTATATAACACGACGGTAACATAATTTCCAGAGGCGAGAATCCCGCCGCTTTCAGGCATGGAATGACAGGTTTTTCCAGGCCGGCGAAGCGGCCCGAATCGCTTAGTCGCCCTCGCCCGGTTCGGCCGAGAAGAACTTGTCGAACTTGCCTTCTTCACCCTTGTGATCGTCAGCGTCGGCCGGCGGATCCTTCTTCTGGGTGATGTTCGGCCATTCAGCGGAGTACTTGGCGTTCAGTTCCAGCCACTGTTCCAGCCCGCTTTCGGTGTCGGGCAGGATGGCTTCGGCCGGGCATTCCGGTTCGCACACGCCGCAGTCGATGCATTCGCTGGGATTGATCACCAGCATGTTCTCGCCTTCGTAGAAGCAGTCGACCGGACAAACCTCGACGCAGTCGGTATACTTGCACTTGATGCAGGCGTCGGTGACGACGTAAGTCATGGCGGTCAGGTCCCCTAAGGCGAATTGTTCTCTGGCGCTGCTAAGGGAACTCCGCCCGTCCCGTCAAGCACGCGATAACAGGCCTGTGCTTCCGGAGCGGGTCCGCGCCGCTCTGGCATGGCGGTCAATTCGATCACTGCTACCCCGCGCGGCAGGGGGATGACCATGACATCACCCACGGAAACCGCCTGGGCGGAACGTTCGATCCGCTTGCCGTTGAGCCGGATATGCCCCGCGCAAACCAGCGATTGCGCCGCGCTGCGCGTTTTCGCGAGGCGCAGGAACCAGAGCAGCTTGTCGATCCGCATCAGCGCATCAATCCTGCGAGAGCGGCGAATGCGCTATCCGGGCGCGGGACCGGAGGAGCGGCGGCGCGGCCAGCGCTATCGCGGCGCGGCGCGCGCCAGCGCCAGCGCGCGGGCTGGGGCGGTCCAAAGGCGCCCTTGGACAGAACGCGTGCCGGCGTTGCGTTGAACCCGGCAAGCCGGAGCAGGTGGGCATAGCTGACCGTAGCCAGACCAGTGGAAACGGCCAGGGCCGGATCGATCACGAACGGTCGCCCCTTTGCCGCCACGCGGGCTTCATGCGCGGCGCGCAGCAGCTTTTCGGCAATATCCAGCCGCACTGCCTGTTTGCCGAGGCGGCGATAGCCGGGCGGGGCAAGCGCCTTGCCCGGCGTGGTGACGACCGGCGGCATGTTCGGCACCGGGGCGTGATGCGGCAGGCCGCGGACGGCTTGCAGGGTGCACCAGGCAGAGAGCGCCGCCGGCTTCAACATGTCCGGGACGAACAGGTCCAGTGCACCAACTCTAACTCCCAGCTTGCGCAGCCGTTCACGCTGTTCGGGGCTGAGCTTGTCGAGGTTCGATCCTGCGCGTTCCAGTATTCCGCCCGTTTCGACCAGCCGAATCAGCAAGGCGCGCAGTTCGGGGCCGGAGGCTGCCTCGCCCGCCGCCGCGTTCAGGCGGTGGAGCGGTGTCAGCGCCTTGAGCTGGCTTGCCAGCCATTGTTCCAGCGAAGCCACGATCCGCTGCCGCAGTTCGGCAGACAGCGCATCGAGCGACGCATCAAGGGTAATGCGGGGGACCAGCAGGTTTCGACTTGGATCGAGTTTGGCCACCGGTTCGCCATCCCAGAGGATGCGCGCTTCCCGAAGCGAAAGCCGTGCGCCCTCTTCCGCCAGCAGCGCTTCGGCGCGGCTTTTACGCAGGGCGGGCAAGTGCCGTTCCGCCGCTGCCAGCAACAGCTTGCGGTCGGCCAGACGGCATTGCGGATCGACGCGAAAGCGGAAGCCCGCGAGGTGGCCGATCGGCTCGCCATCGACCTGGACTTCGTCCTCGACCAGTTCCACGGGCAGAAGCCCTGCGTCCGGCCCCAGCTTCTTCATCAGGACCGACGTGCGGCGATTGACGAAGCGTTCGGTCAGGCGCGCGTGGAGCGCATCGGATAGCCGGGTTTCGACCGCCCTTGCCCGCGCCGCCATCTCTTCCTTGGCCAGGACCCAGTCAGGCCGCTGGGCGACATAGGCCCAGGTGCGGATCGCGGCGATGCGCATTTGCAGCGTGTCGATGTCGCCGCCGGGATTGTCGAGATCGGCAATGGCGCGAGCCACGAAGTCGCCGCCCAGCTGACCGTGGCGCAGATCCTGCCACAGCCGCGCCACGAAGCGGGCGTGGGTTTCGGCACCGTGCTGGCGGAAGTCGGGCAGCGAGCACGCTTCCCAGAAGCGCCGCACCGTGGCTTGCCCCCGAACCGTTTGCGCAATGTCGGGTTCCTCAGACAGGCGGCGCAGCACGGCGAGGTCAATCGCTTCGGGCGCGGGGGCAAGTTCGGGCCGGTCCGGCGCGCGCGACAAGTCGGCGAGCAGGGACTTGAGGCTGCTCATGTCCGGCTCCGCCTCGCGCCAGAACATCTTGGTCAGCGGGGGGAAGCGATGTTCCTCGATCGCATAGACTTCTTCGGGCGTGAATTCGGCATCGTGGCCGCCGGTCCCTGCCAGGGTGCCGAAGCTGCCGTCGCGCTGGTGGCGGCCAGCCCGCCCCGCGATCTGTGCCATTTCGCTGGTGGTCAGGCGGCGCTGGCGCACTCCGTCGAACTTCCACAGGCCGGCAAAGGCGACGTGGTCGATGTCGAGGTTGAGGCCCATGCCGATGGCGTCGGTGGCGACCAGGTAATCGACCTCGCCATTCTGGTACAAGGCGACCTGGCGGTTGCGGGTTTCCGGGCTGAGGGCGCCCATCACCACGGCAGCCCCGCCCCGGAACCGGCGCAGCATTTCCGCCACGGCATAGACCTGCTCGGCGCTGAAGGCGACAATCGCGCTGCGCGGCGGCACGCGGCTGAGTTTCTTGGCACCGGCATGGGACAGGGTGGAAAAGCGCGGGCGGCTGACGATTTCGGCTTCGGGCAGCAGGGCCTTGACCATCGGCTCCAGCGTGGCCGAACCCAGGATCAGCGTCTCGTCGCGCCCGCGCGCGTGGAGCATCCGGTCGGTAAAGACATGGCCGCGTTCCCGGTCGGCACCCAGCTGCGCCTCGTCGATGGCGGCAAAGGCCACGTCGGCCAGGACCGGCATGGCCTCGGCCGTGCAGAGCAGGTAGCGCGCGTTCTTGGGTTCGATCCGTTCCTCGCCGGTTATCAGGGCGACATGCTGCGCCCCCTTGATCGCGCAGACCTTGTCGTAGACCTCGCGCGCCAGCAGCCGCAGGGGAAAGCCGATCATGCCCGAGGAGTGAGCGCACATCCGCTCGATCGCCAGATGTGTCTTGCCGGTATTGGTCGGACCGAGCACCGCCTTGAGGCGAGAGGTATGGGCGGCTTTGCGCTGGGCCATGCATCAGATGTGGCAAGCGCCAGGGCAATCGGCAAGGTGGCGGGACAGAGATTTCCCCGCAGCTTTGGTCCATAGCAAAATGGGGCGCTCCGCCGTGGAGCACCCCATTGGACTGGATCCCGTCTGGATCAGAACTCCAGAGTATAGGTCAGATTGTCGGTGTAAGTCCCGGCTACGCCGAACTTGTCGGTGTCGAGTGCGGTCAGGCCACCCAGATTCAAGTAGATCGGGGCCGAACCCCGGACGGTTTGATTCGTCCCGGTGCCGACTCCGGACGCTCCGCTAGTGGCAATGTTTGCGCTTGCGCCCCATGCAGCCGTCCACGACCCTTCGTTAAGAGGAGCAGTCACGCCGCCGATCGTCTTCACGAAGGTCATCAGATGGGCGGTCTTGCCACCTACATTGATCAGGATCCCGTTGTACGGGGAGTTGCCCTTGATTTTCAGTCTGTAAGGGGTGCCGTTGTCACAGTTTATCGTGCCCCAAGTGACCCCTTCGTACCCATCCGTTCCCGGCGTTTCAGAGCCGACGGCAGCATAAGTATAGCCGATTTTTTGACCTAGCTCGAGGAAGGTGTTGTTCACCGTGAAAGTGCCCAGTTCGACAGTGGCACCCGTAATCGAGCACTGGGTGACCACATTGAACGATGCAGTGGAGGTGGTGGTTGCCGTGCCAGCCTGGGCAGCGCCGGGCAGCGCGGCCAGGGCGACGGCTGCCGCCGCGAACTTGTAAGCTGTCTTGAACATTGGATTATCTCTCAACTCTGAACCATCTGAAAAACTTCGGTCTGATACTCACGACGGGCTTGCGCATCCGGGCCTGGGAACGTCGAAAGCACCTCACGGAAACCGCCTGGGCGATCTTTCCGATTGCCTATTTCCAAAAAACAGAGGTGCGACCCTACTAGACCCGGAAGCAAAGAATTTTCCTGAACCCGCCTCCGTATAAACCCTGTTTATCAGTAGTTTAATCCGTGCTCAATCCGGTTTTTCTGTTCCCGAATGACACAGAAGCCGGCAGAAGGCCGCCATTTAGGATAGCCTTAACCAGATATGTTAATCGCATGTTTGCCAGGGGCGCTTTCCGGGACCGCATTGACCTTTACGGACCGAATCGCAGCCCTTGCGGCCGTTGCCGCGTGCGTAGCAATCCCCGACGCGTGGTCGGATCAAGCACCGCCTTGCGGTGCGAGCTATGGGCTATGCGCGGGGCGCTGGAATCAAGTGTGGCAAGTGCCAGGACAATCCGGGGTGCCCGCGGCGGAGCACCCCGGACAGCCGGTCCAAGGATGGCATGGGGCTCTTAGGTACAAGTTAACCACTGGCGGTGCAGGGATTACACGGTTTAGCAACACCCTGGAGGCCCGCCGTTGACAATGCCGCGCCAAATCGCGCCGATGACGACTGCGGCCGCACTCGTGGCAGTGCCGAATCCAGGACGGTTCGGAGCCTGGAGTGCGCGGCTCGATTCGCTTGCGCAGCTAGAGATCGACTGGGCGCCGGATCTGGCCGAGGATATCGGCAGTCGGCGCTGGTTTCGCGGACTGGCGACCATGGTGGGGCTGGGACTGGTGGCGCTTTCGTTCTGGCCGGACTATGCCGCGATTGCCGCTTCTCCAGTCGTGACTCTGGACGATGCGCAGCGGGACGAGTTGCGAAGCCAGATGATCCAGCCGCTTGGCTATGGCGCGGACAGCGGCAAGCGCGCCGGGGCGACCGCAGCGGTGGCGCAATTGGCGGCAGCGCCGCAGCGCACCACGGTGCAGCTTACCGCCACGCTGGCCCAGGGGGATAGCTTCGCCCGGATGCTGATCCGCGCCGGGGTGAGCGAAGCCGATGCAGGGGCGGCCACCGCGCTGGTGGCGGGTGTGCAGCCGGTCGCGCAGATTCCAGCCGGGACCCAGGTGGACCTGCGGCTGGGCGCTCCGCCCGCGCCGGGGCAGGCCCGGCCGCTGGAGCATCTGGCGTTCCGCGCGCGGTTCGATCTCGACCTGGAAGTCAGCCGGGTGGGCGGCCAGCTTGCTATCGCGCAGCAGCCGATTGCGGTGGACATGACTCCGCTGCGCATTCGCGGTGTGGTCGGCAGCGGGCTTTATCGCTCGGCCCGGGCGGCGGGCGCTCCGATCGAGGCGATCCAGCAATACCTGCAAGCGCTCGACCAGCATCTCAGCCTGGATACGGCGATCGAGGCGGGCGACACGTTCGACATCATCGTCGCTTATCGCCGCGCCGCCAGTGGGGAAACGCAAGTCGGCGACCTGTTGTTTGCCGGCCTGGAAAAGGCTGGAAAGCCCAAGGCGCAATTGCTGCGCTGGGGCAAGGAAGGGATCTTCTTCGAAGCATCGGGCATGGGGGCGCAGCGCACCGGCCTGATCATGCCGGTCTATGGCGGGCGGGTCACCTCGAACTTCGGCGCGCGGCGCCATCCGGTGCTGGGCTATACGCGGATGCACGCCGGGATCGACTTCGGCGCTCCCCATGGCGCGCCGATCTATGCCGTGGGCGATGCGCGGGTGATCTATTCCGGCTGGCACGGCGGCCACGGCAATTACGTCAAGCTGGACCACGGCGGCGGGTTCGCCACCGCCTATGCCCACATGAGCCGGGTGGCCGTGCCGAACGGCGCGCGGGTGAGTGCCGGGCAAGTGATCGGCTATGTCGGTTCCACCGGCCTGTCGACCGGGCCGCACCTGCATTACGAGCTGTATCAGAACGGGCGCGCGGTGAACCCGCTTTCGGTCCGCTTCACTGTCAGCAACCAGGTCGACCAGAAGGAGCTGGCCGCATTCCGGGCGCGCATGGCCCAGCTGAAAGCGGTCTCGCCTGGTGCGGCGATGACCAGCCTTGCCCCGCGCCAGGCGCAGGGCGCCCAGGCTCCCCGGCGCGAGATCGATCGATTGAAGAGTTGAGGTGACGCGGCGCGCGGCCTATGACCCGCGCCATGTCATCCTTTCCCGCCACCCGCCTGCGCCGCACCCGAGCCTCGGCCTGGAGCCGCGCCCTGCACCGCGAAACCATCCTTACCCCGGCAGACCTGATCTGGCCGCTCTTCGTGACCGAGGGGCAGGGGGTTGAAGACCCGATCGGTTCCCTGCCGGGCGTGTCGCGCTGGTCGGTCGATGGAATCGCCGCGCGGGCACGCGAAGCGGTGGCGCTGGGGATCCCGTGTCTGGCGCTGTTTCCCAATACGCCTGCCGACCTGCGCAGCGAGGACGGGAAAGAGGCGCTCAACCCGGACAACCTGATGTGTCGCGCGATCAAGGCGATCAGGGATGCCTGCGGGGACGACATCGGCGTGCTGACCGACGTTGCGCTCGATCCCTATACCAGCCACGGTCAGGACGGCCTGATCGACGCGCGCGGCTATGTGCTGAACGATGCGACGGTCGATGTCCTGGTCGGGCAGAGCCTGAACCAGGCCGCAGCCGGGGCTGACGTCATTGCGCCATCCGACATGATGGATGGCCGGATCGGCGCGATCCGCGATGCGCTGGAGCAAGGCGGGCACGTCAATGTCCAGATCATGTCCTATGCGGCGAAATATGCCAGCGCCTTCTATGGTCCGTTCCGCGACGCGGTCGGTTCGCGTGGCCTGCTGAAGGGCGACAAGAAGACCTATCAGATGGACCCTGCCAATGCCGAGGAAGCCCTGCGCGAAGTGGAGCTGGACCTGGCCGAAGGGGCGGACAGCGTGATGGTGAAGCCGGGGCTGCCCTATCTGGATATCGTCCGCCGGGTGAAGGAAGCCTTCGAAGTTCCGGTATTCGCTTACCAGGTCAGCGGCGAATATGCGATGATCGAACATGCCGCCGCCGCCGGCGCAGGGGACCGCGATACCCTGGTTCTGGAAACCCTGCTGGCGTTCAAACGGGCCGGCTGTTCGGGCGTGCTGACCTATCACGCCGCCCATGCGGCGCGGCTGCTCAATGGCTGAATTCGGGCTGGAGACAGAGCGGCTCACGCGTGAAGAGGGGCAAGGGTAAGCGGATGGGAGGACCGTCGCGGGCGCTGTTCGTCGTCACGATCCTGACCGGCTCCTTCCTGCTGTTCCTGATCCAGCCGATGGTGGCGCGCATGGCCCTGCCGCAGCTGGGCGGCGCGCCCAACGTCTGGAACAGCGCGATGCTGGTCTATCAGGCGCTGCTGCTGGCCGGATACTGGTATGCCCACCGCTTGTCGCGCCTGCCCTTGCGGCGGCAGAGCCGGCTGCACCTTGCGCTATACGCCGTCGCGCTGCTGACCCTGCCGGTCGGGCTGGTCAGCCTGCCTGCACCCGCGCCGGGCAGCGAAGTGTTCTGGGTTCCGGCCTTGCTGGCGCTCAGCATTGGTCCGGTGTTCTTCCTGGTATCGGCGCAGGCGCCCTTGATGCAGCGGTGGTATGCCTTGCACCCGGCAGCGGGGGAGCCTTGGGCGCTCTATGCCGCGTCCAACCTGGGCAGCTTTGCCGGGCTGGTCGCTTATCCCCTGCTGGTCGAGCCCTTGCTGCCCACCCATAGCCAGGCCTGGGCGTGGAGCGCTGGCTATCTGGTGCTGCTGGTCCTGATCGCGCTCTGCGTCCGCGCGCGACGAGGCCTTGGCGATGCCGCTGTGCAATCCGCGGAGGTCAGCGCGAAGGTTCCGCCGCGCCAGCTCGCCCTGTGGATCGTGCTGGCCGCGGTTCCTTCGGGGCTGATGCTGTCGACCACGACGCACCTGACCACTGACATTTTCGCGATGCCCCTGCTGTGGGTGATTCCGCTGGGGATCTACCTGCTCAGCTTCGTTATAGCCTTTGCCGACCGGCGCGGACCGGCGCAGATGATTTCGGCCATGGCCTGGCCCGTGCTGTTATCGGTTGGCGGTCTGGCCATGGTATCGCAGGGGTCGAACGGCCTGCTCCCGGTGATCGGCAGCGTCAGCTTGCTGTTCTTCGTCTGCGTTGCCCTCCATGCGCGGCTTTACGACCTGCGTCCCGCGCCAGAGCAATTGACCGGATTCTATCTGGCCATGTCGGCGGGCGGCGCGCTGGGCGGCCTGTTCACCGCGCTGATCGCGCCGCTGGTGTTCGACTGGGTGTGGGAGCATCCGCTGCTGGTTCTGGCTGCTGCCATGCTGATCCCGCGCACCCCGTTGCTCGACTGGACGCGGCTGGGCGGGTTGCAGCGGGAGCTGAAGTACATGGCGCTGGGCATGGCCGTGCTGGCCGCGCTGGTGCTGGGGTGGAACCTTCATGACGCCAACCAGTACGCCGGGAATGACCACGTGAGCGGCGCCCTTGCTGCGGGTTTGACCGTTGTCGGCCTGGTCCTGGTTCCGTGGCGCTGGCTGGTGGTGGGTCTGCTGGCCGCAATCATGCTGGTCCAGGGCGGCCTGCAGACGCTTTACGACAGCCGCGACGGCGTGCGTACCCGCAGCTATTTCGGGGTCTATACCGTCCGCGACTATCCTAAACGCAAGCTGCGCACCCTGGCCCATGGGACCACGCTGCACGGCCAGCAGTCGCTCGACCCGGCCATGCGTTGCTTGCCGCTGTCGTACTATGGCCCCGGTTCCGGCGTGGCGATCGGCTTTGCCAATGCCGCGCGGCTCTTTCCCGGCAAGCAGCGGCTGGGCGTGGTCGGACTCGGGACGGGGTCGCTGGCCGGATATGCCCGGCCCGGCCAGGCCTGGACCATGTATGAGATTGACGAGGCGGTGCTGAACCTGTCGCAGCGCGGGCAGTTCACCTTCCTGCGCGACTGCGCCCCGCAGGCCAAGGTCGTGCTGGGCGATGCCCGTCTCAACCTGGCCAAGGTGCGCGCGGGCAGCTTCGACCTTCTCGCCATCGATGCCTTTTCGTCAGACTCGGTGCCCTTGCACTTGCTGACCAGCGAGGCTTTCGGGGTCTACCTCGATGCCCTGGCGCCGCAGGGTGTGCTGTTCGTGCATATTTCCAACCGCTACATGAACCTGGAACCCGCGATTGCAGCGGCAGTCGGGCAGCGGCGGCTCCACGCCGCAGTGCGCGAGGATGAACCCCCGGTGGAAAGCCCCTGGACCGGCTCCACCTGGATTGCGATCACGCGCGATCCCGGCCAGCTCAAAGCATTGGCCCAGGTGGCTCCAGCCATGAAATGGCGCGCCCTGGGCAAGCCCGCCGCGCATCCCTGGACGGATGACCACGCCTCGATCCTGCCCTATGTAACCTGGGCCAACTTTCTGGGAACACCATGACCAAGCAGCGACCTGACACGACCATCATCGGCATTCACGGCAAGAGCCCGCGGATTCACGACAGCGCTTTCATTGCCCCCGGCTGCCGGATCATCGGCGATGTGGAGATCGGGCCTGACGTATCCATCTGGTACAACTGCGTGCTGCGCGGCGATGTCAGCCGGATCGTGATCGGCGCGCGCAGCAATGTGCAGGACGGCACCGTGATCCACTGCGACGGCGCGCAGCCGGGTGCGCCGGACGGTTTTCCGACCCTGATCGGCGAAGACGTGCTGATCGGCCACATGGCGATGATTCATGGGACCGTGATCGAGGACAAGGGCTTCGTCGGCTTCTCGGCCCAGACCATGAACGGCTGCGTGATCGAGCGCGAAGGGATGCTGGCGGCAGGGGCCTTGCTCGCTCCGGGCAAGCGCATTCCGGCGCGCCAGCTGTGGAGCGGTCGCCCCGCCACTTTCATGCGCGACCTGGACGACCGGGTGATTGCGGGCCTGCAGATGGGCGTGGCCCACTATGTCGAGAACGCGAAGCACCACGCCGCTCTGTACGATGGCGCGGCCTAAGGCTGACTTTCCGCCCGCCGATGCGATCCGCGCCCTCGCCGATGCCGAGGGGCGGCTGGCACTGCGCGTGACTCCCGGAGCGCGCAGCGAAGCCATCGAACTGGGCGAAGGGGTGCTGCAGGTTAAGGTTCGCGCCAAGCCCGACGATGGCAAGGCCAACCGCGCGGTGCTGGAACTCCTGGCCGATGCGCTGGGCGTTGGCGTTTCGCGGCTGGACTTGTTGCGCGGCGCAACTGGGCGCGACAAGCTGGTGCGGATCAGCTGAGCGCGATCCGCCGCGCCAGCAGCGCCAGGACCAGCGCCCAGACCGCAGGCAGCCACAGCGCATAGGCGGGCCAGGTCAGCAGCGCGAATGCGCCCGCGACCGCGCCCAGCGCCAGGCCCAGCCACAGCATCAGCCAGGATTCCCACCCCGCGCCGCCATTGCCCAGGACTTTCGCTGCAAGCCCCTGGGCAAAGCGGACCAGCGCTCCGGTCATGTAGGTCAGGCCCACCGACACTTCGCCATCGCGCTGGAACGTGTTGTTGAGTGCGCCCATGGCCAGGACCAGCAAGGCCATGGCCAGTTCCAGCTCTGCACCCCGGCCTGCCATGGCAGCTCCCGCCAGCAGGGCCGCGACCAGGCACAGCACGGCGAACTTGCGCTGCTTGCCTGCTTTTGCCGCGAGCAGCGCGCCGCCGAATACGCCGACCACGAAACCCAGGACCAGCAGGGCTGGAACCACGGCGGTGTGCGGATTGGCGACCAGATCGACCCCGAGCCGGGTGGTATTGCCGGACATGAACGAGACGAAATAGCTGTTCGCGGAGAGGAACCCGGTGGCATCGACATAGCCCGCCAGGGCAGCGGCGGCCACGGCCAGGCGGCGGCGCGAACGATCAATCGAGTTCATGGCCTGCCGGTTTAATGCCGGTCCGCCGGTTTGGCGAGGTCACTCGCGCGCCATGCCCCTTGCCATCCGGGACAGGACATCGGCCATCGCTTCGGCAACTTCACGGTCGGCGACCTCTGCCTCAGCAATCGCGCGGTTCATCGCCTCGGCCCATTGTTCGGCGGTCTGGCGGTTGATCGGGAAAGGCGCGTGCATCGACATCATGCATTTGCCGGGATTGCGCTCAAACCAGTCGCGCGGGCCGCCCGCCCACCCGGCCAGGAACAGCGGCAGAGACTCGCGCATGGGTGCCAGGTCGGGCGCATGGATCGCGCGTAGTTCGGCGAATGCGGGATCCTGTTCCATCAGGTCATAGAACCGCTCAGTAATCGCGCGCATCGCGCCGTGGCCGCCGATCCGCTCAAAGGCTGTGGCGGCTTTTGCGTCTTCTGGGGCGGTGGTCACGCAGGGGCTCCGGTCAAACTTCTCACAGCGTCACGGTAAAGCCGGTGCGGGCAATCGACCTTGACCGGGATCAATCCCGGATCAGGGCCTTCAGACTGTCCAGCCGGTCCGCCTCGTGCGCAGGCTTGTCGGCGCGGATCCGGCTGATGCGCGGAAAACGCATGGCGACGCCGGACTTGTGCCGCTTGCTGAGGTGGACCGAATCGAAAGCGACTTCAAAGACCAGGCTCCTGTCCGTCTCCCGCACCGGGCCAAAGCGATTGACGGTGTGCGTGCGGACATAACGGTCGAGCCATTTGAGCTCTTCGTCGGTAAACCCGAAATAGGCCTTGCCGACGGGAAGCAGTTCGGCTCCCTGGTCCGGGTCGCCGTCCCAGCAGCCGAAGGTGAAGTCCGAATAAAAGCTGCTGCGCTTGCCGCTGCCGCGCTGGGCATACATCAACACGCAATCGATCAGCAGCGGATCGCGCTTCCACTTGTACCACAGGCCGGTCTTGCGGCCGGGGACATAGGGGCTGTCCTTGCGTTTCAGCATCACCCCTTCGATCGCATCGTCGCGGGCGCGTTCGCGGATGGCGGCCAGTTCATCCAGGCTGGCGGCGGGGATGACGGCGCTCAGATCGAACCGCTGCGGATCCAGGCGCGGGACGAAGTGTTCCAGCGCGGCGCGGCGGTCGGTCCAGGGGAGTGGCCGCAGGTCCTCACCCTCCCGCACCAGCAGGTCATAAAGGCGTACAAAGGCGGGATAATCGGCCAGCATGGCCTTGGACACGGTCTTGCGGCCCAGCCTTTGCTGCAGGGCGTTGAAGCTGGCCGCACCGCCCGCCTCACCGCCCTGATGGCTGCCGCGCACCAGCAGTTCGCCGTCCAGCACGGCGGGAATATCCAGCGCGGCGGTCACTTCGGGAAAAGTGCCGGAAATATCGTCGCCGGACCGGGAATAGAGCCGGCTTTCCCGGTTGACGTGAACCAATTGCACGCGGATGCCATCCCATTTCCACTCAGCGGCATAGTCGGCCATGTCGATGGCGCTATCCTCCAGCGGGTGGGCCAGCATGAAGGGGCGGAACAGGGGCAAGTGCTCGGCGCTGGGTGCCTCCCCGCCGTGGGCCGCCCAATCGAACAGGGCGGCATAGGGCGCGGTCTGGCCGTGCCAATGCTCTTCCACATCATCAATGGGAACATCGAAGGCCTGGGCAAAGGCCACCTTGGCCAGCCGCGCCGAAATGCCGATCCGCATGGCCCCGGTCGCCAGTTTCAGCAGGGCATAGCGGCCATTGGTATCGAGCCGGTCGAGCAGGGCCGAAAGCTCGGCATTCACCGTTGCGCGGGTCATCGCCGACAGGGCGGCAACCGCTTCGGCCACGCTCGGCGGCGGCGGCACTTCCCCTGCCGGTTCGGGCCAGAGCAGGCTGACCGTTTCCGCCGTATCGCCGACAAAGTCGCGCGACAGGGCGAACAGTTCGGGGTCGACCCGTTCCATGATCAGGGCGCGAACGGTTCCCGCCTTCACCGCCTTGAAATCCAGCCCGTCGGTCAGCGCGGCCAGGGTCCAGCCGCGGTCCGGATCGGGCATGCGGCGCAGATAGTCGGCGATCAGCGCCAGCTTGCTATTGCGGCTGCGGGTATAGACGAGGGCATCGAGGAGGGCGGCAAACTCCTCCATCTCAAGAACCTCCCCGGACCGGGGAGGGGGACCGCCGCGCAGCGGTGGTGGAGGGGGCTGGCGGCAAAGGAGGTGCTTTGTGGCACGCCCCCTCCGTCAGCCCTGCGGGCTGCCACCTCCCCCAGAGGGGGAGGATCTGCGCGCGGCTAATCATCCTCGTCCTCGTAACCGACCAGGGCCAGGGCGCGGGCCTTGCGCTGGTTCAGCGCGCACCAGCGCAGCAGCGCATCCTCCCGGCCATGGGTGATCCAGGTTTCCTGCGGATTGATCTCGGTGATCGTGGCGGTCAGTTCGTCCCAGTCGGCGTGGTCAGAAATGATCAGCGGCAGTTCAACATTGCGCTGCCGGGCGCGCTGGCGCACCCGCATCCAGCCTGATGCCATGGCCGTGACCGGATCGGGCAGGCGGCGGCTCCAGCGGTCGTTCAGCGCGCTGGGCGGGCAGAGCACGATCTGTCCCGCCAAGGCGCCCTTGAGCATTCCCGCCACCAGCCGCAGGTCGCCAAGGTCGATGCCGTGCTCCTGATACAAGCGGCACATCCGTTCCAGCGCGCCGTGGAGGAAGATCGGTTCATGGTAACCGGCCAGGCGCAGCTGCGCGATCACCCGCTGCGCCTTGCCCAGGGCATAGGCGCCAACCAGCACGCAGCGGGCGGGATTGGCGGCGCGCGCCGCGAGCAGCTTGGCGATTTCCTGTTCGATCGGCGGGTGGCGAAAGACCGGCAGGCCGAAAGTCGCCTCGGTGATGAACACGTCGCAGGCGGCAGGCTGGAAAGGCGGGCAGGTCGGATCGGGGCGGCGCTTGTAATCACCGGTCACGATCACCCGTTCGCCGGCATGTTCCAGCAGGATCTGGGCCGAACCCAGCACGTGACCGGCGGGCAGATAGGTTGCGCTTACCCCGCCCGGAAGGGTCAAGGTCTCGCCATATTGGACCGGCACTGCGCCCGCAGCCACGCCGTAACGCTCGGCCATGATCGCCAGGGTTCCGGGTGTCGCCACCGTCTGCCCGTGTCCGCCGCGCGCGTGGTCGGCGTGACCGTGGGTGACCAGCGCACGGTCCACCGGGCGCGCCGGATCGATCCAGCAGTCGGCCGGTAGCACGCGGATGCCCATCGGCTCCGCCCTGATCCATGAAAAGGAAGCGGCCATCGCCATTCAGAATGACGATGGCCGCTGCTTTGTTCCAGTGACCGAAAGGTCAGGGGGTGCGCCCGCTATCACACCCACCGCTCAGGCTGAGCTTGTCGAAGCCGGGTTACGGCAGCTCCATCCACCCTTCGACAGGCTCAGGGTGAGCGGCGCAAATGTTCAGTCGCTGCTCGCTTCCGGAGTGGCCTTGCCCTTGCGCGGCGCCTTCGGCTTGGCAGCACCCTTGCTCGCTTTCTTCTTGTCCAGCTTCGGCGGGGCGGGAGTCAGCTCAAAGGCCAGCGCCTCGTCCTTGACCGAGACGTGGACCTCGCCGCCGTGGCGCAGCTTGCCGAACAGCAGTTCCTCCGCCAGCGGCTGCTTGACCTTTTCCTGGATCAGACGGGCCATCGGGCGCGCGCCATAGAGCTTGTCATAGCCGCGCTTGCCCAGCCAGGCGCGGGCATCGCTGTCGAACTGGATGTGGACGTTCTGCTCGGCCAGTTGCAGTTCCAGTTGCAGGACGAACTTTTCGACCACCCGCGCGATGACGTCGGGGCCAAGGTAGGCGAACGGCACGATGGCATCCAGGCGGTTGCGGAATTCAGGGCTGAACATCCGCTTGACCGCTTCGTCGCCCGCGTCGGCCTTGGATACGTCGCCGAAGCCGATGCCCTGCTTGGCCATGTCGCTGGCCCCGGCATTGGTGGTCATGATCAGCACGACATTGCGGAAATCGACCGTCTTGCCGTGGTGGTCGGTCAGGCGGCCATTGTCCATCACCTGCAACAGGATGTTGAACAGGTCCGGGTGGGCCTTTTCGATTTCGTCTAGCAGCAGCACGCAGTGCGGTTGCTGGTCGACCGCATCGGTCAGCAGGCCGCCCTGGTCGAACCCGACATAGCCCGGAGGCGCGCCAATCAGGCGGCTGACCGAGTGACGCTCCATATATTCCGACATGTCGAAGCGCTGCATCGGAATGCCCAGAATCTGGGCGAGCTGCTTTGACACTTCGGTCTTGCCCACGCCGGTCGGGCCGGAGAACAGGAAAGAGCCGATCGGCTTGTCCGGATCGCGCAGGCCTGCGCGGCTGAGCTTCATGGCCGAACTGAGCACTTCGATCGCCTTGTCCTGGCCGAACACCACGCGCTTCAGATCGCGTTCCAGATGCTCCAGCGCCTGGCGGTCATCGCTCGAAACGGACTTGGGCGGAATGCGCGCCATGGTGGCGATCACAGCCTCGATCTCGCGCGCGGTGATGGTCTTCTTGCGCTTGCTGGGCGGGACGAGCATCTGCATCGCGCCGACTTCGTCGATCACGTCTATGGCCTTGTCGGGCAGCTTGCGGTCGTTGATGTAGCGCGCCGACAGCTCGACCGCGGTCTTGATCGCGTCGGGCGTGTACTTGACCTTGTGATGCTCTTCAAAGGCGGTGCGCAGGCCCTTCAGGATCTTGATCGTGTCCTCGACCGTGGGTTCGTTCACGTCGATCTTCTGGAACCGGCGCAGCAGGGCGCGGTCCTTTTCGAAGTGGTTGCGGAATTCCTTGTAAGTGGTCGATCCGATGCAGCGGATCGTGCCGCCGGACAGGGCGGGCTTGAGCAGGTTGGACGCGTCCATCGCCCCGCCGCTGGTTGCGCCCGCGCCGATCACGGTATGAATTTCGTCAATGAAAAGAACGGCTTCCGGCATTTTCTCAAGCTCGTTCACCACTTGCTTGAGCCGCTCTTCAAAGTCGCCGCGATAACGGGTTCCCGCCAGCAGCGCGCCCATGTCGAGCGAGTAGATCACCGCGTTCTGCAGCACTTCGGGCACTTCGCCTTCGACGATCTTGCGCGCCAGACCTTCGGCAATCGCCGTTTTGCCCACGCCCGGATCGCCGACATAAAGCGGGTTGTTCTTGGACCGGCGGCAGAGAATCTGGATCGTGCGGTCCACTTCCGGGCCGCGTCCGATCAGCGGATCGACCTTGCCCGCCATCGCCTTTTCATTGAGGTTGACGCAGAACTGGTCGAGCGCGGTTTCCTTCTTGTCCTTGGCGGCGGCCTTTTCTTCCTGGGCGGGCTGGTCGGGCGATTCCACGCCCTGGGGTGAGCGATCCTCGATCCGCTTGCCGCCCTTGCCGATGCCGTGGCTGATGAAGCTGACCGCATCGAGCCGGGTCATGTCCTGCTGCTGCAGGAAATAAACCGCATAGGAATCGCGTTCCGAAAACAGCGCGACCAGCACGTTGGCGCCGGTCACGGTGTCCTTGCCGCTCGATTGGACGTGCAGGATCGCGCGCTGGATCACGCGCTGGAATCCTGCCGTGGGCGAGGGGTCTTCCTTTTCCTGCGTCTTGAGCGACTGGTATTCCTGATCGAGGTATTGTTTTACCACCTCGGTCAGTTCGGCCAGGTCCACGCCGCAAGCGCCCATCACCTGGGCAGCGTCCGGATCGTCGATCAGCGCGAGCAGGAGATGCTCCAGCGTCGCATACTCATGGCTGCGGTCCGACGCATTGGTCAGCGCCGCGTGCAGCGTCTTTTCGAGGCTCTGGGCGAAACTGGGCATCTAACGTGGTCTCCAATGGAGGGTGATCGCTCCATTCAGTGAATTTTGCACTGCTGGAGAACATGAACGAACGGGATTAACCAAGCCTATATGGGGAGCCTTCGCCCGGCAAAAAGGGGCGGGGCCGCGCATCAGCTTGCCGGGCGCCGGAACAGCGCATCGGCGGCGGCACGGTGGGCCGCTGCCTTGTCGCGGTGTTGGCGTACCCGCTCAATCTCTGCCTCAAGCAGGGAAATGCGCACCGTCAGCTCGTCCTGCGAATAGGAATCGAGCGATTCCTTCGCCAGCAGGCTGGCGGCATCGCCTTTGGGCCGGGGCAGGTCTTCGTCCATGGCTGCCAGCTTCGGACGGCTGGCGCTTGCTGTCAACTCGCCATAGAGCTAGTCCTTGCGGCGTGTCCCGCAGGCAACAGGTGCTTGGCAAATGACTGATACTCTACCCGAAACGATGCAGGCCGCGCATTATGAGGGGACCGGCGGGCCTGAAGTGCTGCACCTGATGACCGTGCCCGTTCCCGCGCCGCAGGCGGGCGAAGTGCTGATCAAGGTCGCCTTTGCCGGGGTCAACCGGCCCGACGTGATCCAGCGCCAGGGCTTCTATCCGCCGCCCCCGGGCGCCTCGCCTCTGATCGGGCTGGAGGTTTCGGGCGAAGTCGTGGCCCTGGGAGAAGGTGCCGATCCGGGCCTCCTGGGCAAGCAGGTCTGCGCGCTCACTCCGGGCGGCGGTTATGCGCAATATTGCCGGGTTCCGGCCGGGCACTGCCTGCCAATCCCCGATGGACTGCCGCTGGACCAGGCCGCAGCCCTGCCAGAAACGCTGTTCACCGTGTGGCACAACGTCTTCGAGCGCGGCTATGCGCGCGAGGGCGAGACGATCCTGGTTCACGGCGGCACCAGCGGGATCGGCTCCATGGCCATCATGCTGGGCAAGCATTTCGGCCTGACCGTGATCGTCACCTGCGGCGGCGCGGACAAGTGCGCCGAGGCGCTCAAGATCGGCGCCGACCATGCGATTGACTACAAGGCGCAGGACTTTGTCGAGGAAGTGGCACGAATCACCGGTGGGAAGGGCGTGGAACTGGTGCTCGACATGGTCGCGGGCGATTATGTGCCGCGCAACCTGAAATGCCTGGCCGACGATGGCCGCCATGTGACCATTGCCGTGCAGGGCGGACTGCAGGCGACCATCAACATGGCCGAAGTGATGCGCCGCCGCCTGCACCTGACGGGATCGACGCTGCGCCCCCGGTCCGATGCGTTCAAGACGATGCTGGCGCAGGAAATCGCCCAGCACGCCTGGCCGTTGGTCGTGGCGGGCAAGCTCCGCCCGGTGATGGACCGCGCTTTCCCGCTGGCCGAAGCGGCCGCAGCCCATGCCCGCATGGAAGCCGGCGCACACATCGGCAAGATCGTGCTGAAGGTCGGCTAGCCTCGCCCTCCAAGGAATCGCCGCGAACCGTTTGCAAGCTTGCCTGTCCATGGAAATGCGCGTAGATGCGCCCCAAACGGCCGCTCCGCGAGGGGCGGCCCTTCTATTTTCTGACGGAGAAAACCCGTGACCAAGCCGACCCCGCTGATGCCGCACGCCACCGCTTCGTGGCTGGTCGACAACACCGCGCTGAGCTTTGAACAGATCGCTGAATTCTGCGGTCTGCACATTCTGGAAGTCCAGGCCATGGCCGACGATCTGGCCAGTTCCAAGTATACCGGGCGCGATCCGGTGCGGTCCGGCGAACTGACCATGGCGGAGATCGAAAAGGGTCAGGCCGATCCCAACTATTCGCTGCAGATGCAGAAGGCTCCGGTTACCGTCAGCCGCACGAAGGGCCCGCGCTATACCCCGGTGTCCAAGCGCCAGGACAAGCCGGACGGCATTGCCTGGATCCTGCGCAACCACCCGGAAATCTCCGACGCGCAGATCGGCAAGCTGATCGGCACGACCCGCAACACCATCGCCGCGATCCGTGACCGCAGCCACTGGAATATCTCGAACATCCAGGCAAAGGACCCGGTGACCCTGGGCCTGTGCAGCCAGCGCGAGCTGGACGCCATCGTTGCCAAGGCTGCGAAGAAAGCCGGCACCAATGACGAAGCGGGTGACGATCTGCGCCTGGGCGACGACCGCGAAGCCCTGATCGAGGAACTGCGCGCCGAGCGTGAGGCCCAGGCCAAGGCCGCCAGCGAAGCCGCCCAGGAAGCCGAAGCGGCAGCCTGGCTTGAGGCAAAGCGTGCTGCCGAAGCGGCGGGCGAAGACTAAACGCCTGAAAGCCAATAGGCTTTGGCCGCTTGAGCGGCTATGCCGCTTACATGGCTGTCAATAGCATTGGGGGTGAACCTTGGGTGGCGCATTTTGGCCATCCAGGGCAATGGGCGCTAGATCTTCCGCCGCAAAGCCTGCCCGAAATGTTCGCGCAGGCGGCCGGAACATTCGGATCGCGCCCGCTGGTCGATTTCCTCGGCCGCCGTTTCACCTATGCGCAGCTCCATGCCGAAGCGACTGCCTTTGCGGCGGGGCTGCAACGGCTGGGTGTCAAGAAGGGTGACCGGATCGGGCTCTACCTGCCCAACGTGCCCATCTACGTTTCGGCCTATTTCGGGGCCGCCATGGCCGGGGCGACCCTGGTCAATTTCAGCCCGCTCTACACTGCGCCAGAACTGGCCGCGCAGGTCGAGGATTCAGGCGCGCGCATCCTGGTGACGCTCGATTCGACGGCGCTGCTGCCCACGGCGCTGCAAGTGCAACACAACTCCTCGCTGGAAACGCTGATCGTCGGCTCGCTCGCGGCCATGCTGCCGCTGACCAAGCGCATCCTGCTGAAGCTGCTGGGCCGCAAGGCGCTCAGCCCGATTCCTGCTGCGTCAGGAGTCATGCGGTGGGAGGACTGTCTTGCGGCCAGCGCGCCTGTGCCCGTGGCGCTCAATCCCCAAGTCGATCTGGCCTTGCTGCAATATACCGGCGGGACAACCGGCACGCCCAAGGGCGCGATGCTGACCCACCAGAACATCACGGCCAACGCCCGTCAGGTCGCCGCGCTCGATCCGCGCGCGGGAGAGCGCGACATGATCATGGGCGTCCTGCCGCTGTTCCATGTCTTTGCCAATGTCTCGGTCCTCAACCGCACGGTGATCAACGGCGGCTGCATCGCCATGCTGCCGCGCTTTGACGCTGGGCAGGCGCTCAAGACCTTGCAGCGGGTGCGGGCGACTGCGTTCCCTGGCGTGCCGACCATGTACCAGGCGCTGCTGGATCATCCCCGCGCGGCCAAGACCGACTTTTCCACGCTGCGCATCTGCATTTCCGGCGGCGCTCCGTTGCCGCTTCCGCTCAAGCAGCGCTTCGAACAGCTCAGCGGTGCGCGGCTGGTGGAAGGCTATGGGCTGACCGAGACCTCGGGCGTTGTTTCGTGCAATCCCTATGAGGGCGAGGAGCGCCCGGGCACGATAGGCCAGCCGCTTCCGTCAACACGGGTGCGCCTGCTCCACCGCGATGACCCCATGCGCGATGCGGCCGAAGGAGAGCCGGGCGAACTGGCGATCCAGGGGCCGCAGGTGATGCAGGGATACTGGCGCCGCCCCGATGCGGCGGCCACTGCCTTTGCCGAGCGCGAGGACGGCCGCTGGCTGCGCACCGGCGATGTCGCGACGATTGACGCCGAGGGCTATCTGGCGATTGTCGACCGGATCAAGGACATGATCTCCGTGGGCGGGTTCAAGGTCTTCCCCAGCCAGGTCGAAGCCGTGCTGGAAGAACATCCCGCGATTAAGGAAGTGCTGGTGATCGGCGTGCCCGATGCATACCTGGGCGAAGTGCCGCGCGCTTTCGTCACGCTGGACGCCGGGGCCTCTGCCACGCCGGAGGAACTGCGCGACTGGGTCAACGCCCGCTTGGGCAAGCACGAGCGGGTGGACCGGGTGGTGATCCGCGCGACCATGCCTAAGACCATGATCGGCAAGCTTGATCGCAAGGCCCTGCGCGAGGAGCTGGCGGCACAGTAAGATTGGAACCGGCCCGCGGTCCCCAGCGGCACCGGGGACGACTAAGCGGTCTGAGTTCAGCCGGGGAAGTTCACCACGGCGCTGTCTTCACCCACGGCGCGGGGAGCGAAACGGCCATCGACCTGGGCACCCTGTTCGATGGTCAGCGAATCGTAATGCACGTCGCCCTGGATGCGCGCGGTCCGCAGCACGACGAGATCGCGCACGGTGATCGTGCCGCGAACCGAGCCGGACAGGCGGGCGCTTTCGGCCTTCACCGCGCCGACGATTTCGCCGCTTTCGCCCTGAACCAGCGAGGTGCACGACACGTCGCCTTCGACCTTGCCGTCGATGTGCAGGTCGGCCGAGGCGTGAACGTCGCCCTTGATGCGGATGTCTGCGCCAAAGACGCTGAAAGTGGAATTTGCCATGGTGCTACCTACCGCGTTGTGCGGCACTGCCGCGGGCTTTTTCGAGAACATTGGGAACAGCCTCCAGGAAGGGGCGCGGATTGACCGGACGGTCATTGATCCGGACTTCGAAATGCAGGTGCGGCCCGGTTGAGCGCCCCGTGTTGCCGATCAGGCCAATCAGTTCGCCCGGAATCACAGCCTTCCCCACCTGTGTACGAAATCCCGACATATGCGCATAGCGGGTAAGGAGTCCATGGCCGTGGTCGATCTCGACCACATTACCATAGCCGGAACGCTGGCCAACGAAGCTGACCCGACCGGGCGCAGCGGCATAGATCGGCGCGCCGGTGGGGCCCTTGAAATCGAGTCCGGGATGGAAATCAGGTCCGCCGGTAAAGGGATCGGGCCGGTAGCCAAAGGAAGAGGAAATGTATTCCAGGCTGGCGGGCAGGGTCTGCGGCAGGGCGGCCAACCGCCGCTCCAGCGCTTCCATCCGCGCGAGACTGAGGCCGAAACGCTGGAAGCGGGGATCGATCGAGCCGTCGCCGGACGTGGCGAGGGAAATCAGCGGACCACCCTGGGCGGTCCGATCGTCCATCTGGGCCAGGATGGTGCGGGGATTGAGGCCAAGCCGTGCCAGCCGCGCTTCGGCAGCGGCAGAACGGCGATCGGCCAGGCGGGTCAGTCCCTCGATGAAAGCGAGCTGGCGGGCTTCGACTTCGGCCAAGGCAGCGGCCTGTGGCAGGACCAGGCTGACCTTCTTCACCGTCTCTGCCGCTTCGGTCGCGCTGTTGGAGACGGTTTCCCCGGCCTGCTGGTCCTTGGGCAGGTCGCCCAGATGGGCCTGGGTTACCTTGTCGATGAAATCCTGGCGGCGCTTCAGGTCTTCGGCGACCTTGTCGATATCGTCACCATAGGCCTGCAGGCGCGATTCGGACTTGGCGACAGTCGCCTCGCGGTGGAGCAGCGACAGACGGTCGCGATTCGCAAGGTAACTGGAAATGGCCATGCCGGCGAGCGACAGGACCCAGACAAGCAAAAGCCCCGCGACGGCGGCCGCAGCGATCATCTGAATCCGTGAGGAAACCTTGATAAAACGGACCTGCCCCTCGGACCGCATGAAGAATTCGCGATCCGGAAACCAGGTCCGCAGGCGGTCCTTAAGTCCGCCGACGGCTGAATTTTGCAAGACGACCCCGAGTCCCTACCATCCTGTGTTAGGGCGCGCGCTAGCAGAGCGGGACCGACCACGCGAATCTACAGAGGTCAGGAGTCGCCGAGTCGAAAGTCTAGCGCGATGAATCGTTTAGCGCGCGTTAAGCGCTGCGCCGGTGACAACGGGCCGGGGGAGTGTTAGTTCCCGCGCCCTATGGAAAACAGCCCGTCCCCCGAAGCCCTGATCGCAAGCCTGGCCAAGGCAGGCCGCGCCGCGCAGCACGTGCTTGGCCGCATGGACCATGCCGCAAAGGCCAAGGCCCTGCACGCCGCGGCAGAGGCCCTGCGCGCGGCGGAGGCCGAAGTGCTCGCCGCCAATGCCAAGGACCTCGCCGCCGGTGAGGCGAATGGCCTGTCTCCGGCGATGCTCGACCGGCTCAAGCTCGATCCGGCGCGGCTGGCGGGCATTGCCGATGCGGTCGACAACGTGGCGCGGCTGGCGGATCCGGTGGGGCAGGTGATCGACAGCGCGGAACGTCCGAACGGCCTGCGGCTTAGCCGGGTGCGGGTGCCGATCGGACTGATCGGCATCATCTACGAAAGCCGCCCCAACGTGACGGCTGACGCGGCGGCGCTCTGCGTGGCATCGGGCAATGCCGTTCTGCTGCGCGGGGGCAGCGAGGCGGTTCATTCCAACCGCGCGATCCATGCCGCCCTGGTGCGCGGGCTGGAAAGCGCGGGCGTTCCCGCCGATGCGGTGCAACTGGTGCCGACCCAGGACCGTGCGGCCGTTGGCGCCATGCTGACGGCGGCGGGCCTGATCGACATGATCGTGCCGCGCGGGGGCAAGAGCCTGGTGGCGCGGGTCCAGGCCGATGCGCGCGTGCCAGTCCTGGCGCACCTCGACGGGATCAACCACACCTATGTCCACGCCGCAGCCGATCCGGCCAAGGCGGTGGAAATCACCCTGAATGCCAAACTTCGCCGCACCGGCATTTGCGGCGCGATGGAGACCTTGCTGCTCGACGCGCAGTTCCCCGCTTCGCAGGCTGTTGTCGCCGCCCTGCTGGACAAAGGCTGCGAACTGCGCGGCGATGCCCGGGCCATGGCGCTCGATCCGCGAATCGGTCCTGCTTCCGACGAGGACTGGGATACCGAATACCTCGACAGCATTCTGTCCGTCGCCGTGGTCGATGGGCTGGACCATGCCTTGCGCCACATTGCCGCGCATGGATCGCAGCACACCGAAGCCATCGTTTCCGAAGACGAGTCGGCGGTCGAGCGGTTCCTGGCCGAAGTGGACAGCGCCATCGTCATGGCCAATGCCTCCACCCAGTTCGCCGATGGCGGCGAATTCGGCCTTGGCGCGGAAATCGGCATCGCCACGGGGCGGCTGCATGCACGCGGTCCGGTCGCGCTGGAAGGGCTCACCACTTACAAATGGGTGGTGCGCGGCACCGGGCAGGTCCGGCCCTGAAAAAGGTCGCACTGCTGGGCGGGAGCTTCAATCCCGCACATGGCGGCCACCGCCGGATCAGCCTGTTCGCGCGCCGCGCGCTGGGGCTGGACGAAGTGTGGTGGCTGGTCTCGCCCGGCAATCCGCTCAAGCCCAAGGCCGGTATGGCGCCCCTGGCGGCACGGCTCGCCTCGGCGCTGGAGCAGGCGCGGGGCGTGCCGATCGTGCCCACTCAAATTGAGCGGGAACTGGGCACCCGCTATACCGTCGACACGCTGCGTGCACTGAAGCGGTGCTATCCCCGCAACCGCTTTGTCTGGCTGATGGGCAGCGACAATCTGGCCCAGTTCCACCAGTGGAAGGACTGGCGCAGACTGGCGCGCGCCATGCCGATTGCGGTTATCGCGCGTCCGGGCTATGATGCCTCTGCCCGGGCGAGCCCCGCCGGGGCCTGGCTAGGCCGATACCGGCGGTCTGCTGCCAGCCTGAAGCACCGGGCAGGATGGAGCGCACCCGCGCTGATACAATTGCGTTTTGATCCCGATCCGCGTTCGGCGACTGCCATTCGCCGCGCCGACCCTGAATGGGCCAACCGGTTTGCCGGTAAGCGCCTGCGGGACCCCCTGACGCACCATCCCGTCGATCCAGACATCGCATGACTGCCTGCGAAGCCCGCCCAGAGGAGCCGTTCCCGCTTACATGACATCTGCCCAATCCGCGCCCGGCCCTGCTGCCGGCACTCCCGCCCCGCTCCCCCCGTCGGAGCCGGGCTCGCTTCACGAACTCGTGCTGAAGTCGCTTGATGACGACCAGGCCCAGGAAATCGTCTCGATCCCGCTGGAAGGGAAAAGCTCGATTGCCGATCACATGGTGATCGCTTCGGGCCGCTCGACCCGCCAGGTTGCGGCCATGGCGCAAAAGCTGGCCGAGCGGATCAAGCACGGCGGTTTCGGCCATGTCCGGATCGAAGGCCTGCCCGCGGCTGACTGGGTGCTGATCGACGCCGGCGACGTGGTGGTCCACCTGTTCCGCCCGGAAGTGCGCAGCTTCTACAACCTGGAACGCATGTGGGCGTTCGGAGATTCGGGCAGCGCCTGAAGCCCCTGCGATGCGCCTGCATATCATTGCCCGGGGCAAGATCGGGCGCTCTCCGGAAGCGGACCTGGTAGCGCGCTATTGCAAGCGCGTGACCTGGCCCATAACCCTGACCGAGCTGCCCGACGTGGGCGGTACCATGCCCACAGCACCAACCCCGTGCCGCGAAGTCCTGCTGGACGAACACGGCAAACAGATGAGCTCCGAAGCATTCGCTGCCCTGCTGGGCCGGTGGCGCGATGACGGGGTGCGGGAAACCCGCTTCCTGATCGGCGCGGCAGACGGGCACGGCCAGGAAGCGCGCGACAAGGCCGACCTGCTGCTGGGTTTTGGCGCGATGACCTGGCCCCACCTGATGGTCCGCGCGATGCTGGCCGAACAATTGTGGCGCGCGACCAGCATTCTTGCTGGCCATCCCTATCACCGTTCGGGATAAGCGGCGGCAATGATTGCGCGTTTTGCCTTGATCTGCGCTGCTGGTCTTGCCCTGCTTGTCGGGATCGAGGCAACGCGCGCCCAGGATCCGGCGCAAGTTATCGAAACCCCGCAGGATGCCCAGTCCGCCCTGCGCAATGCCGAGGTGCAGAGCCGCGAGGCCCGGCTCCGCGCCGAATCGTTTGAACAGCGCGCCGCCAGCGCGATTGCCGCGGCGGACAAGACTGCCCAGGAAAGTGCGGCGCTAGCCGCGCGGGTGCAGCAGGCCGAAGCGCAGATCGCCGGGAACGAGGCGCGGATTCGCCTGATCGGCCAGCAGCGCCAGGCCCTGCGCATCGAACTGGCCCAGCGGCAGAAGCCGGTGGTCGAACTGACTGCGGCGCTGCAACGCCTGTCGCGGCGACCGGCCCTGTTCTCCCTGCTGCGGCCCGGTTCGTTGCAGGATGCGGTCTACTTGCGCGCCGTGCTGGAAACCATGTTGCCCGAAGTGGGCCGCCGCACTGCCGGCCTGCGCGCCGCGCTGGAGCGGAGCAAGCAGCTTCAGACCCAGGCCGAACAGGCCAGCGCAGACCTGCGCGCCAGCCAGGGCGAACTCAACCAGCGCCGCCAGCAATTGCTGACCATTGAAGCGCGCCAGCGGCTCGAATCGCGCAGCGCCGGTAGCCTGGCCGACCGGGAAGCGGAACGCGCCCTGGGCCTGGCGGAACAGGCCCGCGATCTTTCTGCCCTGGTCGGGGAACTGGACAAGGCGGGCAAGTTGCGGGCGCAGCTGGCCGCACTGCCGGGCCCGGTCCTGCGTCCGGCCATGCCGCAAAGCGCCGCCGTGCCCCCCATGGCCGAAGTGGCTCAGCCCCCCGCCAATGCGCCGATGCCCTACCTCTTGCCGGTCACCGGGCGGCTCGTCGCGGGCTTTGGCGATGCCGGGGCGGGGCGGGCGCAGTCCCGCGGCATATCGCTTGCCGCCCGGCCTGGAGCCCAGGCCGTCGCACCGGGCGCGGGACGGGTGGCCTTTGCCGGACCCTACCAGGGCTATGGCGCGATCGTGATCATCGAACATGGCGGCGGCTGGACCTCGCTGGTGACGGGCCTTGCCACGTTGGATGCGCGGGTGGGGCAGATGGTCATTGCCGGAGCGCCGCTGGGCCGCGCCGGTCCGGGACGCCCGGTGCTGAGCCTGGAACTGCGCAAGGATGGCGCGCCGCTCAACCCGCTGGACTTCCTGCGGCGGTGATCCCATCTCGGCACCATGAACGAAGCGCCATCTGGCGTTAACCCGGCCTGCGCGATAAGGTGCGCAAGCAATTGCAATGAGGCATTACGCCCGATGAAGTTTCAATCCCTGTTCCGCGCGGCCGCCCTGGTATCGGCTGTTGCCCTGATTCCCGCTACGACAGCCGGACTTGCCGCCGTCGATGGTCGCGCTTCGGCCCAGTTTTCCAAGCTTGCGACGGTCTACCAGCTGGTCAAGCTGCGCTATGTCGAAAAGGTCGAGGACGACAAGCTGGAAGAAGGCGCGATCGAAGGGATGCTCGCCTCGCTCGATCCGCATTCCTCGTTCCTGTCCGGTGCCTCGATGCAGCGGCTGAACACGATGATCGACGGCAACTATTCGGGCCTCGGCCTGTCGGTGATCATGGACGACGGCGCGGTCAAGGTGATCGCCCCGATGAAGGGCAGCCCTGCCGAAGCGGCCGGGGTCAAGGCGGGCGACTATATCACGCACCTGGATGGCAAGCTGATCTATGGCGGCGAGCTGGACGATGCCGTGGCCCAGATGCGGGGCGAGGCGGGCACGAACATCCGCCTGACCATCTTCCGCTCGGGCCGGGACAAGCCGTTTGACGTCACCGTGACGCGCGGGGTGATCAAGCTGGAGCCGGTGACCTGGGAAATGAAGGACGGCATCGGCGTCATCTCGGTCAACGAATTCAGCGCCGACGTCGGCACCGATGTCGCGCAGGCGCTGGAAGACCTGAAGAAGCAGGCCGGCGGCAAGCTGAACGGCCTGGTGCTTGACCTGCGCCAGAATCCCGGCGGCGCGCTGGAAGAAGCGGTTGCCCTTTCGGACATTTTCCTGACCAAGGGCGATATCGTCTCGCAGCGCGGCCGCAATGTGCGGGACGATGAATACTTCCGCGCCGAAAGCATGATCCCGGGCGATCTGGCCAAGGGCGTGCCGGTGATCGTGCTGATCGACGCGGGCTCCGCTTCTGCCTCCGAAATCGTCGCCGGGGCCTTGCAGGATCAGCGCCGCGCCGTGGTGATGGGCGAGCGCAGCTTTGGCAAGGGTTCGGTCCAGTCGCTGTTCTTCCTCGACAACAGCCGCACCAGCGCGGTGAAGATCACCACGGCGCGGTACTTCACGCCGCTGGGCCGGTCGGTTCAGGAAGGCGGCATCGTGCCGGATATTGCCGTGCCGCAGCTGTCCGATCCGGATGCGCGACGCCGCGCCGAATTCTCGGTCCGCGAAAGCGACCTGCGCCGCCATCTCGTCAACGAAGCGGCCATGGACGACAAGAAGCTTGAAACCGACAGCCAGCAAGACCCGCGCTTCAAGATGACGGCGGAGGAATTGCAGGCCAAGGGGATCAAGGACTTCCAGCTGTACTACGCGATCCAGACCCTGCGCCGCACTTCGGCGCCCGCCATGGCCAAGAAGCGCTGATCATGACCCAGGCAAAGGATACCAACCGGCTGGCGCGGATGATTGCGTTGGGCGTCCCGGTGGCGCTGCTGGGCGGGGCCTATGTCAGCCAGTACGGGTTCGGACTCTATCCGTGCGAAATGTGCTGGTGGCAGCGCTATGCCCTGTTCGCGGCCCTGCCTTTTGCGGTGCTCGGCTGGATCAAGCCCCGGGCAAAAGCGTTCACTGGCCTGGCCCTGCTCGCCATTCTGATCGGCGGGTTGATCGGCGGCTATCACGCCGGGGTGGAATATGGCTGGTGGCAGGGCATGACGGCTTGTACCACGGTGGCGGGCGCCGGTGCGGGCAATGCCCTGGACGCGATCCTCAATGCCCCGGTGGTGCGCTGCGACGTCGCCCCGTGGAGCCTGCTGGGCATTTCGCTGGCGGGCTGGAATTTCCTGATTTCGGTGCCGCTGGCCCTGATCGGGCTGGCCAGCCTGCGCAAGGGAGCATGACGTCATGACGGAATCCGCTTCGGCCCGGATGCTGCGGGTGGACCAGGCCGGGGAATACGGCGCGACGCGGATCTATGCGGGCCAGCTGGCCGTGCTGGGGGACCGCAGCCCGATCTCGGCTGAAATCCAGCACATGGCCGAACAGGAAGCCGCGCACCGGCAAAAGTTCGATGCGCTGCTGGCGGCGCGCGGGGTGCGGCCCACGGCGCTCCAGCCGTTCTGGGATGTCGCCGGGTTCGCGCTGGGTGCGGCCACGGCCCTGATCGGACCGAAAGCCGCCATGGCCTGCACTGCCGCGGTGGAGACCGAGATCGACCTGCACTATTCCCAGCAGCTTGAGGAACTGGGCGAGGACGATCCGGAGCTGTCGGCCTTGATCGAACAGTTCCGTGACGATGAGCGCGCCCACCGCGACGCGGCTCTGGCTGCGGGCGCGGAAGAAGCGCCGGCCTATGGCCTGCTATCCGGCGCGATCCGGCTGGGGTGCCGCGTGGCGATCAAGCTTGCCGAGAAGATCTGACGCGGTCCGGTTTTGACGCAAGCCAAGGCGCTTTGCGCTTAAGGTGTTATTCAGAGCGGAAAGTCCCTATATCGGGACAGTCATTCAGGAGTTTCACAATGCGCCAGCTGATCGCCGCCGTTCCCTTTGCCCTTGGGCTAGCTCTGGCCGCGCCTGCCGCCGCGCAGGACGCCGCGCCCGAGCCGAAGGTGAACATGGTCATCATCTATGGCGACGACAAATGCCCCGAATCGGGCGACGACACAATCACCGTCTGCGCCCGCAAGGCTGAGAGCGAGCGTTACCGCATTCCGGAAAACCTGCGCGCCAGCACCAACCCCGCGAACGAGGCCTGGAACAACAAAGTCATTGCCTATGAAACCGTCGGGCGTACCGGCACGCAAAGCTGCTCGCCCGTGGGCGCAGGCGGCTGGACCGGCTGCACCGGGCAGATGCTGAAGCAGGCTGCAGGGGAAAAGGCCAGTGATCCGAACATCAAGTTCGGCCAGCTGATTGCCGAGGAGCGCGCCAAGCGGCTGTCGACGATTGACGCAGAGGCGACTGAAACCCAGTCGCGGGTCGAAGAAGTCGAAAAGCAGATGGAAGCCAAGCGCAAGGCGGACGAAAAGGCTGAAGAGGCCGCCGCACCTGCGCCGGCCCCCTCCAAGCCTTGATTAGCTGAGCGCGATATCCGGCGCGTCTTCCTGCTTCATGCCCACCAGGTGATAGCCGGCGTCGACGTGGTGCGTCTCGCCCGTCACGCCAGATGCCAGGTCTGACAGCAGGTAAAGCGCAGAACCGCCGACGTCCTCGATCGTGACGTTGCGGCGCAGCGGCGAATTCAGCTCGTTCCACTTCAGGATATAGCGGAAATCGCCGATCCCGCTGGCGGCCAGAGTGCGGATCGGCCCCGCCGAGATGGCATTGACGCGGATCCGGTCCGGACCCAGGTCGTTGGCCAGATACTTTACGCTGGTTTCCAGGGCAGCCTTCGCCACGCCCATGACGTTGTAATGCGGTACGACCTTTTCGGCGCCATAATAGGACAGGGTCAGGATCGAGCCGCCCTCCGGCATCATCGCTGCCGCCCGCTTGGTCACGGCGACCAGCGAATAGGCCGAGATGTTCATGGTCATCAGGAAGTTTTCGAGGCTGGTATCGCAATACTTGCCGCGCAGCTCGTTCTTGTCGGAAAAGCCGATGGCGTGGACCACGAAGTCAATCGTCGGCCAGCGCGCAGCCAGCTTGGCAAAGGCGGCGTCCAGTGCTGCCATGTCGGACACGTCGCAATCGATCAGGAAATCGCTGCCCAGGCTTTCCGCCAGGGGACGGACCCGCTTTTCCAGCGCCTCGCCCTGATAGGAAAAGGCCAGTTCCGCACCTGCTTCATGCAGCTTCTGCGCAATGCCCCAGGCCAGCGACTTGTCGTTCGCCAGGCCCATGATCAGCCCGCGCTTTCCCTTCATCAATCCAGTCATGCTGTGTTCCCCGTCGTCCCTTTTCCGGAGGTATCCTTGTGCCGTTCCTCTTCGCGCCACCGGCCCAGCAGGTCCTGTTCCTCAGGACTTTCGGTCAGTGCCGCGTTCAGTTCGGCTCCAACCACCATCCCTAAGCCGACCAGCCAGAAAAAGAAAAGCGCGATCATCACTCCGGCCAGGCTGCCATAGGTGAGATCGTATGTGAAAAAGCGGTGCAGCACTGCGGGCAGGGCCGCGCTGACCGCCGCCCACCACACCGTGACCAGCAGGGCGCCGGGCCACTTGGGATAGCGGCGGCTGCGATAGGCGCTGGGGGTCAGAGTGAAGAACAGCAGGTATAGCGCGGCATAGATTACCACGACCGAGACCAGCCGCGAGGTGCCCAGCGTGCTAATCCAGTCGTAGAGCCGGGGAAAGGATGCCTGGATCACTTCCTGCGCGGTGCCGATCAGCACCTGGGCCAGGAGGGCGAACAGCATGGCGATCACCGCCAGCATGATCACTCCGGTCGAAATCAGGCGATAGCGCCAATAGGCCAGGGCCGTCCGCGTGCCATAGGCACGGCGCAGGATATCGCGGATCGTTTCGATCAGGCTGCCGACGGTCCACAGACCCACCAGGCCGCCGATCCACAGAAGGTTGCCGGTCCGCGCCACGATCACGTCCATGGCCACCGGCTCCAGCGCGGTGGCCACGATGGGCGGCATGGCGGCCAGGAACGCATGGACCGAAGCTTCGCGCTGGGCCTGTTCGCCAAACAGGCTGAACCCCGCGCCAACGGTGATGAAGAACGGGAACAGCGCCAGGATCGCCATGTAGGCCAGGTTGCCGGCGTGGATGAAGCCATCGTGATAGGCCCCGGCCCAGACCCGCGCCACGACCTTGAAAAACCGCGATTGCCAGAACCGGCCTTCGGGCCCGACGTGTTCGTCCACCTTTTCGCGCAGGCTTTCCCGCGCCCGCTTGCGCCGGGCTTCGGGCGAGAGGTCCGGCATGGTCAGGGGCGGCAGATGCGCGTCGTCTAGCGGGCGTTCCTCCACGGCCTAGACGCCCAGCCGGGCCCGCAGGTTGCGGCTGTCGCGCCAGCCTTCCAGCCGCTTGGCCAGGTCCTCGTCGCCTTCGGGCAATTGCAGTTCGATCGTGACCAGTTGGTCGCCGCGCGTGCCGTCCTTGCGGGTAAAGCCCTTGCCCTTCAGGCGCAGGGTTTTGCCCGAACTGGTGCCGGGCGCGACCGTCAGCATCACCGCGCCATCGGCGGTCGGCACCTTGACCTTGGCCCCGTTCACTGCCTCGTCCAGGCTGATCGGCAGGTCCAGCCGCAGGTTGTCGCCATCGCGGCGGAAGAAGGGGTGGCCCTGGATCTGGATCACGACAATGGCATCGCCATTGCCGCCCGGCCCCGGCTCCCCTTTGCCGGCGAGCCGCATCTGCGTGCCATCCTCAACCCCGGCGGGGAGTTTCAGGTCAATCGTCTTGCCGTCGGCCAGGGTAATGCGCTGCGGCGCCTGCAAGGCTGCATCGGTGAGTGAAACGTTCAGCCGGTACTGCACGTTGGCGCCGCGCGGAGCCGGGCCGCGGCGCTGTCCGCCGCCGAACCCGCCGCCCATCCCGCCTCGCCCGCCGAACAGGCCGTCGAAGATGTCGCCAATGTCGATCCCGCCTTCGAACCCGTCGGCGCGAAATCCGCGCTGGTCGTGACCGCCAAAACCGCCACCCGGCCCGCCGCCATAGCCAAAGCCCATGGTCGGGTTGCCGTCGATGTCGATTTCGCCGCGGTCGAACCGGGCGCGCTTGTCCTTGTCAGACAAGAGGTCATAGGCGCGGGTCACTTCGGAAAAGCGTTCCGCTGCCTTGGGATTGTCCTTGTTGCGGTCGGGGTGCAGTTCCTTCGCCAGCTTGCGATAGGCGGACTTGATGTCCTTTTCATTTGCCCCGCGGGCCACGCCAAGGATCGAATAGGGATCGGCCATGCCCCGTAGCTAGGTGCACAATGCCGATCCGGCAAGGTTTAGTCCCAATCCTTTGCCCTTGTTGCGAGACGCTTGCGCTTTCTTCCGGCGGCGCGGCGGGCTATGTCCTTGCCATCATGGACCAGACCCAGGCCGAAAACGCCATTCCTGACGCAGCCCCGTTCGACTTGTTCGACGAATGGTTTGCCGAAGCGAAAAAGAGCGAACTGAACGATCCGGAAGCTGTCGCCGTGGCAACGGCCACGCCTGATGCGATGCCGTCGGTTCGGATGGTGCTGCTGAAAGATCACGGCGCCCACCTGCTGGGGCCGCTGGGCGGTTTCGTGTTCTATACCAACAGCCACAGCCGCAAGGGCGGGGAACTGCTCGCCAATCCGCAGGCGGCGATGCTGTTCCACTGGAAATCGCTGCGCCGCCAGATCCGGATCGAGGGTGCCATTGCCCCGGTGCCGGATGAAATGGCCGATGCCTACTTCGCCAGCCGCAGCCGGGATTCGCAACTGGGCGCCCACGCGTCCGACCAGTCCGCGCCGCTGAAGTCGCGCGCCGAATTCCTTGCGCGGATTGCCAAGACCACGGCAAAGCATCTCGTCGGTCAGGTTCCGCGCCCGCCGCACTGGACCGGGTTCTGCCTGACGCCTTCGGCTTTCGAATTCTGGATGGACCGTCCATTCCGCCTGCACGAGCGCCGCCGGTTCACCCGGCTGCCGGACGGCGGCTGGACAAGCACGCTGTTATACCCATGAACGACAACGCCTCTCTGAACCGCAGCGCCGCATTCGCTTCGATCGCGGTCGCCTTGCTGCTGGTCGGCATGAAGGTCTGGGCGGTCTTCTCCACCGGCTCTACCGCCATGCTCGGCAGCCTGGCCGATACGACGCTGGACCTTGTCGCCAGTCTGGCCACTTTGGCGGGCGTCTGGGTGGCGGCCCAGCCGGATGACGAAAATCACCGCTTTGGCCATGGCAAGGCCGAGGCCCTGGCTGCCATGTTCCAGGTCGTGCTGATTTCCATTTCGGCGCTCAGCCTGGCGTTTCGTGCAGTCAACCAATGGATTGCCGGCGCCCGTCCGGAAGGCGCGGAAGGCGGCATTGTCGTCTCGGTGATTGCCATGGTGGCAACGGTCGCCCTGCTGGCCTGGCAGCGCTATGTGATCCGCAAGACCAAGAGCCTGGCGATCAGCACCGACCACGTGCATTACCAGTCGGACATCCTGCTCAACCTGGCGGTAATCGCCGCCCTGGCGCTGGATCAGTACGTCGGGATTGCCGGGGCAGACCCGTTCTTTGGGCTGGCCATTGCGCTTTGGCTGGGCTGGGGCGCCTGGGGCGCTTCGCAGCAGGCCATCGAACAGCTGATGGACCACGAATGGCCCGAAGAACGCCGTCAGGCTTTCCTTGAGGCTGTGGCCCGCCACCCCGAAATCAAGGGCCTGCACGACCTGCGCACCCGTACTTCCGGGGACCGCGATTTCGTGCAGTTCCACCTGGCCATCAACGGCGACATGACCGTCCGCCAGGCCCATGTGATCATGGACGAGGTCGAGGCGATCCTGAAGAAGGAGTTTCCGGGCGTGGAAATCCTGATTCATCCCGATCCGGAAGGCCATGTCGATCCGACTGACATGTCTTCGAAGGACCTGCTGGCCAAGCTTTAGGAATCGGCGTCTTGAATGTTCCGGCCTTCGCCGCGCAGGAAGGCGGCATAGGCCAGCTCGATTCCTTCGCGCAGATCGACCTTGGGAGACCAGCCCAGGTTCCTTAGCCGTGAACTGTCGAGCAGCTTGCGGGGCGTGCCATCCGGTTTTGATGGATCGGTGATCATTTCGCCGTCATGGCCCAGCACCTCCATGACCAGCAGGGCCAGATCGCGGATCGAAATTTCCCGCCCGGAACCGACATTGACGGGCAGCCCGTCCGAATAGTGCTGCATCAAGTGGACGCAGGCATCGGCGCAATCGTCGACATAGAGGAATTCGCGCAGCGGCGTCCCGCTGCCCCAGATTTCCACCGCCGCGCCGTTCTCCTTCGCTTGGTGGACCTTGCGGATCAGGGCGGGCAGAACGTGGCTGCCGGGCAGGTCGAAATTGTCGCCCGGACCATAGAGGTTGGTCGGCATCGCGCTGATGAAGTCGCAGCCAAATTGCTTGCGGTAGGCCTGGGCCAGCTTGACCCCGGCGATCTTGGCCAGGGCGTACCATTCGTTGGTCGGCTCCAGCGGCCCGGTCAGCAGAGCCTCTTCGCGCAGCGGCTGCTCGGCATGTTTCGGGTAGATGCAGGATGAGCCCAGGAACAGCAGCTTTTCCACCCCGACCGATTCGGCTCCGGTGAACACGGCTGTTTCGATCAGCAGGTTGTCGCGCAGGAAATCGACGGGGCGGCTGTCATTGGCGTGAATTCCGCCCACCCGCGCCGCAGCGAGAAAGACCGCCTGGGGGCGGTGATTGTGCATCCAGCCCAGCACCGCGCGCTGGTCGGTCAGGTCGAGTTCCGAGCGGTCGGCGGTCAGGACTTCGCAGTCTTCGCCTTGCAGCCGCCGCACCAGCGCGCTGCCGACCATGCCCCGGTGACCTGCCACCCACACCCGCTTGCCGGAAAGGGAGTAGGGCAGGTCGTGCATGGTCATTCCATCGCTCCTTCAAGTGTGCCGCGCTGCATCGCCGCAAGGTCCGCCTGGACCATTTCCCGGGCCAGTTCACGCACGCTGGTCTGGTGGCGCCAGCCCAGCTTCTGGTGTGCCTTGCCCGGATCGCCGATCAGCAGATCGACTTCGGTCGGGCGGAAATAGCGCGGATCGACTGCCACCCGGACTGCCCCGGTTTTGGCGCAAAGGCCGCGCTCGTCAACCCCGCTGCCCTGCCAGACCAGATCGATTCCGGCATCGGCAAAGGCCCATTCCACGAACTGGCGGACCGTGGTGGTCTCCCCCGTGGCCAGGACATAGTCGTCCGCCTCGTCCTGCTGGACCATCAGCCACATGCCTTCGACATACTCGCGGGCATGGCCCCAGTCGCGCCGTGCATCCAGATTGCCGAGGTAGAGCACGTCCTGCCGGCCGCAGGCAATCGCCGCCGCGCCCCGGGTGATCTTGCGGGTCACGAAAGTCTCACCCCGCAGCGGGCTTTCGTGGTTGAACAGGATGCCGTTCGAAGCATGAATGCCATAGGCTTCGCGGTAGTTCACGGTGATCCAGTAGGCATAGAGCTTCGCCGCGGCATAGGGGCTGCGCGGATAGAACGGGGTCGTCTCGCGCTGCGGAACCTGCTGGACCAGCCCGTAGAGTTCGGAAGTGGAGGCCTGATAGAACCGCGTCTTGCGCTCCAGCCCCAGAATCCGGATCGCCTCAAGCAGGCGAAGCGTGCCCAGCGCGTCCGAATTGGCGGTATATTCCGGCGTTTCAAAGCTGACCTGGACATGGCTTTGCGCTGCCAGGTTGTAGATTTCATCCGGCTGCGTTTCCTGCACGATGCGGATCAGGTTGGTCGCATCGGTCAGGTCGCCATAGTGCAGCGTCAGCCGGGGGTCGGGATCGTGCGGGTCCTGGTATATCTCGTCAATCCGCGCGGTGTTGAACGACGATGAACGCCGCTTGATCCCGTGAACGCGATAGCCCTTGTCCAGCAGCAGGCGGGCCAGATAGGCGCCGTCTTGTCCGGTAATGCCAGTTATCAAAGCGGTTTTGCGACCCACTTTCGGATTTACTCCCTTGGAAACATCGTCACGATCCTGGCCAGTGCCGCGCGCACCGGCTCATGCGCATTGTCCTGCGTCTTGCCGAGCCGCACCGCGACCACGCCGTTGCTGCGGTTGACCACCACGTATTGGCCCAGGTGCCCGTTCATCGAGAAGGTGCTGGACGGTGCCCCGGGCCATTGCACCGCGCCGTCCGGCTGCTTGCGGTTGAGCCAGAGCTGGGCGCCATAGCCGGCATTGCGCGGGCTGGGGCTGGTCATGAAGTCGACCCATGACGAAGGCACCAGCTGCGCCCCGTCAACCGCGCCGCGATTGCGCAGGAATTCGCCGAACCGCGCCCAGTCGCGCGCCGTACCATGGATCAGGCTGCCGCCGATCAGCGTGCCGTGGGCGTCGAATTCCGGCACCATGCTTTTCATGCCGATCGGTTCGAACAGGCGCGTGCGCAGATAGTCGCGCACCAAGGTCATCCGCACTACCGGATTGGTGCTGGGAGTCAGGGCACGGGCGGCCAGATCGGCCAGGATCACGGTCGTTGCGCTGGAATATTCCCACTTGGCGCCGGGATCGGCTTCCAGCGGCTGTGCCTCGGCATAGGCGGACATGTCGTCCCGCCCGTCCAGGAACAGCATCCGTACTTCGTCACTCTTGTAAGGTGGATCGCCGGCTTCGGTGTGGCGCAGGCCGGATCGCATCTGCAACAGCTGGCGCAGGGTAATCTCGCCGCGCGGATCGCCAGGGCGCTGCCAGGCCGGGATCGGCACGCTTTCGTCCAGCCGCAGGCGGCCGTCCGCGACAAGCTGGCCGATCATCACGGCGGTGACGGTCTTGGCCATCGACCACGACACGAACCGGGTGTTCTGGTGATAGCCCGGCGCATAGCGTTCCACCACGATGCGGCCGTTCTGAAGCACGATCAGCGCGCGCGTTTCGGCGGTTTGCGGGTTGTTGAACAGGGCGTCCGCCGCCCGGACCAGGCGGTCCCGGTTGACGCCGGGCTTGTCCACCACGGCAGCGCGGGCGGCTTCGTCCGGTTCGGGCAGCTCGTCCGGTGCCGGCGCGCTACAACCCAAGAGGGCTGGCACAGCAAGCAACGGGAGGATAAGGAACTTCGCGCGCGGCATCGTGTCCGCATCCCTCGCCCAAAGGCCCGCGAATGGCAACCGTCAAACAGAACCCCGCAACCAGATCGCCATGGCGGCGGCGCATTTTGCTGCTGGGCCTGGCCCTGGTGATCGCCCTGTTCGCCTTCTTCTGGAAGCCGCTGAGCGGATATGCCGAAACCGGCGCGGCCTATGGTGCCCGCGTGGCCTGTTCCTGCCGCTTTGTCGGCGGGCGCCCGCTGGGCGATTGCAAAAAGGACTTTGAGCCGGGGATGGAACTGATAACGCTGAGCGAAGATGTCGAAAGCAAAAGCGTGACTGCCCGGTTCCCGCTCCTGGCCCGCGAAACGGCCACCTACCGCGAGGGGCCGGGATGCCAGCTTGAGCCTTGGGATCGCAAGTGATTGCGTTTGGAGGGAATTAAGGTAAGCGCCTGGCCATGAGCAACCCTGCAATCCATCCGGTCGTTCTATGCGGAGGCAGCGGCACGCGTCTCTGGCCGCGCAGCCGGGCAGTCATGCCCAAGCCGTTCCTGCCCCTGGTCGGCGATGGAACGCTGTTCGAAGCGACCCTCGCGCGCTGTCCGGCGCAGGCTGGTTTTGCCGATCCGATCGTCGTTACCGGAGCGGCGCATCTCCCCCACGTCGAAGCCCAGTGGCCTGCCGGCACGGGCGGTGAAACGATTGTCGAACCCTGCGCCCGCAATACGGCAGCGGCGATTGCGCTGGCTGCGCTCCGCCTGCCGGAAGAGGCGATCATGCTGGTTTGCCCCAGCGATCACCACATTGCCGATGCCGGGGCCTTTCAGCGCGCGGCCCTGACCGCCGCCCGGCTGGCACAGGATGGCTGGCTCGTCTCCTTCGGCATCGCGGCGACTGCGCCAGAGACCGGCTTTGGCTATCTCCACCGCGGTGAGCCGATTGGCGATCTGGGTTTCAAAGTGGCGCGCTTCGTCGAAAAGCCGGATCTGGAACGCGCCAAGGCGTTCCTGGCGGACGGCGGTTATGCCTGGAACGGCGGTATCTTCGCCTTCAAGGTCGGCACGTTCCTGGCCGAATTGACCTCTCACCGGCCCGACATCGCCCGCCAGGCCCGCGAAGCCGTGGCCAAGGGCCGTGCCGAGGGAACGCGCTTTCACCCCGATGCCGAATCCTTCGCGGCGATCCAGAGCGAGTCGGTCGACTATGCGGTGATGGAAAACACCGCGCGGGCAGCCATGGTCCCGGCCGACATGGGCTGGTCCGACATCGGCAATTGGGACGCCCTGCTGGAGGCGCGGGACCGCGATGCACAGGGCAATTCCGTGCGGGGCAAGGCGGAACTAATCGATTGCCGCAATGTCCTGGTCGAAAGCGACGGACCGCGCGTTTCGGCCATCGGCCTGGATGACGTGATCATCGTGGTCGACGGCGATGAAGTGCTGGTGACGACCCGCGCCGGAGCGCAGCTTGTCGGCAAACTTGGCGGCGCGGCGAAGCAGTGAGCCTGCTCCTGCCCACGCGGATGGTGGAACGCCCATGGGGGCGTGATTGCCTGCCGCAGCCCTTCGTCGCTCCTGCGGGCAGCAAGGTTGGCGAAGTTTGGTTCGAACCGCCCTCCGCGCTCGACGCGCTGCTGGTCAAATATATCTTCACCAGCGAGGCGCTGTCGGTGCAGGTGCATCCTTCCGATGAACAGGCCCCGGCGGGATGCCGCGGCAAGGAGGAATGCTGGCTGATCCTGGAGGCGCAGCCCGGGGCCAGCCTGGGGATCGGGTTCCGCCAGGATCTTTGCCCCGATGCCATGCGCGCCGCTGCGCTGGACGGCTCGATCGAGGACCTGCTGGAATGGCACACGGTCCAGGCAGGGGACTTCTTCTACATCCCGGCGGGAACGGTCCACGCTATCGGTGCGGGGCTGAGCCTGATCGAAGTCCAGCAGAACAGTGACGTGACCTATCGGCTGTATGACTATGGCCGCCCGCGCGAATTGCACCTGGATGCTGGCATGGCAGTGGCGCGGGGTCATTCCTATGACCGGTCGCTGGCGCAGCAAGTGCAGCCCGCTGGTCCGGTATCGCTGGTGGATGGGCCGCATTTCCGGCTCGACCGGGTGGACGGTGCGCCCGGTCGGGAAATCGCCGCGCGTTATGGCGGTCCCTTGCTGGTCATCCCGCTCGATGGCGAGGCGCGGGTGAACGGAGAAGTGGTGCGCGGCGGCGAATGCGCCTGTGCGCCCGCGCTGGACGCGGTCAAATTTTCCGGTCGCAGCCTGATTGCCCAGCCCTGTCAGGCGGGCTGAGTCGCCTCTATCCAGCCGCCGCCGACGACGCGCTCACCGGCGTAGATCACTGCCGCCTGTCCCGGTGCGACGCCATACTCCGGATTGTCGAACCGGATCGTGGCTTCCGCGCCTTCGCCGAAGTCTCCCTCCAGCGTTACCGGCACCGGCTTGGCGAGGGAGCGGACCTTGGCGGTCAGCGGCCCGGCGGGCAGCGGGCCGATCCGGTTGGTTTCGGAAATGCGGGCGGAGCTGACCGCAAGCAGGCGCTTCGGCCCGACCAGCACCTTGCGGCCCGGTGCGTCCAGCCCGGTCACGTAGAGCGGTTCCGGCTGTCCACCGATCTCCAAGCCGCGGCGCTGCCCGACCGTATAGTGAATGATGCCCTTGTGCTCGCCCAGGACCGCTCCGGTTTCGGCATGGACGATTTCGCCGGGTTCACCCCCTTCGGGCCGGACCGAGCGCACGATCCTGGCATAGTCGCCGTCGGGCACGAAGCAGATGTCCTGGCTGTCGGGCTTGGCCGCGACGCGCAGGCCTTCAGCCTCGGCAATGGTCCGCACCAGCGGCTTGGGCAGTCCGCCCAGCGGAAAGCGCAGGAAATCAAGCTGCGCTTCGGTGGTCCCGTAAAGGAAATAGGACTGGTCCCGCGCCGGATCGAGTGCGCGGTGCAGTTCCGGTCCGGCGCCGCCCATTTCGCGGCGAACGTAGTGCCCGGTGGCCAGGCAGTCCGCGCCCAGTTCGCGCGCCATGGCAAACAGGTCGGTAAACTTTGGCCCCATGTTGCAGCGGATGCAGGGGATGGGCGTGCGACCCGCCAGGTAATCGTCGGCAAAACGCTCGACGACTTCCTCGCGGAACTGGCTTTCGTGATCGAACACATAGTGGGCTATGCCGAGCCGGTCGGCCACGGCGCGCGCATCGCGGATATCGTCGCCGGCGCAGCAGGCCCCCTTGCGGCCCGTCGCCGCGCCGTAATCGTAAAGCTGCAGCGTCACGCCAATGGTTTCCGCGCCGCTGCGCGCGGCGAGCGCGGCGACCACCGAACTGTCCACCCCGCCTGACATGGCCACGACGATGCGCTTTCCAGCCAGCGGGCCGGACAGCTGGAACAGCGTGCCGAGGTCAAGGGAATCGGCGGAAAAGGAGGCTTCTACGGACATTGGGGGCGGCCCATACACTGCCGCGCGCTGCATGGCAAAAAAGACCTAGGGAGGGGGAATAACTTCGGTAAGCAAGATCAACACGAAGTAAACAGCGCCTTTACTGGTTCTTGACCTTGTCCGGCTATTACCCTGGCCATGGACTTAGCCGATGACCTTATGGCCAGCCTCCGCGACCGGGTTTCCCCGGGCAGGCAACGGGCACCTTACGGTGCTCCTGTCTGGGCAGAGCTGCACGCCCGACTGACCGCGGCACACGCGGCAGCGGGGCAGCTTTTGCAGCAAGCGGAACTGGCTCCGGTCGGCGGCTTTGATCTGTGGCAGAGCAAGGGTCGCACCAATCCCTCCAGCGGCGTTAACCGAACTGATTTAGCAGATGGCAAAGGTGCCACGGCCAATCAGGATGGCACCGCCGGAGCAATCAAGACCGGTGGTCGAGGATTACCATGATCGAGAACCAGAAGATCCGACCTGCGATGGTGATTGGCCCGCTTGGCGAGCCGCTGACCATTGAATCGCTGCCTTCTCCCAACACGACGCGTTGGGTCGTGCGCCGCAAGGCCGAAGTGGTGGCTGCCGTGAACGGGGGCCTGCTGACCATCGACGAAGTGTGCGAACGCTATAGCCTGACCCTGGAAGAGTTCGCTTCCTGGCAGCGCGCTGTCGACCGTTCGGGCATGCAGGGGCTGCGGGTTACCCGCATCCAGCACTACCGCGACCTGTACGAGCGCCAGCTCAAGTACTGAACCGGCAGTACCGGGTACGGCAAGCAGCCGGGGTGGGCCACAGGGCCTGCTCCGGCTGCTGCGCATTTGCGCTTCATGCATTTGGCCGAAGCAGCTTTGCCGTCTGCCGACCGCGTGATTGCCCCCGCATCGCAACGAGCCTAAGGCAAGCTGTGTTCCGGCCCGCAAAGCACAGGCTTGCAGCTGGTGACCTATGATAGTAATACAGTGGACCGGATGCGCGCCCAACTCCAGGCGTCTGCATGCTGCCGATCCGGGGGCGAAGGCGAAGCGGTGATGAATTACGAGACTGGAATCGAAGTCGAAAACGGCAATCCCCTGCTGGAAGGCGGAGAGGAAGACCGCCGTTCGCGCCGCAATCTCATTCTGATGGCGCTGGGCGTTCTCATCGCCATCGTCGTGATCGCCTACTTCGTCAATCGCAGCGGCAATGCCGCCGAGGGCGCCGATGCCAAGAAGGAACAGGCCCCGACGGTGACGGTCGTCGTGCCGGGCCGGACCACGGTCGAAGGCACGATCAGTGCAACCGGAACCCTGGCTGCGCGCCGCGAAATGCCGGTGGGCGTTGCGGGCGAGGGCGGGCAGGTCGTTTCCGTACTCGTCGAACCGGGCCAATGGGTTGGTGCGGGCCAGGTCCTGGCCGTGATCGACCGGTCGGTCCAGGTGCAGCAGGCCGCGAGCCAGTCGGCCCAGATCCAGGTCGCCCGTGCCAATGCCGATCTGGCCGAAGCGAATTACCAGCGCGCGCTGAAGCTGGTCGACAAGGGTTTCGTGTCGAAGGCCGACGTTGATCGTCTGCGCGCGACCCGCGATGCCCAGCTTGCCCAGGTGCGCGTCGCCAGCGCCCAGGCCGGCGTGCTCGGCGCACAGATGCGCCGTCTCAACATCGTCGCACCCGCTGCGGGCCTGGTGCTGGAGCGCCGGATTGAGCCGGGGCAGGTCGTCAGCGGCGGTTCGGGCGTGCTGTTCCGCCTGGCCAAGGGCGGCGAAATGGAATTGAAGGCGCAGCTGGGTGAAACCGACCTGGCGGTGATCAGCCCCGGCGTTTCCGCCGAAGTCGTGCCGGTCGGCACGCAGAAGGCATTTACCGGACAGGTCTGGCAGATCGCCCCGGTGATCGATCCGGCTTCGCGCCAGGGCACCGCGCGGATCGCGCTGGCCTATGCGCCGGAACTGCGTCCGGGCGGCTTTGCCTCGGTCACGATCAAGTCCGGCACGATGGTCGCCCCGGTCCTGCCGGAATCGGCCATTCTTTCGGATACCCAGGGCAGCTATGTCTACGTCGTCGGTGCCGACAACAAGGTCCAGCGTCGCCCCGTGAAACAGGGCCGTGTCACCCCGCAAGGGATCATCGTGGCAGAAGGCCTGTCCGGAACCGAACGCGTCGTCCTCCGGGCCGGCGGCTTCCTGCAACCTGGTGAGACGATCAAGCCCGTCTCGCCGCGCGGCTGATAGTCGGCGGGCCGGAGCGAGAACATGAACTTCAACAACATTTCGGCCTGGTGCATCCGCAACCCGGTTGTGCCCATTGTCCTGTTCATCGGCTTGATGCTGGCGGGCATGGTGTCCTTCTCGCAGATGAAGGTCCAGAACGACCCGGACATCGAATTCCCCGGCGTGGTCGTGGTCATCAATCAGCCGGGTGCCGCTCCGGCCGAAGTCGAAAACCAGATTACCCAGAAGATCGAAGCTTCGGTCCGCTCCATCCGCGGCGTGCAGACGATCAGTTCCACCGCGCGCGAAGGCGGTTCTGAAACCATTGTCGAATTTCAGATCGGCACGAACATCATCGAAGCGCTCAACGACGTGAAGAACGCCGTTGACCAGTCGCGCGCCAGCCTGCCCGATGGCATTCTGGAGCCGCAGGTCTTCAAGATCGAGACTTCGTCCGATCCCATCGGCTATTTCTCCGTCTCGGCTGACGACATGACCATTGAGCAGTTGTCGTGGTTCGTGGACGACACGGTGACCAAGCGCCTGCTTGGCGTGCCTGGCATGGCCACTGTGGAGCGCGCGGGCGGGGTCCAGCGCGAGATCCTGGTGGTCCTGGACCCGGCCAAGATGCAGTCGCTGGGCGTGACGGCAAGCCAGATCAACGGCGCACTGCGCCAGTTCAACGTGAATGCCGCGGGCGGGCGCTCCGAAATCGCGGGTTCCCGGCAATCAGTCCGCGTGCTGGGCAATGCGCCCGATGCCTATCAGTTGTCGCAGATCGACATTCCGCTGGGCGGTGGCCGCCTGGTCAAGTTGGCCGAAGTGGCGAAGGTTTCGGACAGCTTCGGTGAAGTGACTTCCATCGGCAAGACCGACGGCAAACCGGTCGTCACCTTCTCAGTCGCGCGCGCGCGCGGCGAATCCGACGTGTCGGTCTATGACGGCGCAGTCGCGAAGCTGGAGCAGCTCGAAAAGCAGACCCCGGGGATCAAGTTCAACCGCCTGTTCACCTCGGTCGACTATGTGAAGGCGCAGTACGAAAGCTCGATTGCGGCCATGGTCGAAGGCGCGATCCTGGCGGTCATCGTGGTGTTCTTCTTCCTGCGGGATTGGCGCGCCACGATCATCTCGGCAATTGCGATCCCGCTCTCGGCCATTCCCGCTTTCTGGTTCATCTCGATGATGGGCTTCACGCTCAACCAGATGTCGCTGCTGGCGCTGGGCCTAGTGGCCGGCGTCCTGGTCGACGACGCCATCGTGGAGGTCGAGAACATCGTCAGGCACATGCGCATGGGAAAAAGCGCATACCAGGCCGCGATCGACGCGGCGGATGAAATCGGCCTGGCCGTGGTTGCGACCACTTTCTCGATCGTGGCCGTGTTCCTGCCGGTTGGCTTGATGCCGGGTATTCCGGGCCAGTTCTTCAAGAACTTTGGCTGGACCGTGGTCGTTTCGGTGCTGATGAGCCTTGCCGTCGCCCGCATGATCACGCCGATGATCGCCGCCTATTTCCTGAAAGCGCACGGCGCGGCAGAACATGGCAGCGGCCCGTGGATGGACCGCTATCTGCGGGTGCTGCACTGGTCGCTGGACGACAGCAAGGCCAAGGCGCGCCGGGCGCTGCTCGCGCGCGTGCCCGGGCACCCCGCCTATATGGCGCTGGGCTTCGTCCTGGCAGCGGTGACCTTCTATTTCATTCTCTTCGGCAGCCCGCCGCCTGCTGAAGGCGAAATCGCCAAGGGCCCCAACCCGCTGCTGGTGACGTTCGGCCTCCTGTTCGGCCTGCCGATCAGTTTCGTGCTTGGTTGCTCGGTCACGGCCCTGGTCGGCGCTTTGATTGCCCGCTTCACTTCTGCACCGGATGACCGGGGTTTCTTCGGCTGGTCGTTGTTCTGGGTCCGCCGCTTCTGGGCACGCATGTTCGATCACCGCATCTGGATGATCGGTGTCGGCCTGGTTTCGCTGATCATTTCCGGAATCCTGTTCGCTACGATCCCGGCTCAGCTGTTCCCCGAGGTCAACCAGGACACCAGCCAGATCGCTATCGAAATGGTGCCCGGAACCACGCTCGAACAGACCGACGCCGTGGCCGATTCGGTCGCCGCCATCGTTGCCAAGCGGCCCGAAGTTGACCGCATCCAACAGCGCGTGCGCGAAGGCAATGGGCGCTTGTTCATCTCGCTCAAGGAGGACCGGGAAAAGTCCAGTCAGGAGTTTGAGCGTGAATTGACGCCGATCCTGCAAAGCATTCCCGATGCGCGCATTACCTTCCAGCAATCCAACCAGGTGGGCCCGGGCGGAATTGGCCGTCCGATTTCGGTCATGTTGACCGGTGCGGATTCCGTCCTGCTGGAAAAGGCCGCAACCGAACTGGTCGAGCAGATGAAGGGCCTGCCCGGTGTCGTTGCGCCGCGCATTGCAGCCGATACGCGCCGTCCCGAACTGATCATCACCCCGCGTCAGGAACTGGCTGCCAGCCTGGGCGTGACGACGGCCTCGCTCAGCCAGACGATCCGTATCGCCACGATTGGCGACATCGATCAGAACGCGGCAAAGTTCTCGCTCTCCGACCGCCAGATCCCGATCCGCGTGCGCCTGTCGGAAGACGCGCGGCGTGACATCAGCGTGATCGAGAACCTGCCGGTCCAGACCGCCTCAGGCGGTTCGGTCCCGCTCGCCCGGGTGGCTGACATCAGCTTCGGCTCGGGCCCGGTCTCGATCCGCCGCTACAACCAGGAACGCCGCGTCTTTGTCGGCGCTGACCTGGCCCCGGGTGCGCTCAAGGGCGATGTGATGACGCAGATCAACAAGCTGCCGATCATGACCAACCTGCCCCAGGGGGTCAGCAACAAGCCGTTTGGCGAGGATGAAATCTTCGAGGAGCTGACCAACAGCTTCGCGATTGCGCTCGGCTCGGCAGTCCTGCTCGTCTTCGGCGTGCTGGTGCTGCTTTACCACCGCTTCGTTTCGCCTCTGGTCAACATGGGGTCATTGCTGCTCGCGCCTTTGGGCGGTCTGCTGCTGCTGTTCATTTTTGGCCAGCCGATCTCGATGCCGGTGTTCATTGGCATCCTGATGCTGTTCGGGATCGTGGCGAAGAACTCGATCCTGCTGATCGACTTCGCGATTGAAGAGATGGCGCGGGGCGCCTCGCGCTTTGAAGCCATCGTTGAGGCAGGACACAAGCGCGCGCAGCCGATTGTGATGACCACCGTGGCGATGACCGCAGGCATGGTGCCCACTGCGCTTTCGATTGGCGGCGACTCGGCCTGGCGTGCGCCCATGGGGACAGTGGTGATCGGCGGGCTGAGCCTTTCCACCCTCCTCACCCTGCTGATCGTTCCGGCCGCCTTCAGCCTGGCCAATGGTCTTGAATCCCGGCTCGGGCCGCGTTTGCGGCGGGTGTTCCTCACCTACAATCCCGGGCGGGATGGCAAGGGCGCGCAGGGCGGCGCTGCGCCTGATGGGCCATTGCCGGCGGAGTGAAGGGCCAGCGCATCCGTCGGCACCGTGTCGTGACGGTGCCCCTGCCGCCTGACAAGGCGCGGCGCATGCGGATTTTCGCTACCGGGCTGCTGGTCCTGATGGCTGCGGTATTCCTGACCGCGCGGCACTTCCAGGGCCTGCACCCGGCATGGGGCTATGTCCTGGCCTTCAGCGAGGCGGCCATGGTTGGCGGACTGGCGGACTGGTTCGCGGTAACCGCCTTGTTCCGGCACCCCCTGGGCCTGCCGATCCCGCACACGGCGATCATCCCGGAAAACAAGGACCGCATTGCCGAAACCATGGGGCAGTTCCTGCGGGAGAATTTCCTGACGCCGCAAGTCGTGGCGCGGCGGCTATCGAACATGAACCTGGCCGCTTCGGCGGGGGACTGGCTGGCCGATCCCGCACGCGGCGGCAGCACCCGGCTGCGTGACGGAGCGGCCGAGCTGCTCGCCCAGATCCTCGAATCGCTCGATCCCGAACGGCTCGGCACACAGGTCCGCGCGGGCCTGTTCCGCCAGGTCGAGAAGCTGGAAGTCGCGCCGCTGATCGGCCAGATGATGGGGACCATGATCGCTGACCGGCGCCACCTGCCGGTGATCGAATCGCTGGTGCGCTGGGCCGGGCTGACGCTGGAGGACAACGAACCGCTGGTCCGCGACCTGATCCACCGCCGCGCCAATGCCGTGCTGCGCTGGACCGGGCTGGACGAACGGCTGGCCAATTCGGTGATCGACGGACTCTACAAGCTGCTGGCCGAAGTGATTGTCGATCCCGACCACCCGCTGCGCGCCAAGATCGAGGAAGGGCTGGAGCAGCTGGCCCGCGACCTTCAGCACGATCCCGACCTGCGCGAGAAGGTGGAGCGGATGAAGCGCGAGCTGATTGGCAATGCCGCTGTTTCATCCTGGTGGCAGGGCGTGTGGGAGCGGATGCGCACGGCCATGCTCGCACGGCTGCGGCGACCGGCGGGCGAAACCAGCGGACAGATGAGCGAGGCCCTGGCCGAACTGGGCCGCCACCTGCGCGATGATCCGCTGCTGCAGCTTCAGATCAACCGTTTTGCCCGCCGCACCCTTGTCGGCATCGCGGTGCGTTATGGCGACCAGATCGTCCGGCTCGTGTCCGAAACGGTCAAGCGCTGGGACGCTGCGACCGTGACCGACCGGATCGAGGGCGCCGTGGGCCGCGACCTTCAATTCATCCGCATCAACGGTACGCTGGTGGGGGGGCTGGTGGGCGTGCTCATCCACGTGATCGACCAACTGCTGTGAGCGCGCCCGTCCTTACGACCGCGCGGCTTGAGCTGTGGCAGCCCGGGCCCGGTGATCTCGCGGACCTGTTCGACCTTACCTTTGCCGAGGAAACCCGGCGATTCCTGGGTCAGTTCGTGCCGACCGAGACGGACGCCTTCGCGCGCCTGCTGCGCAATGCCGGGTCGTGGTCGCTGTGGGGCTATGGCACGTTCATGGTCCGGCTGAAGGGCGCGGACAGGATCGTGGCCAATTGCGGGGTGTTCCGCAGCCACCGGGGCTTCGGCACGGACCAGGGCTTGGACAATGTGCCCGAAGCAGGCTGGATCATTCACCGCGACCATTGGGGCCAGGGCATTGCCCGCGAGGCAATGGAGGCCGCGCTGGCCTGGTTCGATGCGGTCCACGGCCCGCAGCGCGTGGCCTGCATGATCGAGCAGGGCCACACCGCTTCGGACCAGCTGGCGCAGCGCCTTGGCTTCGTGCCATATGGGCGCCAGGAAAACGAAACAGGCCAGCCGCTTATCCTGTACGAACGGCTGCCCTGAACCGGGGTGGGGGAAACGATGCAGCACCGGATGGGCACAGGCGACCTGCTGGATGGGCAGGGCCACCTGATCGAGCGCGGCTGGGCCAGCGCCGAAGTTCGCCGTTATGACCGCCGCGCGATCCGCGCCAGCGGGTGGCGGATCAAGGAGTGGGACTACTACTGCATCACAACCGATCGCCACGCCCTGGCGCTGACCTTGGCTGACAACGGCTACCTTGGTTTCCTGGGCCTGTCGTGGATGGACCTTGAGGCCGGAACCGCCGTCAACCACGGGGCGGTAAGGCCGTTTCCCTTCGGCAAGATGGCGCTTCCTGCCAGCGCGGACAGCGGCGACATCGACCAGCGCCAGGGCGACATTCATCTCTCATTCCGCCTTGAGCCGGGGGCGCGGCTTCTGTCGTTCGATGCGCCCGGCTTTGGGGATGGCGCGGGCCTGTCCGGCACAATCCGCCTGGCCCAACCGGTCGAGGACCGCATGGTCATCGCCACGCCCTTCCCCGGTGCGCCGTGCGCATTCTACTACAACCAGAAGATCAACTGCATGGCCGCCAGCGGCGAAGTGGTGTTGGCCGGAAGGCCGATCCGGTTCGAGCCGGAATCGGCCTTTGCCGTGCTCGATTGGGGCCGCGGGGTCTGGACCTATGACAACACTTGGTATTGGGCCTCGGCATCCGGCTTGCTCGGCCAGCGCCGCTTTGGCTTCAACCTGGGCTATGGCTTCGGCGATACCTCTGCCGCCAGCGAGAACATGCTGTTCCTGGATGGCAGAGCGCACAAGCTGGACCAGGTGGCGTTCCACATGCCCGAAGGCCGCCCGGACTCCGCCCCGTGGCAGATCACCAGCAACGATGGCCGCCTGGACATGCGTTTCGATCCCATCGTCGACCGCTTCGACAAGGTCGACCTGGGCCTGCTGCGCACCGTGCAGCACCAGGTGTTCGGACGCTTCTCAGGCAAGGCGATTGCCGATGACGGCGAGGTGCTGGAGTTCGCCGGCCTGACGGGCTTTGCGGAGAAAGTGCACAACCGCTGGTAGGCGGGTTTCTACCTCAGTCTAGTGGGCGGATCAGCTAGAAAACGGACTTTGCTGATGAAATACCAGCGCACGGGTACTCCCGCTTCGTCTCTTGCCGGAAGGAACTTGGCTCTCTTGGACAACAGCTTGCAGGTGTAGTCGGCGAATTGATCGGGATCAGTACGATAGAGGATGTGACAACCCCCGACAGACCCATCCGCCTGGACATCCAAACGAAACTGAACGTCCCCGCTCTGTCCGTCAAACAAAGCATTGACTGGAAAGTCGAAATCCCTAATCCAGGTTTCGGGACTGCTGATCGGCTCCGGCGAAGTCCGGAGCCGCTCGGATTGGGCGGGATCGTACCCCCAGGAATGGATCAGATCGTCTGTGCATTTGCGCATTGCACGGAGTGGAGCGGCGAGCGATCCGGTCTTGAGAATGATCGGCTGCTTGCGCTGGACCTTCAACGTGATCCCGGTAACCTTGCTTTCTTGTTCGGGCGTCGCTGGAGCAACTACTGTTTTCTTTTCCGGGTCGCGAATACCGGTCAGGTCCAACGATATGAATAGCAGCGTTGGGATTTTCTTTGCCACTGTTGCAGCCAGGGCGAGGCTTTTCTGTGCTGGGTTAGGATCGAAGCTTACATTCGTTTGGACAAAGGGCGTGTCCGACTGGAACCGTTGGCCGTAAAGCGCGAGATCGAAACCGGCGCTGGGCTGGTATCGCGTCAGACGCAGGGTCACCTCATCCTTCCCGGTGCCGAATTTATTGAAAAGGTGGCAAGCCTCCTTGTCGTAATTGATCTCCCATTTGATCGTCGGGGTCAGAACAAGCGGCTCCGTGGGCGCGGCCATGGCCGGAAGCGAAACAAGGGAAAGAGCCAAGGAGCAATAAGCGAGCGCCCGCATCATCGTTGTAACCCCCCTTGTGAACGCATATACTAAGATGTTGAAACATATAGTAACTAGGGATAGCTTCCAACGAAAATAGCCGCGCCGAGGCAGTGTCTTGGTCGTCGAGGAGAAATTGCATCATGCGCTACCGGCTAGGGCTTCCTGTTCTACTCCTAGCTGCTCAAGCCTCTGCTGAACCCGCCATTGCCCCGGTCTTGCCGCCGCAAGGACCGTGGAAGCTGGATTACGCGGACGAGGAATGCCGCTTGGCCCGTACCTTTGGCACCGGCGAGGAGACGCTGACGATACAGATGACGCGCGCTTCGGGCGTGCAGGAATTCGGCATGGTCATTGCGGGGGCATCGATCCCGAAGCTTCCGCAAATGACCCAAGTGACGCTCCGGTTGTTAGAGCAGGGGCGGGAGGAGAAATTTAACGCGCTTTCCGCGCAGGTTCCGGACCGGTCGGAGAGGTTCGTGCGCCTGTACGGCGAAGGTTCGAATATCATCGCCGAATTCTCCGATAACCAGGTGGTGGGAATTAGCCTTGGCTCCCAGTATTCTGTCTCGATAAAACTTCCTGGGGCACGCCAAGCTGTCGCAGCGCTGAATTCGTGCCTTGCCGATCTGCTGAAAAGCTGGGGCGTGGATGTCGACAAAATCAAGGCGGCGAAAGTTCCGCCACGCCCGCTCGGCAATCCGGCATACTGGGCCACGACCAATGACTATCCTGTCCAAGCTCTCAGGGCAGGAAAAGGCGGGAATGTGGTCTTCCTTCTCGATGTGAATTCCAGCGGAAGGCCGACCCGTTGCTCCATCGCACGGTCCAGCGGGGTTCCGCAGCTGGATGAAATGACCTGTCAGCTGGCCATTCGACGCGCGCGCTTCGACGCCGCCCAGAACGCTGAAGGACAGCCCATTGCCGGGTTTTACGTCAGCCGCGTCCGCTGGAGTATCCCGAAGTAACGGAGCAATCGGCCAGGTATTGCGCACCAACAAAAAAGGCCCCGCCGAAGCAGGGCCTTTTCCGTGTTTCGCAAAACGCGCTGTTTACAGCTTGCCGGTGAGTTCCGGCACGGCGGTGAACAGGTCGGCGACGAGGCCGATGTCCGCGACCTGGAAGATCGGGGCGTCTTCGTCCTTGTTGATCGCGACGATGGTCTTGGAGTCCTTCATGCCAGCCAGGTGCTGGATCGCGCCCGAGATGCCGACCGCGATGTAGACTTCCGGCGCGACGATCTTGCCGGTCTGGCCAACCTGGTAGTCGTTCGGGACATAGCCCGCGTCGACCGCCGCGCGGCTGGCGCCGATGGCAGCGCCCAGCTTGTCGGCCAGCGGGGTGATGACCTGCTGGAAGGTTTCCGAATCCTTCAGCGCGCGGCCACCCGAGACGATGATCTTGGCGCTGGTCAGTTCCGGACGCTCGCTCTTGGCGATTTCCGAACCGACGAAGGTGCTGGTGCCAGCGGCACCCGGACCCGAAACGGCCTCGACCGCGCCCGAACCGCCGGTGGGAGCAGCCTTGGCAAAGGCGGTGCCGCGCACGGTGATGACCAGCTTGGCATCGCTCGATTCCACGGTGGCAATCGCGTTGCCGGCATAGATCGGACGGGTGAAGGTCTTGGGCCCTTCGACCGAGAGAATGTCCGAGATCTGCATCACGTCGAGCAGGGCTGCAACGCGCGGCGCGATGTTCTTGCCGGTGGTGGTGGCAGGCGCCAGGAAAGCGTCGTGATCGGCCATCAGGCCAGCGATCAGCGGAGCGACGTTTTCAGCCAGGGCGTTGGCATAGGCGGCATCGTCCGCCACGTGGACCTTGCCCACGCCGGCGATCTGCGCCGCAGCCGTGGCAACCGCGCCGCAGCCCGAGCCAGCAACCAGCAGGTGCACTTCGCCCAGCTGCGAAGCGGCGGTGACAGCGGCCAGGGTAGCGTCCTTGACCGATGCGTTGTCGTGTTCGACCCAAACGAGAGTTTTCATCTTCGAATTCCTTCCATCCCATCCCGTTCGCATCGAGCGAAGTCGAGATGCCTCGCGCCCCGTGTCTCGACTTCGCTCGACACGAACGGAGGTGGGTGAGCGGTCTTAGGCTACGCCCATTTCCTTGAGCTTGGCGACGAGGGCATCCACGTCGGCCACCTTGATCCCGGCCGAACGGACCGGCGGTTCGCTGACCTTGAGGGTCTTGAGGCGCGGCGCGATATCGACGCCGTAGTCAGCCGGGGCCTTGGTGGCGAGCGGCTTGGACTTGGCCTTCATGATGTTCGGCAGCGAGGCATAGCGCGGCTCGTTGAGGCGCAGGTCGGTGGTGACCACGGCCGGCAGAGCCAGCTTCACGGTTTCCAGACCGCCGTCGATCTCGCGCTTCACGACCACGCTGTCACCTTCGACGGTGACTTCGTTGGCGAAGGTGCCCTGGGGACGGCCCATCAGCGCGGCGACCATCTGGCCGACCTGGTTCGAATCGTCGTCGATCGCCTGCTTGCCGGTGATGATGAGCGAAGCGGCTTCTTCCTCGGCCACGCCCTTGACGATCTTGGCAACGGCCAGCGGCTCGACCTCCTCGTTGTCGCCAACCTGGACCAGCACGGCGCGGTCAGCGCCCATGGCCAGCGCGGTGCGCAGCGTTTCCTGGGCCTTGGCCGGGCCGACCGAAACCGCGACGATTTCGGTAACCACGCCCTTTTCCTTCAGGCGGATCGCTTCTTCGACGGCGATTTCGTCGAAGGGGTTCATGCTCATCTTAACATTGGCGAGATCGACGCCAGTGCCGTCGGACTTCACCCGCGGCTTCACGTTATAGTCGATCACGCGCTTTACGCAGACCAGGGCTTTCATGAGGTTCAAGCCTTTCCCATTGAATGACGCAGCTGCGCCTACTTTACGTTTACGGAAACGTCAACCCGTCCTTAGACGACCGGTTAAATGCCGTAACCCCGCCTGCCATTGCCGTGCATTCCTATGCGGTCAAGTGGCGAATCGGGAAATCATGGACGCAATAGTAAAGGGCCGGCCCCGCGGGTGCGGAGCCGGCCCTGCTTGGCTAAGATTGTCTGGCTTGGTGCGAAGGGGGATCAGGCCGCCTTGCGCACTTCCGCAACGATCTTCTTGGCAGCATCGCCCAGATCGCTGGCCGAAACGATCGGCAGGCCGGAGCCTTCCAGGATCTGCTTGCCCAGTTCGACATTGGTGCCTTCCAGACGGACCACCAGCGGAACCGACAGGTTCACTTCCTTGGCCGCGGCAACGATGCCTTCAGCGATGATGTCGCACTTCATGATCCCGCCGAAGATGTTGACGAGAATGCCCTTCACCGCCGGGTCCTTGAGGATGATCTTGAACGCCGCGGTGACCTTTTCCTTTGAAGCGCCGCCACCGACGTCGAGGAAGTTGGCCGGGAATTCGCCGTTCAGCTTGATGATGTCCATGGTCGCCATGGCCAGGCCCGCGCCGTTGACCATGCAGCCGATGTTGCCGTCCAGCTTGATGTAGGCAAGGTCGTATTCGCTGGCTTCGACTTCGGCCGGGTCTTCCTCCGTCTCGTCGCGCAGGGCCATCACGTCCGGGTGGCGGTAGAGTGCGTTCGAATCGAAGCTCATCTTGGTGTCGAGCACCAGCAGCTTGCCATCCGATTCGGCCAGCGGGTTGATTTCGATCATCGCGCAGTCGAGCGCGACGAAGGCGTCATAGAGCTGCTTGCCGAGGACCTGGGCCTGCTTGTTCAGGTCGCCCTTCAGCTTGAGGCCAAACGCGAGCGCGCGGCCGTGGTGGGGCATGAAGCCTTCCGCCGGGTCGATGGTGATCGTGGTGATCTTTTCCGGGGTTTCATGGGCAACGTCCTCGATGCTCATGCCGCCTTCGGTGGATGCGATCATGGCGATGCGGCCGGTGGCGCGATCGACCAGCATCGACAGGTAGTATTCCTTGCCGATGTCGACGCCGTCGGTGATGTAGAGGCGGTTGACCTGCTTGCCAGCGTCGCCGGTCTGGATCGTCACCAGGGTGTTGCCCAGCATGTCCTTGGCGTGGGCTTCGACTTCCTCAAGGCTCTTGGCCAGGCGGACGCCGCCCTTGGCATCGGGGCCGAGTTCCTTGAACGTGCCCTTGCCGCGACCACCCGCGTGGATCTGGCTCTTCACCACATAGAGCGGTCCGGGAAGCTGCTTGGCCGCTTCGACGGCTTCGGCAACGGACATGGCGGGGATGCCCTTGGGAATGGCAATGCCGAACTTGGCGAGCAGTTCCTTGCCCTGATACTCGTGAATGTTCATGGGTGAATGGCTCCGTGGGGGTGGTGCTGGCACCGGGAATGCGGATGCCCTAAGCACAGGCAAGCGGCCTTGAAAAGGCCTCGAAGCCCTTCCAAGGTAGAAATATGAACGCCAGTTGCGAGTCATTCTTAACAGTATCGGAAATGCGCTCTTGATCGACCGTGCGCGCCTGGAATCCATCGTGCGCGAAGCGGGGCAGATCGCGCTCGGTTCGTGGCCGGGCCATGGCCATGCGCCGACGATCTGGGAAAAGCACGGCGGCAGCCCGGTCAGCGCGGCGGACCTGGCGGTGGACGAATTCCTCAAGCGCGAGCTGGGGCAGCTGCTGCCCTCCGCCGGGTGGCTGTCGGAAGAAACCATCGACGCGCCGGAACGGCTGGCGGGCGGGCTGATCTGGCTGGTCGATCCGATTGATGGCACGCGCGACTTCATCCGTGGGCGGACCGGATGGGCGGTATCCGTCGCCCTTGTCAGCTCCGGGCGGCCGCTGCTTGGCATGCTCGATGCCCCGGCGCGCGGAGAGTTCTGGTATGGCGAGGCGGGACAGGGATCCTGGCGCAATGGCCACCGCCTGACTGCCAGCCAGCGCGACCGCCTGCCCGGTGCGCGCGTTCCCGCGCAGGCCTTGCCCAAGACCGATGCGGACCTGACGGCAGTCGACCAGCCCAATTCCATCGCCCTGCGAATCGCCATGGTCGCGGCGGACGAGGCCGATCTGGTTGCGACCCTGCGCTGGGGCTATGAATGGGACATTGGCGCAGCCGCCCTGATCGCGCGCGAGGCTGGTGCCGCAGTCACCGATGCCTTTGGCCAGCCCCTGGGTTACAACAAGCGCGATCCGCGCGCCTTTGGGGTGCTGGTCTGCTCTCCCGCGATCCATCAGGCGGCAGTGGACCGGCTGGCGGGACGGGCCAGGGAACTGGCGGAAAGCGGATAGCAAAAGGGCCCGCCCTTGCAGGCGAGCCCTCCTCGGTGATGCGATGATCTGGCTTACTGGCCGGAACGGGCCGCAGCCACGTCGTCCTGGGTCACCGGGACGATCTTGATCTCGACGCGGCGGTTCTTGGCGCGGCCATCCGCCGTGTCGTTGCTTGCCACCGGCATGGTCTCGCCAAAGCCTTGGCTGCGCAGGCGCGCTGCGGGCACCCCGCGCGAGATGAGGTAGTTCATCACGGTGCGCGCGCGGCTTTCCGACAGGGTCTGATTGAAGGCATCAGATCCGGTCGAGTCGGTGTGGCCGTAAACGTCGACCAGGCTGTTGGGATACTGGATCAGGCTTTGTGCGACCTTGTCCAGCGTGGCGCGGAATTCCGGCTTGAGCGTGGAGCTGCCGATGTCAAAGGTCACGCCGTCGGGCAGGTTGACCAGGATCGCGCTGCCGTTGTCGGTTTCGGTCACGTCGACGCCGGAACCGGCGGTCTGCTCCTTCAGTTCCTTGATCTGCTTGTCCATCTGGTAGCCGACCGCAGCGCCAGCGACGCCGCCGATGCCGGCTCCGATGATGCGCCCGGTCTTGCCGCCGATCAGGCCGCCCAGCAGACCGCCGGCGACGACGCCGCCCAGACCGCCGATGGCAGTTCGCGAAATCTTCTTCTCACCCGTATTGGGGTCGGTCACACAGGCCGAGGTGGTCAGCAGCGCGGCTGCGGCGATACCGGAAGTGAGCCAGCGGGTCTTCATCATCATTCCCCTTCGCTTGAACGGAAGTCCTCTCGACCCTGTATTTTCGCATATGAATGGAACCTGACAGGGCGCAATGTCAACGGTTTAGCTTGGCTGCGGTTCCGCGCCGGCAACCGTTTCGCGCGCGGGCTCTTATCCTTTGGGATCAAACCTGCTACCGGACAAACCGTGACACCCTATCCGTGGACCGACGTCATCGTCATTGCAGGACTGATCCTGCTGAATGCCCTTTTCGCCATGTCGGAACTGGCCATCGTTTCCGCACGCCCCGCGCGCCTGAAGGTTGCGGCGGAGGCGGGGCACAAGGGCGCCCGCACCGCGCTGGCGCTGGCTTCCGATCCGGGCAAGTTCCTTTCGACCGTGCAGATCGGGATCACCCTGGTCGGGATCATTGCCGGTGCCTATTCCGGCGCCAGCCTGGGCGGACCCACGGCAGAGCGGCTGGTGGCCCTGGGCATGCCGGCTGACTGGGCCGAGGAAGTCGGCTTTGCCATCGTGATCGCGCTGACCACCTATTTCAGCCTCGTCGTAGGCGAACTGGTGCCGAAACAGATCGCGCTGCGCTCGGCCGAACCGATTGCGATGCTGGCGGCGCGGCCCATGGCGCTGATCGCCCGCATCGCCGCGCCGTTCGTCTGGCTGCTGGACCGTTCCTCCTCGTTCCTGGTGCGCGTGCTGGGCGTGCGCGGCAAGGGCGGGCAGTCGCTGACGGCAGAGGAACTGCACCTGGTTTTTGCCGAGGCGACCCGTTCCGGCGTAATCGAAGAGGAAGAGCGCCAGATCATGACCGGCATCATGCGCCTGGCCGACCGTCCGGTGCGCGAACTGATGACGCCCCGGACCGAGCTCGACACGATTGACCGCCGCGCCTCCGAGGCGGAAGTGCGCGCCGCGATCAAGGACAGCCCGCACTCGCTGCTGCCCGTGGCCGATGGCACTCCGGACAATATCGTCGGGGTGGTCAAGGTGAAGGACCTGCTCGCCACCATGCTTGCGGGCCGCAAGGTTCAGCTCGCGCGCCTGATGCGCAAGGCCGAAGTGATCCCGGATCAGCTGGACGCGATGGATGCGCTGCGCCTGCTGCAGCAGTCCGATGTCGCCATGGCGCTGGTTCATGATGAATATGGCCACCTGGAAGGGGTGGTCACGCCCGCCGACCTGCTCAGCGCGATCGTCGGCAATTTCGCCAGCCACCAGGACGAAGGCGACGAGCCGATGGTGGTGGAGCGCGAGGATGGCACCCTGCTGGTCGCCGGTTCGCTCCCCGCCGATGCTCTGGCCGACCGCCTGACCATCGAATTGCCCGAAGACCGCGACTATGCGACGGCGGCTGGTTACGCCCTGTCCGTCATGAAGAAGCTACCGCACGAAGGCGAACACTTCCATGAACAAGGCTGGCGCTTTGAAGTGGTCGACATGGATGGCCGCAAGATCGACAAGCTGCTGGTCAGCCGCGTGGCCAGCGAGGGCGTGGCGGAGTAAGGTTTCGCGCAAAGGCGCAAAGGACGCGAAGGTGTCGCGCTTGAACCGCGCGCAGCGCTCTCTCTATCCCGAAGGTGGATCTGGCGCACCTCGACCGAAACGAACGCAACCTCTTCGCGTCCTTCGCGCCTTTGCGTGAATCAAAAAAGCCCGAGTTTCCCCGGGCTCTTTCAATCCAAAAGCCAGTCAGGCTTAATTGCCGACCGTGGTCTGCGCTTCGCGGCCATCGCCTTCGGGAGCGGCGATGATGTCGCGGGTGGCGTCGCCCTTGGCAACGGTCTGGGTGGCCGGATCGCCCACGGTCGAGCGGATCGACGGAGCAGCCTGGCCGGACAGCTGGTTCACCGAGGTTTCGACCCCGGACCGCGGAGCGGGCGGGCCGAACAGCGCGCTCTGCGCCTGGGCGGCAGTGCCCTGGTCGGTGGGGCGCGGAGCGCCGGGAGCCGGGGGAACCAGTGCGAAATCGGGCGGAACGACCAGCGGAGCCTGACGCTGCACGGCGAATTCGTCCGGGCGCTGGCGATTGAACAGCCCGCCGCCGCCGCAAGCGGAAAGCAGCACCGAAGTGCCAAGGAGGATCAGGGCTGACTTACGCATGGTATCAATTCTCCGAGGCGGGAGCGCCCGCCGGTTGCTGCTCCGTCTTTTCGCGGATCAGAAAGCTGCGGGCAAGGATAATAACAACGCCGATGGTGATTGCCGCATCGGCCAGGTTGAAAATCAGGAAGGGGCGGAAATCGCCGATGTGGAAATCGGCATAATCAAGCACATAGCCGAACCGGACGCGGTCACGGATATTGCCCAGCGCACCGCCGAGGACCAGCGCCAGGGGCAGGATCTCGCCCAGCACCTTTTCGCGCAGCATCCACACCAGCACGACCAGTGCAATCAGTGCGGTAAGGGCGACCAGGCCCCAGCGCATCTCCATCGAATTGGCCGTGAGCATGCCCAGCGAGACGCCATAATTGTGGGTCCGCGTCAGGTCGAAGAACGGCAGCAAGGGCAGGTGATCGCCGATTTCACGCAGGCCCCACGGTCCGGCCACCATCCGCTTCAACCACTGGTCGATCCAGAAGATCACAGCGGCAAGCACCAAGCCGGTCAAGCGGGGGCGGGCAGTGAAGATCACGCGTTCTGCTTTCCTGCTTCGTCATGCTGAACTTGTTTCAGCATCCATCGTGCCACCGCGCCTTTCGGGCCGCGATGATGAATGGACCCTGAAACAAGTTCAGGGTGACGGGTTACGAACCTGGTTTCAGCCATTAACGACCTGATCGCAACGTGAACAGAGTTCGCCGTCCTCGGCCACTTCGGGCAGGTGCCGCCAGCAGCGACCGCACTTGTGGTTTTCCGTGCGGGTGACGGTCAGCGCGTCGCCGTGGGTTACCGACGAGACGATGAACAGTTCGGCCAGATCGGTATCGCCCGCAGCTTCCGCAACGGTAACCGCAGCTTCCAGGCTGGAGCCGATGACCTTTTCGCGGCGCATGGGTTCGATCTGTTCGTTCACGGCGGTGCGGGCGGCGCGCAGTTCTTCCCACTTGACCATGTCCACGGCTGCACTCGGCAGTTCCGGCCATTCCAGCAGGTGGACGCTGCCGCCAGCGGGATAGCGCGTGCCCCAGACTTCCTCTGCCGTGAAGACCAGCACCGGCGCGGCCCAGCGGATCAGGGCGTGGAACAGCAGGTCCAGCGTGGTGCGATAGGCCATGCGCTTCGGGTCGGTCGGCGCATCGCAATAGAGGCAGTCCTTGCGGATATCGAAGAAGAAGGCCGAAAGGTCCTCGTTGCAGAAATCGGTCAGCGCGCGGACATAGGTGTTGAAGTCATAGTGGTGCGCGGCCTGACGCAAGGTCGCGTCCAGCTTGCCAACGAGGGCCAGCACATAGCGTTCCAGTTCCGGCATCGCCGCAACGTCGACCCGTTCTGCATCGCTGAAGCCGTCCAGAGCGCCCAGTAGATAGCGGAACGTGTTGCGCAGCTTGCGGTACTGGTCGGCCACGCCCTTCAGGATTTCATCGCCGATGCGGTGATCCTCGGTGAAGTCGACCGACAGCGCCCACAGGCGGATGATGTCCGCGCCATAGTTTTCCATCACCTTCAGCGGGTCGATGGTGTTGCCCAGGCTCTTGGACATCTTCATGCCCTTGGAATCCATGGTGAAGCCGTGGGTCAGGATTTCCTTGTATGGCGCATGGCCGCGCGTGGCGCAGGATTCCAGCAGGCTCGACTGGAACCAGCCGCGATGCTGGTCGCTGCCTTCCAGGTACATGTCGGCGCGCGGGCCGGTCCACCCGGCGGGACGCTCCAGATCGGGCCAGCGCCCGCTTTCCAGCACGAAGGCATGGGTGGAGCCGGAATCGAACCACACGTCCAGAATGTCGGTGACGCGCTCGTAATCCTCGACGCGGTACTGCTCGCCCAGGTATTCCTGCGCGCGCTCGTCGCTCCAGGCATCGACGCCGTCCGCCTTGACCGCAGCAACGATCCGCGCGTTCACGGCAGGATCGCACAGGTATTGGCCGGTCTTGCGGTCCACGAACAGGGTGATCGGCACGCCCCAGGCGCGCTGGCGCGAGAGGACCCAGTCCGGCCGGCCTTCGACCATCGAACCGATGCGGTTGCGGCCCTTTTCGGGCACGAAGCGGGTGGCGGCAATCGCGGCCATGGCGGTTTCGCGCAGGGTTTCGCCCGCATCCTGTTCGCTGCGGATGTCCGCTTCCGTTGCGCAGAGCGGCGCCTGCCGGTCGATCTTGCGGTCCATCGGCACGAACCACTGCGGAGTGCAGCGGAAGATCACCTTGGCCTTGGACCGCCACGAATGCGGATAGGAATGCTGGTAATCCGCCGAAGCCGCCAGCAGGCAGCCGGTTTCGGCCAGGGCAGTGCAAATCGGACCGTCCGGCGCGTTGAACTTGGGATTGATCACCGATCCCTGACCGCCCAGCCAGGCCCAGTCCGCCCGGTACTTGCCATCGCCTTCGACCGCGAAGACGGGCTCGATCCCGTGCTCCTTGCACAGCAGGAAGTCATCCTCGCCGTGGTCCGGGGCCATGTGGACCAGCCCGGTGCCGCTGTCGGTGGTAACGAAGTCGCCCGGCAGGAACGGGCGCGGCTTGGCGAAGAATCCGCCAAGGTGGTGCATCGGATGGCGAACGACGGTGCCGGCGAGGTCGGAGCCTTTGATCGTGCCGCGTTCCTCAAGCCCGATTTGAAAAGCAACGCCATCTGGCGAAGTGCCTTGAGCACGGTCTAGCCGATCATTTATCTGCTCCATCAGGGGCTTTGCCACAATGAGGCGCTTGCCAATCAGATGGTAAAGCGGGTGTTGATCGAGTGCGCGGCTCAAATCGGTTTCGCCAACAGAGCATCCGCCGATCATCGGTTCAGCTATTACATACTCCACGTCCGGCCCATAGGCGATCGCTTGGTTGGCCGGGATCGTCCACGGCGTCGTCGTCCAGATCACGGCATGGGCGCCGACCAGTTCGGCAATCGGCGACTGCGTGATTTCAAAAGCCACGTCGATCTGGGTCGAGGTGATGTCCTCGTATTCGACTTCCGCCTCGGCCAGCGCGGTCTTTTCCACCGGCGACCACATCACCGGCTTGGCCCCGCGATAGAGCTGGCCGCTTTCCGCGAACTTCAGCAGTTCGGCAACGATGGTGCCTTCGGCCTGCGGGTCCATGGTCAGATAGGGATTGTCCCAATCGCCCAGAATGCCCAGCCGCTTGATCTGTTCGCGCTGCACGTTGACCCAGTTCTGGGCATAAGCGCGGCATTCCGCCCGGAATTCGACCGGATCGACCTGGTCCTTGTCGAGCTTCTTCTTGCGGTACTGTTCCTCGACCTTCCATTCGATCGGCAGGCCGTGGCAGTCCCAGCCGGGAACATAGGGCGCGTCCTTGCCCAGCAGGTTCTGGGTGCGGCAGACCATGTCCTTCAGGATATGGTTCAGCGCATGGCCGATGTGCATGTCGCCATTGGCATAGGGCGGGCCATCGTGAAGGATGAACTTTTCCCGGCCCGCGCGCGCATCGCGCAGCTGGCGATAGAGGTCACTCTCGTTCCAGCGCGCCAGAATGCCTGGCTCCTTCTGCGGAAGCCCGGCCTTCATGGGGAAATCGGTCTTCGGCAGGAAGACGGTGTCTCGATAGTCGCGCTGTTCGGTCATAGCGCCGGGGCCTTAGCCGGGGCGGCGGCTTTGCGCAATTTTTTGGTGTGGGCGCAGCCTTAAAGGCCAGAGAGCAGGTGTCGCGCTTGCAGGCAGTCCTGCTCCATCTGCGCGGTCAGTTCCTCCAGGCTGTCAAACTTGGCCTCGGGCCGCAGGTAATGGTGCAGCGCCACTTCGATCTCCTGGCCATAGAGATCGCCAGAAAAATCGAAGAAGTAAGGCTCCAGCAATTCGATGGGGGGATCGAAACTGGGGCGAATGCCCAGGTTGGCCGCACCGTGGACGACTTTCCCGCCAGGCAGGTGTCCAGTCACCGCATAGATGCCATAGGCCGGGCGCAAATAGTTGCCGAGCCGCAGGTTGGCGGTGGGATAGCCGATGGAGCGGCCCAGCTTGGCCCCATGCTCCACCACGCCGCGAATGGCGAAGGGGCGGGTCAGTAGGTGGGTGGCCGTGCCGCAGTCCCCGGCGCGCAGGGCATCACGGATGCGGCTGGACGAGACGACTGCGCCCTCCTCGCTAACCGGACCGACGGCCTTTGCGCGCAGGCCCTGGCTTTCGCCCAGGCGTGCGAGCAGGTCGACACTGCCGCCGCGTCCCTTGCCAAAGGAGAAGTCCTCGCCCGTGACCACGCCCGCCGCGCCCAGGCGGCGAATCAGCAGTTCGGTTACGAAGTCCTCCGCGCTGGTTCCGGCCAGTTCCGCGCCAAAGGCGAAGACCAGCATGGCATCGGCCCCCGCTGCCTCGAACAGCTCGATCCGCTGGTCCAGCGTGGTCAGGCGGAAGGGCGGGGCATCGGGCGCGAAGAAGCGGACCGGGTGGGGATCGAACGTGGCGATGATCGCCGGGCGGCCCTCGGCCCGCGCCCAGCCGATGGCTTCGCCCGCAACGGCTTGGTGGCCCAGGTGGAAGCCATCGAAATTGCCCAGCGCAATGATCGCGCCGCGCAGGGAATCGGGCATCGGGGCCGCTGCATCAAGCCGGGGAATGGTCATCTGGTTACCTTGATCCCGGTTTACGCAGCAGCGTGACGAAATCAAATGCGGGAGACTGGCTGTCCTCAGGATGGGATTCGCGGAAGGTTTCGGTCCATTCGCTGCGGTCGAAATCCGGGAAGTATGTGTCCCCGTCCGGTCTGGCGTGGACTTCGGTCCATTCGATCCTGTCGGCCAGCGGCAGCGCCTGGGCATAGATCTGCGCCCCGCCGAAAATGATGATCTGCGGCGCATTGGCAAGGTCCAGCGCCTGTTCCAGCGAATCGGCCCGCTCCGCCCCATCGGCCTGCCAGCTTGCATCGCGGGTGATGACGATGTGGCGGCGGCCGGGAAGAATGCCGGGCAGCGAATCGAAGGTCTTGCGGCCCATGACCAGCGGCTTGCCCATGGTGAGCGCCTTGACCCGGCGAAAGTCGGCGGACAGGTGCCAGGGCATTCCGCCGTCCGCGCCCATCACGCCATTATCGGCAACCGCCACCACCAGAACGATTTCCGGGCGGTTCATGTCAGAAGGTCAGCCGCGTGACGTGGCCCATCTTGCGCCCCGGACGCGCGGCGCCCTTGCCATAGAGGTGCAGGTGGTTGGCCGGATCGGCCAGAATCGCGGCCCAATCCTCTGCCGCCTCGCCAATGATATTGCGCATTTCGACCTTGGTCGCGGCCAGACGGGTATCGCCCAGCGGCAGGCCGCAGATCGCGCGGATGTGATTTTCGAACTGGCTGGTGACCGCGCCTTCGATGGTCCAGTGCCCGGAATTGTGCACGCGCGGGGCCATTTCGTTGAACACGGGGCCGTCCGCCGTGGCAAAGAATTCAAACGCGGCCACGCCGACATAGCCAAGCCCTTCGGCCACCTTGGCAGCCAGGGCACGCGCCTCTTCCACCTGGGCCAGGACTGCGTCGCTGGCAGGTGCGGTGGACAGGGCCAGGATGCCGCCCTGATGGACGTTCTCGGCGCTGTCCCAGAATACGATTCGGCCATCGTGACCCCGTGCCAGAATCACGCTGAATTCTGCGGAAAAGCGCACCAGCCCTTCATAGATCAGCGGCTGCCCGGAAAAGGCGATGCCGTCTGCCTCGTGGTCGGCATTGATCCGCCACTGGCCCTTGCCGTCATAGCCTTCGCGCCGGGTCTTGAGGATGCCGGGCGAGCCCAGGCGGGTCAGCGCCGCATCCAGATCCTCGCGCGTGTCGACCGCCATGTAGGGTGCGGTACGGCCGCCGAGCTGCTCGACGAATTCCTTTTCGTTCAGCCGGTCCTGCGCCACTTCCAGCGCTCGGGCATTGGGGTGCAGCGGCACCGATCCCAGCGCCTTCAGCGGGCCGACCGGGACATTTTCGAACTCATAGGTCACCACGGCGCAATCGGCAGCGAATTCGGCCATGGCCGCCGCATCGTCCCAATGGGCATTGGTAAAGCGGGCGCAGACCTCTGCCGCGACCGAATCGGCCTCCGGCGCATAGACGTGGACGCGGTAGCCAAGCTGCGCCGCTGCCTTGGCCAGCATCCGGCCCAGCTGACCGCCGCCCAGAATGCCGATGGTTTCGCCGGGGGGAATCATGCGCTGTCCTTCCTTAAGCGGGCCGCTCGGCCACGCTGGCGCTTTGCGCGGCGCGGAACTGCTTGATCCGCTCTGCCAAGGCATCGTCGTTGGTGGCCAGGATCGCGGCGGCGAGCAGGCCCGCATTGGTCCCGCCCGCTTCGCCGATGGCCAGGGTGCCGACCGGGATTCCGGCAGGCATCTGCACGATCGAAAGCAGGCTGTCCTGCCCTGAAAGCGCGCGCGATTGCACCGGCACGCCCAGTACCGGCAGATGGGTCATGCTGGCCACCATGCCCGGCAAGTGGGCCGCGCCGCCAGCACCAGCGATGATCACCTTGAAGCCTTCGTCTGCCGCGCCCTGGGCGAAATCGACCAGCCGCTGCGGGGTGCGGTGCGCCGAGACGATCCGCGCATCATAGGCGACGCCCAGCTTGTCCAGCGCATCGGCGGCGCATTTCATGGTCGGCCAGTCGGACTGGCTGCCCATGACGATTGCTACGGGTGCGCTCATTTCAACGCTCCGAGAGATAATAGCGCTCCAGCGCCTGCAGGTTGTCGTCCAGTTCATAGACGATCGGCTGGCCGGTGGGAATTTCCAGGCCGGTTATCTCGTCGTCCGAAATGCCGGACAGGTGCTTGACCAGCGCCCGCAGCGAATTGCCGTGGGCGGCGACCAGCACCACTTCGCCCGCCTTCAGCGCCGGGGCAATCGCTGCCTCGTAATAGGGCAGGACGCGGGCGATGGTGTCCTTCAGGCTTTCGGTCGAGGGAATCGCGATCCCGGCATAGCGGTCGTCCGCCTTGAGATCGAACTCCGATCCGTCCTCCAGCACCGGCGGGGGCGTGTCAAAGCTGCGGCGCCAGATCTTGACCTGTTCGTCGCCATGCTTGGCTGCCGTCTGGGCCTTGTCGAGGCCGGTCAGCCCGCCATAGTGGCGTTCGTTCAGGCGCCAGTCCTTGGTTTCCGGGATCCACAGGCGGCCTGCGGTTTCCAGTGCCAGGTGCAGCGTCTTGATCGCGCGGGTCTGGAAACTGGTGAAGGCGAGCGTGGGCAACATGCCCTTGGCCTTGAGCAGGGCACCGGCGGCGCGGGCCTCTTCCTCACCCTTGGGGGTCAGGTCGACGTCCCACCATCCGGTAAAGCGGTTTTCGAGATTCCACTGGCTCTGGCCATGGCGGACGAGAATCAAACGCGGCAAGGTCTTGGCTCCCCCGGTTTCAGGAAGCTTGGCCCCTAGCCAGCAGGCTCGTCTTTGGGAAGTGTCGGCGTGGTGTTGCGGGTAATTTCCCGCGCCTGTTCCTTGCGGCGACGCAGGTTCTCGCGCAGCTTTGCGGCCAGGCGCTCTTCGCGCGACAGGGGTGGGTTGTCTTCACGCATTGGCAATCTGATGGCGCTATCACGCCTTGTGCTTGACAAAGCAAGGGGCCGCAGTCATTAGCGCGCCCCTGCCCCGGCGCGCCCAGCCGCACCGGGCACGATGGAATGGTGTGCTGCTGTAGCTCAGTGGTAGAGCGCATCCTTGGTAAGGCTGAGGTCGGGAGTTCAATCCTCCCCAGCAGCACCATTCCTTTTCCCCCGATCCCGAACCCGCCGAATTGCGCCGCTCGTTCAGGCTTCGAGCGGAGCGGTCGACAGGCTCAGTTCCGGAATCGCGACTGAGCGCCTGCCGCTGAAGTCGGTGCGCACGACGATTAATCCTGCCCGTTCATAGTGTTCCAGCAGGCGGCGAATCCGCCCCAGCGAATTCGTGCCATAGATTCGCGCCAGTTCCTCGTCGTCGGGACAGGTGGCCCCTTCGTGGGCGGCGCGGGCGATGACCAGGAACGGGGCGAGCAGATCGTCGGACAGGACCCGGGCCACGCGCAGGATGTCTTTCCACGGCGCCTTGTCGGCATCGGTCACCCCGGCCACGGCCATGGCAAAGCGGCGGCGGAACAGCGTCATGTCGACGTGGCCCGCAGTCAGACGGTTCATCCGGCAGCGCACGGTGAAATCCTGGAACAGCCGTGCGGGTTGCTGGAAGGTGCAGTCTTCCTCTGCCGCCATTTCGGCCAGGATCGCATCGACAGCCGCGTCGATCTCGCGCTGATCGGGGGCGAACAGGGCGGGCTGTTCGACCGGTTCTTCTTCCATCTCGGTCGGCACGGCGGCGATCTGTTCCAGCAGCGCGCCAGCATCCGGAGCGGACGGAGCCGGAGGCGGGGGTGCGGGGCTCTCATCCTCAAGGTGCAGGCCGGAATGGAGCAGGGCGTGCAATTCGTCGGGCGAGGCAGAAGGCGGCGGGGCCAGCGCCTGGACCATCCGCTGCGGGCCGGTCCGCACCGGGCCGATTCGCACCGCCACCGGGCGGCGGCTGATCGCCGGGCCCAGGCCCAGGAACTGGCCGCTGGAAAGATCGCGGATCTGTTCGGCCTGGCGGCGCTCCATCCCCAGCAGGTCGGCCGCGCGGGCCATGTCGATGTCCAGGAAGGTGCGGCCCATCAGGAAGTTCGAGGCTTCGGCGGCGACGTTCTTGGCCAGTTTGGCCAGGCGCTGGGTGGCGACGATCCCGGCGAGGCCGCGCTTGCGCCCTCGGCACATCAGGTTGGTCATGGCGGCCAGCGACATGCGGCGGGTTTCCTCGCTGACGTCGCCGCCCGCGGCGGGGGCAAACATCTGCGCTTCGTCCACCACCACCAGGGCCGGGAACCACTGGTCGCGCGGCGCGTCGAACAAGGCGGACAGGAACTGCGCGGCGCAGCGCATCTGCCCTTCGATCTCCAGCCCTTCGAGCGAAAGGACCACCGAAGCGCGGTGCTTTCTGATTCGCGCCGCCAGCCGCTCGATCTCCGCGCCGGAATAGGCCGCGCCGTCGATCACGATATGGCCGAACACGTCGGACAGGCTGCAAAAGTCCCCTTCCGGGTCGATCACGATCTGCTGGACGATGCTGGCGCTCTCTTCCAGCAGGCGGCGCAGCAGGTGGGACTTGCCCGAACCGCTGTTGCCCTGAACCAGCAGGCGCGTGGCCAGCAGTTCCTCGATATCGATCTGGATGGGGCCGCCGGAAGGGTCGGCACCGATTTGGATGGGAGCGCTCACCGCCTGGCAGTTAGGCGGGCAATGGCTTCTCTCCAAGCGGGCCTAGGCTGTTTTCCAGAGCTTCGCGTCGCTCTGCCCTGGGAACCGGGCCTTGTCATGGCCGTTTTTCCCGCATCCAACGGAAAGGGAAATGCCATGACCGATACCCGCGATCCCGATAACGTGACGATCATCAAGGAGCGCAGCTCCGGTGGAACCGCAGTGATCGCGATCATTGCCCTGCTGCTGATCGCCGCCTTTGCCTATTTCGTCCTGGTGAAGCAGCCGGATAATTCCGCCGATCCCAACATCTCGGCAGCCGCTGAAAAGGTTGGCGCTGCCGCCGACAAGGTGGGCAATGCCGCAGAGGATGCGGCGAAGAAGGTGAACTAAAGACCCGGTCGGGGCGCTTCAGCTGGTACCCAGCAGGTCGCCCCATTCCGGATGCCGGGTAAAGGCCGCAGCGACATAGGAGCATTCGGGCAGGATCAGGAAGCCCTGTTCCCGCGCATCTGCGACCATGGCTTCGACCAGTCGTGCCGCCACGCCGCGTCCACCAATCTCTGGCGGCACGATGGTGTGTTCCGCCGCGCGGGCATGGCCGTGATCGACCCAGGTAAGGCGCCCGATCGCGTCGCTTCCGGCCACGTGGGCGTGATATTCGCCCGCTTTTTCCCCGCCGTGGCGCGTGATCGTGACCTGTTCCATCGGGTACTCCTGCTTGACGCCCGGTGCGGGCTGCATCATGCGACATGGTGATGCAGTTTCTTTCCGACAATGCCGCTGCCGTCCATCCCCGCCTGTGGGAGGCGATGCGTGCCGCAGATGCGCCGGATTCCCCCTATGACAATGACGCATTGAGCCTGAAGCTGGACGATGCGTTTGCGGACCTGTTCGGTCGGCCTTGCGCGGTCCTGTGGGTGGCAACGGGCACGGCGGCGAATTGCCTGGCGCTTGCCACCCTGGTCCCGCCCCACGGCGGGGTGATCTGCCACCGCGAGGCTCATATCGAGACGGACGAGGGCGGCGCACCCGGCTTTTACACCCATGGGGCCAAGCTGATCCTGGCCGAAGGCGAAGGGGCGAAGCTTTCGCCCGAGGGGATCGAGGCAGTGATCGTCGGTATCCGCAAGGACGTGCACCAGGTTCAGCCGCAGGCCGTGTCGATCACGCAGGCGAGCGAATATGGCCGCTGCTATCAGCCGCAGGAAATGGCCGATATTGCCGCGACCGCGCAGCGCCATGGGTTGAAACTCCACGTCGATGGTGCGCGTTTCGCCAATGCCGTGGCCTTCCTCGGCTGCACCCCGTGGGAAGCCTGCCAGGGTGCAGCGGCGCTCAGTTTCGGCTGCGTCAAGAACGGCGGGATGAGCGCCGAGGCGCTGGTCTTCTTCGATTCCGAACTGGCAGACGTCGCACGGCTGCGGCGCAAGCGGGCGGGCCATCTGCAATCGAAGGGCCGGTTCCTGGCCGCGCAGCTGCTAGCGATGGTCGAGGATGGGCTGTGGCTGGAAAATGCCCGCAGCGCCAATGCGGCGGCGGCGGAGCTGGCCACGGCAGCGGGCGACCGCCTGCTCCATCCGGTCGAAGCGAACGAGATTTTCCTGCGCCTGACGGGGGCCGAGCGCGAGGCGCTACGCAGTCAGGGCTTCTCCTTCTATGACTGGGGCAGCGATGCCGCGCGGCTGGTCACGGCGTGGAACAGCCCGGCAGACCACGTTGCGGCGCTAGCCCAGGCGATCCGCGCGCTGTGACTTCCGCCTCCGCCCCGGCACCATCGCAGGCCCGCGCCATTGCGGCCTTCGTGCTGGTCACCCTGATCTGGGGATCGACCTGGCTGGTCATCAAGGACCAGATCAGCAGTACCGTTCCCGCCAGCTGGGCCGTGACCTGGCGCTTTATGCTAGCTTCGGCCGGTATGTTCGCCCTGGCGATCGTCCGGCGCGAAAAGCTCATCCTGCCCCGCCCGGCCATGACGGTGGCCGTGGTTATGGGGCTGTTCCAGTTCTTCGCCAATTTCCAGCTGGTCTACCGGGCCGAGGGCTACATTACCTCCGGCCTCGTCGCGGTCTTGTTCGCGCTGTTGCTGGTGCCGAATGCGGTGATGGGGCGCATCTTCCTGGGCACCCCGATCGAGCGGCGCTTTCTGGCCGGTTCCTCGGTCGCCCTGCTGGGCATCGCCTTGCTGCTGGGCCACGAATACCGTGCGGCTCCTGCGGGCGGCGCGGAAGTGCTGGCCGGAGTGGCCCTGACCTTCGCCGCGATCATGTCCGCCTCAACCGCCAATATCCTGCAAGCGACTCCCACCGCGCGGCGCGAAAGCATCATCGTGATGATTGCCTGGGCGATGCTGGTCGGAGCCACGGCGGATGCGCTGTTCGCCTGGGCCACGGCGGGGCCGCCGGTGCTGGATACCAGCCCGCGCCAATTGGGCGGCATTGCCTATCTGGCAATTGTCGGCTCGGTCCTCACCTTCCCGCTCTATTTCATGCTGATTCGCGACTGGGGGCCGGGCAAGGCTGCTTACAATGGGGTGGCCGTGCCGGTCGTGGCCATGGCGCTTTCCACTCTGTTCGAAGGCTACCGCTGGTCGCTGCTGGCGGGGGGCGGAGCGGCGCTGGCGATGGTCGGGCTATTGATCGCGCTGTCGGGCCGCAAGTAGCGCGCCCAGTCCTTCGCGGTATGTGGGATAGCGCGGATTCCAGCCCAGGACCCGCTTTGCCTTTCGGTTCGCGACGCGGCGATTCTCTGCATAGAAGGCCCGCGCCATGGGGGACAACCCGGCCTCCTCGATGCTTTGCAAGCGCGGCCAGGGCAGACCGAGCAGGTCGCAGGCGTGCTCGATCACGCTGTTCTGGCTGGTCGGCAGATCGTCGGCCACGTTGTAGGCGCCTGCCGGAGCGTCCAGCGAGAGCAGCACGGCACTGACGATGTCATCCACATGGACCCGGCTGAAGATCTGGTCCGGCAGGTCGATCCGGTGCGCCGCGCCGCTTTCCACCCGTTCCAGTGCGGAGCGACCGGGGCCGTAGATTCCGGGCAGGCGCAGCACGCGTGCCCCGCGCTCCAGCCAGGCCCGGTCAGCCTCGGCCCGCGCGGTGCGGCGGCCCGTGCCGGTGGGTGCACTTTCATCGACCCAGGCACCCCCGGTATCGCCGTAAACCCCGGTGGAAGAGAGATAGATCAGATGCTTGCCCGCGAGTGCAGGGCCATAGGCCTCCAGCACCGGATCAAGCCCTGCGCCATCCGGCGGGACCGAGGAAAGGACGTGCGACGAATCGGCCAGGGCCAGGCGCACGTTGCTTTCATCGTCGAATCGCAGGGTGCCGCTGCGCCCGGTGGACACGACTTCCCAGCCCTGTTCCTGCAAGGCTGCGGCGGCGCGGGTGGCGGTATAGCCCAGTCCGAAGATGAAAATGCGGCGCATCGGCCCATTCCATAGGCCGCCGCGCTGGCAATCGGAAGCATTGCGATTAAGTTGGCCCGCATGGATATCGCCAGCAGACCCTCCGCCCCGCTCAGCAACCCCGAAACTGCCGATGCCGCGCCGCCGCCGCAGGCTCCGGCCACGATCCGGCGCGAGGACTATTCCCCGCCCGCGTGGCTGGTGCCGCAGATCGCGCTCGATTTCGCCCTGGGGCTTGAGGAAACGCGCGTCACGGCGCGGCTGGAGGTAGAGCGTAATCCGGCCTGCGACGGCACGGCCACGCTGCGGCTCAACGGGGACGGACTGGTGGCCGAATCGGTTTCGGTCGACGGGGTTCCCGTGAACACTTGGCGGATGGACGGACCGGACCTGCTGCTTGAACTGCCGGAAGAACGGCACCGCGTGGAAATCGTCACCCGGATCAATCCGGCGGCCAATACGCAGTTGATGGGGCTCTATGCCTCGAACGGGATGCTTTGCACCCAGTGCGAGGCCGAGGGCTTCCGCCGCATCACTTTCTTCCCGGACCGGCCGGACGTGCTTTCCACCTATTCGGTGCGGATGGCCGGGGCCAAGGGCTTGTTTCCCGTGCTGCTCGCCAATGGCAATTGTATCGCGACCGGCGATGGGCCGGACGGCACGCATTGGGCCGAATGGCACGATCCCTGGCCCAAGCCGTCCTATCTGTTCGCGCTGGTCGCCGGGGATCTGGTCGCCAACCACGACACTTTCACCACGATGAGCGGGCGCAGGGTCGACCTGAACATCTGGGTTCGCGAAGGGGACCAGGACCGCACCCATCACGCGATGCAGGCGCTGAAGGATTCGATGAAGTGGGACGAAGAGGTGTTCGGCCGCGAATATGACCTCGACCTGTTCAACATCGTCGCCGTGTCCGATTTCAACATGGGGGCAATGGAGAACAAGGGGCTGAACGTCTTCAACACCCGCTACATCCTGGCCGATCCCGATACGGCGACGGACGGCGACTATGACGGGATTGAGAGCGTCGTCGCGCACGAATACTTTCACAACTGGTCGGGCAACCGCGTCACTTGCCGTGACTGGTTCCAGCTGAGCCTGAAGGAAGGCTTCACCGTCCTGCGCGACCAAATGTTCAGCCAGGACATGGGCAGCGCGGCGGTCAAGCGGATCGAGGATGTCCGCGTGCTGCGCGCCGCGCAGTTCCCCGAAGATTCCGGCCCGCTGGCGCACCCGATCCGGCCGGATTCGTACCAGGAAATCTCCAACTTCTATACCGCCACGGTCTATAACAAGGGTGCCGAAGTGATCCGCATGATGCGGACCCTGGTGGGCACGGAGCGGTTCCGCGCCGGGACGGACCTCTACTTCGCCCGCCACGACGGCGAGGCCGCGACCTGCGAGGACTTCGTCCAGGCGATCGAGCATGGCGCGGACATCGACCTTGAGCAGTTCCGGCTGTGGTATTCGCAGGCCGGCACGCCCAAGGTCACCGCGCGGCTGTCCCATGCAGATGGCGTCGCCACCCTGGCGCTGACGCAGGAAGTGCCCGCCACGCCCGGCCAGCCGAACAAGCAGCCGATGGTCATTCCGCTCAAGCTGGCGTTGTTCGATCCCGCCACCGGCAAGCACGACGGGGAAAAGCTGGTCGTGCTCGACCGCGCCGAAATGGAATTCGCCTTCCCGGGATTTGCGGCGAGGCCGGTCCTCTCGCTCAATCGCGGCTTTTCCGCTCCGGTCTGGATCGACGCGGATACGACGGCGCAGGACCTGGTCTTCCTGGCCGCCAACGATGACGATCCCTTTGCCCGGTACGAGGCTTTGCAGCAGCTCGCCGCGCAGCACCTGCTGTCCGAAATGGCCGGGCGGCCCGATCCCGCCGGGCGCGATGCGATTGTCCAGGCTTTCGCCCGAATCATCGAAGACTCTGCACTGGATGACCTGATGCGCGGCGAACTGATGATCCTGCCGGGCGAAGCCTATCTGGCCGAGCAGGTCGAGGCAGTCGATCCGGTCGCCATCCGTACCGTGCGCGAGGCATTGAAGGCGCAGCTGGGTGCCTCGCTGGAGCAAGCGCTGGTCGCGCTGCACGCCCGCGCCAGCGCCGTCCCCTATGACCTCTCGGCAGCGGCACGCGGGGCGCGCAAGGTCAAGACCCAGGCCCTGGTCCTGCTCGCAGCCGGAGCGCCCGAACTGGCCGCGCAACTGGCCGCGGCGCAGTTCGATGCGGCGGACAACATGACCGACCGGCAAGGCGCGCTGATGGTCCTGTGCAGCCTGGAAACTCCGCTGCGGGACGAGCGGCTGGCCGCATTCCACGCACGCTATGCGGGCAATGCGCTGGTGATCGACAAGTGGTTCTCGCTCCAGGCCGGATCGCTCCACCCGGACGTGCTGGCCCATGTGCGCGCCTTGGCGGACCATCCCGATTTTACCCTGACCAATCCCAACCGGGTTCGCGCGCTCTATATGGCGGCGGCGGTCAATCCGGGGGCATTCCATGCCGCGACGGGAGAGGGTTACCGCATGGTCGCGGACCTGATCCTGGCGCTCGACCCGCTCAATCCGCAGACCGCCGCGCGCTTCGTTGCGCCGCTGGGGCGTTGGCGGCGGATCGAACCGGCGCGCGCCGCGCTGATGCGAGCCGAACTGGAACGCATCGCCGCCGCGCCGGGACTGTCCAAGGACACTGTCGAGCAAGTGAGCAAAAGCCTTGGCTGAAGCGGTCGAGGTACTCCGGGCCGCTCTGCTCGGTTCTGTTCCGCATGGCTTCCTCGGTCGGCGGGGTGGTGTTTCCAGCGGCGTGGTGACCGGTCTCGACATGGGCCTGCGCGGGATGGACCCCGACGATCCAGCCCTTGCGCCGGTGCGGGAAAACCGCCGGCGCGGAGTGGAGGCGGTTCTGCCGGGGGCGAGGCTGGTCGGGGTGTACCAGGTCCACGGCGCGGACTGCGTCGAGGCGGGCGATTGGGCCGAGGCGGACCGGCCCCATGCCGATGCGCTCGTTACGGACCGGCCCGGCGTGCTGCTGGGCATCCTGACCGCCGATTGCGCCCCGGTCCTGCTGGCGGACACGCAGGCGGGCGTGGTAGGCGCCGCCCATGCCGGGTGGAAGGGCGCCCTGGCCGGCGTGACGGATTCGACCATCGCCGCGATGGAGCGGCTGGGCGCCAGTCGCGGCAACATCGTCGCAGCGATCGGTCCCTGCATCGCCCAGGCCAGTTACGAAGTGGACGAGGCCTTCCGCCTCCGCCTGCTGGATGAGGCAGCCGACAATGCGCGGTTCTTCGTTTCCGGGGCGCCGGGGCATTACCAGTTCGACCTGGAAGGCTATGTCGCCCGCCGCCTGGAACGCGCCGGAATCGGCGGGGTTGAGCGGCTTGGGCGCGACACCTATGCCGACGAGGCCGCCTTCTTTTCGTTCCGCCGCGCCACCCATCGCGGCGAGCCGGACTATGGCCGGCAAATGTCCTTGATCGGCCTGGCTTAGGCACTCTTTCGCCAAGCTGTGCAAACTTGCACAAATTGACAGTTGGCAGGGGGCGGCTTCGCGTCTATCAGGCCCGCCAAATCGTCTAGGCAGGCTGCATCTTGCAGCGCGTGGGCGGTTCGCATAGGGGCTTCCTGAGCAAATTTTGAGGGGGTCGTTCCCGAAGCGCGTTGCGCAACAGGGCGGCCAGAACGACAGGATCGGTTCGACCATGGCACAAGAGGCGAGCATCGACACTCCGACCGTCCAGGACGGTGAGGGTGTGCGGCGGCGCGATTTCATCAACATTGCAGCGGTCAGTGCGGCCGGTGCGGGCGGCATTGCCGTGCTCTATCCCCTGATCAGCCAGATGGCCCCTTCGGCCGACGTGCTGGCGCAGAGCTCGACCGAGGTCGATATCAGCGCGGTCCAGCCGGGCCAGGCGATCAAGGCGATCTTCCGCAAGCAGCCGGTGTTCATCCGCAACCTGACTGCAGCTGAAATCGAGCAGGCCGACAAGGTGGACGTTGCCACCCTGCGCGATCCGCAGACCTTGAAGGAACGCACCAAGGAAGGCCACGAGAACTGGCTGATCACCATGGGCGTCTGCACCCACCTGGGCTGCGTCCCGCAGGGCGCTGGCGCAGGTGAAGTGAAGGGCGAATTTGGCGGGTACTTCTGCCCCTGCCACGGTTCGCACTACGACACCGCGGCGCGCATCCGCAAAGGCCCGGCTCCCAAGAACCTGGTGGTTCCGGAGTACGAATTCACCTCCGACACTGTCGTCAAGATCGGTTGAGGTAGACCAACATGAGCTTTCCCTGGTCCAAGGAATACAAGCCCAGCCACCCGGCAATGGTGTGGCTGGATGAGAAGCTTCCGCTTCCCCGTCTTGTCTACAACGCAGTCGGTGGCGGCTATGAAGTGCCGCGCAACCTGAACTACTTCTGGAACTTCGGGTTCCTGGCTGGCCTCTGCCTGATGATCCAGATCGTCACCGGCGTGATCCTGGCCATGCATTACGGCGGCAACACCGCCGTCGCCTTCAATTCGGTCGAGCACATCATGCGCGACGTGAACTGGGGCTGGATGCTGCGTTATGCCCACGCCAACGGCGCTTCGGCCTTCTTCGTCGTGGTCTACCTGCACATCTTCCGCGGGTTCTACTACGGTTCGTACAAGGCCCCGCGCGAGATGATCTGGCTGCTGGGCGTCGTGATCTTCCTGCTGATGATGGCTACGGCCTTCATGGGCTACGTTCTGCCCTGGGGCCAGATGTCCTACTGGGGCGCACAGGTCATCACCGGCCTGTTCAGCGCGATCCCGCTGGTTGGCGATGCCTTCCGCGAATGGCTGCTGGGCGGTTTCGCTCCTGACAATGCCGCGCTGAACCGCTTCTTCTCGCTGCACTTCCTGCTGCCCTTCGTGATCCTCGGCGTCGTGATCATGCACATCTGGGCGCTGCATATCCCGGGTTCGTCGAACCCGACCGGCGTGGAAGTGAAGAGCGAAAGCGATACGGTTCCGTTCTACCCCTACTACGTGGGCAAGGACGGCTGGACGGTCGGCCTGTTCATGGTGATCTTCAGCGCCTTCGTGTTCTTCATGCCGAACGCGCTGGGCCACCCGGACAACTACATTCCGGCCAACCCGATGCAGACCCCGGCGCACATCGTTCCCGAATGGTACTTCTGGCCGTTCTACGCGATCCTGCGCGCCTTCACGGTCGACTTCCTGATCGTTCCGGCCAAGCTGATGGGCGTCCTTGCGATGTTCGCGGCCATCCTGGTGTGGTTCTTCCTGCCCTGGCTGGACCGTTCGCCGGTGCGTTCGGGCAACTACCGCCCGCTCTACCGCAAGCTCTTCTGGTTCGGGCTGGTCCCGGCTATGGCAGTGCTGTTCTATTGCGGCGGCGCTCCGGCTGAAGAACCCTACGTGATGCTCAGCCAGCTGGCATCGATGTATTACTTCGCTCACTTCCTGATCATCGTCCCGATCGTTTCGTCGATCGAACGCCCCGATCCGCTGCCCTTCTCGATCACCGAATCCGTCCTGGGTTCGGACGATAAGGCCAGCACGGGCGGCCAGGGCTAAGAGGGACTAGAGACACCATGATCCGCATCATCTCTCTCGCCGTCGGCGCATTCTTCTCGCTGGCCCTGCTGCTCGGCTTTGGCACCGGCGCGGTGAACTTCGTCACCGAACCGCCCGCCAAGACCGCGGAGAAGGTCTATCACAAGAAGCCGAAGGAGCTGGACCTGCCGAGCAACGGCATTTTCGGCAAGTTCGACGAAGCCCAGCTGCAGCGCGGCTTTGCGGTCTACCAGAACGTCTGCGCCGCCTGCCACTCGATCAGCCAGGTTTCCTATCGCAACCTGGCGGCGCTCGGTTACAACGAGGCTGAAATCAAGGCGATCGCGGCCAAGGCGACGATCAATGCCAAGGATCCGCTGACTGGCGAAATGAAGGACCGTCCGGGCATGCCCGCCGACAAGTTCCCGCATGTCGTCTATGCCGGCGTCGGCAATCCGCCTGACCTGTCGCTGATCACCAAGGCGCGCCACGAAGGTCCGGCCTATGTCTACTCGCTGCTGACCGGTTACGAAAACCAGCCGGCCTCGCTGGTGAAGGACTTCCCGGATGCGAAGACCGGTGCGAACATGCACTACAACCCGTACTTCGCGAACCTGAACATCGCGATGGCCCCGCCGCTGGCTTCGGACGACCTGGTGACCTATTCGGATGGCACCAAGGCGACCAAGGAGCAGATGGCCAAGGACGTCGCCGCGTTCCTGGTCTGGACTGCCGAGCCCGAGCTTGAGCAGCGCCACCAGACCGGCTTCGTGTGGATCGGCTTCATGCTGTTCGCCACGATCCTGGGCTACATGAGCTACCGCAACATCTGGGCCGACAAGAAGGGTCACTAAGCCCCTCCGCCCAGGCGAAAGAGAAGGCCCCGGCGCTAACCCAGCGCCGGGGCCTTCTGCTTTTGCGGCAAAGGCGAAGCCGTTCCAACGTTGGACGATTGACCACGCCCGCGCATTCGCGCATAGGGCGGCGGCAAGCCTATTGGCGATGCGGGTATAGCTTAGTGGTAAAGCCCCAGCCTTCCAAGCTGGTTATGCGGGTTCGATTCCCGCTACCCGCTCCACTCTCACCAGACGCGAATCTCTAAACAGCCGCAGGCTTTTTCGCGCGGTCCTTGTTCCGCTTGTCCGCCACATAGCCCTGGCCTGATTCGGATTTCACGATCTCGAACAGGCCGGTGGCTTCGAACAAGGCCGGGAAGTTCTTCACCCCATAGTTGCGCGGATCGATCGGAGCCTGCCGTTTCGCGGCACTTCCGGCGGCGGACAGCGCTGCCCAGCCATCATCGCGCGCGCAGGCTTCTACCGCGCCGCGCAGGATTGATACCAGGCGCGTGTCCTGCGACAGCGGCTTGCGCTCCTTATCTGCGGTTCCGACCGCGCCCTTGCCCTTGGCGGCAGGCTTCTTCCCGGTCCCAGCCGCCTGATCGGGCGCGGGTTCGGCGCGCAATCCATCCAGACTATCGAGGAACAGGAATTCGGAGCAGGCATTGACGAACGGACTGGGCGTCTTGCGCTCGCCAAAGCCATAAACAGCATTGCCGCTGGCCTTGAGCTGCATGACCAGCGGGGTGAAGTCGGCATCGCTCGATGCAATGCAAAAGGCATCGAGCTTCTGGGTGTAATGCAGCTCCATGGCATCGATCACCAGGGCCATATCGGTCGCGTTCTTGCCTGAGGAATAGCTGAACTGCTGGATCGGACGGATCGCGAATTCGTGGAGCTTTTCCTTCCACCCTTTCAGCGCGCTGCTTCCCCAGTCGCCATAGGCGCGGCGGATGTTGGCCGTGCCGTATTTCGACAGTTCGGCGAGGATCGCCGCCAGCGCCGCGTGCGAGACGTTGTCGGCATCAATCAGCAGGGCGATGCGCCGGTCCGGGGTGGTCGACGCGTTGCGGTCGGTTTCCATGCGATCAAGCGGCCATGTTGTCGATCAGGCGGGTGCCGCCGATCCGGGCTGCTACCAGCAGCCGCGCCGGAGCATCGGTCAGGGCCGTGAGCAGGGCGAGCGAACTCGCGTCGCAGAACTCGGCATAATCGACCTGGCTGAACCCGTTCGTCAGAAGCGCGCTTTGTAAAGCTGCCAGCGCGTCGCCAATTGCGGCGCCGGCGCGTACTTCGGCAATCGCCCGGCGCATTCCATCGGGTAGCGCCACGGCGCGGGCGCGGTCCTCCGCGGAGAGGTAGGCATTGCGCGAGGACATGGCGAGGCCGTCCGCCTCGCGCACCGTGGGCACACCAATGATCGCGTCGACCTTGGGCGCAAGCAGGTCCAGATCGCGGGCCATGCGGCGGATTACCGCGAGCTGCTGCCAGTCCTTTTCGCCAAACAGGGCAAGATCAGGCCGGACCTGGTTGAACAGCTTGCAGACCACGGTGGCGACGCCATCGAAGTGCCCCGGCCGCGCCGCACCGCACAAGCCGTCGCTGACGCCGGAAACGGAGATATTGGTGGCATAGCCCTGGGGGTACATCGCCTCGACCGTGGGCGCCCACAGCAGGCTGACGCCTTCCGCCTCCAGCAGAGCGGAGTCGGCGGCAATCTGGCGGGGGTACTTGTCCAGATCCTCGTTCGCACCGAACTGGCGCGGATTGACGAAGATCGATACGGCGACATGGGCGGCGCGCTGCTTTGCCTCGCGCACCAGGGTGAGGTGCCCTTCGTGCAGTGCTCCCATGGTCGGGACCAGCGCGAGCGGACCGTCTTTCTTAAGTGCGGCAACAACATCGCGTAGTGGATCAAGCTGGCTAACGGTTTGCACCTGGACGGGCCCCTGCGATATGAAAGGAGGAGTAGCCCTAGCGCTGCACCGCTCAAGACTGCAACTACAACCAGAAAGATCGCGCCCCCGTGTCCTTGCCTTCCGCACCTCACAAGATCGTCTTCGCCAACGAGAAGGGCGGCACCGGCAAGTCGACCACTGCGGTCCACACCGCCATTGCGCTGTCGTATCAGGGCGCGAAAGTCGCGGCGCTGGACCTCGATCCGCGCCAGCGCACGCTGCACCGCTATCTGGAAAACCGCAGCGATACCGAGCGTCGGCGCAACATCACGCTGCCCAATGCCCGCTACGGCGTGTTCACCGGCTCCACGATCGAGGAACTGGACGCCCAGGCGGCTGAACTGGCGGAGGGGATGGATTTCCTCATCTTCGATACACCGGGACGCGACGATCCGTTCGCGCGCCATGTCGCGACCGAAGCCGATACGCTGGTCACGCCGCTCAATGACAGCTTCGTCGATTTCGACCTGATCGGGCAAGTCGATGCAGAGACGTTCAAGGTCCGCCGCCTCTCGTTCTATGCCGAACTGATCTGGGAAGCGCGCAAGAAGCGGGCGATGACGACGATCACCGAGCGGCGCAAGGAAATGGACTGGGTCGTGGTCCGCAACCGCACCCAGCATACCGAAGCGCGCAACATGCGGCGCCTTGACCAGGCCCTGACCGAACTGTCGAAGCGGGTCGGCTTTCGTATTGCCAACGGCCTGTCGGAACGCGTGATCTACCGCGAGCTGTTCCCTTCTGGCCTGACCTTGCTGGACAAGGGCCATCTGGGCGAGCTGGGCACCAGCCACCTTGTCGCGCGGCAGGAACTGCGTTCGCTGATCGCATCCCTGGGCCTGCCTGTCCCCGGCAGCGCCCCCGAACTGGCGCTTTCCGCTTTGGCCTGATAGGCCCCTTCGCATGGGCCGCATCCTTCTCACACTGTTCCTGGCGAGCGTGGTCTTGCGCATGGTCACCGGCAAGTGGCCATGGCAGCTGCTGTCCGCGCAGCCGACCAGGAAGGACGAGGACGAAGCGCGCGCCCTGCTTGGCTTGGGGCGCTCTGCCGGCCATGACGAGATTATCGAAGCCCATCGCAACCTGCTGATCCAAGTCCATCCGGATCGCGGTGGCAGCAATGATGCAGTACACCGGGCCAATGCCGCCCGCGACCTGCTGCTGGCGCGCCTGCCGCGCACAAAATAGGAGTTGATATGAGCCACCAGTTCCACCCCACCGTCCTGCGTGAATACGACATTCGCGGGATCATCGGCGAAACCCTGGGGGAGGCGGATGCCTATGCGATCGGTCGCGGCTTTGCGACCCTGCTGGGCCGAGCGGGCGGAAAGAAGGTAGCGGTTGGCTATGACGGGCGGACCAGCTCGCCCATGCTGGAAGAGGCGCTGGTGCGCGGCATCAACGATGCCGGCCTGGATGCGGTGCGGATCGGCCTGGGACCGACGCCGATGCTCTACTACGCCGAAGCTTCAGCCGAGGATGTGCAGGGCGGCATTCAGATAACTGGCAGCCACAATCCCGCCAATTACAATGGCTTCAAGATGGTATTTCTTGGTCGCCCGTTCTTTGGCGACGATATCCAGCAGCTCGGCCGGATGGCTGCCGCTGGCGACTGGGCCGAAGGGCAGGGAACCCACGAACGGCGCGAAGTCCTGGCAGCCTATGTCGCCCGGATGCTCGAAGGGCTGGCCGGGATCGACCGCGCTGCCCTCTCCGGCCTGCGGATCGGTTGGGACGCGGGTAACGGGGCCGCCGGCCCCGCCCTTGAACTCCTGACGCAAGATCTTCCTGGCGAACACCATCTGCTCTTCACTGAAGTGGATGGGACTTTCCCGAACCATCATCCGGATCCCACGGAAGAGAAGAACCTGGCCGATCTGAAGGCGCTGGTCGCGGAGAAGAAGCTCGATTTCGGAATTGCCTTTGATGGCGACGGCGACCGCATCGGTGCGATTGACGGGCTGGGCCGGGTGATCTGGGGCGACCAGTTGCTCATGATCTACGCCGAAGACCTCCTGCGAATGGAGCCCGGTTCCGCGATCATCGCGGACGTGAAGGCTAGCCGAGCCTTATTCGACCGGGTGTCGCAGCTTGGTGGACGTCCGCTTATGTGGAAAACCGGACACAGCCTGATCAAATCCAAAATGAAGGAGATTGGCGCGCCGCTGGCCGGGGAGATGAGCGGCCACGTGTTCTTCGCGCACCAGTACTATGGCTTTGACGATGCGCTTTATGCGGCCGTGCGGCTGATGGCGGCCTCGGCCCGCCTGGGCAAGTCGGTGACCCAGCTGCGCGGCGACATGCCGGAACTGGTCAACACGCCCGAACTGCGCTTCCAGGTCGATGAAACCCGCAAGTTCGCGGTGATCGACGAAGTGAAGGAGCGCCTCTCTGCCGCCGGTGCCGATGTCGACGCGACGGACGGCGTGCGCGTTTCCACTGCCGATGGGTGGTGGCTGCTGCGCGCCTCGAACACCCAGGACGTCCTTGTCGCCCGCGCCGAAAGCAACGACCAGGCCGGGCTGGACCGGCTGATGGACCAGATCGACGCGCAGCTGGCGGCCAGCGGCCTGAAGCGCGGGCCGCTGGCCGGGCACTAATAGACCAGCAGGACTCCGCCGCCCACGGCAACCAGGCTGGCGAGCATCGCCGATGCTCCCGGCCAGGACTTGCGCCACCCGGCCAGGGAAACCAGCGTCGCGGTCTTGAACAGGGTGTTGAGCGTGACGGGCAGGACCAGGACCAGTGCGGCCACCCGCGCGGTCAGGGTGCCGGCGGGCAGGTTGCCCATGGTGATGATCGCCGAATCGACGTCGACCGAGCCCGAGATGGCCAGCACCGTCGCCAGGCCCGCATTGCCGAACCGCTCCAGCACCCAGCGCGCCGCCAGGGTCAGCGCCATGGTCAGCAGCATCAGGACGATGGCGGGAAGCAGGTCGAACGGGTTGCGCAGCTTCATGCCGTCCTCGAATTCGTGCGAGGCAGTCTTGCGGCGGCGCAGGATCAGCCAGCAGGCGGCGAGGCTGGTGACCATGCCCGGCGCGGCGATCAAGGCGAATTGCCGGGCCGAGAATGTGGCCAGCGCCGCAGTGAGCAGCATCACCCGCAGGAACATGGTGCCGCTGGCGAGGGCCACGCCCGCGTTCAGGACCATCGCGTCCCCGGCATCGTCGCGCAGCTTGCTCGCCAGCGAGGCGGTGACAGCGGTGGAGGAGACCATCGAGCCTGCGGCTGAAGTCGCCAGAACTCCGCGCGCTGGCCCCAGCAGCTTCACTGCGGCATAACCGGCGAAGGAAAAGCCCGATACCATTACCACCACCAGCCACAACTGGCGCGGCCGCCATGCACCATAGGGGCCCAGCGGATCGTTGGGCAGCAGCGGCAGGATCACCAGGGCGATCAGCGCGAAGCGGGCAATGGCCATCATCTCGGTTTCGTCGATGTGCCGTAGCCAGTGGTGCAGGCGGCTGCGCTGCGACAGCACCAGGACGGTCGTGCCGGCCATGGCACTGGCCAGGGCGTATTCTCCGCTACCGGCCAGGAAACCGCAGGTCAGCGTGATCAGGCCGGTGAGGCTCGCCGTCCCACTGACCGCGGTCATCGACTTGGTGCTGCGCCAATAGCCGAGAACGACCAGCGCGGCGGAAGCGGCGAGCAGGACCGTCGCCATGCCCACGGCGCGCGATTGCATGACCCCCGCCATGCCGCCAGCCAGGCCGAACAGGGCATGGGTGCGGATTCCGGCAAAGCGGGTCCCCGCCGCTTCCCCGCGCAGCGCCCAGCCGCGTTGCAGGCCGATCAGCAGGCCCAGGGCGAGCGCCAGTCCCAGCGCGGTCAGTTCCTGATAGTCGAGCGGGTGCATCGCCTGCTTGTGGCACTTGCCGGGCGCTGAAGGAAGGGCTTGGCGATCCGGGCCGTCGCGCCCATCTTGCAAGGCTCATGGCCAAGGCGCTTCCTCCTGAACTGGACCAATGGTTCTCCGCCCGTGGCTGGCGCCTGCGGCGGCATCAGGCGGAGATGCTGGAAGTGGCCGGGCAGGGTCGCCACGCTCTGCTGGTGGCCGATACGGGGGCGGGCAAGACGCTGGGTGGGTTCCTGCCTACCCTGGCCGCGTTTTGCCCGACGCAGCTAGGCGGAGCGGCTCCGCCAGACGGACTGCACACGCTTTACGTCTCGCCGCTCAAGGCGCTGGCGCACGATGTCCAGCGCAACCTGCTGACGCCGGTGGCGGAACTGGACTTGCCGCTGCGGGTGGAAGTGCGCAGCGGCGACACCCCATCGGACCGCAAGGCCCGGCAGCGGGCCAATCCCCCCCATGTCTTGCTGACGACGCCCGAATCGCTCTCGCTGCTGCTGTCCTACCCTGAGGCGGAGCGGTTGTTCGCTGGCCTGCAACGGGTTGTGATTGACGAGATCCACGCCTTTGCCCCGACCAAGCGCGGGGACCTGCTCGCCCTGTCGCTATCCCGCCTCCAGGCACTTGCTCCCGCCATGCAGCGGGTCGGGCTGTCGGCGACCCTGGCCGATCCGCAAGCTTTTGCGCGGTGGCTTGCGCCGCGCGGCGCGGCGGAGAATGTGGCCGTTGTGGCCGGGGAACAGGGTGCCGATCCCGAACTGGCTATCCTGCTGCCTAATGAGGCGCGGGTGCCGTGGGGTGGGCACGCTGCTGCCTGGGCCGTGCCGCAACTCTATCAGGAGATAAAGGCCAACCGCACCACCCTGGTGTTCTGCAACACCCGCTTCCTGGCCGAATTCATTTTCCAGCAGTTGTGGAACGTGAACGAGGACGTCCTGCCCATCGGCATCCACCATGGCTCACTGTCGAAGGAAGCGCGGCGCAAGGTGGAAGGGGCCATGGCGCGGGGTGAACTGCGGGCGCTGGTCTGCACGGCCAGCCTCGATCTGGGGGTGGACTGGGGCGATATCGACCTGGTGGTGCAGATGGGCGCGCCCAAGGGCTCCTCGCGGCTGTTGCAGCGCATCGGGCGCGCCAATCACCGGCTCGACCAGGCCAGCCGTGCGCTGCTGGTTCCCGGCAACCGCTTCGAATTCCTGGAAGCGACGGCAGCCCAGCAAGCCGTGGAGGAAGGCCAGCGTGATGGCGAAGCTTTCCGCCCGGGCGCCCTGGACGTGCTGGCTCAGCACGTCATGGCCCGGGCCTGCGCCGGTCCCTTCCGGGCCGAGGACCTGCTGGCGGAATTGCAGTCCGCCGATCCTTATCGCTGGATCGATGCGGCGGCGTTCGACCGGGTGATCCGGTTTGTCGCAACCGGCGGCTATGCGCTGCGCGCCTATGACCGGTTCCAGCGGATTACCTTGGGACGCGACGGGCTGTGGCGGCTTACCCACCCAGAGCATGCCGCGCGGCACCGGCTCAACGCGGGGATTATCGTCGATAGCGAGATGGTCGACGTGCGGTTCCGCAATGGCCGGTCGCTGGGCCGGGTGGAAGAGAACTTTGCGGCCGCCTTGCGTCCGGGGGAAACGATCCGCTTCGCCGGGCTCGACCTGGAAGTCGAAGCGATGCGCGATACCGAACTGATCGTGCGGGCGGCGAAGAAGGCGGGGCAGATCCCCAGCTACATGGGGCAACGCCTGGCCCTGACCACGCATCTGGCCGGACGGGTCCAGGCCCTGCTCGATGACCGGGCGGGCTGGGCCAGGTTCCCCGATGACGTGCGCGAGTGGCTGGAAGTGCAGGACTGGCGCTCGGAACTGCCCGCGCCGGGCCGCCTGTTGGTGGAGAGTTTCCCGCATGAGGGACGGCACTACACCGTGTTCTATTGCTTCGAAGGATGGCCGGCACATCAGTCACTGGGCATGCTGATTACGCGGCGCATGGAGCAGCGCGGGCTATCGCCGCTGGGGTTCGTCGCCAACGACTATGCCTTGGCGGTCTGGGGCCTGCGCGCCGTGCGCGATCCGGTGGAACTGCTTTCGCCGGATATTCTGGCCGATGAATTTGTCGACTGGGTGGAGGACAGTTATCTGCTGCGCCGTGCGTTCCGGGAAGTGGCGGTCATTTCCGGGCTGGTTGAACGGCAGCAGCCCGGCAAGCGCAAGACCGGGCGCCAGGTCACCTTCTCGACCGACCTGATCTATGACGTGCTGAGAAAGCATGAACCCGATCACGTCCTGATCGAGGCGGCCTGGGCCGATGCCAGGGCCCGCATGACCGACATCGGCCGGCTCGGCAGCGTGCTCGACCGCGCGGCGCGGGAAGTGCGCCATGTCCTGCTCGACCGGGTCAGTCCGCTCGCCGTGCCGCTGCTGGTGATGATCGGGCGAGAAAGCCTGCCCCAAGGTTCGGCTGACGATGAACTGCTGTTCGAGGCGGAGAGCCTGGCCTCGCGCGCCATGCGCAGCGATGCCCCCGGAGATCAGATCGAAGGCGACTGACCGCTGGCTACCCGGCCATGCGTTTTGCGGGCAAAGAAAAAGGGGCGGATCGCTCCGCCCCTTGTCTTGTTCTTCGTGAACTTTCGATCAGTCCAGACCCTGGAGCGCGGGCTCCTTGGGGTCCTTGCTGAAGCCAGCATACTGTTCGTTGCCGACGAAGCCGAAGGCCGTGACGCCGGAACCCTTGATGATGTTGAGCACATCGAGGGTGGTGTCATAGGGCGCCTGGGCATCGGGCTGGAACTGCAGTTCGGGCTCGGGCTTGATCGCCAGAGTGGACTGCAACAAGCTGGTCAGCTGGTTGACCGTGACCGAACTGCCATTCCAGAGAATGTCGTTGTTCGGCATGACCACGACCTTGTTCTTGTCGCGCTTGATCACGACGTCCGGCGGCGGAGCTGCCGGGTTGGGAAGGTCGATGTTCACGGCGTGGGTCGCCACGGGGATGGTGATGATGAACATGATGAGGAGAACAAGCATGACGTCGATAAGCGGCGTCGTGTTCATTTCCATCATCGGCTCGCCATCGTCCTTGCCGCCTGACATTGCCATGGTGGGTTACTCCTGAAAGGTTTCGTACCGATCCGGTCCGGCCTTAGCCGTTCGGATCAACCGGGGTCGAAATGAAGCCAACAGTCGGGTAACCGGCCAGCTGGACGTTGTAGATCGCACCTGCGACACAACGCCAGGGGGCAGCCACGTCGCCACGGATGTGGACCTGCGGGATCAGATCGGGGTTATCCTTGAGCGCTTCCGGCCCACCAGCACGCTTCACGATCGAATCGAGACGCTTGTAGGCAGCCTTCTGCAGCTCGGTGGAATCCACCGGCGTGATGTTGTTGAAGTAGATCCGGCATTCGCCACCCAGAGAGGCACCTTCGAAGCCCGGGTCACCCGCGCTGCGGCCGGCAGCATCCGTAGTGCTGACCGTAAGCAGGAGGTTTTCGACCTTGTCCTTCGATTCCTGGCTGGCGAGCACGGGAATCTTGAGCTTCTGGATCGTCTGGATCGCAACCGGGACAGCGATCAGGAAGATGATGAGCAGAACCAGCATCACGTCCACCAGGGGCGTGGTGTTGATATCCGACATCGGCTTTTCCTGGCCGCCGCCTCCCATCGAAATAGCCATGGGCTAGTTCCTATCCTTGCAATTGCTGCGGACTTGTCAGGCAAGCCTGGAAGTCCGGCTTAGGAACCGGCGCCGGTTGCCCGGCGCCGGCCTGGCGTACTTACTTCTTTGCGGCCGGAGCGGCAGCAGCGGGCTTGGCAGCCGGAGCGGCGGCAACGGCCGGCTTCACTGCACCCTTCGAGTTGATGTTCGCCAGCACGTCGGTCGAGAAGCCCGAGAGCAGTTCGGCGATGCGCTTGTTGCGAGCCTGCAGGTAGTTGTAGGCAAGCACGGCCGGAACGGCGACGAGCAGACCCAGCGCGGTCATGATCAGAGCTTCACCGACCGGACCTGCGACCTTGTCGATCGAGGCCGAACCGGCGATGCCGATGTTGATCAGAGCGCGGTAGATGCCGACCACGGTACCGAACAGACCGATGAACGGCGAGGTAGCGCCGACGGTGGCGAGGAACGGCAGACCGCCAGCGAGGCGAGCGTTGATCGAGGCTTCCGAACGAGCGAGCGAGCCGTGCAGCCAGTCATGGGCTTCCAGGGCGTCGGTCATCTTGCTGTGTGCTTCTTCAGCAGCGATGCCGTCGTCGACGATCTGGCGCCATGCGCTGTTCTTTTCCAGCTTGGCAGCGCCTTCCTTGATCGAAGCAGCGCGCCAGAAGCCACCACGGACGTCCTTGTACTGACGCATGATCTTGTTCTGCTCGATCCACTTGGTGATCAGGATGAAGAACGAACCAAACGACATGATGCCGAGGATGACGACGGTAGCGTAGGCAATGAAGCCGCCCTGTTCGAGAGCTTCCTTGAAGCCGAACTTGTTCTGCGGAGCCGCCTCGGCGGCAGCGGTAAGAAGTTCAAAAAACATGCGATAGTCCTCTCAAGAGAAATAAGTTGAAACCCTGTGGCCCGCCTGGGGCCGAAAATCCGAAAACCTAACGATCAATCCTTCGGGATCACCCAGCGCACGCGGCTGCTGTACTGGCCGGTGGTGGGGTTGCCCTCTCCGTCCGTGGCCGGATTGAACCGGGCACGACGCGTCACGTTCGAGCAGGTTGCCTCGTCCAGGTCGGAGCTGCCGCTCGAACTGGTGATGGAGCAGCTGGTCACGCGGCCATCTGCGCCAACAGTGACGCGGAAACCGGTGGTGCCTTCACGCTCTTCACGCAGTGCACGGGTCGGATAGTCGTTGGTGGTAGCCCAGTTTGCCGGGTTGCCCTTCGGGGTCGCCTGCTTGGGCTGCACGCGCGGCGGCGGCGCAGCGATCGGAGCGGGCGGTGCCACGATGACGGGCGGCGGCGCTGGCGGCGGAACCGTCTGCACGATCTCAACCGGAGGTGCGACCGCACTGATGTTCATCTTCGGCGGCGGGGCCACGATCGGGGGCGCAGCAGCAGCCTTCTTCGGCGGCGGCGGCGGCTCCTTCTTGGGCTCGTCCTTCTTGATGTCGACGGTTGTCACCTTCTTCACGAGTTGCTTGACCCCTTCGTAGGCAAGGCCGGTAACCAGCGCATAGCCCAAGGCCACGTGAAGCAAGGCGACGATGACAAAGGCGGCAATACGATTGCCACTAACTTCCTGGTCAGCGTAAGCCATTCTGACGCATCACTCCTAAAACAGTCCCACCGGGCCGAGGCCCGGTCCCGACGCCTGCCGCAAGCGAGAATCGCCAACGCCAGACGGCCAGATTGTTAATTTCCACCCTGCGGGTCAATCAGGAAACCGAGCGGACGCCCGACGTCCACATGTCCGGATTGCGAGCCTTTATTATTGTTTGGCCCGTATTCTGCCGTGCTTTAACCGCCGTTTTCGCCCGGTGCAACGCTTTATCCATTAACGCTCGATTCACGATGGTTAAGGTGGAAGGTTGGTCGGGAACCCCCGGCAACCCTAGGGTGCGGGGGCTTGCACGCGACGTTCGAGAAGACCTAGACGGGACAAATGCACCAGAACCGGAACATAATTGCCGCCATTGCCGCCATAGCTGCGGTTTCCGTTGCCGTGCCGGCTTGTGCCGCCGATTCGCGCGCGGTTCAGCCCCCCGCCTCGGCAGCGCTCAGCTATGCCGATCTGGCCGGGCTGGCCGATGGCGCGCCCATGGTGATCCGCGCCCAGCCGCGCAAGATCGTCGCGGTGGAGCCCGAGCGCGCGCGTGGAGTCAAAGCGGGCTGGGGCCGATATTATGTAGAGGCAAAGACCGAGGGCATCGTGGCGGGAACCCAGCCCGTCGGCGAACTGCTGCGCTATCTGGTCGACCTGCGGCTTGACGCCAAGGGCAAGCCGCCCGCGATCAAGAAAAAGAGCGTGGTCCTGTTCGCGCGTACGGTTCCCGGACGTCCGGGCGAATTGCAGCTGGTCCGGACCAATGCGCAGCTCTTGTGGGATGCTCCGCTCGACCAGCGCCTGCGCGATATCATCAAGGAGCTTTATGCACCCGGTGCGGCGCACCAGGTAACCGGCGTGCGCGAAGCGATCTACGTTCCGGGCAATCTGGCCGGAGAGGGCGAAAGCCAGTTCTTCCTGTCCACCGCCAACGGCGAACCGGCGGCCCTTGCCGTCCATCGCAGCCCGGGCCAGTCCGTGCGGTGGTCAGCCTCCTTCTCGGAACTCGTTTCCGGGGATGCCGAGCCGCCGCGCCGGGATACGCTGGCCTGGTACCGGCTTGCCTGCTTCCTGCCGCAGCAACTCCCGGCCGGGGCGAACATTTCATCCACCCCGGCGGACCGAGCCGCAGCGACGCGCGACTATCGCTTCGTCATGGAGCAACTGGGCACCTGTCCCCGCAGCCTGGACTAGCGCCAGAGCCGGTCATTCTCTCCCTTGCCCGCCGTGCCGCCCCCGCCTAAGGGCGCGGGGCGAAAGGGAACGAACATGGCCGAACCGCTGAAGATTGCGCTTGCTGGATTGGGAACCGTCGGGGTCGGCGTGATCCGCCTGGTCGAGGCGAATGCCCAGCTGATTGCACGCCGTGCCGGTCGGCCGATCCAGATCACGGTCGTTTCCGCGCGTGATCGCAACAAGGCGCGCGGCGTGGACCTCTCTCCCTATGCCTGGGAAGACGACATGGTCATCCTGGGCGAGCGCGAGGATGTGGACGTGGTGGTCGAAATGGTCGGCGGGTCCGATGGTCCGGCCCTGGCCCTGGCCCGCACCACGATCGAAGCTGGCAAGGCCCTGGTTACCGCGAACAAGGCAATGATCGCACACCACGGTCTGGAACTCGCCAGCAAGGCCGAGGAAAAGAAAGTCGCGCTGAAGTTCGAAGCGGCGGTCGCTGGCGGCATTCCCGTCATCAAGGGCCTGCGCGAAGGGGCCGCGGCAAACGAGATCGAACGGGTCTACGGCATCCTCAACGGTACCTGCAATTTCATCCTCTCGACCATGGAAGACACCGGTCGTGATTTTGGCAACGTCCTGGCCGAGGCCCAGGCCAAGGGCTTTGCCGAGGCCGATCCGGCCTTTGACGTGGAAGGCACCGATGCGGCGCACAAGCTTTCGATCCTGGCGGCCATCTCCTTCGGTTCGAAGATCGACTTCGGCGCGGTCGACACGGCGGGCATCACCCGGCTTCGCGCGGCGGACATCGCCCAGGCGAGCGCCCTGGGCTATGTCATCCGCCTGATCGGCATGGCCGAGACGGAGGGAAGCAATGGCTCGACCGCGCTGTTCCAGCGGGTTCAGCCGCATCTGGTGCCGGTCGATCACCCGCTGGCCCATGTCGATGGCGCGACCAATGCGGTTGTGGCGGAAGGCAACTTCTCTGGTCGCCTGCTGTTCCAGGGCGCCGGTGCGGGCGATGGGCCGACGGCCAGCGCCGTGGTGGCCGACCTGATCGACATTGCGCGCGGGGAAGTGGGCCATCCCTTCTCCATGCCGGTGTCTGAACTCGAGGCGCTTGGTCCGGCACAGACCGGCCACCGCCTGGGCCGCGCCTATGTCCGCTTCATGGTGGCCGACCGGCCCGGCGTGCTGGCGGAAATCACCGCAGCCCTGCGCGATGCCGGGGTCTCGATCGAAAGCCTGATCCAGAAGGGCCGGGCAGGCGATGCGGTGATGGTGGCGATGGTGACCCACGAAGGCCCCGAAAGCGCGGTGCGCAAGGCGCTGGAACTGCTCGAAGGGTCTGACAGCCTGACCGAGCCGCCGCTGGTCCTGCAAATCCTGGGCGACTGAGCGGCGTTCAGGGCGCGCGCATTTCGCCCTTGGCGATCTTGTCGGCGTCCGATCCTGGCGGTGGTTCCGGAATCGCCTTCATGTCGATGTAATAGACCGGGGGCGGCGCCCATCCGCCGGTGACGCAGCCCGGTTGGCCGCGACAGGATCCCCGGTCAAATTGCGGCGCGCGGGGAATGCCGCCATCCAGTGCGCGGCGCCCCTCCAGCGTATTCGGGTCCGGCGCGTCCCGCTCCACCTGCTGGTCTTCGCCCCGGTCGACGCAGACCACGATCTCGTCGCTGCCAGGCTTGGGACGGCAACGCAGGCGCGGATCGGGCACGCCATAGGCCTGCCGCGCCATGTCCAGCCGTTCGGCGACTTTCTGGTCCAGCACTTCGGGCGGCTCCTGCGAAAGGGCAGGAAAGGCCATGACAAGCATCGGCAAAACCAACCAATTCTTCATCGCCGACGCCTTTTTTGCTGGAATTATCGCAGAAGCGGCAGCGCCATTAATCCGCCGTGAACCGCTTGCACTCGACAGCAGGGCCTGGTCAGTCTAAGCGCCCGCGCACACATACCTATGCACGCAGCGGAGTGAAAACCAGCGCCATGACCAAGTCCTCCACCCCCGCCTCGCAAGTTCTTGACCGTGTCCTGGTGCTCGAAATGGTGCGCGTCACCGAAGCGGCGGCCATCGGTGCATCGAAGCTGATCGGGCGCGGCGACGAAAAGGCGGCGGATGCGGCGGCAGTGGAAGCCATGCGCGCAGCGCTGAACGAGCTGGCCATGGACGGCACCGTGGTGATCGGCGAGGGCGAGCGCGACGAAGCGCCGATGCTCTACATCGGGGAAAAGGTCGGCTGCGCCCAAGGCACCGGTCCGAAGATCGACATTGCGCTCGATCCGCTGGAAGGGACTACGATCACGGCAAAGGCCGGGCCGAACGCCCTGGCCGTGCTGGCCGTCGCGGAAGAGGGCAACCTGCTCAACGCGCCGGACGTCTACATGGACAAGCTGGCGGTCGGGCCGGGCTATCCGGAAGGAATCATCGACCTCGCCAAGACGCCGACCGAGAACGTCCAGGCGGTTGCCGCGGCGAAGGGCGTGCGGCCCGACGAAATCATCGTCTGCGTGCTGGACCGTCCGCGCCATTCCGAACTGATCGCGGAACTGCGCGGCCTGGGCTGCGGGGTCGTGCTGATTGGCGATGGCGACGTGGCGGGCGTGATCGCAGTGACCAACCCCGATACGACGATCGACCTCTACATGGGTTCGGGCGGTGCACCGGAAGGCGTGCTGGCAGCCGCCGCGCTGCGCTGCGTGGGCGGGCAATTCAATGGCCGCCTGCTGTTCCGCAACGATGATGAACGCGCCCGCGCCCGCAAGTGGGGGATCGAGGATCTGAACAAGATCTACACCCGCGACGAACTGGCCAAAGGTGACTGCATTTTCGCCGCGACCGGCGTTACCGACGGCTCTCTGCTCAAGGGCGTGAAGCGCATGAAGGACGGTCTGGTCACCACGCAGTCGGTGGTGATGCGCGCCAGCTCGGGTACGGTGCGTTGGGTTTCGGGCGAGCACCGCAACAAGAGCTGATTCACACTCTTTCCGCGGTCAGGCTGTTGCAATCGGCGGTCCCTGGGCTAAGGGCCGCGCAGGGCTGATTCTTGCGGGGAAGGCGTACCATGAAGATCCTGGCCGGGAATTCCAACCTGCCACTGGCGCGGGCCATTGCGGGCTATCTTGAGCTGCCGCTGACCAATGCGGACGTGCGGCGCTTCTCCGACGACGAGGTTTTCGTCGAGATTCACGAGAACGTGCGCGGCGAGGACGTCTTCGTGGTCCAGTCGACCAGCGCTCCGGCCAATGACAACCTGATGGAGCTGCTGATCTGCATCGACGCGCTGCGCCGCGCTTCGGCCAAGCGGATCACGGCGGTGGTGCCCTATTTCGGCTATGCCCGTCAGGACCGCAAGCCGGGTCCGCGCACGCCGATCTCGGCCAAGCTGGTGGCGAACCTGATCACGACTGCCGGGGCCGACCGCGTTCTGGCGGTGGACCTGCACGCCGGGCAGATCCAGGGCTTCTTCGATATTCCGACCGACAATCTCTACGCCGCGCCGGTCATGGCGGCAGACATCCTGCAACGCACGGGGGGCGAGAACCTGATGGTCGTTTCGCCCGACGTCGGCGGGGTGGTCCGCGCCCGCGCCCTGGCACGGCGGCTGAACAACGCGCCGCTCTCCATCGTCGACAAGCGCCGCGACAAGCCCGGCGTGTCCGAAGTGATGAACATCATCGGCGACGTGAAGGGCTGGGACTGCATCCTGATCGACGACATCATCGATTCCGGCGGCACGCTATGCAATGCCGCCGGGGCGCTGATGGATGCGGGCGCGAAAAGCGTCACCGCCTATCTGACCCATGGCGTGATGTCCGGTTCGGCGGTCGAACGCGTCAATGGCTCTGCGCTCAAGGAACTGGTCATCACCGACACGATCCAGGCCCAGGAAGCGGCTCGGGCCGAGGGTAGCAAGATCCGCGTCCTTTCGATCGCGCCGCTGATCGGTGAGGCGATCCACCGGATTGCCGAGGAAAGCTCGGTCTCCAGCCTGTTCGATTGATGAAACTCGCTGCCGAGATCGCGCTGGCGCACCGCCTGGCCGATGCCGCGCGCGAAGCGATCAAGCCGCTGTTCCGCCAGCCGCTCGGCAGCGACCGCAAGGCTGACCGTACGCCGGTGACCGAGGCGGACCGCGCCGCTGAAGAGGTGATGCGCCGCCTGATCCGCGCGGAATTCCCGCTCGATGCGATCCATGGCGAGGAATTCGGGGCCGAAACCGGCAGTTCAGGGCGGACCTGGGTGCTCGACCCGATCGACGGCACGACCGCCTTCATGGCGGGCCGTCCGATCTTTGGCACTCTCATTGCGCTGGTGGTTGAAGGTTGGCCTGTCCTGGGCGTGATCGACCAGGCAATCCTGGGCGAGCGCTGGCTGGGGGTTACCGGCCAGAACACCACGTTGAATGGCCAGCCCGTTCGCACCCGTCCGTGCCGCGAGCTGGGCGATGCCGCGATTGCCACGACCGGGCCGCACTATTTCGACGACCATGATGGCGAACACTTCATGGGCCTGGCCGCCAAAACCGACCACAAGCGCATGGTCATGGGCGGCGATTGCTACAATTACGCGATGCTGGCTTCGGGCCATCTCGACATTGTCTGCGAAGCCAATCTGAAACTGCACGACTGGGCGGCCCTGGTCCCCATCGTCGAAGGTGCCGGAGGCCTGATGTGCGACTGGAACGGCGAGCCGTTGCATGCGGCTAGCGATGGCCATGTCCTGGCCCTGGGTGACCCGGCGCGGCAGGAGGATGTGGTCGAGGCGCTTGCCTGCGGCCACTGAGAAACCCTTATATCCTAGCCACTAAATCCTAGTGTGACATCAATGCTACAGCGAAGGTTAATTCGCGTGGCAAGTCCACTCCTCCACTTGCCTGCGCGATTCGAAGAGTCCAGCAGGCTCGCAGCCGTCTTTCCTGCGGATTGACGGGACGCATACGTGCACCAGAACAAAACGGAGGAAGCAATGCGTAGCTCCAACAACACCACCAAGTTCGGTTTCCGGATTCACCTGCTGGCCGGCATCGCCGCAGTCGCCGTTGCCGCTCCCGCCATGGCCCAGGAAGCCACGGACGAAAACGCTGGCAACGAAATCGTCGTTACCGCTACCAAGCGCAACGAAACGATCCAGGACGTGCCGTTCTCGATCAATGCGCAGACCGCCGACGCGATGCGCAAGAACGGCTCCAACAATCTTGAAGACGTGGCACGCAACGTCGCTGGTCTGACTGTCCAGAACCTCGGCCCGGGCCAGAGCCAGGTTTCCGTGCGCGGCGTCTCGGCTGGCCAGATCGTTCGCGACCAGCCGGGCGTGAAGGAACAGGTTGGCGTCTACCTTGACGAATCCGTGATTTCGGTTTCGCTGTTCACGCCGGATTTCGACCTGTTCGACCTCGACCGCGTTGAGACCCTGCGCGGTCCGCAGGGCACGCTGTTCGGTTCGGGTTCGGTCGGCGGTACGGTCCGCTACATCACCAAGCAGCCCACCACGGACCGCGTCGAAGGCGCCGTGGAAGGCAACGTGAACGTGCTTGCTGGCGGCGACTTCGGCTATTCGGCCAAGGGCGCCATGAACATGCCGCTGAGCGAGAAGATGGCCGTTCGCGTCGTTGCCTATGGCGAGCACTTCGGCGGCTTCATCAACGCCATCGGTCCGGCTGCGGGTGAGAACATCAACGACGGTTATCGCTGGGGCTTCCGCACTGCGGTTCGTCTTGAGCCGGCGGAAGGAATCGTGATCACCCCGCGCGTGGTTCACCAGAAGATCAAGGCCAATGGCTTCAACCGGCAGGACGAATACAACTTCTACTACAGCCCGCTGCAGAACACTGCAAACGTCATCCCGGAGCGGACCCAGTACCTGAAGCTGCGTGAAGCGTTTGAAGACAAGACCACGCTGGCCGACCTGACCATCAATGCGGAACTGGCCGATACCGTGCAGGTGACGTCGGTCACCAGCTATATCGACCGCGACATTCTTGTCAGCCGCGACGCTTCGGCGCTGACCGGTTCGGTCTATGTCTCGTTCGCTGGTGCCGATCCTGCAGCTGCGGGCGGGGCCGCGACCAACTCCAACCTGCGCGATACCACCACGCTCAAGCAGTGGACTCAGGAACTGCGCCTGGCCTCGACTGGCGATGGTCCGCTGCAATGGGTGATCGGCGGCTTCTACAGCGACGTCGACCGCACCTATGCCCAGCGGCTCCCGACCCCGGGTTCGGATGTCTACAGCCAGATCTTCCTGAACACCCTTACTCCGCCGGTCCCGGTAGCCGCTACTTTCAACGGCTTCCCGGCAAACTCGCCGTACAACGCCGATATCCCCTACAAGATCCAGCAATACGCCGTATTTGGGGAAGCCAGCTACAAGTTTGGCCAGTTCAAGCTGACGGCTGGTGGTCGTTACTACGACTTCAACGAAACGCGTGACTTCATCTCGGGCGGGATCTTCTCCAACGGGGATACCTTCCGCGGCGACAAGACCAGCTCGAGCGGCTTCACGCCGCGCGTGATCGCCAGCTATGAGATGAACGACAGCGTCACGCTCAACCTGCAGGCTTCGAAGGGCTTCCGCCTTGGCGGGGTTAACGATCCGCTCAACATCCCGCTTTGCACGGGTGGCGCAACCGGCGCCGACGCGCTGACCTATGGCGGTCGTCCGACCTACGAAGACGAAACGCTGTGGAACTACGAAGCCGGGGTCAAGGCTTCGACTGGTGGCATCACGTTCAACGCTGCCGTGTTCTACAACGACATCAAGAACCTGCAGGTCACTGCGGACGCAGGCAGCTGCTCCTCGCGCGTCGTCTTCAACGTTCCCAAGGCGCACAGCGCCGGTGTGGAAATGGAACTGTCGGCTCGTCCGGTGCCGGGGCTGGAACTGTCGCTCAACGGCTCGGTCATCGATGCCAAGTTCGACAGCTCGGTCAAGGATGCCGGCGGCAACGTGATCGCGGGCATGCGCGATGGCAACCGCCTGCCGACCGTGCCGAAGTTCCAGATGGCCGCAACCGGAACCTACACCACGCAGGTTTCCGACGGTCTCGACTGGTCGGCGACTGCCAGCTTCCAGCACGTTGGCGATCGCTACACCCAGCCGGGCGATCAGGAAGCGGGTTCGGGAAGCTTCACCAACTCGCTGTGGTTCAATCCGGCCAACGGCGCGTTTGGCAGCGGCAGCTACAACTTCGGTTCGTATCTGCTGCCGAGCTATAGCCTGGTGAACCTGTCGACTGGCCTGACCTGGGACAGCGGCCTGTCGGTCACGGTTTACGTGAACAACCTGTTCGACGAAAACCCGCTGCTCTCGTTGGATCGCGAGCGTGGTGGCCGGGCCCGCCTGGGCTACAACATCGGTTCGCCCCGCAAGATCGGGATGACCGTGCGCCAGACGTTCTGATCGAACGCCTGCAAAGCTGAATCGGGGCCGGCTGCCTGGTGCAGTCCGGCCCCTTTTCTTGTCAGGCCAGCGCGGTCTTGATGAAATCGGCGCAGCGTTCGCCGATCATGATCGAGGGGGCATTGGTATTGCCCGAAACAAGGCGCGGCATCACGCTGGCGTCCGCTACCCATAGGCCCCGCACGCCGCGCGCTTGGAGCGTGGGATCGACGACCGAGCCTTCGTCACCGCCCATCCGGCAGGTTCCGACCGGGTGATAGACCGTATCTGCACGGTTGCGGATCAGCTGGTCCAGCGCGGCATCGTCCTCCAGGTCGACCGGATGGCGGTTTTCCGGATTGTAATTGGCCAGCGGCGGCACTTCGACGATGCGGTGCATCATTCGTACGCCGCGCCGCAGGGTGGCCATGTCGCGGTCATCGCTGAGGAAGTTGGGATCGATCACCGGCGGCGCGGCTGGATCGGACGAGCCAAGCCGCACGGTCCCCCGGCTTTCGGGACGCAGCACGCAAGCGTGGATCGAAAAGCCGTGGCCGCTGACTTTCTCGCGCCCATGATCTTCTAGCATGGCCGGCACGAAATGGTACTGCACGTCCGCAGCCGGCAGACCCGGCTGCGAGCGCCAGAAGCCGCCCCCTTCGGCGAACGGCGTGGTCATCATGCCGGTCCGCTTCACGCGGTGTTCGGCAATGGCCCTCAGCATCTTCCAGGATCCGGCCAGGCTGTCGCCAACGAAGTCCTTGGACTGCGTCTTCCAGCCATGGACATAGTCGATGTGGTCCTGCAGATCTTCGCCCACTGCGGGGCTATCGGCCTGGACCTCGATCCCGTTGTCTTTCAGATGCGCCGCGGGACCGATGCCGGACAGCATCAGGATCTGCGGGCTGCCGAATGCGCCCGCGCTCAGCACCACGCCGCCGCGTGCGCGCAGCACTTCGCGGCGGTCGCCAATGCGCACGGCCACTCCGGTGGCGCGGCCATTCTCGATCACGATGCGTTCGACCAGTGCGCCGGTCTTGACCGTCAGGTTGGGTCTGGGGGAAAGGTAGGCGCGGGCAGCGGACCAGCGTTCGCCGCCTTTCTGCGTGACCTGGTACAGCCCGAACCCGTCCTGCGTTGCGCCGTTGAAGTCCGGGTTGGCCCCCAGTTGCAGGGCTTCCGCACTGGCGACGAAGGCTCTGCTGCCAGGATTGGGCCAGTGCTGATCGACCACGGACAGCGGTCCGTCCGCGCCGTGGAAAGCATCGCCGCCGCGTTCGTTGCCCTCGGACCGTTTGAAATAGGGCAGGACATCGTCATAGGACCAGCCGGTGCAGCCCAGGCTCGCCCACTGGTCATAGTCAAACCGGTTGCCGCGCACGTAGAGCATGGCATTGATCGCTGACGAGCCACCCAGCCCGCGTCCACGCGGCTGGTATCCGATCCGTCCGTTCAGGCCTTTTTGCGGGACGGTTTCAAAGGCCCAGTTGGCGTTCTTGGGCAGGAAGGCCAACATTCCCGGAGTCTTGATCCGGAAGTTGTCGTTGGTGCCGCCTGCTTCCACCACGCAGACGGTCCGGCTCGCATTTTCGGCCAGGCGTCCGGCAACCGCACTTCCGGCGCTGCCCCCGCCAATGACGATGACGTCGAATTCGTTCATGCATCCAGCTCCTTTTATGTTTTGCGCAAGGAGTTAATCGTTCGATTAAATCGGTGCAAACTTATTCGGCAGGAAGCTCTCCACTGCGCGCCAGCCAGCGCTCGCGAATGGCATCCGACGTGTCGCGGCTGGCGTCGTGGCTCCAGCCCGGAGGACGCCATAGATAGCCCAGCTTGCTGCCCCACGGCGCATTCCAGACATCGCGGGCGATGCCGATCCATTCGTGGAAAGCGACCCACAGCAGGTTGAAGCTGCCGAGCTGCTTGACGATCCCGTAATGCGGGCGCTGCTCTGCCAGTTCGGGCTGGAAAGTTCCGAACATCCGGTCCCAGACGATGAATACCCCCGCGTAATTGCGGTCCAGGTAGAGCGGATTTGTGGCGTGGTGCACGCGGTGATGGCTGGGCGTGTTGAACACCACTTCGAACCAGCGCGGGCACTTGTCGATCGCCTCGGTGTGAAACCAGAACTGGTAGATCAGGTTGAGCCCGGCGCAGAACAGGATCATCGCGGGTGGGAAGCCGACCAGCAGCAGGGGCAGGCGGAAGATGAAGCCGAAGGCAATCGTTCCGGTCCAGGTCTGCCGCAGCGCGGTCGAAAGATTGTAATGCTGGCTGGAGTGATGGTTGACGTGGCTCGCCCAGAACCAGCGGACGCGGTGCGCGGTGCGGTGGAACCAGTAATAGGCCAGGTCGTCCAGCACGAAGCAGGCGATCCAGGCCCACCAGACCCAGCCAATCTCGAACAGGCGGTGCTCGTAAACGGCCAGGAAGGCGCCGCCGACCAGGCCGGCGGTCAGCAGTCCGGCTACCGTGCTGCCCAGGCCCATGGCCAGCGAGGTCAGGGTGTCGCGCGGTTCATAGCTGTTCGGTGACTTGCGCCACGCCCAGACCATTTCGAGCAGAACCAGCAGGACGAAGCCGGGCACCGCGAAGTCCACCGGATTGAAGCCTGGTGCCATGTCAGTTCCCCAGCCGCCGCAAGCTGCTGGCCCAGACCTGCGCCTTGTCACCCAGGTCCAGCGTCACCTTGCCAAAGGTGCTTTCCCCACTGCCGATGGTCAGGAAGTTGCGGTCAAGCCGGGCGTGGGAATGGCTATCGAGCAGGCGCGCGGCAAAATGCGCGCCGTGCCGCTTGAGCAGCATGACCCGGCCCATCCGGTCACGCAGCAAGGCGCCGATCCCCGCGCGGTCGAGCGCGAGGTCTTCGGCATCAAAGCCGCACAGGGCTTCCGCTGCCAGCTGGCGCGCTTCGTCTTCGTTCCGGATGCGCACGTCCGCGCCCAGGTCCAAGCGACGGGCCAGCCATGCCAGCGCCAAGATCGCCAGCAGGGATGCCCCGGCCTGGATCAACTGTGCGGTCATGGCCCCCCTGTCCCCTGGTTATTGCTTGCCCGCGGCCAGCATATCCAGCAGCGCGCGGATCGGGGTCAGGTCATAGCCCGCCTGTGCTGCGGCAGCGGCGAGTTCGTCCGGCTGCTTGCCCTGACTGGCCTGGGCCAGTGCCCATAGCAGAGTCGAGCGGGTGCCGGAGCGGCAATAGGCCAGGACAGGCTTGTCGGTGCTGGCCAGGGCTGCCGCCATGGCCTTCATCTGACCTTCCGAAAAGCCGGCGTGAGTCACCGGAATGGCGACGTAATCCAGGCCTGCAGCGCGCGCGGCCGATTCAATTTCGCTCCCGGGGACCTGGTCGTCGCTTTCGCCTTCGGGGCGGTTGTTGACGATCAGGCCGATCCCCATGCGGGCGGCTTCGGCTACTTCCTCCAGGCCGATCTGGGGGCTGGCAAAGACGCGGTCGGACAACTGTCGGAACATGGAAATCTCCTGTTTGCAACGCTCTGCCAAGCACTCCGCGCGCTGGCAAGTATTATGCCGGGCTGCGCAGCAATGGACTCTATAGAGCACTGCGAACGAAGCAATATTGCGTGCAGAAATGTCACAGTGACCCCGGCGGAGAGCTATTTCGCGGTCGTGAGCGCGATTCGATTCGCTATTGCGATTCTATTCAGCTATGTGGAAAAGTGCAGAGTAAGGGGCCTAAGTGCGCTTTGCCCTGTCGCCTGGCGCGATTCGTCCGCGCTGCCGGGATGTGTCTAATGGGGCGATGCGAAGGTTTGATCGGGTATATGGGTTTTGATAGAGGGCGCCGCGGACGCGGGCGCGACAAGCGGGACGGTTTCGGAGAAGACAATTTCGATCCCTTCGCCGGCGGCGGTGACCGTTTTGGCGGAGACCGTGGCGGTTTCGGCGGCGGTGATCGCGGCGGCTTTGGCGGCGGTTCGCGCGGCGGCTTTGGCGGTGGAGACCGTGGCGGTTTCGGCGGCGGCCCGCGCGGCGGCGGTGGTGGCGGCTTCGGCGGCCCGCGCGGCGGCGGCATGCCGGCCCAGGTGGTCGGCGAAGGCAGCGGCACGGTAAAGTTCTTCAACGCTGCAAAGGGCTTCGGCTTCATCCAGCAGGATAGCGGCGGCGAAGACGTGTTCGTCCACATCAGCGCGGTTGAGCGCGCCGGCCTTGAAGGCCTGGCCGAAGGTCAGCAGCTGAAGTTCCAGCTGGTGGATCGTGGCGGCAAGGTTTCGGCCAGCGACCTCGAAGTCGTGGGTGACGTGATCGCCGTGCAAAAGCGCGATGCAGCGCCGCAGCGCGAGCTGACCGGTGAGCGTGCAAGCGGTACGGTCAAGTTCTTCAACTCGATGAAGGGCTTTGGCTTTATCACGCGCGACGACGGCCAGCCGGATGCTTTCGTGCACATCAGCGCGGTTGAGCGTTCGGGCATGTCCGGTCTCAACGAAGGCGATCGCTTGGAATTCGACATCGAAGTCGATCGACGAGGCAAGTACTCGGCGGTCAACCTGGTGCCGCGTCAGGATTGATCCCGACTGCACTGTTCCGGGGGTTGTCCCGGAACCTGCCAAGTTCTAAACGCGTGCAGATGGCGGCCCTTTACGGGGCCGCCATTTGTCGTTTTCGTTTTCCCCCAAAATTCAATGCGAAGCGAAGGATGTGCCAATGTCGATTACCCCGCTTATGCCAGTCTACCCCCGTTGCGGCTTTCGGCCGGTGCGCGGTGACCACTGCCATCTGATCGGGGAGGACGGGAGCCGATACCTGGACTTTGCAGCGGGCATCGCGGTCAACCTGCTGGGCCATTCGCACCCTGGCCTGATTGGCGCGATCCAGAAGCAGGCCGAGACGCTGATGCATGTCTCCAACCTCTATGGCAGCCCGCAGGGTGAACATCTGGCCCAGCGGCTGGTCGACTTGACCTTTGCCGACACGGTGTTCTTCACCAATTCGGGTGCGGAAGCGGTGGAATGCGCGATCAAGACGGTGCGCGCTTATCACCAGCACGAAGGCAACGATCACAAGTTCGAGATCATCACCTTCAAGAACGCCTTCCACGGGCGGACCATGGCCACGATCAGCGCCTCCAATCAGGAAAAGATGCACAAGGGCTTCATGCCCCTCCTGCCCGGCTTCAAATACGTCGACTTCGACGACCTGGAAGGCGCCAAGGCAGCAATCGGTCCGAACACCGCCGGCTTCCTGGTCGAGCCGGTCCAGGGCGAAGGCGGGATCCGCCCCGCATCGCAGGAATTCATGCAGGGCCTGCGCGCTCTGGCAGACGAACACGATCTGCTGCTGGCCCTCGACGAAGTGCAGTGCGGCGTGGCCCGCACCGGCACCATGTACGCCTACGAACAGTATGGCATCGTTCCGGACGTCGTCGCCTCGGCGAAGGGCCTCGGCGGGGGCTTCCCCATCGGCGCCTGCCTCGCCACCGAAAAGGCGGCGCGCGGCATGGTGATCGGTACCCATGGCTCTACCTATGGCGGCAACCCGCTGGCCATGGCTGCGGCAGAGGCGGTGCTGGATGCGGTCGCCAACGATGCGTTCCTGGGCGAAGTGCGTTCCAAGGCGGACCGCCTGCGCAGCCGCCTGGAACAGTTCATCGGCAATTATCCCGAACTGTTCGAAAGCGTGCGCGGCATGGGGCTGATGCTGGGCCTGAAGCTCAAGGCAGAGCCGCGTGGGCTGGTCGCGCATCTGCGCGACAATCACCAACTGCTGACCGTCGCGGCGGGGGACAATACCCTGCGCCTGGTCCCCCCGCTGGTGATCGACGACAGCCACATCGACGAATTCATTGAAAAGCTCTCCGCCGGCGCGGCGAGCTATCTGGCGGAGCCTGCGGACAAATGACCCGGCATTTCCTCGATCTCAGCGACGCGGGCGGCGATGCCCTGGCGGCGATGATCAACGACGCAATGGCGCGCAAGGCGGCACGCGCGGCCTTGCCCAAGGGCGCGCCCGACCCGGATGCACCGCTCGCGGGCCGCGTGCTGGCCATGGTGTTCGAAAAGAACTCCACCCGCACCCGCGTCTCATTCGACATGGCCATGCGCCAGCTTGGCGGCTCGGCCATCGTCCTGGACGCTGGCACGACCCAGCTTGGCCGGGGCGAGACGATTGCCGATACCGCCCAGGTGCTCAGCCGCATGGCCGATGCGATCATGATCCGCACCGACGATCACGCGAAGATCGAGGCGATGGCTGCTCACGCCTCTGTCCCGGTGATCAACGGCCTGACCGACCGTTCACACCCGTGCCAGATCGTCGCCGATCTTGAGACTATCGTGGAGCATGGCAAGGCTTTGCCCGGGCTCGAACTGGCCTGGCTGGGCGATGGCAACAATGTGCTCAATTCGATCGTCGAGGCGGCGGGCCTGATGCGCTTCAACGTGCGGATCGGCGTTCCGGCTGGCTATGATAGCGATGCGGCCTACATCGAACGGGCCCGCGCCCTGGGCGCGCAGATCACAGTAACCCGGAATCCGGTGGAAGCCGTGCGCGGCGCGGACGTGGTCGTCACGGATACCTGGGTGTCGATGGGGCAGCAGGGCGCGGAAGCCCGCATTGCGGCGATGACGCCCTATCAGGTCAACGATGAACTGATGGCCCAGGCCAAGGCCGATGCCCTGTTCCTCCACTGCCTGCCCGCGCATCGCGGCGAGGAAGTGACCGACAGCGTGATCGACGGGCCGCGCTCCGTGGTCTGGGACGAAGCCGAGAACCGCATCCACGCGCAGAAGAGCGTGCTGCGCTGGGCCTTCGGTCAGTTGTGAGCGCGCCCCAGCATATCGAGGCGGGCGAGACCGGCTATGACCGCGTGCTGGGTTTTACCATCCCGTCGCGCGATGCGCGGGGCCGCGCCGTCCGTCTGGGGCCGGTGCTGGAAACGATCCTGGCGGCGCATGACTATCCCATCCCGGTCAAGCATCTGCTGGCCGAGGCCCTGGTCCTGACCGCACTGGTCGGGTCGCTGCTGAAGGATGGCGAGGGCCAGTTGACCATGCAGGCCCAGACCCAGGGCGATGGCGTGGTCGATCTGCTGGTCTGCGACTATCGCGGCGGCGAACTGCGCGGCTATGTCCGCCACGATGCAGAGCGGCTGGCGCAGCTGGGCGCGAACCCTTCGCTCCATGCGCTGTTCGGCGATGGTGGCTATCTGGCGATCACCTTCGACCTCGCGTCAACGGGGCAGCGTTACCAGGGCATTGTCCCGCTGGAGGGAACGTCCCTGGCCGAGGCCTGCGAAGCCTATTTCGCCCAGTCCGAGCAAGTCCCGACCCTGATCCGCGTTGCGGTCAGGTCCGACGCGCAGGGCTGCGTTGCAGGCGGCCTGCTGGTGCAGCACTTGCCCGAGGGCGAGGAAGGACGGGAGCGCATTCACGTCCGCATGGACCATCCCGAATGGGAACACGTTGCGGTATTGGCGGGAAGCACGCGTCACGACGAACTGGTCGCGGCGGACCTTTCGATGGAAGCGCTGATCTGGCGCCTGTTCCATGAAGAGGAAGAGGTCCGGATCGAACCGTTCGGCGGACTATCGCGCGGTTGCAGGTGCTCCATCGAGCATTACCAGGCGGTCCTGTCCAAGTTCCCCGAAGAAGACCGTCTCGATATGCGGAACGACCAGGGACTGATCGTGGTCGACTGCGCATTCTGTTCGCGGTTGTTCGAAATTGAACTGTAGAACTCGGCTCGTCGATCAAAATGCACGCTTGGGCGATGGCGGGACTCGTGCTATAGTGCCTGCTCACGCTTGAATAACTGGAAGGCACGCGATCTCGTGAAGAAGGCTATGCGCTCTGCTGGAATCGTTGCTGCGGGTCTGCTCGCTGCGGCTGCTCCCGCCACGGGCGCGGGACCGTCGCTGGCCATGCTGGACCGGGTCGAGGCAGGGCAGTGGGAAGTCCGCTCACGCGAACCGGGAGCAAGCCCCCAACGCATGTGCCTGTCCAGCGGGCACGGCCTGATCCAGCTGCGGCATCCCGGCCCCGCCTGCGAGCGGTTCGTGGTGGAAGATGGTCCGTCCGAAGTGGTGGTGCAGTATACCTGCCGGGGACGCGGTTACGGCCGCACTCACATCCGCCGCGAAACCGGGCGGTTGGTGCAAATCGACAGCCGCGGCATCGCCAATGGCCTGCCCTTTGAATTCAGCGCCGAGGCGCGCCGCGTGGGCAACTGCGGCGGCTGATCTGGTTGCCTTGGGCAGCCGAAGCAGCTAGCCCGGGATCATGGAACGACTACCCGCCGGCAATGGCCGCAAGGCTGTGGTGCTGCTTTCGGGCGGCCTGGATTCGATGGTCTGCGCGGCCTTGGCGCGCGAGGCTGGATACGAGCTTTTCGCCCTGACGATTGATTACAACCAGCGCCATCGCCGCGAACTGGACGCCGCGCGCCAGATTGCCGCGCACCTGGGGGCCAAGCGCCACGTGGTGCTGCCGCTGGATCTGCGCCAGTTCGGCGGATCAGCCCTGACCGACGACATCGCCGTGCCCAAGGAAGGTCTGGGGGACGACATTCCGGTGACCTACGTTCCCGCGCGCAACCTGGTGTTCCTGTCGCTGACGCTCGCCTGGTCGGAAGCGCTGGGCGCGCGCGACGTCGTGATTGGGGTGAATGCGCTGGACTATTCGGGCTACCCCGATTGCCGTCCTGAATTCATTTCCGGCTTTGCCGATCTGGCCCGCATCGCCACCAAGGCCGGTGCGGAGGGCGAGGATTTCCGCATTCATGCACCGCTGCAATACATGGGCAAGGCCGAGATCGCAGCAGAGGCGGGCAGGCTTGGCCTTGATCCCGCGATGAGCTGGTCCTGCTATGACCCGCAGCCTGATGGCTCCGCCTGCGGTCTGTGCGATTCTTGCCGCCTGCGCCGAGAAGGCTTTGCGAACGCGGGGATTGTCGATACGACTCGCTACGCAGAGTGAGATTCAAGGAGACTATTGGGTGAACGATCAAGAGGGCGCGACGCCGGCCGAACCAAAGGCCAGCGGTTACAGCTGGTATGTGCTTTCCGTCCTGGTGGTGGTCTACATCCTCAATTTCATCGACCGGCAGATCGTCTCGATCCTGGCTGTCGATATCAAACGCAACCTGAACCTGACCGACGCGGACATGGGCTTCCTGGGCGGCGCTGCCTTTGCCGTGTTCTACGCCCTGTTCGGAATTCCGCTCGGCCGGCTGGCCGACAACTGGAATCGCGTCCGCCTGCTCAGCATCGGCCTGGCGCTGTGGTCGACCATGACCGCGCTTTCCGGCTTTGCCCGGAACCAGCTGACGCTGTCGCTGGCCCGTATGGGCGTGGGCGTGGGCGAGGCGACGGCCAGCCCGACCGCCTATTCGCTTATTTCCGACTATTTTCCCAAGAAGCAGCGTGCGACGGCGCTGGCGATCTATTCCTCGGGCCTTTACCTGGGCGGCGGCGTGTCGCTGTTCATCGGTGCGAAGGTCGTTCAGGCGTGGAACAATAGCTATCCGGGTGGCGGGCCGCTGGGCCTGGTCGGATGGCAGGCAGCTTTCCTGGTCGTGGGCATCCCGGGCCTGCTCTTGGCACTGTGGGTGGCGAGCCTGCGCGAGCCTCTGCGCGGCGCGATGGACGGCGTTGCCAGCCCCAGCTCGCCGCGTCCTTTTGCTGACTTCTTCGCCGATCTCTCGACCATTATCCCGCCCTTCACCGTCCTTGGCGCGGCGCGGCGCGGTCCGGTCGCTCTGGCGATCAACCTGGCGGCGGCCGCTTTCCTGGTCGGTTTCGCCTGGATCATGATCAGGCTGACCGGGAACCTGCCGCAGTGGTCGGCCGTGGCGCTGGGCTATTATGCGGTGTTTTCCTGGGCGAGTTCGCTGCGGTCGAAAGACCCGGCGACGTTCAAGCTGATCTGGGGAACGCCAGCCTTCATCTGCACGACGCTCGGCTACGGCCTGGTTTCGCTCACCGCCTATGCTCTCGGCTTCTGGTCGCCGCCCTATGCCGAAACGGTGCTGGGCCTGCCCAAGGCGGAACTGGCTTTCGTGCTGGGCGGCAGTGGTGCGGTCAGCGGCTTCCTGGGCGTGATCATCGGTGGCCGCGTGGCTGACGCACTTCGGGCAAGGTTCCCGGCCGGCCGCATCCTGGTCATTCTGTTCGGCGTGGTCACTCCGATCATCCCGATCTGGATCGGCTATACGACCGAAAGTGCGGTCCTGTTCTACGTGATGAATTTCCTGGCCGGGATGTTCGGCGCCACTGCTCTCGGCGCTGCGGCGGCGACCACGCAGGACCTGGTCCTGCCCCGCATGCGCGGGACTGCCACGGCTTCGTTCTTCCTGGGGACGACCTTGGTCGGCCTGTCGTTCGGACCCTATATGGTCGGCCAGATTTCGGACCTCGCGGGCGACCTGCGCACCGGTATCCTCTCGCTGATCGGCGTGGCGCCGATTGCCGTGGTGTTGCTGCTTTATGCCTACCGCGCGGTGCCCAAGGCCGAAGCGACCTTGAGCGCGCGCGCAGGCGAGTAAGTCCGGCTCAGCGGGTCAGGACGCCGCAGGCGATCCGGGCCCCGCTGTTGCCGGTGGGATCGGTCTTGTAATCGTCCGCCGCGGCGTGGACGACCAGGGCCGTGCCATCGGCATCGAACAGCAGGGCTTCAAGCTCGCTGCTTGTTCCGGTCAGCTGCGCAGTCGCAGCGCCGGCCCCGTTGCTGCCGACGGTGATGTTGGGCAGATCGCCCAGATGGCTGCCTGCCGGGTTCTGGCTGCCATGTTGCTTGCCATGGGGATTCAGGTGTCCGCCCGCCGAGGTGAAGGCGGGCGCTTCGCACTTGCCGACCATGTGCAGGTGCATTCCTTTTTCACCCGCAGGCAATCCTGCCAGCGCGACGGACAGGGTAAGCTGTTCGCCCGCACGCGTCAGGAGGGCCGTGCCCGCCGGGGCGCCATTGGCCTGATACAGCGTGGCCGAGGCAACGCGGGCTGTCGGGATTTCCCCGACCGAGGTGCAGCCTGCAAGCAGTCCGGCAGCCAGTGTGGCGGTGGTGGCAAAGCGGATCATGATACCTCCATGCGATTGATTCTCATCGCAGCATAACAAAAAGGGGGCCGGATTGCTCCGGCCCCCAATCTGTTTTTTGCCTGTCGGCAGCCTTACATGCCCGAACCCGGACCGTAGGTGATTTCCACCCGGCGGTTCTGGAGTTCGCGCACGCCATCGGCGGTCGGGACACGCGGGTTGTTTTCACCGAAGCCCTGGCTGGTGATCGCGCCCGAAGGAACGCCACGCGAGGTCAGGTAGGCCTGGACCGAAGCGTTGCGACGCTCCGAAAGGGCCTGGTTGTACTTCGGCGTACCCGAACGGTCGGCATAACCGGCCAGCATGATCGGAACATTGGCGCAGTTGCCATAGGCAGTCACGGCGCTGTCGAGGATCGAAGCTGCTTCCGGCGTGATGTCCGACTTATCCCAGTCGAAGAACACGATGTACGGGCCCTTGTTGCAGACCACCGGCGGCGGAGGCGGCGGAGGCGGCGGGGGCGGAGGCGGCGGGGGCGGCGGGGGCGGCGGAGGCGGCGGCGGAGCAGCCGGCTCACCGAAGTTGTAGCCCAGCGTCAGCATCAGCGAGTGCGAACGGAAGTCGGTGTCGATGGCCGAACCGCCCGGCGCAACCAGATTGACATTGTTCTGGGTGTACAGGCGGTACTTCAGGCCGATGTCGACCTTGCTGCTGAGCGGCTGACGCACGCCAGCGAGAACCTGGTAAGCAAAGCCGGTGTCCGAATCGCTGAGCAGGCTGGTGGTGGTCACGCCTGCATCGACGTTCACGCGGCCTACGCCGGCGCCGGCACCGATGTAGCCCTGGAGGCTGTCATCGTCGCCGAAGTCCAGCAGACCATTGAGCATGAAGCTGAGTGCGCTTGCGCTGCCGTCGAACGACGAACCCGAAATGGTGTTGGTGGAAACGACAAACGATTCCGCATTGGCCCGGCGATAGCTGGCTTCGGTTTCGAGACGGAAACCACCGAAGTCATAGCCGACCACGCCGCCGACGTCGTAACCAACGTCGGTGTTGAGCACGCCAGCGGTGGCGCTGCTGAGATTTTCCATGTCTTCGACGATAACCCCACCGACATCGCCTTCGATGTACCAGGAGTCGTCACGGGCGAGGGCGGGCGTTGCAAGGGCCGATGAGGCCAGCGCCATCCCAAGGACGAGTTTACGCATTATGGTTTTCCCCTTTGATAGGATTGAAGCCACCGAGTTCGTGCACGTTTAACTGCTTAGAATTCCTTCCGCAAGGCAGCAAAGCGCTGAAGTGTTGCAGAAATGTCGCTATTTCCTTATTGTCGCCCATGAAAGCGACATAAAACATAGGTTATGTTTATGCCGATCAAACCGCCATGCGAGCTGGTCGCTCAGGCCACGGGAACGATCCCGGCGGCCGCAAGTGCGCTGATAATCGCGCTGATCGCGGCGCGCGATTCGCTGTCGATGGTGGTTCCTCCGCTGGGCGTCGCAGGCCGGGCTGCGGCACTCCACCCGTTGCGATAGAGAATTTCCTGACCGTTCACTTTGTTGTACATTTTCATGCCAAGTATTGGCGGAGTGAAAATCCAGTTTCCCGACTCAAAAGATGCGATTTCACCGGCATGCCCGGTCCAGGCACCATCCGGCGCGTTGCCGATAAGCCAGCTTTGACCATCAGCCGGGTTTGCTGGCGGGGTGTTCGCCTCCCCTTCGACGGCAAGAAACAGAAGCGCGTCCAGCCGGGCGGCGATTTCGTTCACGAAACCCTCTTTTTGCGCTTGCCCGGCAAGCATGGCTGTGCTGCGGGCCGCGCAGCGATTCCGGCTCGGCGGCGGAATAGAGCGTGGCCTGCGCCCCGTTCCCCCAGGTCAGGCGGCGCAGCGAGGGTTCGAACTGCGGCACCTGGCCCGGCGGGCAAGCGGCGAGGATGCCGCTTTCGCCTTCGACCATCACCGCGCGCACTTCGCCCAGCGAGGCGCCGACCAGGGCAAAGCGCGCCTCTGGCTGCGACTGGCAGGTGGTGCGGACCCATTCCGCCCCGGCGCGGGTCTTGCCGAAACCGCGCCCCGCCAGGACCAGCCAGGTGGTCCAGTCTCCCGGCGGCGGCAATTGCCGGGCCCGCGCCCACAGCTTCCAGTGATAGTGGAATTCCAGCCGCTCCTCGTCCGAGAGCTGGCGCAGCGCGGCCAGGCGTGCCGGTTCGTCCAGATCGAGCAGGGCATCCAGCAGGTCATGGTTCGACATCGGCATCCGGTCCGGCTTCGGGCGTTGCCGCAGCGGCGAGGCGGCGCTGGCGCATCACTTCCAGCTTGGCATTGATCGACTGGATGATCGCTTCGGAATCCTGGTTGGAATGGATCGCCCGCTGCCGCGCCGCGGCTTCGCGGTGGGCGGCCAGCAGGCGCAGGGCGGTGGCATTGTCGAATGTGCGGGTGCCTTTCTTCGCGCCGGCGGCGGGCTTGATTTCGCCATCGCGCAGGCGGCGCAGCAGTTCCATTTCCAGGTGGTCGTATCCTTCGCACAGGGCGCGCTGCCAGGCGCGGTTGAATTCGGCATCGTGGCGGCGCTGGTCATAGGCGGTGGCCGTGGTGATCCCCGCCTTGCGCGCGGCGGCGCTGATGTTGGAGGTGGCGGCCAGTTCGGACAGGAACACCTTTGCCCAGCGCGCGAAGGGTTTCCTGGCCGGACGCGCGGCGGCGGTCCGGCGCGACTTGGGCTTGTCGGCCATGAGGGTTCCATCGGAAAAAGGGGAGAGGCGGACAGACTGCCGCCGGGGCGACTCGGTCTATCGCGATGTTCCTGATATGTACCGAAACAGCGTGACGATGTCAAGCGCAAATAACCAATATGGTTATCTTCGCTCTCCGCTTGTGCCTGCGCCCCCGCGCCGATAAGCACGGCGCAACGAATTCCGGGAAGCGAGGAAAACCGATGCTGCGCCGCCTTTACGACTGGACCATGGCCAAGGCGGTCCACCCCCATGCCGAATGGTGGCTGGCCCTGTTCTGCTTTGTCGAGGCCAGCTTTTTCCCCATTCCGCCGCACCCGCTGCTCGGCATCATGTGCCTGGCCGAACCGAAGAAGGCGATCCGCTTTGCGATGATCGCCACCTTCTCTTCGGTCGCGGGCGGCATGCTGGGCTATGCGATTGGCTGGGGGCTCTACGACACGCTGGGTACCCAGATCCTGGCGGCGCTGGGCCTGACCGCCAGCTTCCCGAAAGCCGCCTGCTATCTCAACGAATATGGCTTCTGGATCTTCGTCGCCAAGGGCGCAACGCCGATCCCGTTCAAGCTGCTGACGATCACTGCCGGGTTCATCGGCATGGACCTGCTGCGCTTCATCGCGGGCTCGATCATCTCGCGCTCGATCAGCTTCCTGGTGGTCGGCATCCTGTTCCGCCTGTTCGGGGCGCCGATCAAGGCTTTCATCGACAAGTACCTGGGCCTGGCCACGGCGGGCTTCGTGGCGCTGGTCCTGGCCGGGTTTGCCGCGATCACCCTGCTCGGCGGCAATGACGGCGAGGCCGGGCACAAGTGCGACGCGGTCACCAGCGTGGAGCAAGTGCGATGAGCGAACTGCACCTGTTTCACTGCGCCGATGCGCGATCCTTCCGGGCGTTGTGGGCGCTGGAGGAACTGGGGCTGGATTACCAGCTGACCCTGATGCCGTTCCCGCCGCGCTTTCGCTTCGAAGGGTACAAGGACATCAACCCGCTGGGCACGGTTCCGGCCCTGATTGCCGATGGCGCGCTGATGACGGAAAGCAGCGCGATCCCGCACTTCCTGGCGACCCGCTATGGCCCGTCCGACCTGGCCGTCGCGCCGGACGAGGCGGACTATGCCCGCTACCTCAACTTCCTGTTCATGGGCGAAGCGACGCTGACTTTCCCGCAGACCATCCACCTGCGCTATACCCGGCTGGAGCCGGCAGAGCGCCGCGTGGCCCAGGCGGCAGAGGACTATGCGCAGTGGTTCGGATCGCGCCTGCGTAATGCCGAAGCCATGATGCACGGAGATTTCGCCGCCGCTGGCCGCTTCACCATGGCCGACGTTTCGGTCGGCTATGCGGTGATGCTGGCCCTGTCGATCGGGCTGGACGAGCAGGTCACGCCGGGCATGGCCGCCTATCTGGAACGGCTCAGCCAGCGCGAGGGATTCAAGCGCGCCAAGGCGAAGCAGGCGAGCGGGCCTAGCGCAGTCTAACCAGCGGGATGTGGCGGCTCAGATAATCCCGACCGCCGCGCCCGCTCGCTTGAACATGCCGATGATCGTCTGGACCTGCTCGGCGGTATGTTCGGCACAGAGCGAGCAGCGCAGCAGGGTCATGTTCGCCGGGGTTGCCGGGGGACGGGCCAGGTTGACGTAGAGTCCTTCGCGCAGCAGCGCTTCCCACATCATCGCGCCGCGTTCCAGGTCGGGCATGATCACGCTGATGATCGCCGACTGCGGTTCATCCGTGCCCAGCTTGAACCCGGCATCGGTCAGGCCCTTGTGCAGGACCTTGGAGTTTTCCCACAGGTGGGCGCGCTTGTTGCCCGCGTGCATCAGCTTGCGGATCGAGGTGCAGGCGGTCGCCACCACGCTAGGGGGCAGCGAGGCGGTGAAGACATAAGGGCGGCAGACCAGGCGCATGATTTCGAACTTCGGGTGGTTCGACACGCAGAAGCCGCCGACCGTGCCAACCGACTTGGAGAAAGTGCCGATCACGAAATCGACATCGTCGAGGCAGCCCTGCGCTTCGGCGACGCCGCGGCCATGTTCGCCGATGAAGCCCATCGAATGGGCCTCGTCGACCAGGACCATCGCGCCATTGTCCTTGGCGACCTTCACCATTTCCTTCAGCGGGGCAATGTCGCCCAGCATCGAATAGACGCCTTCCAGCACGACCAGCTTGCCCGCGCCTTCGGGAATGCGCTTCAGACGCTTTTCCATCGCTTCGATGTCGTTGTGCTTGAACGGCACGACTTCGGCGTCGCCCATCTTGCAGCCATCCCAGATCGAGGCGTGGCTATCGATGTCGAGCACGATGTAGTCGCCCTTGCCGGCGATGGTGCTGATGATCCCCAGGTTGGCCTGATAGCCGGTGGAAAAGACCATCGCGTGGTCCATTCCGTAAAAGTCCTTCAGCGCCTCTTCCACCGCGCGGTGTCCAGCATAGGTGCCGTTCAGCACGCGGCTGCCGGTGGTGCCCGCGCCGAATTCGTCCAGCGCCTGTTTGCCCGCCGCGATCACGTCGGGGTCGAAGGTCATCCCCATGTAGTTGTAGGTGCCCAGCAGGATGGTCTGCTTGCCGTTGCAGATCGCTTCGGTGGGCGAAACCACCTTTTCCATGACCAGGTTGAACGGATCGGTCACCCCGGTCGAAAGCAGCGCGCGGCGCTGTTCGATCAGCGGGTCGAATTTGGAGAAAAGGTCGGTCATAATCTGAATTCCACCTCGGTCTTTGCACCCGTCACCCTGAACTTGTTTCAGGGTCCATTTCTCCCCACGAACCCCCGGTCCCGGCGGTGCGATGGATGCTGAAACAAGTTCAGCATGACGCATTGGGGAGGGCTGTTTGCTATCCCTGCAGCTTTACCACGGCGTCGACCAGCTGGCCGTAGTTCTCGATCTCGGCCTGCTGGTTCATGCTGATGATGATGTCGAATTCATCCTCGATCGCGGCCACGAAGTCCATCACGGTCAGGCTGTCGAATTCCAGGTCACCGGCGAAGGTGGTGCCATCGCTGATCGCCACGCCCTTCTTGTTGAAGGGTTCGATCAGTTCGGCGATCTTTGCGGCGGTTGCGGCGCGGTCCATGATTACATTGCTCCGGAGAATTTCAGGCGGCCCTTTGGCCGATGATTGGGGCGGAAAGTGGGCGGATGTCAGGCCGGGGCCTTTTCGACAAGGGCTTTGACGGCGGCCATGAAGGGACCGATGGATACCGGCTTGGCCAGATAGCCTTCGGCCCCGGCGTCGCGGATGCGTTCCTCGTCGCCCTTGCCGGCATAGGCGGTGACGGCCAGGACCGGGATCGCGCGCAGGGTCGCGTCCTTTTTCGCCGCTTCGATCAGGTCGAGGCCCGACACGTTCGGCAGCTGGATGTCCATGATGATCAGGTTGGGCACGAACTGGCGCGCGCGCTCCAGCGCGTCGAGGCCGTCGGCGCAGGGTTCGACGGCATAGCCCTGGCTCTTCAGGACGTCGCAGAACAGCTTGCGGTTGAGGTCGTTGTCCTCGACAACAAGGATACGCTTTGCCATGAGCACTGCCCTAACGCTGTCTGAGGGAACTGACAATTCTGCGCGAGTCCCAATCCCCCGACCACGATGCCGCTGCCCTGGCGCTGGGCGCGCTCGGCTGGATTCTGGCGGACAGCGCGCGGGCAGACCGGCTGCTGGCGCTGACCGGGCTGACCCCCGATGCCCTGCGCGGCGGGCTGGGTGATCCGGGGGTGCTGGGGGCCGTGCTGGACTTTCTGGCCAGTCATGAGCCGGACCTGCTGGCAGCGGCGGAAGAACTGGGAATTGAACCGGCCACTCTGATGGCCGCACGAGAGAGGTTGTAACTATGGCAAGGCCGCTGATCATCAGCGATTGCGATGAAGTGCTGCTGCACATGATCGTGCCGTTCGGCGAGTGGCTGGAGGAAAGCCAGCCGGTTTCCTTCAAGCTGGTCGGCAACGATTTTTCCAAGGCGATCCGCGACAAGCAGAGCGGCGAGCCGGTGGAACCTGCCGAAATCTGGCGCCTGCTCAACCTGTTCTTCGACAATGAAATGCACCGCCAGTCGCCGATTGCCGGGGCGGTAGGGGCGATCAACCAGCTGGCGCAGCACGCCGACGTGGTGATCCTGACCAACCTGGCCGACAAGCACAACGAATCCCGCCGCGAACAGCTGCGCGGTCATGGGATCGACTTTCCGGTCTTTACCAACCAGGGACCGAAGGGTCCGGCGCTTCAGGCCATTCTCGACAAGTACCAGCCGTCCAGGGCGGTGTTCATCGACGACCTGGCCCAGCACCACGGCTCGGCAGCCGAAATGGTTCCTCATATCGACCGACTTCACCTATGTGGTGAGCCCAGCCTTGCCCCGCACATCACCTGCGGTTTCCAGGCGGGCCATGCCCATGCCCGCATCGACACCTGGGAGCATGCCCTGCCGTGGCTGCTCTCGCGCATTCAGGACGAGAACCCATGAGCATTGACGCACGCCTTGCCGAACTTGGCATCACCCTTCCCGAGCCCGCCGCGCCGGTTGCGGCCTATGTCCCGGTGGTCATCGCCGGGGGGCTGGCCCACGTCTCGGGCCAGGTGTCCATCGTTGGTGGCCAGCTGCTCAAGGGGCGGCTGGGCGAGGACCTGTCGCTGGAACAGGGCGTCGAAGGCGCGCGGGCCTGCGGGCTGATGATCCTGGCGCAGCTCAAGGCCGCGCTCGGTTCGCTCGACCGGGTGGAGCGCATCGTCAAGCTGGGCGCCTTCATCAATTCGACCGCCGATTTCACCGATCAGCCCAAGGTGGCCAATGGCGCGTCCGAACTGATGGCCGAGGTGTTCGGGGATGCCGGCAAGCACGCCCGCAGCGCGGTTGGCGTGCCCAGCCTGCCGCTGGGCGTGGCGGTGGAAGTCGATGCGATTGTCGCCGTTCGCCCTGCTTGATCGCTGGCTTGCCCCGGCTCCCGGGCCGGGCAAGGCGGACTGGCTTGGCGGCGCCGAATATGCCCACCGCGGCCTGCACCTGGACGGGGTGCCGGAAAACTCCCTCTCCGCCTTTCGCGGCGCGATGGCGCGGGGTATGGGGATCGAATGCGACGTCCAGTTGACCCGGGACGGGCAGGCCGTGGTCTTTCACGACTTCGATCTGGACCGCCTGACCGCAGAGCGTGGGCCGGTTGCGGCGCGCACGGCGGAATCGCTGTTCGCCATCGCGCTGGCAGGGACCGCGGACCATATCCCGACCTTGCCGCAGCTGCTGGCCGAAGTGGCGGGGCGGGTGCCGATCCTGATCGAGATAAAATCCCGGCGCGGCGACTTCGCGCCCTTCGCGCGGCTGTGCCAGGCCGTGGCCGATGCGCTGGAGGGATATGCCGGGCCGCACGCGATCATGAGCTTCGATCCGCGCGTCGTGCACTGGTTCGCCCGCCATCGCCGCGAAACGGTGCGCGGACTGGTGATGACGGAAGAGCATGACCGGGGCCTGTCCGGCCTGATCCGCCGCCACCTGTTCCTGTGGCGCGCGCGGCCCCACTTCATGGCCTATGACATTCGCGACCTGCCCAGCGCCTTCGCCGCCGCCCAGCGTCAGCGGGGCCTGCCCGTGCTGACCTGGACGGTTCGTTCGGCTGAACTGCGGCAGCGCGCGGCGCTCCATGCCGATGCGCCGATTGCGGAGGGTGCCGGGGTCCCGTGATCGAAGCGCGGATTGCTCCTTCGGTAGGCTCCTTGCCGGCAGCGCAATGGGATGCGCTGGCAGGCGGGAATCCGTTCATGAGCCATGCCTTCCTTTCCGCCATGGAGGATTCCGGCTCGGTCGGTCCGGGCAGCGGCTGGTCGCCCGCGCCGATCCTGATTGCCGATGCGGCGGGGACGCTGGCGGCAGCCTTGCCCGCCTACCTGAAGAGCCACAGCCAGGGCGAATATGTGTTCGACCATTCCTGGGCCGATGCCTGGCACCGGGCCGGGGGCAGCTATTACCCCAAGATGCAGATCGCCGCGCCGTTCACGCCCGCCACCGGGCCGCGCCTGCTCCTCGCCGATGATGCCCTGGCGCCCGCTCTGCTGCGCGCCGCCGAACAGGTCTGCGCGGACAACGGCCTGTCCTCGGCCCATGCCACCTTCATCGCGCCCGAGCAGGTGCCGCTGTTCGAGCGCGCGGGTTGGCTGATCCGCAGCGACATCCAGTTCCACTGGGAAAACCGGGGCTATTCCAGCTTCGACGAATTCCTCGGCGCGCTATCCTCGCGCAAGCGCAAGGACATCCGCAAGGAGCGCGCGGCGGCGCAGCAGGGGGTGGAAATCCGCACCCTGACCGGGGCCGAAATCGGCGAGGCGGAATGGGACGCGTTCTGGGCGTTCTACCAGGATACGGGCGCGCGCAAATGGGGGCGGCCCTATCTGACCCGCGCGGCGTTCACTCTGCTGGGGGAACGGATGGGCGACCGGATCGCGCTTGTCCTCGCCTATCAGGATGGCACGCCAATAGCCGGGGCGCTCAACTTCATCGGACCGGACGCGCTCTACGGGCGGTACTGGGGCGCGCTGCTGGAAAAGCCGTTCCTGCATTTCGAGCTGTGCTATTACCAGGCCATCGACCTCGCGATCCGCCTTGGCCTCAGCCGCGTCGAGGCGGGAGCGCAGGGCGGGCACAAGCTGGCGCGCGGTTATGAACCGGTCCAGACCTGGTCAGCCCATTACATCGTCCATCCCGGCTTCCGCAGCGCAGTCGCGGAATTCCTGGAGCGGGAACGGGCCGGCGTGGCGGCGGACCAGAACTACCTGGCCCAGCGATCGCCCTTCAGGAAAGGCGCTTAGGGTCAGGACCTATTAACCGCGCCTTCGAGGTTTGAGTCAAAATGGCTCAGTGCCAGGAAGGAAGGCGCTGGAATATGTCGATATTTCAAGACTTCCTGACGCAGCAATGGGCCATTTTGGCCAAATCCCTTCGGGACGGCAGAATGGCTTCCATCTCGAAGCGAAATTCCCTTGGAAAGGCAACCAGCCTTCCCGGCGTGAATTTCACTTCGTTATGTTCGCCATTCTGCCGCCTCGAAGGTGCGGTTAATAGGTCCTGACCCTAGGCTGCGCGGCGGCTGGGCGAGGTGGCGGCCAGCCATTCGCGGGCGCGGCGCTGGGCTTCGGAAATCTCGCGCGCGGTCATTTCGTCGCTGATGTCGGCGCGGCACAGGGCGGCTTCGCTGTGCCCGGCGACGGCGGCCAGGTTGAACCACTTGTGCGCTTCGATCAGGTCGCAGTGCACGCCGTGGCTGCCGGTCGAATAGGCGACGCCCAGATCGTAATAGGCGCTGGTATCGCCCTGGGCAGCCGCGGCGAGGCAGCTGGCCACCAGCAGGTCTTCGTGGCGTTCGTCGGCAGGCATGGCCTGCATTCCGAATGCGTGCTGGTCGGCGGATTGGTTGATCCAGATTGTGCTCATCTCAGTAACCCCCTGTGGGCAGTCACCTTTTGGCCGCCCTCTGACGCCAACCTTCCCTAACGTGGTCAACAAAAGGTTAACGGCGAACCAGATTTCTGCCTGCGCGTTCATGCGTGCCTAACGTGCATCAAAGTAGTTCGGCCTAGTATTGGCGCTTGTGCGAGGTTTTGCGGACCTCTATAGGCGCGCTCAACCGGCACTGGGAGGCCATCGGGAACACCCGAGGCCGCAGGAACCCGCCCACCCCAACCGGTTTCGTTTGGAGAGTTTATGGCGACCGTTCTCGGCGAAGAAATCGACGTCCTGGCCAAGGCCAAGCGGGCATTGGGGGGCGATTACACCCCCAGCGACAATGAAGAATACATGTCGGAACCGCAGCTGGACTATTACCGGCGGCTGTTGCTCGAATGGAAGAAGCTGATTCTCTCTGCTGCGCAGGACACCTTGCAGCAGTTGCAGGACGGCCCGATCCGCGAGCCCGATCTCAACGACCGCGCCTCCAGCGAAACTGACTGGGGCATCGAACTGCGCACCCGCGACCGTCAGCGCAAGCTGATCGCCAAGATCGATTCGGCCCTGCGCCGCATCGAAGAGGGCGAATACGGCTATTGCGAAGTGACCGGCGAGCCCATCGGCCTGGGCCGGCTTTCGGCGCGGCCCATCGCCACGATGACGGTCGAGGCGCAGGAAGCGCACGAGCGGCGCGAGAAGATTTCCCGCGACGACTGACGGCATCGCCTGCACCGCGTTAACCGCTTTTTCGCCACTCTGCGCCTAGCTTCCGCGTGACGGAAGGTCATCCGGTCCCGCGTGCCGGGACAGGCATGGAGGGCGTTGGGGCTTATGAGCAATAGCGACGACCGGCAAATTGGACGGGACAGCATGTTCCTCCTCGCCGACTTGCGGATCGACGGGGTTCCGGGTGAACAGCGCGTGCGGGTGCGCAACCTTTCATCCAGTGGTGTCATGGCCGAAGGCGTGGAATGCGCGATGCGCGGCCAGGTGGCCTGGGTCAATCTGCGCAACCTGGGCTGGACCAAGGGGGCCATTGCCTGGGTGCGGAACGGCCGCTGCGGCATAACCTTCGATGCGGCGATCGATCCGCGAATGGCGCGCAGCCCGCTTGCCGTGGGCGAAGGCACGCCGCGCTTTGTCCGCCCGCCCTTGCCGCAGGATGAAGTGGCTCTTCTCCGCAAGATCTGAACGACGGGTGCAAGGCACCTGTCCGGGCTGGAAAATTTCGGATAGGGTCGCTGGCCATGCTGCCGCGCCGCTTCCGACTTGCCCTGTTGCTCCCCACCCTGATGCTGGCCGGGTGCTTTGGCAGTGACGATCGCCCGGTTGAAGTGGCCGCGATCGGACCTTCGGCTGCGGCTTTCACGACCGGCCCGCGATTGCCTGCCCCAGCCCAGATGCTGCGGGCAGCAACCTTTGAAGGGCTGGTCGCCTTTGACGAACAGGGCCAGGTCGTCCCCGCCCTGGCAGACCGCTGGATCGTGACTGACGACGGGCTCAGCTATATCTTCCGTCTGCGCGACGGCACCTGGGCGGATGACAGCCCGATCACCGGTGAGACGGCCCGCGCCGCGCTGAATCGCGCAATTGCCGCGCAGCGCGGCACGCCGCTGGGCCTCGACCTGGGGGTCATTGCCGAAGTGCGCGCCATGGCGGGCCGGGTGATCGAAATCCGTCTTGCCAGCCGCCAGCCCGAATTCCTGCAAGTCCTGGCACAGCCCGAACTCGGCCTGGTCCACGCCGGACGCGGAGCCGGGCCGATGCGGCTGCGCCGGGACAAGGACAGCGCCTTCCTGCGCCCGATAGCTCCCGAAGATCGCGGGATGCCGCAGGACAAGCGCTGGGCACAGCGCGCGCGGATGCTCGAACTCAATTCGCTTCCGGCCAAGACTGCGATCGAGCGGTTCAATCGCGGCGAGCTGGATGTCGTGATGGGCGGAACCCTGGCCGATTTCCCCCGGCTCGATGCGATGGGCGTGGCCCGTGCGGCAATTCGCGTCGATCCGGTTGGAGGGCTGCTGGGCCTGGTAGTAGTGCATGACGATGGTTTCCTTGCCGAGACGGAAAACCGCGAGGCCATCGCGATGGCGATTGACCGTCAGGCCCTGGCCGGTTCGGTCAACCTGTCCGGCTGGGTCACGACCACCCGGGTGCTCAACCCCGGTCTGCCCGGAGAAAATGGGACGATTGGCGAACGCTGGACCACCCGCTCCATCGAGGAACGCCGCTCCGCAGCCGCAGCCCGGGTCTCGGCGTGGAAGGCCGGGGGACGCGCGGCCCTAGCGCTGCGCCTGGCCCTGCCGCAGGGCCCAGGCGCGGACCTGCTGTTTGACCGGATCAGGCAGGACCTCAGCGCGATTGGCGTGGAGCTGCGCCGCGTCCCGCTCGAAGCGGACGCCGATCTGCGCCTGCTCGACGCGGTCGCCAGTTACAGCACGGCGCAATGGTTCTTCAGCCAGCTGTCCTGCACGGTGCAGCGTGCCGCCTGCAGCCCGGCTGCCGACAAGTTCGCGGCCGAGGCGCGGACCGAACCCGATCCTGTGCGCCAGGCGGAACTGGTATCCCAGGCCGAAGCGCAATTGACCGTGGCGAACGGCTACATTCCGCTGGGCGTGCCGATCCGCTGGTCGCTGGTCGGCGGCGCGGTGACCGGCTTTGCCCCGAACCGCCTGGCCGTTCATCCCTTGATGTCGCTGGCCATGCTTCCCAGATGATCCTGACGGACAGGCAGTCCGGTCAGGCAAAGGGTCGCGCAATGAACAACGGCAATCTTCGCTCGATGAGCGCCCAGCTGCCGCTTGGCACCGATCCGCTCAGCGTGCGGCTGCGGATCGAGGCGCTGGAGCGCATGCTCGAGGGGATGATTCGCGTTCCGGTGCTGGGGCGCAAGGTGGGGCTGGACGCGCTGCTGGGGCTGGTTCCGGTTGCTGGCGACGCCCTGGCGGCCGTGCTGGGGCTCTATATCGTCTGGGAGGGACGCAACCTGGGCATGTCCCGCTGGCAGCTGTGGCGCATGGCCACGAACGTCGGTGTCGATACGCTGATCGGTGCCGTGCCGCTGGCCGGTGACCTGTTCGATTTCCTTTACCGGTCCAACACCCGCAACCTGAAAATCATCAAGCGGCACCTCGACCGGCATCATCCCTCAACAACTGTTTTACCCGGCTAAGGCGAAACTTAGCTGCTCTTCCATTGACGCCATTTACGAAGAATTAACCTTTCTCTTTCATTGGTCATATGGTTAATGGCGTGCAATATCCCCTAACAAGGGATGTTTAACGCGAACTAGGGGCAAAGGGGACTACCCATGCGCGTGTTGTTGATCGAGGACGAGCCGACCACGGCACGGGCCATTGAACTGATGCTGACGACAGAAGGCTTCAACGTCTATTCGACCGACCTGGGCGAAGAGGGCTTGGACCTGGGCAAGCTGTATGATTACGACATCATCCTGCTCGACCTGAACCTGCCGGACATGCATGGGTACGATGTCCTGAAGAAGCTGCGCGTCGCCAAGGTGCAGACGCCGGTGCTGATCCTGTCGGGTATTTCCGAAATGGATTCGAAAGTCCGCTCGTTCGGCTTCGGGGCTGACGATTACGTGACCAAGCCGTTCCACCGCGAAGAGCTGATTGCCCGCATCCACGCCGTGGTCCGCCGGTCCAAGGGGCATTCGCAGTCGGTCATCCGCACCGGCAAGCTGGCGGTCAACCTGGATGCCAAGACGGTCGAAGTCGATGGCGCCCGCGTTCACCTGACCGGCAAGGAATATGCGATGCTGGAACTGCTCTCGCTGCGCAAGGGCACCACGCTGACCAAGGAAATGTTCCTCAACCACCTCTACGGCGGGATGGACGAGCCCGAACTGAAGATCATCGACGTGTTCATCTGCAAGCTGCGCAAGAAGCTGGCCCACGCCTGCGATGGTGAAAACTACATCGAAACCGTCTGGGGCCGCGGCTATGTGCTGCGCGACGCCAACGAAGAGGCGGAAGCGGCCTGATCCAGGCCCGTTCGCCCAATCACTGCCGACAACGGCCCGCCTTCACCAGGCGGGCCGTTTTCGTTTGTTCAAGGCCTTCCGGGCGGGCAGGCCGTTCTTGCCGGCGCAGTCAGTCGATCCGGTTGAAATAGGTCGTTTCCAGCTTGGGAATGCCGGTGCTGGCCCAGATGATCGTTTCGGTCATCGACTTGTTGTCCTTGCCGACCGTGTAGACCCGGGTCGAAACCGGCGCGCCGTTCTTGCCCAGCGTCATCACCAGGGTGTTCGGGGCCGGCTGGCGCAACGAAACGGTGTCGATGAAGGGCATGTTGCCGCTTTCCGCGACCGGAACGCCATCGGTTGCGGCGGTGGAATCGGCCTCCATCCTGCTGCCATTGGCACCGACGATCTCGACATGGGTTGACCACTTCCGGTCCGGCGATTCCCGGAATTCGATGATCACGCGCCGAGGGCGTTCGTTTTCCGGAATCCGCGCCACGTCAAGCGACCAGCGTCCGACCAATGGCGAGGGCTTTGCAGCGGCGGTCGTCGTCGCGTCCGCTCTGCCAGCGGTCTGCTGGGCGGTGTCGGGCTGTGCCACCAGCAGTCCGGCGGCGGCAACGATGGGCATGGCGATAAGCATGATATTTCTTCCTTTCGGTCCTGGCCGCCCCGCTTTCGGGGGCTGCACCACGTGATCGGCAGGAAGGACCGGCGCGGATAGATCAGGTTTTTTGTCCCAGATTTTCTGGGCATCGACCAGCCGGGCCAGTTCGCGGCTGGAGCCCACCCCGGTCTTGCGGCGGGCATCGCGCAGGCGCTCGTTGATCGAAGCCTCGCTGCGCTCCAGCCGCGCGGCGATCGATTTTGACCGTGTGGCCCGCCGCCAGCAGGCGCAGTACTTCCAGCTCCTTGTCGGAGAGCGAAGCGAGCGCGCCGGAGGGGACCGGTTCGAGATACGACATGGCCCTTGCTCACCACAGGGGCCGATTGGCGTCCATCACAAATTTTTTGGCCCGCCCTTGTCACGGCATCGCCAGTTGCGGCTTGTCTTGACCCGCCCGGGACCGACTGCCAAACGCCCGGCCATGACCGCCTACAAATCCGGTGACCCGACCACGATCAACCGCCTCTATGGCCGCGCCAAGGGTAAGCCGCTGCGCCAGGGGCAACAGGCCCTGGTCGACGAGTTGCTGCCCCAGATCGCGGTCCCGGTAGAAGGCCCGGTCACGGCGGAGCGCCTGTTCGGCCAGCCGTGCCCGCTGCATTTCGAGATCGGCTTTGGGGGGGGCGAGCATATGGCGGCGCGCGCCGACATGCTGCCCGACCATGGCTTCATCGGGGCCGAACCGTTCATCAACGGAGTGGCCCAGGCGCTGGTCCACGTCTCTGGCGATCACGGGGCGCACCCGCCACTGGGCAACGTGCGGATCTTCCACGGCGACGCGCTGGAGGTGTTGCGGCGGATTCCCGATGGCTCGCTATCGTTCCTCTACCTGCTGCATCCCGATCCCTGGCCCAAGGCGCGCCATGCCAAGCGGCGCATGATGAACGACGGGCCGGTCGACCTGTTCGCGGCCAAGCTGAAACCCGGCGGCGAATTCCGCTTCGGCACCGATCACGCGGTCTATGTCCGCCATGCGCTGATGGTGATGCGCCGCCATACCGACCAGTTCGAATGGCTGATCGACAAGCCGCAGGACTTCCAGAAGCGCCCGGGCGGCTGGCCCGAAACCCGCTATGAACACAAGGCCCGTACCGTTTACGGGCACGAGGTCTGGTACTTCCGGTTCCGCCGCAAATAGCGCGCGGGCGCCGCTCTGCTTCAGGCGGCGGCGCGCGGGATGGAGCCGCGAATCAGTTCGACCGCGCGCTGCCTGAATTCCAGCAGCGGTCCCTCGATCGCGGAGCATTTCGCGTCGAAGCGCTGCCGGGGAACGGGCACCGAAACGGCGAATGGCGTGCCTTGCGCATCCAGAAAGGCCGTGCCGACCGCGCAAACCCCGTCGGTGTGTTCTTCCAGGTCATAGGCCAGCCCGGACCGTTCGATCTGCCGCAGCTGAACCTGCAAGTCGTTCCAGTCCGCCACGGTACGCTCGGTAAAGGCGGGCAGGGTCTCGGGCACGAGTTCCTGGCGGCGCTCTGGCGACAGGCAAGCCAGCATCGCCTTGCCATTGGCGGTCGAATGCAGCGGAAACTCGGTCCCCACCGCCGATAGCGCGGCCAGGCGGTGACCCCCGGCAATGTGTTCGACGAACAGCGCCGAATTGCCCTTCAGCACCGAAAGGTCGACCGTTTCGTCCACTTCTTCCGCCAGGTTGCGGAGCAGTGGTTGCAGGACCTGGGCCACGTCGATCGCCGGCCCTGCCGATAGGCGGACCAGGCCCGAACCCAGGACATATCCGCCCCGCCTGGAGGCGGGCTGGAGGAACTGCTCATCGACCAGGGCCTTCACGATTCGCTGGATAGTCGAACGGGCCAGATTGGTTTCCTGCGCCAGCTCCGACAAGCTCAGCCCTTCGTGCGCATAGGCCACGCGGCGAAGGACTTCCGCCGCCCGCGCGATGACCTGGATCGAGTTTCTGTCAGTGTTCCGCACGCCTGAATCCCTTATGCGCCAGTCCCGGTAAGCGGTTTGCATAACCGCCATGCGATGCAGAAGGCGCAAATTTCCCGTAAATCAACCCCTTCCATGCTAAGTCACCAGAACGCTTGGAGAAATTTTCAACCCATGTTGACAGGTCGCAGCACCTAAAATAACTGTATAGCGGTATAACAAGTACCGCATAGCGGTCACGGGAGAGAGAAGCATGAACCAAGGGCGATTTGGACGCTGGGTGCTGGCCGCGCTGCTGTCGACAACCTCGGCAACGGCGGCATGGGCGCAGGACACTGCTGGCGAAGCGAATCCGGACGACATTGTCGTCACCGCGCAGAAGCGCCAGCAATCCACCAAGGACGTTCCCGCAACGGTCGCCGTGCTGGGTGAAGAGCAGCTGGCCCGCGCCGGGGTGAAGGATCTGTTCCAGGCCGCCGTACTGGTTCCCGGCACGACCTTTTCGCGCGCACCGGACGATGGCTTGCAGCTGACCATTCGCGGCCTGGGTACGCCGGCCAGAACCCAGTCGTTCGACCAATCGGTGGCCCTGTTCCTGGACGGGGCTTTCCTGGGCAAGGGGCGGCTTTATTCCAGCGCCTTCTTTGACGTGGAACGGATCGAGGTCATCAAGGGTACGCAGAGTACGCTGCTGGGCAAGAACACCTCGCTCGGCGCAATCTCGATTGTCACCAAGAAGCCGGGTACGACAACCGAAGGCTATGTTTCGGGCGGCGCGGAGCTGGAATATGGCGGTGCCTTCGTGGAAGCCGCGGCAACGCTTCCCGTTTCCGAGCAGTTCCGCTTCCGCTTTGCCGGCAAGTATTCGGACACCCGGGGCTGGGTGCATAACGAGCGGACCGGCGGCAACTATCCCAAGGACCGCGACATCGGCCTGCGCGGGACGGCGGTGCTGGAGCCGGGCGGCGGGGTGGATGCCACGCTCAGCTATCAATATTCCGACACCCGCCGCATCGGCAACGGCTACCAGTTCGTCGACCCCCAGGGCCTGCTGCCTGCCAGCCTGGGCGAGGGCGTGCTGGACGGCACCAAGACCAGCTTCATGAGCCAGGGCCGCGAAGGGCAAAGCGTCCACGAGATCAAGAGCCACATCGGCAACCTGACCATCAACGTCCCGCTGGGTGACAACACGGTCACGTCGGTCACCTCTTACGCGAAATACGACCTCAGCTTCGCGGACGACTTCGATTTCGGGGGTAAGAACGCCACCTATTTCCTGCGCGGGGAAGACTATAACCAGTTCACCCAGGAACTGCGCATCACCTCGCCCTCGGACGGCCGGTTCTCGTACATTGCCGGGCTGTTCTACTTCAATTCCGATTGGAATTCGGCCGAGACGCAGATCTATGACACGCCGTTGGCCATCCCGCCCGGCACGATCTTCCAGGGCGGGTTCCGCAACGATTTCACCCAGAAGACCGAAACGATCTCCGGCTTCCTTTCGACGACCTACAAGTTCGCCGATACGGTGCGCCTGAACGCCGGGATCCGGTACACCGATGAAACCAAGGATGCGACTTATGGCCGCGTGGCCATCGCGCCGATCACCTTCTGGAACCAGGTGGTCAATCCGCCCTTTGCCAAGACTCCGCTGAAGTTCCAGGATGACTTCGTCAACGGCAACGTCAGCCTGCAGGTCGATCTCTCTCCGGCTGTCACGCTCTATGGTGGCTATGGGCGCGGATCGAAGACCGGCGGCTTTGCCGAATCGGCGCAGGTACTGCTGGGCAATCCGGCACTGCCATCGGACGCGGGCGGCTCTGCAGTCCTGACCGAAAATGCCGATTCGTTCGAACTGGGACTCAAGGGCAGCGCGCTTGACCGGGCATTGAATTTCGAACTGGCCGCATTCGTGACCAAGGTCGGCAATTTCCAGGACACCACCTTTACCGGGTCATCGTTCGACACGGCGAACGTGAAGGTTCGCTCGGCCGGCGTTGAAGCGAACTTCCGGGCACGGCTGGGCGGCGGGTTCCGGCTGGAAGGGGCCGTGACCTATGCCGATGCCAAGATCACCGCACCCACGCCCCGCCCGGTTGCGGGGGCGCCGCGCTGGACCGGCAATGCCGGGATCCTCTACGATCACGACATCAGTTCGGACGTCGCGCTGTTCGCCAATGCCTATGTCCGCCACCGCAGCACGATGTATCACCAGAGGGTGCTGAGCTTCCGGTCCGAGCCGTGGACGCCGGTCGATCTGACCATCGGCCTGCGCGACACGCAGGATCGTTGGGAAGTGCGGCTGGCCGGGCGGAACGTGTTCAACGCGATTTCTGCCGACTTCAGCGGACCGCCCGCCGATCCGACGCTGGCTCCGTCGATCCGCGCCGATGCGCCAAGCCCGCTGCGCACGGTCCGGCTGGAAGGGACTATCCGCTTCTGACGGGACAGGTCCAGCGCTTCGCGGCGCTGGACCATATCCTGCACTGTCAGGATGCCGAGATGGCGGCGGCGATGGCCAGGGTCCGTTCCGCCTGGTCCAGGTGGAGCAGCTCGACCATCTTGCCGTCGACCTTGATCGCGCCCTTTCCGGCGTTCTCCGGCAAGGCAAAGGCGGCGGAGACGGCCTCGGCCCAGGCGATCTCTGCCGCGCTGGGGGAGAACACTTCGTTGCACGGCGCGATCTGGTCCGGGTGGATCAGGGTTTTGCCGTCAAAGCCGAACTCCAGCCCCTGCTCCGCCTCGGCCCGGAACAGGCCGAGGTCGCGGAATTCGTTGCAGACGCCGTCCAGCACGACCAGTCCATGGGCGCGCGCGGCGGCCACGGCCATGGTCAGGATCGGCAGGAACGGGGTACGTGCCGGACCGGGCCGCGCCTGCATTTCCTTGGCCAGGTCATTGGTGCCCATGACAAAGCCCGCCAGCCGCGTATCGGCCGCGCAGGCCGCGATTTCATGCAGGCGGGGCAAGGCGGCGCAGGTTTCGATCATGATCCACAGTCGGGTCTGCGGCGGTGCGGCGGCAAGCGCCGCATCATAGCCGCGCACTTCTTCGGCGGAGTTGACCTTGGGCACCAGGACCGCATCGGGTCCGGCAGCGGAAATGGCGGCCAGGTCTTCGCGGCCCCAGGGGGTTGAGAGGCCATTGGCGCGTACCACCAGTTCACGCCGTCCAAACCCGCCTTCCGCAACAGCGGCAAGGGCCGCCGCCCGCGCTTCAACCTTCAGGTCCGGCGCGACCGCATCTTCAAGGTCGAGAATCACCACATCGGCGGGCAGGGTACGCGCCTTGGCCAGGGCCTTGGGGTTCGAGGCGGGCAGGTAAAGCGCGGAGCGGCGGGGGCGGGCTGCATTGGTCATGCTGCTCCTTCGCTTGGTCGCACTTTGCTGGCAAGCCGTTTGCCGCAGGATAATTTCACTTCGGCGCTGCGCTGAAAAACTTTCTCGCGGCTGGCGCGTTGCAACTCTATCAAAACGGTCGAGATATACCGGAGAGTGAATCGCCATGGATTTCGACCTCAGCGTCCTGCTGCCGTTCATTGCGGTCGGCTTTGCCGCTCAAGCAGTAGACGGCGCACTGGGCATGGCCTTTGGCGTGATTTCAAACACTTTGCTGGTTGGCGTGATGGGCGTTCCCCCCGCCCTGGCATCGCAGCGGGTCCACGTGGTGGAGTGTTTTACCACGGCCACCTCGGGTATCAGCCATCTGCTTCATGGCAACATCGACAAGAGCCTGTTCTTCAAGCTGCTGATTCCGGGAATGATCGGCGGCGCGACCGGGGCCTATCTACTGACTTCGCTGGATGCGGCAATCGTGAAGCCGTTTGTCCTGACCTACCTGACGGCCATCGGCCTGATGCTGCTGTGGCGCGGTTTCAAATATCCGCCCCAAGGCAAGCCGGCCAAAGTGGTTGCGCCGCTGGGCCTGATCGGCGGGTTCCTCGATGCGGCGGGCGGCGGCGGCTGGGGGCCGGTGGTCACGTCCAACCTGCTGATCCAGGGCGCAGACCCGCGCCGGGTGGTCGGCACGGTCAACGCGGTCGAGTTCTTCCTGACGCTGACGATCAGCGCCACGTTCATCTATCACCTTGGCTTTGCCGACCTGGCCGGTGCCACCCTGGGCCTGCTGATTGGCGGACTGGCGGCGGCTCCGCTGGGCGCATGGGCGGCCAAGCACATTCCGGCCAAGCCGATGCTGGTGATGGTCGGTATCGTCCTGACCGCGACCAGCGCCTTCGGAGTCTACAAGGCCTGGGCGTGATAGGGGCTGAAGTCCGGGCCTGAGACGGTCAGGCCCGGACCTGATTTCAGCCTGCTACGCCAGCCGCAGCCAGCACGGCCAGAGTCAGAACGTCGGGTGCAATCGCGGTCATCGGCGCGATCTGCACCGGCTTTTCCATCCCGATCAGCATCGGGCCGATCGTGGCATTGCCGGCCAGTTCGCGCAGCAGCTTGGCCGAGATGTTCGCCGATTGCAGCCCCGGCATGACCAGCACGTTGGCCGGAGCGGACAGGCGGCTGAACGGATAGTTCTTCATCACCGTCGGGTTCAGCGCCGCATCGGGGGCCAGTTCGCCTTCGTATTCGAAGCCCGGCTTTTCCGCGTCGAGGATCGCCACGGCTTCGCGGATCGAATCCAGCCAGCGACCCGGCGGGTTGCCGAAGGTCGAATAGGACAGGAAGGCAACGCGCGGTTCGTGGCCCAGGCGGCGGGCAACGGCAGCCGTTTCCTTGGCAATCCGGGCCAGATCCTGCGCATCGGGACGCTCGTTGACCGTGGTGTCCGACAGGAACGTGGTATAGTTCTTGCCGATCATCAGGTGGATGCCGAAGGGCAGCTGTCCTTCCTTGGGATCCAGCACCTGGCGCACTTCGCGCATGGTCTGGGCAAAGGTGCGGGTCATGCCGGTGACCATGGCATCGCCGATCCCCAGCTTGAGCAGCAGGGAAGCGAACACGTTGCGGTCCTGGTTGACCATGCGGCGCACGTCGCGTTCCAGGAAGCCCTTGCGCTGAAGCCGTTCGTAAAGGACTTCAACCATCGCCGGGACGTGGGTGCTAGTGGCCGAATTCTCGATCTCGAAGCTGTCGATGTCGGTCACGCCCAGCTCGGCCAGCTTGTCCTTCACCTGGTCGGTGCGGCCGACCAGGACCGGCTCGCCATAACCGAAATCGCGGTACTGGATCGCCGCGCGCAGGACGATTTCGTTCTCCGCCTCGGCAAAGATCATCCGCTTCGGGTTGGCCTTAACCGTTTCATAGACCTGGGTGAGCACCGAAGTCGTCGGGTTGAGCCGCGCCTTCAGGCTGTGGCGATAGGCGGCAAAGTCCTCGATCGGCTTGCCCGCAACGCCGGTGTCCATCGCGGCCTTGGCTACGGCGGAAGACACGACTTCCATCAGACGCGGATCGAACGGGGCCGGGATGATGTATTCCGGGCCGAACTGGTGCTTCTTGCCATAGGCCGCGGCGACTTCTTCCGGCACCGTTTCGCGGGCCAGTTCCGCAATCGCGCGGGCGGCGGCGATCTTCATTTCCTCGTTGATGGCGGTTGCCCGCACGTCCAGCGCGCCGCGGAAGATGAAGGGGAAGCCCAGGACGTTGTTGACCTGGTTGGGATAGTCCGAACGCCCGGTCGCGACGATGGCGTCGGGCCGCACTGCTTTGGCATCGGGGGGCGTGATTTCGGGGTCAGGGTTTGCCATGGCGAAGATGATCGGCTGGGGCGCCATCTTCTTCACCCATTCCGGCTTGAGCGCGCCGCCCGCCGACAGGCCCAGGAAAATGTCCGCGCCTTCCAGCGCTTCTTCCAGGCTGCGCGCCGCCGTGTCGATGGCATGGGCGCTCTTCCACTGGTCCATGCCGGATTCGCGGCCACGATAGATCACGCCCGAACGGTCGCAGACGGTGACGTTCTGGTGCTTGACGCCCATCGACTTGATCAGGGCGGTACAGGCCAGGGCGGAAGCGCCCGCGCCATTGACCACGACCTTGACGTCCTCGAACTTGCGCCCGGTGATGAAGCAGGCGTTGACCAGGCCAGCGGCGGCGATGATCGCGGTGCCGTGCTGGTCATCGTGCATGACCGGAATCTTCATCCGTTCGCGCAGGGCCTGCTCGATCACGAAGCATTCCGGTGCCTTGATGTCTTCCAGGTTGATCCCGCCAAAGCTGGGTTCCAGCAGAGCGACGGCCTCGATGAACTTTTCCGGGTCCTCGGTGTCGATTTCAAGGTCGATCGAATCGACGTCGGCAAAGCGCTTGAACAGCACGGCCTTGCCTTCCATCACCGGCTTGGACGCCAAGGCGCCCAGATTGCCCATGCCCAGGATCGCGGTGCCGTTGGAAATCACCGCCACCAGGTTGCCGCGCGCAGTATATTCATAGGCATCCGCCGGATTGTCGGCGATGGCCTGGACCGGAACGGCGACGCCGGGCGAATAGGCCAGGCTCAGGTCGCGCTGGGTCGCCATCGGCTTGCTGGCGATGATCTCGATCTTACCGGGGCGGATCGTGCTGTGATAGAACAGCGCTTCGCGCTCGGTGAAACGGACGTTGCTTTCGTTGGTCTGGGTGATGTCTTCGGCCACAGCTTATCTCCGGATTCGTGGACGCCCTAACGGAAGGAAAGCGCCTGCGATAGGGGATAGATTGCATCGCAAGCCTCCCGAATCGCGATTACAGGCGCTAGGCCAGGCCAATGCACGGATCGAACGCCCCCGCTGGCACAACCCCGATGATGGCCCAGTACCTTGCGCTGAAGGCCGAGGCGGAGGATTGCCTGCTATTCTACCGCATGGGCGATTTCTTCGAGCTATTCTTCGATGATGCCCGCACCGCGGCGCAGGTGCTGGACATTGCCCTGACCAGCCGGGGTGAGCACCAGGGGGTGCCGATCCCGATGTGCGGGGTTCCGGTCCACTCCGCCGAAGGATACCTTGCGCGCCTGATCAAGGCGGGTTGCCGCGTGGCGATTGCCGAACAGGTCGAAACCCCGGAAGAGGCGAAGAAGCGCGGCGGGTCCAAGGCGCTGGTGGCGCGCGACATCGTCCGCTTCGTCACGGCGGGGACCCTGACCGAAGAAGCCCTGCTGGAGCCGCGCCGCGCCAATGTGCTGGCTGCCCTGTGCGAAGTGCGCGGCACGATCGGCCTTGCCGCCTGCGACATTTCGACCGGACGGATGGAGCTGGAGGAATGCTCCGCTGACCGCATGGGCGCCGCCCTGGCGCGGCTCGGGGCCAGCGAAGTGGTCGTGCCCGAAGGGTGGAGCGATGCGCCGCTGGAGGCCATTGTCCGGCCCAGCCGCGATTTCGGCAGCGACGGCGGCGAAGCGCGACTGAAGGCGGCCCACGGCGTTGCGACGCTGGACGGGTTCGGCACTTTTTCGCGCGCGATGCTGGCGGCGGCGGGGGGCCTGATCGGCTATCTGGAACATGTCGGGCGGGGCAAGCTGCCCTTGCTGCTCCCCCCGGTGGCGCGCGAAGGCCAGGCGCACCTCGCCATGGACGAAGCGACGCGAGCCAGCCTGGAAATCCTCGTCTCCAGCCAGGGAACGCGGCGCGGCAGCCTGATCGAGGCGGTGGACCGCTGCGTGACCGGAGCGGGCGCGCGGCTGCTGGCCGAAGACCTCTCCGCACCGCTCACCGACGTTACCGCGATCGAGGCGCGGCTGGCGCTGGTTCAGTGGCTGCACGACAATGCCCTGCTGCGCGGCGACCTGCGCACCGTGCTGCGCGCCTTGCCCGATGTGGGCCGCGCGCTGGGCCGCGTCGTGGCCGGACGCGGCTCGCCGCGCGACCTGGGGCAGCTGCGCGACGGCCTGGGCGAAGCGCGGCGCATTCACGATCATTTGCGCGGTCAGGCTGACCGGCCCGCCTTGCTCGACGCGCTTCTGCCGCACCTGACCGGGCACGGCGCGCTGACCGACCTGTTCAGCCGCGCCCTGGTTCCCGCCCCACCGACCGAGCGCGGGCAGGGCGGCTTCATTGCCGAAGGCTATGACCACGCGCTGGATGAATTGCGGCGCATTTCCGGCGACGCCCGCCGCGCGATTGCCGCGCTGGAGGCGAAGTACCGCGACCAGACCGGCATCGCCGCGCTGAAAATCCGCCACAACGGCGTGCTTGGTTACTTCGTCGAAGTACCCGCGCGCCATGCCGATGCGCTGATGGCACCGGACAGCGGCTTTACCCACCGCCAGACCATGGCCGGGGCGGTGCGCTTCAATGCCCTGGCTCTGCATGAGGAAGCCAGCCGCATTGCCGAAGCGGGCGGCCACGCACTTGCCGCAGAGGAAGCCCATTTTGAGGAACTGGTCGGCCATGCGATCAAGGCGCGCCACGCGATTGCCGCCACGGCCGAAGCGCTGGCCCGGCTCGACGTCGCCTGCGGGCAGGCCGAACGCGCGGCGGAAGGCGGCTGGTGCCGCCCGCAAGTGGTCGAGGACAGCCGGCTGGAGATCGAGGGCGGGCGTCACCCCGTCGTCGAAACGGCGCTGGCGGCCAAGGGCGAACGGTTCGTCGCCAACGACTGCCGCCTCTCGCCGCAGGACCGCCTGTGGCTGGTCGGCGGGCCGAACATGGGCGGCAAAAGCACCTTCCTGCGCCAGAACGCGCTGATCGTCCTTCTCGCCCAGGCGGGTGGTTTCGTTCCGGCGGCGCGGGCCACCGTGGGCCTGACCGACCGCTTGTTCAGCCGCGTCGGCGCGTCGGACAACCTCGCGCGGGGCCGCTCGACCTTCATGGTCGAAATGGTCGAAACCGCCGCGATCCTGGCACAGGCGAGCGAGCGCAGCTTTGTCATCCTCGACGAGGTCGGGCGCGGCACCTCCACTTACGATGGCCTGGCCCTGGCCTGGGCCGTGGTCGAGGCGGTGCACGGCGTGAACAAGTGCCGCTGCCTGTTCGCCACGCACTATCATGAATTGTCGCGCCTGGCCGAAAGCTGCGATGCCCTGTCGCTTCACCATGTCCGCGCGCGGGAATGGCAGGGCGATCTGGTCTTGCTGCATGAACTGGCCGAAGGTCCGGCGGACCGCTCATACGGCCTGGCCGTGGCCAAGCTGGCCGGGGTTCCCGCCCCGGTCGTCGCGCGCGCCTCTGCCGTATTGCAGCGGCTGGAAAAGGGCCGGGCCGAAACCGGCGGGCTGGCGGCGGGCCTGGGCGATCTGCCGCTGTTCGCCGCCGCGATCGAGCACAAGGAAGAAGTGGTCGATACCCTGCGCGAACGGCTCAATGCCCTGGACGTCGACGCCCTTTCTCCGCGCGATGCACTGGACCTGCTGTACGAGCTGAAGCGCGAGGCGGGAAAACTTCCTTAACCAGCCGGGCCTAGCCTGGCGCCATGTTGGGGTTCGGGCCAAAGCTGCGCCACGTCTTTGCCAGCCGCTGGAAAGCGGTCACCTGGTCGCTGGGCGTCTTGCTGACCGCCTATTGCACGGTGCCATCGGCGGATCAGGTGCCTCACCACGGGCAGGCGAAGGTAGCGAAAGCCCATCCGCACAAGTCGCCGTGGAGCAAGGATTAGTCCTCACACCCCGCTCAGGCTGAGCTTGTCGAAGCCGGTTTGCCAACGCGGTTCACGCAAAGGCGCAAAGAAGATAAGGGAAGCCGCAAAGGCCTTGCCGCCGCAGGCGCGCGCCGCTCTGCGGGTGCGTTTGCCCGGAACGAAGAACGGCACGAAACAAAGCAGCAGGCGCAGCCCCTTCGCGCCTCCTTCTTCTTTGCGCCTTTGCGTGAACCATTCATAGCCAGCCGAAAGCGTAGTGCCGGAAGGAACGCACTCCCCCTGCCGCCCTGGATTGCTTCGCTGCGCTCGCAATGACGAATTAAATTCGCTTCTTATCTGCCCCCCACAAACCCCAGTGCCCGGTCGATGATCGCGTCCTTGCGCCACCGCTCCGCCGCCCGCTGCGCCGCTGCCTGCCCCAGCACGGCGCGCCGTTCGGGATCGTCTGCCAGGGCAGCGATGGCCTCTGCCAGGGCGCGGGCATCGCCGGGCGGAGTGACCACGCCGCAGCCTTCGACTTCGGCGTGGAGCCCGGTTCCGGGCACGGTCGTCGCCGCGACCGGACGGCCTGAAGCGAGCATGTTGGTCAGCTTGGAAGGCAGGACCAGGTCCGCCGCGCCAGCAATCTGGGGCAGCAGGTGCAGGTCGGCCAGGGTCAGCATCGCGCCCATTTGCTCTGCCGGTTGCAGGTCATGTAGCTGGACATTGGCGAGGCCGCTGGCGAGCCGCTCCAGCTCCGCGCGGTTCGGCCCCTCGCCGCAGATCACGAAGGCAATATCGCTGCGGTGCATCAGCAGCCGCGCCGCCTCGACCAGCACTTCGATCCCCTGCTTGCGCGCGATGTTGCCGGAATAGAGCGCGACGATCTTGCCGTGCAGGTTCCATGCCGCGCGGATGGCCTCGGCCCCGGCGGGATCGGGAGTGAAGCGGTCGTCCGACCAGTTGCGCATTTCGGCGATCCGCGCTTTCGCCACGCCCTTTGCTGCCAGCTTGGCGCACATCTGCGGGCTGATGGTCGATACGATATCGCCCAGTTGCAGCAGTCTCGCCTCAACCCAGCGGGCGAGGCGCGCCGACCAGCGGCCTTGATCCATCAAGCCCGTCGCCAGGGCGGCTTCCACTTCGAAGTCCTGGACGTGAATCCACAGCCTCGCCCCGGCCAGCCGTGCGGCGATCCAGGCGGTGACGGTGCCGAGCAGGGCGGGCGCAATCGCGATGACTAGGTCGGGCTTGTCTCGCTTGGCGAGCGCGGCGCGAAGGGCAGGCCCAAGCGCAGAAACGGCAAAGCTGGCAAGGTGCAGGATCCGCTTCAAGCCAGTGGGATTGGCCGGCACGTAATGCGGGCAGCGGGTGACCTGCACGCCGTTCTCCGCATCATGGCTCCAACCAGCCTGCGCATGGCCGGGATAGACGCGCCACTGCGGGTAATAGGGTTTGCCGCAGACCACCCGCACCCTGGCCCCGCGCGCGACCAGCGCTTCGGCGAGGCCCTGGGTATAGGGACCGATCCCGACCGGTTCCGGCGCATAGTTCAGTCCCACGATCAGGACCGAGCGGTCCTTCACCGGTCCAGCCACTGGCTCAGCTCCGCCATCCGGCGCGATTGCCGCCGCACATCGGAGCGGACGAGATCGCGCAGCGAGCGCGCGGTGCGCGAACTGAGCCAGCCGAGCAGGCCGCCCTTGCCTGGCGGCGGGGCCGTAACCGTCTGCCCCTCCGCAGAGCGGCGGCGCAGCAGGCGCCCAGCCAGGCTGGATGCTCCGCCCTTGATCGCGGTGGCGGCGAGGCCCGCGCTGGCGCGGGTGTCCAGGTCTTGCAGCAAAAGGTCGGGCGCTGCGGCCAAAAGGCGCGCCGGGACGGCAGGCCCGTGATCAGGCGCGAAATCGATATTCGCCCCCGGTCGATAGGTCGCCACCAGTTCCAGCATCAATCTCGCCCCGTCTCGCCAACCCTGTCCTGCCGCATCGCTCCAGAAGCGTTGCCAGTCAATTTTTTCCTTTTGTATCAACAGGTCAATATCGGACAGGACCAGCGGCCCGCAATCGAGGCGGTGGCTGTAGACCGCGTGGATGATTAGGTGCGCCAGCAAGTCCTGCGCAGCGAGATAGCGGATCGCGCCCGGTCCCCGGATCGCCCGCTGCCGCAGCTGGGCATCCTGCGCCGGGCTGGCATGGTCAAGCCGTCCGTCCAGTTCCCACAGCCGGTGGTGCAGCTCGATCCGCGTGCCGCGCGGGGCGACCAGCGGGGGCATGTGCTTGTCCAGCCGGACAATGTCCTCCAGCCGCATTTCGGCAGGTTCGGCCTGGACATAGCCCGCATCCAGCAAGGCGTGGAAAGCCGCGACCACTTCGTCCGGCTGCACCAGCAGGTCCAGGTCGCGCAAGGGGCGCTGGGCGGCTTCCGGATAGGCATGAACGCTCAGCCACGCGCCTTTCAGCGCGATTGCGGCAAAGCCTGTCCGTTCCAGCAGGGCGCAAGTCTCGGCCAGTTCCGCTTGCTGGACCAGGGCCTCCAGCGCGGCAAAGCGGTGGGCCGCCTGCCATGCGGCGCGCAGGGCGCTGGGAATGGCGCCCTGTTCGCGGTGCCGGGCATGGAGCAAGGGCTGCAAGCGGTGCTGCGCGGCCATCCGGTCCAGCGCCGCCCAGTCGCGCTCCGACGGAACGGTCAGGTCCGGAACGCCTGCCGTTCCGACCAGATCGAGAAGGAAGCGCCGCAGCGCCGCCTGATCCATTCGCGTTAAGTCAGTTGGTGGAGCGCTTGGGGACCGTGAAGGTCCCGGAGATGCGACCACCGCGCGGAGCCGGTCCTTGACCGCCCAGCGCCGGGGAACCACCGCCGACGCGGCCGTCCAGAGTCGACAGGCCGGAATTGAGATCGATGGTCAGGCGGCCGCCGGACAGGCGGTTCGAACCCTGTAGCAGGGTGACGTTGCCAGACAGGGTGATCAGCCGCTTGTCGAAATCATAGATCGCCACGTCGCCCGATGCGGCCTGGTCGCCCCGGTCGATCTTCACCCCGCCAACGGCATCGACGCGGTGGATCTTGAACCCGCCGCCTTCGGTGGTGAAGGCCATGGTGGTTCGGCCCGCGCGCAGGGTCATGTTGGCCTGGGTGATCACCACGTTGCCGGCCAGGATCGCGCGGTTGGCCTTGCCCTGCAATTCGCCGTGGTCGGCAGAGAAGTTGACTGGCGCATCGCTGTTATGGCCGCTGAACACCTGGGCGCTCGACGGGGCCAGGGCGAGGATCGCCGCCGTGCCCAGCGCAAAGCCGCCCAGCAGCGAGCGCAGCGCGGTGGTCTTGAGACTGGGGCGGGCGGGCTGGCTCATCGCGGCATCCTGAAATTGGATTGGACGAACCGCATCCTGACATTGCCATCCAGCATCAGAATCCGCTCGTCGAGATCGGCACTTATCCGGTCGGCGCTGAAAGTGCCAGACGGAATGGTGCCGCTGACCCCGCCGGTGCCGGTCACGAAGCGGTCATTGAGGTTGATCGAGACGTTCTGCGTGGTCAGGCGATAGCCATCGGCGGCGGTGAAAACGACCGGCCCTTCAACCGCGACCAGCTGGTTTGAAAAATTGTACTTGCCGCGCACCGCGGTCAGCTCCGCCGGACCGTCGGACAAGCGAATCCGCGCGGCGAGGTTTTCCAGCAGCACTTCCGGCACGGCGGCGGTGACCTGCACGGCGCTGCCTGCGGTCAGGGTGAAGGGCCGCCCGCGCTTGTCCTCGCCCCGGTACATCGCGTTGTTCACGCGCAGCCGTTCCTGAGTGATCGCCACCTTGTTACGGTCGAGCAGGAAGGACAGCTCGCCTTCGGTAAACAGCGGGCCGACGATCATTGCCGCCGCAACCACGCCGACCAGGCCGGGCAGCCAGCGCGCCAGGATGCGCACCTTGCGGTCGTGCGAACCACCCGGCGCGGCCCAGTGGCGGCGCTTGTCCCGGGTGATGTCGGCGGCTTCGGTCATTGGGCGGCGGCTCAGCTCTCGTGGCTGAAGATGTCCTTTTCGGCCCAGCCTGCCAGGTCGAGCCGGGCGCGATAGGGCAGGAAGTCAAACGCGGCCTGGGCCAGCTCGGTGCGGTGTTCGCGCGCCAGCCGCTCGGTCAGGATCGCCATCATCGCGTGGAGATAGCGCACGTCGCTGGCGGCATATTCACGCTGCGCCTCGCTCAATTCCGGGCCGCCCCAGTCGCTCGACTGCTGCTGCTTGGACAGTTCCTTGCCAAGCAGTTCGCGCACCAGGTCTTTCAGGCCGTGGCGGTCGGTATAGGTGCGGACCAGTTTCGAGGCGATCTTGGTGCAGAACACCGGCGCGGCGACGACGCCCAGGTAATGCTCGATCGCGGCCAGGTCGAACCGCGCGAAGTGGTATAGTTTCACCCGCTCCGGATCGGCCAGCACCGCCTTGAGGTTGGGGGCGGCAAAGTCCGAACCGGGCGAAAAGCGGACGAGGTGTTCGTCGCCCTGCCCGTCCGAAATCTGCACCAGGCACAACCGGTCGCGCGGGGTTATCAGCCCCATGGTTTCGGTATCGACCGCAACGGGACCCGGGGCGAGCACGCCAGCGGGAAGATCTTCTTCGTGGAGATAGACTGCCATATCGACTTTGTGCTTAGGCCGATCCGGCCGGGGTGAAAAGCCCCGCAGTGGCGGAGTTTCGCAAGTGCCCCTATCCGAAACAGTCCCCGAAAGCTGGCGCGCGGCGCTCGGTTCGGTCCTGGCGAGTGCCAAGTCGCGCGGCCTGGGCGAATTTCTGGGCACGGAGGAAGCAGCGGGCAAGGCGATCTTTCCGCCGCGCGGGCAGCGGCTGGCCGCGCTGGAACTGACCCCGCTGGACCGGGTGAAAGTCGTGGTTCTGGGGCAGGACCCTTATCACGGCGCGGGACAAGCCCATGGCCTCAGCTTTTCGGTGCAGGACGGCGTGAAGGTGCCGCCCAGCCTGGTCAATATCTACAAGGAGCTGGAGGCTGACCTCGGCCTGCCGCGCGCGGCGCATGGCAACCTGACGGGCTGGGCGCGGCAGGGCGTGCTGCTGCTCAATGCCGCGCTTTCGGTGGAGGAGGGCAAAGCCGCCTCGCACCAGGGCAAGGGCTGGGAGGAAATCACCGACGCCGTGGTGGCTGCCGTTGCAGCCAAGCAGGAGCCTTGCGTCTTTCTGCTCTGGGGGAATCATGCGCGCAAGAAAGCGGCCAGCGTTCCGGGGCTGATGGACAGCCACCACCTGGTGCTGACCGCGCCGCACCCCAGCCCGCTTTCCGCTCATGCCGGATTTTTCGGCTGTCGCCATTTCAGCCAGGCCAATGCCTTTCTGGAAAAGCAGGGGCGCGGCGCGGTTGACTGGCGCGTTTAGCGGCTGGACGGGCCGCGCCCGACTCGGCACAAGTGCGGCATGGCACTAGAACTTCCGCTCACCGAAACCGCGACCCTGCTGCAGCAGTCCATCCAGCGCTACCTGACCGATCATCCCCGCCCGGACTGGACGGGGCTGGCCGAACTGGGCCTGATGGCGGTCGGCATTCCGGACGAGGCGGGCGGCGTGGGCGGCGGCGCGATCGAACGCGCGGCGATCATGGCGGAACTGGGACCGGCCCTGGCCGGATCGGACTGGCTGGCCCATAACATCGCGGCCAGCCTGCTGGCGCGGCTGGCACCGGATCATGGTCTGCTGGCCAGCCTTGCCACGGGCGAGGCGCGGATCGCGCTGGCCTTTGGCGATAGCGGCGAAGTCCCGCTGGTGGCGGGCGCTGCCGATGCCGACTGGCTGATCCTGGCCGGGACCGAGCGTACCGTGCTGGTGGCGGCGGAAGGCGCAGGCCTGTCGCGGCGCAAGCGGGCGCTGATGGACGGCACCCAGGCAGCGGACCTTTCGGTCGGCGGCAATCTGCAAGTCGATAGCCTGCTGGCCGAAGGGGCCGCTGCTGCGGCGGCGCGGCAATGGGCAATCGACGCGCGCAACGCGGCGCTCTGTGCAGAGGCGGCGGGGCTGATGGACCGGATGGTGACGGATACGGCGGCCTATCTGCAACAGCGCAAGCAGTTCGGCGTGGCGATTGCGACCTTCCAGGTCCTGCGCCACCGGCTGGCCGATATGCAGATGGCCCTGCTCAAGGCCGAGGGCCTGACCGAACGCGCCGTGCTGCGCGAAGGGGATGAAACCTGGGCCCATGCGGTCAGCGCCGCCGTGGTCGAAACCATCGACGCGGTGCGCACGGTCGGCGAAGGCGCGGTGCAATTGCACGGCGGCATGGGCGTGACCGAGGAGCTGGCCCTGGGCGGCCAGTTCAAGCGCGGCCTCGCCATTGCGGCAACGCTGGGTCCCAAGAGCCAGCATCTGGCGCGCCACGCAGCGGCGGCCTGATCGCGTCTCACACCTTCGTCATTGCGAGGAGCGTAGCGACGAAGCAATCCAGGGCGAAGGGGGACGCGCGTTTCATCCAGCGCTCCGGGCGATGGCGAGGTCCGATTGGTTCACGCAGAGGCGCGGAGGAGAAAGGAAAGACGCAGAGGGGGGCGTTTGCGGCAATGCCGCGCGTCATTTCTTCGCCCGGCCCAACGCACTGGTCCGATTACACGCCTGCGGCGGATCAGTATCCTTCGCGTCCGTCTTTCTTTTCGGCGTCCTCTGCGATCCCTGCGCGAAACCTCTCTACCCGTTCGTCCTGAGGAGGCGTTGAAGCCGCAGGCAGAATCGCCGTCTCGAAGGACTGTTCTCTCGCGCCGTGGTTCGAGACGGCCCCTCAACCTTCGGTTTCGATGCCTCCTCACCACGAACGGGTACAGGTTCCGAAGGTGTGGAGGGAAGCCTTCCCTACCCCAGCACGGCCCGCGCGATCAGGTCGCGCTGGATTTCGTTCGACCCGGCATAGATCGTCGCCGCGCGGCCATTGAGGTAGCGCGGCAGGGCGGTCGCCAGCAGGTCGGGGCTCTGCCCGTCTGCCTCGGCCCAGCCAGCCAGCCCGGCGATTTCGCAGGCCAGGGTGTCGATCCGCTGCGCCGCTTCGGTGCCCTGAACTTTCAGGACCGAGGCATAGAGCGCGGACTTGGCCCCGCTGGCATTGATCGATTTCAGCTCCAGCGCCTCCAGCGCTTCCAGCGTCACCTTTTCGCGGCGGAGGCGCTCTTGCAGCACCGGATCGTCGCCCGCTTCGCCCTCCAGCTTCGCCAGCTGGGCGAACAGCCCCGGCGCATAACGCCCGCCGCGTTCGAAGGTCAGGAGGTACTTGGCCACCGACCAGCCATCGTTCTCCTCGCCCAGGCGGTTGGCCACGGGCACGCGGACATTGTCAAAGAACACCTGGTTCAGTTCATGCTCGCCGGCCAGGCTGATGATCGGATCGACTTTCAGCCCCGGCGTCGCCATGTCGATCAGCAGGAAGCTGATTCCTGCCTGCGGCTTGCCTTCGCTGGACGTGCGGACCAGCGCGAACATCCAGTTGGCGAAGTGGGCATGGGTGGTCCAGATCTTCGATCCGTTCAGGACATAGTGATCGCCGTCCCGCTCTGCCTTGAGCTTGAGCGAAGCGAGGTCCGATCCCGAACCCGGCTCGGAAAAGCCCTGGCACCAGTAATGCTCGCCCGACAGAATCCGGGGCAGGAAATAGGCTTTCTGCTCGTCCGTGCCGTAATGCATCAGGACCGGAGCGACCATCTTCAGCCCCTGCGGCAACAGGTTGGGCGCACCGGCGCGGGCGCATTCGGCGGAGAAGATGTACTTCTGCATCGGCGTCCAGCCGGTGCCGCCATATTCCACCGGCCAGTCAATCGCGCCCCAGCCCTTGGCGGTCAGGATCTTCTGCCAGGGGATCGAATGATCGGGGTGCGAGAACACGCTGGTGGCGCGGCGACCGGCACGCGCCAGTTCGGGCGGCAGGCTATCGCGCAGGAATTCGCGGACTTCGGCGCGGAAGGCGGCAAGATCGTCTGGTTCGGTCATGCCGGCAGGTTGCCGCAAAACGATCAGCTTGCAAACCGGTTGATCGCGGCCTGTGCAAACATCTTGCCCAGGCTGGGTCCCTGCTCGGGATAAAGGTAGGGTTCGATCAATTCCGCCTCGATCACGGCGAGTTGCCCGCCGCCCAGCCGGACCATGTCGATCCGGGCATAGAGCGGGGCTTGGTCGAACGGCAGCATGGCCATGACCGCTTCGGCCGCGGCGCGGTCTGCCGGGGCGGGATCGAGCGCTTCCTCGCGCCCGCCATAGAGCGACTGGATGCGGTAATCGCCGGACTGCGGACGCTTCACCAGCGCGTGGCACAATTCGCCGCCGATGAAGATGAAGCTCAATTCCCCTTCGCTCTGGATCACGGTCAGGAACGGCTGGATCATCCCGGCCTGGCCGAGGTGCCAATCAGCGGCGGGCAGGTCATCGCGGGAAAAGCAGTGCTGCCCGACCGCCCCCGAACCGACCCGGCGCTTGACCACCACCTTGTCGCACTGGAACTGGTCCAGCGCGGAGAGCACTTCGGCCCGGCCCGGATTTTCCGGCCAGAGCGTCGGGATTGCAGGCGCGCCGCGCGCCGCCAGCTCCTTCAAGTAAAGCTTGTCGGCGTTCCAGCGGATTACTTCTACCGGGTTGCAGACCATCACGCCTGCGGTTTCCAGCGCGGTGAGCCGGGCCAGAAACTCGTCCTTGGCATCGGTGTAGTCCCACGGCGTGCCCAGATAGGCGAGGTCGTATCCGGTCAGTTCGTCCAGCGGCGCGCGCCAGTCGATGTCCTGAACCTCTGCCCGGGTGCCAAAACCGTCGCGCAGGGCCGCCAGTTGCAGGTCATGCTCGAACGCATCGGGGCGGCGAGTGGGCGAATCGGGCAGGGTGGTGGGGCAGGCCAGGAAAGCGATCTTCACGCGGGTTTCTCCATCAATCCCGCGCCCTTGGGCGGGCAGAGCCGGTCTTGCAAGGCCTGACGCAGCCAGCGCCGCGCCGGTCCCGGCGGGCAGTCGCGCCGCCACAGCGCGGCAAAGGGATAGTCGACCCCCGGATTTTCCGGCACCCGCAGCCGCACCAGCCGCCCCGCCGCCAGATCGTCGGCCACCAGGTCGAGCGGCATATTGCCCCAGCCGATCCCCTCCAGCAGCAGCGCGTGCTTTGCGCCAAGGTCGGCCAGCCGCCAGGTCCGCGCCGCCGTGACGGAGAATTCGCGCCCCTCGGTCAGCGGCGAACGGTCGCTCAGCACCAGTTGCAGATGCTGGCGCGCCACGCCGGGCTGGATCGTCTCCATCAGGGCCAAGGGGTGGTCCGGAGCGGCAACCGGCACCAGTTCGACCGCGCCGATGACGCTGCGGTTGAGCTCGGGATAGTCGCTGACCACCGGCCCGCCGACGCCCAGGTCGGCCCGGCCATCGAGCAACATGGCGGCCACCCCGCCCAGTGCCTCGACATGGACGCGCAGCTCGACCGTCGGGAAAGCGGCGATGAATTCCTTGAGCAGGGCGGCCAGGGCGGCGGCGGGGTACATGACGTCGATCACCAGGGTCAGTTCGGATTCCAGCCCCTGGTGATGATCGCGCGCCTTGGCCAGCAGGGCGTCCATGTCCCCCGCCACGGCCCGGGCGGCGGGAAGCAGGGCGCGGCCTGCGGCAGTGAGTTCCGGGCGGCGCGATCCCTCGCGCTCGAACAGGCGCATGGCCAGCAGGGCCTCAAGCTGGGCGATCCCGTAGGATATGGCAGAGATGGCGCGCCCGAGCCGCTTGGCCGCGCCGTTGAAGCTGCCCTCGTCCACCACGGCGAGGAAGATGCGAAGCTGGTCAATCGAAGGCTGGCCCAATTGCATGTTCTGAATTCCTGAACATTTGAGCGTGATTTATCCCAGTTCCACGATGGAACGGCAAGGGCTATCTCCTGCTTCAACAACAAGGAACCTTCCTTGCGGGAGAATAACCATGATCGAACTTCGTCCCTTTGCTACGCTTGGCGCCGCAAACCACGGCTGGCTTGACGCGCATCACCACTTTTCCTTCGCCAGCTATTACGAGCCGGAGCGGACCCAATGGGGCGCGCTGCGGGTGTGGAACGACGATGCGATTGCGCCCAAGACCGGCTTTCCCCCGCACCCGCACCAGGACATGGAAATCGTCACCTATGTCCGCGCCGGGGCGATCACGCACAAGGACAGCCTGGGCAACATGGGCCGCACCGGGGCTGGCGACGTCCAGGTGATGAGCGCCGGAACCGGTATCCAGCACGCGGAATACAATCTGGAGGACGAGGAAACCCGCCTGTTCCAGATCTGGATTCTGCCCGATGAACGCGGCCATGCCCCCAGCTGGGGCGCGCGCCCGTTCCCGCGCGACGATCGCAGCGGCAAGTTCGTGGTCCTCGCCTCTGGCATGGCCGCCGATACCGACGCGCTGCGCATCCATGCCCAGGCGCGGGTTGCCGGGGCGCTGGTCCGGGCTGGAGAGTCCATCCGCTATGAAACGAACCCGGACCGTCACCTCTACCTGGTCCCCGCCACGGGCCGCATCCGCATCGGCGAAGTCGAAGCCAATGCCCGCGACGGCGTGGCGATCACCGGTGAGGCCGTGATCGAGATCACCGCCCTGGAAGATGCCGAACTCGTCCTCGTCGACGCGGTTTAATGCCTTTTATGCTTAAAAAGCATAGGATTAATCTGATATTGCCTTGTCGCCTTGGTGGCGACATGCCACATTGAGAGTATTATCCATCACACTGGAAGAGAATGTGGCAGGCAGAACGGCCGAAGATAAGCGGCAAGAGGTCTCGGGTCTTAATCAGACGCATATCCAAAATGAAGCGGCGAGAGATAATTTTATTGGACTAGCTCATACCGCCCTTTTTGCTGCATCTGTTGCATTCGTCGGCGACGTCGTCCCACTCAAGGAGGCTGTTTTTAAATCAGCACTTCTGCTCTCGTGGCTTTCTAGTTTGGTTGGATTGGTGGCTCTCACCTTCAGTTTTGACAGTGCGCGTCGCGACACTGACGCTAGGCGTCAGGCTATTCACGAAGATAATGCGCCAGAGTCTGTTCTTACAAATCGCCTTAACGCGATTGCGCTTTGGACTTTCCCTATTGCATTGATAATGCTATTTTTCTTTCTCCTTGCGAACGTGGAGAACTCTATGTCAGGTGATGAAAAGCGAAATAACGCTCAGCAGCTTTCAAAGGGAATAACTCCGCCTAATAGGGTGCCGGTGATAACTGATCAGCAATATGGTATAACGCCTCCGCCTCGGGCGCCGCAGGTGCCTGCTTCTCCACCGCCGACAGAAAAGAAATGAATCACTGCGGCTGGTAGCATTTTCAAGTTCTGGTTACCCTTTTAAGCCAATTGGCGGCCGAACGCCTTCGGTGGCTGAATGTGCGGCGTCGCGGCGTCCTTGCCACGGCACCCGAACTTTGCCATCCTCACCGCGTGACACCCGAATCCACTCTCCGGCGTCTTCGCTGCAAGTCGAGCCAACTCCTCGCGGGCCGTTAGCCCCGACGCACGTTCCTGCACGTGCGGTCCGGGGCTTTATCAAGCAGACAACTGACAAGACTATTGCCCGCCCGGAATGCCCAGGTGGCACGGAGAACGATGATGAATACCCCGGTTCGGGCCAAGGCCCGCCCGCCGATCCTGCTGTGCGAAAGCGATGCTGACCGGATTGCCGATCTTGCAGTGGGGGTCGAAACCCGCCTGCCGCAGGTGTCGGCCATGTTGCTGAAGGAAATCGATCGCGCCCGCGTGGTCAAGGATGGCGCGCTGCCTGCCGATGTGGTCGGGATGGGTTCGCTGGTCCGCTTTCGTGACGAAAACGCCGGAACCGAACGCACGGTGCGGCTGGTCTATCCGCATGAGGCCGATATCGCAGCGGGCAAGGTGTCGATCCTGACCCCCATCGGCGCGGGCCTGATCGGCCTGCGCGAAGGCCAGTCGATCCGCTGGGAAGACCGCGACGGTCATCCCAAGGTGCTGCAAGTGATCGCTGTCGGAGAGGAACTGGACTCCGCCGCATAGGGCGGAGTCCCAATTTCCGGTTAGCGCGGCAGTTCGCTCGTGCCCATCAGGGCTTCGTCGACTGCCCGCGCGGCCTGGCGGCCTTCGCGAATGGCCCAGACGACCAGGCTCTGGCCGCGGCGCATGTCGCCGCAAGCGAAGATCTGCGGATCGCTGGTGCGATAGTCGGTGACATTGGCGGCGACATTGCCGCGCGCATCCAGTTCGACGCCCGACTGGTCGATCAGGCCCGGCTTGCGCGGACCGACAAAGCCCATGGCGAGCAGGATCAGGTCGGCCTTCAGCGTGAATTCGCTGCCCGGAATTTCCTGCATCTTGCCATCGACCCATTCGACGCGGACGCAGTCCAGCCCGGTGACCTGGCCATCCTTGCCCGCGACGCGCTTGGTCAGGATCGCCCAGTCACGCTCAACGCCTTCTTCATGGCTGGTCGAGGTGCGCAGCTTGAGCGGCCAGTCCGGCCAGGTCAGCAGCTTGTTTTCCTTTTCCGGCGGCTGCGGCATGATTTCGATCTGGGTGACCGAAGCCGCGCCCTGGCGGTTGCTCGTGCCCACGCAGTCGCTGCCGGTGTCGCCGCCGCCGATCACGACGACGTGCTTGCCGGTGGCGAGGAGTGAGCCGCGCGGTGCGGCGCGCAGTTCGTCGTCGCCCGCGTTGCGCTTGTTCTGCTGGGTCAGGAATTCCATTGCCAGGCGCACGCCGGGCAGTTCGGCGCCGGGGATTTCCAGACGGCGCGGCTCTTCCGCACCGCCGGCCAGGACCACGGCGTCAAAGTTTTCCTTCAGGCTTTCGATCGAGACATGGACCCCCACTTCTGTCGAAGTGCGGAATTCCACGCCTTCCAGCTCCATCTGCACCGCGCGGCGGTTGATCAGCTGCTTTTCCAGCTTGAAGTCGGGAATGCCATAACGAAGCAGCCCGCCGATCCGGTCGTTCTTTTCGAACACCGTGACGGAGTGGCCAGCGCGCGCCAGCTGCTGCGCGGCAGCCATGCCGGCGGGGCCGGAGCCGACTACGGCGACCGACTTGCCGGTGCGGCGGGTGGGCACCTGCGGCGTAATCCAGCCTTCGTTCCAGCCCTTGTCGACAATCGCGCATTCGATCGACTTGATCGTGACCGGCTGGTCGATCAGGTTCAGCGTGCAGCTCGCCTCGCACGGGGCGGGGCAGATGCGGCCGGTGAATTCCGGGAAGTTGTTGGTCGAATGCAGCACTTCCAGCGCATTCTGCCAATCGCCTTCATAGACCAGGTGGTTCCAGTCCGGGATGATGTTGTTCACCGGACAGCCGTTGTGACAATAAGGAATGCCGCAATTCATGCAGCGCGAAGCCTGCGCCTTCAGCGCCGGTTCCTCGTGCGGGATCACGAATTCCTTGTAGTGGCTCAGCCGTTCCTTGGGATCGGCATAGGTGCGATCCTGACGGTCCAGTTCGAGAAAGCCGGTTTCCTTGCCCATCTAATTAGCTCCCGAATCCATATTCGTCATACCGGCGAAGGCCGGTACCCAGTCCAAGAAAACCCAATCCTTGTTCGGGCTGGGCCCCGGCCTTCGCCGGGGTGACGCTGAAAAGAAACAGCCCTGACATGACTATTCCGCGGCTACCGAAGCGGCAGACAGCCGCTCGGCCTCGATTTGCTTCAGTGCCTTCGCATAGTCGCGCGGCATGACCTTGACGAACTTGCCCAGCGTGGTCTGCCAGTCATCCAGCAGAGCGCGCGCCCGGGCCGATCCGGTGTGCAGGTGGTGACGTTCCAGCAGGACGCGCAGGCGTTCCGCATCGTGGCGCAGGTGATCGCCCATGCCGTTGTCATAGACGCTCTGCGTGCGCTGCTGCGGACGGCCCGCGCCGTCCTCAGCGTCCGGCTGCGCGCTGATCGGCAGGATGTCGACCTGGGCCGGGTTGCACAGCGCGGCGAAGCTCGCGTCGGGATCGTAGACGTAGGCGATCCCGCCCGACATGCCCGCAGCGAAGTTGCGCCCGGTCTTGCCCAGCACCGCGACCACGCCGCCGGTCATGTATTCGCAGCCATGATCCCCGCAGCCTTCGACCACGGCAATCGCGCCCGAATTGCGGACCGCAAAGCGTTCACCCGCCACGCCGTTGAAGAACGCCTCACCGGCAATCGCGCCATAGAGCACGGTGTTGCCGACGATGATGTTCTCTGCCGCCTCGCGGTTCACGTGGGACGGCTGGCGCACGATCACGCGGCCGCCCGACAGGCCCTTGCCGACATAGTCGTTGGCATCGCCGGTCAGGTCCAGGGTGACGCCGTGGGCCAGCCAGGCGCCAAAGCTTTGCCCGGCCACGCCGTTCAGGCGGATGTTGATCGTGTTGTCGGGCAGGCCGGCATGGCCATAGCGCCGCGCCACTTCGCCCGAAAGCATCGCGCCGACCGTGCGGTTGACGTTGATGACCTTGCGTTCGATCACCACGGCCTGCTTGTTGTCCAGGGCATCGGCGGCGGCGGCGATCAGGTCGTTGTCGAGCGCCTTTTCCAGCTCGTGATCCTGGACGCCGGTCCAGCCCAGCGAGGGGCTGTCGCCCAGCGGAACCTGGTGCAGGATGCGCGACAGGTCGACGCCGCTGGCCTTCCAGTGGTCGATCGCCTTCTTCATGTCGAGCCGGTCAACCCGGCCGACCATTTCGGCAACCGTGCGGAAGCCCAGCTCGGCCATGATCGCCCGCAGTTCCTCGGCCACGAAGAAGAAGTAGTTGATCACGTGTTCCGGCTGGCCGTTGAAGCGCGCGCGCAGCACCGGGTCCTGGGTGGCAACGCCAACCGGGCAGGTGTTGAGGTGGCACTTGCGCATCATGATGCAGCCAGCGGCGATCAGCGGAGCCGTGGCAAAGCCGAACTCGTCCGCGCCGAGCAGCGCGGCAACTGCCACGTCGCGGCCGGTGCGCAGGCCGCCGTCGGCCTGGACGCAGATGCGGCTGCGCAGGTTGTTGAGGATCAGCGTCTGCTGGGTTTCAGCCAGGCCGATTTCCCACGGGCTGCCGGCATGGGTCAGCGAGGTCAGCGGCGAAGCGCCGGTCCCGCCTTCATAGCCGGAGATCGTGACATGGTCGGCCCGCGCCTTGGAAACGCCGGCGGCAACCGTGCCGACGCCCACTTCGGAGACGAGCTTGACCGAGATGCGCGCGCCGGTGTTCACGTTCTTCAGGTCGTGGATCAGCTGGGCCAGATCCTCGATCGAATAGATGTCGTGGTGCGGCGGCGGGCTGATCAGGCCAACGCCCGGGGTCGAGTGGCGGGTCGCGCCGATGGTCTTGTCGACCTTGTCGCCGGGCAGCTGGCCGCCTTCGCCGGGCTTGGCGCCCTGGGCCATCTTGATCTGCACGTCATCGGCATTGACCAGGTATTCGGTTGTCACGCCAAAGCGGCCAGAGGCCACCTGCTTGATCGCCGAGCGCATCGAATCGCCGTTTTCCAGCGGCTGGAAGCGCTTGGGATCTTCGCCGCCTTCGCCGGTGTTCGACTTGCCGCCGATCCGGTTCATGGCCAGCGCCAGAGTGGTGTGCGCTTCCCACGAGATCGAGCCATAGCTCATCGCGCCGGTGGCAAAGCGCTTCACGATTTCGCTGGCCGGTTCGACTTCGCTGATGTCGATCGGCTTGTCGGCCTTCCTGAACTCCATCAGGCCGCGGATGGTGAGCATCCGGCTTGACTGGTCGTTGATCGACTGGGCGAACTCGCGGTACTTTTCCGGCACGTTGCCGCGCACCGCGTGTTGCAGCGAGGCGATGTTCTGCGCGGTCCAGGCGTGTTCCTCGCCGCGCAGGCGCAGGCCGTACATCCCGCCCACGTCGAGCATGTTGCGATAGATCGGGTTGTCGCCATAGGCGGCCTGGTGGCGGCGCACCGCTTCTTCGGCCACCTGGGTCAGGCCGATGCCTTCGATGGTGGTGGCAGTGCCGGTGAAGTAGCTGGCGATGAACTCGCTCGACAGGCCGACCGCGTCAAAGATCTGCGCGCCGCAATAGGACTGATAGGTGCTGATGCCCATCTTGGACATGACCTTCAGGATGCCCTTGCCGACCGCCTTGATGTAGTTCTTCTGAACCGTCTTGGCATCCAGCGGCAGTTCCTTGCGCAGGCGGATTTCCTCGAGCGTTTCGAACGCGACATAGGGGTTGATCGCTTCGGCGCCGTAACCTGCCAGCACGCAGAAGTGGTGCACTTCGCGCGCTTCGCCGGTTTCGACGACCAGGCCGGTCTGCATGCGCAGGCCCTGGCGAACGAGGTGATGGTGCACTGCGGCCGTGGCGAGCAGGGCCGGCATCGGGATGCGGTCCGGGCCCTGGGCACGGTCGGACAGGATCAGGATGTTCTTGTCCTGCAGCACGGCTTCGGTCGCCGCCCAGCACATTTCCTTGATCGCCATTTCCAGACCGGCGGCGCCGCTCTTGGCGTCCCAGGTGATGTCGATGGTTTCGGTGCGGAAAGCGCCGTCCAGCGCGGCTTCGACCGAGCGGATCTTGGCCACGTCCTCGTTGGTCAGGATCGGCTGGTCGACTTCCAGGCGCTTGTGGGTGCCGGCTTCCATGCCCAGCAGGTTCGGGCGCGGGCCGATCATGCTGACCAGGCTCATCACCAGTTCTTCGCGGATCGGGTCGATCGGCGGGTTGGTGACCTGGGCGAAGTTCTGCTTGAAATAGTCGTAGAGCAGGCGGCTCTTGTTCGACAGCACGGCAATCGGCGTGTCGGTGCCCATCGACCCGATCGGATCGTCGCCGTTCGCGCCCATCGGTTCCAGGAACTTGGAGACGTCTTCCTGGGTGTAGCCAAAGGCCTGCTGGCGATCGAGCAGGCTGGTCGTTTCGACCGGCAGCTGCGCCAGTTCCGGCTCGACCACTTCCAGGTCCTTGAGCTTGTACTGCGCGGCGTGGAGCCAGTCTTCATAGGGCTGTTCGGCCGAAAGCTGGGCCTTCAGCTCCTCGTCCTCGATGATCCGGCCCTGTTCGAAGTCGATCAGCAGCATGCGGCCCGGCTGGAGCCGCCACTTGCGCACGATGCTCTCTTCCTTGATCGGCAGGACGCCGCTTTCGGACGCCATGACGACGATATCGTCATCGGTGACCAGGAAGCGGGCCGGACGCAGGCCGTTGCGGTCCAGCGTGGCGCCGATCTGGCGGCCATCGGTGAAGGCCACGGCCGCAGGGCCGTCCCACGGCTCCATCAGGGCGGCGTGGTATTCATAGAACGCGCGGCGCTCCGGCGTCATCAGCGGGTTGCCGGCCCAGGCTTCGGGGATCAGCATCATGACCGCATGGGCCAGGCTGTAGCCACCGGCCAGCAGCAGTTCGAGCGCGTTGTCGAGGCAGGCCGTGTCCGACTGACCATGCGGGATCAGCGGCCACATCTTGTCGAGGTCGGCGCCGAGCAGTTCCGATTCCATCGTGCGGCGGCGCGCGTTCATCCAGTTGACGTTGCCGCGCACCGTGTTGATTTCGCCGTTGTGGGCGATGAAGCGGTACGGGTGCGCCAGCTTCCAGCTGGGGAAGGTGTTGGTGCTGAAACGCTGGTGAACCAGGCCGAGCGCCGAAACGCAGTCCGGATCGCGCAGGTCGTCATAGAAAGAGCCGACCTGGGTGGCCAGCAGCAGCCCCTTGTAGACCACGGTGCGGCTGGAGAAGCTGGGCATGTACAGCTCGGTCAGGCCGGGCAGGCCATGCTTTTCGGCCAGGGCCGCCAGCGGGTTCTGGGTCTGCTTGCGGATCGCCAGGATCTTGCGTTCGAACGCGTCCTGGTCTTCGCAATTGTCGCCGCGCGCGACGAAGCACTGGCGGATGACCGGCATCTGCTCCAGCACGGCCTTGCCCAGGCCTTCGGTCGTCACCGGCACGTCGCGCCAGCCGATCAGGCGCTGGCCTTCCTTGGCGATGAACTTTTCGAAGATGCCGACGATGAAGTCGCGGCTCGCCTCGTCCTGCGGCAGGAAGCACATGGCCACGGCATAGTCGCCCGGCTGCGGCAGCTTCAGCCCTTCGCGGTCGGCCCACTTGCGATAGAGGGCATCGGGCAGCTGGATCAGGATGCCCGCGCCGTCACCCAGCAAGGGGTCGGCACCCACCGCGCCGCGGTGGTCGATATTTTTCAGAATCTCCAGGGCCTGGCTAATGATCGCATGGCTTTTCGCACCTTTGATGTGGGCGACAAAGCCCACGCCACAAGCGTCGTGTTCGTTACGCGGATCATAAAGGCCCTGAGGCTCCGGAAATCCCATCGAGTCCATTCCTGTGTTCAAGCCACAATTCCACGATTCGCGCGCGACACGCGAACAAACCGCAGAAATCCAGCAATTAAGCGCAAGAATTCCAGCCGCGCGAGGCAGCGAAAATTGCGCAGGATTTTCCCATGGCGACAGGAAGCTGCTTTTGCAACTGCGAAAAGGGCCGATCTGCGCAGGCAGGCGGCCCCATAGCTATGTGGTGTCCGGAATGCGGCGGGCGGAAAGCGGGTTCAGGCGGCTCCGCGCAGGCGCTGAAGGTTGGTCAGGGCCGTGCGCAAGACCCGCTCGGTCGCTTCGCGGTCAAGCTGGCCATAGGCCAGGTTGTCGCGGCCGGAAGCGGGCTCCTGCGCGGTTTGCGCTTCGATCCGGCCGGGGAAAATCACCACTGGCTCTGTATCACCGGCCAACTGGCTTTCACTCAGCGGATGAATGACCGGGGCTTTTGCAGAGGACAACTCCTGCTCGGGCAAAGGATCCTCGTCCGGGGCCAGCACGGTCAGGTCGAAAGGCTCGCCATGCGTTTCGGAGGTGAGTTCCATGGCCGAAATATCCAGCACTTGCGGCGCGGGATGGCGCGCGGGCTGCGGCTCCGGGGCTGGCGCGGGCGGTTCGGCCCGGTCATCGTCCCGCCGGGGATCTTCCGTCATGACGTCGCGGTTGGCTTCGACCACCGGGATTTGCAGGGCCATTTCCTGCGCGGCGGCGTGGCCGCGTGACGTCACACGGCGCATCAGGCGCGCGGCTGTGGTGCCGATCAGCAGGCCCAGCGCGGAAAGCGCGAGGGCGAGGATCACCTGGTCCGGCAAGCCCGTTGCCGCCCCGGCATCCCCGACAAGGGCAGCCAGGCCGTACCGGAACAACAGGACATCCAGCAGCGCGGGCTTCACCGCCAGGCAGCTCAGGCCGAGCAGGGCGGCGAACCATAGCGCCAGGACCGTGGGGAACAGGGGATGCGCGGAAACCGGCTTCCGGTTGATCTTGTTCTTCTTGCGACCCGTCTTGCCCATGGGGTTTGCCCTTCCGGTATGCTGGCCAACGCCATGCCTATTGCCCCATCGGCTAGGCCGGGTTTGGTAAACATCTTCCTAACGAGGGCGCCCTGGGCAGTGATTCGCGGTGCGGCGGCGAATCCGCGCCCGCATTTCCGTAGCGGCGTTGCCATGGCCGCCCGCTTGCGCCACAAGACGGCCTTTCCCGCTTGCTAGAGGAGAGGCAAATGACCCCGCAGGAACTGCAGGCCAAGACTGGCGAAGTGCTTGGCGTTTCGGACTGGCTGGAAGTGAGCCAGGAGCGCATCAACAAGTTCGCCGAAGCCACCGGCGATTTCCAGTTCATTCACATTGACGAGGAAAAGGCCAAGCTGACCCCGTTCGGCGGCACCATCGCCCACGGCTTCCTGACTCTCTCGCTGGTTCCGGTGCTGGGTTCGATGACCCAGGGCGTGCGGATCGACGGCGTTAAGATGGGCGTCAACTATGGCGGCAACAAGACCCGCTTCATCAGCCCGGTCCGCGCTGGCAAGCGCGTCCGCAGCCACACCAAGCTGCTCGAAATGGTCGAGAAGCGCCCTGGCCAGTGGCAGCAGACCAACGAAATCACCATCGAGATCGAAGGCGAGGACAAGCCCGCCCTGATCTGCGAATGGATCACGATGCTGTTCGTTTGATTTTCAACACGTCCACCCCCCAATTGTCATTCCGGCGCAGGCCGGAACCCAGCAAGAAATGGAGCCGTCGCCCCGCGACGACCTTGTTTTTCCGGTCTGGGTCCCGGCCTTCGCCGGGATGACGCAAATGGAGAATTCCAATGTCACGTGACGCCGTCATCGTTTCCGCCGCCCGCACGCCGATTGGCCGGGCCTATCGCGGTGCATTCAATGCCACTTCGGGTGCGACCCTGGGTGCGCTGAGCCTGAAGGAAGCCGTCGCCCGCGCCGGGATCGACCCGGCCGAAGTGGACGACGTGCTGTGGGGTTCGGCCCTGCAGCAGGGCACCCAGGCCGGCAACCTGGCGCGCCAGGTCGCGCTGCGCGCCGGTCTGCCGATCACCACTTCGGGCATGACCATGGACCGCCAGTGCTCGTCGGGCCTGATGTCGATCGCCACCGCTTCGAAGCAGGTCGTGTTCGACCGCATGGACGTGGTCGCTGCTGGCGGCCAGGAATCGATCAGCCTGGTGCAGACCAAGGAAATGCGCGTCCAGCCGGACCGTGCCCTGATGGAAATGCACAACGCGATCTACATGCCGATGCTGCAGACCGCCGAAATCGTCGGCAAGCGCTACAACATCAGCCGCGATGCCTGCGACGAATACGCCCTGCAATCGCAGCAGCGCACGGCTGCGGCCCAGGCTGCCGGCAAGTTCGACGACGAAATCGTCGCCTGCTCGGCCACCATGGCTGTGACCAACAAGGAAACCGGCGAAGTCACGATGAAGGACGTGACCCTGGCCAAGGACGAAGGCAACCGTCCCGAAACCACGCTGGAAGGCCTGAAGTCGCTTGGCCCGGTCCTGCCGGACGGTATCGTCACCGCCGGTAACGCCAGCCAGCTGTCGGACGGTTCGGCCGCCGTGGTCGTGATGGAAGCCGCTCTTGCCGCGCAGAAGGGCCTGACCCCGCTGGGCCGCTATGTCGGCATGGCCGTTGCCGGGACCGAGCCGGACGAAATGGGCATCGGCCCGGTCTATGCCATCCCCAAGCTGCTCAGCCGCTTTGGCCTGAGCATCGGCGACATCGGCCTGTGGGAACTGAACGAAGCCTTTGCCGTACAGGTCCTGTACTGCCGCGACAAGCTGGGCATTCCTGACGAGCTGCTCAACGTCAACGGCGGCTCGATCTCGATCGGCCACCCCTATGGCATGACCGGCGCGCGCTGCACCATGCATGCCCTGATCGAAGGCAAGCGCCGCGGCGCGAAGTACGTGGTCGTCACCATGTGCGTCGGCGGCGGCATGGGCGCGGCGGGGCTGTTCGAAGTCCTCTAAGCCCGGCGCAAGCCAAAATGCAGAGGCCGCGCGTTCGAAAGGACGCGCGGCCTTTTGCTGTTCGGGGTGGGTCTGCCGCCGTGTTGAACGCATCCACCCTTCGACAGCTCAGGGTGAGCGGAGGGTGTGCAGGCCGGTTATCCAGCCCGCTCAGGCCGAACGGAGCCTTTGGAGGGTGCCGCAATCCAGCCCCGCTCAGGCTGAGCCCGTCGAAGCCGGATTGCATCGCCCGCGCCTCAAGGCTTCAGCACCACCTTGATGCAGCTATCCTGCTCATCGTGGAACCTGCGGTAACCTTCCGGCCCCTGGTCCAGTCCCATGCGGTGGGTGATCAGGAAGGTCGTGTCGATCGCCCCTTCGGCAATCGCGGTGTAGAGCGGTTGCAGGTATTTCTGCACGTGGGTCTGGCCGGTGCGCAGGGTCAGCCCTTTCTCCATCAGCGCGCCTAGCGGGAACTTGTCGACGAAGCCGCCATAGACTGCCGGCATCGAAATCCGCCCGCCCTTGCGGCAGGCCATGATGACCTGGCGGATCGCATGGGCGCGGTCGGTGCCCATGAAGGTCGATACCTTGATCTGGTCCATCACATTGTCGGCAAAGGCGCCGAGCGCTTCCAGGCCGACGCAGTCGATGCAGGCGTCCGGCCCGATTCCGCCAGTCATGTCCTGCAAGGCTTCATAGACCTTGCTCTCCTCGAAATTGATCACTTCCGCGCCAAAGCCCTTGGCCAGTTCCAGCCGGTGGGGGAAATGGTCGATGACGATGACCCGCTCCGCGCCCATCAGGAAAGCGCATTGCACGGCAAACAGGCCGACCGGCCCGCAGCCCCAGACGGCCACCGTGTCGCCCGGTTCGATCCCGGCGTTTTCCGCAGCCATCCACCCGGTCGGCAGGATGTCGGTCATGAACAGGACTTTCTCGTCCGCCATGCTTTCGTCCGGGATGACGAAGGGGCCGACGTCGGAAAAGGGCACGCGGACATATTCCGCCTGTCCGCCCGAATAGCCGCCCGTCAGGTGGCTATAGCCAAAGATCCCGCCCATCACCTGCCCGTAGGCTTCGCGGCCCAGGTCCTGCTTGTCGGCGGGATTGGCGTTGTCGCAGGCGGAATATTGCTGCCTTGAACAGTGATAGCACGAGCCGCAGGAGATGGTGAAAGGTACGACCACGCGCTGCCCGGTGCGCAGGGTGCTGCGGGCGCCAACGTCCACCACTTCGCCCATGAATTCGTGGCCCAGCACGTCGCCCTTTTCCATGGCGGGAATATAGCCATCGTAAAGGTGCAAGTCCGATCCGCAGATCGCGGTGGAGGTGATGCGGATGATCGCATCGCGCGGGTTCAGGATTTCGGGATCGTCCACGCTTTCGCAGCGGACGTCGTGCTTGCCGTGCCAGGTAAGGGCTTTCATGGCTGCGCCTCCAGTCGTTCCTCGCGCTGCTTCTGGGTGCGGGCTCCGGTGGCGATTTCGCCGGTCTCCATCAGCTGCTTGAAGCGGCGCAGGTCGCGCCGGGTCTGGATGCGCGGTTCGCGCTGGAACAGCTTGGCAACCATCTGTCCCACGCTGCCGCCGGGCGGATCATAGGCGATGATCGCGCGCACCATGGTGCCGCGCTCTCCCGCCTCGATGAATTCGATCTTGCCGCTGTTGGCCACATCGGCCCCTTCGGCAGACTGCCAGGTGATGGAGCGGCCCGGCTCTTCGGCGGTAATGACCGATTCCCACGACAATTCCTTTCCGGCCGGACCCTTGACCGTCCAGCACGAGCGGTCCTCGCCCAGCGGAACGATCTCGACCACGTTCTCCATGATCCGCGCCAGATTCAGCGGATTGCGCCAGAATTGGTAAAGCTCGCTGGCCGGGCGGGCGATGGTCACGGCCTCGGCAGACAATGCGCGTTCGGGATCGATGGTCTTTGACGCGGTGACGGGGGCATCATCGCGCGGTCGTTCGTGAGTGTCGGACATGGTGCGCTCCTCGTTCGGGACGCACATGGCAACGGGTCATCCTGGGCACCGTTCCGCCGGTCGCGGTACGGCGCCCGATTGTTCGGCTCAGGCGACGACCTTCAGCCGCGCCCGGTCATGCGGGAGTGTCGTGCCGGGCGATCCAGTCCTCCAGCACGGGCGCGATCTGTCCGCGCCACTTGCTGCCGTTGAAGATGCCATAGTGGCCGACTTCCGGGGCGAGGTGATACTTTTTCTTTGCTTCGGCCAGGCCGGTGGTCAGGTGCAGCGCGGCCTTGGTCTGGCCGATGCCGGAAATGTCGTCGCGCTCACCCTCGACCGCGAGCAGGGCCGTGTCCTTGATCTGGCCCAGATCGACGCGGCGGCCGCGATGGACGAATTCGCCCTTGGGCAGCGAGTGCTTCTGGAACACTTCCTCCACCGTTTGCAGGTAATAGGCCGCGTTCAGGTCGCAGACCGCGCGGTATTCGTCATAGAACGCCTTGGTCGCGTCGGCGCTTTCGCCGTCGCCCGCCACCAGGTGCTTGAACATGTGGTAGTGGCTCAGCATGTGGTTGCCCAGGTTCATCGACATGAACCCGGCCAGTTGCAGGAAGCCCGGATAGACGCGGCGGCCCGCGCCCGGATATTGCAGCGGCACCGTGGCGATCACCGTATGGCGGAACCATTCGATCGGGCGCTGCATGGCCAGATCGTTGACCGAGGTCGGCGCTTCGCGGGTATCGACCGGACCGCCCATCATGGTCAGGGTGAGCGGGCGGCAGGGATGCTTGTCCTCGGCCATGATCGCCGTGGCGGCAAAGGTCGGGACCGACGGCTGGCAGACGGCCAGCGCGTGCGCGCCCGGGCCGATGTGTTCGAAGAATTCGACCAGGTAGTCGATATAGTCGTCCAGGTCGAACTCGCCCGCCGAGAGCGGCACCATGCGGGCATCGGCCCAGTCGGTGACATAGACTTCGCAGCGTTCCAGCATCCGCGCGACCGTGCCGCGCAGCAGGGTGGCGAAGTGCCCGCTCATCGGCGCGACGATCAGCAGGCGCGGCGCATCCTTGGGCAGGCCGGAGTGGGTGAAGCGCAGCAGGTTGCCGAACGGCTTGTGCAGGACAATGGCTTCGGTCACCGGATGAGAGGCGCCGTCGACTTCTACCGTTTTGATGTCGAATGCGGGCTTGCCATAGGGGGCGGAAGCATGGGCAAAGACTTCCAGGGCAGAGGCCATCACCGAACCGCCCGCGCCGTAACCGAACGGCAGCGCCGGGTTGTTCAGCATCTCTGCCCCGATGGATGCCCAGGTGCTGGCGGCGTTGAACCACGAGCGTTGCAGTTCGTATGCGGTGTAAAGCACGGCGTTTGACCCTCTTGTCCTGAGCCGAATGTGGCCCTTTCCAGATTATTGTGCAATGCACAAAATTGATGCCGCAGTGCAGAAGTGAGAGCGATATTCCCCTTACGCGGCGCTCCGGTTGTGCTAGGGCGCGGCCATGAGTTCACAGCAAGAGGGCGCGCAGGCTGCGTCCCAAGCCGAAACCGCCGCAGCAGAGCCGCCCCCGGCGCGCAACCTTGGCCCCTTGCGGATGGTCGTGCGGGAAACCGCCAAGTATCCTCGCCAGATGATCATGGCGCTGCTGGCCCTGACGGTCACGGCCTCTGCCACCCTGGCGATCCCGGCGGGCTTCCGCATGGTGGTGGACCAGGGCTTTGGCCCTGGCGGCAATGTGGCGGAGATCGGGCGCTGGTTCCGCTACCTCCTGCTGATCGTCGCCGTCCTGGGCCTGGGCACGGCGGTGCGGTTCTACTTCGTCTCGTGGCTGGGTGAGCGCGTGATTGCCGATATCCGGCTGAAGGTGCAGGACAACCTGCTGCGCCTTTCGCCCGGTTTCTTCGAGGAAAACAGCCCCAACGAAATCGCCTCGCGCATGACGTCGGACACGGCGCTGATCGAACAGGTGGTCGGAACGACCGTCTCGGTCGCGCTGCGCAATCTGATCATGGCGATTGGCGGGGTGGCGATCCTCTTCTCGCTCGCGCCCAAGCTGACCGCCGGATTGCTGGTCGGCATCGTCGGCGTATTGTTCCCGCTGCTCGCCTTTGGCCGCCGCATTCGCACCATTTCGCGCACCAGCCAGGACCGCGTGGCCGATATCGGTGCGATGGTCGCGGAAACCCTGGGAGCGATGAAGATCGTCCAGGCCTTCAACCAGGAACAGCGTGAGCAGGGGCGCTTTGCGGAATCGGTCGAGCTTAGCTTTGCTACGGCCAAGCGCCGGATCGTGCTGCGCGCGGTCATCTCGGCGCTGGCCATTGTCGCCATTTTCGGAGCGATTGTCCTGCTCGTCTGGCAGGGCGCGATCGGCGTGTCCGAAGGGACCATCACCAGCGGCACCATTGTCCAGATCGTCTTTGTCTCGGTGATCGTCGCCGGGGCTTTCGGGGCCCTGACCGAAGTCTATGGCGACCTGCTGCGTGGGGCTGGGGCGGCCAGCCGCCTGTCCGAACTGCTGAATGAAAAGCCGCAGATCGCTGCACCGGAACGGCCCCTGACCCTGCCCAGCCCGGGCCGCGGCAAGGTGAGTTTCGAGAACGTCACTTTCCGCTATCCGACCCGGCTGGAAACGGCGGCGCTGCACGATTTCTCGCTGACGGTCGAACCGGGCGAGACGGTCGCCATCGTCGGCCCGTCCGGGGCGGGCAAGTCCACCCTGTTCCAGCTGGCCGAGCGGTTCTACGATCCGCAGGCCGGGACGATCAAGCTGGACGGCGTGCCAATCACGGCAGTCGATCCGGCCGAAGTGCGCCGCCGCATCGCCCTCGTTCCGCAGGAAGCGGTCCTGTTCGCGGCCAGCGCGCGGGACAACCTGCGCTATGGCAACTGGACCGCTACCGACGAGCAGATCTGGGAAGCGGCCCGCGCCGCCAATGCCGAGAATTTCCTGCGCGACCTGCCCGAAGGCCTGGACACGTTCCTGGGCGAGGGCGGCGCGCGCCTGTCCGGCGGGCAGCGCCAGCGCGTGGCCATTGCCCGCGCCGTCCTGCGCCAGGCGCCGATCCTGCTGCTGGACGAAGCGACCAGCGCGCTCGACGCCGAAAGCGAACTGCTCGTCCAGCAGGCGCTTGACCGGCTGATGGCTGACCGTACCACCCTGGTCATTGCCCACCGCCTGGCCACGGTGCGCGGGGCGGACCGGATCGTGGTGCTGGACGGCGGGCGCATCGTCGAATCCGGCACGCATGAGCAATTGACCCGCGCCGGCGGCCTCTATGCCCGCCTTGCCTCGCTCCAGTTCGATGAACGCGCCTATGCCGCGCAGCAGGAAACCGAGTAAATGGACCCTATCGTCACCGCGATTCTGCTCGGCATTGTCGAGGGCGTAACCGAGTTCATTCCGGTGTCCTCCACCGGCCACCTGATCCTGGCGACCGAAGTGTTCGGCTATGACGCCAAGACCTGGGCCGCATTCAACGTGGTGATCCAGCTTGGCGCGATCCTGGCCGTGGTGGTGCAATACTGGCGCACCTTCTGGGCGGTCGGCATGGGGCTGCTCAAGCTTGAGGCGATGAGCCTGGCCTTCGTGCGCAACATCCTGCTGGCCTTCCTGCCCTCGGCCGTGCTGGGGCTGCTGCTCAAGGACTATATCGACATTCTGCTCGGCAGTCCGATGGTGGTCGGCTGGGCGCTGATCCTGGGCGGCATTGCGATCCTGGCAATCGAGCGCTGGGCCAAGCCCGGCGGGCCGAGCGGCGTGGCGCAGCTGCCGGCGCGGCAGGCGCTGGGCGTCGGCCTGTTCCAGTGCATTGCGATGATCCCGGGCGTCAGCCGTTCCGGCGCGACGATCATGGGCGCATTGGCCATGGGGATCGAGCGGCGCACGGCTGCCGAATTCAGCTTTTTCCTGGCCATTCCGACCATGCTGGGGGCGACCACGCTGGAGCTGTGGGACAACCATGCCGACCTGATGGCGGGCACCGGCACGGTCGGCTGGACCGAGATCGCGGTGGGCTTTGCCGTGTCCTTCGTGGTGGCGCTGGCCGTGATCAAGATGTTCGTCGCCTATGTCAGCCGGGCGGGCTTCGCGCCCTTTGCCTGGTACCGCATCGTCGCGGGGGGGCTGGCGATTTTCCTCCTTTCGCGCTGATTAACGCAAAAACCGGGAACCAGCATTTCCCCGGCGCGTTGAGGCGGGGTGTGGCTGGACCTGTCCGGCTGCCGCAATCCACCAGCGGCGCGGATGGTCCGCACCCGCACGGAAGGGGATGAACTGCATGAAGTACTTCAAGAAGAGCGTGCTGCTGGCCGCCACTGCCGTTTTGGGCCTGGGCGTTGCCGCTTGCGACAGCCGGTCGGAAAATGCCGAGGAGAAGGCTGCGCAGGATGTTCGTGAAGCTTCGGACGCCGCCGCCGATGCAATGGAAAACCGGGCCGACGCGGTTCGCGAAACCAGCGAGGCCAAGGCCGACAACATGGAAAACAAGGCTGACGCCGTCCGCGAACGCGGCGATGCCAAGGCCGACAAGATGGAAGACCAGGCTGACAAGAAGGATACCACGCCCGAATAAGGCGGACTGTCCCCTGGAGTCTGGCTCCTGCAAGGGCCGGTGGTCACCAGACCGCCGGCCCTACCTTTATGCGCCCGGCACAGGGGGATCAGACGGGCCGCGCCCCGGAACCGCGCCCGCCGCGCAGCAGATATTCCTGGGTGCCCCGGTGCAGCACGTCGTCGATGTCGATCACGGCGGTGTTGGCATAGGTAAATCCGGGCGCGAGGCTGCGATAGAGCCGGTCGAAATCGCGCTCCACCGTATCGTGATACAGCTCCTGGAAGCTTTCGATCACGAAATAGGTCGGTTGCAGATCGTCGATCACATAGTCAGTCCGCATCACCCGGTCGACGTTGAGCATGATCCGGTTGGGACTCTGCGCTTCCAGGCAATAGACCGCTTCCGTGGGGCCGGACAGGATGCCCGCGCCATAGGCGCGCAGCCCTTCGCTCTCCAGGATCAGGCCGAATTCGACCGTGTACCAGTAGAGCGCGCCCAGCGCCTTGAGCCGGTTGTAGCGCATCGCCTTCCACCCGGCGCGGCCATATTCCTGCATGTAATCGGCATAGGTCGGGTCGGTCAGCATCGGCACGTGCCCGAACACGTCATGGAACACGTCGGGTTCCTGGATGTAATCGAAGGTCTCGCGCGTGCGGATGAAGTTTCCGGCGGGAAAGCGGCGGTTGGCCAGGTGCCAGAAGAACACGTGGTCGGGAATCAGCATTGGCACCGGCACGACCGACCAGCCGGTCAGCGCGCCCAGCTCTTCGGACAGGCGGCCAAAGTCGGGCACTCCGCCGCGCCCCAGGTCCAGCTTGTCCAGCCCGGCCAGAAAGGCGCTGGCGGCGCGGCCCGGCAGGACTTCCATCTGGCGCGCGAACAGTTCGTCCCAGATCGCGTTCTCAGCGCTGGAATAGGCGTGCTGCTGCGGCTCCAGCCAATCTTCGCCGACATGGGCCGGGCGCTGCAGCGGGGCGGTGAACACTTCGGGCCCGGGATCGGGCAGGCGGGAAAAGTCGGCGTCCAACATGGTTGCAGTTGTAACCAGTCTGGGGCAGAGCGGCAAGCGTCGGTGCGAAATGGCGCGGCCAGACGCCTTTGCGCCCGCCAAGCCTTGACTTTCCAGCCCTCGTGCCGCATTGGCGCGGCCTTCCAGGGGCGGCAGCAATTGCCGCTCTCGCAGTTTTCAGCGCCTTCGGGCATCGAATCGAAAGTTCAGGACAAGCGCCATGGCGAAGCCCGCAACCGTCAAGATCCGGCTGGTCTCCTCTGCCGACACCGGTTTCTTCTATGTGACCAAGAAGAACCCGCGCAACACGACCGAGAAGATGAGCTTCCGCAAGTATGACCCGGTCGTGCGCAAGCACGTCGAGTTCAAGGAAGCCAAGATCAAATAAGCTTGGCGGCGGGGCGCAGGCATTTGCCCGCCCCGCACCGAACCCGTTCCAACCTGTACGCAGGGAACAAGCCGGGTTCATTGCGAGTTCAACGGGCTTCCTCTAGCAGGTGGACCCATGAACAAGATCAAGCTCTTCCCGATTTCGCTTGGTGCCGCCCTTTCGGCGGCACTTGTCGTTTCCGCGCCCGCGGCGCTGGTGGCCACGGCCCCGGCGGCGCAAGCGCAAGCCGGCGACCTGGCGCAAGCCGTGGCAGCATTGCGCGGCATTTCCACGATGCGCGCAAACTTCGTGCAGATCGACCGCAACGGCAAGCGGGTGAGCGGCGTCATGTCGCTCAAGCGCCCCGGCCGCATCCGCTTCCAGTATGAAAAGGGCGTGCCCTTCCTGATCGTTTCGGACGGTTCGGCCTTCACCTTTGTCGACTATTCGGTCCGGCAGGTGCAGCGCTGGCCGATCAAGAACAGCCCGCTTGGCGCGCTGCTTGATCCCAAGCGCGACGTGGCCAAGTTCGGCAAGCTGGTGCCGGTCAGCAGCCCGAACATCGTCAGCGTCGAAGTGCGGGACAAGGCTCATCCTGAATTCGGCGTCATCACCCTGGTCTTCGTGCGCAAGGCTTCGGCCCCGGGCGGGCTGGAACTGACCAGCTGGGCAGCGCTCGACTCGCAGAACACGCTGACGCGGGTCAACTTGTCGAATCACCAATATGGATTGGCCATTCCCGACAACACTTTCCGATTCAACGATCCGCGTCCGGCGGGCCGTCGATAAGGCGCAACGCCTCGTCGCAGAGCGTGGCTCGCTTGCGACAATTGGCGACAAATCCGGTCCGGTTGTTCATGACAGCGCAAGCCGAACTGGACTAAAAAGACATCGACGGCGCGGCCTGAGGCGGGTTTCCCCCCTGTTGCCCAAGCCTCCTGTTGGGCCAGACCGTCAAGCGTGACGAACGCACAAAATGAACCCCTGCTCCATTGCCCCCGGAGCAGGGGTTTTTCGTTGCTGGACCGCACCGGGCAACCTAAAGCCGCGCCATGGTCTCTATCGCCACCTGGAACATCAATTCGGTCCGCCTGCGCATCGATCAGGTCGAACGCTTCCTTAGTGAGCAGGCGCCCGACGTGCTCTGCCTGCAAGAGATCAAGTGCGCCGAGCACCTGTTCCCGCATGAGATGTTCGAGCGGCTGGGCTATGTCCACCGCGCGGTCCACGGGCAGAAGGGCTATCACGGCGTGGCCACGGTCAGCCGCATTCCCCTGCGCGAGCTGACCCGCAACGATTGGCAGGCCAATGGCGAGGCGCGCCATGTCGGCGTGGAACTGCTCGGACCGGGGCAGGGCATGGTGCTGGAGAACGTCTATATCCCGGCAGGCGGCGACGTGCCGGACCGCGAGGTCAATGCCAAGTTCGCCCAGAAGCTGGACTTCCTTGAGCGGATGGCGAACTGGGCCGACAAGCTGGACCGCCCGACCCTGCTGGTCGGCGATTTCAACATCGCCCCGCTGGAATGCGACGTCTACGATCACAAGGCCCTGCTCAAGGTGGTCAGCCACACCGCGATCGAGATTGAGGCGCTCTACCGCCTGCGCGATGCGCACGGCTGGGTCGATCTGGGCCGCAAGCATATCCCCGCGCCGGAACGCAACTGGACCTGGTGGTCCTATCGCACCTTCTGGCAGGAAAAGGATCGCGGGCGGCGGCTGGACCACATGTGGGCCTCGCCCGACCTGGCCGCACAGTCGAGTGCTCACCGCTTTGTCGAGGAAACCCGCCGCTGGGACCAGCCGAGCGACCACGTGCCGCTGATCACGGAGTTCGACCTGTGACTTCGCCCGCGCGCCGCGTGGCCCAGGCGCTGGACGCCTTGCGCCATGGCTGGCCAATTGTGCTGGAGGGTGCGTTCATTCTGCTTCCGGCGGAAACCGGCCTGGGGCAAGGTGCCATGTCGCGCACCATGCTGATTTCGGCGGCGCGGGCGGTAACGCTGAAACTGGCCAACCAGCGCGAGGCTGCCGTGCCCGAAGCGCCCGTCCTGATTCGCGGGGCGGAGCCGTTCGACCTCGGCGCCGCGCGGGCTCTGGCCGACCCGGCGCTGGACCTGACCTATCCGATGAAGGGCCCGTTCCTGGCCGAGCCCTTGGAGCAGGCAGAGGCCGCAGCAGCGGCGATGGAACTGGCCCGGCTCGCCGGTATCCTGCCAGCCTTCCTGGTCGATCCGGCAGAGGCGGGAGAGGCCGTGTCGCTATCGGCGCAGGATCTGGCCGCGTGGAAGGATACCGCGCACCTGGCGATTGCCGCCCGCGCCCGTCTGCCGGTCGCGGCGGCGGAAGAGGCGGAGATCGTCGCCTTCCGCTCCGCCGATGACCTGCGCGAACACGTTGCCCTGGTGATCGGCGCGCAGAATGGAGACCGCGCGCCGCTCGTCCGGCTCCATTCCGAATGCCTGACCGGCGACATCCTGGGCAGCCTGAAATGCGATTGCGGGCCGCAGCTGGATGCCGCGCTGCGCGAAATGGCGAAAGAAGCCGGGCAGGGCGGCTGGGGCGTGCTGCTCTACCTGCGGCAGGAAGGGCGCGGGATCGGCCTGATCAACAAGCTGCGCGCCTATGAATTGCAGGACCAGGGGTTCGATACGGTCGACGCCAACAACCGTTTGGGCCTGCCGACCGAAGCGCGCGACTTTCCCGTCGCGGCGCGGATGCTGGACCTGCTTGGCGTGCCAGCGATCCGGCTGATGACCAACAATCCTGCCAAGGTCGAGGCTCTGCGCGAAGCAGGCGTCACCGTGACCGAGCGGGTGCCGCACCAGCTTCCCCCCAACCCGCACAATGCCCGCTACCTCGCCACCAAGCGCGACCGCACCGGGCACTTGCTCTAGCCATCACAGAGGGGAATGAGATTCGTTCTCAATTCCCTCTTGAAATCGGAGCGAATCAGTCGTAATAAAGTCAGGCGGGACCGGGCCCCTCTGGCGCGGCGCATATGACCAAAGCCCCATCCTTGGTCAGCGCTGCGTGATGTCGGACCGCATCGGATACACCGATGCCAGGGTCCGGGTTCGTCCCCCTCCCAACCCATTACGGCCCTTGGCTCGGTGTGTCCGATCGTACCAACCAGTGCGATAGGGAGCATACTCATGTCTGACCGTCTGTTCCGTCTGATGGAACGCCACCAGAAACTGGACGAGGCCTTGCGCCGCTTGCAGGCGCGGCGACTGCCGGACCCGTTCGAGGTCGCCCGGCTCAAGAAACTCAAGCTGGCCGTCAAGGACCGCCTCGCGCGGCTTTCAACCAAGCCGCGGCATTCGCGCGCCTGACCGGCCTGCCTCCACTCGCCGGCGTTCCCTTTCGCGGGGGCGCCGGCCCTTTGATTCTGCAAACAGGGGACTGAACTGATGGAATTCCTTACCGCCGACTGGCTCGGCACACCTTTATGGTTCTGGCTGTCTTTCGCGGGGCTGGTCCTGGCCTTGACCGCGTTCGACCTGGGCATCCTCCACAAGGAGGACCGCGAAATGGGCATCGCGGAATCGCTCAAGCTGACGGCCTTCTACATCGCCATTGCCATGGCTTTTGGCGCCTGGGTCTGGATCGAGAAGGGCGCCGATCTGGGCATGAAGTATTACACCGGCTTCTTCATCGAAAAGGCGCTGTCGATCGACAATGTCTTCGTGATCAGCCTGATCTTCACCTTCTTCGCCATTCCGCCCAAGTACCAGTACCGCGCGCTGCTGTGGGGCATCCTGGCAGTGATCGTGCTGCGCGGCGCGATGATCGCGGCGGGTGCGGCCCTGGTCGAGCAGGCCTATTGGGTGCTCTATATCTTCGCCGCTTTCCTGATCTTCACCGGGATCAAGATGTTCTTCGCCGGGGACCACGATCCCGACATTGCCAAGAACCCGGTGGTGCGGTGGATTTCGAACCACCTGCGCGTGACGCCGCAGCTGCACGACCAGCACTTCTTTGTGAAGGTGCCGGATGAAAAGACCGGCAGGCTGGTGACGGCGGTGACGCCGCTGTTCGTGGCGCTGGTGGTGATCAACCTGGCCGACCTGGTCTTTGCGGTGGATTCGGTTCCGGCGATCTTCGCGATCACCACCGATACCTTCATCGTCTATACCAGCAACATCATGGCGATCCTGGGCCTGCGCGCGCTCTACTTCGCGCTCTCGGCCATGATCCACCGGTTCTATTACCTGAAGTACGCACTGGCATCGGTGCTGGTGTTCATCGGGTCGAAGATCTTCGTTTCGGACTTCTTGCTGGGCGGGGCCAAGTTCCCCCCGGTGCTGAGCCTGGGGATCACCTTTGGCCTGATCGCGGCGGGCGTGTTCTACTCGCTGTGGGCGACGCGCCACGGCGAGGATGCGGCACCGCACATCCCGCACGATTCGATCCGGCCGTAACCACTACCCGGCGCGGCGGGCGGTTTCAGAACCGCTCGCCGCGTATCACTTCCACGTCATAGACGGCGATCACCAGGCCGAAGCGTTCGATGTCCGGCGCCAGCCGCTCCAGCAGGGCCTGAACCTTCTCCTCGTTCGACAGGGCCAGGAACATCCGCTTGCCCACCGTGCCAAAGCCGTCGTCGCGCCAGGGGCCGGCGCGGCCCAGGCCCGATTCCACCGGCAGGATCGAATGGTGCAGGATCTCCACCGCAGCGGCCTGCTCGATCAGCCAGTCGCACAGCGGGGCATCGACCAGGATGTCGATGCGCTTGCGGGTGTAGGTCGTGATCATGGCGCGGCCTCCTTAAGCCAGGACCAGCGGGGCCAGCTGAATGACCAGCGGAATGCCCAGCAGGATGTTGAACGGGAAGGTAACGGCAAGCGACATCGAAAGGTAGATGCCCGGATCGGCATCCGGCATGGCCAGGCGCACCGCCGCCGGAACCGCGATATAGGAGGCGCTGGCCGCCAGCATGGCGAGCGCGGCGCCGGTGCCGGGATCGAGGCCCAGCAGTGCCGCCGTGGCGAGGCCGATCGAGCCGTTGACCAGCGGCAGGACTACGCCCAGCGCAATGAGCCGCCAGGTAAGCGCGCGGCTGTCACGCAGGCGGCGCATGGCGATCAGCCCCATGTCGAGCAGGAACAGGCAGAGCAGCCCGGTGAAGCCGGTGACGAAGACCGGGGCGATGGGCTCGAACCGCTGCTTGCCGATGGCGAGGCCGATCAGGAAGGCACCCAGCAGCAGGACCACCGAGCCGTTGAGCAGCACTTCGCGCAGCAGCTTGCCGCGCTGGCCTCCGCTCAGCGTGCCGGCGCCGCGCGCCAGCAGCAGGCCGGTGATGATCGCCGGGGTTTCCATCAGGGCCATCACCGCGACCATGTAGCCGGCCGGGGCCATGCCGCTGCGGGTCAGCGCGTCGGACACGGTGACGAAAGTGACGATGGAGACCGAGCCGTAGTGCGCCGCAACCGCGCCCGCGTTCAGCCGGTCGAGCCGGGCAAAGGCGCGCAGCAGGGCAAAGGCCAGGAGCGGCAGAGCAAAGCTGAGCGTCAGGCCGGCAAGGGCGGCTTGCAGAAGTTGCGGGGAGAAGCCCGCCTGCGACACCTGGACCCCGCCTTTCAGCCCGATCGCGGCCATCAGGTAGAGCGACAGGCTTTTGGCCAGCGGTTCGGGGACCGACAGGTCCGATCGCGCCGCTGCGGCCAGAACGCCGAGGACGAAAAACAGGATGACGGGGGAAAGAAGGGTCTCGAAGGCGGCCACGGGGTACTCCTGGTCGGTTTCGAGAGCGCCCCCTGAAAGCTTTTTGCCGCACAAGTCAAGCTGCAATTGCTAACGATTTGCAGCAGCAGGTTTCTAGTGCTGGCGAATCACGTCCAGGAAAGCTTCGCCATAGGCTTCCAGCTTGCGCGCGCCGATGCCGACCAGCTGGCCCAGTTCCGCCAGGCTGGCGGGGCGCAGCGCGGCCATGTCGCGCAGGGTGGAATCGTGGAAGATCACATAGGGTGGTACGCCCGCTTCGGCGGCCAGATCGCGGCGCAGCGTGCGCAGCGCGTCGAACAGCGGATCGCCGACCGGGTTGAACCCGCCGGAGCGGTCGCGCCGCGCCTTGCGCCCGCTTTCGCGCTTGGGCGGCAGCGCGATCATCACAGCCGCTTCGCCTTTTAAAACCTCTTTGGCGTCGCCGCCCAGCGCCAGCCCGCCATGCTCGGTCGGGACCAGGCTGCCCCGGGCCTGCAAGGCGCGGGCGAGGGGTTTCAGCAGCGGTGCTTCGTCCGGACCGACAATGGCGAACACGGTGAGCCGGTCGTGCCCGCGTTGCCGGACTCGCTCGTCGTCATGGCCGAGCAGGACTTTCTCGATATGGCCCAGGCCATAGGACTGGCCGGTGCGATAGACCGCCGACAGCAGCTTTTGCGCCAGAGTTGTCGCATCGACCACGGCGGGCGAATCCAGGCAATTGTCGCAATTGCCGCAAGTGGCGGGCGGGTCTTCGCCGAAATGGCGCAGCAGCAGCGCGCGGCGGCAACCGGCGGTTTCGACCAGGCGCGACATGGCATCGATCCGGCTGCGTTCGCCAGCGCGGCGGCTTTCCTCCACCTCGTCGAGCCGCATCCGGGCGCGGGCGAAGTCCTCTGCCCCCCACAGCAGCAGCGCGACCGAAGGATCGCCATCGCGGCCCGCGCGGCCGGTTTCCTGGTAATAGGACTCGATCGATTTCGGCACACCCGCATGGGCGACGAAGCGCACGTCGGGCTTGTCGATTCCCATGCCGAAAGCCACCGTGGCAACCATCACCATGTCTTCGCTGGCAACGAATGCGGCCTGATTGGCGGCGCGCACCTGGGGGTCCAGTCCGGCGTGATAGGGCAGGACGGGGCGCCCGGTGACAAGCGCCAGCTTGTCCGCCAGTTCCTCCACCTTGCGCCGGGTCGGGGCATAGACGATGCCGGGGCCGGGCTGCTCGGCCATCAGGGTGGTCAGCTGGCGCACCGGATTGTCGCGATGGCGGATCGCATAGCGGATATTGGGCCGGTCGAACCCGGCAACGATCAGGCCGTCGTCGGGAATGCCCAGCTGGGCCAGCACGTCGGCGCGGGTATGGGCATCGGCCGTGGCGGTCAGGGCAAGGCGCGGAACCTGCGGAAAGGCATCCATCAGCGGACGCAGCGCGCGGTATTCCGGAATGAACTCGTGACCCCATTCGGAAACCAGATGGGCTTCATCAATTGCGAATAGGCAGATTCGCGAGCCGGTTAGAAAGTCCCGGAAATGCTCCATGGCTGCTCTCTGGGGAGCAACATAGAGCAAGTCCAATTCGCCAGCTCTGAATTTGCGCATAGTTGCGCCGCGATCATCGTCGGCGCTGGTCAGGCTGGCGGCGCGGATGCCATTGGCTTCGGCGCTGCGCAGCTGATCGTGCATCAGCGCGATCAGCGGGGAGATCACCACGCAGGTTCCCGGCAGGGCGACGGCCGGCAACTGGTAGGTCAGGCTCTTGCCCGCGCCGGTGGGCATGACCGCAAGGGTCGACTGGCCTGCCATGATCCGGCCCACGACCTGATCCTGCACCCCGCGAAAGGCGGAGAAGCCGAAGGTATCGTGCAGTTTCTGAAGGAGGTCCGGCGCAGTCACGCCAGCGGCCTAGCCGCAGCCGCGCCTCAACGGAAGGGCGCGGCGCCCGCTCTCTCCACAATCGCTTCTTCGGCGGCGGTATAGGCGCTGCGCCCGCGCGGCGCATCGGGCGCGACGGCAGTGGTGAAATAGGCCAGGCCCCGGCCCGAAACCGGATCGAACCACAGCCCGCTCTTGAGGCCATAGGCATCGCCCGCATGGCCCAGGCGCAGGCGGCCATCGGTGAACAGGTCGTCATGGCAGCCCCTGCCGCCCGCCCCGATCCGGTGCAGGGCGAGGCCATAGGCGCAGAAGAAGCCGCTCGCCGTGCCGTCCTCGCCCAGGCCGTTCTGACCGTCAAAGCGCCATTCCATGCGGCCAAGCTGCGCGAAGGCGCGGGGCGAGAGGAAGCCCTTGCCGCCCCTGGCCAACATCTGCCCGATCCGTGCCAGGTCGAGCATCGATATGCGCAGCCCGCCCTGCGGGGAAAACAGCGCGCCGTTGTCTCCGGGGCGATAGGTCGAGAGGTCGCAGGCGCCGCCTTCCTGCACCACGACCGGGCAGGCGGGCGGATTGCCCTTCAGGTCATCGCGCGCCACTTCGCCGCTGTCGCGGTAAAGCACGACCGCGCTACGAAAGGCGCTGGCCGAGCAGCCCGCGCCCCAGTTGAAGCAGGCATCCAGCCCCAGCGGTTGCAGCACCAGGCGGCTCATCAGCACGTCAAACCGCTCGCCCGTCACCCGTTCCATCACGCTGGCGACGACGGGGAAGTTCAGGTTGGTATAGTGGAACCAGCCGGAACCGGGCGCGTGGTCCCTGTCCCACACGCGGGGATCGGCGAGCCGCTGCTGCAAGGTCATGCCGAGCGGGATGATGTAAAGGTCTTCGCCGTCGAGCAGGCTGGACTGGTGCGAGAGCAACAGCCGCAGGGTGATCGGCCGGTCGAGGAACGCCGGATTGCGGACCGGAAAGCCCAGGTAGGCGGAAACGTCCCGGTCCAGATCAAGCTGCCCTTGATCGACCAGCCGCATCACGCCCAGCGCCGTGACCAGTTTGGAGATCGAAGCGATCCGCACCGGATCGGCGGCAGTGACTTCGCGGCCCGTGGCGCGGTCGGCCAGGCCCTCTGCCAGGACGGGGCGGATCTTCTGCCGGTCGAAAGCGACCGCGACGCTGGCCGGACGCGCGCTGGCCGGTCCGGCGGGCAGGAGCAGGCTGGCCAGGGCGGAGCAAAGAAAGGCAAACCGCATGGGCAGGGTGTGCCGCTCCGTCCGCCGCCGCGCAATGGCCAATCGGGGCCTCAGTCCAGATTGGGCCGCAGCCAGCGCTCCGCCGTTTTGAGGTCCACGCCGCAGCGCTTGGCATAGTCTTCCAGCTGGTCATGGCCGATGCGGGCCACGCCGAAATACTGGCTTTCCGGGTGCGCGAAGTAGAAGCCGGAAACCGCAGAGGTGGGCAGCATGGCGTTCGATTCGGTCAGCGTAATGCCTGTGCTCTGGGTTGCGCCCAAAAGGTCGAACAGGATCGGCTTCAGGCTGTGGTCGGGACAGGCGGGATAGCCTGGGGCCGGACGGATGCCGCGATATTCTTCGCGGATCAGCGCTTCGTTGGTCAACTGCTCGCCCGGCGCATAGCCCCACAGCGTGGTGCGCACGTGCTGGTGCAGCCGCTCGGCAAAGGCCTCGGCAAAGCGGTCGGCCAGGGCTTTGAGCAGAATGTCCGAATAGTCGTCGTGCGCCGCCTGGAAGCGTTCCAGGTGCGGTTCGATGCCGTGGATGCTGACCGCAAAGCCGCCGATCCAGTCGCCATCCGGGTCGATGAAATCGGCGAGGCAGAAATTGGCGCGGTCGCGGCTCTTGCGGATCTGCTGGCGCAGCATCGGCAGGCGGACGTGGCGTTCCTCTTCGGTGAGGTAGACCATGATGTCGTCCTCTTCCCGCGCGCAGGGCCAGAAGCCGACGACGCCGCGCGCGGTCAGCCACTTTTCGCGGACGATCTTGTCCAGCATGGCCAGGGCATCGGCCTGGAGCGCGCGGGCGCTTTCGCCGACCACTTCGTCGGTCAGGATCGATGGGTAGGTGCCGTGCAGTTCCCAGGCGCGGTAGAACGGGGTCCAGTCAAAGGTCTCGACCAGATCGGCCAGGTCCCAGTCGTCAAAGACGTGGATGCCCGGCTGCTCGGGCGGCGGCGCCTTGTCCGACATGTCGGCCTTGAACGCATTGGCCCGCGCATCGGCCAGGCTGAGCAGGATCGAGGAATCCTTGCCCGCGCGCACGTCGCGGATGTGCTGGTATTCGTCGGCAACCGACTGGATGAACGGCTCTGCCTGGGTATCGGACAGCAACTGGCTGGCCACGCCGACCGCGCGGCTGGCATCCAGCACGTGGATCACCGGGCCGTCATAGGCCGGATCGATGCGCAGCGCGGTGTGGACCTTGCTGGTCGTCGCGCCGCCGATCAGCAGCGGCATGGTGAAGCCGGCGCGCTGCATTTCCTCGGCCACGGTGACCATTTCGTCCAGGCTGGGAGTGATCAGGCCAGACAGGCCGATCATGTCCGCGCCTTCCGCCTTGGCCGTTTCCAGGATCTTGGCCCAGGGGACCATGACCCCCAGGTCGATCACTTCATAGCCGTTGCACTGCAGGACCACGCCGACGATGTTCTTGCCGATGTCGTGCACGTCGCCCTTGACCGTGGCCATGACGATGCGGCCCTTGGCCTTGGCTCCGGCCTCCTTTTCCGCCTCGATGAAGGGGATCAGGTGGGCGACCGCCTTCTTCATCACGCGGGCCGACTTGACCACTTGCGGCAGGAACATCTTGCCCGCGCCGAACAGGTCGCCGACCGTGTTCATGCCGGCCATCAGCGGCCCTTCGATCACTTCGATCGGGCGGGCGTGAAGCTGGCGCGCTTCCTCGGTATCCTCGACGATATAGGCGTCGATGCCTTTGACCAGCGCGTGTTCCAGGCGGCGGACGACGTCCCAGCCGCGCCACTCCTCGGCTTCCTTGGCGGTCTTGGCATCGGTGCCCTTGAAGCTTTCGGCCAGCGCGATCAGGCGCTCGGTCGCGTCAGGGCGGCGGGCCAGGATCACGTCCTCGCAGGCATCGCGCAGGGCCGGGTCGATCTGGTCATAGATGTCGAGCTGCCCGGCATTGACGATGGCCATGTCCAGGCCCGCCGGGATGGCGTGGTAGAGGAAGACCGAATGCATCGCGCGGCGCACCGGCTCGTTCCCGCGGAAGCTGAACGACAGGTTCGACAGGCCGCCTGAGCAATGGACGTGCGGGCAGCGCGCCTTGATCTCGGCCACGGCCTCGATGAAGTCCAAGCCATAGCGGTCATGCTCTTCCATGCCGGTGGCGACGGCGAAGATGTTGGGATCGAAAATGATGTCTTCGGGTGGGAAGCCGATCCCGGTCAGCAGCTTGTAGGCGCGCTCGCAGATTTCGACCTTGCGCTCCCTGGTGTCGGCCTGACCCTTTTCGTCAAAGGCCATGACGACGACTGCCGCGCCATAGTCCATGCATTTGCGCGCCTGGGCCAGGAACGGCTCCTCGCCTTCCTTCATGGAGATCGAATTGACCACCGGCTTGCCCGAAACGCATTTCAGCCCGGCCTCGATTACTTCCCACTTGGAACTGTCGATCATCACCGGAACGCGGGCAATGTCCGGTTCGGCGGCGATCAGTTTCAGGAACGTGGTCATCGCCTCGACCGCGTCGAGCAGACCCTCGTCCATGTTGACGTCGATGATCTGCGCGCCGTTTTCGACCTGCTGGCGCGCCACTTCGACCGCCTTGGTGTAGTCACCGGCCAGGATCAGCTTCTTGAACGCGGCAGAGCCGGTGACGTTGGTGCGCTCGCCAATGTTGACGAAGCGGGCGGTGGAGGCGGGTTGGGTCATGGTTCAGGCTGCAATCACAAAAGGTTCAAGACCGGCGAGGCGGGTCACCGGCTCAAGCTGCGGGAGCTGGCGCGGCGGCAGGCCTTCGCAGGCCTTGGCAATGGCGGCGATATGGGCCGGGGTCGATCCGCAGCACCCGCCCAGCACGTTGACCTGTCCGGCCTCGGCCCATTCGCGGACCAGGCCCGCGGTGGTTTCCGGCATCTCGTCATACTGGCCCAGTTCGTTGGGCAGGCCGGCATTGGGATAGACCATGATCAGTGCATCGGCGATCTGGCTGAGCGTGCGGACATGGGGCCGCAGCTGCGAGGCGCCGAACGAGCAGTTGAGGCCAATGGTCAGCGGCTTGGCATGGCGCACCGCGTTCCAGAAGGCTTCGACCGTGTGGCCGGACAGGTTGCGGCCCGACAGGTCAGTCAGCGTCATCGACAGCATGATCGGAATGTCGCGGCCCAGTTCCTGCTCCAGCTGCTTGACCGCCATGATCCCGGCTTTGCAGTTGAGCGTATCGAACACGGTTTCGATCAGGATGAAGTCGGCCCCGCCCTCGACCAGCGCGGCAGCCTGTTCGTGATAGACTTCGACCAGATGGTCCCAATCGATCTCGCGGTAACCGGGATCGTTGACGTCCGGGGAGAGCGACAGGGTCTTGTTGGTCGGGCCGATGGCCCCGGCAACAAAGCGCGGGCGGCCGTCCTTTGCGGTGAACTCGTCGGCAATGCGGCGAGCCAGGCGGGCGCTTTCCAGATTGATCTCGCGCACCAGATGTTCGGCGGCATAGTCGGCCTGGCTGATCCGGTTGGCGGAAAAGGTGTTGGTTTCGGCAATGTCGGCCCCGGCCTCGAAATAGGCGCGGTGGATCGCCTCGGGCACTTCCGGCTTGGTCAGGGCCAGGATGTCGTTGTTGCCCTTCTGCTCCTTGGCCAGGCCCAGATTGCCGGCATAGTCCGCCTCGGACAGTTTCCAGCCCTGGATCTCGGTGCCGAACGCACCATCGGTAATCAGGATGCGCTGGGCCGCTGCGGCCAGGAATTGTTCTCGAACAGTCACGTCATTTCACCTTGTTCGTCACCCTGAACTCGTTTCAGGGTCTATCGCGCCGAAAGACCGGGGCGCAGAGTATCATGCTTCTTGGCCGCGTAGGCTGGCCATTCGGAGGTCTGCCTGTGTTGCCCGATGGACCCTGAAACGAGTTCAGGGTGACGGGTTAAGGGGCAATCCGGGATCATTGCGACGCCTTCGGGCGCAGGCCGAGCAGGTGGCAGATCGCATAGGTCTGTTCGGCGCGGTTGAGGGTGTAGAAGTGGAAGTCGCGCACGCCGCCCTGATAGAGGCGGCGGCACAGGTCGGCGGCGACCGCGGCGGAAACCATGGCGCGCGGACCGGGCAGGCCGTCCAGCCCGACGAACAGCTCGATCATCCAGCCCGGAATTTCGGTATTCCCGCTCATCCGCCGGATCGCGTTGAAATTGGTCACCGGCATGATCCCCGGCAGGATCGGCGCGGTAATGCCCGCTGCCAGCACCTTGTCGAGGAAGCGGAAGTAGGCATCGGTGGAATAGAAGAACTGCGTGATCGCGCGGCTCGCCCCGGCGTCCAGCTTGCGCTTCAGGTTATCAAGGTCGGCCTGGGCGCTGGCCGCTTCAGGATGGACTTCCGGGTAGGCCGCGACCGAAATCTCGAAATCGTGCCGCGCCTTCAGGCCCGCCACCAGCTCTGCCGCTCCGGCATAGCCCTGGGGGTGGGGCGTGTACTTGCCCCCCGCTTCCGGCGGCGGATCGCCGCGCAGGGCGACGATGTGGCGCACGCCTGCTTCCCAGTAGCGGTCCGCCACTTCGGCAATCTCGTCCTTGCTGGCCGCGACGCAGGTCAGGTGCGCGGCGGGGACCAGCGCGGTTTCGTTGACGATGCGCGAGACTGTGGCGTGGGTGCGTTCGCGGGTCGATCCGCCCGCGCCATAGGTGACCGAAACGAAGCTGGGATCAAGCGGGGCGAGCTCCACCACCGCGTTCCACAACTGCTGCTCCATCGCCTCGGTCTTGGGCGGGAAGAATTCGAAGCTGACCCGGAAATCGCCGGGGATCGTGGTGAACAGCGGGCGGTCTTCGACCCCGCGCAGCAGGCTTGGCGAATTCATCAGCGGACTTCTTTCCTATGCGGTGCGCGCGGCGCATGGGCCTGGTCAGCAAGGCGCTGGCCAGTCCAGATCTTGACGGTAAGCGGCTTGCCGGGAAGCGCGACCGGCGGGGCGGCGCGGAAACCGGCATCGGCCAGCAGGCCCAGCATCTGCTCGTCGGAAAAGCCCAGGCGGGCATGGGCGTGCTGGGTGCGCAGTTCCTCGCGGTCATGCGCGGCGAAGTCGACGATGGCGATGGTCCCGCCGGGGCGGCAGACGCGCGCCGCTTCGGCCAGGGCGGGGGCAGGCTCCTGCGCATAGTGCAGCACCTGGTGGAAGATCACCGTGTCAAAGCTCTCGCTGGCAAAGGGCAGGGCGGTAAAGTCTCCCTGGACCAGGTCGAGCCGGTCAGCGGGCAAGTCCTGCAAGCGGGTGCGGGCCAGGCGGAGCATTTCCGGGCTCTTGTCCAGACCGGTGACATGATTGGCGCGACTGGCCAGCAGTTCGGCAATCCGCCCGGTGCCCGTGCCGATGTCGAGCAGCGCGCCCAGACCTTCGCCGCCCAGCGCGCGGACCAGCGCGGCTTCGACCGGACCGTCGGGCGAATGCAACCCGCGCAGTTCGTCCCACTCTGCCGCGTGGCGCGCGAAATAGGCCTGGGCCGCCGTTTCCCGTCCGGCGCGGATCGCGGCCAAGTGGCGGCGGTCTTCCGCGCAGCGGGCGGCAAATTGCGCGTCGTCCTGCTCGGCCATGGCCAGCATTCGTGCGGCGGCGGCGCCCAGCGGCGGGGCGCGGTGTTCGCCAATCGCGCTGCGCAGGAACACCCAGGCGCCTTCCTTGCGCCGTTCGGCCAGGCCCGCATCGCACAAAATCTTGATGTGCCGTGACACGCGGGGCTGGCTTTGTCCGAGCACTTGCGCCAGTTCGCCCACGGCAAGCTCCATCGCCGCGAGCAGGCGCATGATGCGCAGGCGCGTCGGATCAGCCAGGGCACGCAGGGTCGGTTCAATCCGCATGGCGGCGCATATAAAGAAATCTTTATATCCGATCAACCAGTGATCGCGCGAATCTTTCGCATGGCGCTTTCCGCTCTTGGCAAGCAGCGCCGGACGGGTCTAGGCTGCGCCTTAACCTGCGGCAATATGCCGCTATCCCGCGAATTTCGAAAGGTTGTTCGATGAAAAAGCTTCTGGCCGCCGCTTTCGTTTCCTCCGCTGCACTGGCCCTGGCCGCTTGCGGGCAGAGCGAAAGCGCCAAGGAAGAGGCTCAGGCCGACAACGTCGAAATGCCTGCTGAGGAAGCTGTCGGCGACATCGACGCGACTCCAGTGGCGGAAGCTTCGGCAGCGGCGGGCGCCGATGCGGCGACCACGGCTGCGGCGGAACCGGCCAAGCAGTAGGGGCCTAGGCCAGAGCGGCGCTGATTTCGGCGGCGGTTGCGACCAGCGACCGGCCGAGCAGCTGCAAGGCGGCCTGGTCATGCGAATTGGCAAAGACCGAGGCGGAGAGGCAGAACCGCGAGCGCCCCGGCAGGGGTATGCGGCAACCCAGCGACGCGATCCCGGCATGGCCGCTGCCATCGTCGATAGCATAGCCCTGCGCGCCAGCCTCTGAAACTTCGCGCAGGTACTGGTCAAACTCCAGCGGGCGCTGCCAGCGCACGGCGGCAAAGCGGCGCTGCAATTCGCTGGTCGAAAGGCCCTCGCTTGCCGCCAGGGCGCGGCCCGTGGCGCCGCCGCCGATCGGCTGGCGCTGGCCCACCACCATGTGAATGCGCGTGGCCGCTCCGCTTTCGCTCAGCGCGATCAGGGCGAGCCGGTCAGCCGAGACGGCGTGCCACAGGCCGACCGTCGCCTCGGCCCGCTCCGCCAGTTCGCGCATCGGGGCGGCGGCGCGGGCGATCAACCGCTCGGTGAGGCGGCCAGAGCTGTCCAGCTCTCCCCAGGCGGCGGTGACGCGGTAACGCTGGTCCTCGGCCCGGGCGATCATCCCTTCGGCCACCAGAGTGCGCAGCAGGTTCAGGCAGCTGGACGGGCTGAGCCCCAGTTCGCGCCCGATCTGCGACAGGGTTAGCCCGTCGGTCCGGCGCGAGAGCAGGCGCAGGATGGCGAAAGCCTGGGAAACAGAGCGAACCGGACCGGACATTCCGCCTCTCTAGCTTTTCATATATGTGAAAAGCAATTCCAAATGATGAATTGACTTTTCTTTTCGCCGCGCCATTGCGATGGTCTGGCAAAGGAGAGATTCGATGGCGGGCATGCTGGAAGGAAAGGTTGTTGCAATCACCGGCGCGGGACGCGGCGTGGGCCGTGAAATCGCGCTGCTTTGTGCCAAGCACGGCGCGGCCGTGGTGGTGAACGATCCGGGCGTGGGCGGCGGCGGCGAAGGCGGCGATGCCGGTCCGGCGCAGCAGACCGTGGACGATATCGTCGCGGCAGGCGGCAAGGCCTGGGCCAACCTCGCTTTCGTGAACGATCCCGCCGGTGCGCAGTCGATCATCGAGGATGCGGTCCAGCGCTTTGGCCGGATCGACGCGGTGGTCAACAATGCGGGCATCCTGCGCGATGCGATCTGGCACAAGATGAGCCATGAGGACTGGCGCGCGGTGATCGACGTGCACCTCAACGGCGCGTTCTATGTCTCCAAGGCCGCGACCCCCTATTTCCGTGAGCAGCAGTCGGGCAGCTTCATCCACTTCACCTCGACCTCCGGCCTGATCGGCAATGTCGGCCAGGCGAATTACTCGGCTGCGAAGCTCGGCATTGTCGGCCTGTCGCAGTCCATCGCGCTCGACATGGCGCGTGCGGGCGTGCGCTCCAACTGCATCGCGCCGTTTGCCTGGAGCCGCATGACCGCCTCGATCCCCGCCGAAACGCCCGAGCAGAAGGAGCGGGTCGAGCGGCTCAAGACCATGAGCGCGGACAAGATCGCGCCGCTGGTGGTCTATCTTGCCTCGGATGCCAGCCAGGGCGTCAGCAACCAGATCTTCTCGGTCCGCAAGAACGAGATCGTTCTCTACAACAAGCCGCGCCCGGTGCGCTCGATGACCAAGATCGAAGGCTGGACGCCGGAAGCCATCGCGGATGAGCTTATCCCCGCCTTCAAGCCCAGCATGGCGCGCGCCGATGAAGTTTCGGCCCATGTCTTCCCCTACGACCCCATCTAAGGAGCCGGCGCAATGAACCCCGGAATGGACGCGGAAACCTTTGACCAGTTCATCGAACAGCTGCGCCGCTATGTGCGCGAACGGCTGATCCCGGCTGAAGAGGACGTTATCGCCCAGGATCGCATCCCGGACGATATCATCCAGGAAATGCGCGAAATGGGGCTGTTCGGGATCACCATTCCCGAAGAGTTCGGCGGCGCTGGCATGAACATCAGCCAGTACATCGAGACGGTGAAGCAGCTGTCCTATGCCTCGCCGGCCTTCCGCTCGACCGTGTCGATCAACATCGGCATGACCGGCAGCGCGATCAAGAACTATGGCACGCCGGAGCAGAAGGCCGAATGGCTGCCGCGCATCGCCAGCGGCGAGATTGCCTGCTTCGGCCTGACCGAGCCGGGTTCGGGTTCGGACAGCGCGGCCATGCAGACCACGGCGGTGCGCGATGGCAACGGCTACAAGCTCAACGGCACCAAGCGCTACATCACCAACAGCCCGAATGCGAAGATCGGCCTGATCATGGCCCGCACGTCGAAGGAGGCCCTGCCCAAGAACGCGCACGTCTCGGCCTTCATCGTCGACATGACGACGCCGGGCATCACCATCGGCAAGCCGGACAAGAAGATGGGCCAGTCCGGCGCGCATATCGCCGACGTGATCATGGAAGACGTCCACATTCCGGGATCGGCGCTGGTCGGCGGCGAGGAAGGGCGCGGCTTCCAGATCGCGATGCAGAGCCTCGACAATGGCCGCCTCTCGGTCGCGGGGATGAGCGTCGGCATGGGCCGCCGCGCGCTGGATACGGCCATCCGCTATGCCACCGAACGCAAGGCCTTTGGCGAACCGATCGCCAACTTCCAGCTGATCCAGGCCATGCTGGCCGACAGCGAGGCAGAACTCTACGCCGCCGAATGCATGATCACCGACGCCTGCGCCCGCGCCGACCGGGGTGAGAACATCCTGCGCAAGGCGGCAGCGGCCAAGCTGTTCGCTTCGGAAACCTGCGGCCGCGTCGTTGATCGCTGCGTCCAGGTCTATGGCGGCGCGGGTTACCTCGCCGAATATCCGGCGGAGCGCTTCTTCCGCGATGCCCGCATCCTGCGCATCTACGAAGGCACCAGCCAGATCATGCAGCTGCAGATCGCCAAGCACCTGCTGCGCGAATTCAAGAGCGAAGGGGCCGTCTGGTGATCCTGGGGGAAAACTCCCCCTTCTCCGTTCGTGCTGAGGAGGGATTGAGTGCAGCGAAAGCCCGTCTCGAAGCACCCGGCGCGGCCCTTCGAGACGCGTCTTCGCATCCGCTCAGCCGCTCCTCAGGGCGAACGGTGTAATCGCTCAAGGAGCATTTTCGAATGTACGACATTCTCTCCGGACTGAAGATCGTCGAGGTTTCCTCGTTCGTCGCATCGCCCACGGCGGGCCTCTATTGCGCACAGTTCGGAGCGGAAGTCGTCCGCATCGACCACAAGGCGGGCGGGCTGGACTATGACCGCTACATGGTCACCCGCGAAGGGCGTTCGCTCTCGTGGGAGAACCTCAACCGCGCCAAGAAAAGCGTCGCGCTCGACCTGCAAAGCGAGGAAGGGCGCGAACTGGCGGCGGAGCTGGTCCGCCAGACCGGGCAATTGATCACCAACCTGCCGGTGAACAGCTTCCTCAGCCACGAGAAACTGGCCGAAGGGCGGCCCGATCTCGTCTCGGTCCGCATCATGGGCTGGGGCGACGGGCGGCAGGCGATGGACTTCACCGTCAATGCCGCCTCTGGCTATCCGCTGATGTGCGGGCCAGAGGAATGGGACCCGGCCACCGCGCCGCCGGTCAACCAGATCCTGCCCGCCTGGGACTTCATCACCGGAGCCTACTGTGCCTTCTCGCTGCTGGCGGGCCTGCGTCACCGTGACCAGACCGGGCAGGGCATCGAAATGCGCGTGCCGCTGGGCGACGTGGCCATCGGCACCATGGCCAATGCCGGGGCCATGGCCGAAATGCTTTATCGCGGGGCCGACCGCGAACGCATCGGCAATGCGATCTGGGGCGCGTTCGGGCGCGATTTCCTGAGCCGCGATGGCAAGCGCTTCATGGTCGCCGCGCTCACGCCCAAGCAGTGGAAGGCGACGGTCGAAGCCTTTGGCCTGAGCGAGGAAGTCGCCGCGCTTGAGGCGGAGCTGGGCGTCAGCTTCCTGGCCAGCGATCACCAGCGCTTCGTCAATCGCCACCGCCTGTTCGACCTGTTCCAGCAAGCCGCCGACCAGTTCGACTATGCCGACCTCGCCGCGCGCCTGACCAAGGCGGGGGCGACGTTCGAACGCTATCGCACCATGTACGAAGCGGCGCAGGACCCGGACCTGGTCACCAACAATCCGCTGTTCGGCCCGTCTCCGGCCAACCCCAGCGGCTTTGCCTATCCGGCCCCGCGTTCCTTCGCCAATCTGCCGTCGCAGCAGGCCGGCGATCCCAAACCCGCGCCCTACCTGGGCGAACATAGCGAGGAAGTCCTGGCCGACCGGCTGGGCCTTTCCTCCGGTGAAATTGCCCGGCTGATTGACCGGGGTGTCGTCGCAACCTCAGACAAGGACCAGAAATGACTCAACTCCGCACCCAAGGGCTTAGAAGGGCAGCCATCGTTGCCCCGATCCGTACCGCCGTGGGCAAGTTCGGCGGCAGCCTCAGCCCGCTGACCGCAGGCCAACTGGGCGCTGTGATCCTGAAAGCGCTGATGGAGCGGACCAAGATCGACCCTTCGCGCGTCGATGACGTGATCTTCGCCCAGGGCTATGGCAGCGGCGAAGCGCCGTGCATTTCGCACTGGTCGTGGCTGCTGGCCGGCCTGCCCGAGGAAGTCCCCGGCTATCAGCTCGATCGCCGCTGCGGTTCGGGCCTGCAGGCCATCGTCAATGCGGCGATGATGGTGCAGACCGGCGTGTCCGACGTGGTCGTGGCCGGGGGCTGCGAGAGCATGTCAAACGTCGAGCATTACAGCACCGACATCCGCAAGGGCGTGCGCGCGGGCAACCTGACCCTGCACGACCGCCTGACGCGCGGCCGCGTGATGAGCCAGCCGATCGAACGCTATGGCGTGATCAGCGGCATGATCGAAACGGCCGAGAACCTGGCCAAGGACTGGAACATCAGCCGCGAGGCCTGCGACGCCTATGCCGTGCGCAGCCATCAGCGCGCTGCGGCGGCCTGGGAAAAGGGCCTGTTCGCCGACGAGCTGGTCCCGGTCGAAATCCCGCAGAAGAAGGGCGATCCCGTGGTCTTCGCGCATGACGAGGGCTACCGCGCCGATGCCTCGATGGAAACGCTGGGCAAGCTGCGCGCGCTGGAAGGCGGCGTGGTCACCGCTGGCAATGCCAGCCAGCAGAACGACGCGGCGGCGGCCTGCCTGGTCGTGGCCGAAGATAAACTGGAAGAGCTGGGCCTCGAACCCATCGCCTTCTTCCATTCCTGGGCCGCGGCGGGCTGCGATCCCAGCCGCATGGGCTATGGCCCGGTCCCCGCGACCGAGCGCCTGTTTGCCAAGAACGGCCTGTCGTGGAACGACATCGGCCTGATCGAACTGAACGAAGCCTTCGCCCCGCAGGTTCTGGCCTGCCTCAAGGGCCTGGGTTGGTCGGACGATGACAGCCGCCACGAAATTCTCAACGTCAACGGTTCGGGCATTTCGCTGGGCCATCCGATCGGCGCGACGGGTGGGCGCATCCTGGCCAACCTGACCCGCGAAATGCAGCGCCGCGACGTGAAGTACGGCCTGGAAACCATGTGCATCGGCGGCGGCCAGGGCATCGCGGCCGTGTTTGAACGTGCGTAAGGTCCTCCCCGATACGGGGAGGGTGACCGCGAAGCGGTGGAGGGGTTCTTCCGCCGCGCGCCCCCTCCACCACCCTGCGGGCGGTCCCCCTCCCCATGCTGGGGAGGTGTCATGAGCAGCATCGACTTCGGTCATGTGCTGGGCGCGGCGCGGGGTTATGCTGACCTCGCCCGCGCAGCGGTGGCGCAGATCGATCCGGCGAACCAGCGCGCGCACCATGGTTATGGCTGGATCGCCACCAGCGTCGCCGCGCTGGAAGCCGTGGCGGGCTGGCTGGAGCGCAATGGCGGCGGGACCGAACTGGACCGCAAGGTCGCCTTCCTGGGCTTTGCCGAAACGCTGGCGCAGCTGACCGGCGGCCTGCCGATGGGGCAGAACGAGCTGCTCCGCCCGGGCGACCTGGGGCTAGGGCCAGCCGCGCGCGATCTGGCCCATGCCTGCCGCGATCTGGTCGAAGGCGATCATGCCGCGATCCGCGCCGAAGTCGCTGCCATGCTGGCGGCGGGCGAATGGCCGAGCGAGGGCCTGGGCGACAGCGATCTCGATACGATCCGCGACCAGTTCCGCCGCTTCACCGAGGCCGAAATCCTGCCCCATGCGCACAAGTGGCATCTGGCCAATGACCTGATTCCGGACGCGACCGTTGCCGCCATGGCCGACCTTGGCACCTTTGGCGCGACCATCCCGGAGGAATTCGGCGGGCTGGGCCTGTCCAAGCTGGTCATGTGCCTGATTACCGAGGAACTGTCGCGCGGCTGGATCGGCGCAGGTTCGCTTGGCACCCGCAGCGAAATCGCGGGCGAACTGATCGCCATGGGCGGCACGGCGGAGCAGAAGGCTGCGTGGCTGCCCCGGATCGCCAGCGGGGAAGTGCTGCCCACTGCCGTTTTCACTGAACCCGATACCGGATCGGACCTCGGCTCGCTCCAGACCCGCGCCCGCCGCGATGAACAGGGCTGGGTGATCGACGGGGCCAAGACCTGGATCACCCATGCCAGCCGGTCCGACCTGATGACCCTGCTGGCCCGCACCCTGCCCGATGCCAGGGGCTATGCCGGCTTGTCGATGCTGCTGGTGCCCAAGCCGCGCGGGACCGATGCCGATCCCTTCCCGGCGGAAGGCATGACCGGCAGCGAGATCGAAGTGCTGGGCTATCGCGGAATGCGCGAATATGCGCTGCAGTTCGATGCCATGCGCGCCCCCGCCGATGCCCTGCTGGGCGGCGAGGAAGGGCAGGGCTTCAAGCAATTGATGCGCACCTTCGAAGCCGCCCGCATCCAGACCGCTGCCCGCGCCGTGGGCGTGGCGAAACGCGCGCTGGAACTGGGGCTGGACTATGCCATGGCCCGTAAGCAGTTCGGCAAGGCGCTGGTCCAGTTCCCGCGCGTGGCCGACAAGCTGGCGATGAGCCTGGTCGATTTCGTCCTCTCGCGCGAACTGACCTATGCCGCCGCTCGCGCCAAGGACACTGGCAAGCGCTGCGATATCGAGGCCGGCATGGCCAAGCTGCTCGCCGCCCGCGCCGCCTGGTCGAACGCGGACGCCAGCCTGCAGATCCATGGCGGCAACGGCTATGCGCTGGAATTCGAGATCAGCCGGATCCTGTGCGATGCCCGCATCCTCAACATCTTTGAAGGGGCGGCGGAAATCCAGGCGCAGGTGATCGCGCGCGGCCTGATCGAAGGACGCAATTGATGAGCCAGTGGCAGGCCTGGATCGGGCGCGAGGAACGCCGGGATGACCGGATCGATCCCGGCCATTTCGCGCGCTGGTGCGCCGCGCTGGACCGCCAGGCTCCGGCGGATGGCACCACGGCGCAGGGCTTTCACTGGTGCCTGGGCCTGCCCGACGCGCCGACCGCACAGCTGGGTCCGGACGGCCACCCGCTGCGCAGCGACAGTCCGGACAGCTTCCTGCCCCCGGTCCCGCTGCCGCGCCGGATGTGGGCCTCCAGCAAGGTAGAATTCGTCCAGCCGCTGCGCGTGGGCGAGGCGGTGTCGCGCCTCTCGCGCGTGCAATCCATCGCCGAAAAGAACGGCGGCACCGGGCAACTGGTCTTTGTCGACATCGCCCACGAAACCAGCGGGACAAGCGGGCTGGCCGTGCGCGAAGTGCAGACCGTGGTCTATCGCGCGCCAGCCGAACATGGCACGCCCCCCGCGCCGCCGCCTTTGGACGAGGGGCGGTTCGATGCTTCCGACTGGCAGGCGCACCGGACGCTGACCCCGTCGGAACCGCTGCTGTTCCGCTATTCCGCGCTGACCTTCAACAGCCACCGCATCCATTATGACCTGCCCTACGCGATGGGCGAGGAGAACTATCGCGGCCTGGTGGTCCACGGCCCATTGACGGCCAGCCTGCTGCTTGATCTGGTGCGGCGCGAGCTGGGTGACAATGGGCTGAAGTCGTTTGCCTTCCGGGGCGTTTCCCCGGCCATCTGCGGCGAGGACCTGCATCTGGTCCTGCGCCGGACCGGCGATGCCCTGGAACTGGGCGCCTTCGCGGCTGACGGCCGCCAGGTGATGAGCGCCAGTGCTACCTCGTCATTGCGAGGGGCCTAGCCCCACGGCAATCCAGGGCGCTCTGGCGCGGCCCTGGATTGCTTCGCTGCGCTCGCAATGACGAGGGGGAGGCGGGCCCTTTTCCTGCGGTGGCCGTTTGTGAGATATTTCTCACGCAAAGCCGCAAAGGCGCGAAGAGGTTGAGCCTGCGGCGAAGCCGCCTGCCATTCATTGGGTGCCTCTGGAGCAAATGTAGGTCTGGAAATGATTGCCTGCGGCGCAGAGCGACGTCTTCGCGCCTTTGCGGCTTTGCGTGCGTATTTTCTTCAGCAGCGGCTCTGCACAACCGCCCCTTAATCCAGCCGCACCTTGCCGCGCCCAGCCTTCACCGCCCCGCGCTTTTTCTTGCCTTCCAGCCGCTCGCCCTTGTTGATCCGGTTGAGGCGGGACTTGGCGCGCTTTTCGGGGAGGTTGAAGGCTTCCTCGATCAGCTCGGTCAGCCGCTCGCGCGCGTCCTGGCGGTTGGCTTCCTGGGTGCGGTGGCGCTGGGCGGTGAGAAGCAGTTCGCCCTTGGCCGTCATCCGGCTGCCGGCCAGCTGCTTGAACCGCTTGAACACTTCCACCGGCAGGCGCAGCGCATAGACGTCCAGCCGCAATTGCACGGCGGTGGCCACCTTGTTGACGTTCTGCCCGCCCGGGCCGGACGCAGCGATGAAGCTTTCGCTTACCAGCGCCAGCGCGCGGGCAATCGTGTCATGCGCTAAGGTCGTCATCGTCAAAGCCCAGCGCGCGGAAATCGGCGGGCAGCGGGGCCATTGCCGTGATCGGCGTCTTGCCTTCGCGCGGCACGGTCAGGGCGCGGGCGTGCAGCATGGTGCGCGGTGCGCCCTGGCCATTGCCATAGACCGGATCGCCCAGCAGCGCATGGCCCAGCCCATGTTCGGCATGGACGCGGATCTGGTGGGTGCGGCCCGTTTCCGGGCGGAACTCGACCAGGGTATTGCCGCCGCGCTCGGCCAGCTTGCGCCAGTGGGTCACGGCAGGCTTGCCCTTTTTCGCGGCGATCATCCGCCAGCCCTTTTCCGCGCTGGAAATCTTGCTGAGCGACAGGGCGATGGTGCCCTCGGCCTCGGCCACCGGACCGGAGACGATGCCAAGGTAGACCTTTTCCACCTCGCGCGCTTCGAAGGCGGCGTTGAACCGCTTCAGCGCCTTGGGATTGCGGGCCATGAGCAGGCAGCCAGAGGTGTCGGTATCGATGCGGTGGACCGCAACGGGCACGCGCTGAAAGCCCAGCTTCAGTTCCTCCAGATGGTTTTCCAGGCTGCGCCCACCAGCGCGGGGCCGCTCGATCGGCAGGCCCGCGGGCTTGTCGATCACCAGGGCTTCGCCATCTTCGTACAGGATCGGGATCACGCTCATTTTAGTGCCTCCGCAATGCGGCGCACCGCTTCTGAAAGTCTGGCCTCGTCGGCCGCGAAACTGATGCGGAAGCCATTGCTTCCGCCAAAGGATGAGGCCGGAACCACGGCCACGCCGTGATCCAGCAAGTGCAGGCACAGCGCCTCATCATCGCCAAAGCGCTCCATCAGGGGCGCGGCATCGACCATGCAATAGAAAGCGCCGTCGGGCACCGGAGTCGACAGCCCCGGGATGGCGTTGATCGCGGCCACGACCATGTCGCGCCGCGCGCGAAAGCGTTCGCGCCAATCGAGCAGGAACTCCTGCGGACCTTCGAAGGCGGCCACGGCAGCAGCCTGGCTGATCGAGGCGGGATTGCCCGAGCTGTGCGATTGCAGCCGCGCCATGGCCTTGATCAGCCATTCCGGCCCAGCCGAAACGCCGATGCGGAAACCGGTCATGGCGTGGCTTTTGGACACGCCCGACACGGTCAGCACGCGGTCTGCCAGATCGGGGCATTCGACCGCCAGCGTGGCATGCGCGCCCGCGCCATAGCGCAGCGGGGCATAGATATCGTCGCTCATCACCAGCACCTGCGGATGGCGGACGAGCACCTGGCCCAGCGCGCGCAGTTCCTCTGCCGGATAGGTCGCGCCGGTGGGATTGCCGGGACTGTTGAGCAGCAGCCAGCGCGTATTGGGCGTGATTGCGGCTTCCAGTTGCTCTGCCGTAATCCGGAAGCCCCCTGCCGCGCTGGTCGGCATATCGACCACTTCGGCCCCGGCAAAGCGGACGATTTCGGGATAGCTGACCCACCACGGGCTGGGGATCAGCACTTCGTCGCCCGGATCGAGCGTGGCCAACAGCGCGTGAAAGATCGCCTGCTTGCCCCCGGCGCTGACGATCACCTGTTCGGGGCTGACGGTCAGGCCCAGGTCGCGGCGGAAGTGCAGGGCCGCCGCCTCGCGCAGGCGCTGCGTGCCCGCGACCGGGGTATATTTCGTGTCGCCCGCATCGAGCGCGGCCTTGGCGGCGGCGACGACGTGGGGCGGGGTGGCAAAGTCCGGCTCGCCCACCGAAAGCGAGATCACGTCCTTGCCCGCCGCGCGCAGTTCGGTGGCGCGGTCGGTGATGGCGGTGGTGCGCGACGGGGCAATGCGCGACAGGGCCTGGGCCAGCTTCACAGCAGCACCGCCGGGATCAGGCCGCGCAGGGCATTGCCGATCAGGAACCCGTCCTTCAGATCGTCGAGCGTCAGTTCCGCCTCCTCGGCGCGGCCCTGTTCCAGCAGCGAGCGGCGCAGCACGCCGGGCAGCAGGCCCAGGCTGGCGGGCGGGGTCAGCAGCTTGCCGCCGCGTTCGACGAACAGGTTGGTAAAGCAGCCCTCGGTCAGCAGGCCATCGTCGCGCAGCAGCAGGGCCTCGTCCGCGCCCGCAGCCTTGGCGGCGGCCAGGCCCAGGTCGTAAAAGCCCCGGTCGCTGCTCTTGTGGCGCAGGCGCCAGTCGCCCGGATCGACCGGCAGGCGCAAGACCGCGCAGCGCGCCGGCTGGTTCAGGTCGGCGGGCAGGGGCGAGAGTTCCAGCGAATAGGCCCCGCTGCGCGCCGCAACCAGCCGCAGCCGCGCGGGCGCATCGGCTTCAAAGCACAGCGCCTGAATGGCATTGCGCACGGCATGGCGATCAAAGGCAAAGCCCAGTTCCGCCGCGCTCGCCTTGATCCGTTCCAGGTGCAGTTCCAGCAGCGGCACGCCGTCTTCGGGCGTAAAGCGCATCGTTTCGATCAGGTCCGCGCCCGCGCCGTGGAGCCGCACGAAGCCGCCCTTCAGCAGGCTCTCGCGCCATTCGGGCAGGGCTTCGCTGTCCGCGACAATGGCCGAGCCGACGCCCAGCACGGCGCGGCCCCGGCTGTTCTCGCCCGGGGTCAGGCGCAGGGTGCGGATCGCGACGTTGAAGGCGGCATCGCCATTCGCGTCGATCCGGCCAATCGCCCCGCAATAGGGTCCGCGTGCATCGCGCTCCACCTGGTCGATCAGCTCCATCGCGCGGATCTTGGGCGCGCCGGTGATCGAGCCGCAGGGGAACAGGGCGCGGATCATGTCGACCGGGCCCCTGCCCGCCATCAGCCGCGCGCGCACGGTCGTGACCATCTGGTGGACCGTGGGATAGCTTTCGACCGCAAAGGGCCGCTCCACCTTGACGCTGCCCGCTTCGGCCACGCGCGACAGGTCGTTGCGCAGCAAGTCCACGATCATCAGGTTTTCGGCGCGGTCCTTGGTCGATGCGGCCAGTTCGCTGGCGAGCGCCGCGTCCTCTGCCTGGCTGCGGCCGCGCGGGCGGGTGCCCTTCATCGGCTTGACCATGGCCGCCCCGTCCTTTTCCGCAAAGAACAGTTCAGGCGAGCAGGACAGCAGCCAGTGCGATCCGTCGAACACGACTCCGCCATAGCCCGCGCCCGCCGCCGGACGCAGCGCGGCATAGAGCGCCAGCGGATCGCCCCGGAACGATCCGGCCAGGTGGAAGGTCAGGTTGGCCTGGTAGATGTCGCCCGCCGCAATCGCTTCCTGCAAGGCGGCAAAGGCGGCGCCGTAGCCCCCGGCGGAAAGCTGCGGCTCCAGCGGGCCGATCTGGGCCGGGCCCGGTTCGGCATGGGCCGCAAGCCATTCCGGCACATGATCGGCGGCAATCGTTTCATAGGAGGCGAAGGCGCCGAACCACAGCAGCGGCCCCATCGCGCCGGACCGCGCATCGGCCAGCGGCATCAGCCGCTCTTCCAGCGCCAGGCCGGCTTCGTAGGCCATATAACCGGCCAGTTCAAAGCCCTGCGCGCGCAGTTCGCCCAGCCGGTCCAGCGCCGGGACAACGTCGGCCGCGCGGCGCGCGACCACCACTTCGGCAGGGGCGCGGTACAGCCGGGCGGCGCTGGCCCCGGTGGGGCGGGCATCGTCCAGCAGGATAAAGGGTTCTCGCGCGCTCATTCTCAACCGTAACTGAAGGTGTCCGGCACGCGCTTTAGCCGGGCTTTGCCAAGGTTGCAAAAACCCCTTCGCGTGCAGGCCTAAGTGGTCCTATCTAGTTTTCGCCCAAAACCCCTATGCGGAGCGTTACATGGACGAAATTTTCATTGGATTGTCCGGTACTGGCGAGCGGCAGGTGCTGCGCCTGGGCCGCGCCAACCGCCACGGCCTGATCGCGGGCGCCACCGGAACCGGCAAGACGGTGACGCTGCAAACCCTGGCCGAACAATTCTCCGCCGCCGGGGTGCCGGTCTTCATGGCCGACGTGAAAGGGGACCTGTCCGGGATCGCCATGGCCGGTAGTCATGACTTCAAGCACGCCGACAAGATAGAGAGCCGCGCCCGCGAACTTGGCATCGAACCCTTCGAATACCGCGACAATCCGGCGGTGTTCTGGGATCTCTATGGCGAGCTGGGCCACCCGATCCGCACCACGATCTCGGAAATGGGGCCGCTGCTGCTCAGCCGCCTGATGGGCCTGAACGAGACGCAGGAGGGGGTGCTGACCATCGCTTTCCGCTGGGCGGACGACAATGGCCTGCTCCTGCTCGACATGGACGACTTGCAGCAGACCCTGATCCACTGCGCCGCCCATGCCAGCGAACTGGCCGCGACCTATGGCAACATTTCCAAGGCCTCGGTCGGCACGATCCAGCGCCAGCTGCTCGCCTTTGAAAGCCAGGGCGCGGACCGGTTCTTTGGCGAGCCCGCGTTCGAGATCAACGATTTCCTGCGCACCGACGAAAGCGGCAAGGGGGTGGTCAATGTCCTCGCCGCCGAAAAGCTGATGCAGAGCCCCAAGCTTTACGCCACGTTCCTGCTCTGGCTGCTGAGCGAACTGTTCGAGGCTCTGCCAGAGGTGGGCGATCCGGAAAAGCCGTTGCTGGTGTTCTTCTTTGACGAAGCGCATCTGCTGTTCGACGATGCGCCGGAGGCTCTTCTGGACAAGGTGGAACAGGTCGTGCGCTTGATCCGGTCGAAGGGGGTGGGGGTCTATTTCATCAGCCAGAACCCCATCGACATTCCGGAAAAAATTGCGGGCCAGCTGGGCAACCGGGTCCAGCACGCGCTGCGCGCTTTCACCCCGCGCGACCAGAAGGCGATCCGCGCGGCGGCGGAAACCTTCCGCATCAATCCCGACCTCGACGTTGAAACGGCCATCACGGAACTGAAAGTGGGCGAGGCGCTGGTGTCCACGCTGGACGAGGATGGCGCGCCGACGATTGTCCAGCGTACTTTGGTGGCGCCGCCGCATTCGCGCCTCGGTCCGATCACCGCGAAAGAACGCGCGATCATCCAGTCGATCAGCCCCTTCGATGGCAAGTACGATAGCCTGGTAAACCGCGAAAGCGCGGCGGAAGTGCTGGCGCAAAAGGCGCAGGATGCGGCGGATGCGGCGCAAGTCGTGGCGGAGCAGGGCGAGGAAGCCCAGCGCGCCCGCCCGCGCGCCACGACCAGCCTGTGGGAGCGCGCCGGAAAGGCCGCGATGGGTGCCGCCGCAGCCTCGGCCGGAACCATGGTGGCGCGGCAGATGACCGGGCGGCGTTCCAGCGGATCGCCGGTTGCCTCTGCCGCCAGTGCGGCAGCGGGGACCATCGGCACGGCGCTGGGCGGGCAGATGCTGGGGCGCTTCGCCCGCGGCCTGCTGGGGGCGCTGCTGCGCTGAGGTTCAGGCGAGCGGCAGGGAGAGCGTGGCGGTCAGCCCGGCCACGCGTCCTTGCGCATCCAGCCGGTTCGCCAGGGTCAGCGCGCCGCCGTGCTGTTCGGCAATCGCGCGGGCCAGGGTGAGGCCCAGGCCCGCACCGCCCGTGGCGCTGTTGCGCGATGGTTCGCCGCGCGTGAAGGGCTGCATCATCGCTTCGATCTGGTCCGCCGGAATGCCGGGGCCATCGTCCTCGATCCGGATCAGCGCGTGGCCGTCGATGCGCTCGACCGCGATCCGTGCCGCGCCGCCATAGCGCAGGGCATTGACCACCAGGTTGCGCACCGCGCGCCGCGCCCAGGTGGCGCGCAGCGGCAAGACCATGCGCGCGCTGGGGGCAAAGCTGACCGGCTCGCCCATATCCTCGAACTCCTCGGCCACTTGTCCGACCAGGGCATTGAGTTCGGTCGGCTCCAGCGGGTCGCTGGGCCGGCCGACGCGGGCGAGCGAGAGGATATCGTCGAGGCTGTGGGTAATGTCCTCGATCGTCGCGGCCATCCTGGCCCGCTCGCCCTCATCCTCGACGCTTTCGATGCGGACGCGCAAGGCCGCCAGCGGCGTCTTGAGGTCATGGCCGATGGCCCCCAGCATGACGTCCTTTTCGTCCAGCAGGGCGGCAATCCGCTGCTCCATCGCATTGTGGGCCACGATCAGGCGGCGCACGTCGTCCGGCCCCTCCGGTTCCAGCTGGCCGTGGGTGTCGCGATTGGCGGCAAAGGTTTCCAGCCGGGTGGTCAGCGCCGCCAGCGGCTTGGTGATCTGGCGGACGATCAGGGCAATCGCAAAGACCATCAGCGCATAGAGCAGCAGGGTCTGGGCAATCAGCGTGCCGATCATCGCCGGTTCGCCCCTGGGCACCGGAACGCGCACGGTCAGCCACTTGCCCGCTTCGGGCAGTTCGATCGCCGCGACCATCAGGTGGTGCGGGCGTTCGGGATCGCGGCCCAGCATCCGGGCGCGGCGCTCCATGCGCTGCACCAGCCGGGCATCGTCGGATATGGGCCGCGCGGCGATGACGACCTTGCCGACTTGCAGGCCCTGGCCGGCGATGATCTCGCGCAGTTCCTCCTCGGCATGGTCATAGCGGCTGTCGCTGGCCAGAAGCGGCGCCTGGGCGCTGCTTTCGACCCGCAGCCCGCGCTCGGTGGCCCGGTCGATCCGGCGACCGGGATGGCGGAATTCGCCGCCGATCAGCCCTTCCTCGCGCGCGGCACCGAACAGGCGCAGGGCAGCGGTGTGGACCAGGGCAGCCTCGCGCCGCTCGGCCTGGGCGCGGTAGAGCAGGGCCGCGCTGATCCCCTGGGCCAGCAGCAGCGCCAGCGCGATGGCCAGCAGCAGTTGCCCTTGCAGGCTGCGCGGCCAGAACAGCCCCTTCAGGCGCGCCATCAGCCCTGCCGTGCCGGTTCGCGCCGGACATCGGCGGCCAGCATGTAGCCGCCACCCCAGACGGTCTGGATCAGGGTGGGATTGCGGCTGTCAGCCTCGATCTTGCGGCGCAGGCGGCTGATCTGGTTATCGACCGCGCGGTCGAACAGGTGCGCCTCGCGCCCCTGGACCATGTCGAGCAGGCGGTCGCGGTCCAGCACCTGGCGGGGATGTTCCAGAAAGGCCATGAGCAGGCGGAACTCAACCGAGGAAATGGCCACGACCGCGCCTTCCGGGTCGGTCAGCTTGCGTTTCAGCGGATCGAGCCGCCAGCCGTCAAAGACCAGGTCGGCCTCTTCCTCTGCCGGGGCCGGAGCGCCGCCCTTGGCCGCGCGGCGCAGGACCGAGCGGATCCGGGCGACCAGTTCGCGCGGCTCGAACGGTTTGGTCACGTAATCGTCCGCGCCGATTTCCAGCCCGACGATGCGGTCGGTCGCCTCGCCCCGCGCGGTGAGCAGGATGGTCGGGATCGCCTGCGTTTCGGCGAGGTGACGGCACAGCGACAGGCCATCCTCGCCCGGCATCATGATGTCGAGCAGGACCAGGTCGGGCGGGGCGTCGCGCAAGTGCACGCGCGCCTCTGCCGCGCTGGCGGCCTGCGCCACGACAAACCCCTGGCGAGCGAGATACTCGGCCAGGGGTTCGCGCAGGGCAGCTTCGTCATCGACGAGGAGCAGGCGGGTTGCCTCACTCTGGTCCATGGATGATCGCGCCGCCGCTTCGGTTACTTGTTGGTCTGGTGGCCGGCGTGGGCGGTGTGGTCGTGCTGCGCAGCCTTGCCGCCCATCTTCTGGCGCATCTGCGCGTGGTGCGCCTTGCGCTCTGCCGCAGTCAGCTGGCCGTCCTTGTTGGCATCGGCCATGTCGAACATGCGGGCATGGGCTGCGGTGAATTCCTCGCGGCTGATTGCACCATCCTTGTTGGCATCGGCCATCTGCATCATCATCCGGCCGCCGCCCATGTGGCCGCCGCCGCGCTTGCCCATGCGGTGTTCGCCCATCTTGTGCTCACCCATCTTGTGCTCGCCGGCAGCCTTGTCGCCATCGGCCATGCCCCGGTGGGCAGCGGCAAATTCTTCGCGGCTGACATTGCCGTCCTTGTTGGCGTCCAGCCGGTCGAACATCTGCGCGCGGTGTGCGCCGCGATCAGCCTGGTCCAGCTTGCCGTCCTTGTTGACGTCCATCCTGGCGAACATTTCGGCAGCCTTGGCCTGGGCTTCGGCCTTGGTCACGGTCTTGTCGCCCATCGGGTCTGCGCCCGGAGCGGGAGCCTGGGCAATCGCGGCACCGGCAAGGCCGGTGGTCAGCAGGGCAATGGCAAGAACGGTCTTTTTCATCACGCGAACTCCTTGTCTCAGAAAACGTCGCAGAAAAGCAGGAATTGGGGAGAAGCCACCGGGCCGGCAGGGGGAGAGGGGAAATCCGGCCCCGTGGCTTCCTGTCGTCGTTCTAGGGCCGGACTGTCGCGCATTTATGCCGACAGGCGGCCAAAGTGTCGCAATTTGTCACAGGCCCGCCGCTCCGTTCATCCGCGCGAAAGCGGCTGGCACGCCTGCCGCAGCCAGGCCAGCACCTCGCCTTGCAGTTGCGGGGCCAGGATCGCTTCAACCTGGGCGTGGTAATCGTCCCACCAGCGCAGTTCGTCGCGGGTCAGCAGGCTGGTATCGACCAGGGTGCGGTCAATCGGCGCCCAGGTGAGGTTTTCGAAGCCGAAATATTCGCCTTCCGCCCCGGCAATCGTGCGCGGTTCGACCAGCACCAGGTTCTCGATGCGGATGCCGTATTCGCCCGCCTTGTAGTAGCCGGGCTCGTTGGACAGGATCATCCCGGGCAGCAATTCCTGACCCGTTCCGGCCTGCCCCCCGGTCGCCTTGGCAATCCGCTGCGGCCCTTCGTGGACCGACAGGAAGCTGCCGACGCCGTGGCCCGTGCCGTGGGCATAGTCCACCCCGGCCTGCCACAGGGCATAGCGCGCCAAGGTGTCGAGCTGGCTGCCGACCGTGCCCTTGGGGAACACGGTCAGGGCCAGCGCGATGTGGCCCTTGAGCACGCGGGTAAAGCGGTCCCTGTGTTCCGCGCTCGGCTCACCCGGTCCGACCCAGACGGTGCGGGTGATGTCGGTGGTACCATCCAGGTACTGCCCGCCCGAATCGACCAGGTAGATCGAATTGGGGCTGATCGTCAGGTTCGATTCCTCGTCCACCCGGTAATGCGGGCTGGCCGCATGGGGACCGGCGGCAGAGATCGTGTCGAACGACAGGTCGCGCAGCAGATCGGATTCCTGGCGGAAGGCGTGCAGCCTTGCCGCTGCCGAGAGTTCCGTCTCCCCGCCCTTTGGCGCTTCGACGCTGAGCCAGTGGAGGAACTTGGCAATCGCTGCCCCGTCGCGGTGCTGGGCGGCGCGCTGTCCGGCCTGTTCGACCGGGTTCTTCACCGCCTTGGCCAGCACGGTCGGGTCCGTGGCTTCCACCACGCTCGCCCCGGCCTCGGTCAGAACCCCGAACACGGCCTGGACCGACCTTTCCGGATCGACCGCCACCTTCTTGCCCGCCAGCGCCTGCAACTGCGGCACGAAGTCCGCGCGCGGCAGGATCGTCACCGCATTGCCCAGATGGGCGCGCAGCTGCGGCGTGACCTTCTGCTCGTCAATGAACAGCTGCGCCGTGCCATCCGCATGAGCCAGCACGAAGGACAGGGCGACCGGTGTCCGCTCCACGTCGGTGCCACGAAGGTTGAGCAGCCAGGCGACGCCGTCCAGCGCCGAAACCACGGCGGCATCCAGGCCCTTGGCGGCTAGCCATTCGGCCACTTCGCTGCGCTTCGCCTCGCTCGACTTGCCGGTATAGGCATTGTCGTGAACCAGGGCGGGAGCGGGCGAGGGCGCGGGCTGGTCGGCCCAGATCGCGTCGACCGGATTGCCCTCTACCGGAACGAGCTGTGCCTGCTTGTCCACCAGCGCCTTCGCCGTGGCATCGGCCCAGGGCTTGCCGTGCAGCCACGGGTCGAACCCGATCCGCGCGCCGGGGGCGGCATTGTCGGCCAGCCATGCGGCCACGCTGGTCGCGGGCACGGACTGGTATTCATAAAGCCGCCCGTCCACCTGCTCGCGCACTTGCAGGGTATAGCGTCCGTCAACAAAGATCGCCGCCTTGTCAGCCAGGACGGCTGCCGTTCCGGCCGAGCCGCCAAAGCCGGTCAGCCAGGCCAGCCGCTGGGCATAGGCGCCGACATATTCGCTCATGTGCTCGTCGGAAATCGGGATAACGAAACCGTCGAGGGCGCGGGCCTTCAATTCCTTGCGCAGCGCGTCGAGCCGCGCTTCGTGTGTGTTCATCAGCATGGTGTGTCGCGAGTCCTGCTTGCGGGGACAATGCAGCCACCATAGACGGGGCACATGGCTCTTACCACTCCCCCCATTGCTGCGAAGAAACCCCACAGCATCACGCACCACGGCATCACGGTGACCGACGATTACGCCTGGCTGCGCGACCGCGGCTATCCCGAGGTCGACGATCCTGCGGTTCTGGCGCACCTCAATGCCGAGAACGCCTGGTTCGAAACCCGTATGGCCGATCAGCAGGGCCGGATCGACACGCTGTTCAAGGAAATGCGCGCCCGGATCAAGGAGGCGGACAAGTCGGTCCCGCAAAAGGACGGCGACTACCTCTACTGGATCGAGTTCGAGGAAGGGGCCGAATACAAGAAGTGGTGGCGCAGGCCCGTCGCGGGCGGCCCGGACGAGCTGATCCTCGATGAAGTCGCCCTGGCAGAGGGGAAGGAATATTTCCGGCTCGGCGCGATTTCCGTTTCGATGAACGGCAAGCTGCTCGCCTGGTCGGTCGACGACAATGGCTCTGAACGCTTCACCGCGCGGATCAAGAACCTCGAGACGGGGGAGATCCTGCCGGACGAGATCCCGGAAACCCTCTCCTCGCTGGTCTGGGTCGCGGGGGATCGCGGGATCGTCTATTCCCGCGCCAACGAGCAGTGGCGGACCGACAATGCCCGGCTGCACTGGCTGGGCCAGCCCAATGAAAGCGACGTGGAACTGTACCACGAGGATGACGACGGCTTCCGCGTCGGCTCCTCGCTGTCGGCCAACGAACAGTGGCTGATCATTTCCACCTCCGACCACGAAACCAGCGAAGTGCGGCTGGTCCCCGCCGCCGATCCGCTGGCCCATCCGGTGCTGGTCCGCGCCCGCGAAACCGGGGTGGAATATGACGTGGACCTGCACGAGGACACGCTGTTCATCCACGCCAACGACACGCATGAAAACTTCCGCCTCGCCACTGCGGACCTTTCGCACCCCGGCGAATGGACCACGCTGATCGAGGGCAGCGACGATTTCTACCTGACCGGGTTTGACCTGTTCCGCGATTTCTATGTCACCGAAGGGCGGGTGCGCGGGCTCGACCGGATCGAGGTGCGGTACTACGACGATCCGGCGCGGATCGAACCGATCGAGTTTGCCGAAACGACCTATTCCGCCGGGGTGGGCGACAATCCGGAATGGGCGGTCACCGCGCTGCGGCTGTCTTACGAATCGATGGTCAGCCCGGCCAGCGTGCTGGAATACGATGTCGTCACCCGGCAACTGACCACGCTGAAGGTGCAGGAAATCCCCTCGGGCTACGATCCCTCGCTCTACACCACCGAGCGGCTGGAGATCGCCGCGCGCGATGGCACCATGATCCCGGTCAGCATCGTCTATCGCAAGGACCGCGCGGCAGGCGGCCCGCTGCACCTTTACGGCTATGGCGCATATGGCATTGCGATTGACCCGGGCTTTTCGACCACGCGCCTCAGCCTGGTCGATCGCGGCTTTGCCTATGCCATCGCCCACATTCGGGGCGGCGACGACCTGGGCCGCGCCTGGTACAAGGCGGGCAAGCTGGAGCGGCGCACCAACACCTTCCACGATTTCGTGGATGTCGCCCGCGGCCTGATCGCGCGCGGCTATACCCAGGCGGGGCGGATCAGCATTTCCGGCGGCTCTGCCGGGGGCGAGCTGATGGGCGCGGTGATCAATTCCGACCCGGACCTGTGGGGCGCGGTCGTGGCCCATGTCCCCTTCGTCGACGTGCTCCACACCATGCTCGATCCCGAACTGCCGCTCACCCCCGGCGAGTGGCCGGAATGGGGCAACCCCATCGAGGACAAGGCTGCCTTCGAACTGATCCGGTCCTATTCGCCCTATGACCAGGTGCGGGCCCAGGCCTATCCGCCGCTGCTGGTAACCGCCGGCCTCAACGATCCGCGCGTGACCTATTGGGAGCCGGCCAAATGGGTCGCCCGCTTGCGTGAGGTCAAGACCGACGGCAACGAACTGCTGCTCAAGACCAACATGGGCGCGGGCCACGGCGGCAAGTCAGGCCGGTTCGAGAGCCTGAAGGAAACGGCGGAGGAATTCGCCTTCATCCTGTGGCAACTGGGGGTGGGGGAGTGAGGGCCCTCCCCGTTCCGTTCGTGTCGAGCGAAGTCGAGACACCCCCCCCCCGGGGTTTGGCCATAGGTAGCCCCCCAACGGGAGGGGGGATTAACCGGTTTTTTAAAAAATAAAACAACAAAACCCACAAAA